>JBEKTW010000017.1:0-79384 GCA_049515655.1 Bacteroidota bacterium
GGGGGAAGGGGAGGCAGAGGGGTTGAGGGTTATCGCATCGAAAGCGGCTATGGCAACCATGCAGAGTAAACCTTAGCAAGGTTTTCCAGGATAAAAGGTAACCTTCAACCACGAATTTACCACGCAGAAGGTTACCTTTTGCTTGACCTTGCGAAGGTTCTATCCGGGCTTGGTACGTTTTCAGCCAAGTCTCGCTTTGTTGCCACTACCAACTCAGCCATTTCGTATACTCCCCTTCCCACATTTATGGGGGAAGGGGAGGCAGAGGGGTAGAGGGTTATCGCATCGAAAGCGGCTATGGCAACCATGCAGAGTAAACCTTAGCAAGGTTTTCCAGGATGAAAGGTAACCTTCAACCACGAATTTACGATGCAGAAGGTTACCTTTTGCTTGACCTTGCGAAGGTTCTATCCGGGCTTGGTACGTTTCCAGCCAACTCTCGCTCTGGGAGGGAGCTTCCCGACCAACCCGCGTAGAGTCCGGTCCCCTGACCGGACAGGCAACGTTGTCTTCTTACGGGTGTGAATGTGCCACACCATCCGTTTTCCGCCAGAGGCGGACAGGACGAAACGGACTCTACGGCTTCGATCTGTTTTTCATGCGGTCGGGAATACAATTCCCTCCGAGATTAGTCCGCGGCGGTCGGAAACGGTTGACATTCATAGGAGGTCATACTATATTGCAATTGGGAATTTTGTACCCTCTCAAAAGTGTGAGAGGAATGACAGAGTGTTTTCCGGAGTTTTCTTCCATGTCCAATTAAGATTATGAAGACACCTCTTCTTCATGCCCGGTTCATCTGCGGGATGATGTACGCTTCTCTTCTCACCTGCGGTGCGCAAACGTACCTCGGCAATTTCACCGGGTACTCAATCGAAGGGAAGGCAACGACCGTCCATGCCGATACGTCTTCCGTGCGATTCATTTTCTTCACTCCCGAGATCGTCAGGGTGGATTTTTTGCCCGGACCGGCCACAGTATTGGATTCGTCTCTCGTCGTTATCCAGGATACGACCGCGGATGTGGCAACTTCGATTGAGGAGACGGATTCTTCCATCGCCATTACCTCCGCCTCGATGAAGATCGTTTGCGGCAAAAATCCCTTGAGAATTGCATACTGTGATGGGGCAGGAAAACTGCTTCTCACCGAGCCCGCGTCGGGCGGTTTGGCGACCAATCAAGCGGCAAGGATCGCCGCGTTCACACTGAATCAGGACGACCATTTCTATGGAACCGGCGAGCGCGGCACGAGCATGGACAGGAGGGGACAGGCATTTGACAGCTACAACACCCAGATTGGCGGCTACACGTCGGCTCTGCCGACCATGAACACCAACATTCCCTTTATCACAACGACCGGCGGTTACGCGCTGTATTTCGAAAACACGTTCCCCGGCCGCTTCGATTTTGGCGTCGGCGATGCGTCACAATTCAGCTACACTGCCGGGGGCGGCGAGCTTTCGTATTTTGTTCTTGTCGCGCCCACTGTCGCGGACCAACTCGAACGGTACACATGGCTCACCGGCCGGCAGCCGTTGCCGCCCCGCTGGGCGTTTGGGTTCCTTCAATCGAAGTTCGGTTACCAGTCCCAGACCGAGGCAACATCGATCGTTCAGACGATGCGGCAGGAACAAATTCCCTGCGACGCGATCATCCTGGACCTCTACTGGTATCAAGCGATGGGAGACCTTGCCTGGAACACTTCGGCGTGGCCTCAACCGTTTACGATGATGTCTGATTTTCTTGCCCAGGGGATCAAAACCATCGTCATCACAGAACCCTACATCGTCCAAACGTCAATCAATTTCTCCGAGGCAAGCTCGAACGCGTACCTGGCGAAGAATACGATAAACCAGCCATATCTGCTCAACAATTGGTGGTCCTGTGGCTGCAATGCGGGACTGCTGGATATCACAAACCCCGCCGTGCAGACCTGGTGGTGGAGCAAACATCCAGGGTTCTTTGGCACCGAATTGTCCGGCATCTGGACTGACCTCGGTGAGCCGGAAAATCATCCGCTGGACATGCTGCATTATCTCGGCAGCGCTGCAAAAGTCCATAACATCTTTAATCTTCTTTGGGCAAAGACGGTCTTCAATGGATTTCATCAGTTCCGTCCAAATCAAAGATTGTTCAATCTCACGCGATCCGGTTACGCGGGCATCCAACGGTATGGAGTGATACCCTGGTCGGGGGACGTCGGAAAGAGTTTCGGAGGACTTGCAGTTCAGCCCCCGATGATGCTCGGCATGGGAATGTCCGGACTTGCCTATCACAATTCTGACATCGGCGGCTTTTGCTGTGGGACGACGACCCCTGAACTCTACGTTCGATGGATGCAGTACGGAACATTCTGCCCGATCACGAGAGCCCATGGTACCGGCCAGCCGACCGAACCCTGGGGGTACGGTGCACAGGCGGAGAGCTTGTGCACGAAATTCATACAGCTTCGCTATCAACTCCTGCCGTATATCTACACCATGGCGTACGAGAACTATCAGACGGGCTTACCGCTGGCGCGACCGCTGTTCTTCGCCGACGCGAACGACAATAACCTCACGAACGAGAGTTCATCGTACTTCTGGGGCGACGCGTTTCTGGTGTCTCCCGTTGTTCAGGTAGGGCAAACCAGCAAGTTGGTCTATCTCCCGCGCGGGACGTGGATTGACTTCTGGACCGACAACGTCTATCAGGGCGGGAGTATGATCTCGGTGCCGGCCCCGCTCGACAAAATGCCGCTCTTTGTGAGAGCGGGCAGTATTATTCCCCTTCAGCCGCTGATGAATTACTCAGATGAGCGTCCGCTGGACACTTTGATCCTGCGCATGTATCCGGTCGCCGGCCCACAAAATACGTTTTCACTGTATGAAGATGACGGCAAGACTCTCGATTACCAATCCGGCAAGTCTGCACAGACGAGAGTTACGCAGAGCATTGCCGAACTGACCGATTCGACTGGGAAGATTCCGGTGCTTGACGTCCTGATAGGAGCTTCACAGGGGGTCTACGACGGCAGACCCACGCAGAGAGTCTATCTTGTTGATGTCCATGGGATATCACGGAAGCCGACGGCGGTATCGATCAACGACCAATTGGCACCTGAACGATTGTCGATCGACGAGTTACGACAAAACGGGAACGGGTTCTACTATGACCAGTCCTCACAACGCTTGTACGTTCACGTTCCCACCGTTCCGGACAGCTCATACCACATGGTCGCTCAAAATATCCAGACGACGACGTCTGTCGAAAATCTAAAAGGTCCATTGGAATTCAGGCTCGAGCAGAACTATCCCAATCCGTTCAACCCGGTAACAACGGTGTCATTTGTTATTGGTTCTTCATCATTTGTGACACTCGGGGTGTACGACGTGCTAGGGAAAAAAGTGGCAACGCTCGTCAACGAAGTGAAGCAGCCCGGAAAGTTCACTGTGAAGTGGGACGCAAGTGACGCCGGATTGCCCAGCGGGGTGTATTTCTACCGCCTGACTGCCGGAACATTTGTAGAAACAAAAAAACTTATCTTGGTGAAGTGAGTAAGCCAAACGGAAATCTTAACTATAAAATCAATGGATGATGGAAGATAGACGAGGGACGATAGATGATTGACGACATTGCAGTCAAACGTGGAAGAGACCGTAGACCGGCGCTGAAAAACATTAGCCTCGTCCAGCTCCGGGCACTCTCGCTTGGGTTTCTACTGTTTGTCATGGGTCCGCTCTGCTTCGCCGCTACGTCTATCCGGCTTGTCAGTAACGGCAAAAGCAGTTTCACGATCTTCGTTGCTGCTGACGCGCCGGCAGCGGTGGCGGCGAGCGCCGATACCCTGGGGCATTATATCCACGAAATCTCGGGCGCCGATCTCCCACTGAGTCGCCTACGCACGAAAAAGGGAGGCCAGATCGTCATCGAAGTGGGAAAATCATCAGACCGGAAGTTCGACATTAACCGCCTCGGAGACGACGGCTTCCGCATCAAGACAGTCGGGAAGAACATCTTTATGACTGCAAGAACGGTTCGTGGAATTCGGAATGCCGTGTATTCGTTTCTCGAACAATATCTCGGATGCCGCTATTTTGCCCCGGACGCACAGTTCATTCCACACCCTTCGTCCATCATCCTCGGAAATATTGATACTACTGAGATACCGCCGTTTACGTTCCGGGTTCCATATTACGGCGAGGCGTTCGAACGACGCTACATCGAATGGCAGAGACTTAGTAACGAGCCGAGGGACAGCGCCGGTGGCATTGTGATTTCTTCGGATTGGGGGATGTGGGTACACACGCTGGAGCGGCTGATCCCGCCGGAGCGGTATTTTGCATCGCACCCGGAATACTTCGCCTACAAGAATGGAATCCGCATCTCGGACCAGCTCTGCCTTTCGAATCCGGAAGTCCTCCGACTCGCGACTACCGCGTTGGCAGTTGCGATCGAACAGAATCCAGGCAGGCGATATTGGTCGGTCAGCCAGATGGACAACTACGGTTTCTGCGAATGTGCGGATTGCCGGGGAGTGGACAGCATCGAAGGTTCGCAGAGCGGGAGCGTCATCCGGTTTGTCAACAAGGTGGCGGCGGAGTTTCCCGAAAAGATCATTTCAACGCTGGCGTATCAGTACAGCCGGAAGGCACCCTCGCACGTGAAGCCCGCGAAGAATGTCAACATCATGCTATGCACGATCGAATGCGACCGCAGCAAGCCGATCGAAGCCGATACGTCGCAGGGAAGTTTTCTCCTCGACCTCCGGGACTGGACAGCGCTCACGCACAACATCATCGTGTGGGATTACGTGATTAATTTCTCGCATGTTGTCATGCCGTTTCCGAATTTCCAGGTTCTCCAACCCAACCTCCGTCTCTTTGCAAAGTACGGCGTGAAAATGTTGTTTGAGCAAGGCTGGCCCCCGGGCAGCGGTGAAATGGAGGAGCTGAGAGTGTATCTGCTCTCGCATCTCATGTGGAATCCGGGATGCGACGCGGAAAGCCTGATGCATGATTTCCTCGGAAGATATTACGGTCCCTCGGGAAAGTATATCGAGCAGTACATCCGGCTTCAGACCGAGTCCCTGAACAAATCCGACAGGGCGCTCACGCTTTATGAGCCGCCGGGAGTTCACTCAGGCGATTACCTATCTCCCGGAATGCTCAAAGAATATCAAACTCTGCTCGACTCCGCATCCGCGGCGGCAAGCGGTGATTCAGTCCTTGCCCGTCGCGTCGAGATGGTGAAACAGTCGGTTCGATATGCGACTCTTGAGGTTGCGAAGAAAATGGTTATGACGGACGGCTGGCTGTTCGAGAAGACTCCTTCGGGAACCTACGCGCCCAGAAAGGATATGATGAAAATCCTGGATGATTTCACGGCGACGGCGAAGAAATACGGTCCGCCCCGGCTGCATGAGAGCGGCAATTCCCCTGATGAGTATTCGGCAAAGATGAGAGAGTACTTCCAGAGGGGAGTTGTTAATCATCTGGGAGTCGGGAAGAAGATTCAATTCGGAATTTCCCCTTCCCCCAAGTATCCTGCGAACGGTCCGGCAACCCTGGTTGATGGTGTTAGGGGGACGGAGGATTATCAGATGCTGTGGCTCGGCTGGGAAGGAACCGACATGAGCGCGACGGTCGATCTTGATACCACACAGGTAATCACTTCGGTCGGGGTGGATTGTCTCGACGACAATCAAAGCTGGATTTTCTTTCCGGAGAAAATAGAAATTGCCGTATCAGTTGATGGGAAAGCATTCGTCGATGCAGGAATGATTGAGAACCCCGACGCGCGCAAACAGGTGGCAAAACAGACAAAGACATTCCTGCTCAACATGCCGGCTCCTCTGCATGCCCGGTATGTCAGGGTGGCGGCAAGAAACGTTGCCGAAGTCCCGGCCTGGCGTGGCGTGAAAGGTCTCGCCTGGGTCTTCGTCGACGAAATCATCATCCGATGAACAATGAGTAATGTAATATTTCCGAATTACTATCAAACCATCTAACCATCCAACTATCTAACGATCCAACTACCTAACGAACCAACTCAAACTCCAATGAGAAAATATCTATATGTGCTTATCACGCTTGTCTTTACTTCTGCCTTCGGTCAGCAGCGCTATTATCCGCCGAGCGACAGTCTTGTTCAGCGAAAACTCCAATGGTGGGGCAACCTTAAATTCGGATTGTTGATGCACTGGGGTACCTACAGCCAGTGGGGGATCGTTGAGAGCTGGAGTTTGTGTCCGGAGGATGAAGGCTGGTGCCAGCGGAAAGGGCCGTATGCTGCCAACTATTTTGAATATAAGAAGGCCTACGAGAATCTCAAGACGACGTTCAATCCCGTCAAATTCAATCCCGACAAATGGGCGAAGGCAGCGAAAGACGCGGGCATGAGGTACGTCGTGTTTACCACCAAGCATCATGATGGATTCTGCATGTTCGACACGAAGCAAACCGATTACAAGATCACCGACCCGGCATGTCCGTTCAGTTCGAACCCTGGAAGCAATGTCGCCAGAGAAATCTTCGATGCGTTCCGCAAGCAGGGACTCGGCATCGGCGCGTATTTTTCGAAACCGGACTGGCATTGTTCCGACTATTGGAGTCCGTACTTTCCGCCCTTCGACCGGAATGTGAATTATGATATCAAGAAGTATCCGGAGAAGTGGGAGGCATTCAAGACATTCACCTTTAACCAGATCAAAGAGTTGATGAGCGATTACGGCCGGATGGACATCCTCTGGCTTGACGGAGGATGGGTGCAGCCGGTTACCACGTCCTCACCGCGCGAGGGGAAAGGTCCGATCGATCAGAACATCGACATGCCGAAAATCGCGGCAATGGCACGCTCACTCCAGCCCGGATTGATCGTTGTCGACCGTGCGGTGGAAGGAGAATATCAAAACTACCTCACGCCCGAGCAGGAAATTTCCAAAGAGCCGCTTCCCTACCCATGGGAAACGTGCATGACCATGGCAACTTCATGGTCGTACGTTCCACACGATACCTACAAGCCGGCCCGCCGACTCGTTCATTTGCTCGCGCAAATCGTGTCGCGCGGAGGAAATTTTCTCCTGAACATCGGACCCGGTCCTGACGGCGAGCTGGACTCGGTGGCCTACAGCCGACTGAAAGAATTAGGAGCGTGGATGAGCGTCAACAGTGAAGCGATTTACGGGACGCATCCCATTGCACCGTATCAGTCGGACAAGGTTGTTTTCACTTCCAAAGATGATGGTTCCGTGTTTGCCATCTATATGGCGGGAGACAATGAGCATTTCCTGCCGGCAGCGATTTCACTAGGTTCATTTTTTCCGAAGCAAGGGAATGGAATAATACTCCTTGGGGCAAAGGGGGCATTAAGCTGGGAGAAAGTGGGGGAGAATTGTATCGTTCACGTTTCCGACTCGATGAGGAACACTCCGCCGTGCGACTACGCATGGGTGCTGAAAATTACTCGCTGATGTGGTTTTTCTTTATAAAATGAATATCTTTGGAAATAGTCGTGCATCGTTCTCATTCTTGCGCGCTGTGCTGACCCCACCTTCCGTCCTCCCCTTGGTAAGGGGAGGGAACTTCTCCCCCTTTTTCAAGGGGGAGAATACAAGAGGGAGTCTGGCATTGACCACACAACTCAAACTGAGTCACTGCCCAGGAATAAACACAATGGAAATCCAATGATTACTCTGGCCGGAAAAAGAATGAACCTCTCCACCAATTGCCGTGTAAAACGAAACGGTTTCCGATTATCGTTCGTATGTGCGATCGCGATATCAATTTTGTTAGTCTCGAACTCCGCCTGGAATTTTCCGCAAATGGGATCTGCCACAGGAGGGAATCGAGTCGGTTCAAAGTACAACGGCGGCACGTTTGTCACTACGGGACAGACAGTGAAGCCGGCTGGGAAGACGATTGCCTTTGCAGGTCGTCCGGTTGACCTGGTACTCTCGACCGACTCGCGAGTGGTGTACGTGAAAAAAGTCAACGGACTGGTCATTGTCGGCGCGGATTCAATGAAAATCCGGCAGGAACTGCCGTTTGACAAGGGCGAGGGGGGCTCGATGCACGGTATCACAGTTTCATCCGATGGAAAACGAATCTATCTTACGAGCTCGGGCAGTCTGCTGTGGGAAGCCCGGCTCAATGACAGCAGTAAATGGTATTGGAGCAGAAGAATCGACATTTCCGGAAGCGGTCAGGGAGATTCGTATCCGTGCGGTCTTGCCGTGAGCAGAGACGGTTCACATGCCTACGTGGCCCTCTCGCGCAGCAATTCATTGGCAATCGTCGACCTGGAAGCAGGCAAGTTAGAGACCGAAGTCGCCGTCGGAGTTGCGCCGTTTGACGTTGCCCTCTCGCCGGATGGCAAGGTCGTGTATGTATCGAATTGGGGCGGACGCAGACCGTCGCATGGTGAACGCGTCATGAAATCGTCCGGCACTGAAACGCTTGTGGATGAGCACGGCCTGCCGACGAGCGGAACGGTATCGGCGGTCGACCTCACATCGCGCAGCGCCATCGAAAGCGTTGCTGTCGGTTTGCATCCTTCGGGCATGGTGCTGCGGCACGACGGTTCTCTGTTGTTTGTTGCCAATGCGAACTCGGACGACATTTCAATCATGGATATAAAGACTTTCAAAGTACTGGAGACTGTCAAAGTTCGGCCCGATGCTGCATTACCTTTCGGCAGTATCACCAATGCCGTGGCCTTGAGTGCCGATGGCAAGACATTGTATGCGGCAAACGGCGGGAATAACGCCGTCGCGGTGATTGCATTGGGCGACATGGGTCATCGCAAAAGTAAGGTGCTTGGATTTATCCCCACCGGCTGGTTTCCCGCTGCGCTGGCAGTAGATAGACAGCAGCTCTTCATTGCCAACACGAAAGGTGAAGGCTCGCGGCAGGCAGATTCGGCGGCGCACAAGTGGCATGTCAAGTGGCAACGGGGAACGATGAGTCAAATCCCTCTTCCCACGTCATCGACACTGGCAAAGTACACAAAGGATGTTCGTGAGCTCTCGCTCGTACGGCAATCCTTGGACGCATTCGATCCGGCGCGACACGGTGTAAATCCGGTTCCCGTTCCAAAACACGCGGGCGAGCCGTCGGTGTTTCGCCATGTCGTCTATGTCCTCAAGGAGAATCGCACTTACGATCAGGTCTTCGGCGATTTGAAGCAGGGCAACAACGACCCCGACCTTTGCATCTTCGGCCGGGATGTGACCCCCAATCACCATGCGCTGGCGGAGCAATTTGTGCTTCTGGATAACTACTACTGCACCGGCATCGTCTCCGCCGACGGTCATCAGTGGGCAACGCAGGGTATCACAACGGATTATCAAGAAAAGGCCTGGGGAACGTGGTCGCGCAGCTACGATTTCGGGTCGGACCCGCTCGCGTTTGCGCCAACCAATTTCATCTGGGATAATGCGCTTCTCCACGGACTCTCGTTTCGTAATTACGGCGAGTTTGATTTTCCGGCGGTCGAACCTGACACTGTCACATGGTCCACTGTCTACGACGACTTCATAAATAAAAAGGGAGCGGTGGGCTTTCGTCCGTGGGTGCCCCTCGAGCCCCTCGTGCCCTACACGTGTCCGACCTATCCGGGATGGAACCTTCGTATCCCGGATGCTGTGCGTCTGGACCGTTTCATGAAGGAATTCGAAGAATATGAGAAGCGCGGCGAGTGGCCCAACCTCGTCTTTGTGTACTTGCCGCAGGATCATACCTCCGGAAACCAGATTGGTGCCCCTACTCCTCGTGCCCATGTTGCCGACAACGACCTCGCGGTGGGAAGACTGATCGAGGCAATCTCGAAAAGCCCGTTCTGGCAGAATACCTGCATCTTCGTTAACGAGGACGATCCGCAAAACGGGTTCGACCATGTGGACGGACACCGCTCGCTGTGTCTGGTCGTCAGTCCCTACACAAAACGCGGGAAGGTCGTCAGCAAATTCTACAACCAGAGCTCCGTCCTTCACACCATCGAGCACATCCTCGGCCTTCCGCCGATGAACCAGCTCGACGCGCTCGCGCCGACCATGGAGGACTGCTTCGCTCCTCAGCCCGATTTCACTCCTTATGCGGCGTTACCGAATACGATCCCGCTCGACGAGATGAACAAGCATGCGTCAATTATTGACGGCAAAGAATCTCCTGACCGGACGACCGGCGAATTGTTCGACTTCTCCCGGCCCGACCGCATCGACGATGACCTGCTCAATCGCGTTCTCTGGCTTTCGGCGAAAGGTCCTGGCGTACCGTATCCTGAGCGTTTTGCCGGAGCACACGGCCGTGGCCTCAAAGCGCTTCATCTCAAGCTTGATTCCGCTGTGAGCGAAGACGGGGACGAATAACTCTTTGTCGCGCAAGGCTGCCGGAATACGGAAGCTCACGAAGTCATTTATCAGTGTCATTCTATTATCATAAAGGAAAAACCTTGGATACGTATAAACCGTTAAAGGGAAAAAGGTTCCTCGCACGGGCGGCGAAGAGCATGACGATGGCGTTCCTCTTCCTACCGGCGATACTGGTTCTGTTCTCCGGTCCGATGATGGCGGACGTCAAACTGCCTTCAGTCATATCCGACAACATGGTTCTCCAGCGGAACTCGAAAGTAAAAGTGTGGGGGTGGGCGTCACCTGGGGAAAAGATAAGGATTCGCGCGAGCTGGCTGAAATCTGCCGTCTCCGTCACGGCAGACGACAGCGGACGATGGATTACCCTGCTGAAAACGATAAAGGAGGGCGGTCCGTATACGCTCACTATTACCGGCGGGAATGTTCTGAAAGTGAAAAATATCCTGCTCGGCGAGGTGTGGGTCTGTTCCGGACAATCGAACATGGAATTCACGATTGACATGCTCGGCGGGTGGGATGCATTCTATCATAAAGAAGAACAGGAGCTTGAGAAAAATGATTTCTCGCGCATCCGCTTGTGCCAGGTTCAAAAAGCGACAGTGGAAGTTCCTGCTGACACGTGCACCGCGTCCTGGTCTCCGGCGAATGTCAAGAATGTGACGAACTTCAGCGCGACCGCATACTTTTTCGGAAGAGAGCTTTACCGAAAACTTCATCTCCCCATCGGGTTGATCTCTTCGAATTGGGGGGGAACGCCGGCTGAAGCGTGGACAGAAAGGCAATATCTGGAAACGGACCCAGACCTGAAGTATTATCTCCAGGCGCCGAACTCCAACGGGTGGGTTCCCGGCCGTCCGTCGGTTCTCTTCAACGGCATGATCCATCCAATCCTGAACTATGCCATCCGGGGAGTCATCTGGTACCAGGGAGAAGCCAACCGCAACGACGCCGACACGTACGGGCGGCTCTTCGCAACGATGATCCGGAATTGGCGTGAGGCATGGGGGCTCGGCGACTTTCCGTTCTACTATGTTCAGATCGCGCCATACAAATATGACGAACCTTTTCCTTGTGCGGCGTACCTGCGTGAAGCACAGTTGAAGACGCTTTCGGTGGCGAACACGGGAATGGCCGTGACGATGGACATCGGAGACATCGGCAACATCCATCCGAAGAATAAGCAGGAAGTCAGCCGACGCCTGGCGCTCTGGGCGCTGGCGAAAACATACGGGAAGAAAGTTCCGGACTTCTCCGGTCCGGTTTTCAAGGAAATGAAGAAAGAGGAGAACAAGATACGCCTGTTCTTCGACCATGCCGAAGGCGGCCTCGTCACCAGAGATGGCAAGTTGACCTGTTTCACCGTTGCGGGAACCGACGGGAAGTTTGTCGATGCTGACGCGACTATCGATGGGAATACGGTTGTGGTCTCGGGTGGAGGCGCCGTCGACCCTGTTGCGGTGAGGTTTGCGTTCACGAACACGGATTCATCAACGTTGTTCAATAAAGTCGGCCTGCCGTCGTCATCGTTCAGGACCGATTCGCTCCCGTTTCTTGCCCGCAACGTACACATCGGGATTATGTGGAAGGACAGTTCCATGGTGCCTCTTGCAACAATGACCTGCCCCGATTCTCTCATCCAGATTCGTTACACACTGGATGGAAGCGAACCGTCATTTCAATCATCCCTTTTCAGCGGCGGGGTCCAGCTTCTCCAATCGACAAAAATAAAAGCGAGAGCATTCAAAGGACAAACACCGTCCCTTCTTATGGCCGAAGCCTCGTATCTCAAGCATCTTGGCGTCGGAAAGAAGATCGCTATTGTGAACAAGTGTTCGGAGCGATACACAGGGGGAGAGAATGCCCTGCTCGACGGCTTGAGAGGGTCGCTTAATTTCAGAGACGGACACTGGCAGGGGTATCAGGGCGTTGACTTCGACGGTGTGATCGACCTGGGAGATACCGTCGAGATCCATCATCTCGCGGCCGGTTTTCTTCAGAATAATCCATCCTGGATTTTTCTTCCATCCAATCTTGCGTTCAGTGTTTCCATCGACGGAGTAGCCTTTACGAAAGTTTCAGAAATCCAGAACGATGAATCTCCAAAACGCGAGGATGCATTCGTAAAGCTCTTCGAAACAACCTGTTCAAACGTGAAAGCCCGGTATGTTAAAGTCCATGCCGCGAGTATCGGTGTTTGCCCCGATTGGCATCCGGGCAAAGGCGACAAGGCGTGGATGTTCATGGATGAGATTGTTGTTGAATGATGGGCCACACCATCCCCTCCCCGTAGGAGAGGGCGTATTTGCATCCGCCGGGTGAATGCCGAGCAATTCCATCCTCTCCTCCTAGAGGATGGTTCTGAGGTTCGCGCAATATGCGTGCGAAGTCACTTCATCCTCTCCTCTCAGGAGAGGATTATAGGTGAGGTCTCATGCGCAGTTCCGTCGTATGGAGCTGAGACACACTATCGTTCTCGGGGTGTTCTTGACTCTCGTCCTCGGTTCATGTAAGTTTGATCTGTCAGTTTGAAATTGCACAATCCCCAATCGACCAGACCTCACCCGCAGCTCTCTCCTAAAAGGAAATGGCGTAATTTCATACTTCCTGAAAATTTCGTATTTTCCATTGCTCACTATTCAATAATTTTCATGGAACAATGCCCGAACATCCCGAGATTCTTCAGCTTCACGCTGCAAACTTCACTTTTCACGACCTCTACAAGCCCGAGAAACTCGCTGAATTAACCCGCTTTTTCTTCGAAGAAGTTCAATCCAAAAACCCGGAGGTTTTCAAGCGATTCGACGAATATCGTCGGACCAAAAGTGCCGGCCTGCCGAAGTCGGAGATATCCCGGCGAATCATCGAGATGGCTCCCCACCTGAGCGACTTCATCGCGCGCTTATTCGGTGTGGAAAACGAGCACCATTCCCATCTCCAGGCGGCCGACCGGGACCAGGTCATTTTTAAATTCAAAAGAGAATTCTTTGTACGTCGAGTACTCAAGAAATACTCTAAGGAACAGGCGAAGAATTTCGACCTCGATGCACTTGACTCCCGCGTAAGCGTTTTGAAAGCCGTGCGGCCCGTCAAGTTTCCTTCCGACTCAGAGCTCAATGCTGCTACGCTCATCATGGAGCTTGTCGAAAAAGATAAAGCGTTTCGCGCGGAACCTACCGATGTACTCAGAAAGGAATTTGGGGCTCTACAGGAGAAACTCAAAAGGTCCGGACTCTTCGATGCAGTAATTTCCCTCGGTGCGGACGACGAATCGCTAAAGAAAACCCTCCAGGGTGTCTTGATGGTCCTTGAACAATGGCTTGTCGCTCATTACTACCGTCAAACTCCCTCGATGAAAGAGTGGGTCACATTTAAGCTCCCCGGCGCGCTGGATTATTCGAATCTGGTGGAATTGCGGGCAATCAATAGTGCGGTGCCAGATGAAAAAGTGGGACCCGAAGAGCGCTACCGGAGGCGCGAAGGCTTCGATCTGACTGACACGCGGTACGCTCCCCGTGAAGTTATGAGCGAGGTTGATTACTGCATTTTTTGCCATGAGCGGGAGAAGGATTCGTGCTCAAGAGGATTCCGCGAAAATGGGGATTTCAAGAAGAATCCACTCGGGTATGAATTGCAGGGCTGCCCGCTCGACCAGAAAATTTCCGAATCTCATGTGCTGAAGAGCCGGGGCGATTCGATCGGCGCTCTCGCGATTATTGCCATCGACAATCCGATGTGTCCCGGAACGGGGCACCGGATCTGCAACGACTGCATGAAGGCGTGCATCTATCAGAAACAGGATCCGGTAAATATTCCCCAGGCCGAAACCGGGATACTGACGGATGTTCTAAAATTGCCCTGGGGTTTTGAAATCTATTCGCTCCTTACACGCTGGAATCCGTTGAATGTCGAGCGCCCAAACGCATTGCCCTATAATGGGAAAAACGTCCTCGTCGTCGGAATGGGCCCGGCGGGATATACGCTGTGTCATTACTTTCTGAACGAAGGTTTCGGTGTTGTCGGAATCGACGCGCTGAAAATAGAACCGCTTCCTGCCGAGCTGGCCGGCGATGGCAAAACACCTTTCAAGCCACTAAAGAATTTTGATTCGATCGTCCACAAATTGAGCGAGCGCGTCCTCCTTGGATTTGGCGGCGTTTCCGAATACGGAATCACTTCCCGGTGGGATAAGAATTTTCTGACGGTAATATATTTGAATTTGCTGCGCAGGCAATTCTTCCGGCTCTACGACGGAGTCCGCTTCGGCGGAACACTCACGCTTGAAGATGTCTGGGACCTCGGATTCGACCACGCGTGTCTCGCCGCAGGCGCGGGAAAGCCGACATTTGTGTCGGTCAAGAACAACCTGATCCGCGGCATCAGAATGGCAAGCGATTTCCTGATGGCGCTTCAGCTTACCGGCGCCGGGAAAAAGGACTCGATGGCGAATTTGCAGGTCCGTCTCCCGGCAATTGTCATCGGCGGTGGTCTGACTGCGATCGATTCGGCAACTGAGCTGATGGCATATTATCCGATCCAGGTGACGAAGGCACGAGAGCGCTACGAAAAGCTCTGCAAGAAGTTCGGAAAGGAAGCCGTCGATGCAACGCTCTCCAAAGAAGACCGCGAAATCCTGAAAACCTATCTTGAACATGCGAAGGCGATTGATCATGAGCGGGCAAGAGCCGATGCCGCCGGTGAGAAACCCGATTATATCCCACTCATCCGTCGGTGGGGCGGTGTGCACATCTATTATAGAAAGTCAATTTTCGACTCGCCGGCGTACCGGCTGAATCATGAAGAAATCATCAAGGGTTTTGAGGAAGGAATCGCCTTTGTTGAAAATATGAGCCCGGTCGAAGCCGTCCAGGATGAATACGGAGCGCTCAAGGAGGTTAATTTCTCGCGCATGGTAAAGGTGGACGGCAGCTGGAAGGACTCGGGCGAAGTGCATCGTGTTCCGGCGCGGACACTCCTGGTTGCCGCCGGGACGGCTCCGAACGTGATGTATGAACGTGAACGTCCCGGAACGTTCGAGCTGGACAAGCAGGACGAGTTCTTCGAGAGCTATATCGTGAAGGGAAAAAGCGAAGGCGAATTTCAGTTTGAAAAGGCCCGGGAGAATGAGATTGGATTTTTCACGTCGCATGACTCGAAGGGGCGTCGAGTGAGCTTCTACGGGGACAACCATCCCGATTTCGAGGGAAACGTCGTCAAAGCAATGGCGTCGGCCAAGTTTGGCTTCAAAAAGGTTCTGGAATTGTTCGAGGGAAAACTTTCCCCGGCGGGAGCTGTGGAGATGCAGCGATGGAGTGACCTGAGCCGCAAACTTGACCACGATTTACGACCAGTTGTCGTGCGGGTCGATCGGCTTACTCCGACGATCGTGGAAGTAATTCTTCGTGCGCCACAAGCGGCGCGTCAGTTTCAACCAGGTCAATTCTACCGCCTCCAGAATTACGAAACAGACTCCCCGAAGGCCGACGATACGCTCTTGATGATGGAAGGCATCGCGCTCACCGGCGCCTGGGTCGACAAGGAAAAGGGACTGGTTTCCCTCATCGTTTTGGAATTCGGAGCAAGCTCGCGGATGTGCAGCATGTTAAAACCGGGACAGCGCGTCGTGGTCATGGGACCGACCGGCGCGCCGACCGCAATCGTTGAGAATTCCACAGCGCTGCTGCTCGGCGGCGGACTTGGTAACGCGGTGTTGTTCTCCATTGCGAAGGCATTCAAGGAGAAGAACAGCAAGGTTCTCTACTTCGCGGGATACAAGAAAGCCCAGGATCTTTTCAAACGCGAGGATATCGAAGTGGCCGCGGATGTCGTGGTGTACAGTGTCGATGATGGCGAACCGATAGCGACGAGAAGGCCGCAGGACAAGACGTTTGTGGGAAATATCGTCCAGGCGATGGTAGCGTATGCCTCCGGTGCGCTGGGTAAGACAGAAATTCCGTTGAAAGACGCCGCACGTGTAATCGCGATCGGCTCCGACCGGATGATGGCCGCAGTTGCGGAGGCACGGCATTCTCTTCTCCAGCCGTACCTAAATGACCGTCACGTCGGCATCGCGTCGATCAATTCACCGATGCAGTGCATGATGAAGGCAGTCTGCGCGCAGTGCGTGCAGCGGCACGTCATTCCGGAGACGAAAGAGGAGGTGTTCGTCTTCACCTGTTTCAACCAGGACCAGAAGATGGACGAAGTGGATTTCACCAACCTCAGTTCCCGCCTCAAGGCAAACAGTCTCATGGAGAAGATCAGCAACAAGTGGCTGGATTACATCATGGAGAACAACGCGATCGAGAAGGTGTGAACGTGTTCCGGGGGTTGTTGAGCGAAAGGAGCAATTCCATCCTCTCCTTTTAGGAGGATTATAGGTGAGGTCTGGACTGCGTCATTCCCGAATTCTTCAATCGGGAATCCAGAACTTTGCAAAAGCTGAACACTGGACTCCCGACAAAAACATTCGGGAGTGACAATCAAGGTTCTATTCGTCAGCGGAGTGGGGTCAGGAGTGGGCATTACAATTCAAACCAAGCCAGCCGGCGTTCTGTCCTCCCCTTGGTTATCGCAGGCAACTTCTCCCCCTTGTTCAAGGGGGAGAATACAAGAGGGGGTAAACCGCGGCACTGCCTTTTTTTTCGAAAACTCCAAGCTCTTGCATTTCTTGAGTTTTTTTATACCTTGTCGGGAGTATGATGCTAGCTTCGGTCGTTCATTCGGGACCCAATACTCGTAAAGGAATTCAGGCAGATTAGATGGTTCGGGATGGAATTGAAATGAACAAACTCCTTCCAATTGTGTTGATAATGTCTCTCACGTCCGCTTGTCAAAAGGACAATGGGCCTTGCGTCACCTGTCCGCCGCCGTATGTCCCTCGCCTGGTATTATCTACGATCGAACTTGCTGCTTCAGAGATATATTTGACGCTTGCAAGTACTGATACTAGTGTCTTGCAGGATGTGAAGGTGATGAGAGATAGCGTGATGATCGACTCCTCCGGGAGAATAAATACGCGAAAGGTGACGTTGCGTGACATACGTCTCTTGCCAAGTCATACTTACAGGTACAAAGCATATAGACTGAGCGGTAGCATGCCCGTTGATTCGAGCGCTCAGCTAGTTGTGACTACGATGGACACAACGAGCAACAACTTCACCTGGCAGATGTACACGCTCGGAGGGATCGGCTCGATTATTTGGGATGTGGCAATCGTAAACGATACGAGTGTGATAGCAGTGGGGGAGATTTATCAAAATGATTCAGCGACACTATACAATGCTGCTCGGTGGAATGGTAGCAATTGGAGTGTCTTTAGAATTCCATACTATTATAATGGCCAGCCATTTTATTCGTCGATTGGTGCCCTGTATGTGGTATCGGACAGTGATATCTGGTTTGGTATTGGGAACCTCATTCACTGGAATGGTCAAACCTATGAGCCGATTGAATTTTCCCCCACGGTGTGGGGCTCTCATTTAGTAAGGAGACTTTGGGGGCGCGGGAAAACACTTTACGTGGTTGGAGACAGTGGATCCATCGCTTTCTACGATGGTACAAGCTGGCAGAAGCTTACTAGCGGAACAACACTTGACATTCAAGATATATGGGGTTCGGTGAACAGCAAGACCGGTCAGTTGGAAGTTATCGCAGTTGCTTCCTTGCCGTATTCTAGTTACGACCGGAAGATTCTCAGTATACGGGGTACGACAGTCACACCTTTGTCCGACGATTATATCTCCACGAGTGTGACAGGCGCGTGGTTCCTTCCCGGCAAGAAATACTTTGTCTCGGGTGACGGCGTCTATACTAAACAAGACCCTTACGACACGACCTTCATTTGGCTGCCAGACCCCGCAACCTATGCATCGACACATTACGAAAGGGCAATACGGGGGATAGATCTGAATGACATTGCCATTGCAGGAGACGCGGGCGAAATTCTTCATTTCAACGGTATCCGCTGGCAAAGTTATCGATCTATGACCCACTTGGATTATGGCAACTTTCACAGTGTCGCATTCAAGGGGAATATGATTGTCGCGGTTGGGGACAATTTTGACGCCGCTGTGGTAGCGATCGGACGCCGATGATTGCCCCCGCCATACTGAACCTGCCTCATTACCCTCTCCCTGTCACTACGTGACATCCCTCTCCCAAGCTCGTCCTGTCCCGAAGGGATCCCTTCGGGAAGCGAAGTCGAAGGATCTGTGCGGGATCCGACGAGAATCGTCATCCTGACAAGCTTCAAGTCAGGATCTGAACGCGGCCTTCACCTGCCAACCTTTAGATGCTGACCAGAAGCGAGTCAGCAAGACGTGGTAGGCGTGGGTGAGGGTTAAAGCCAAAGGCAAGAAATGCCGTCCAGGACTGAATTCGCGCTGACAAACCGCTCAACATTCCCCCCTCAAAGCTCCCAGCTCACCGCTCACCCTCATTTGACAACCTCCGATTTTTCCGTTAGATTACGGAGGCAAAATCCATCCTTCCACGAATAATTTGAGAATGACCATGCGTAAGCTCTTTTCAATTCTCTGCTTCGTACTTACTCTCGGGACCTACTTTTCAGCAGGTCAACCACTCAAGCAACCAACCCATTTCCGTCCGCCGGCGGTTCCGCTAGTGACATGCGACCCCTATTTCAGCATCTGGTCAGTCAGCGACCGCCTGCCCGACGAATGGCCGCGTCACTGGACCGGCTCGATCCAGGCGCTCGACGGCATGGTGAGAATCGACGGCAAGACCTACCGCATCATAGGCAGGGAACCGGAATCCACGCCGGCGATGTCCCAAACCGACCTGAAGGTGTTTCCAACCAGAACCATCTACACTTTTGAAAATGACGGCGTGAACGTGACGCTCACCTTCATGAATCCCTTGCTCGCCTACGACCTCGACGTACTATCGCGTCCCGTCGCATACCTGACCTGGGATGTTCATTCCGTTGACGGAAAAAACCACACGGTTTCGCTGTACTTTGACAATTCGGCGGAGGTGGCAGTCAACACGTCGGACCAGAAGGTCATCTGGTCGAGAAACAATCTCGATAGTCTGGGCGTGCTGCGGATCGGAACCTCAGAACAACGCATGCTGGAGAAATCGGGCGACGACCTGCGCATCGATTGGGGATATTTCTACCTTGCGATTCCAAAAGTGTTCACCTTTGCAGACGTCATCACGAGCAACGACCTGGCCCGTCAGGGATTCGCCGGGAAAGGAACCCTCCCCTCATCGGACGACCTGAGGATGCCGAGGGCGGCGAGCGACGATTGGCCCGTAATGGCTGTGACGTTTGACCTTGGAAATGTCGGGGCGCAATCCGTTTCCCGCCATGTGATCCTCGCGTACGACGACATCTTTTCCATTGAGTTCTTCAACCGCAAGCTCCGCCCGTACTGGAGAAGGAAAGGAACCGAGACCGCTGACCTTCTCAACAAGGCAAACCGGGAGTACGATGGCCTGGTTTTGAAATGCAAAAGCTTTGACGACGAACTAACCGCCGACCTCGAACGAGCAGGAGGCGAGAAATACGCTCACCTGGCGACGCTGGCGTATCGCCAATGCCTCGCTGCGCAAAAACTGGCAGTCGATATGGACGGAACACCGCTATTCTTCCCCAAAGAGAATTTCAGCAACGGCTGCATCAGTACGGTCGATGTCCTCTATCCCGCATCTCCGTTATTGATACTGTTTAACACAAATCTGCTGAGGGCGTCGCTGACGCCGGTGCTGATATACGGTTCGAGCGAACGCTGGCCCCATCCGTTCGCGCCGCATGACCTCGGGACATATCCGCTCGCCAATGGACAGGTCTACGGCGGCGGCGAACGAACAGAAGAAGACCAAATGCCCGTTGAAGAGTCGGGGAATATGATCCTGATGGTTGCCGCGATGGCGAAGATCGATGGGAACGCCGATTACGCTCTCAAATACTGGCCGGCACTTTCGAAATGGGCGGATTATTTGCTTCAGAAAGGTTTCGACCCTGAGAATCAGCTCTGCACCGATGATTTTGCCGGACATCTCGCCCATAACACGAATCTTTCCGTCAAAGCAATTCTCGCGCTTGGCGGATATGCAATGCTCTGCGATATGACCGGCAAGAAGGATGAAGCGGCAAAGTACCGGAAGTCAGCGAAAGAATTTGCGCGCAAATGGCTTCAGATGGCCGATGACGGCGACCACTACCGGCTTGCCTTCGACAAGCCGAACACGTGGAGCCAGAAGTACAATCTTGTGTGGGATAGAATTCTCGGTCTGAATCTTTTTCCCGAAAAGGTCGCTGCGAAGGAGGTTTCATTCTATCTCAAGAATCAAAATGCCTATGGCCTGCCGCTGGATAACCGGAAAGCGTACACGAAACTCGATTGGGAAGTCTGGACTGCAACGCTGGCCGGGTCGCAGTCGGATTTCCAGTCATTCATTTCAACGATGTATGAATTTATGAATCAAACCCCCAACCGCGTGCCTCTCACGGACTGGTACTGGACGACCGATGCAAAACAGGTGGGTTTCCAGGCCCGCTCGGTTGTGGGAGGAGTTTTCGTCAAAATGTTGTCCGACCCGTCGATGTGGAAGAAATGGGCGGGGCGGGCACAATGAATTCTCAACGAAAGGGACCTACAATGTTTGCGCTCAAATTCATGTTTTCGATTCTCATCATAACCATGTTGTTCTCTCTGGCAATTACATCAAAGGAAAAGGAGAAGCGCTCAGCGATGAAAAAGGAAATGTTCGGAACAACGTCCGATGGAATACCCGTGTACGTGTACACGCTTCAAAACGTCCACAAGATGCAGGCGCGGGTGACGAATTATGGCGGCATTCTTGTCTCCCTCCTCGTTCCCGACAAGACCGGTCAACTCGATGATGTTGTTTTGGGATACGACTCGCTTGCCACGTATGAAAAGAACAATAATCCGTACTTCGGCGCGCTTATCGGCCGGTATGGAAACAGGATCGGAAAGGGAAAATTCACGCTCAACGGAAAAGAATACACGCTTGCTCTCAATAATGGCCCCAATACACTGCACGGCGGTGTGAAAGGGTTCGATAAGGTGGTCTGGACGGTAAGCGAAAAGGAGAGTACGCCGGGACGATCGCTGGTTTTGACGTACCTCAGTAAAGATGGCGAAGAGGGCTACCCGGGGAATCTTTCCGTAAAGGTTGTGTACACGCTTACCGACGACGATGAACTGAAGATCGAATACTCGGCGACAACCGACAAGTCGACGGTTTTGAACCTAACGCATCATTCGTATTTCAATCTTGAAGGTGCGGGCAGGGGATCCATTTTGGCCCATGAATTGATGATCGATGCGGATACATTTGCGCCCGTCGATAGCACGCTCATCCCGACAGGGGAGCTGCGACCTGTTCGGGGGACGCCCTTCGATTTCAGGAAGGCAACCACGATAGGGGCAAGGATCTCCGGAGACAATGAACAACTGCGTTACGGTAAGGGCTACGACCACAATTTTGTGCTGAACAGAAAAGGAAAAGGATTGGGGCTTGCTGCGCGGGTGTATGAGAGCACAACGGGACGCGCGATGGATGTTCTCACAACGGAACCCGGCGTTCAGTTCTACTCCGGCAACTTTCTTGACGGAAAAAATATCGGCAAAGGCGGAATAAGCTATGATCACCGTTACGGATTCTGTTTGGAAACACAGCATTTCCCCGATTCTCCAAACAAACCGAAATTCCCCACGACGGTTCTCAAGCCAGGCGAGAAGTTCTCCTCGACGACAGTGTATAAGTTTTACGTGAAGAAGTAGTAACACAGAGTGAAACGTGACCTTCAACCTTGAATTTACCGGGCAGAAGGTTACCTTTTACCGGACCTTGCGAAGGTTTACGTCGGTTACTTCCACACCTTCGCGTCCGCTCCGTCGCCGATTTGCGGAAACGCAGAAACTCGCAATCGCGCGCAGCCCATAGGAATCAACACGAGTTTCTCGACGGATTCATCGGATTTCACCGGACTGTCCTGGAGCGCTCCAACAAGTCCGTTTGTTTCCAATTTCCACTGCGGGATGCGCTTGCCCTTTACACGCAACTCAAGCGGTAAGGTTTCCGCCGAAAAGGGCTGTGCATTCAAGGGTCCTTTTCTTTTGACAATCTCTATTGATGCGGCTGGATTCTTCACGTCGACCACGAGGCCGTAATTCCACGGCGTGGTTGGGAAGACCTGGTACGCAGGCCACTGATCCGTTCCGCTGAATCGTTCGGCGCGCTCACCGATTTTCAATGAATAGGTCAACGGTCCGCGCTGAACGGATATCGCGTTGTTGTTCTTCTCCCAGACTTTTGCGGAAATTGTCATCGGCAATTCAAGACGCACCGCGTCGCCATCCTTCCATGTTCGGTCCAGAACGACCCACGACAGCGGAGTTGCCTTGATGTCGAGTTCCTTTCCGTTGACAAAGACCCGAGCATGCAAACACCATCCCGGAATGCGAAGGGTCAGCGGAAATTTGGCGCTCTCGGGAGTCTGGAGTTTCAAATTGATGTTTTCATCAAACGGATAGTCCGTTGATTCATTGATGCGGACCTCAACGCCTTTGCCGACCTTTGCGGTCACAGAATTGGCGGCATAAAAAACGGCGGCCAGGCCATTGTCGCGCGTTGCCATCCAGAGATGCTCTGCGAAGTACGGCCAGCCGAAGGCCACGTTGTGCTGGCAGCAGCGGAAATCCCATGGATTGTAGGCGAACATGTTGCCGTCGTTTTCGATCAGCGGCGCCTTGTTGGCTGTATCCAGCTGCACCTGATTTGGCGCGGTGAGATAATGCAGGGCTTTCAGGTCCGACGTCATCGCCGCGGGCAAGGAATTAAATGCGACTTCCTCGCACCGGTCGGCCCAGATTGGATTTCCCGTAATGCCCACGAGCATCTCATCGCTGTGCATGAACTCAACCATGGAACAGGTCTCTGCTCCCTGCCGGGGGCCGGTGAATCCGGCGCGGGCGTCTTCATCGGCGCCGAACATCCCGCCGGGAACCTGTCCGTATGCGTTCATGACGCTGTCATAATTGCGCTCGCTGGCTTTGAGATATCGGACGTCCTTCGTCTGCTGGTAGTATTCAGCGGGCTCACGAAATCCCTGGCAGAAGTTGACGCCATGCCATGTCGGGATGCCGCCCGCCCAGTCCGCAGTGCGTTCGTGATTCACGAGCGCCAGGTCCAGAAGCCACTTCTCGCCGGTTTGATTGTACAGCCAGTAGATGTGATCCAGGTTGTCGCCCCCGCGCCATTTCTGCCAGCTGCCGGGAAGGTAATTCTCGAGTGGAACCGTCCTGAGCCAGCGGCAGTAGTTTGTCATGAACGGAAGAACGCGCGGGTTATGTGTCGCGTCGTAATATGTACGAACTGCGCAGAGCGCAACCATGTTGGGCCAGATGTCGTGAATGTTCCGGTTTGCGCGAGGCCCGAAATAACCGGTTGAATCCTGGCTCGTAAGAATTCCATCGACCCAGCGGTTTGCTTCTTCGATGATCCGCTTGTCACCGGTGACGTAGCCGAGGTCGATGAAACCTTTCAGCCAGTACGGCATTTCTTCCCATCCGTTCTTGCCGAGGCCGTCGTGACTTACCCAGGCGCTACCATCAAACTTGCACCATTTGCTGATTTCTGTGAGATGTCCGGTGAACCCGTTCGCCATACAATCCAGTTGATGTTTCAACCATCCTTCGGGCTTGATACTCGCGATGGGAAGTTTGATAAGAGGGTTTTCAATCAGCGGTGCGCGGTCGCCTATGTAGAAATCGTTTGTTCCTTTCATAGGGGGGAACGGTACCACGCGCCCTTGTGCGTCATTCTGGGGGTAAGCGAACTCGATGGAGAAGAAGACAAAAAGGATAAGATAAGGCCATTTTGCAAAAGCTCTCAGTTCCATGGTCGTCCTTCCAGGATAGATGAAGTCAAATGAGTCTGAATTCAACGTGCGAACTGGTTCAATTATAGTGAACTTTGAGCATCATTTCAAGCTCGGGTGGCAACCAATATCCAATTTTGTCTCACGCAAGGGGTGCAGTCCAGTGCAGTCCAAGTCCAAACTTTTCCCCCTTGTTCAAGGGGGAGAATACAAGAGGGGGTCTTGGAATGGCAATTCGGTTCAAACCGAGCCGATATCAAACCCGAAGGCGGGACAGAAAGGGATTTCTGTCCCACCACATTGGCGTTTTAAGTTCTGATTCAGTATCTTTTGAACGATTGTACGGGCACATCATTTCGTACAATGACCATTCGACCCTGGAAATCAAAGATCCACAAGGAGATACTACAATGCAAACCATCTACCTCGTAGCGAGCGGCGACCTTCGATTAGCGGCGAATCAAGATTGTGAAGCGGCGCAAGCCGAAATGGAAAAACAAGTCGTGGCAGCGGTGAAACGACTCGGCTGTAAAGTGAAACGCGCCCATCCGTACGACAAAGAAAAGAAACACGGATTCATCGACAGCCAGAAATACGGTATGGAAGTGTTCGCATCGATCCCTCCTGACGCGCCTCTTATCGTCGCCGAAGCAGTCTGGCAGTACAGTCATCACATTCTGCCCGGTCTCATGACTCACCGCGGTCCAATCCTGACGGTCGCGAATTGGAGCGGTACGTGGCCGGGGCTTGTCGGTCTCCTGAACATTAACGGCTCTCTCACGAAGGCCGGGGTAAAGTACAGCTCGCTGTGGAGTGAAGATTTTACGGACGATTTTTTCTTGACCGGTCTAAAACGCTGGCTGAAGAAAGGAAATGTCAGGCACGACACTTCACATGTTGTTCCGTTCAAAAAGGTGAAAATCCCGGCGCGCGCAAAGAAAGCCGGAGAAGAGTTTGCCCGGGATTTTCGGGAGAAGAAAACGATTCTCGGTGTCTTCGACGAGGGCTGCATGGGAATGTACAACGCGATCATCCCCGATGAGCTGCTGAATCCTACGGGCGTCTATAAGGAACGGTTAAGCCAGTCGACACTTTATGCGAAAATGTTGACTGTCACGGACGATGAAGCCCGCAGCGTTCTTGATTGGTTGATCGCCAGAGGAATGAAATTCAATTTCGGGACGGATGAAGCCACCGAATTGACGGAAGCGCAGGTTCTTCAGCAGTGCAAGATGTATGTTGCGGCTGCCCGCCTTGCCGATGAATTCGGATGCGGGATCATCGGCATCCAATATCAACAGGGATTGAAGGACCTCGCCCCGGCGTCCGATCTGGCGGAAGGATTATTGAACAACGTTGACCGGCCGCCGGTGTACCATGAGCACACCGGGAAAGAGCTCTTCAAGGGAGAGGCCATTCCCCACTTCAACGAAGTTGACGAATGCGCAGGCCTGGACGGACTCGTGACGTATCGTTTGTGGAGAAAGCTGGGATACCCGCCCGAAACCACCCTGCACGACTTGCGTTGGGGAAGACACTACAAAGGCGACGGTGTCGATGATTTCGTCTGGTTGCTCGAGATTTCCGGTGCTGTGCCGCCGGCTCACCTCATCGGTGGTTACAAAGGCGCCACGAGCGAGCGACAGCCACCGATGTATTTCCGGCTGGGCGGTGGGACGGTCAAAGGAGTCAGCAAGCCGGGTCACATTGTGTGGAGCCGTGTGTTTGTCGAAAATGGAAAACTGAATTACGACACAGGAATCGGAGAAGTGGTGAAACTTTCCGATGCCGAGACGCAAGAACGGTGGGGCCTGACCACTCCGCAGTGGCCCGTCATGCATGCGGTGTTAAAAGGAATGACGCGAGACCAGATGATGGCCCGCCATAAGGCGAATCACATCCAGGTCGTCTATGCCCCCGATGCCGCTGCGGCTAAGCACGGAATGCTCGCAAAAGCCGCTGCGATGAAAGAGTTGGGACTGAAAGTTCATTTCTGTGGCGTCGGAGGCTAGTGTCCAGTCTCGGAAATAAATTGGCTGATCCCCTCGGTTTTTTACCCTCACCCCTTTCCCCTCTCCCGAACCTGTCCTGAGCGAAGGCGAAGGATCGGGAGAGGATGGGGCAGGAGCTAGAGATCCAAGAACTTATTCAAACAATTTGAGAGACACGATACCAGGTATCTTGTTCTCATTGCCCGCGTCCGCTAGTGGCGGACTTGTGTGAATCAGCTGGAATGGTACCAGGCGCGTGTACACCTTCGTTGTTGATGTCGTGAACAAAAAGGAGATAGAAATGACAAAATCGATTTGTTTCCTCTGCGAACTCTCAGTCGCAATAATCGTTGGGCTGGCAGCTGCTCAATTCGCGTTCTCTTCCCCAAAGTCGCATACGGGGAATCATCAGCGTTCATTCTCCGGTCAATCGCTTGAGGAGATTGCTTTTCCCATCGGAGGGATCGGCACCGGCTCGATTTCTCTCGGCGGACGCGGCGACCTGCGGGATTGGGAAATTTTCAACCGGCCCGGCAAAGGAAGCCGCATGGACTTCTCTTTCTTTGCCCTCTGGGCGAAAGCTCATGGGAAGAAACCCGTCGCGCGGATCCTCGAACGAAAAGCAATGCCGCCGTACCGGGGCGGTGGATTCGGGATGAGCCAGCAGCAGTTGTTCGGCCTCCCGCGACTTGATGAAGCCGAGTTCAAAGGCGAGTATCCTTTCGCGACTATCAGGTTCAAAGACCGATCCCTTCCGGTCAACGTGGAGTTGACCGCGTGGAATCCGTTTATTCCCCTCGATGTCGACAACAGCGCACTGCCCGTCGCATTCTTTGTCTGGACGTTCGACAATCCATCCGGCGATACGGTCGATATTTCCCTTTCTTCCAGTCTCTTCAATCCGATCGGAAGCAGATACACGGACGTGAAAAACCAGACCCCGGGGTTGGGAAAAAATCTCAACCGGTTTGTCGAAGAGAGCAATTTTCGAGGACTTCTCCTGTCGTCTGAAAAAGTGGGGAAGGACGACCCGAACTACGGCACCATGGCCCTTGCGACGACCTGGAACGACCTGGATGTTCAAACGCGCTGGTATCGCGGCGGATGGTGGGATGCGTGTCACATGTTCTGGGATGATTTCGCGGACGACGGAAGGGTGACCGATCTGCGCGACACACTCGCCTCGGACCAGAACACCTCCGATGTCGGGTGTCTCGTACTCCACGCGAAAGTTCCCCCTCACGGGCGGGTCACGTTGCCCGTTCTCATCGCGTGGCATTTCCCGAACAGAGAAAACTACTGGAACGGCGAATCCGAAGTACGCGGAAAGATGATGAAAAACTATGTCGCGAAAAAATTCAGTGACGCCTGGGAAGTCGTCAGACACTGCGTCGACAATTGGAAACGGCTTGAGGAGGATACGTATGCATTTCATCAAGCGCTTTTCAGTTCCACCTTCCCTCCGTATGTGATTGACGCGGTCTCCAGCCAGATGTCCATTCTGAAAACCAACGTGTGCATGCTCCTCGATGATGGGTCCTTCTACGGGTTCGAAGGTAACAGCGATAACGGCGGGTGCTGTCCATTGAATTGCATGCACGTGTGGAACTACGAGCAAAGTCTTGCCTTTCTGTTCCCTCAACTCGAGCGCAGTATGCGGGAAACGGATTTTCTCCACAATACACTGCCGAGTGGTTACATGACCTTCCGGACGCTTCTTCCGCTTGGAAACTACTGGTGGAAGTTCAAGGCGTGCGCAGACGGTCAGATGGGAAGCATCATCAGGGCTTACCGTGAATGGAAGCTATCGGGAGATACGGAATGGTTGCGTAAGCTCTGGCCGAATATCCAGAATGCCCTGGAATTTGCCTGGCGCGGACCGGGCACGCCGCCGCCCGAAGGATTTGAATGGACGAAAGAGCAGGTTTCGATGCCATGGGATCCCGACACGAATGGTGTGATGGAGGGTGAACAGCACAACACCTACGACATCGAATTCTACGGTCCCAACACAATGACAGGCACACTCTACCTGGGTGCCTTAAAGGCGGCTTCGGAGATGGCGGCGGCAGTCGGTGAATCCGGAAAGGCCGAAAAATATCAGTCCCTTTTCACCAAAGGGTCTGCCCTGTATGAGAAAGCACTGTGGAACGGCGACTACTACACTCAGGATGTATATGTGCTCAAGGGTCTTCAGGTTCCCAAGCAATTGATCTCTCCGGAAAAGGATTGTTGTGCGGGCGGTGCTTCGTGCAAAACTTCTCGGGAGGCCAGGGAAACGTCGCTCGACACGGTGGGAGGCATTACTCCAAAGTATCAATACGGACAGGGCTGCCTCTCCGACCAGCTCCTCGGTCAATATCTGGCGCATGTGGCGGGATTGGGTTACGTTCTCGATCCTCACCATGTTAGCGCTGCGGCGAACTCTATTTATAAGTACAACTTCCGGAAGTCGATGGCCGGCTTCCCAAACGTTCAGCGAGTGTTTGCATTGAACGATGAGGCGGGTTTATTGCTCTGTTCCTGGCCCAAAGGAAATCGACCGCCGCTGCCGTTCGTGTACAGCGATGAAGTTTGGACGGGAATAGAATATCAGGTGGCGGCAACCCTGATATACAACGGCTGGTTGAAAGAAGGGCTCTCGGTGGTGAAGGCAGTGCGTGACCGGTATGACGGCGTGCGTCGCAATCCGTGGGACGAGGAAGAATGCGGTCATCATTATGCGCGGGCAATGGCGAGCTGGGAAGTGCTTCTTGCTCTCTCGGGTTTCCATTTCGACGGAGTTGCCCAGCACATGAGTTTTGCTCCTGCGATTCCTGACAACGATTTCAAGACGTTCTGGTCGTGCGGCCCCGGGTGGGGAACCTTTGCCGACCGGAAACAGAAAAGTGTGGAAAAAGCGACAATTGAAGTCCGCTACGGAAATCTGAAACTGCAATCACTCTCGCTTGGGCACCCGGTAAACAAATCGACGAAACTCAAAGTAACTCTGAACGGTAAAACCATTGGCGCGGCATTTCTGGAGGCGAAGGAAGGGACGGGCATTCGCTTTGGACAGCCCGTGGAAATTCCCAAAGGTGGAAGACTTGAAATATCTTTCTCGGAGCGATAAGCTGGTATTCTCATTATTTCAAAAAAGGTCTCGTCTATGAACTTCAGGAGTTGTTTTCTATCGACATTCATTTTTATCATATCATCAGCCGTCTTTGGCCAATCATCTCTTGATAACATCCTTTCCATTTCCAGGCTTCCTTACCTGAAGAAGAGTAAAATGATCCAGATTTCCAGTTATGACACGACGGGTGGGAATGCCGATTTCATTACCGTGAAGAAGGGAGCGGTCGCGACTCTTGCGAACGTGACCGGTCCGGGAGTGGTCACACAATTCTGGTGTACCATTGACTCACGCGACCCCTATTTTCTGCGCCGGATAGTGCTGCGCATGTACTGGGACGGCGAGAAAAACCCGTCCGTTGAAGTTCCCATCGGCGATTTCTTCGGAACGGGTTTCGGATACAAACAACACATCTCACAATTCGTCGGCATGTCGAGCGGCGGCTATTATTCTTATTTTCCCATGCCGTTCAAGTCGTCCGCCCGTATCGAGATTGTAAACCAGACCGGTGGGGAGATCAGCGCATTTTACTATCACATTGATATTCAGAAACTGGAAACGCCTCTTGAGCCGGACGTCGCGTACTTCCATGCGCAATGGCGTCGCGAGCTTCGGGCCGACCCGAAACACAACTACACCATTCTCGACGCGGAAGGTGTCGGCCATTTTGTGGGACTGAATCTGAACATGCAAAGCTATGAAGGAAATCTCTGGTTCCTTGAAGGTGATGAGATGGTGTACGTGGACGGCGAGAAATTTCCCTCCGTGTATGGAACCGGGACGGAGGACTACTTCACGAGCGGCTGGTATTTCAACCGCGGAGAATTTTCCGCTCCCTACCACGGACTCATCCTGAAGGACGATTCTCTTGGCCGTATCGCCGCATACCGGTACCACGTCGGCGATGCCATTCCTTTCAAAAAATCGATTCGGTTCACGATTGAACACGGGCACGCGAATGAGGAGATGGCGGACTACTGCAGTACCGCGTACTGGTATCAGAAAGAGCCGCACAAACCATTTCCTGAAATGATGAAAGCGAGTCTCCGCATCCCGTTGAGGGTGCCCGTTCCCAACCACGCGGTGGAAGCAGAATCACTCACAACTCACAGCGCGACGGTTGTCGGGAAAATTGAGGACATGTCGGACTTCGGCCCCGATTGGAGTGGATTGATGCAGCTCAAATTGGAAGCAAAGCAGCCGGGCGACGAGTGTACGTTGGAAATCCCACGGGCACTGGAGGACATGTATAACGTCGATCTATACTTTACTCAGGGTCCGGACTATGGAAATGCCGATGTCGTGTACGACGGGATGAAGGTGGGGGAGATCAGAGGTTACCGGGATGCAGTTTTCCCGGGCGGAAAGATCCCGCTTGCAAGCCTCCGGTCGATAGACCGTACATTGCCGTTGAAGTTTGTCGTCAAAGGCAAGGATGCGAAATCCAAAGGATTCAACATCGGGATCGACGCGTTCGTCGTTCAGGTTCACCGTGAATTCATTACCGATTGGATGTTGATCGGACCATTCCCGAATCCCCGGGATTCTGCAGACAAGAGATTGGGGCTGGATTATCCGTATCCGCCGGAGAAAGAAATCGATTTCAATATAATGTATGTTGGAGTCGATAGCCAGCAGGTCAAATGGACACAGCGCAAGACTGAGCCGTCGGGCATGATGGAACTCATGAATCTCTACACTCCGTCCGAGCTCGTTGTCGTTTATGCGGTTACCTATGTTCACTCGCCCAAGGATCAAACACTCCTGCTGCTGCTCGGCTCGGATGACGGGGTAAAGGTGTTGCTGAACGGTAAAGAAATTCACCGCAAGTATGTCATGAGGGGAGCCGACCCGGACCAGGATACCGTTTCTGCGGATCTGAAGAAAGGATGGAACACCTTATTGCTGAAAGTCGAGAACAACATGGGCGGCTACGCATTTTACGCCCGCATCCTCGACCGCGACCGTTCACTGACATTTGCCACGAAGAAGGAGTGAATATTCCCCCCGTGCGCTCGCGTCGATGTCACGGCCTTCGAAACCAGTGACTGTCACGGCCTGCCTGCCGAAGGCACGTAGGCAGGTCCCACCGTGACAGCTACGAACCAGTGCACTGCCCAGCGTGTTGCCGGTTTGATTGGGAACAAAAAAAACATTAGATTGGACAACCTTTTCAGATATCAAAGGCGGAAGATTGAAGTGAAGAAAGAAAACGAGATTAATTACTCGGAAATAGTCAAGAGTTTAAATCATCTGGCGTACAACTTATGGTGGAGCTGGTATCCACCGGCGCGCACGCTCTTTGATGAGCTTTCACCGCTAGCGTGGAAACTTAGCAACCATAACCCTGTGGCCGTTCTTGCCCAGTGTTCGGAGGCGGAGCTGCGGGCCCGGTTGGGCGACGAAGACTTCCGGCGAAGGGTGTTGTCCGTCCTCAGCTCGTATGAGGGTTACATGTCAAGCATGCCGGAGTGCGTGAAGGAAAAATTCGGACCACGGCACATTGGCACCGTTGCGTACTTTTGCATGGAGTTCGGTTTGCACGAATGTTTGCCGATGTACTCCGGCGGCCTCGGAACGCTTGCAGGCGACCACGCGAAGTCGGCAAGTGACCTGGGGATACCGTTTGTCGGCGTCGGGTTGTTCTATCGTCAGGGATATTTCCAGCAGAAAGTCGACGCCGCGGGCGTCCAGCAGGAGAATTATCCCCACCTGAACACGGAAATAATCCCCGCAGAGCTGATGAAGAATGCCTCCGGGAAACCGTTGTTCCAGATGGTCGAAATCGGCAGCAGCAAAGTATATTTCCAGGCGTGGCGCGTTGCCATCGGTCGTTCGAAAATCTATCTGCTCGATACCGACGTGCCGCAGAACGAAGAACAGCTCCGAGGCCTCACATCGTTCGCGTACGGCGGCGATGTCACTACCAGAATACGGCAGGAAATCGTGCTGGGGATCGGTGGCGTTCGGCTGCTCCGCGCGCTGAAGATTGAGCCCAGCGTTTTTCATATTAATGAAGGGCACGCGGCGTTTTTGACATTGGAGTTACTGCGAGAACAGATGAGGCTCGGAAAGCCGAGGTCAAAAGCGGAACAGGCGGTTCAAAAGCAATGCGTGTTTACGACCCATACCCCTGTGTCCGCAGGACACGATCGCTTTCACCGGGAACTGATCGAGTTTGCATTCAAGCCCCATGCCACCGCAATGAAACTGTCGATCGATGACCTGATGAGCTACGGACAGGATCCGGCAATGGACCCGACGGTCTTCACGATGACGGTGCTGGCACTCCGGCTCTCCCGTGCCGCCAATGCGGTGAGCAAGAAGCACGAGGAGGTTTCCCACAAGATGTGGAAACATCTCTATGGCAAAGACAAAACTCATGTCGCGGAGATCGGTCACGTTACTAACGGTGTGCACATCCAGAGCTGGGTTCCGCGTTCGACATGGGAGTTCTGGGAGCGCCACGACTCTCATCGCTGGACCGAGCGCCTCATGGACAAGGAATATTGGAAACACGTCAGCGAACCGGAAGTCGTCAGCGATGAGGAGATCTGGGCATTACGCTGTAAGCTGCGAAGGGAATTGACGGAGTGTGTCCGCAACAAGGCGAAAGAAGGTCAGGTTCAAGGCGGGTTCAGCGGAGAACCGTCGCTCGAACACCTGCTCTCCCCCGACGTCTTGACGATCGGGTTTGCCCGGAGATTCGCGCCGTATAAGCGGGCTCCTCTGATTTTCCACGATATCACAAAAGCGTACGCACTGTTCAACACGCCCGACAGACCGCTTCAAATTATCTTCGCGGGTAAAGCTCATCCGCGTGACAACGATGGGAAAGCGTATCTTCACAAGATTATCGAGATGACGCACGACCCGAGATTTTTCGGAAAAGTGATTTTCATCGAAAACTACGACATTGATGTCGCCCGGCATCTTGTCTCGGGCTGCGACATGTGGTTGAACGCGCCGCGCAGACCGCTTGAGGCGAGCGGAACGAGCGGCGCGAAGGTTGTCGTGAATTGTGGGCTGAACGCAAGCGTGCTCGATGGATGGTGGATTGAAGCATACAACAAGAAGAACGGCTGGGCCATTGGAGACACCAAGGTAACTGCTACGCCGGAAGAACAAGACCAGAGCGACGCCGACTTTCTCTACCGACTTATGCACGAAGAGATTCTTCCCGCCTTCTATCAACGAGACCACAGGGGAATCCCCCGGAAGTGGATTGCGCACATCCGAAACTCGCTGCGAACGATCATCCCGACGTTCAATACGCATCGCATGCTGATGGAATACGCCGACAAATACTATTTTCCGGCCGAGTAACATGCGCCCGACCGTGCGCGGGGAAGGTACCACGGTCTTCTCAGCCACCCGGGAAAGATCAGAAAGGGCGGCTTCTGTTCTGTCGGGTCACTTCAGCAAAAGCAATTTTCTCGTCTGAGGAGGAGACCGTTCAGGCCTCACAACAAACAGGTATATGCCACTTGCGAGGTGATCTCCGTCAAAGAGAATAACATGTTTTCCTTCCGTTTGTTTGCCTTGATAAAGTGATCTGATTTCTTTGCCTAGAACGGCATAGATTTTTAGTGAGATCCACTGATTCGAGGGCAGCGAGTAGGAAATGCTTGTGGTAGGGTTGAAGGGATTGGGATAGTTCTGGTAGAGTGTGAAATTGCCGGGCAGTTGTTTGGTCGCATCTTCGCGTATCACCGTAATGACCTCGCCGAGATTTCCGTCCCTACTAACCTGCTGTGCGCGTATAGTAAAATCGGTTTCCCGAAAGCCTGCAAGAATACAGCCGCCATTCCCATCACTTGCAATTACTAAACCACCTATTGACTGAAGGACAATTCCAACGTCATTTGGCTTCCAGATCCGTTCACCAAGGGTATCTATGGCTTGTGCGTAAATACCTAGGGCTGATCTACTGTCCGCCCATACAAATATACTTGAATTAGTACTACTAATCATCCATTGAAATACCTTTTGAGACTTGACAGTGCTTACCCATATGCCTTGATTTGGAAATATTTTGGTTCCATCACAGCGTACAATCTGCGTACGAACATCCCAAACACTATCTTTGAACTGTGACCATCCTATCCACGAATAACCATTCTTCAAGGCAAAATCATACACCATATAATAGTTTGTATTTAAAGTATCCAAAATCACGCCTGAGCTATCCCATTGAAGAACACCGTTCGAATCAACCTTTTGAAGATTTAGTGTAAATAGCAACTGACTGTTTTTGTAACCAAGTATGTTTTTGTTAAGAAGATAGACGTTTCTCAAGCTATCAACTCGTAATTGAAACGCACTCTTGACGAGTATTCCGGAGCTGGGCCAGTACATATTTCCATTGTGATCAAACCGCTGTAACCTCCCAATGCCATAAAGCATATAACACCCACCACTGCCGTCGCTTATCATGGGGTTTTGTTGGGGTGAGTTCCAAACGTATTTTCCGCTATCGCCCCACACTCGCATGCCTGTATTATCAATGCGATTTATCCACAGGTCACCCGCCGTGTCCACCCAAGCAACTATGCAGCCGCCGTTCTCATCGGAAACAACCGCCTGATAACCTTGATTTGCTTCTGAAACTGAAACCCTCACACCACCTGCTCCCCACAACAAATTACCACTGCTATCAACACGCTGTACGCGTACTCGTGCGCCAGAAGTAAATCCTGAATCGTAGTCATCAACGTAGGCAATGATAACGCCTCCTCGTCCGTCCTCGGTAATCTTTGCTATCCACTGCTCCGGCAATTCTCCGAGAATCTGTTTGCCGTTGCCCCAAGGTTTATATCCGTAACGGTTGAGCCGTTCTAAGATTAAGTGTCTTGGATAGCCGAGGTTTTGTTCATACGTAATGTAGCAACCGCCTGCACTGTCGCTGCAAATTTCAGGATTAAGTCCGTAACCGACAATGAGATTCTGAGTTGGGTCGGCGGACCATTGGGAAAGGCTATGGCATGTGAGAATCGCGATGAAGAATATAAGGTAGGTATAGCGTTTCATCGAATGACCATCCTCACAAAAATGCAAGAACCCGCTGCATCCCAATGCATCAGGGCACGCGGGTTTTAAAGAACCTCAATTTGTGACATCTGATCTCCAGAACGAGTCACAGGAGAACGTAAGGAATCTCCTTTAAGAAGTCAAATACATCGAAAAATCGGTGGTGTGTCATTTTCACTTTCGGGTACCGTGCCGACCCCACCTTCCGTCCTCCCCTTGGCAAGGGGAGAAAACTTCTCCCCCTTTTTCAAGGGGGAGAATACAAGAGGGGGTCAAGAGTGAGCGATACGACTCTTACTGATCCACCTCCGAAAATTCCTTCTTCGGAATATCATACCAACGGGATGGGCTCCTTTAATGCGATTCGAACACACCTCCGCTGCCCTGAGGGGATGAGGCGATCTCATCGAACCTACAACGCCTTCCCTGTTTGCTTGTCAAAGAAATGCAGCTTGGAGGTATCGAAGAACAGATTGAACGTTGCTCCGACTGTCGGCTGAACATCCGTCGTGATGCGGGATACGTATTGCGCGCCGGATGAGCCCATCGTGAAGTACACAAAGATTTCGTTGCCGACCGGCTCAGTGACGTCGACTTTGACCGGGACGCTGCGGCTTGCACCGGACTGCGATTTTGCCGAGATGTGTTCCGGGCGAATGCCGAGAGTGATGTTAGCGTTTTTGTAGGAGGCGAGGCGGCTGCTCCCGGGCGGGGCAACGGGAAGCCGGAGGTCTCCGCCCTCTTGCTCGAACTGCAATCCATTCTCACCCGTAAGCCGGCCTTCAAAAAAATTCATCGTCGGGCTGCCGATAAATCCAGCAACAAAACGATTTGCTGGTTTATTGTAGATCGTGAGGGGTGTCTCCACCTGTTGCACAAGCCCTCTCTCCATGACGACGATGCGGTCTCCCATCGACATCGCCTCGACCTGGTCGTGGGTTACGTAGATCATGGTGGTCTCGAGTTGATTGTGGAGACGCGAAATCTCCGTGCGCATCTGAACGCGCAGGTTGGCGTCAAGGTTGCTGAGCGGCTCGTCGAAGAGAAAAACCTTCGGTCGCCGGACGATTGCCCTGCCGAGCGCAACCCTCTGGCGCTGTCCGCCGGAGAGTGCCTTCGGCTTGCGGTCAAGATATTCCCTGATGCCCAGGATATCGGCAGCATGCTCTACCCGCTTACGGATTTCCGGCTTGGGGAATTTGCGCAGCTTCAGGCCGAAGGCGAGGTTCTCGTACACAGTCATGTGGGGGTACAGCGCGTAGTTTTGAAAAACCATGGCGATGTCGCGGTCCTTCGGCGGGACGTCGTTCACAACCGCGTCGTCGATGAAAATGCTTCCCTCGGAGATCTCTTCGAGTCCGGCGATCATGCGAAGAGTGGTGGACTTGCCGCAGCCCGACGGTCCTACCAGCACAACAAATTCCTTGTCCTCGATGCTGAGGTTTACATCGTTGACGGCGGTGACATTGCCTTCAAACTTCTTATACACGTGCTCCAGGCGGACGCTACCCATGTCGATTCCTTGGTAATAAGATAATGAATGAAACAAATATACGCAGATGCCGAATGAATCTCAACCGCCGATGTTTTCTCTGCGGTGCGGCACTGTGCCGGCCTAGACCGGCTCGGGATTTACCTGAAAATTTGCGTGTTCAGCTTGAAAGGGAACGGGATGGTTATCCAGACCGCCACCGGTCTCCCATGAAACACCGCAGGAGTGAACCTCCATCGCCGGGCTGCTGCTGCGGCCGCGTCGTTCAAGAGCGGAGATTCCGACATGGTGATGATCGTCTTCCTCACGCGCCCCCGTTCATCGATCAGGCATCGTATCCACACGGTGCCCTCGATGCCACCGTCGCGTGCCGGAACGGGATACTCCGGAGCCACTTGCTTGACCGGCACCGGCTCGCGGTCGACGGGTACGACATCCGATGGATTGGGGAAACCTTGACTCAATGATTTTTCCCACCACGTTGCGTCGAAGGGATCTTCCGCCAACCACGGCAGGACTTTTACATCCGGGGCGTCGTAGGAAATGTGATTTATGCTCAATCGCTTCTGAGACACGTCATCACCGAGTTTAGCCGCAATCTTCTGACTTTCGACAGATTCCGCGTTCTTCCCCAGCTTCACATAGATTTCGCCGAGTTGGCGCCAGCATGAAGAACTTGCCGGAAAGATGTTGATGGAATTCTTGACCGTGCGAAGTGCGTACTCGTACTGGTTTCTCCCCATGTAGATATTCGAAAGGGCAAGAGCGGCATCGGAGGAGAATGCAGTATCGAACAGAGCGTTTCCGTAGTAGATGAAGGCCTGGGAAGTATCCCGTAAGGACATATAGCAGTCGGCAATCTCGATCGATAGTTCCGAGGCATGGAGTGGATCGATTTCCATTGCTCCCGTAAACATGCGTATCGCTTTTTCCGGGTTTCCCTTCGTGACCAGGATCATCCCTGCATCGTAGTATGCCTCGGAAAGAAATCGCTTCGGCGCATAAAATGCCGGGAATTGTTTTACAAGTTCCGCGGCCTTTTCCATCAATTCTTTTCTTCTCTCCTGGCTTGCATAAACCGAGAGAATTCGCTGGTACGCAAGAGTATCCTCGAGGATCTTCAGGGATTCGTTATATTCATCCATGGCATCGTCGAAATTCTGATTTGCCGCTAAGGAGTCTCCCTTTATGATATGGATCAGCGCGAGGACGGCCTCTCCCCTCGGGCTATGTCGCCGCCGTGCCTGCTCGGCGTATCTTACAGTGGACGAGTAATCCTTCTTCTCCAGGAAAATCACGCAGATGCTGTCATAGTCCTGATGACATGTATCGCAATCCTCTCGTGCGGCGGCGCTGAGATAGGCATCGACAGCTTCTCCCAAATTCTGTTTTCGGTGCGAGGCTTCGCCAAGAAGTCGATACATCTCTGCCGAATTGTTTTGATGCTTAACGGCCTCCTGAAGGATGACAATGGCCGCATCATAGGAGCCGCCCGAGATGAACTTCCTGGCGCTGTCGGCGGCGGCATTCTCCTGTGACCGTGACATAGCCGGGAACAGCAAGATCAATGCCAGAAACGAGAACATTTTCGTTTGTACACCGGCTGGCCGGTCATTTCTGAGAGAATCGTCCATAGTACCTCGATTGTGAATGCGCCCGGATTCTTTAGCGCAAGGTGCGCGTCAAGCCACTGCAAGAAGTCATACGCTGTAAATTTGAAAGAACCTCAAGCCGATAAGTTTGAATTCCCCACGTCTCCTCTATTCGATAATCAGGGTCCTTTTTAAAAATGTACAAAGAATTCCCGGTTTTGTCAATCCCTTCCATCAAGATTCTTATGTGGTGCAACGGGTTCCGATCTGATTGAGCCGATGTTGGACATTTTTGGATGGAATTACTTTCTCAACAGTTTCAGCGCATGAGTCCAGCGGTTGTGGATCATGCCCGGGATGCACCATAAAATGCACAGCGGTTCGATGGCACGGGCGGCCTCGACTTTTCCCAGGTCTTCGATGTCCCAGCCGAACTGTTCCAGAATTACATGCACTTCCTGTTTCGCACGATCGTTGTTCCCGCAAATGAACATCGTCGGTTGTACCCCGTTGAAATCGGGATTAACCATGAACGCGTTGCCGATGCAGCTGAACGCCTTCACGAAATATGCATCGGGCGCGAGCTTTTGCAGGCGCTCCATGAGTGATTCGTTGGGGGAAGTGAAGAACTGAATGACGCCGTTCACCGGAGGCGCATCCGAGATCGGATTGGTGACATCGATCACCGTTTTCCCCTTCAAATTGGATCTACCGGAAGATTTCAACGCAGATTCTGCTGCAGTTCCCTTCACAGCAAGCACGACGATCTCTCCGAACTTCGCCGTTCCCTCAAACGATGCTATACGGCATTTGCCTCCGGTTTTGCTCTTCAATTCCTCGTGCCTGGATTTGTTGTTGGTTCCGATCATCACGTCATAACCGTGCTTGACAAAGCCGTTCGCGAGTATCTGTCCGACAACTCCTGATCCGATTACTCCGATCTTCTTTCCCATTTTTTTCCTTTCTAATGAGTAATGAATTAACCTAATAGAAGTTCCGTATACTTGGAGAAAAAATTAAATCTGAATATCGAAGTCCTAAACAAATTCTAATACCAAATTTACAAGTTTGAAACACCAATTGGCTGCTGCGCCTAGATGTTGACAAAGAGACCCCGAGGTATCCCTTTGGGACGTGTCAGTAAGTATGGGTTTGTTTAATATTAGAACTTAAGATTTGTTTGGGAATTAGTGCTTCGGATTTAGAGTTTTCTCTTCAAATACCTCGTTGCCCTTCATGCGTTCCTCAAGATATTCTAAACGACGTCATGGATATGGAGCCCATGACCGTCTTGTCGTTGAAGATAGTGATATTCTCGTCTTTTTCCTTCAAACCCAAAACGTAGAGCATGGGCAAAAAATGCTCGGGCGTGGGGACGGAGAGTGCCGCAGCCTTGCCGAGTGACGGATAGCTGATCAAGCTCTTGTGGTTGCCATTAAGGATGTACTCCTTGAATCGCACATTCATTTCTTGTGCCCAGTCATATGCGGAGTTCGGATCTTGCCAGTTGATCATTCGCAGGTTGTGGACCATGTTGCCGCTGCCGATGATCAGCACCCCATTCCTTCTCAGGGATGCCATGTCCTTCGCCAGGTTGTAATGCCGGTCCGGCGATTGGTATCGGTCGAGACTCAATTGCAGCACCGGCACGTCGGCGTTGGGGTACATGCGCCGCACAACGCTCCAGCATCCGTGGTCGAGTCCCCAATTGTTGTCAAGCTCCACGATTGCTTGTTTAACCATTGCCTTCGTTTGTTCGGCCAGATCGGGACTCCCCCGTGCGGGATAGTCGACGGCGAACAGCTCCGGCGGAAATCCATAGAAGTCATGAATGGTTTTCGGTTTCTCCATCGCCGTCACGAACGTGCCGCGCGTTTCCCAGTGTGCCGAAACACAAAGAATGGCTTTTGGCTTCGGAAGTTCTTTCCCGACTTCTCTCCATCCCGAGGCGAACTCATTGTCCTCGATAGCGTTCATGGGATTGCCGTGGCCAACGAACACCAGCGGCATCCGTTGCGACGAACCGAGAGCATCGGCAATATTGTTCAATCCATTGAGCGTCATCGCATCGACAGTCCGTATTCGATAAGAAACGATGCGATAGCTGAGAGATCATGAACGCGCGGGATAACAATAGTTTGAGCATGCACTCCGTGATAATACAAAATGTTTCTGATATCGTCAAATTAGGCTTCGGGAGCGTCCATGAACCCTCTGAAGGCTCAGAAAATGTGCTGGAAGTGCCTTCCCGGCACTATCAACAAGTATACGCCCAGAGTTTCTGCTGTCAACTCAAGAAGTTGACATTTTCATGCGAGTTGGATAAATTATCAATATCAGAGGTTCGAGAGATCTTTCCCCGGATGCGTCAGCATGCCGATCCTTTCGTATGTCTTTCTTTACACCGGGTGCCGGCCGTAGCCGGGGTATTCACGGCAATTGCACTTATGGAAGGCCCATGGGAGAGGTCATAGTTGAAGGCCGATTGCGTGAGTGCGTGGCGGTTTTGTCGTCTAAAGTTGGCAAGGGGAGTTTTGTTACAGCAAGGAGATTGATATGAGACCGCAGAAGCCTGCTTCTGACCCGGAAAAACTGGACGTTGGTATTCTGATTTTGTTCTTTGCGTTGACGCTTGTTGCAAGCAGCCAGGAACGAAAGAGTGTGCAACTACCAGACACTTCTGTGAACAAGCTGCGAAGTTTTCATTCGGAATTCTTATTCGTCAAGCTTTCGTTCTTGCATCCGCGGTCGCTAGGTTTCCTTTATCATCCACCTGCTGTTCCCTCACAGTTTATCTTCGAGCCGTTCGAAGAGAAAATTGACCTTGTATCTCCTTGGAAGCTGGAGTTGGCAAACCAAGAAGAATATCGAACAATGCGGACAATTCTGGAATCAATCGAACTTGGCGGGGTTGCGTATATTGGCTACGAGCACATCAAAAAGTACGGCTTGAAGTAGAAATGGTGTGGGATTCTGTTGGAATGATCCCGACTCTGTCGGGACCGTTTTTGGGCGGGATCTGATTAGGGAATAACTGATTCAACCCTAGATTACTAATCTTGCAGTTCCTTTGGAACGGGCCTATCATTCGAGATGATTTCGTTTGTTATTGCTGCGATCCACCAGCGTCCATCGCGTTTCGTAAGCTCCCAGCTATCTACACCCTGTTGACCAGTCTTCATCCTTATCGGAATCTGCGCTTCATATAGAACGAGAATATGTGCAATGTTTCCCATGACCATCGGTTTCATGCGAACGATTCGTTCTGTGAAGCCATACTGTTTGGCCGGGGTCCGCTGGAATCGAAGCTGACAGTTTTATAGAGATTACTCACCAGCCCTTCAGCTGTTGCGAACTCCGTCGGCCATGAAGAGGTTTGTGTCTGAACCGGCGGTGCTATCTGAGATAGCATAAGGAGGATAGCTAGAATTAGGACTTTAGTCATTGTGACCCCCAACGATGGAATACCCCGCGAATTATTCAATTAGCAAAGACATTTCCCTATGCACCACGCTCCCTCGGCATACCTGGTATGATGATACAACAAAGGTACAAAAATCGAATCAGAGTGTCAACCAACATGCAACAAATAAAACTGAAGACTCCGGAATAAATCAACGAAGATTCCCTTCTCATCACAAACTGAGATCTAATCGAGCAGGATCTCCGTTGAACTTGAAATTTACCGTTCGTTTAGGTAAGTTTGCTTATTCACAAGGAGATAGGCTTTCATTATCGAAAGGAATCAAAATGAAATTCTTCGTTCCTGGGGCTAAAGATCCTCAAAAAGCCGAAGAGATATATAAGGGAATTAAAGAGTTTAACTCCAGCAAAGTTAGAATATCTTCCCGACGTATTTTTGCTATTCATTATGTTCGCAATAACAAACCCGAATATGTAGAAGTCGGGAAGCTACTTCCAACGACTGAGGATATAGTGCTTGCCATACTTGAGACGGATTATGTTTACTATGTTTGCACCCTGAGTCGTGGTGGTGGAAGTGGAGAACCGGTTTCGGTTGCTCGGCCCGATATTTCAAAGGTAATTAATTTTGAATCCTGACATATCTTTTCACTTTGGATTTACCTCGCTTCGATAGCTAGGACTTCTTCCCACTTCGACCTAAAGGGGCACCGGGACACACGAGATGCGAATTGAATTTACGGACGCTCAGCATCAGGATGAAAAGCAAATTGGTTGGATCCTAGGTTCATTGTTCATCAGGACGTGACAGTCGGATTTGCACATATCTGGTGCAATTCTGAACCTCTCATTCACTGATTTGTCAGTCTCAATTATGAAAGGTGATCATTATGAAGAAACAGACTTTTTCAGCAGTCATTTCTTATGTCGTCATCCTTTCGAGCTTGGTACTGATTTACATGAATGCGACTGCCCAAGCCATTCGGCCCTCCGACAAGGCGGTAGAGTCTTTTGTCCCAAAAATGGAGCAAGGGAAAGATTCTGCCAAAGAACATGGGAGGCAGGGGAGGATACTATTCCGGCTACAAGCCACCGAATTTTCTCAGACGCGATATATGCTACTCTTGAAATAAGGAAACACAGCACGGCGGTCGACGCAAGACCGCTAGAAGTTGCCCGCCTTGAAAATCTGTTCGCCATTGACTAAATTGTTAAAAGTCATGATGGCGTCTAACAGGGCATCTAACACTTTTTGTTCGGAACTTGTGTCGGAAATCCCGGGAAATGCTTGAAATTGGTTGGTTTCGCGTTTGGGCCCTTAGCTCAGTTGGTTAGAGCGGCAGACTCATAATCTGCGGGTCGCAGGTTCAAGTCCTGCAGGGCCCACTCGTTTTCGCCGCTTTTTGGTTCCCCAACAGGTCTCAGTCAAGAAATCTTACCAAAATCTTACCATCATTTCAGTTTTTTAACATCTCGATCGTTCGCTGTAACGTCGCCAGGTCTGTCTTCGCATAGACCATCGATGTTCGGATATCCGCATGACCGAGCAACTGCTGGACGGAATAAAGATCAGCTCCTCTTGAGATCAGACGTGTTGCAAAAGTATGCCGTAGACTATGCAATTTGAACTGGGTCATCTTCAGGCTTTTCATAAGGTCGTTGAATTTATGCGTCGCAGTTTCCGCGCTTAGACTCTGGAATAAATTATCGCCAAGTTCCAAGAGGATGTTCCTTGCACGGTTTGTCAGCGGCACTGTCCGGAACTGCTTGCTCTTCGATTTCTCTATATATATGACGTTCTGTGCGAAGTCAATCTGACCCTTCGTTAGAGATATCGCTTCTTGTCTGCGAAGTCCAGTATCGAGCAAGAATTCAACATACATCTTGAATTGTCTGTTCCAATTCGCCCACCGTCTTTTCTTTGGATCCTGGATATCCTTATCGAGTAAGTCGAAGATTCTACCCGTTTCATCCTCGGTGAAAAACCTCCGCTTTTCTTCGACTTTGATCTTGGAAAGACCGGGAAACGGATTGCTGTCAATGTATTTCCACTTCAAAGCAACGTTGAATGCGGCCATGAGAGTTCTTCGTTCGATGTTGAATGTTACCGGCGATAGGGTCTTCAGCAACTCGGCTTTCCAATGATCCAGCAACCTCAGATCAACGGAGCGAATGTTCCTATTCCCGACGATCTGTACAAACGTCCTGACGTAGACGCGTTCGTTCCGTAGCGTGTTCGGCCTCTTGTACGATTCGGCATGCTTCATGTACTCCTCAAAGAACTTATTTAGAGAAACGTCCTTTTTCTCATACTCCTCCAGGTCAAATGTACCTCTGGCGATTTTTCCTTGTATGTCGGCAAGGATCTGTTTCGCGATCTTCAGATCGGATGTTTTCGTTGATTTGATGTATCGTTTTCTGTGGTAGGTGAAATCTACATCGTAAACGTAACCATCCTTCGTCTTTCTCTTTCTCAATTTTGCCATAATGTTTTACGCTCCTGCAGTCTTGTTCCAGATGTCGTTAGCTAATGCAAGAGCAGGTTGTGAATCGATGCTTTCCAATTTCGGTATTACAGTAATACTCCGTAGCCAGTCCTGAACAGTGGGCAAGAAGAACTTGTACTGTCCATCCAATTTCGCAAAGGGGATAGCATTGCGGCCTATCAGCTGACGCACTTTACTCTCCGATAGTCCTAAGTACGCAGCAACTTCACGTACGGACATCACTTCGCGTGGCCGTATACCTTGATCGCTGAAAGTGCTCTCGCCCATTCTTATGCCAATTTCCGGATGATGGTTATAGTCACGCTTTCACCTTTCGAAGATGACACTTGGACAGTCAGGATCAGGCCGTCTTTCGTGTCCTTCAGGGTGCTGCCAGGTAATGCACTTGTATCAAGCTCTATCATATTATTCTCCTTCTGCTGATGAGCGGCAACCCGAGCTTTTGGTCGCCCAGGTTGCCATTCATCGAGTTACGACCTTCCTTTCTTCGTCCGAGGCATTGTTCTGCTCCTCGGCTTCTTCCGTGTTTTCTCCGTCTTCTTCTGCATCTGCTCTTCTTCCTCTTCATCTTGCGCTTGCTGCGCTCGTTCTTCGTCATCGTCACGAGGAAGGTCGTCCTCTGTAAGTAGTGTTTTCGAGATTCCCATAAAAGATTTCCTTTGATTTTGAATTGATTGTTATTGTCAATAATGATACCAGCCGGGCGTTGCGCACCGCTCGACCAGCATGCGTCTCCTAGATTGCGCTAAAGCGTGATTTCACCTCTTGCCGAATTCGATCTCCTCCGGCAATGATATCCGCCAGAGTATTACCTCCGACTTTGACTATGTAGTGCAGCCTAATAAGGACCGAACTAGGAAAGAAATCAACACCCAGGTATACGGAATCCAGATTTTGGACACACTTGAGGACAATCTGACGTTCGAGCTCAAGAGCGTTGAGAGTGAGGGTGCTGAGGAATTGTTGCTCGGGCCCCTCCCAATCGTCAAACTCGCTGTGAAGGTCAGATAGGAAAATTAGATGCAGTTCCCCATTTTCAGCTTTGCGTATCCGAAAGACGATGCCCATGCCGTCGTCTGAGTGGTCAGAATCTTTGTCCTTGACAATTAGTTCATATCCCGGCTCAAGCTCCACGACCTGAACTTTTGCAGCTTGCGATCTTCGGAGATGAAAGCCCTCGTCACGGAAGCATGACAGGTTCTCTCCGTCAATACTGATGCTTGTCACTGATTTGTCCTCTTTGTTACGTTCCACGGTAATCATTTCATTTTCCTTTTTAGTTGTTGAACATATATAATAATAGAGAAGCTGCCAGTGCCAGCATCAGCACCGGCAGCCACTCACCCGCATTTATCGGTTACGAGGCCGGTGATTCGGTTTCAGAACCCATTGCGGTCGCTCTCCGCTCCATCGCCATTTCCCAGGCGGATTCCACAACAGTCGCGGTGACACCCGTCTTTTTCAGATCCGGGAGGAGTTTCTTCGCTTTGTCCTCGCCGTTGACACTGAATGTGACGGACTGATCGCTCGTGTTAAACCGAACCTTGCCCTCAATTTCGGCGCCGTGGCGTGTGGCCAAGTTACGGATACCATCCGCGATCAACTTCTTGTTAGCGGTATTAAGGGGGAACATCTTGCTGAAAATCCCCAGGATGAGTACAACTACAGAGGTTATCTGTTCCATCGTATTGCTCCTTATATGTTATTGGTTATTTTGTTTATTCGTACCGGCCGGTACTTTTTTATATTTTCATAACTTTGGATTTCCCCAGAGCCCTCAATCAAACCACATAAAAAGATGGCTGGGGGCAACCGCGAAGTCATCTGAATACTGCATTGCGAACTCAAAGAAATCTCTGATGGTCTCCGGTTCGAAATAGGGGGTTCCGTTCACGTCAAACCCATCAAGAATTGCTCCGTTGCCCGTACTGATAGTTCCTGTCGCTCGAAGAACAGGGTGTTTCTTCAGCAGGTCCATGATCATTTGATGCGTCGACCCGCGGTCATTCTCTAGCAGAAGTGGTAGCAACTCAAGCTTCAAGAGTTCCTGGGCCTTATCAAACGTAATGTCGTACCACCGCCCGTCTTCATCACACTTACCGAGAACTTTTTCGACTTCAATAATTTTGTTTTCCATAACTTATCTTTTTGTTCACAATTTACCGATTGGATGGGAGGGAAACTTGTATGTTTTGTGAGTCTCTTTGTAAGTATTTTTGTGAGTTGGATATTGGTCCGGCAGGAAAAGCGGTGGTGAGGAGATTAAGAGATGAAGGAGACGAGGATAGCGACGCCACCTCCGGCGCCGGGCTGATTATGCCCTTCAAACGAGGGGAAGATGGCTCACGCTGGAGACGTGGCCGATCTTTTCGTATGGTAGTGGTACAGTCTGTTAACGTTGGCGTAAGTATCCTTCGTACTTGTAGCATACTCACGCTTTGCCATTTCGAGAGTTGTGTAGGGTTTTGCTATTCGCATTTCTTCAAGCAACATATCTACTCCTCTCTTGACCAGGGCGTACTTTGGCAGATGCGTCTCAACTCCAAGTGTGGGGCTTGGACGAGTGGGGAGGATCGCAGTTTTGACACCGCTCGTGCTCAGGCTTCTTGCTCGACGGCCATTCTCTCTAGTAATTCGTATAAAAAGAGATATTCGCTCTTTCTTTTTCAAATAACCGGGGAGGTCTATGTCTTTTATCGTCGCCTTGAATACGTTTTTGTCTTCTGCTACGAATGGGATTTGCAATTCACGTAGTAGGACTTCAGTAATATCAATGATCCCATTCTGAATTTGCCCACATTTGATGGATGCCATACCTCGAAAGTAACACCCTATCCCGGTTTTGCCAAAAACCGACATGCAGTATGTATACTTCTCGACGGCATCCATGTAACGGCCGATCTGGTCGTATGTTCGCGCGATCGCCCAAAGCGAGCCGGAGTACGCCTTGTCTACTTTCCATGCATGTTCAAATTCGGCGATTGCGTGTGCATATTTCTTGATACCACGATATGCGAGCCCTAGAATCATGTGATATCTGGCTGTCGGCTCACCACCAGCTTTCAAGTATTTCTCGCTATCCTCAATCGCGCTATTATAGTGACGGGGACTTAATCTTGACGCTGCGCGTTCCAGTAGTGCTTCGGTGTCATTAGGGATCCGCGAAAGGACAATTGAATAATCCTTGATCGCATCTTCAAACTTTGCATAGTTGTAATTGAGTTCCGCTCTTTTCTTCCGTAGGCGAGTACTCTCCCCAATACGTGCCAATTCTCGATCAACGAGCCGCAATGCCTCACGGTAACGGTGTTCTTTGTCGGCGCGCTCAAAATCGCGCTCAAAATTCTCACTATGAATGCGATCTGAATCCCGTTGCTCGAAATTCGTTATCGCTGTCTTCGTCATTGTCATTGGATGCTTTCTAGACTCACTCTGCGTCATAAATCATGAATGTATTGCGTTATATGTGGAATTGGAAGTTGATCCATTCATTGTCTTCCACAAAACGCTCAGCGGGCCACCCGATTCTATATGACCCTAAAAAAAATTCCAGAAAAAAAATTCTAAGAACTCTCTTCCCCACGTTCCAATAGTACTATCTTTTCATACAACTCTTCCTGCATCCACGTCGCCCTTCACATCGTTGTAACTCTATCCGGTAGGATCTCCTGTAACACTACTTTGGATGGGACCCAATTCGAATCGACTGCGCAGGGAATTTAACGATAGTTTGGGAGAGTGTCAACCCTAAAAACGGGAGGCGGGCAAACCCCTTTCGAGATCTGCCCGCTCGGCTAATGCCGCAGTGCTCCTTGGAGCACCGTAATGGAAGTTAGGGAAACGCGGATGGAAGAGCAATGTTATTCCTCAGCAAACTTCTTAATGGCATCAAAGAACTTCACAATCGCTTTCGCCTTGTTCTTCCCGAATGATACCCAATGCCAAGGTGTTTTCGGATCCGGTGTGTCTACAGTAGGGATGCGGATGACCGGCTTGCCCTTGTATTCATCAATGACGGGCTGGGCTGGTTTGGTTTCGTCTTCCATTGTAGTTATTTTTCTGATTCATTCAACGATTTTATTTTCTCATGGTATCCCTTATTGTGATGGATCGGACCCTCTTGGACGAATATGGCGTTATTGCAATAGGCTCCTGCACAATTCAATTTTTATTTGATCCATTTCTTAATTCATTGATGAGCTTTGCTTCTCCAAATTATCAGACATAAGTTCCAGGTTTATTGATTTGAATGTGATGTTTGTTTGTGGCCCAAGATTCGACATTTTCTGACAAAAGAGCGCAAAGAACTCGGGATTACATGTTGTAATGATGATTTGTTTGCTAGCCTGCGAGAGACCGATGATTATATCGATGAACGATGTTGCATTCATATTGTCCATTTGTTGTATTGGATCATCAATCAAAACAGTCTGTAGCATTGACAAGTTCTGGTAGATCACCCTGGTCAAGAAGATCGATAATGCAAGTACGTTAAGTTGAGCTTCGCTAAGATATGAGGCTGGCGTGTATTCTGTTTCACCTGAATAGCTTTTTAGTTTAATAAATAGATCTCGTTTTCGTTGTGATTTGGTTGTCTTCGGGTGAAGTTGTACCTCACTGAAAAACTCATGCCGCGTAAACTTTTTATAGATTTCGTTAACAAGAGGGCTATATTGTTCTAAATTCTTCTTGAGTCCTGTCGTCGATACCATTGAAAGCTGATCAGCCAACTGCTTGAGATAGTTATAACAGTAATTCCATTGATCACTAAGTTTCTTCTGGCTCTCTATTTGGAACTGAATTCCTTCTGACTCTTCTCCCATTCCAATAAGGCCAAACAACACTCCCAAATCGGCGACTCTGGTTCCAAAATCATATAATCGCTGCTGTGTGTCAGTGCTCGTTTTCAACATCTCTGAACCCCTATTAATAGAAGACTTCTCTGACGCCTCATATTTTATCAAGATGTGCTCCAAGTCAGTAAGGTCTTTAGAGATTTCTTCATATCGTTCAAACAACGCTGAAGTGTGTTCCAGTTCAGCCTTTCTGTCGACCAAATCACTTTTAGAGTTCGCAATTTCTTGATTCAATGCAGCAATCTTTTTAGAAATTGATCCAAGATCAGTGAGTGCCTTTTGGGAAAGCAATCCTTCTATTTCTGTTGTGGCATCGGATAGTTTCTTGGTCGTTTCTCGGTGTCGATTTTCATGAGCGGCGATGTCGAATGTCGAGACCTGCTTGTCGATTTTGTGGAGCACTTCCATGAGTGAGTCAATCTTAACTCTTTTGAGCGCTGCGTTCAAGTCTCTCAATTTGGATTTGTTTTCTCTAACCAAGGCCGTAAGCTCTTCCTGTGTCAATATCTTCTTTCCACCGATTCCAGCTAGTGCTCTATCGTACTTTGCTATGTCTTTCTCTATTGTGGTATTGTCTTTTTCGAGGGACGCGCGTTCATTTCTTTTAATTTCTAATAATTGTCTGGTGGTTCCTATTGCTTCTCTTCGATAAATCTTATCAAGTCCGAGGATAAACTCTGCTAGCTCCATCTTATGTGGAGCTTCACCTATGTTATGGAGTATTTTGTCGTTAAGTTCCTTCTTACTGTTGTATGGGGCGCCACAACATGGGCAAATAAACTGACCGGATTGAAGGAAGTGATCACCTTTGTCAAGAATGCTCCGAATAGAATTTGCAGATGAACGCACATCTTCTTTGGTTGAAAGACGATCCATCGAACGTTCAGCATCGACAATCTGCTTATCAAGGACGGCTATTCGATTAATATTTTTCTTTTGCGTTGACCGTTTTAGTTCGATGTTCTGATATTGATCTCGCAAGCCCGCAAGCAATACACTAAGCTTTTCTGTGAGTTGAATTTCACGCTCTATGCCATCCTTAATTTGCTCTTGTTGTCTCAATCTTGCCTCTGCTTTGGCGCGCTGGCGCATCAATCCAGACGATAACTTCCTCGCTTCTGCTAGATCTTTGCGTTCTTGCACCTCACGGGATCTTAAATCAAGAAATTCAGGGTAATTACTTTGGAATCTTCTTAGCCGATCAACATTTTCAGTGAATTCCTTGATCTTAACATTGAGGACATTCTGCGCATGACGTTCATTTTCAACAGATTTGATCGAGGCTTGGAGAAATAATCGGGCCGAATCAACAAAGGCTTTTAAGCTTTGATCTTTGATTTCAATTTTTGAATGCATGAAAAAACTGTTGATTTTCAAATACAACTTATTGATATCATTTATGTCCGCATCCTTACTCTTTATTTTTTGCAATTCTTGTTTGATTTGGATATCAAGAGTTTGGCACGCCTTCTGATAATTTCCAACCGGGAGGCTACATCTGATTATGCTTAGGTCAAGTTTGAGCTGCAATCGAGTATGCAATTCTTTAATGAGTTCCTCGAATGCTTGAATGGCAGCTTTGACCTCGATTTTATATCCTCTTTCTTCAAGTCGCGTTCTAGCCTTAGGTCCGTATTTCTGCTGTGTGCTTTTAAGCGCAGTCCTGAGGTCTCTCTCAACTTGAGAGGCAGTCTTGATTTTACTTTGCATTATGTCATTACAGACCTTTTGAACTCGATGTCTTAAGGATTCGATTCTTCCCAAACCGAACATTTCAGCAATTAGGTCGTATCTATTTCTCGTAACATCTTCACTCTTCTTACTATCCCCGTAGATAAAATTGCGGATCGAATGTTGTCCAAGGAAGTGAGTATGAAGGAGAATATCTAGATATTGCTTTTTTTGCGTCAGCTCTGGGTTGCCGGTTAGCAAATCTATCACATCATGGCTTCGCACCACCCTGTTGTTTAGGGTGGTTGTAAACTTGTTTTCCGATATCGCGTTGATTATCTCAAAAGGTGTTTGATGTGAGATTCCCTTAAGAGAAATTACAGCTCCTTCAGCAGACGGGGATTCCGAATTAATAAGCGGACGAAATCTATTTCTTCCACTGCTAATCCTATCAGGATCAAATTGCAATCTTTCAATGTCATTGAACACTGAGAATTCCAAAGCATCAACAATAGTCGTCTTACCCATTCCATTCAGACCATAAATGGCGATAATGTCTGCGTCCAAGCTAATCTGTCGATCCTTGAAACATCTAAAATTCTTTAGCGTAAGCGAAGTAACTCTACTGAGATTTCTCCGAGTAACACCAGCGGGAGAACTCAAGTCATTCTCGCCTTTGGATGGTTGGTTTGAATTTTCACTAAGAAGCCATCTTAGATTGTTATTGCTTTCTATTTCATTAATAATTGCAGGGGACTTCTTTGTCAATAGTAATTCGCGTAGAGCGACATTCGGAAGTAGAGTTTCGACAAGGGGGACGAAATCACTCAATGTTTTTTCTCTTTCAGCCATCCAAATTGGTATACGCCTGCTTAATGACCTCTCTATAATTTTTCTGTCATATTCTGTGGGGATGTCTATGAAAACCTTCCTAAAGAAAAACTCATTGCTCTCTGCACGTGACAATTTTTCATAGAGGTGATTGCTTCTGACTACCTCTTCTGGGATCAGATAAATAAGATATCGATTTATTTTGTTTTCCGAATGCTGATAAATCTCTCGTTGAAAGGTAGCCCAAGAGAGTATGGTTTCGACGTTGCTAGTCACAAAGCAATACATTGAACTGAAAAGATTCTCGGCCTTGAATTGATAAAATCCAGTGCCAATCATTTCTCCCGAGAGAGTGTAAGCAAGACGTCGGTCATTCTTGATAAAATCTTGAGCAATTTTTGCTACCTCATTAACGTTGAAAGCACGCATAGAGGAGCTCCTTGGTTTTTTGTGGAACTTGCGCAGCAGATATTTCTGCTGAATTTATGGTATTAGTGAGATACGTGAAAGCTATCACAGATGGGGACTCTGCCCGTGCGGTGGAATGTAGGTTACCCATTACATTAGGGACCTTTGTAACCTTAACTGCGTCAGAAAGATCCTCTAATTGGGTAAGCTCTCCCCCCCAATTGTGGAGCGCTATAAGCCGTTGAAGAATGATTACAGAGTTCTTTGGAGCATCAATGAACGAAGTAGAAATTTTTTCTCGCATTGACAAATCTTGTCTTCCACCGCAATCAACGACGGTAAATCGAGTTCCTTGACTTTCAAAACTCCCCGAATCTGTTTTCAGAGTGGAATATGCAATTTGTAATAGTCTAAGGGAGAGGATAAAGTGCATGAACATGTCTTTGTCTCTTCCCCAGTAATCACAATTAGGGATCTTGGACCGCTCATCATGAATTCTCATTAGGGAATCAAAGATATCGACAGGTCTCTGTCGGAAAAGCGTATCAAAGAGATTTAGGTAAGCGTCGAGATTCCCCATAAATTCCCTAATCTCAGGTGCAATAAACAATTCTTTAACGAAACCCTCGAAACCTGAGAACAAGAATTCTTTCAACTCGTAGATTTCTGGATGTTCCTGAAATTTAAGAATATCAGTATTAGTAATACTCCATGCTAAGGCCTCTTCAACGGGAACAAGATTCTCATCATTGATTTGAAAATTTCGATTGTCTGTATTCAGAATAAAAGAGATGACGCCAGCGTCCCGTATTCTCCAAAGAACGTAGCGAGGTAGGTTGGCAGTGTCGGTCGGCCGTTTTGAAATCACTCTCCAGGCAAAGCAAGTCTGCGAGTTTCTCCCGATCAGTGTCTCGGGATCCCTGCCTCTATCCATTACGCATAAGTTCGAATGGCGATAATGTTGTGAATACGAACCTTGAGCGCTGTTTACCGAGCAGATCACCGTTTTACTCGTTTCGATGTCATGTCCGTCCTTGTAAAATAGAGTTCTGACAGAATCATCATAAATATCGCCCATAGGATAAACATTCTTCTGCAATAGAAACCACAAGTCAATTCTTTCGTTTCTGGGATTTCTATTGTTCTTTCGAATGTGTGTATTTATGGAACTCATCACTTTCTTCACGACAGAGGTTCCTTCTTCGTGAACAAAAAGATCGGAACAAATAGACACTAGCGACTGATAGCCACCAAAATTGAATAGGTAGATTAAATCCGATTTGAACTGCTCCACAGTCTCATAGCCGCTTCTGCTGAGTTTTGGTTGCAGGTAGTAATGAATCAATGAGTTCTTATCCTTAGCTACGATAATTGCTGTGTTTACAAAATTAATCGTCTGGCCAAAATGTGAATCATCGAAACCACCCGGGGCATTAGAATGTGATTGAAGGTCAAGAAAAACACCTTTCCTGATTCTTTCTAATCCTAAGAGCACAACGGTGTTTGGTTTAATTCTGGTTGATTTGAACAAGTCTATAATCGCTTGGGCGGATTCTACTGTAACTGAAAGTTCTGGAAAGAGGAAAAAATTCGGACACCTATTTGACGAGAAACAGCTCCCGCCAAATAGTTCAAATACCTTCAATATTAGCTCCTTGTTTCTTTGCCTTTCTGATGGTTTAATAACGAAGGTTCCATCAGTTGTGCTTTGTTCAGGCATTTGGACTTTTACTATCCCCAGTCTATAAAGATCTGGGTAGTCGATATCCAATGGATTGAGTTCTATCACTCTTAAATCACTCATCGTGTAATTTCCTGATCAAGAAAACGCGATGTTAGATTAATCCGTAAATTGCATCGAATTATTGTTTACAATATAAAATATTTCCACAAAGCAGTAATAAAAGAATCATTTACTAAAGCCCCGATTCCCCGCTGATAGTAGAATGAGAGCCGGAAAAAACAACGTGGTCATCACCACATTAGCTACCAATGCGACTGGCGACATCTTCTTGCTTTCTGCAGTCATAATAAGATTCTCTTTTATATGTCGGCACATTCGCCCAACTTCTGCTTAGGCTGCGTAGCGTATTACGGCTCGCAAAATGACGCAATGCTTTTGCGAATCTATTCATAGACCAATCGCCCGTGAGCAAAAGTGGTGAGCTGGTTTCTAGCATGACTTTCCAACCTCGTGTTGCCTTGTTATACGCATTTGTCGCTATCAGTTCTTGACTCACTTATTTACAGATTCTTCTCTGTTTCAAGGAATCGTTCTAAGTCCTGCTTACTCGGCTCAAGTTGTGCGCGGGTCAGATGACGTTTCTCAATTTCAAACCTATACATCGCATCAACAAGATTCTCAAACTCCTCGAATATTGTCGTATCGTTGTTTTCAACTCTACGTTCCTCAGCAATATAATCTTTGGTGGCACTCCACCAACGAACGGCATAAAAACTGAAAGCGGACCATGCCATGTCGAGATCAAAATATCCTCTGCGCAGCAACATTCCAACCGATTCAAAGAAGTTCATGACAACCTCTTGCATATCGGCATGAGGGGCATTACTCAAAAGTTGCTCCGCCAACCTCTTCCGTTCCGCAATGAGAGCTGGGCTGTCAAACTTCTCTTCATAAGTGGTTTGCAAGCGCACCTTCATGTCGTCGCGTGCCATTTGCAACTGTCTTCGCACAAGATACCAAGTGACAAACACTAAAGTCCATGAAGCAAGAGCAGTAAGAGAAATCCAAATAGATTCACAATTCATGGGATTTCCCTTTCTAAGAGGTTAGCCATAATTGCGTATGACGTATGTGTTAGCATCGCAATATTTTTGTGAGCATACAAATCTCATTTCAGCGAACAAAAATATTGAGCACGGTTTCTAACGTCATTGTTACCACTGTTAGGCGCCGTGTTGGTCCGTTGTCGACTATCGTTCAATTCCTTTGGGGAGCCTTTCGATAAGCTCAAAGAAATATCCTTTCATGTCGATAGAGCCGTCTGTCGTCATTGAGATGAGTTGATTTATCATCAAGCCGAAGAAATGGAGCAATTCTCTTTGGTTCTTGTCGGAATCATAAAACTCCCAATGCGGAGAAGTATTCCTGGACTCAGCTCTGTGTATCCAAAGTCCCTTGTTGAGAACACAGAGGATTTCCACCGCTGGATTCTCCAAGTATTCTGGATCGAGCTTTTTGTATCTCTGAAATTCGTCGCCCTTCTTGAGATCAGATTGCAGTGCAAACAGAACTCTGATTGGTCTCATCTGATAAACAATTGGGGTCTCGTGAAAGGGTGTTTGAATTTGCAAACTCTTGAGAACATTGAAATTCTTGACGGTCTTTTTGATTTCCGTTGCCGTTGCTGTCGATTTCACCTCAAAGGCAAATCCACAACTCTCAATTGGAAACAGACCCAACTTCTCCGAGAAAAAGATAGGTGGGAAAACCTTTTTGAAGTAAATTAACAAATCGACCTGGGGGGACTGTTTCCCTTCCGAGTCAATTATCTTGCCTGTTCCGATATCCCATTCGCTGGGCAAGAGCGACGAAATCAGTTTACCGATTCCACTCTCACGTATTTCACCCCTCAATCCGAGATGGGATATGCCTTCAATCGTGCGAGACTCCTTTAGGAATGCTCTGACCTTATCTAGCAGGAGCTTCTTGTAGATGTCGTTTGGCATATGGTTTCAGGACTAACATGGCGCGTAACGTCTGCCAAAAACATGCATTACTTTTGCGAATCTACCCATAGACCGATTGCCCGTCGCAAAAGCGTTGGGCGAGTTTCTTCATGACCGTGACAATTCTAACACTACTGTTTTTATTCGAATTTGTTATCCCCTTTTCTTTTTTTGTGCTTGAATACAAAACCTCGGACAACGGCGGAAACCGCAGCACCGCTTACACAACCCAAAATTATTTTCATCCCATATTGTGGTTCGATCATCCGAAGACCCATGAAGATGGCCATCAATACCGATATTATTGAAGCTCCAACCATTAAAATAAGAACGCCGATACTTAAAATATCTTCGGGTTCAATACGAAATCGCCTTTTCTTAATTACCTGGTGTCCATTGGGGACAGCAATATCCGTCTCACCCCAATCTATGGAAAGCGCAGCGCTCTTGGTAATATTGCTGATAACTAGGGGCGACACATGCTCAGTCTTCACAGAAAATACTCCACCTATCTCTTTATTGCCGTGGGATACAGCAACGGCAGACATTCCAATTTGTACCGGGATAGGAGCATCGTCTCCTATGCTAAGGTGTGCCATGAGAGGAGAGACAGAGGGTAAAGCCATAGGCATCTGAGATGACATTACTCTAATCTGCCCTTTCAATCCAACTGGAGAAACAGAAAAATTTGGGCCCAATGCTACAGGTATTTTATCGTTTCCTACTATTAGATGCGTTTTTATCATCTAACATTCCTCCTTAATTTCACATCTGTTATGACACATGATAGGGTTGTGATTTCGAATGATTGCAAAACCAAACGTGCTGAAAATAATGGTAAGTTTACCAATTCCCGTATCCTCAAATATGATTCCGAATATACGAAAGAATCTACCGACTGTCAACTGATGGCAAAATTGCTAAAGCAGACCACAAAAATCTAAAAAAAAATCCAAAAATCACTTATTCCACCTGGATATTCAATGCCTCCTCGGCTTCAGATCGAGACTAGAAAGATGTTGGAGTCCCTAGGTAAGTATTAAAAGGTTGGGACCCATTTTCGGATCCTCTTTTTTGGTATAAGAACAAGCTGGTCATGACCAGCCCGGATCTTTGCCGGTGATGTTTACACGTCATTCGCCGAGAGAGGACTTTTTAACAATCAAGGAGAACCATTCCATGTTTGCAATCATCGACTGGATGACATTCGGTTTTGTTGTCATACCAGAATCCGGATCAGTGATGACCTGGAATTCAAAAGAAGAAGCTGAAAGATACGCAGAGGAGGAATTACAAACGGGTTTATGGAAAGTTATCGAGGTTCCACCGTTTGCCCAGGCATTCAAACCATAAAAATGGTATAAGAAGATACAAGTCTATCTACTAACATCATAGGAGTTTCTCATGAGCATCAATGCATTATATTCAAGAATCATACGTGCCGGCAAGACAACGTACTTCCTTGATGTCAGGGAAGCGAAGAACGGGAAGAAGTTTCTTTCGATCACTTCGAGCAGCTTGAACGGCGAGCAAAGAAAACGATCAAACATTCTTGTCTTCGCTGATACTGTGGAACAGTTCCATCAGGCGATTCAGGAGGCAGCCGCTGCTGCGGGCCAATGAAATATTGCACCCGAACCATAACATGGCGTTTTCATCAAGTCAAGGAGAGCATACCTGAACTTGCTGATAAGTCCCGCCTGACGATTCGATCTCCGGAAGATTTCGTCAACAACTACAGGTCCTTATTCAAAGACCACGTCCGGGAACGATTCATAGTCTTCTGGTTGAACTCGACTAACAGAGTCGTGGGCTTTGAAATCATCTCGGAAGGCATACTCGACAGCAGTTTAGTCCATCCGAGAGAAGTATTCCGCGGATCCATTGTTGCAACTGCTGCTTCAATCATCCTTGCTCACAACCATCCTTCGGAAAATAAGGAACCATCGGCAGAAGATATCCAGATCACCAAACAGCTTGTTGAAACCGGAAAGATCGTTGGAATTCCCGTCCATGATCACATCATCTTCGGCGGGAGTACCTACACATCATTTGCAGAAAGAGGGTTACTATGAAACCTCCGCGCAAAGTGCCTCGCATCAGAAAGGTGCACTATGGCCACTACGATTCTGAGTTCGGTCTTCCGCATCCTGTTATCCGCTTAGGTGGCAAGTACCTTGAAGAATACGGCTTCGCAGTCGGTGCAGGGTTTGAAGTCAGCTTTGAACCAGGTCTAATCACAATTCGTCTATCATCAATTCAGGAGGATTCACGTAATGGAAATCAACAAGAAGTACAAACTCGAAAAAGCTGTGTCGCCTGACGAAACACGGACATCACTTATGAACATTTTCGTCACGCGTAGACACGCAGCAGCAACGAACGGTCATATACTCGCAATTGTACCGGTGGTTTCCGACAAACGCGACAAGAGAGGATGGCTTTCGGCTGAAGCATTGAAACTTGGCCGGAAGGTTACACCAAAGGCACTCGATACAGTTCAGATCGCGCTCGACGGAAAGCAAGTTCTAGCCGATGGAACTGCAATTGTAAGACCAGACGGACGTGTAAAGCCGCCATGTTTATTCAGGGTACTCCGCAAGGCATATAAGAAGAGGCGTATTCGTTTCGGCATCAATACATCATTTCTGAAGGATCTCGCCGAGTCAATTGGCTCTGAAGAAGTCATTCTGGAAATCGGCACGCCGGATCAATCAATCCTCGTAAGGCCAATCAGAGATTCAAACGGCGAGGTCGGGCTTATCATGCCTGTGAAAGTGAGAGATTAACAATGCCTCGCCTAGAACGATGTGTCGTAATCACAACTGACGATAAAGCCGTCGAAACAACCCATTGCAATTCATCTGTCGTGATTGAAGCTTCCGAATCTCAAGTCATGTATGCGGTCCGAAATAGTTACAACGGCATGATAATCATCGTTGGAGACTATGAGAAGCGGGAACGAATCATGCGCAAGGCAGCTCGAAGTCAGAGATTTATGGAAAAGGTCATTCAGGACGAAGTCCAACGGCTTATGTATTAACTCAACAACAATTCAAGGAGCAACAATGTCTGCCAATCTTTACATGCAAAACGGGAGAGCAAGCATGTTTTACACGGGCGAAGTTCCATGGCATCGTCTCGGAATTCATCTTCAAAATCCTGCTACAGCCCAAGAAGCAATCGAAGCAGCACGATTGGACTTCACGGTGAAGCTGAAACCCGTGAAGACCGTTATCAACCGTAAGCAAAGAATCGTGCCGAATACCTTTGCAACAGTTCGCACAGATACAAGCGAAGTTCTCGGTGTCGTGGGTTCAAGATACGAGCCAATTCAGAACCGGGATGCATTCGCGTTCTTCGATGCACTCGTCGGATCAGATGAAGCAATGTATCACACTGCCGGAGTTCTCGGCAAGGGAGAGAGAATATGGATTCTTGCAAAGTTGCCTTCGCACATTCGTGTGGGCACGAAGGATATTGTCGACCAGTATCTGTTGCTCACAAATTCGCACGATGGATCGGCAGTGGTTCGTGCAAAGCTTACACCCGTAAGGGTAGTGTGCAGCAACACGTTATCAGTTGCGCTGGAAGGAAACGAACAAGAGGTAAGAATCCGGCACACTTCAAATGCGGTACACAAGCTGGAAGAAGCTCATAAGCTTTTGGGCTTGACCAATAGCTTGTTTATGCAACTCGACACCATCTTCAACAGAATGGCGCTTCGCAAAGTCACGGACAAGCAGTTGCTCGAATACGTGAAAGCTCTCGTGCCGGAAAATCCGGATGCACATTATCAGACACGGAATGAAAACATCCGTGAAGCGATCCTCGAATTGCATGAGAATGGACAAGGTGCCGAGATGAGTCGTGGCACACTTTGGGGCGGATACAATGCCGTAACAGAATTCGCAGATCACGTCCAGCAAAGCAAGGATGCCAAGAAACATCTGAAGAGCATCTGGTTTGGCGGTGGAGAGAAACTCAAACTCCGGGCATTCCAGCTCGCTCAGAAGATGTCGATGAATTAGGCGTGGACTTCGTACCATTCCAACAACAGCCGGTGTAGATGTTATGCACCGGCTGAACTGTTTTAATTCACTCCAACACGACATTATCGAAAGGAATGTTCATGATTCGACTTGAATGCACAACGGGCGGGCACAACAAGTATTACGAACTCGACTTGTTCAAGACCAACGGTCGCGTTACCGTGAAAGGCTTCTACGGTGCTATCGGACAGGCAGCCAAAGAAGCCATCATATATGACGGCGAAAGCGAACAGGAAGCCATTGCAGAGATGCAGAAGAAGCAGCTGGAGAAGCAGCGCAAAGGCTACATCATCGTCGGTAACGGCCAATCTTCGCCTGCACCTGCAGAAAAAAAAAGAGTGAAGTCACAGTAATCTGGGCAATGAATGCTCAGGGTGTTAGGAATGAAGAACATTTTGAGCAGCTTATGGAGGATCCAAACTATGTGGCCCAGGAGAAACTCGATGGGATGAGAGCAGTTGCTCACATTACAAAGAACGGGTTACGCATATTCTCTCGTTCAGCAGGTGTGAACGACTATTCAAGACCGCTTGAAAAGACAAGTGCTTTACCACATCTCGCGTCACTACAATTCCCGGAACTTATCGGGACCGTTCTGGATTCTGAAATACTATTGCCAGGGCAGGATTCTGCAACACTTGCCGGTACGGTGCATCGAAAGAGTTCAAACGGTGATAGCAGACTTGTTAAGATGTTCGTATTCGATATGCTCCATGACTCAGGCCAAGATCTTATGGCCCAGAGTCTCGAATACAGGGTATCGATGCTCGAAATCATTCAGAAGAAACTCGAATCGCCGTACATCATTATCCTTCCGTATGCCTTTTCCACTGAAGAGAAATGGACACTCTATAATAGAGTCCTGGCGAATAACGGTGAAGGCATCATGCTGAAGAATCTGTACGCTCCATATCTGCAAGGTGGAACGCCGGCTAATAACTGGTACAAAAAGAAGAAGTCTGCGACCTTCGATTGCGTCATCATCGGATTTACCAAAGGTGCCGGCAAATTCAATACGCAGATCGGAGCTGTCCGGTTTGGACAGTACATCAACGGCGAGCTTCGGGAACTTGGCCAGGCATCCGGAATGACAGACGCTGTCCGTTCTGATATGTCACGTTCACCTGAAAAGTACATCGGGAAGGCGGTCATCATCAAAGGGATGGAACGATTGAAATCTGGCGCCATTAGGCATTGCCAATATGGTGGACTTCGAATGGACAAGAATCCGAAGCAATGCGTTTGGTATCCGGGTGAGCAATAACAATGTGGAAGCCGCAAAAGACACGCTCACGCCAACTCAGAATTGGGACGCCTGTTCTGATGCGGCTTCTGCAATCTCAATGGAAGAACATTCAACTATCAAAGGAATTCACATGAAGATAAACTGGCAGAAAGTGAAGCAAGTTGCAAAAGCGATTCTCAAAATCATTCTAAGGGGCTCTAATGACGCCATCATTCATGGATGAACTACTCGCAGAAGCGGAGATCAAGGAAAAAGAAGACCGTCTCGAAATGTCCAGACTTCGTGCAGATCAAGTTCTTGCTGCACTAGCTGTTCTGGAAAAGAAGGCCGCTGAAGTGAACGATTTAGCAGATGAAGAGGCAAAGCTAGTTGAGGAGTTCAGAGAGTCTGAACTCCAGAAGATCGAGAAGAAAGCCTCGTGGCTTGCATGGCAGCTCGAAGGATTCATACGGAGTATGAATCAGCAAGATCCATCCTGCAAATCGATTGCATTGCCGCATGGAGTTTTGAAACTGCGTTTGGGACGGGATAAGATCGAGATCACGAATATGGAGACGTTCGTGGAGCTTGCAGAAAAGAGAGGTTTGCTGAAAACCATTCCGGAATCGTTCGAACCGGATATGCAGAAGACACTCGCCTACGTCAAACAGAACGGCTTTCTTGCGGGTGTCACGCTGATACCTGCACAATCCAAATTCTCATACACAACAAAAGGAAATGGTAATGGAAAAGCAGAACAATCCGAAGCTGGAATTGAAGTTGAATGAATCTGTCCGGCTGAAACTCCTTAAAGATAGGTGCTACGAAGGCAATAATGCCTATGGTCCCTTCTATCTCTACAGCGTTTCGAACGGTGATGGAGTTGAAATGAGCTTCTTCGCTCCCGCCGAGATCCATCAACAAATCATCGCACACGGCCTAGCGGCCGGATCTGAATTCATTCTGCACAAGAAAGCCTCTCAGAATGGCAAGAAGATCACGGGTGAGCTGGTGTTTGAAGCTGTTCCTGGACAAAGTCCTGCGAAGCCATCAAATGGCAATGTGGCGGATAGGTTCAAAGAGATCATGCAGCAATCCCTTCAGGACGCTATCGACATCACAAGATCCATGAAGGATGTTCCATTCCAGGCAGAAGATCTGCGTTCGATATGTTCATGTCTCTTCATTGCACGCACCAGGACAAATGGTCATTCATTCTAACAACCGAAAGGAAATCTATGTTAACCGTAATCAACGCCGCTGACGATCAGTTCGACCTTGAGGGTGTGACATCTGTCGGACCCACACTTGCCATTTCGAAAGACGACAGTGTCGTTTTCAATCATCAGACGACCTGCACCGATAAGTTACTTTCTCCGAAGCTGACACCGGAACAAGAAGCGAAAGCAGTTGCAGAGCTACTCGTCGATGAAGTAGTCACGATCTGTTTGAACGTGCTCGGGGCCTTCGAAATCGTTGATGTGGATACGTATGAAGAGCTTGCAGAACTCGATATTGATGAAGACTTCTACGTCTCAGGGACTGTAATCGATGTTCGTCCAGGGCAGCTACATCTTCAGACTGAGGATGAGGATTCGATGTGGGTCATGTTCAAGCACATTGATTCAATTGAATTCGCTGAATCAGCAGTGCCCTACGAGGTTGAAGAGGAAGTAGAAGAGTAATTCAAAGTCGGCTGACAAAAAGGAGATGGTTTATTCTGCTGTCTCCTTTTAATTTAACATTTCAAAGGACGTGAACATGGAAAGTTTTCTCTATTCATTCATCTGGCACATAGAACGAGTTGCCGGTATCTCAAAGTACTTGAAAGCCGATGTCCCAATACGGGATCAATTCAATGATGAGTTTCATGACTACCATTTCATTATCGGTGCCGTGTTTTTCGAGATGAATCAAGGAATTGAGATTCCTGACGAGATGCTGGATTACTCTTTAACCTTTCGAGAGTTTGTTGAGAAGCTTGATAAGCTTCCTCGGATATCTGATGCAGAGTTTCCTCAATTTGTTGAAGCCAAAGAGTATATGCTGCGTGTATTGCTGGGAGTCGAGCAGTATGGAATGGTGAACTAAAAGCTGCGGGGACAACCTAGAATATGGGTTGTCCTTTTTTTAATCCGATTGTATCTGAATGGGAAGAAGACCAACCATGTCGTTGGCACGCGCGGAAACGAATCATTGTTACAAACGGAATAACTAGTTTCTACGATTCATGTCGCGGTATTCGTTCCTTTTCGCCAAGGGTTACCGCCAGCGGTTTTATATATCCTTTAGGTCGTCATTGGAATTGTCAATTATTACTTCCCTTTCGATCTGTTCAGCTCTTTTCTTTACTTTCTTGTAGTCCAGCAACAACCCTCCCATGCGAGATGTTCTATCATGCTCACGCGCTAAGAGCCAATTTACTTCCGCAAATGTATCTTTGTCGTTTATCTGTAATCCGGGTTCATCTGTAATCACAAACGGAACATCGACTGGAAGTTTTTTAAGGTTTTTGAACCCACCGCCGAGACGAATCCCAGTCAAAAACAGTCCTTCGTTCTTAGATCCTAATATTTCAATTATCCCATATTTGAAGAACTTCCTTGAGAGAAGAAAGATATTTAGGCCGAGCAATTGCGTAGCATCTGTATGGAATTCATCCGAGCTATCATTCAACGCTTTTTTGAAAAGATCTGATGCATTTTGAAATCCGATGTCGGAACTGCCATTGATTACACAAAAAGTCTTCGCGAATGTTGCTGACCTTCGTATATTAATCAATTCCTCGCTTATACCTTGAACTCCCTTGTAAGAACTTTCATAGTGATGAACAAAGTCTGTGAGTAACGGTAACAAAATTATCTTGCGGAATAGTTTTGGCTCTAATTCATAAATGAGATCAATAATGTTTAGGTAATTGTCCTTTCCGGAGCTATATATTCTTCTTAGGATCTCCTCTTTCTTTGTGTGAAACGTAATATATTCGGCTGCAAAATAATCTTGAATAGATTTGTGGGCCCATTTTATCTTTGCTCCTTCCCTAACAAACAACGGTACTGTAGTTAAGAGGTCTTCAACATATGATGACTCTTTAAAATCTATGTTCACATTTTTTGATTTCGCGCTTGATATGAACTCCAATAATTCGGGTTCAGTATACATCACTTTTCCGAGCTTTGAAGTCTCAAAAGCTAAATGCCTCAGTATCGTTCGAAAATCAAGTATATCTAGCAATGAGTGTTTGGGCCTCTTGAAACCATCTTTTGATGAATCATGATGCTTGAACAATGAGGAATAAACTTCCTCATAAAAGGTAGTCTTCTTAGACGGTATGTCCTTGTTATAAGTGTAAGATTTGTAAAGAAGAGAGACAAGAAACGGATTCGTCAAAAAATCCTCCACTTGGTTTAATCTGCCTTCTATCTCCGCTATTAGTTTATCGGCATATTTGATTTGGTTTAATGCATCGTAACGACTGATGATCTGAAAGGATTCTTCCGGCAATAAAGATCGAATGTAAAATCTCTGAAAATCACCAAAGGATGCCAATGCTGATTCGGGTCGTGATGTGAGTATGAAGTTATTCTCAGAAACCTTATCAATAAATCCTCTTAGTTGAACTGTAATGCTTTCCTGAATATCCTGGGGAATTTCATCAAATCCATCAAGAATAATTGTAAAGAAACCGAGTTCTAGAAAACGGATGATTAAGTCTTTGTCAAAACTTTTATCAATAGGGTCAATCTGCTGAAAGATTTCATCTATTACTGAATTGGATTTATCAAGCTTTCTCAACTCAATTAGTATCGGAATAGTGGATGGTGTCTCAATCGAATTTAGTGTAATCCATTTCATTAAGGTGGATTTGCCCATTCCAGCATAGTCAGAAATCAGTATCCGTTTGTGATTCTGAAAAAGCTCAATGTTGATTTTATCGGCAATAACAAATTCCTTGCCGTCCTTTGTGGAAACAATCGTCAGCGGTTGATAAATGTCCTTTATCTTAATTTGCTGGTTTGGGAACACAAGTGTGTTAATGATGCTACAATGTTGATGCGTTCTACTCAAGTAATTAGCAAACTTATCTTCGTAGTAACTGTCAATCACGGTATTGTCGGTTGACCGTTTCTTCAACCACTTTGAAAGTATGGATAACCGCGGTTTGAGAATTGTAGAAATAATCGGTTCAACAAAAGGTTTGGCAAGTTCCCAATACGTTTTTAGTTCTTCGTTTGTCATATTATTGAATTGATAAATGCTAAGCAAGATAGAACATCGGTGTACTAAACTCCGCTCCAGAATTAAGCCCTCAGATGAGAATTTACAGATTCGCCAGGGAAATGTCAATGTTCGCCCGATGACTCTTCATCCGTTCAATGCCATATGCCAAATTCGACGTGCGACATTTCGTACTCGGAGTACTGAACCGTAACTCCTACTCCGGAGGTGTTGGTGTTTTTGGTTTTGCTTTCTAACCTACAATAACAAATCCCGCCAAAATCATTCACCCCGAAGTCACTGAGTTCCACCCATTACTAAATGAGAAAATCACCGGCTATCTGCAAAATCTGAGATACGTGCCGGTAAATTCGCTCCAGTGTTGGAACGAGCGGTAAGCCCCTAGTATCACCTTCTTCTCCGAAACAGGGTTCGAACGTGAACTGGGGCTCGTCAGCTGTCACACCCAATCGCGCAGCGGCCTTAATGCGAAACAATTCAGCCCCATTTGTCAATGGAAACTGCCGGTCAGCCGGGTTCAGCGCAAATGGCGGAAACCGGACAACCTCCTGTTGCCATGGAACGTGCATTTGAAATCTTTCAATGATGTTTTTGTGTGCCGTCCCGACCACTAAAATCATTCTGTGTTTATCAACGATGTCAAGTGAGTGCAGTTGCACGAGAGTCTTATTACCACCTAGCCAAGGTTTAAGACGTTTAATGAAACGGAGTGCTCGGGTCGAAGCACCCGCAAGGCACTGTTGCATTGTCTGCTCAAAACTGGCCTGTGTTCGTGAGATTGGGAAGAAGGTATGATTGTTCGGTTGTCCACCACCAGCCGTGACCAACTGCCAGGCCAGAAGGTCGAGGGCAGAGCGAATGTTGTGAATAGCGTCTCCTATGATTGCTCCCAATTCGGGCGGCAATTGCTGGACAATTTCGACGCAATATACCAAGTCACCTGCCGGGTTCTCACGTTTGACGATTCGATACGGTTTAGAATCGATAAATGTTTGAATGACATTGTGTAGCTCCTCGATATGGCGTTTGGCCCGTACAAGTTTAAGGCGTGCCCCTTCTAGTGATCCCATCTTGGCATTCAGTTATGTTGATTCGTGTTGTGTTATTTCTGTCGGCTTCAGTGGCAGGTTAGCCCGCGACAAAATCTATAGCCGCTTGAAAGAGATCTGAAAGTTCTTCGTGTCTAAGACAGCTTGATTCAGTGATGCTGTTGAGAACTTATTCCTGACAATTTCCGATAGACTATTTTGAGAATCTTCTTGGATGTTACAGCCGAAAATGAGATCTTGAACAGATTCGATTGGGAAAGCTCTGACAAGAACCTCATGTCCGCCTGAATCAATAGTGTGACTGTCTTTCAGCAGGGTTGTGGTGTTAATTAGTCTGTATTCTTCTTCATAATGCCAAGATATATTCTTAGTCGCTAAGATTGATTCTGCTAATCTAAGCTTCTCCGGCTCTGTCTCTGGAATCGGGAAAAGATTGACCCTTGGTCGCTCTGCGCGATACTGGACCCGCAAAGCCTTTGAAAAGAATTGGTTTTCCGAATCGAAACCAATCGCCAAGCCTCTATGAGAATCAGCGTAATGTGACCACATGAGAGGATTCGTTCTCGCAGTACTTAGACTTAGAACACAGATGTTGTTCGCAATTGAATTGATAACACTCTGTTTGATCGTGCCAACCAGATAATCGGTGTTAGATTCGAAAAGACTTCGAACAAGGTTAGGGAAGTCTGTGCCTCGTTTGGTTAACTCAACATCGATAATATTCTTGACAACTGCTTTATAGCCTTCGAAGTCAAAGAGGTTCTTCTGTTCTGGGGGAAGGGCATCATACATCCGATGATAGGTTTGTTCCATGAGATTGTGAAGTATAGTCTCATGGTTAAGGATCAAGTCGAAGATTTGAAATACGAACTCTCTTGTAACAAATCCTTCCGCTTGAGGAAAGGATTCAAAAGGGTCATTGAGCGCCGCAAGTTGGGTAAAGCGAATAGTAGTGGTTTCGAGAATATTGACCGCTTGTTGTGCCGATACGAACTTGTAGAGTATCATATTGGTACCGTAAAACAAAAATTGTTGCGCTCTATCGGACCGGAGCTATACTGCGGGGACGAGTTTGTTCGTAGTTCATATCTTAGTCAGGATGAGATTGAACGGTGGTTAGAGCACACGCAGATCATACTTGTCAAGGTTCTTTTGATACTTTGTTCAACGGTAACCCATGCAAATAATTATCAATTGAAAGTAATTTGCCGTCCTCATCATAAATATACAAGGTACCATTCCCATCCTTCAAAGTCCCCGTTTCCACGGATTTGCCGTTCTTGTCAAAATTATTCAGAACACTCCACATTCTGCCATCTTTAATAAGCCGTTCACTCCAAAGCTTACCATTTTCATGGAACCACTTTAAAACGCCGGAGTACTTAGGAGATTGCTTAATCGTTTCAATGATGTATTTCGCCGGTACAATTGCTGCAAATCCACCACCAGTTTTATCGCTGATGCTGCCATGCACAAGTCCCATCAATCGATAAGCTGTGACAAACATCTCCTGATCGCCAACGATCAAATTTGTCGGTAACTCGAAGACCGGAGAACCGCTAAATCCGCTAATGCTAGGATCATCAAGCAAATAAAAAGTGGCAATCTTATTGTTGTCAAATCTAGGTAATTCTATTAGACCGCTGGAAGGCCTGGAGATTTTCGATATTGGAGAAAAGGATTTTCCATAGCCTAAGTCCAGGGGGAAACCAATAGTGGTTACTTCTCTCTCTCGCAATGGAATTCTGTCTGACTCGATTATTGCTGTTGGAATAGAACCCAAAGAAGAATCACGATATATCTGTGAATTGTCATCCAGAAGCAATGTCGCAACATCTGAGCTACCGTTGAATGTCCAGATTAAGCTATCCCTTCTGAATGCGAGAGTTATTAGTTTGAATACAAGTGGCTTATCTGATTGGCCATGAATCACTATATCAGAGTTTAAGGTCATCTCTCTAGCAACGTGCTCGGCCGTTACCAAATAATTAGAGAATGTATCGGACACAAAAAAAGCTGTGCCAGTTAACCGATAAGTCTTGGGGATTGCCAAATTGCTGTCGGGCTTTTTTAGCCAAACCTGAAAAACCTCGCCATCAACTTTTATCGTTTCAATTCTCGTGTCATTCAAGAAGGCTACACAAGTAGAAAATGATTTGATAGCAGACAGTTCCTTTTGTGCAGGTAGTGGGCTTGAGAAAGAAATCAGAATAATAAGTGACAAGCAACTCGTTTTCATCGGCTTATCTAGTAGTGTCGTCTAATTGATTTCGGTGTGCGATAAGACCGTTCGTGTGTTCTAGTGCATCTCGGCTGAGCTGCCTCAATACACATGCCATATAGCATGTCGCTGTGTTGGGATGTGTTTGCCTCATGCCGTAAGGTAATGAAATGCGTGGGGAAAGTCCATCTCTCCGCGTGGTTACCAATCGGATCACTAAAAGGATTTAACTGCAATCCCAGTTGGTACATAAACCGGGGGCAGGTCATCGCCTCAGCCTAAAAGCCAAGGTCAATCGGATCTTCTGTCTCTATATTTGACTGGTTCCTTATGCAGATTGATTCAAACACTGATGTTGAATTAATGGGTCTGAGACATTCTATGATCCTTGAAACGTCGTGCGAGCTAGCAGACCTAAGCTATAGCAATTTACAGAAACAATTGCAAAAAATCTATCTCTTGAAGAACTACATACTAATCTAAACCCGCAAGTGTCTAAAAGGTTTTGGAGCCGAACACTTGTCCATATAATTACGCACATTCATGGGGAACCATGGGATCAGTCCCTTCAGGTTCTTTCTGGAAGATCCCTTCAATATGTTTAATCGAAATACGACAAGTTTCAAGTGTATGAGAAGGTTGGTGTCCATCAATCAAGCAAGGATCATTTTGGAACGTCTTCAATAAAGAAAGTACATACCGAGCTTGCTCAATGTATCCAGCTTTATAGGCTGCGATTGCCATTTCTTCATTCATTCTAATCAAGGGGATAAAATTAATCTCAGTATAAATCTTGGTCTGTCTTGAGACATTATGGAACTCATCTCCTGCCATACACTTGCTTTGACTAAGTAAACTTATACAACACTCCGACAATGCAATCAACGATGAGTAATTTTGGCGACCAGAATAGACAAGACCTCTCACTTCATCGGTCAAACACCTGGTTAACTTAATTTTGTCCGATGTACTTAACCAATGGGAGGAATGAAGATCGAAATAAATAGTCTCAATGAAAAGCCTTCCTCGATGAATTACCTTCATATCATGATTATATATAGATTGCTCAAATATCTGAAACAGGGCGAGCAAAGCGCGATGCAATTTAACAACCGATTCATTTTTAAAATTTGTAATTGGGCCACATCTGATGTAGAGTGTTATGACTCTGCCCAACATCTCGATTTCATTTAATTGGGTTGTGGGAAGGGTGACCAGCACCATTGGTACCGGGACAAGGACAGAAATGGTGAAGGTTGACATGACAAGAAAGGTAAGAACATGTTGGTCTCCAGAACTACCAAAACGGCCGAACAGAGCAAATAAGATTGCAACAATCGTAAACCATGATCCAAGTTTTGTAAATGATCGAGCCGGGAAAAGTAGTGGGAGATCCTCTTTTTGTCCTGTAGTAAACGTTGGAAGAATTGTGACCAGCGCAAGAACGGCAAATTCGCCCGAAACAAATAAGTTGACAAACTCGTCAAGGCCGTGAGTATCCACATTATTCACAACATAGAATGACAAGAGAATCGATACACAAAACAATATGATTAATATGTAGTATGGTCGATAGAACATACCCTGCTGGAGATATTCTTTGGAGTTATGGTCTATTAGAGTCTGTTCTTAACTTCACTAGCGAATGTTTCAGGATCACTTGTCTTGTCATAAATATTTGCTACGGGAATGCCAATCTCTCTCAACTCTTCATTAAGGGCAGGGTCACGTAAAATTGTTAAAACAAAACATTTATCCGGTGGAAAACATTTTTCTTGAATTACATTCCTCACTAACTGGATTCCAATGTCTTGATTGGATTCTACTGCTTTCACAGCCCCACCTTGGGGTATAAGAATGTCGAAGATAATCCCATCCGCATCTCCGCCTCTTGATAAATAAGAGGATGTCTCATGAAAACTTCTAAAGATCAACAATTCAAATCCCATGTCTTCCAAAGACACTTGAAAATGGCTGCATGGCCCTAGTTCGTCTTCGACCCATATAAGTTTGCTCATATGATCACCTCATCAAAAAGGAAGTTTAACTGTTACAGTATTTTTATGTGGTGTGTCCTTCGTTATATCCTCTTGTTTAATATTAGCAGGCGGCTTGCTTTCAATAAGCAGTTCGCCATTATGCATTTTTACTATTCTCAATACCTCCGAGAGCCCAATCCCAGAACCTTCTCGGTTGCGATCCCAAGCCAATGTCCCACGTGTCCCAAATTCCAGAAGACTTTTCGACTCGAGTTCATCCTTGGTCATGCCTGTACCGTAATTTTCAATTGAAATTTGAGCGTGTTTACCTTCCTTCCCATAAGATACTAATAGATACGCGTCTGGTTTTTCGAAAGAATATTTAATAGCATTATCCAGAAGATAACCCAGCATTCTTGTAATCATGTACCCACAACACTTGATGGGTGGTAAAATTCCCGATGTTACTCTTATTTCTATGCCCTGCATCGCCGCTTCAGGTTCGAATGCATAAATCTCGGTAAGAATGATTTCCTCAAGCTTTTCGGGCAGCATTTCGAATTTTTCGTCTGCAACTCGATTCTTCAACAAATAATCTCTTAGTAGTCCAGATTCCAAGAGTGTCATTCTAATCCCGCTTCGTTCAATATTTGAAAGATATAAAAACAACATAAGTTCTAATTGACCGAGTATATTGACTATTTCCTTTATTTTCGTCGAAACCTCCATCTGATCACTTAGTACAGCACGGTTTTGTATTTCCAAAACCAATTTCTCTGAATTTAGTATTGCCTTTCGACTTCTTAGAATACCAACCCTCTGTTGGGGTAATGAACCGTCGTCTGTTTTCCTCACAAGCAAAGATTCGATTTGACCAAGCACAGAAGATACGGAGGTTGTTAATTCTTGAGAGCTACGGATAGAAGTCACCAAATTCAGCTTGGCAAAATTCTCTTGCAGATTTCTTAGGTATGTTTCGTAACGAACAATAATTGTTGAATTGTTTTGGAGTTCCTCTTTTATTTCGGGTTTCCACGAATAATCAAGCACTGAGGCATCAACCACCGAAGAAAATGGACCCCGTTTTGCCGCTCTCATGGATTCACGAAAAAGGAACATGCTTATGCCTTGCATTGAGATGACAGGAGCCATCAGTGTATGTACCTGACTTCTGACTCTATTAACATCTACCAGTCCACCTAACATCATTAGTTCGGTAACATCCCTGACTGTTCCACGCCGGCCAATTGGCTTATTAGGATCACCAGTCATCTCGCAATCGACCATTATCCAGAACACCTTACGTGTATCAAGTCTCTTTACTCTAACTATCCGATTATGCATCGGCTCATTTTTATAGGCGTGTTTCACTAAATCTTTCTCAAATTCTTTCACGTCACCAGGATTTACATACAGATCTCTTATATCTACGATATCTTTAATATCAGACGCAGATTTAAAACCGAACATTTTTGCAAACTCATCATCGCAGTCTGTAATTATTGGAATATTGACACCTATTTCCTTGGTTTTATATGTCACTTCATAAATCCCAGTTTGAAGGTTTAACATCATTAGAATCTTGTCTATATTTTCAATAAACGTAAAAACACCGTCACGCCTTACACATTTTCCATCTTTCATGATTTGCTTGACGGTCACTAAAATTGTAATTTCACCACGATCTTTTTTCTTCATCCTAATTGGCCGGTTGATTACCACACCACCTTTCCCTAAGTCCCCAATAAGTTCATTGAAGTCTTTTTGTGATACGTAGAGATTCAAAACGTCCCCCCCAGTATCACGTTTCAGCTCTTCCACTGACTTGTATCCGAAAATCATCGCCGCTGTTCTATTCATATATAGAATAGTATGTTTGTCAGCGCCAATACTATAAACACCAGCCTCAACATCATCGAACAGCTGAAAATTCTCTAGTAGCGAGGGCGTAATCAAGATATTGTTTGATTCTACACCGAAATCTTGTATTTGGATTATACTCTTGAAAATTGACAATACACGCCCGTCACTAAGCAAGATACTCCGCGATGTATTAGTATGGAAGTCGCTTCTGAACACTTCATTTCTAATCTCACGGATCATTGCTGAGAAATCCATTGATACCGCCAGATCTTTTACATTCTTGCTTGCAAGCAGAAGATCACCATTATCTGCGAATAGCACTATGGGGATTTTTGTCTCGTCGGAATATGTCTCGACGGCCTTTAGCGAAAGCATTTGTGATCCTAGTAATAGTTTAAGAGGCTAGATAGAATATGGTCTTCATCTCCATGAACCCATAGGGGAGAAGAGAATGAATTCTCAAGTATCGACCCATTTTGCGAAGAGACAAGAGCTTCACAGCTAGCATTGACCTGATAGCTTGGGTCGATTTGCGCATTTCTCTGGCGGTGTTTTGACAATTGATTCTTCACGAAGTCCACGAAAAAGTTTTCCGCGAGAATCTCCCTCTACCGAAACCAATCCGTCAAAACACAGGTGCATGTTTATCCTCAGCATGTCTCAATTGTTGAGGCATCATTGCTGCTTTACTCAAGGTCCTCATCCCTCCTACGATTGTGATTGCATTATGAAAAAGCACATTGCCATCATAACATCTCACTCGGTTTATCCCTAAACAGAGTTTCTCCTTTTACCAACCAAGAAACGCCAAACGCAAGGAGCATAACAGTTTCGAACACCAACACTATTCTTGATTCATTTGCTTCTTCCGGGCTCAGAGCCAAATGAAATATTAGTAACGCAACTATACAAACGAATATTGCCGCTCCACAAGTCTTATAAATTCGATTACGCTTTCGCTTGCTCCATGTAATAGTAGGACCTTTGCTCAAAGTGAAGAGAAAAAATGAATTGATGGCAAGAAGCAAGAAAAAAATCGATGCGCATGTAAGATGAATCCCGTTGGAGATCGTTGGTGCTATTTGAAATATTCCTACGGGGATCAGATTAGCTTGGGGATTTAGGCACGGGAAGACAGCAACACCCAATCCAGCTACTCCACTAATCGTAGTTACAAGGCCGTCTATTTTTTCATATCCTCGATAGGTCACAAGAAATAGTGAGACTCCAACCAGCAATCCGACAAAAAAGTCTCTCATGTTCGTATGATAATAAAAACTTATCGAAGGCTGGATAGAGAGATTTGAAAGGAGGAATCCGCCGAGCATGCAAATGAAGGGCAAAAGTATTCCGAGAATGCCTATCCACCGACGAAGAACAATATACGAGATGATCAGACTGTCGTTCTTATCTCTAAGCAAGGTTAACTCCCAGCATGAATAGTTCAACCGTTGGGGTTACTACGTGCCAAGTCAAGTCTTCGCAACGTAATCATGCTAAAAGTGAATCCAATGTTGTCGCTTACAGTTTGAGCAACCATGCAGACAGATTTAAAACTCATGAACAACAATATTTGCATTGGTCAATTGATGATTCTGAACCCAAATGATACTCCATACCATACTCGACCATTTGAATCCCAGTCATTATTTACAAAATCCCATCCAGCAATAACTCCAAGCTCAACTTTGTCAAGGACATCGAAATTGAATCCAAATCCAGTGGTGAAGCCCGTCCTGTTCTCAACTTCTGTACTGTTTATCTGGTTGATAGACACCGTTGTAATTCCCGCGAAGATGACTGGCTTAACCGTGAAGCCACTGAAATCATAAAAATATGAAGCGGCAAATGCCAAGTTTCCTCCTGGATAAATGTTCTTTTTTTCAGGACGGTACTTGAATGGTGTGGTCGCAATACCTCCACCAAATCCAGACAGATGCCTGAATAAGTACTCCGGCGTTTCCCCTGTAATTTCTAGAGTGTATGCCTTTCCTTGAACTACACAATTCGGATATGATTTATTGTCAGGTACTGTATGTACTTTGAAGGTCACCTTTGCAGTTTGAGTCTCCTCAATATAAATCTTCGTTCCTGCCGGTATTGTATATTTTGTCATGTCGCTTTTATCCAAAGCATTTTCAGCTTTTCCTACAATATCATACCTAATTAAATAGAAGTCACGCTCTACAAATGTGACCTGACAAAAAAGAAATGATGGTGTCAGTAAAAGGACGGCAAGAATTAAGTGAATTGAGTATTTCATGAATCCTCCTTGACGTTATTTGGGTGTCATTATCACGTTAGCCGTGTTAATTGAAGCTTAGTATTGATCAGACGCTGAACCTCGGCATAGACCTATACCCAATTGAGAACAGGTTCTTCGAATTCGATTTTCAGGTTAACTTACGCTTGTACACTAAAGTCTTCGTCAGGATGAATTTCAAGAAAAGGACCATCTTTGTCGATGACAACCGCGCCACCTAGTTCTAGATTCGATGAAGATGTAATCAGTTGAGTGTCACAAATGTCATGTGCTTTCGTGCCTGGCTCAACCTCTATGCGGATGAACCGATCGCCGCTTGATGAGACACCACTGATCGTAAACGTTGAGATGGCCATATCTATTGTCCAGAAGCCATCACTGGAATGTTGGGCATCGCGCACCGGGGTTCCAGTTGACTTTGCAACACATCCAGTCTCTTTCCATCCCTCGATGCCAATTTTCTTGAAAGGTGTTGTGAACCACGCAATGAAGCGATCAAACCAACTGAGTTCCGATTCGGGTTTGTTTTTCAACATATCGACGGTGCCTTGAGCATCACAGAATGCGGCTGCGAAGAGCTCTCTCCTTTCAGTCGACAGGTCCTTACGCCAATAATGGGATGGGCGCATTCTTCTGGCCTTTATCATTGTTCAGATTGTGAGTATTCAATTGCGACAAGAGAAGGTAGCAAGCGTTTTTTAGAAAGTCAAGTTTTTCGCATTATAGGATTGCGAAAACACGCTCCAATTCCCATATCCTAATGCGCAAAACAGGGGAATTTCACGTATTTAATCCTGAGCATGGCCAAATCACGCCATAAAAGTTCGGGAAAAATGAACCCCGACCCCGTTATTGTTAAATTGGATCAGAATCCCCATCAAGATTGCCAAGAAAGATCCGTATGTAGCAATACATATGGATTTTTTTTATTGCTTTAAGCATATTTTATGATACGGGGACTGAAAATTTGTTTTGTAGATTATTATGTTGTTTGTGTCGGATCCAGGTTATTAGCCATATTTAACGGCGTGGGGACAAAAGTTTTGACTCTCATAGAACCCGAGCTATTGGATGGGATCCAGCTATTCATTCAAGTGTCCATTTTTCAATGCCCATTTGAAAGCCCTTAGAATTGCTGATCTTCTGGGAGGCATATCTCTAAATGCTTGAATTAGTCCTTCCAGAGGAGTAAATAGAGCTATTTCTCTTCCTGGATCTGGATCTTTCATTTGTCGGAGCTTTTTCCAATCTATTCTAGTTTTCTTCATAATTGATAGCTTTCTGTGAAAACAAACAAAAAAACAAATAATAACAACACAATATGCTGTCTACGATTGCAGTTGGTTACATTTGGTTACACTTCATTTGTAACCGAAAAAATGTCTATTCTGATCTGCATTACTGGATTTTGACAATTTTTTGTCTCGGTTACACGGTTACACGTTTTAGACACATACCTTACTATCGAGTTATACAATCGTATATCTACATACAATTAATAACAGCGTAGCTTCATATAGTAAAGGGTGTATATTTCTTGTAACCATGTAACCAATCACTAAAACCACATATATTTGGCTATTCCACTTCGTTTTCGCCAACTTGGCGGTTACAATCGCAGTGTAACCAATTGTAACCGAATGTAACCGGATCAGATACCGAATCCCTCCAGATCTAAATCCTGCTTCTTAACCTTCACAATATCGATGCAGACACAACGGTGCGTCCCATCATTGAACTTGACTGCATAACTCTTGCCGACAACATACTCACATTCATCAAACAGTCTCAGGTACGACTCTTTATCCAATAGATCTCCCTCATAATTTGTCCGCTGAGCATAGATCTTGAAGTCGGGGAAGACCTTATTGAACCGAATCGCCAATATCTGCAAAGACTTCTTGTTACGAAGATCAACATTGGCAGTTTTGAAATCTCTATTCGCCTCTAACTCTCCGTTTTGCGCAAGGACTGAAAACTCTTCCAACAACTGATCGATGGCTGATTTTACGAACCCGGACTTCGAACCGGTTATCTCGGAAAGCTGGTCTTTCAACAGCTTTCCCGACTTGATTTCAGGCACTGCGATATTCCAATGCTGAGCATACAGCTGGAAAAGCATAATGCCCATTACCATGACTATCAGATTATTCAGTATGCGAGGAGCGACGGTGACTTTTTTGAATTGTTTTGCTATTATTATTTTTGCTTTTTCCAATAGAGCTGCTACATCCTGCTGCAATACAAACTCGATATACCTCGGCATGAATCCTTCAAGACGCAACTCCCACAGCTTATCGAAAGCATTCTGCATCGATTTGTTTTTCTTCACGGTGTCTGAAAACCTTATCAAAAGCACACGTTCTTTAATTGCAGGCTGGGTAATATTCCACTCGCCCATGACTGTCATAGGCGCCTGAAGATGATAATCCTCCACTGTTTGGTCCGGTCTGCCTTTAGATTCGACTTCTCCGGCATACGACTTTCGCATCATTCTGATCAGATTGTCTCTTTCATCATCCTTCATATCAGCCACTTTGAATTCATCCAACACGACTGGAATGGCATTTGTCGAAGACAGTAGTTTTAGCATTGGGAATGTTCTCTGCGTACATGATGTAGGATAATAGTCCGTGTAGCCGCATAATCGCTTGAACATTTTCCCTGTGGTCGTTTTTCCGCTTCCCTGCGATCCATGAACAAACACGAGAGGAAATCCACCGAGCTTGTCCATAAGGACCGGTTTCAACGGCGATACAAAGATCCAGGATAGCCATGGAACGATAACTTTTTCATCGTTGACATGGAGGATATTCTCATAAAATATCCTCATGAACTCCTTGTACTCTTCTTCCGATTGTTCTGGATACTTTATTCCATGATAGAACGCATCTGCACCCTTGCCAAACGGTACTATCGTTTGTTCAGGCTGAATACCGCTTGCCGTAATGTTTACGCCTTCAGTAACCCAGAGATCGTCAATCAATCCGATGACTTTTGTTCCACGTTTGCGAACAGGTATGTGCGTATTGATAAAGCTGCAGAGAGCTTGAACATCATTATCGGATCCATGGAATGTGCAGTCCTGATGACCAATAGCTTTCAAGAGCTTTGATTTTGTATGCCAGTCCGTGTTCTCAATGAAAATGTCTTCATACTTAAATCCCTGTGTCGATGTTGCATTGCATCTGAGGCAGTCAGAGTCATCCAAAACGAGCAGTTCTTTTGGTTCAATGGTAAATGTTGTCACCATTGCCCGGTGAAATCCCTGTCCATTGTGCACTGTTTTATAGTATGCGTTATCCGAAGCCGTAAATTCCACAGGAATTGATGCTGTCTTATGGAAGTATCTCTGATACATGTCACTGACTGTTTTGCAGATTTTGTCGTCTGGCAAAGGTGGCGTATTTCGTTGATTCCATGCCTGCACAAGCTCTAAGATTGTCTGTTCATCGGCTCTTTGAGCAATAAGCGAGCCGATCAGCTTTGTCATCCGTTCAGTTCTGTGGCCATCTATTGTACCTTTTAGAAGATCCTCTGCGGATTCTTTTACTTCAACTGTTTCCCCTGGATCTTGCTCTTCTTCAACATCGGCAGAAAGTGGTTCACAGTTCGCATTTATGTAAATGTCAGGATCGTAGGAAAGGTAACATGCGCGAGCAGCGTCTTTTGTTACCGCGTCTGGCTTGACGCCGTACAGTGTCGTGTACTTTTTCATATAGTACACATATATTTTCCTGTATTCCTCGTAATTGGTAACCGCCCTGTCCAAAGGAAATATGACCTTTATGCCATCTCCTCCGGGCGAAATGAAAGCACATAGAACATGACGGTCTTTTCTGAGTTTTCCCATCAATGCGTCCAGCACTGGGAGCACGTCATCAAAATCCAGCAGAACGTGCTTTATGCTGATGAGATTTTTGTTCTCCCGATGGTTGTCCTTGAAGGTTCCCATCGAAAAATAAGGAAGGTTATTTGTCTTGTAAGCCTGTCGGACTTTTTTCTCCTCTGCCGACGTGCAGGGAAGAGAACGGACCTGCTCAATTGTCTTATCTAGACCGTTGCTCCCAGTCTTTATCTGTTCGATTATATCCTTGAATGGAACGAGCGTAACTCGCTCGTCTTTTCTGTTTACTTTTGTACCGTAGGATACGGTAAAATTTAAATCTGTTTCTTTCTGAGGAAGCCCCTCAGTATTTTCAGTTGCTGTTAGTTGTTCATCTATTGTTGCTAGGTTGTTCGACATAGTGTGTATTTGGTTTTATATCTGAATGTATAATCGACTTCAGATTACGAAGTGCATTCGCGTAGAGTACGGGGTTAACCCGGGCTTCCATTGCGTAATATTCCCTGACATGTTCCTCTAATTCCTGTGAACTCACAAAAACGAAAGTTGTCAGTCCGCTGTCACGGCGGTATGTCTGCAAATTAATACCTACTGCCATTAAATAGGCGGACATGTAAAAATCTTGACTCGTATAAAATGTTTCTCTTTTTATGATTCGTTCCATATTGCTTTTTCCTGGTCTGTCAAATATTTGGAGACATCTTCAAGAGCACGATACAATAGGCTCGGAGTATCATCCTCGGAATCGCTCAGGTCTAGACCCTGGTATTCCATGGATTTACCAACCACGCATAATTTCCAGTAGAGTTGCAAGGC
>JBEKTW010000018.1:0-76677 GCA_049515655.1 Bacteroidota bacterium
CATCTACATCCTATGGAAGAAAAATGTCCCTTATGATCCAAACTACCGTAACAGCAACATACGGCATGTTTCAAACAACTTGATCGTGCAACCGACTTGACTCTTAACACAGTACCTTTGCGAATCTTCGCTTTGCGTCCTCTGCGGTAAATCTGTTAACCGCGAAGTTTTGTCCCCTTGGGACTTTGTGCACAGCCTCCGGAAGAAGGGGTTGGGCAAAGTACTGAACATTCCACGACTGCATCGAGAATCGCATCTTGTTTCTTGATGGGACATTTGATATACTATGGATAACAACACTCTGTCACCCCGGATTCTCATGGATATTGTTGAAGAAATACTGAATGCTCTTGAGGCTGAAGACCGTCTGGTGCTTGCAACGATTATTTCGACGTCGGGCTCCACGCCTGCGTCGGCACTCTCAAAGATGTTGGTGAAGCAGGAAGGCATCGTTTCGGTTGGCACCGTCGGCGGCGGGTGCATGGAAGGCGACGTTCTCCTCCACGCGAATCGATTGTTGCAGTCCGGAAAGGCGGAGGTCCTCACGTTTCATTTGACCGAAGACGACATTGAACACGGCCTGATTTGCGGAGGCAGCCTCGACGTATTGATCGAGCCGGTGACCAGGAAACGGATTGCCCTCTTCAAGGAATTGAAATCAATTCAGGACGCCGGGGAAGACTGCATTCTTGCCACTTTCCTTGATAAGGATGGAAATGTACAGGTCAAGGAAATCGTCAGACAACGACGATCCGGGACCGGAAGTGGAGTAGTGGAGTATTGGAATGATGGAGGAATGACCGCGCTGCGCGAACCCTCCGTGACCGAGTTGCTGGCCAAAGTCGCGAGTCGCCAGGAAACAGGCCGACTCAAAACCGAGCGCGGGGAATGGATCCTCGAGCCGATGACCGGTCAGCCCGAGCTGGTTATCTTTGGAGGCGGGCATGTCTCCAGGTACGTCTCACGGACCGCGGCGATGGCAGGATTCCGCGTCACCGTGGTCGACGACCGCGACAAGTTCGCGAACCCGCAGCGTTTTCCCGAAGCTGCCCGGACCCTCGCTATGGGTTTCCTCGAATCGTTCAGCCGGCTCACGATCCGGTCGTCAACCTATATCGTGATCGTGACGCGGGGACACCGCTACGATGAAGACGTCCTCGAGCAAGCGCTCAAGACTTCCGCGAAGTACATTGGCATGATCGGTAGCAAGCGCAAGGTTCTCACGACCTACGAGCACTTGGTGGAGCGCGGTGTTTCAACCCGGGCTCTCGATCGCGTCTATGCGCCGATAGGGATTGACATTGGCGCAGTAACCGCAGAAGAGATCGGGGTAAGCATTGTTGCAGAGCTCATTAAAGTTCGGCGGGGAGAAAACTCTCCGCTGGAGCATGAATCCCAGAAGATGAAGGAAGCAATCCGGCGGCTGGGCAATAAACAACCGGTCGGTTGAGTCCAACCGTTATGCCCCTACCGCCACAAATTTTGATTTCTTCCGCTGCGGGACGGCAACGGGCGATTCTGCAAAGCATGCCAGTCGGGAGGGTGTGGTGAATTCTATAGTTTCTGCTGTCGTTCTTGCCGCAGGTTCGTCTCAACGTATGGGATCGCCAAAGGCTTTGTTGAAGATTGGTGAGGAGACGTTCTTCCAGCATATCGTGGAGGTACTGCATTCCGCCCGTATCATAGATGTGGTGGCCGTTCTCGGCTTCGAAGCCGAAAAAATAACGAAACATCTGGGTCAGTTTGATGGGAGGATTGTACTTAACGAACATTGGCAGAAAGGCCAACTCTCCTCTATTACAGCAGGACTTGACGCCCTGGATTCACAAAACATTCAGGCGGCAATGATTTGCCCGGTCGACCATCCGCTGATCTCGCAGTCGTTGATTGTCGATCTGTTGCAGGCTTTCTGGAAATCTCAAAAGAGAATCGTCGTCCCGACATACAAAAGTCGCCGCGGGCATCCCGTGATAATCGAGCGCAGCCTTTTCAATGATCTGCGGACTGCCCCGCCGGAAGAAGGAGCCCGCTCTGTGATTCACCGGTATCCCGGCGATGTCGTTGAAGTGCCGACGGAAGAAAAAGGTGTCGTCACCAATATCGATACGCCGGAAGACTACGAACTAAATATCCTGATCCGAATTGTATGATTGCTGCCAGTGAAGCGCTGAACATCATTCTGGATTCAGTTCAGCCCCTCGGGCTGATCACAGTTTCAATCCCCCGTGCGCTGGGGCATGCCCTCGGTGAAACGATTGTCGCGCCGGAAGACGTTCCACCGTTCGACAACGCCGCGATGGACGGCTACGCGGTTCGGTGCGAGGATCTTCGCCGGCCGCCGGCAGTCTTGAAAATTATCGGAGAAGTTGCCGCAGGGTCGGTGTTTGACCGATCGGTGAAATCCGGCGAGGCAGTTGCGATCATGACCGGAGGTAAGATTCCGCCCGGTTGTGACACAGTCGTTCAGATGGAATGGACCGATGAGATGCGGGGGTCTGAGGTTAAGGTCTTGCGCGCGGTCGCGCAAGGGCACAATATTCGCAAGTGCGGAGGCGATATTCAAAAGGATGCTGTAGTCCTGGAAAAAGGCCACGTCCTTCGGCCGCAGGAGATCGGGGCGCTTGCCTCGCTCGGTAAAAGATTTGTGGAAGTGTACCGTCCCGTACGTGTCGCAATTGTTGTCACGGGCAATGAAATCGTCGACATTGATAAACCGTTAACCGAAGGGAAGATTCGCAACAGCAACAGTTATTCCTTGCGTGCCCTTGTTCAGGATCTCGGCGGCGAGCCGATTGATATGGGGATAGCGAGGGACGAGCGCGAGGGAATCAAAGAAAAAGTACTGAGAGGCCTCGATGCCGACGTTCTTATCACATCCGGCGGCGTATCGGTCGGGAAGCACGACCATGTGAGGGAAATTCTGAAGGAGATCGGAACGGACATAAGGTTCTGGAAAGTGAACATCAAACCGGGGATGCCGATAATGTATGGGTTATACCGGGGAAAACCAGTTTTTGGACTTCCAGGAAACACAGTCTCAACGGTCGTAACGTTTCTCCAGTTTGTCAAACCGGCGTTGCTGAAGATGATGGGCCGCCGGAACGCATCTTCTACAGTGAAACTGCATGCGACCCTCGGCCATGATATCAGGAAAACGGATGGCAAGCGGCATTTCATTCGCGGGATACTGGAAGACAACAACGGCAAACTGGTCGTCAGGGATACAGGGTCGCAGGTGTCCAACGTTCTCTCGTCACTCACAAAAGCGAATTGCCTGGTAATCATTCCGGAGGACAAAGAAATCATTCACAAGGGGGAAGAGGTTGAGGTGGAATTACTATGATCACCGTTAAGGTCAAACTGTTTGCAATGGCCCGCGATCTGGCCGGAGCGGAAACTCTGTCGTATGCACTCCCACCCGGGTCTTCTGCGGGAGAAATACTGAAGTTGCTTTCAGAAAGAAATCGGGAGTTCGAGAAATGGAAGGATCATCTTCGACTTGCCGTCAACTGGGAGTATGTCCCGAACGATTACGCTCTTCACGAAGACGACGAGGTGGCCGTCATTCCACCGGTGAGTGGGGGATAATATGATTAAAATCGTCACCGGACCTATTCATCCTCTAGAAATTCTTGAGAGCGTTCAGGATCCGAGTGCGGGAGCTATCGATATTTTTATCGGTACGACGAGAAACCATTCCCGTGGAAAGTCTGTGCTCGCCCTGGAGTATGAAGCCTATTCGCCGATGGCGCTGAAGATGATGTACCGGATTGCCGACGAAGCCAGGGCAAAATACGGAATCACCAAAATATCGATCGTGCATCGAATCGGCCGTCTGGAAGTTGGTGAAGCGAGTGTCGTTATTGCCGTGTCATCTGCACACCGTCGAGAGGCCTTCGAAGCGTGCCGCCTTGCTATCGATGCATTGAAAACGACAGTTCCAATCTGGAAGAAGGAGCTTTTTGTAGATGGGGAATCCTGGGTCGATAATCAGATTGGACAAAACTGATATGAATCGCCGGTTTTTGAAGATCGGCTTGTCTGGCGTCAAACAAAGTTGAGCGCCATCCGTATTGTATTTTGGCGGGGAGTTTGTTAAATTACTCTTTAAGTTTTGGCAAGGTTGAATAACTAACTAACTAACTAACTAACAACACATTCACTAACAGCAACAAGGAGAAACTCACATGAAAAAAATCATCGGAGTTCTAGTTGTACTCTGTGCATTTGTCCTCGCTCAGACGACGCTCTACGCCCAAGACACAACGAAAGCCGCACCCAAGGCGGAAAAGAAGGGCAAGGTGATGGAGAAGAAAGGCGCGAAGATGGAGAAGAAGGGTGCTATGATGGAGAAGAAGGGCGCGAAGATGGAAAAGAAGGGCGCGAAGATGGAAAAGAAGGGCGCCAAAATGGAAAAGAAGGGTGCCAAATTGGAGAAGGAAGCGAAGAAAGACACTACCAAGATGTAAGTTGGTCTCCGAAATTAATCGGAAAAAGCGACTCCGTGATCAACGGGGTCGCTTTTGTTTTTTCCATGGAGGGTCAGCTCACTAATGACTGAACCGCATAAAGTCGCGGGGAAAACGGTGCTTTCACCAGGCTGCAAGAGAATCTTGAAACGCTCTCCTCTGATTCTTCTGCTGGAGCAATTTTTTTTTGATGATTACCGGCTGCAAGAAATCTGCGACCCGCCTATCATCGACTCTATACCCGCCTGAATTTGAAAGAGACCGGTTTTCTCGCTATAATGAGCCAACCGAAATGACTAAGAATGAAAACTCTCGTGCCGGATATTCTCAAGGATAGCTTCGGTCGCGTCCATAACAACCTTCGTATTTCCGTGACGGACCGCTGCAATTTCCGCTGTCGGTACTGCATGCCCGAAAATGGTCTTGTCTGGCTTGACAGGACACAACTGCTGACATTCGAAGAGATCGCCCGCCTAGTCCGGATTTTTGCATATCTGGGCGTCACGAAGGTTCGGCTGACCGGCGGGGAACCGTTGATGCGGCGAGACCTGTATCTGCTCGTCGAAAAAATCGCCCGGGTCTCCGGCATAGAGGATATTGCGATGACGACGAACGGATTTCTTCTGGCTCAGCACGCCTTAGCGCTCTTGAAAGCCGGATTGAAGCGCGTCACCGTGAGTGTGGATTCGCTCGACCCTCAGAAGTTTTCTTTGATGGCCCGGGGGAACTATCTCCGGCAGGTCTGGGAGGGACTTGAAGTCGTCGAGCAGCTTCCCGTTAGGCCGATCAAGATCAATGTCGTGCTCGTTCGTGGCATCAATGACGACGAGATTGAGGCCTTTGCGAAGCTGGCTCGCGTGAAGCCGTTTGTCGTCCGCTTCATAGAGTTCATGCCGATCGGTGCGGGCGATGGTTGGTCGCCTGAGAAGGTGGTCCCGACGCGGGAAGTGATCGGACGCATCAATGCTATGGGACCGAGGCTTCTTCCGGTTGAGTACAACGGTACGCAACCCGCCGACCGCTACATATTCGAGGACGGGATGGGTCAGGTCGGCTTCATCGCTTCCGTGACCGGGCCGTTCTGCTCCGATTGCAATCGTATTCGCATAACTTCCGACGGCAAGCTCCGTACCTGCCTTTTCGCCCTTGAAGAAACCGATTTGAGGTTCATGCTTCGCGAAGGAGCGGCCGATGATGAGATCGCTGGAGCGATTGTGAACGCGGTGCGGAACAAACAGGAAGGTCACCTGATAAACCGTCCCGGCTTCGTCAGGCCCGAACGGGCGATGAGTCAGATCGGCGGCTGAAAAGGAAGGTCAAGGTGATCGTCCGGGAAGCGCTGGAGAGATGAATCCTGAATTATCATGGTTAGTTCATGCTCGTGAGATTTGCGAACCCAGGTGTGCCCCTTCTGTGACTCCCTCCCGACTTGATTCTTGAATTCCACACACGTACCTTGAAGGGAATATTCGATAGACAATAACATGCGCGACATTTCAACGAAATTCAACTCACTCCGCACTGCAAAGGCGATCTCCACTCTGAAAGTCCGTCCATCGACGATCAAAGCGATAAAATCCGGAAATGTTCCCAAGTCTGACCCTCTCGGCGTCGCGAAAATCGCCGGCATTCAGGCGGCGAAGAATACAGCCCTTCTCATCCCCTATTGTCATCAGGTTCCGCTCGATGTCGTGAACGTTGAAATTGAACTCGAGAGGAACTCCCTCGTTGTCTTGACGGAAGTCAAAGCAATCTGGAAAACCGGCGTCGAAATGGAAGCTCTTGTCTCCGCCTCCATCGCCGCACTGACTCTCTACGACATGCTGAAACCCATCGACGGGTCGATGCAGATTGTTTCGACGAAACTGCTGGAGAAGAAGGGCGGCAAGTCCGGCATAAAGGAAACCGGGAAGGGATTGAAAGCGGCAGTCCTGGTGGTGAGCGATTCGGTGAGCAAGGGAAGAAGGAAAGACATCTCCGGGAAGATATTGGTCGGCCGACTGAAGGATCTCAAGTTTCAGGTTCCAGTCTACCGGATCATTGCCGACGATGCAGTTGCCCTAGAAAAGGAACTGAGACGCTTAGCCGATCAACATATCACCGATTTGATCCTGACAACCGGCGGCACGGGAACCGGTCCGCGGGACGTCACACCCGAAGCGACCGCTGCCGTGCTCGAACAACGACTCGAAGGAGTAGAAGAGACGATGCGAAGCTTCGGCCAGAATAGAGTGCCGACGGCAATGCTTTCGCGCGGTCTTGTCGGTATCAGGGGGAAAACGCTGATCATCAATTTCCCCGGCTCGAAAGGCGGAGTCCAGGACGGAATGGACGCGTTGTTCCCGGCTATCCTGCACACTTTCAGGATGTTTCGGGGCGAAGGACACGACCGCTGATTGTTCTATCTACTTGTCTCCATATGTGGAGTTCGGAACGGCTCGATACGATGATTTGTCCCCCCAACAAACAGAAATCTTTGCCCGGTTATTCCTAGCCTTGCCGACGGGCAAGAGAAGTAGAGTTAATTCGGAAACGCGCAAAATGCTCTACCGAAGAGATCAAATACCACTTGTACTTTTCAAAAAATATTGTTAGAATAGTATTGGCGTGACCCGATGGGCTGCGTCCTTCCAAGAGAATCAGACACATCAATGCAGAACATGTAGGGATGTTCATGGAATTTGTTATTGTCGCGCTCCTTCTCCTCGTCGCAGTTCTTGTTTTCGTGCTCCTTCGCCGGCAATCCCCGGGGCAGTCTCAGGACCAATCGCAATCCAATTTCCTGATGCAGCAGCAGGTTGAATCTTTGCGAACGGACCTTCGCTCAAGCCTGCAAAATATTACCGAAGCCGTTAATCAACAGCTCATTTCCGTGACGCAGCAGATTCAATCGCAAACGAACAATGTCGGAAGCCGGTTGGATAGCGCCGCGCGTGTTATCGGTGATGTCCAGAAGAACCTTGGCGAGTTAGGAAAAGCAACCCAGGAGATCAAAGAACTGGGGCAGAGCGTCTCTAAGCTCGAAGAACTCCTTAGCGCGCCTAAATTGCGGGGCGGATTGGGGGAATTCCTGCTTGAAGATTTGTTGAAGCAAGTTCTGCCCGCCGACCACTTTGAGATGCAATATCATTTTCGCGGCGGCCAGACCGTGGACGCAGTGATTCGCACATCGGACGGGCTCGTTCCGGTCGACTCGAAGTTTCCGCTGGAGAATTTTCGGAGGATGATTAGTGTCGAGGGAGAGTCGGAGAAGAGACTATCTCAGAAGGCATTTCTCTCCGACGTCAAGAAGCACATCGACGCCATTGCGACAAAGTACATTCTTCCCGACGAAGGGACGTTCCCATTCGCTCTCATGTATATCCCGGCGGAAAATATCTATTACGAAGTGATCATCAAGGACGAATCGTTCGCCGGCGTGGGATTGTATGAGTACGCGATCGAGCGAAAAGTGGTTCCCGTTTCTCCCAACAGCTTTTATGCGTACCTGCAAGTGATCGCGCTCGGGCTGCGTGGACTCCGGATCGAGCAGAGTGCCCGCGAGATTCTCGACACGCTCGCCCGCCTGCAGGGTGATATCTCGAAAGTGCGGGACGCATTTTCCACGCTCGGTTCTCATCTTGATAACGCCCGGAAGAAATACGATGAAGCCGACAAGCGACTGTCGAGTTTCGAGGGTCGATTGGAGAATGCCTCGGAAAAAGCGCTCCCGGCGCATCCGGTGGAGCGTGCGACCGTTCAAGGAACGCTTACAGACTGAATTAGTTCGGATCATTCACACGGAGATCATGTCATGTACCTGAAAATTCATCCCGAGAATCCTCAGGGTAGGCACATCAGCCAAGCAGCAAAGATTCTTCGTGAAGGAGGTATTATCGTTTATCCAACCGATACGGTATATGGAATCGGCTGCAGCATTCTTAATAACGAAGCCATTGAGCGTATATACCGTTTAAAAGGACAGGACCGTCTGAAGCCGTTCAGTTTCATTTGTTCGGACCTCAGCCACATCAGTGAATATGCCAAGGTCTCCAACCCAGCTTTTCGTTTCATGAAGCATCTCATCCCGGGACCGTACACGTTCATATTGCCTGCGAGCCGCCTGAAACAACTTCCCAAGAGCATCATCAGTAAACGAAGGAATGTCGGCATACGCGTCCCGGATAACAAGATCTCGCTGGCTTTGATAAAGGAGCTCGGCCATCCGATCCTCAGCGCCAGCGCCACAAACGGGAGCGGGGAGATCATCAATGACCCTCAGCTCATCAAACAGAAATATGAAAAGAGCGTCGACCTCATTCTTGACGGCGGGATGAGCTCGCTCGAGCTCTCTACCGTCATCGATCTGACTGATGAAAAACCGGTGATTGTCCGCGAAGGCGCCGGGGATATCAGCACGCTCGTCGCGGACTAAACAGGAAGGACAAGCGACATGACTCGTATAGAACAGCGTAAAATGGTGGAAACATTGATGGACTACGTCCACAAAATGCAGGGCATGGATATGGATGATTTTGAAATGCTGCGGAAACGCGACCGTGACGACGAAGACCTTGACACGCTCTCCCGCCGACGCTTAACCGAACTGTTCGTCAAGTATGTTCCCGCACGATTTCGATAGAGCTGCGCCGGAGGCAGTGATTCAGCATGTCTATCCTTCTCAAGAAGAACTTTCCCGCATCGATCGTCCGCGTTGAAGACGAAATCCACAAACGCCTGAGGAATCGGGAGCAGGATTCATTCATCTACATCGTTCCCACAAAACGAAAACTCAGGGATTTGCAGCGCGCGTTTCTCAGGGTTGTTCCGGAAGGGACGGCGCCGGTTTTTTCCCTCTTTACCCTTGAAACACTCGCGGCACGGATTCACGAACTTCTTTGCCACCCGAAACTGACCCTCTCCGGACCGACGCAATCGGTGCTCATGCACCAGGCAATTGATAGTGTGGGTGAAACACTCCAATACTTCCGCTTCCGCGGAAAACAACGGTGGATGCCCAAAGGCACATTCGAAAAAATCGTCGATGTCGTAAATATGTTGAAGGAAAAGGGGGTGTATCCGGTCGCACTGTATGCCGAAGTGGAGGCAGCCGATGTCGATGAGAAGCCCAAACTCCGGGATATTCTCTCCATTTACGAGGAATACGAAGAACGGCTCGGAGAAGACTTCATCGATGTGGCGGGAATCTTCAAGGAAGTCAATGGGCGGTGGGGGAACGAAATGGTTGCAGAACTATTCAAGGAGGGTTTTCCGGAGGTCGATGCCGTGTTCGTTTCCGGTTTTGATGAATTCTCCGACCCCGAGTTGACGATGCTGAACAATATTTCGGAGCTCAAGGGGATCGGTTCGGTCATAGAATTTGATTATGACCCCGGCAACGATGAACTATTCGGTCACTTGAAAGAAAACTATCAAAAATTCCTCGAGATAGGGTTCCGGACCGTCGGTCCTCGTGGTGCCCCCGAGCGAACATTCAAGGGCGTCATCACGCAACGTCTTTTCCAATCCTCGAATTCCGATGCCCGGGATTCGTGGAAGGACGAAATCACGATTCTTGAGGCCACCGACCGGCGAGATGAAGTTGAGATGATCGCGAAGATCATCAAACGACTGGCGCATGAACGGCCGGACCTCGACCTGAGCAAGGTGTGCGTGGCGCTCTACCAGCCGCAGAGGTACACTGCGCTTATCCGGGAAGCGTTCGATCGGTACGGTATTCCCGCAAACATCACCGACCGCTTCGCGCTCGACCAATCGCCGCTGGTTATTTCACTCCTCGCCCTGCTGGAGGTCCGCCATAGGGACTTTCAACTGCGGGATGTAACGCGCGCATTGTCGAGCCCGTATTTCCTGTATGCGGATGGTTCAGAAGTTCTTGACCCCGGGAATTTGTACGAGACTGCGGCGCGACTCAAAATCTCCGGAGGTTATTCGGCGTGGATGAAGAGGATCGACCAGCGTTTGCAGTATATTGCCGATCAGTTGTCAAAGGTTGACGATGAGATCGAGGATCTCGGCTTCCGGCGGGAGGGAAATGAGCTGCGGAAAGCACATAACGATTTGAAGTATCTTTCCCGTCTTCTGCATCGACTTCATGATGCGATGACGCCGGAGGAGTTCAAGAATCATGTGGTTTCACTCATGAGAGACCTTCGAGTCGCTGAACGTCTTCTGAACGTCCGCTCGGCTGAAGTCGGCGACGACCAGCTGGAGAAGGACACGCGCGCCTATCAGAAGCTTCTGAGCTTTCTTGATGATTTTCTCTCGATCCTTCGCCTTCAGGGGATTGCCGGACACAGGGAGCCGCTGGCATTTTATGTTGACCAGATGCGCACCTCCCTGACGCAAGTGCGCTACAACATCCGGCAGCGATACGGCTGCGGTGTGCTGGTAACGTCGCTCGAGGAGACCCGTGGACTGCAATTCGACGTGATGATGATTGCCGGATTGGTCGACGGTGAATTCCCTCCGGTCTACCAGCCGGAGATTTTCTTCAGCTCCGCGAGGAGGGAACGGATGGAACGCTACCACCTGACCGAGCATCGCTATCTGTTTTATCAGGCGATGACGAATTTCGCGCGGCATTTGTATCTCACGTATCCGAGAAAAGACGGAGAAATTGAGTTGGTCCCGTCATCGTTTCTTGACGCACTGCGGAAAGTCGTTGCCATCGAAGACGGGCGCGGCCACATGTCGGAAGAATTAGCGAAAACGGTGTACTCTGTGGATGAATTTCTCCTGCGGTACGGGAAATCCGCCGCAACGGACACCGGCGTTCGCCGCTGGCTGGAAGACGAACGGGTGAACGGAGCACTGCGGGAGGTGCTTGAACACCTCAATCATACGACAGAAGTTGAAAAAGACCGGACAACGGTGAGACAGATGCCGGAGTATGAAGGGAATATTTTCGGTCAGCTGAGTCCCCAGGCCCAGGAGGAGCTTGCGAAACTTCGGAACGCTGTCTTTTCCGTGACGCAGCTCGAATCCTACGGCCGCTGCCCCTTCCAGTATTTCGCCGACAGGGTGCTGCGTCTGAAGGTCGTCAGCGAGCTTGAAGGGGGACTGACTCCGCTGGAGCGTGGGGGCGCTCTGCACGAGATTTTGTTCGAGTTCTTCATCAAACGGAGAGAGCGCGGTCTTCAGCCGCTTTTTACCGCCTCCGACGATGAATTTCAGCAGGCGGCGGTAGAACTCCTTTCACTGGCAAAGAGAAAAATCGATGAATTCAATATCTCCGACATTTATTGGGAGGTTGACAAAGAATCTCTGCTGGGCACGGCCGGGCGAAAGGGTATACTGCATGAATTTCTCGAGCTCGAACGAAAGCGTAAACTTGATGTCGGCCCGGCGTTTTTCGAATTGGCGTTCGGCCCGAAGATCGCTTCGCGAAAACAAACCGATCCGAGCGTAACGTATTCACAACCCGTTGCCGTCGGCGACGCCAGGATCCGCGGGAAAATCGACCGGGTTGATACGGGGAAGAGCTTCTTCACCATCATCGATTACAAGACGGGGACGACGGTCGCCCGTCGGAAGGATATCGAACTGGGCATGAGCCTGCAATTGCCCGTGTATCTCTACGCCGTGGAAAAAATACTGGGTGAGAAACTTGAGAGCGATATAAAGGGGGTTGCCGGCATCTATTACACGCTCACGCCACCCGTCAAGGAACAGATTGGGCTAGGCAGCGAAGAACATTCCGGCAAAGCGTTCCTCGCCAACCGCAGCAGACAGCTTGTACAAAACGATGATGATCTGAAGGCAATCATCGACCGGGCGATTCAGTTTGTCAATCAGTATGTCAGGAGTATTTCGCAGGGAAAATTTCCCATTGAGCCGAAGATGGCCGACAGGGTGTGTTCCTATTGCGACTTCCGAACGGTCTGCCGAATCCAGACCAGAATATCATTGGAGGCCTCGGTCCAGTCTTGACCCCGACGAGAGTTAAGAAGCTTGATGCCCGCGAATTATCCGTCGAATGGGATGACGGCCACAGGACGGGTCTATACACATTTGATTATTTGCGGGAAATTTGCGAATGTGAGGAGTGCGAGAAAACGACCACGGGATGAACAGCCAGCACTTCGTTGGCAGGTTGTCATTTTCGGCCAATGCTGCTCACAATTAACCAATTAACCAGTCAACCAGTTAACCAATTAACCAGTTAACCAATTAACCAGTTAACCAACAACAGGTCTCTCGACGGTTATATGCCGGAAGACCATTTGGACGAAGAATTCAGTATCATGTACAAGGAATCGGAAAGGGTGAAAATGTTGGATTCAAATACGTTTCGCTTGCCCCTCAAGAGCTTGAAAGTCCCTAGGGCTGTGACGCTCGAGGCGGGGAGTTCGCTTCAGGATGCGCTGACCCTCATGCAGCTGAAGCAATTTGGATGCGTGCTTATAACAAAGGAGGACAAGCTTGCGGGCATTTTGACAGAGCGTGACATTATGGCGAAGGCTCTCGGTGAAAACGTGCACTTCGGGGAAATTCTGGTCGATGATATCATGACGCCAAATCCGGAATCGTTCCAGCCCAATGACAGTATCGCGTTCGCGATGAACGTGATGTCCGTCGGCGGGTACCGTCATGTGCCCATCGTTGACGAGCACAATATTCCGCTGGCGATCATCTCCGTGAAAGATGTTATCAACTTTATCGTCGAACATTTTCCCGAAGAATTGTTGAACCTCCCTCCCAAACCCACCCGGCGGACGCGGACGCAAGACGGAGGGTAGGAGCAATTTGCTCGCCAGTGCTGCATCAACATTCAGTTAACCAATAAAGAAACGAAAACATATGAGTGCACCTCTTAAGAGAATAGGTATTCTTACGGGCGGCGGTGATTGCCCGGGACTTAACGCGGTCATCCGGAGCATCGCTAAGCCCGCGATGAGTTATTTCAATGCAAAGGTCATAGGTATTCTCGACGGCTTTGAGGGCCTGGTGGAAGGGCATATGCGTGAGCTGACCAAATTGGATGTTTCGGGAATCGTCAACCTCGGAGGTACGATTCTGGGAACGTCCAACAAGGGCGACCCATTCCGGTATCCGATTGAGGGACCGAAGGGAATCACTGTCACCGACTGCTCCGACGCCGCCATCGGTCACTTTCAAGGCTGGGGACTCGACGTTCTCTTTGCCATCGGCGGTGATGGAACGATGAATATCGGGCACAGGTTTTCAAAGATGGGAATGAATGTTATCGGCGTTCCCAAGACGATCGATAACGACCTTGAAGCGACCGATGTCACGTTCGGTTACGATTCTGCTGTCGCCGTCGCGACGGAGGCGATTGACCGTTTGCAGACGACGGCCTCGTCTCATCATCGTGTCATGGTCGTCGAGGTGATGGGACGTTATGCCGGTTGGATCGCCCTTGGCGCGGGACTGGCCGGTGGCGCCGATATTATTATCATCCCTGAAATCCCATTCAAGTGGAGTTCGATTTTTGAATGTGTGCTCAAGCGCAGCAAAGGCGCCCGCTTCAGCATTATCTGTGTCGCTGAAGGTGCGAAACCGGAAGGCGGGGAGTTGACCGTGAAGGAGAAGGATGCGAAACGAACCGACCCTTTGCGCCTCGGTGGAATCGGAGACATGATTGCCCGCCGTGTGTATGATGAAACCGGGCTCGAAACGCGGGTGACAGTCCTCGGCCATCTTCAGCGCGGCGGTAGCCCGACGGCCTATGACCGCATGCTGGCGACCCGATTTGGAGCGCTTGCCCTGGAAGCCGCTTCCCATGGACAGTTTGGCTGCATGGTCAGCCTTCGCGGACGAGATGTGGTCACCGTGCGCCTGGAAGACGCCATCAAACGCCAGCGGCTTGTTCCGCTTGATTCACAGTTGATTCTCGCGGCGCGCGCGGTCGGCACGAGTTTTGGAGACTAGTGCCGTTCCAACAAAATCATGGTGCGTCAGAAATCCGTTGTTTCAGGTTGGAACGAGTCCCGCTCCGTGAGCGGGATGCCCCTTTATGTGTGAACATTAAGTTGTAGGGGCACTAGATAAAATCGAACGGCGGATCGTCATTCCTCCGCCTATTATCTAACGAATGAAAAACTGGCGGTGAGCCGAGCTCGTCACTCTCATCAGACCGGTGCCATTGAGCCTGAGTTGTTGCTGGCCGCGTACGCTTCCGGTTTTTTCCCGATGGCGGATTCACGCAACGGAGAGATTCGATGGTATTCGCCCGACCCCCGCGCGATTATTCCCCTTGACACCTTCCGGATCTCCAGGAGCCTCCGCCAAACCCTAAAGAAAAATCTCTTTCTCATTCGATGGAATACTTCTTTCGAGGAGGTCATGCGAAGTTGCGCTGAACGGGAGGATACGTGGATATCCGAAGAGATCATCGAGAGCTATCTCGGACTCCATCGTCTGGGTTGTGCGCACAGCGTTGAATCCTGGAGGGAAGGAAGGCTTTCCGGCGGATTGTACGGCGTGGCGCTTGGGGGAGCATTCTTCGGTGAGTCGATGTTCAGCCGTGAGCGGGACGCTTCCAAGGTTGCGCTGGTTTGTCTCGTCGAACGCCTCAGAGAGAATGGCTTTGATCTTCTCGATACCCAGTTCCTCACGCCTCATCTGGCCAGATTCGGTACGGTCGAGATTTCGCGGAAGAAGTATCTCGCTCTGCTGAAGAAGGCCGTCATGAAGCGACCGAAGACCCTCGATTGACAACGATGTCGAACTTTCCTATATTCCGGCTTTATCAAACAACACAATGAGGAGTTAAGTATGCTGAAATCCTTTTGCTTTCCCGCTTTGCTTACACTCTTGTTGTCCCTCCTCGCCTTTTCTCAACAACCGGCGAGGGTCATTGCCGTCAAATGTGGAAAATTGATAGACGGGAAAAGTGATAAAGTTCAAACAGATGTCACGATTCTCATCGAGGGCCGTACGGTCAAGAACGTCGGAGCGGTTACTCCCATTCCAGCCGGTGCCGAGGTTATCGACTTGAGCAATGCCACCGTTCTACCGGGACTCATCGATTGCCACACGCATGTGCTTCTGCAAGGAGACATCACCACTCAGGATTACGACAATCAGCTCCTCAAGGAATCGATTCCCTACCGCACTCTCCGCGCGAGTGTTTCAGCTCGCACCGCTCTGATGAACGGCTTCACGACAATCCGCGATCTCGAAACAGAAGGAGCGATGTATGCTGATGTCGATATCAAGAAAGCGATTAACAATGGAGTCATCATCGGTCCCCGGATGTTCGTTTCGACCCGTTCGCTAGATGTGACGGGCGCCTATCCGCTGCTCGGGTATTCGTGGGAGCTTCATATGCCGAACGGCGTGCAGGTGGTCGACGGTCCTGATGAATGCCGCAAGGCTGTCCGCGAGGAGGTTGAGTTCGGGGCCGACTGGATCAAAGTGTATGCCGACCGGAGTTACTATTTCACGGAGGACGGTTCCCTGCGTAGTATTCTCACCTTCACCTTTGACGAGCTGAAAACGATTTGCGACGAAGCGCATAAGCTTCACAGGAAAGTCGCCTCACACGCCATAGGTCGCGATGGAATCGAGAACTCGATTCGGGCCGGCGTAAGCACCATCGAGCACGGCGACGGCTTCGACGATGAGATGCTCGCGCTTGCCAAACAGAAGGGTGTCTACTGGTGCCCGACGTTGTTTGTGACGGAATATGTCGCTGAAGGGCGCGCCGCCGAGGGTCGCCCGATCTACAAACAGATGATCCAGCACCAGCGTGAGGCGTTCGCGAAAGGATTGAGAGCCGGCGTTAAGATTGCCTTTGGGACCGACGTGGGCGGATTTGCCTGGGATGTGAATCAGGCAAGGGAGTTTACTTCAATGGTAAAGAGCGGAATGACACCAATGCAAGCGATCAAGTCCGCGACGAGCGGCGCCGCCGACCTCCTCGATATGCAGGGAAAGCTGGGCGAGATCTCACCCGGCGCTTTCGCCGATATCGTCGCGGTCCAGGGTGATCCACTTCAGGATGTATCGTTACTCGAGCACGTGAAATTTGTGATGAAGGACGGGACCGTCTACAGAAATGAATTGAAACATTGAAGTATTAATCCATTGAGTCATTGGGTTCATGAACACATTAAATAAGTGATGTTACGCAGAGTCGTTAATCTCAATGAAAAGTCTTAAATTTGAACATCTAAACAAATCTTAAATCCGAATTTCCAAACTCTAAACAAATCCTAAATCTTAATATCGAAATTCAAAACTAGCACCAGGCGGCAGTATCCAAACCGAGACATCCCAAAAATTAAAAGAATGTTTGTTGTTCTGACGAAGTTCTGAGTTTTGGATTTGGAGCTTAGATTTTGTTTGAGATTTCGGATTTCGTGCTTCGGATTTATCTATGCTTTAGCGCTTCGGATTTTGAACATCGACGATAGTTTTGCGTAACGTCACTAAATAATAATCATCCCGGAGAAACTCTATGTACAAATTCATTATTACGCTTAGCCTGCTGGCAGTTTGTGTTTGCGGGATTCGGGCACAGGATTCCGGCAGTATCACTCCCGCCGTTCTGGAGGATCTCGAGCGCTCCTGCGTTCCAGACGCTCAGCTGAGGGCAGCCCAGCATACCCTCGCACAGGTCGATGGAAACAAGGTCACCCAGAACTGGGAAAAGATCATCGGCGTGGATTCGTATTTTTCACTGCGGTTGAAAGACCAGAAAATCACCGACCAGAAACAAACCGGACGCTGCTGGATGTTTTCCGGACTGAATATCATCCGCCCCATTGTCACGAACAGACTAAATTCTGAGGATATCGAATTGTCTCAGAATTATCTTTATTTCTATGAAAAACTGGAAAAGGCAAACCTCTTCCTCGAAGGAATTATCCGGACGAGCGATAAGCCTTACACCGACCGTACGGTGGAATACCTGCTGAAGCAAAATGTTCAGGACGGTCAGAACTGGCTCGGCTTTGTCGAGCTCGTGAAGAAATATGGGGTCGTACCGAAAGACGTCATGCCGGAGACGTTCAGTTCTTCCAACTCGGGCCATGTGAACTATGTCCTCAGTCTGAAGCTCAAACAAGCCGCGATGAGGATTCGCCATGAAACTTCTCCCGGACAGATCGCGGTTCTCAAGAACCAGGCCCTCAAGGATGTGTACCGGATCCTTGCCGTCAATTTTGGCTTGCCGGCGAAGGAGTTTCCCTGGCGGTACGAAACGAAGGAGAAGAAACTCTCCGAACTGAAAACCTACACACCACAGCAGTTCTTCAAAGAAATTGTCGGGGACGCCCTCGATGATTACTACGCGCTCTATTCCATTCCGACGCTCGCGTTCGGAAAGAAATATGAAATTGAATTCGACAGAACCGTGAGCGACCAGCCTAACATGTACTTCGTGAATTGTCCGCTTCAAGATCTGAAGGACTTCGCGAAAAAATCGCTGCTTGACAGCAACGCCGTGTGGTTCGGTTGTGACGTCGGCCAGCAGTCCAGCTCGGAGAACGGAGTGATGACGCCCTCCCTATACGATTACGAGTCGCTGTACGGTATGGATTTCACGCTCTCCCGGAAGGATCTCTTCGAAACGTATTCCAGCATCCCGACCCACAATATGGTCTTCACCGGCATCGATATCGTGGAAGGAAAAGTGAAGAAATGGCTTGTCGAGAATTCCTGGGGCGACACGAGGGGGAAACACGGGTACTTCTATATGCTTGACGATTGGTTCGACAATTACGTACAGGTGGTTGTAGTGCAAAAGAAATACATTCCCAAGGATGTTCTTGCGCTCTTCAAGAGCAAAGCCGAAGTGCTTCCGCCCTGGGATCCGATGGTAAAGGTTGTCAATATGGAGTAGTGTCGTGTCCTTGCGAATTGCATGATTTATCCATTAACTCATTGATTCATTGAAAAATTGGTGCATTTACTCATTGTAGGATTGATGCGCTGGGTCATTGATTCAATGAATGAAATGTTCCGATGAAAAAATGGGAAAATTGTTTCAATGAATCAATGATAAAATGTAATAACAATAATCGGGGATTGCCATGAAATTGCCATCGATCCAACAGCTTGTTCAGGATTCCAGCCGCACTTTTCTTCGTTTTCCGCTTGTCATCATTGCTGCTGCAGCCGGGACTGTTTGCGCCCTGATCCTGGTCGATTACGAAGGCCCTCACGCAGCAACGGTCGTGTTCAAGATTCTCTGGGCTTCAGTACTGGGGATACCGCTCCTTACCGGGGTCCGTTTGGTAGCAGGGAAAAATAAATGGGCGGGTATGGCCCGATTTGTATCGGATAGTATCGCTCTGATCTTGCTCATCGGATATGCATTTTCTGTCCCGTCAGACCTTGCGGACGCCCCGGGTATCCATCTTATCCGTCTTCTGGTCCTTGCCATTGCTTGCCACTTCTTCGTCGCGTTTGCGCCGTTTGCTGGCGGGAGCAATGTTGATGGATTTTGGCAGTATAACAAGACCCTCTTTTATCGGATTCTCAGCGCCATCCTGTTTTCGATCGTCCTGTATGCGGGATTTTCACTTGCGCTTGCCGCGCTCGACCATCTTTTTGGTATGAATATTCCGGGAAAACGCTACCTTGAACTCTGGATTCTAATAAACGGGATGTTCACGACATGGTTCTTCCTCGCGGGAATACCGTTGGACCTGGACGGCCTCGATGCTCTGACCGACTATCCAAAGGGCATCAGGATTTTTGCCCAGCACATTCTGTTTCCCCTGGTGATTGTATACGTTGTCATTCTCTACGCCTACCTCGCTAAGATTCTCATCGCCTGGGACTGGCCTCAGGGATGGGTGAGCAAACTGATCCTGGGATTCTCCGCGACCGGCATTCTTTCTCTCCTGCTGCTTCACCCGATTCGCGATCGTGCTGAGAATGTCTGGATCGGGAAGGTGTCGCGATGGTTTTATGTCGTGTTGATCCCTCTTGTCGTGATGCTCTTCTTTGCGGTATGGAGGAGGATATCGGAATACGGAACGACCGAGGGAAGGTATATCGCAATGGCTCTCGGCGTCTGGCTCGCCGCAATGGCTGCGTATTTCATTCTCAGCAGGACGAAGAATATCAGAGCCATTCCTGCCTCCCTCTGTGTATTTTCGTTGCTCGTGAGTTACGGCCCGTGGGGAATGTTTGAGGTCTCGGAGAAAAGCCAGGTAGAGCGGCTCCGGGGACTGCTCACCAGGAATTCCATTCTTGTTGACGGAACGGTAAGAAAAGCAGAGTCGGCCGTGTCCTACGAGGCAACAAAGCAGATCTGCTCAATCCTCACGTATTTGCATGATATCCACGGTTATGACCGCATTCAGCCGTGGTTCCATGAAAGTATCATGAATGAGCCTGCCAGTGGTCTATCAAGAGCCAAGGGACCCGAGCTCGTGACGAAAATGATGGGAATTGAATATGTCGCCGTCTGGCAATCGTCCGCCGCGGACTGGTTCTCGCTCAGCGCAAAATACAATGCTGCGATCGATGTCGAAGGATATGACCGGATGCTGTGTGCTCAGCATTTCAATACATCGGATATGAAGAAGGTTTTTTCGGATGAATCGATCGCATGTCGACTTAACTCAGGGCTGGACACGATGACCTTTCTAGCAACACGGGACGGGAAACCGGTGGATTCATTGCTCATCGATGTGCGCCAGCTTCTGGATAAGCTCATGAAGGATTACGGAAACACGAACGCCGGCAACATTCCGCCGGATAAAATGTCGGCGAGCAATGCGAAGGGGGAGATGAAGGTGAAAGTCTATTTCCGTCGCGTCGATGGCCGGAGACGGGATAACAAGGTGACACTCAATTCATATGAAGCAGATATATTGTATTCAACAACAAAACCAAAGGAATGAATAATTAAACTCAGAAAGGACAGTTCTCGACGTCCAAAATCCGAAGCACTAAATTCGAAATCCTAAACAAAATCCAAGCACGAAATCCCAAATTCAAAAACGTCAATCGCGTATCGAATTAACTGATGAAACATTTTGGAGCGATAAGAAAAGAATCATCGAGACAGATCCTGGTTTGGAATTTAGACATTAGGGTTTGGGATTTGTTTAGTTATTCGATATTCGGATTTAGATTTTTTCCCTCAGAGTCATGAAGCTGCGCAACATCACTGAATAAATAATTCATTGCATGATTGCCTCAATGATTCAATCGATTAATGAACAATGATCAAATAACAAAATGACAAAACCCCGTCCCGGCATACTGGTATTGCTTGCTTTTCTTCTGTCGATACCATTAAACGCGCAGACAATGAAATCCACGGATTCAACGGCGGCAAAAGAAATCCGCCTTGTCCTTTTGCAGCAGGCCGACGCCTGGAATTCCGGCAACATCGATGGCTACATGGAGGGATACTGGAAATCCGACAGCCTGTTGTTCACCAGCGGCGGAAACATTCAGCGCGGCTGGCAAGCAACGCTCAAAAAATACAGGAAGAGTTATGGCACAAAGGCGGAAATGGGGACGTTAAAATTTTCTCAGCTCGGAATAAACTTGTTATCTTCAGAATCCGCCTGGGTGCTCGGACACTGGGAGTTGGTAAGGCAAAATGACCATCCGGAAGGGGTCTTCACGCTAATACTCAGAAAGTTTCCCGACGGATGGAAAATAATTCACGACCACACGTCGAGCAATTCAAAATTGGAAAATCAAAATAAGAAATAGGAATAAAACAACGGTAATGCCTCCATCCACAATGCTCCATCCTCAATCTGTCGAGGTTGTTTATCAAACGAACTTTCCAACCCTGAAGCTCTTGAAGCGCGGAAAGGTACGTGACATTTACGATCTTGGCGAACATCTTCTCATCGTTGCCACGGACCGGCTTTCGGCGTTCGATGTGGTCATGCCCCAGCCAATTCCCGATAAGGGAAAAGTGCTGAATCAGATCTCGAATTTTTGGTTCGAGGTGATGAAATCCATTGTCCCGAATCATATCGTGAACACGGACATCGGCGAGTTTCCGGCGGCATGTCAGCCGTACGGGAAGCAGCTGGGCGGTCGCAGCGTCGTCGTCAGGAAGGCGAAACCTCTGACGGTTGAGTGTATTGTTCGCGGATACCTGGCGGGATCAGGATGGAACGAATACAAGCGTACGAAATCCATCTGTGGTATTTCGGTGCCTGCCGGTCTTCTCGAATCATCGAGGCTCCCCGAGCCGATATTTACGCCGTCGACGAAGGCGGATGCCGGTCATGATGAGAACATCAGCTTCGAGGAAGTTGTCGGATTGGTGGGAAAACATTACGCGGAAAAAATAAAGTACCTCTCAATTCAAATATACAAACGGGCATGCGAGATCGCGGAGGCGCGGGGCATCATCATCGCCGACACGAAAATGGAGTTCGGGGTATTCAATAACGAGTTGATAGTGATCGACGAGTTGCTCACGCCCGATTCCTCAAGATTCTGGTCTCTCGCGACGTACAAACCGGGGAGCACTCAAAATAACTATGACAAGCAATTCGTCCGTGATTATCTTCTTTCCATCAATTTCAACAAGCAGCCGCCCGGACCGGAATTGCCCCCGGAAGTCATTCAAAGAACCTCGGAATTATACCGGGAGGCCTTGAGAAAACTCACCGGACAGGAGGTGAAGTAATTCTCAGATAGCATCTTTCGCTTCTTTTTCGTACTTTTTGGGGCAACAAAAGGACGAAAGCTGCGTAGTACAAGTCAGTCCGGACGGGCGTTGAGCACGCCGTCCGGCCCGTCAACCAAAGAATTCTTGACGCGTAATTCCCATCGAATTTCAACAATAAACCACAAATCTCAGAAATACTTCCTATGGAGCATACCATGTTTCGCCTAACAGGAATACTCCTTCTTCTCGTTATTCCTGCCGCATTGATGCTTGCCGGCGGGAATGAAAAGGGGGGGTCGAAGATTTTTCCCTTTCCTATTCATCAGGTCACTCTTGATAACGGTTTAAAAATCATCTCGATACCGTTTGCCAGCCCGGGCATCGTGGCGTATTATACGGTCGTGCGGACAGGGTCGCGCAATGAGGTCGAACCCGGCAAATCGGGCTTCGCCCATTTCTTTGAGCACATGATGTTCAGAGGAACCGAAAAGTATCCGAAAGATAAGTTCAACGATGTTCTGAAATCCATCGGCGCCGATAACAATGCTTTCACTTCGGACGACCAGACCATTTACCATACCTTCGCCAGTTCCGCAGCGCTCGAACAAATGATGGATATCGAATCCGACAGGTTCATGAACCTGAAATATTCGGAAGAGGACTTTAAGACCGAAGCAGGAGCGATCCTCGGAGAATACAACAAGAATTCATCCAATCCATTTCAGACCATCGAAGAAAAAATGCGCGATGCCGCGTACGAAGTTCACACCTATAAACACACCACGATGGGATTTTTGAAGGACATCGTGGATATGCCGAACCAGTATGAGTACAGCCTGAAGTTCTTCGATCGCTGGTACCGTCCTGAGAATTGTGCCGTCATCGTGGTCGGAGATTTCGACCAGCAGAAGCTCATCGCACTCGCGAAGAAGTACTACGGTCCCTGGAAGAGGGGGAGCTACACGCTGGAAATTCCGCCCGAGCCGCCCCAGAAGGAAGAAAAATTTGTGAAGATACCCTGGAAGGCAAGAACGCTGTCGATTCTGGCTATCGGATACCACGGACCTGCCTTCAGCGACAAGAACATCGACATGCCGGCGATGGACCTTCTCTCGCAGTTGTTCTTTTCGGAGACGTCGGACCTCTACCGGCAGCTTGTCGTCAAAGAGCAAGTTGTCGACGCCCTGGGGGCCGACAATTCCGACAATCGTGACCCCAACTTGTTCGATATCTATGCCCGTGTGAAGGATCCCAAGAACATCGATAAAGTGCGTGACGCGATTTACGCAACTCTCGGAGAAGCGAAAACGAAGCCGGTATCCGCACGGCGGCTTGCGTCAATCAAATCTCACATGAAATACCAGTACGCGATGGGGTTGGATAATGCCAATAGTATCGCCGGCAGTATCGCGCACTATGTCGAGCTCACCGGAGACCCGAACTCGGTCAACAAAATCTACGCTTTATATGACAAGGTCACTCCCAAGAATATCACAGATGTCGCGAAGAAGTACTTCGCAACAAATAACCGGACGGTTGTACTTTTAACACAGGAAGAAGCGAAGGAGGGACAACAATGAAACATCTACGAGTCATTTTCGCACTTGCACTCATAAGTATGACGCTGACAACGATTCTCCAGGCAACGCTCCAGGGCGGTCTCAGATTCACCGAGATCCGGAATGCAGCTTCACCGCTGATCACTTTTCGCATCGTCGTGCGGTCGGGTTCTGTGAACGACCCCCGTGGTAAAGAAGGTTTGAACGCTCTGACGGCCTTTCTTATCGCCCAGGGCGGGACCAAAGACCTGACCTACAACCAAGTGGTCGACAAGCTCTACCCCTGGGCAGCCGGTATCGATGCGCAGGCCGACCAGGAAATCACGACGTTTATCGGAGAGATTCATCGCGACCATCTGACCGAGTTCTACAAGCTCTTCTCGGATCTTCTCCTGCATCCCCGCTTCGACCCCGCTGATTTCCAGAGGGTGAAGGATGACGGCATCAACTATCTGAAAAACACACTGCGTTCAACCGATGACGAAGCTCTGGGCAAACAGGCACTTAACGCCTCAATCTTCGAGGGCCATCCGTATGGCAAGACCGAATTAGGGACCGTCCAGGGCCTCACATCCATTACTCTCGACGATATCAAGGATTTCTACAAGACAACGTATTCGCAGTCAAACATCTGGATCGGCATTGCCGGAGGGTATCCGGAGTCACTTGTCGACCGGATCCGGAAGGACTTTTCTGTACTCCCGGTTGGAGCACTCAACCCGGTCGTACTCCCGCCGCCCGCGCCGATAAAGGATATGGAAGTTCTGGTCGTCGAAAAGCCGACGCGAGCGTATGCGGTGTCCATGGGCTATCCGATCGATCTGACGAGAAAAGACAAAGACTTCTACGCCCTCCTGGTCGCGAATTCATACTTCGGCGAGCACCGCTCATTCAACGGTGTGCTGATGAACAGGCTTCGTGGTGATCGGGGATTGAACTACGGCGACTATTCTTACGCTGAAAAATTTGTCGGGGGGCTGGGCTCACCCTTCCCCGACCTGAACACGCCGTTGCGGCAGCAGTTCTTCAGCATCTGGCTGCGACCGGTCCAGCCGGAGAACACGCATTTCGCCATTCGCAACGCTCTCTTTGAGCTGAAGAATCTCTGCGACAAGGGCATCTCGCGCGAAGATTTCGAGACAACGCGGAAGTTTGTCATCAATTATTCAAAGCTTTGGGCTTCCACGTTGAGCCGCCGCCTGGGCTACCAGATGGATTCTGAATTCTACGGAACGGACTACTACATCGACCGCATCGAGCGCGAATTGAAATCGCTGACCGTTGACGACGTGAACGCCGCCATCAAGAAATATCTCCACCCGAGCGATATCAAGATTGCCGTTGTTGTCGATGAGGGGAAAGGGCAAGAATTTTTCAATGCGCTGGCGAACAACACTCCGTCGCCGATCAAGTATGCTTCACCCGTTTCCCAGAATATTTTGGATCAGGATAAGCTGATTGAAGTATTTCCGCTGACGGTGAATAAGGAGAAATCGAAGGTCGTCAGTGCTAAGGATCTGTTTGAGCAATAGAGTAGAGCAGTAGTTGAGTGTTGAGAGTGAGAACCGCATCCGGCGTTCCGGGTGCGGTTCTGTTTTATTGTCCACTCTTGGACAATCCGGTGCTCATCTCACGGACCGGCAGGAAGTGGAGTTTCAACGGCTCATCGTTCTGGTTCTCGAATGAGAGCCCGACTGACGGAGTCTGTTCTTCTCTCACGATCAATTGTTTTCGCCGGCCTTGTTTTTCCGAGATAGCGGGTGGAACATTTCCTGAAATGATTTCCAGGTTCCCTGGATGAATTTGTTCTCCGGGTCCAGTTCAAGCGCCTTGCCAATGTATCGCTTTGCCATCCGGAGGTCCATATCGCTGGTGAACATGTAACTTACTCCAAGGTCGTTATAGGCAAGGCTATTTTTCGGATTAAGTCTGATCGACTTCCTGAGGAGTTCCCTTCCCTCCTTGACCTCTCCATGCATGCTCTTCATCCATCCCAGGTTGCGGAGGATTTCCGGGTTATTGGGGCGCAGCTGGTCGGCGATCAAAAGGTGATGAATTGCACGGGTGAAATTGCCCGTTCTACCCAGTCCACAACCAAGGAGAAATTGACTGTAAGGATGCTGTGGAGCCGCGGCAACCGCTTTTTCCAGAGGGTCGATGGCCAGTGCCGGTGAGCCGACCTGTAGATACAAATCGCCGAGAAGGCATAACCCCGGGGGGAAGTCCGGAAACTCTTTGATGAGCTGCTCGGTGTGCCTGATTGCTCCGAACAAATCCCCTTTATCGGCTAACTCAAGTCCCTGCCGCATGAGGGACTTTATTCGTTCTGGTGTCATATGATTTCCTCCCCGTTGTTCTGGAATTTAATAAAAAAATCTGTAAATTGACACTCGCCGGAGCCCTGATATGCTCAAAACTCTCTCTATAAAAAACTACGCGTTAATTGAGGACCTTGCCGTCGAGCCCGGCAGAGGGCTGAACATCATGACGGGGGAGACCGGCGCCGGGAAATCCATCATTATCGACGCGCTGAGTCTCATCCTCGGTGAGCGCGCGGACTCCGACACCGTCCGCAAGGGCGCCGAAAAAGCTGTTGTCGAAGGATTCCTTGACGTTTCGGACAATAAAAGGTTGAAACACTTGCTTGCGGCGCATGAGATTGAATCCGGAGACGAGTTGATCCTGCGTCGCGAAGTTTCCGTCAAAGGTCAAAGTCGATGTTTCATCAACGATTCCCCTGCGACCATCACGCTGTTGAAGCAGGTCGGGGATTTACTTGTCGACTTGCACGGCCAGCACGAGCATCAATCGTTGCTGCGGCCGGAGACGCATATCGACATGCTCGACGATTACGGGGCCCTGGGCGGTCTTGTCAGCGAATTTCGCGGGTCGTACCAGCGAGCGACGTCATTCCTGAACCGTATCGCCGAGCTCCGCTCGAAAGAACAGCAATTGAAAGAAAGACGCTCGCTGTACGAATTTCAGATCAACGAAATCGAAGCAGTAAATCCGCGATCTGGCGAAGAAGAAGAACTTGAGACCGAGTTGGTGATCCTGGAAAACGCCGAGCGGCTGTACAGCGCGACGGAGCGGCTCTACAAGATTCTCTACGAGAGCGACAATGCCGTCCACGACCAGATCGTGCTGGCGCGCAACGAGCTTGAAGACCTCGTCGCGATCGACAAATCGTTTGAGGAACCGAAGAACGAAGCCACGTCGGCCGCCGCGATCGTCAGTGAGCTTGCGAAATTCATTCAGCGTTACAATTCAAAGGTTGAGTTCAATCCGGTTCGACTGGAAGAGATTCGCACGCGACTCGGACAGCTCGCGTTGTTGAAGAAGAAGTACGGCGGCTCCCTGGAAACGGTTTTGCGCCGCCGCGAAGAAATCGGGAGGGAGATAGCCCTTGCCGATAACTTTGAGGGTGAAATAGAAACTCTCCAACAACAATTTATGGATGAGCAAAGTGTGTGTTCGGAGATTGCCCAACGCCTCTCAGCGAAACGCCATGAAGCCGCGAAAAAAGTCGATAAGGCGGTTGTTCAATCTCTTGGTGAGCTGGGTATTCAGAATGCGCGATTCGAAACGAGGATTACGCGCCGGGTCGCCGGGGGCGAAGAGCCTGCTGTTGTAAGAACGGGCAAGCAGGAATATGAAGCTACGCCGAAGGGAATCGATACAGTGGAATTCTACGTATCAACGAATGTGGGTGAAGACCTCAAGCCGCTGGCAAAAGTCGCTTCGGGAGGAGAAATTTCACGGATCATGCTGGCACTCAAAATGAATCTCGCGAAGTCGGATCGCTTGCCGCTGCTCGTCTTCGACGAGATCGATGTCGGCGTGAGCGGCCGTATTGCCCAGGCGGTAGGACAAAGTCTGAAAAAGTTGTCTCAGTTTCACCAGGTCATTTCGATTACGCACCTTCCGCAGATAGCGGGATTCGCCGATACGCATTTTGTCGTTGAGAAAATGGAACGCGGCAACCCAAGCGGAAAGTCGTCGGCCGCCGAAAAACAGGTCACGGGCAGGCGTGCCACGACGCGCATGAGGAAGCTGAATCTGGAAGAACGGGTCGTCGAGGTAGCGCGACTGATGAGCGGCGAAGATGTTACCAAAGCCGGCTTGCAAGGAGCACGGGAATTGATGGGCATCGAAGGAAAATGATTGGTGGATTCGAGACAGTGATGGTCGAGGGGAATCATCGCATCATCATAAATGATGATGCTTCGACGAAGAAAGCGGCATAAATGCTGCTGACACTTCACTCGATTCTTGTGGTCATGCTACAAATAACAATTAATGGGGGAGGCGATGAGCCAGATCTATCATCAATTATTCTATCACGTAGTATGGGCGACGAAATATCGACGCGCGATGATCAGTGAGGAGGTTGAAAGAGTTTTGTTTCCATATCTGGAAAACAAAGCAAAACGATTTCATTGTGTTCTCCATGGAATCAATGGAATCGGAAATCATGTTCATGTCGCAATGAGTATACCGCCGTCTGTATCGATCAGCGAGATTGTGGGGAAGCTGAAAGGTAGCAGCTCGTATTTTCTCAACAAGGAGCTTCAGATTACTGAACACTTTGATTGGCAGGATGGGTATGGAGTTCTGTCGTTTTCGAAGAAAGATTTGCCGAAAATACTTCATTATATCCAGGAGCAAAAGGCTCACCACCAGAATGGAGAATTGAATCAATCAATGGAGCGAATGACCGAGGAGAGCGACTAATTTTGTTTTTTAGAAATATTAGCATCATCATGAATGATGATGCTATGTCGAATAAAGCATCATGGATGATGCTGAGATTTAGCCCGATTTATCGGGGTTTATTCGCAACAGCATAACCATTCATGGTTATGCGATGATGAATTGACAAGAGAAAAATTATGCCCCTAAAAATCTACAACACACTCACTCGGAAAAAAGAGGAATTTAAGCCGCTCGTCGAAGGCCATGTCGGCATGTATGTCTGCGGGCCGACGGTATACGGCCATTCGCACATCGGCCATGCGAAGAGCTACGTCTCATTCGATGTCATCGTGCGGTATCTTCGGCATCTCCGTTACAACGTGGCGTATATCCAGAATGTTACCGATGTCGGACATCTGCTCGGGGAAACGAATGAAGGCGAGGACCGGATGGTCAAGCAGAGCAAGCTTGAGCACAAGCATCCGATGGAAATTGCAGAGTACTACACGCGAAGTTATTTCGAAGACATGGATGCGCTGGGAGTCGTGCGTCCGGACATCTCGCCGCGCGCAACCGGCCACATTATCGAGCAAATCGAGCTTGTGAAGAAATTACTTGAGAAGGGGTATGCCTACGAGGCGAATGGCTCGGTGTACTTTGATGTGTCCAGGGACAGAGAATATGGAAAGCTCTCGGGTCGCAATCTTGATGAGATGGAAAGTGGCACCCGCGTGGAGGTGAAATCGGAGAAACGTCATCCGAACGATTTTGCCTTATGGAAGAAGGCAGAGCCGGAGCACATCATGCAGTGGCCAAGTCCGTGGGGGATGGGTTTCCCGGGTTGGCATATAGAATGTTCGGCAATGTCGATGAAGTATCTGGGCGAATCATTCGATATACACGGCGGCGGGTTGGATAATCAGTTCCCCCATCATGAGTGTGAAATTGCTCAGAGTGAATGTGTAACGGGGAAGCCGTTTGCGAAGTACTGGATTCACAACAACCTCGTGACCGTCAACGGGCAGAAGATGAGTAAGTCGCTGGGGAATGTTACTCTTCTTAAGGACCTCTTCAAGAAATATGACCCACTTGTTGTGCGTTTTTTCATTCTGCAGAGCCATTATCGTGGTACGCTCGATTTCAGTGAGTCTGCGCTGGAAGCGGCCCGAGCCGGACTGACAAAATTGCATAACACAGTGAATAATTTCAAGCAGCGATTCGATTTCGCAAACAAAACCTCAAGCTTCGGGTTCATAGACAAGACAGCCGAGCTCGATACTCTCCATGGCCAGCTCATCGAAGCATTGAATGACGACTTCAATGCTCCCAGAGCAATTGCTGTTTTGTTTGATCTGGTGTCGAGCGTGAACAACTGGCTGCCGGAAATGTCTCCGAATAAAGCGAGCTTCGAAAGAATGGAGATGCTTTTTGGTGAGTTCGGTACAAAAATACTGGGTCTCATTCCAGAAAAGACGGAACAGGGAAGTGCAGCAAAAGGTCTTGACGGAGAGCTCATGGATTTGATAATTTCGCTGCGTGCCGAAGCAAGAGCACAGAAATTATTTTCGTTCTCTGACAAGATTCGTGACGGACTCGCGAAGCTGGGGATTGTTCTTGAAGACAAAAAGGAAGGAACAACCTGGAAAAAGTCCACGTAAACAGGGCGTAGAGTCCGATTCATAATTGCACAAGCGTCCTTGGAGGGAGTTGTGCTCCCGACCCACCCCGCAATTCGGGAGCGAAGTTCCATCCCAGCGAGCAGGCTTCTGGATAACCCTCTACCCCCACCTGCGGTGGACAAGTCCACCTTCGGTGGGTAAACCCTCTGCCTCCCCTTCCCCCATAAATGGTGGAAGGGGAGAATGGGTAATGGCCTCGATCGTTATGTCAGCATCCGGACTGGCTTGCTCCGGACCGTTCCCAAACTAACCACGCTCCCGACCGCGTCTTGCACCCACCGAAGCGCTTGCGCGTAGGTGGGCACGCGGTCGGCACAAAGCCTCTAAGCCCCGTACATTTCAGCGAGGACCCTGAATAGAACCGTTTCAGGGCAGGCGCTGAAATGAGCATTGAAGGCGGGGACTCTACGCTTTCATCAACTCTCTGATGTGAGCTTCCACACTTCTCGGGAGCGCCTGGAGATCATACCCCCCCTCGAGAACTGAAACCAATTTCCCGCCGCAATACTTCGACGCGGGCTCTCTGACCATCGATGTCATTCGCGCGAATGTATCTTCCGTAAGGTTGATGTGCGCCAGCGGGTCTTTTTCATGGGCATCGAATCCCGCAGAGATAAGAATAAGTTCGGGTTGAAACATACTTAGTGCCGGAAGGATCTCTGTTTGAAATGCAAAAAGGTACTCTTCCTCTCCGGCGCCCGCGAACATGGGGATGTTCAACGTGTATCCCTCTCCTTTGCCCGCGCCGCGTTCTCCCCGGCTTCCTGTGCCGGGATAAAACGGAAATTGATGTGTGCTAATGTACAGGACGGACGGGTCCTCGTAAAAGATCTCTTGCGTGCCGTTGCCGTGATGGACGTCCCAGTCGATGATGGCGACCTTGCGAACTCCAAATTTCTCTTGAGCGTACCGGGCTGCAACCGCCACATTGTTGATGAGGCAAAACCCCATCACCGAATTGCTTCCAGCGTGGTGGCCTGGCGGCCGTACGGCGCAGAATGCATTATCGATCAATCCGCTCATGACCGCATCGACACCCGCGAGCACTCCGCCAACTGCGAGCAGGGCGACGTCGTACGATTCCTTGCCCGCGTGCGTGTCGCCCTGGTCGAGGATGTGAATTCCATTCTTGCAGGATTCCCGGATGAATGCAAGGTGCTGCGCGCTGTGAACCTTCAGGAGCCAGTTCTCATCCGCACGCTCAATAATGAGATGCTGAAGCTGACTCCAGAGATTCGTTTCTTTGAAATGCGAAACAATCGCCCTCAACCGATCTGGTCGCTCGGGATGAGCCGCGCCGGTGTCGTGGTCGAGAAAGTGTTCGTGATATACAAAACCCGTTCTTGCAGCCATTAACTTGGCATTATTGGGATTATTGGTATTGCCAGGATTCATTAACTGAGTCAAAGATACTGAATGATTCCGTTACCTTCAAGCCACGCGCGCTCATTGCTTTTTAAGGAGCGACTTCATATATTGGGGTGACAATTGTGACCAGGGGAAGTACAATCGGCACATCATGTTCTTGCCAGAGTCTACCGAGCAACGGCTTCGCGTAGTATTCAGTGATATCATCGAGGGAAAGACCGTGAACCATGTCCGTCACGATCTGCAGTACGACGGAAACGATCATACATCTCTCTTTGTTGAAGCACTGGACAATCACGGCTACCAACCAACGTGGAACAGTTGAACATGGAACCGGGTGAACGGGTTCCTGTTTTCTATCTTGAAGGCGAGACCGCCCACTTCGGCTGGGTCTTTTACAAACAATTCACATCGTGGAAACTCCGTAAGTTTGTATGGGCACAATGCATCATCTATCAAATTCCCTTCATCCCCCTCTGCAAAAGGGGGAACGAGGGGGACTATTCCGTGGTTACTCGATCTGTCAAAGTTTTGTGCAATCTCCGCCGACCGTCAAGGAGCGGGGCAATTGTTTCATGAATTGCGCGTTATCAAAAAATGAGCAGAACGTTATGAGCAGTACGACATACAAAGGTTTGTTGGAACTTGAAGGTCACCATGATGGATATCTTCGTCAGATTTCTCTCGAGCTTGAAAGGAATAATGCAGATCCTCGTGTTTCGACGAACTTCATCCGTCACTGCAAACTGCGTGAAGGATGTTTTGTTGAGGGGACAACCAAGCGGAGTGGCCGCGGAGGACAGGAAATCGTTGACATCCTGCATGTGAACGGGAAAAAACCCAACGAATGGATCGGAGTTGAAGAGTTTTCACACCGCACTGCAATCGACCCCCGCGACCGCATCAAGCTTACTACTTCGCGCGCGGATGTCTCGATGCGCGTAGTCGAATTGCTGTGCCCCTTGGGCAAGGGTCAACGCGCGCTTATTGTCGCCCCGCCGCGGTCGGGGAAAACGGTGCTGATGCAACAATTTGCTCACGCCGTGAGCACAAATCATCCAGAGATCGATTTGATGGTATTGCTCGTCGATGAACGGCCCGAAGAAGTTACCGACATGCGAAGAACGATTCGGGGAGAGGTCTTTGCCAGTTCGAGCGATAGTGATCGCGAAAATCATGTGCGCCTCGCGAAGCTCGTTCTCGAATATGCGAAACGAAAGGCCGAAGTCGGGCACGATGTCGTCCTCCTTCTGGACTCGCTCACGAAAATGGGGAGGGCCTTTAATGCAGTCCAGCGCAGTAGCGGCAGGACGATGTCCGGCGGTGTCGATTCCCGCGCACTGGAAATCCCGAAAAAGATTTTCGGTGCTGCCCGCACGCTGGAAGGCGGGGGCTCGCTGACCATCGTCGCGACGGCCCTCATAGAAACGAATTCGCGGATGGACGAACTCATCTTTCAGGAGTTCAAAGGGACCGGCAACATGGAGCTCGTGCTCAACCGTGATCTGGCGAACGACAGAATTTTCCCTGCGATCAATATACCCGAATCCGGGACCCGTCGCGAAGAACTCCTTTTTGGAAATGATACGCGGGAATATCAAATGCTCCGGCGGGCATTCAACAGAATGAAGCCCAAAGAGGCAATGCTCAACCTCCTGAAACTCATGGAACGATATCCCACAAACAGGGCGCTGCTCTCAAAATTATCCCACGAGAAGTCATTCGAATGAAAATCCTCATCGACGTTCCTGCCGGCTTCAACTTTCTTCGGACGGTGTACAGCCACGGCTGGTGCTCATTGCCTCCGTTTCAAGTTGAGAAAGAGTCCACCCAACTTCAAAGAGTCATCGAATTGCCGGTGGGCAAAGCAGCGGTTATCCGTATCAGCCAGCCGGCAAGGGCGAAAATGGCGGTGGACGTTGATGGAGCGGGCGCGCTCGGCGCGGGCAAACGACGGGAAATCGTTTCACAGGTGCGATCGTGTTTCCGGCTCGACGAGGACTATTCCGAGTTCTATCGCAGTGCAAGATCGTACCCTGCCTTCCGGTGGGTCCCTAAGATCGGGGCGGGGCGACTACTGCGCGCACCGACTGTTTTTGAGGACGTCGTCAAGATGATCTGTACGACAAACTGCAGCTGGGCGCTTACGGAAATCATGGTGGCGAACCTCTGCAAGAAAATGGGGGTCGAGGTTGATGACGGGAATTTCACGTTTCCACGGCCCGAGACAGTTGCGGAGAGTACTGAGAAATTTCTACGGAAGGAAATTCGCGCCGGTTATCGCGCGCCGTACCTCCTCGAACTATCCCGCCGGATAGCCCGGAACGGGTTCGATGTGGAAGCATGGCGGCACAGCGATTTGCCGACAAACGAGTTGTACGATCTTGTCCGATCCGTGAAAGGAATCGGTCCTTATGCTGCCGGAAATATTCTTAAACTTCTGGGACGGTATGACTATCTCGGCATCGACAGCTGGTGCCGGAAACAATTCTTCGAGATCCACAAGAATGGAAGACGGACGACCGACCGCGTCATCGAGAAGTTCTATGAGCAGTTCGGAGAGTGGAAGGGGTTGTTCTTCTGGATGGATGTCACGAAAGAATGGTACGAGCGGAAATTCCCCTTCTGAATACTGGTGCATTCAATTGTGCGGCGATGGAAACACATCTCTATCATGTTTCTTTCATTCGTGTAATGTTCCTGTGAATGCCCATGCCGGGGAAAGAGTACTATTTTGAAAAAATCGAGAGTGAATTTGCTTCAGCCCATGAAGCGCTGAAGATCGGCAACGAAGGCAGGGCACGCGTCTGTGCCCGGCGCGCCGTGGGGCACGCGATAGAGTGGTTTCTGACGAAGTTTCCCGGAGAAGGTTGGGGAACGGATGCAATGACCCGGCTTGTGAGATTGAGGGAGGATAAGGGTTTCCCCGAAGATATCCATGAAGCGGCTGCCAGGCTAACCGCGAGGGTTTCAGGGCAATTCACACACCCCTACAAGATAAATCCGGAAGAAGATGCCAGGATAATAGTCGATTATGTACGGAAAATGATGGACGATGGGTCTCATTGAGGAATACAAAAGCTCTTTGAAAATGCCCGAGGCAGAGGAGATACTCGACCTGGTTTTCTACCGTCCGGTCGCGTTCGGGTTTGTCAAAACCATCGGGCATCTTCCTGTGACGCCGAATCTCATAACAGTCCTCTCATTGTTCTGCGGATTGCTCGCCGGGTGGGACTTTTCGATTGCAGCGCACGATACCTTGATGTGGGGAGCGTTCTGGTTTGCAGCGGCGAACATTCTCGATTGCTCCGATGGTCAGTTGGCCCGGTTGCAGCAAAGCGGCACGCTTATGGGCAGAGTTCTTGATGGTGTGGTCGATTACATTACGAGTATTGCCATTTTTGTGGGCATCGGCATCGGACTGGCTGCCAATGGACACAACCTGTGGTGGCTTGTCATCGCCGCAGGATTGAGCAGTGCCGTCCATGCCGTATTCTTCGATTACTACCAGAATGAGTTCATGTCTGCCGTGCGCGCTGAACGGAATTTTCTCGACCGAGAGGTCGAACGATTTCATGGGGAAATCGTTCGGATGAAGGAGGAGCGACGCGATGGTCTGAAAGTGTTTTTTCTGAATATCTACGTTCGGTATCTTGCTCTTCAGAACAAGGCCAGCACGAAGCGACAGAGTGTGAATGTGGATCCGGAGACCTATAGAACAGAGAACAGGACGATGATCCGGCTCTGGAGTTTTCTCGGTCCGACAACGAACAGAACGGTTCTCATCGTCTGCGCAGTTCTCGGAATGGTGCAGGAGTATCTTTGGGCCGTCATCACGCTCGGAAACATCTGGTTCCTTCTCACATTCATCCTGCAGCGGCGAATTCATCGGCGGGTGGCCGCTCTGAATCCGGAATGATTTGCGCCAGCCGTCTGATGGCCAGAAGAAGATGCCGAGACCGAATCCGATATCGTTTCTTAAGCAATCGCTCAAGTCTGACTCGTATTACGCCGATGAGGTCATCAATATCTACCTCCTCCGGCCCTTGGCTGCAGTCATTGTGTGGCTCCTGTATCCGACGCGGGTCACTCCGAATCAGGTGACGGTGATCGCAGTTGCCTTTGGGTTGGCGGCGGCTTTGTTCTACCTCTCGGGCACACCGGGGGAGGTTGCCGTTGCGGGGCTCCTGGTCACAGCGAAAGATGTTTTTGATGACGCCGACGGGCAGCTCGCACGCCTGCGTGCCGAAACGCCTGCTCGACGAACAAATTCTTTGACCGATGGGCACTCCGGCGTGCAGGCACGGGCGAAGGAAATGTATTCTCGCCGGGGAAGATTTCTCGATTCAATCGGCGACTTCGCGGTGGACCTTGCTGTGTTTTCGGCAATTACTTATGCCGTTTGGCAGACTCACCCCGGGTTGATAACGCTCGTTCTGGGCTTTCTGGCGCTACTCGGTATCACACTCCGGGTTTCCTACCATGTGTTCTATCAGGTATCGTTTCTCCACCTGAAGGATCGGTATACGCTCAACCGCATCGTCGAGGATATCACCGACGAGGACCGCCGGGGAGACCGCGTCGCGTTCCGATTGCAGCAGATTTTTCTCTTCATTTATGGATGGCAGGATCGACTGATGTACCGCCTCGACAAATGGTGCAGGAGAGAGGTATTGAGCGATAACTTCTTGTCCGGGTGGTATTCGAATAGGTTCGCTCTCAGGCTGTCTGGATTGCTGGGATTCGGAACCGAATTCGCACTTCTCACCCTCTGCTCGCTCTTCAACGAGCTCTATCTGTACCTCCTGCTTAATGTGTTTCTCATGAACGGCATATGGTTGGTCGGCATTCTCTACCGCCGAGTGATACTAGCGGGAAGAGTGAACCAATGAGTCGTACAATCAGCTGCATCGATGTTTGCTTTCAACTTCCATTTTCAGTAGAATTGTTTGAGAAAGGAAAATAGTCTGATATCGGATGCGAGGGAAGCAAGCGATTGCTTGCTCAACAAATCACTGCTGGCGCCGATTGAGTACCCGAACCTCATACGACTAGGGACCAAAGGCGATGGCGGCTATGTTGTTCCGGAAGATCAAGTTGCGGATTGCGAATTATTGATATCCCTTGGTCTTTCTGACAACTGGGAGTTCGACAAGGAGTTTCTCGCAAAGAATCCCGCGGCAAGAGTAATTGGGGTCGATCACACTGTTGGACGATTGTGGTTTCAGCGAAGAGTTTTACTCTATTCGTGGAAGATTTTCATGAATGCCCTCCTTTGCAATCCCAGGAAAGTGGGCAAATACATTGAAAAATGGCGGAACAATCTCGAATACTTTTCCTTTTTCAAGAAACCGAACATTCATTTAAAAAGGAGAATTTCTCCGAACAGCGATAAGCTGGACATAAGCCTGGGAGAGATCCTCGATTCAAACCCCGCGCAGAATATCAAGCTGAATGTCTTCCTGAAGATGGACATCGAGGGTTCGGAGTACGGGACAATGAAGGACATTATCCGGTGCCATAACCGCATTAGGTGCGTTGCAGCCGAATTTCATGACCTCGATAAGAGAACTGCGGAATTCAATGACTGCATGCAGGTATTGTCACAATATTTCAGTGTCGTGCATATTCACGGTAACAATGGGGCAAGCTATGACCCCGTAAACGATTTCCCCTCAGTTGTGGAAATTACCCTTGTCAATAAGACTATCCTGAAGGCGGGAAGTTTTGTTTCGTCATCGGAATATCCGAGACCCGGGCTGGACTTCCCTAACAATCCAGGGGTTCCCGATTACAGACTTCGATTCAAGTAGCACCCTTCCAACAAAGTGATTGTACGTCAGAAATGCAGAACTTTTTTTGAGTTCTATCATGGAGTATCCTGCTTTCTTTCAATCCGCAATCCCCAATCCACAATGTAATTCATTCCTCATCGATCACCCATGGTTCCAGAAGATTCTCATTCATTCCCTCCAGGAACCGTGAAGGTTTTGACAGGATCGTTCCGCTCTCTCTGTCGTAGATATTGATCGGATAGGTGATAAAGAGATTCTCTTTCGCGCGGGTACACGCGACATACATCAACCGGCGCTCTTCTTCCATTTCCTCGATACTGCCGACGGCACGCGAAGTCGGAAACCTCCCGTCGAGTGCATAAATGACGAAAACGCTATTCCATTCGAGCCCTTTTGCGCTGTGAATCGTTGACAGCGTGAGATATTCATCGTCCTTTCCCACCGGTTCCACCTCCGCGACGCTTTCATTCGGCGGCTCAAGCGCCAGGTCGGTGAGCAGCGTGCCGATATCGCTGTAGCGCGCCGCGATCTGTTCAAACATTTCAAGGTCTTTCTTCCGTTTCACGTAGTCATCATACCGGTTCTTAAACATGGGGTGATAGTAGGTGACGATGCGTGCGACTTTATCGGCGGGCGGATACTTTTCGGGTGCAATGGATTTCAGTAGAGAAAACAGTTCTTTCACGCTTTCCGGATAGGCTTGATATTCCTGCCAGAATCCGGAGGAAGTAATTGTCGAGCGGTGGTGAAGAATGTCGTCGACCACTCTTTCTGCGGTTCGCGGTCCCACGCCATCGATGAGCAGCAGAATGCGGTTCCACGCCACGACGTCACGGGGATTTTCGAGTACCCGCAGGTATGCAATCATGTCTTTGACGTGCGCGGTTTCGATGAATTTGAATCCCCCGAACTTCACGAACGGGATATTTGCCTTCGTCAATTCGATTTCCAGGTCGAATGAAAGGAATGACGAGCGGAACAGAACAGCAATCTCGTCGAGCGGCACGCCCTGTTCCCGCAGCTCGAGCACCTTCTGCACGACGAACTTCGATTGAATGTTCTCGTTCTCGGCAATGACGAGTTGCGGAAGGGAGCCTTCCTTTTTGTTCGTATAAAGAACCTTGGTGTATTTGTGGCGCATTGTTATGGCTGAGGCTTCCGAAATATTCCGAATTCCGCCACGATGAGCGGGCCGAGTTGCGTGTTTTCGGTCTTCACGTGCGTGAGCTTGAGTGATTGGCCACGGGAAAACCAGATGGCAGGTGATTGTCCCTTCATTCTCGCTTCATCGAAGAGCGCGATTTTCTCTGCGTCTCCGGAGCCGGGCAAATTCCCCGCGATTATGATAGGGTCGTCAAGGTAGAGTGTGTTAAACGAATTCAACAGGTTTATGCACGTGGTTTGGTCATCGACCGACGCTTTGTCGGGAAGGCGCGTGGCTACGACGACCACGCTGCGGGCACCGCAGTCGACGATTGTTTGGAGGGCCGATTCGAAATTCATCGACTGGATACCGCTGTACGGGGTATTCGCACTCGACTGAATCGGATAGCTACTGAAGACCGCGTTGCCGGTCTGGCGCCCGTTTAGCATGAGGTTTTCTCCGAATGCCTGCCGCATCCCGGTCTGTCGGGAGAGCTCGTCCACCACATCAATGCGATCTTTCAAGCCCGGATAGCGCGTGATTCCGTGCATTGTAAGGATATCGACCTTGGACCGCTTCAGGACTGTGGTCAGCTGTTCGATATCGCTTGTTTCAATTTTCCTCGAAAGTTTTGCGAGGTCGAGACTTCCGACCTGTATGACGATATCCGCTGCCACAGGTTTCGCCGGAGGCGGAGGAGGCGCCTCTTCCTTCTTCGTTTCTTTCGTCGACGGACAGCCAAGCAAGAACAAGGCAAGCAAGGCCAGAGTGAAGTAAATAGGCGACTTATTCATTGACGTTAAGCAGAACATTGTTGGATGTCCAAAATCTGAAGCACCAAATCATAGAAAAACTCGAAACACGAAATCATGGATAAATTCGAAGCACAACATCCGAAATCCTAAACAAACTCAAATGTCATCCTCATCTCAGCTACACACAACAAAAGAAGTATGTGTCATTGTGAGGGAGCGAAGCGACCGAAGAATCTCATCCATGTATCGTCAGATCCTTCGCGGAGTTTATCCTGAGCGTTAGCGAAGGACTCAGGATGACCTTTTTGAATTTTTCAGATGTCCCGATTTAGGAATTGTCCCGCTTCTGGATTCCGCTGGGGAGCGGGATTCTGAAAAGCGGAATTTAGAGTTTAGATGTTCTCCGCCTGAGGCGGATGCGCCTCTGGCGCAGGATTTAAGATTTGCTTAGGTTTCAGTCCAATGCATGTTTCAGGATTTCGTTGGCGACATTCAGGATTGCCTGTGTGCTCCGGTAATTCTCTTCCAGCTTGATCATTTTGCAGTCGGGAAATTCCTCCGGAAACTCCAGGATGTTCCGGATCGTCGCGCCCCGGAAGGAATAGATCGACTGTGAATCATCGCCGACCACCATCACATTCTGATGTTTGTACGCAAGCAGTCTGACGATCTCTGCCTGAATCCTGTTGGTATCCTGATATTCGTCGACCATAATATACTTGTAGCGGCTGGAAATTTCCGACCGCACCGGTTCGTGCTCGCCTAACAGCCTCATGAAATTCACGAGCAAATCGTCATAATCCATCAAATTGTGCGCTTTCTTGTACTCGACGTAGGACAGATGCACGTTGCGGATATCTTCCTCAATTTCCAGATAATGGGGATAATCCTCGGCCAGTAATTTTGCCAGGGGCGTGACTGTATTGATCGAACGGCTGTAGAGATCGTAGAGCGTTTCTTTTCTTGGAAAGCGCCGTTCTCTCGTGTCGAGCTTCAACCGGGTGCGGATGAGGTTCACGACGTCTTCGGCATCACCCTGGTCGAGAATTGTGAAACTCCGGTCGTAGCCGATTAATGGTGCATGTTTGCGAAGCATGGAGTTTGCGAAGGAATGAAACGTCCCTCCAGAGACTTTTTCGCAGCGGTAATCGAGCAGGATCGCCGCGCGCCGTAGCATTTCCTGGGCGGCCTTACGTGTGAAGGTGAGCAGGAGGATGTGTTCCGGTTTGACCCCAAGCTCGACGAGGTACGCGACGCGGTAAACGATGGTCCGCGTTTTTCCGGTCCCGGCCCCCGCGATAATAAGGTGCGGCCCATTCACGGAAGTCACAGCTTCGTACTGTGAGCCGTTCAATTCGTTCTTGTAATCAATCAGAAATCGCTGCGGGTGAACGACGTGGAGCTGGTCGGGCGGCTTTTTGATGGTAAATTTTTTCAACGCGATTGCTTTATCATAAATAATCAGAGGGCGGATCACGGTCCGCCCTGCGGAATGTAATATATCAACAAATGGAGGAAATGCCAAAGGGACAGGAAACGACACTGGGTCTCCAGCGTTCGCCGGAGAACCGGGGAAGCCTATCCGGGACTTTGCCGGTGGGTTACTTACTCACGACCAGGCATCCGGCGAGAATATCGTGCAGCGCTTGCTTTTGCTGTGTGAAGCCCGCCATGATGAATCCGATATAGAAGATCAGGCCCGACAGGATTTTCCCAAAATAACGCCCCGACGCTCTGGCGAAAGAAATCCTGTTGCCAAACATGTCGGTCACTCTGAGGCCCAGTGCCATCTTGCCGAGCGTCGCGCCTTTGCTCGACGATTCCATCAGGGCATAATACAGCCATCCGGCGATGATAATCGCCAGGATGGTCACCAGATATCCGCTGATGAGGGCGATGACAAGTCCCATGGAAGAATTCAAATCCTGGAGGTCGTAACTGCCGAGCGCCCCCAGGCCGATCAAGCCCAGGAGTGGAACGAACAGGATGACGCTTACGATCCAGAGAATGACGCCGTCAATGATGTAGGCAAGAAATCGTTTCCAAAACCCTGCAGGCAGAACGTACTGATTTGCAGCTGGTACAGGTTCCATCACAAGTGGTTCCATAGCATCTCCTTTTGGTTGTTGTTTCTGGCTTAATAATTACGCTCAATAGTACAAAAAATAACTGATTACTTCAAGCCCTGCGCTCCACAATCAGCGGTGGAGCGGGTTATTTCCATTTCACCACGCCAACCTTGACGAGGTCTTCAATATAATGAGCGATAACGACCGGTTCTATCGGCTGGAATTCTGCGCTGAGCGCATCCCGAATTGCTGCCACCGTCCGTTTGCCATCGATGAAGTTCACAAGCTCGAAACGCTCGTCACCGTTGAGGGTAAATCCCTTCGAATGGTACCATGCGGCGCCGGTCGAATCCAACTTGCTTTCGGGCAATCCGAAATCAAGCGGACCGCGCGTGAGACGCATGGGGATTCTCGTGTCGGTCTTTCCTGGCTTGAATTTGACGTTAACGAGCGGCCTTCCGTCCGGTGTCGTTATGGTCTTGAGAAGATCTTCGTGCTGTTGTCTGATTTGCCTGGCCAAAGCGTCAATCCGTGTTGCGACTTCGTCTGATGACATAAAAAATTTGATTGATTCCAGCGCTGCGACCGATCTCTCTCTGGCTTCGGAGAGGATCACAAAAGGTTCTTCGACATTGTTCTTAGTGCCCTGCTGCGCTGTGCGAGCGGCTTGTGACAGCTCGTCCGATGCCCGGCGATGCACGACGTAGGCGAGGTCAATCGCCTCACGATCGCTCAGATTGGCGAGATACCACATTGCTCCCGTGGAGATGATCTCGCATCGCTCCAACTCGACTGGATCGACCTTGTCCGGTGTGTCTTCGGAGGAGTGGTGTGTGTAGTCGCCATGGCCGAACATCATTCCCGGGATCTTGCGGTCGATGAACATCATGTGGTCGCTGCCGCCGCCGTACGGAGTGATCCTGTAATTCATCTCGGAATGACTCCCGCGTGGAGTTGTAATGCTCATGTTGTCTACCATTTCCGCCATGTTTTCGACGACGTCATTGATGCACGACGGGATGGAGGCCGGGGTTCGCGTGATATAGAGCCGTGAATGAAGCAATTCGAGATTCTCGCCGACCATGTCCATATTCAGGTTGGCCAAAAATTTTCCTCCGAGTCCAGGCCCCTTGAGTTCGGGGTGTGCATCGAGGTAGGCCATCGTTCCGTTCCATTCCGGAACCCATAGAAACGTGAATGTGCGCTTCGGCTTCATCAATCTTCCATCATCGATCAGTTGTTTCAGCGTACGTGCAATGTCCAGGATGGCACCCGATCCGCTCGCGTTATCGTTGGCAGATTCTTTGGGGTGGTCGAGATGAGCGCTGAAGACGAGTTCTTCGTCCGCATTGTCTGTACCCCGGATGTGCGCAACCACGATATCCATGAAATAGGGTTCGAGTCCGATTCCTTTTACCCAACCGTGCAGGACAACTTTCTTCCCGGAGAGGAGCAGGCTCTTGAGCTTTTCTCCCTGCCGGTTCGTAAGGTTGAAGCCAAATGTCACGCGGCCCAGTTCTTCCGTCCGGGGCCACATGCCGGTGTACTGCAGCATGTCGGGGTAGAACTTCGCGCGGTCATCGTCGAGGTAGCAGACAACGGCTTTTGCGCCATACTTCAGAACGGCGAGGCGATGAACGTTACCGCCGTAGCCGGTTGCGAGGACGAATTTCCCTTTGACATCCTTACCGATGTAATCATCATCGCTTTCTCCGCGTCCAACCCAGACGAGTTCCCCTGTGGCGTCACCGGCATTCGAATACGTGATGACGCTCATGGCGATCTCCGGGTAGCCGACGATACGCTCATCGTACGGTTCAACCATTCTCAGCTCTGCAGCCGTGATGTCCCACCCGGAAGGCGATTGCCAGGTCTGGTATGTCGCCTTCCCATCGGACTTGAAGGATTCGATATACGCGTCCTTCTCTGAGAAGCCGTACTCCCTCAGTTTTCCCAGGACGTAGTGAGCAGCGTCGCGGTAACCCCGCGACCCCTGGATGCGATGATAACGCGTGATTTGGATGACATGTTCTTTTGCCAGTTCGCCGCTCAACGCTTCATGCAGAAGGTCCCGGACCTTTGGGTCGAGGAGGTCATGGTGGGGCTGGGAGAAGCATAGCAAGGAGAAACAAATCGAACTCAGAACTGAAGCAATGGTTTTTTTCATCGATGGCTCCTGACGATAAGCGATTAAACTGTCATAAGTTGATGAAAATACTAGGGTCGTTTCAAATCACCGTTAGCCTCACCCCGAACCCCTCTCCCAAGTAGAGAGGGGACCGGGCCATTCCATGGCTTGGGGTGAGGGTCTTCCTGCGCGATCACTTCTAAGATCCTCTGGAGTACTGATTCGATATCATTCAACACATCTTCATTCCGTATTCGCAAAACCTTGAACCCATGCCCCGATAGCTCTTCAAACCTTCCTTCGTCGTATTTCCTTTGATCGGGACAGTCATGAATGCTTCCTTCAAGTTCGATTATCAGGTTCATTTCATGACAGTAAAAGTCTGCGACATACCTACCGATGGGATATTGCCTCACAAATTTCAATTGATTGAGGTTGCGATTCCTGAGTCGCTCCCACAATTTTGATTCGGACACCGTTGGTCGTCTCCGTAACTGTCGCGCAACGTCGATGATGTGATGAGGATAGTGCTTGTTCATGGAAAATGAAAACGCCCATCGACAATCGTAAAGTGATTCAATTATTCGTAACCCTCACCCCGAACCCCTCTCCCAATGGGAGAGGGGACAGGGCCATTCTATGGCTTGGGGTGAGGGTTACCAGCCGCAAAACTAGCAGCCGGTGGAATGCCGGTCGTTTCATTCTATTGCAGTGTAGCTTCAGCCGCGGGCGGAGTCTCATCCGGAGTTCCAAAATTCGAGAGCATTGGTTTCAATCGATTATACAAATCCACCTGGCTCGCATAGAGTGTCAGCTTCAATCCCATCCTGAATACCATGTACAATTGCTGGACGATGATGAGTAATATGACGACGAGCGCATGAGGAGCGATCAGGAGGTCTGCGATCGGATTATAAATGACGAGGACGATAGCCCCGGTGACGAACACTGTCAATGCCAGCCCGAACGTTTTGAACGGGTGCGTGAAGGAGAATTTGGTCCCCTGCCACATGGCGAACCGCGTTCGTCGCTCGTCGTGCAACACGAGGTAGATCCTTGCGTAATCGAAAGCCATCGTGTAGAAAAGAATCCCGATGTACGCAAGTCCGAGCCTAACCCAACCGCCCCAGTACAAAACGTTCTGGTATGGATCTCCGCCAAAGACGAGTCGTACGATACCTGTCTCTATGAATTGTACGCAGTAAAATATCGCAAACACCGGCACACTCCAGAGGAAAAGTCTGAAGAATCTGCCGAAGTGCCTCGCTGCGCTTCCCCAGAAGACCGATGCTGAATATCCCCCCTCGCCGGCGATCACCGTGAAAGCTCCACCTGACAGGAACAATCCTGCCAATCCATAGAGTGCGGCCGCAACGAATATCAACCCGGTGATCGCATCGACTGCGCCTTTGTTGTTGGTCAGAAAATCAAACAGAAAATCCATGTCGAACCGGCCCGCCAATTTCTCACCGGTGAGGCTATGCCCCACAAAACTGCCGAGGACATTCCGGAATGGCAGCGTGACAAGCAGGCCAATGAGGAGATTGACGGCATAGAACGTGACGACCATGCGTTTGTTCTCCCACATCCGGCGAATTCCAGATTTCAAACATGACAATATCATAATCCCTCTTCCTCGTTGTAATGTTAGATGTTACCGAGAATCGATAAGAAGTTCAGAACGTCGGGTTGATCGAGCAGGAACTGTATCCAGAACAGAAAGCGCGCCGCCTGTTTATTCACCCCGAGAGCCTGGTTTTCCATGGTCTTGCTGTTGTTCGTGTAGTTGACGTCAAGAACAATCTTGTGGTCCGGGTCGACGGTTGCGGAGAGGAGCCGGCTTGGTTTTGTGTATTTGTATTTTTTCCACAGCTCCTGACCATCCCATCGTTCCCTAACCTTTTCGCCATTCTCGAAGACCACCTCAACCTCCACGGGGAAGGTGAATGTCCCGAGGCGGCGTATGTCAACCTCACTTAGATACATTTTCGTCGTATCTTCATCCTTGCTTTCTTTGCCTTTGATACTGTCGCCGATCCCGAGCGAAAAATCGAAGCCCCTGCCGTTCGAAGCCTTCTCCGAAGTTACTTTGTCGACACAATAATCGAGTTTGGCATTTGAGAACAGTGCCTGGTTAAAAAACCAACTCAAGTCCTGTCCAGAGACGTCGTTCGCCACATCGATAAAATCCTTGGTGTGGGGATGTTTAAACCGCCATCGCTCGACGTACGCGCGCATGATTCTCAGCATCGTTTCTTTGCCGAGATAGTTCTGAAGCGTGGTCAGAAGCACTCCCGGTTTCATATAGGAGTTGATTCCGTAGCTTGCCGTGGAGTAATACTCCCACGCCCGGCGAACGGTGGGGTCGAGATCCGGTCCGAAGAGATACTCCCCACGCTGAAACTGAAGGTCGTTGAGTTCAATGCCAAAACAATTGAGGATATCGCCCGTCGGCCCGTAAGCATCGTTCATGATTTGCGCTTCGGTGTACGTGTTGATCCCTTCGTCCATCCAGCTCTCTTCGAACTCGTTTGATGCGAGAAGATGGTACCAGTAGTTGTGCCCGAATTCATGAATGATGACCATTTCGACCGCACGTACGTTTTCGGGTATTCCATAGGCGGTTCCGGCCGTTATGAGCGTCGGGTATTCCATGCCGCCGGAACCCCCCGCACCGCGGCGCGGATCAACGACCGTGAGATTCGGGAAAGGATACAGACCATACCAATCGTGAAAGTGCTGAACGGCAGTTTTGGCGGCTTCCACGTGGCGTGGGCCCTGATACGCGTGGTCCGGCTGCATGAGTACGCGGATATTGACATCGGCTGCCTTACCGGTGAACTCGACAAATTCCGGGCTCGTGGTCCAGGCGAAATCGTGGACATCTTCAGCATGATAGAAATGCGTCGCCGTCCCATCACCATTGTTCTTGACCTCTGCTTCGAGCCCGGTGGCTCCAACAATGTTTTTCTCCGGGACGGTCATATGCACATTATAGACGCCGAAGTCGGCAAAGAATTCCGAGAGGGCATGGAACTGGTGGCAATTCCACTTGCCGTCGATGTAGACCCCGACTTTTGGAAACCACTGTCCCACGAAGAAATACTCTTCCTTCGCTCCCGTCCGGGCGAACGGCGGCTGGGGGAGTTGTTCTTCGAAGTCTATGGTAACCATGAGCGACTCGCGCGGGGCAATCGGTTTCGGGGTTGGAATTCGGAAGACGGTTTTATCTTCCGCGTTGTCGTCATCGGGATGGATGAACTGCATTTGATTGGAAACATCCTGTCCGGCCGAAAACTCGATCTTGTTCACACGAATGTAACCCCAACCGCCCGCGTCCATTTTCATCCCGCGAAGGGAGCCGCCGGATTCCCGCATGAACGTCGACCTGTTATTCCGGAAAGCATTCATATAAAGATGAAATTGGAGCTCGTGGATGACGTCCGCCGACTTGTTGAACCACTTTAGAACTTCATGCCCGTGGAGCTGTCGGTTCTTGGCGTCCAGCTTCACGTCGATGTCATAATTTGCAATGCGGGGGCTCAGGGGTTGGTGAAAGAGGATCGGCTGAGCGAATCCGGGCGCAAAGGCGAAAAGGATAAGAATTGAAAAAAGAATCTTCTTCATGCTGATTCCTTCTGATGATTAGATGACGGTGGGATTGTACGGAAAAAAAAGGAGAGTGGCAAATCATGATCGGAGAGGATTTGCCACTCTTGAGAATACAGGGCGGAGGAGAAATGTTCGCTGAATCGGCTTATTTGATGAGCATCATTTCCTTCGATTCTGTCAGATTCCCGATTGTGAGTCTGTCAATATAAACGCCGGCGGCCGCCTCCATTCCGAGTTCCGTCTTTCCGTCCCATTTAGCAAGATAATTGCCCGCCGAAAGGACTTCGTGAACTAGTCGACGGACGGGCCTGCCGAGAACATCATAGATGACCAGGTCGACGGTCTGCAAAGCCGAGTGTGGAACGGTGAAGCCTATGACCGTACTCGGATTGAAGGGGTTGGGAAAATTCTGCCGCAGCATAAGTGAAGCCGGGAGAGGCGGCCCCGGTCGGCGAACATCCACTCCCGTGAGGAGCATCGGACCTTCCGGACGCTGCGCGCCGGCACTGTCGGCAAGATAGAGATTCACCCATGGGGGACGGAATGATGGAGCAACATTGTACATCAGCTTCCATTCTTCATCCGTGAGGCGTTTGAAATTAAGCGTCACATGCTCATAGTAACTCATGACGGGTCCAATGAACGCAGTAGGCACACCGCCGGATAGTTCGGCGACCAGGATTGCAAGATTGATTGGTCCGGTACCGCAGTGCATAACCTTCCCGACGATGTTTCCGAACTCATCCGTTGGAGCGGTATGAACATCGGCCACGACGAAATTGGCGCTGTCACAGTCCCTTATATTGTTGTAGAACAACTGCGGATACCAGCCATCATAACCAGGCCCGCAATATGGCAGTGTATAGAACATCTTCCGCAAGAATTGTGTCTCGGCCGGAGTACATGCGATTTGGTCGACCTCCTTTTGGGAGATTGATTGAAGCGTATCCATACAGGATTTCATGCCGCTAAAATACGACTGCAAATGTGGACGGATATATCCTTGGGAGAAATCCAACGCCAGAAGTTTCTCTTCAGCACGGATGGCAAATTGCTTCAAGGCTTCAAAGAACTTCGGAAACGGTTCCACAAAGCTCTTTGGGTAGGAACAAACGGTGCCCCCCGTATAGGATTGTTTGGCATACAGAAGATTGTCATGGCGCAACTGCGCCCAAGATGCAAGCTGGGTATTCATCTTTTCCTGCCACCACGCGGCAGTCTGCATGAATGCAGGAAAACCTGACCGGTCCTGCGGCGGGCTGAGCGTGCGAATCGAGTTCAACCACGCGTTGTAGAGTGTACTGTACCAGAATGTGCTGTCGTACGAATCGACCAGATACCGGAGGGCGGCGAGGTTTGAGCCGTAATGATATTGATTCAATTCATCCTGAAGAAGCTGCGCTGCAGCGCCATTCCCTAGTGCAAAGAGCACGTCCAGACTTGATGGGAGTTGTCGCCATATCTTATCTCCGTTATAGATGATCTTGTCATAGACGACGCTGCCGGTCACATAGGAATCGATCACAAAGCGTTGACCAAAGAGGAGAAATGACGCGGGGGGCTTCGCCTGATCCGGGTCCATAGGGTCGCATATAAGTATCTGTGAATTTATGCGCTGAATGGCGAACGACTCTTGCTTGAGAGTTGATCTGAGAACCGCCAATGTCGAATCGTTGAGCAGTTCATCTGCCAGGTGAAACCCGACTTCATCTCTGAGGAACTTCAGGTTCGGGATCGTGATGTTGTCACTCTCTCCGACAAAAAACCTGATGATCGAGTCGAGACTGTCCTGAAGCGGCAAATCGTTCGCTGCCTCCAAAGCCTCGAGCACAAGAAAAGCATCCACAGTTTGGCGCTTCACATCTCGAAGCGGAAGTGCATTGATAACTCCCTCGGCGGGCAATACCTGCAGCTCTGTACGCCCGAGCCAGATCATCGATTGAAAGTATCGTGTGAGTTCTTGGCTCTCAGTGTAATGTCCCCGGGGGGTAAATTGACTGAAATCCAGCGCCTCAAATGTATCACTGAAGAGCGCATAACTTGAATCCTGTTGTGCGCGGATGAGGGCGAGGATTTCGTTAAGGCGGGTGCTATTACTGTCACGATAGGGGGGGACGCTATCTCCCAGCAGTACCCGGGCTGTTGTCAAGTAAAGGTCGAGGTCATCGAGTGAGTTCTGCATGCCCGCGGCAGTGTCATACCGGGTTATGAGCGAAGGGACCGTTTGATGCATGTCCGCGAGAAGTTGACGAAGCCCCGGTATAAGGATCCCGGTCTCGGCATCTTTGAGGATTGCATCGTACGACATGTGGACGGCATGAAGGATCGCGTCCGTGGAGACAAACACCGGCAAATCGTGGTTGTAGATTTCCAGGAGTGCCGCACCGAATGATCTTCGTGATGATCGCTCGGAGACTACAAAACCGTTCTTCCTGATAAGTCCAAGCTCTTCATCCGTCAGATTGTAATGTGCCCGTATGCTGTCAAAGTAGGCAGCACTATCAGGGTCGATATTGACGTTCGATTTGAATCGACCCGCGGGATACAGGTCAAGGAGTCCGCTTGCCGAGAGATTTGCGTGAGAAGTGACGAACGATTGATAAGCCTGGATGTCGAAGCTTTGTTGCGCCTGAGAGGTCCAGGAAACAGCAAGAAGGATGGACGTTGCGACACCACACTTCAGCAGGAAACAAGATAATCTCAACATAACCCACCTCCAGCTAATGTTAGTTTATCAGATTTCTAATCCTAACTCTAAAGTTAGGATACCGGAGGATGAAAGTCAAATTCCGGATTGTCCCCCGAGTCCCTAGGCATGAGGGTCAGGAAGAATTGAGGTTCACAAGTCGATAAGGACGGCGCATAACACTGCGTGGCATTCAGTTTTTCGGCCTTAGCGATTAGCCCGGGTCCTCAACGAATCAGCGTGGTGCCGGGTTGAAAACGGACCCTTCTGGAAACTAGGCGGTCGACTGATTAACGGGGGGTGATTCTCTGGTTGTGCGGCCCAAAGAGCCTGCTAATGAATTATTGGTTGCCCTTCGGTAAGTATGACTCTGGCCTCCAGAGTCCGCTGAAATCCAGAATCACAAAATAAAGTCCGATACCTATCCCGATGATGCACGAGGCAAGGCCAACGTACAGAACAATCTTCGCGATGTCTCCCGCAGAGCCGAGGAGACGCAGTTGTGTGAATACCATGAACCAATCGTGCAAGCCGTGGAACGAATACATGCGCAACCTCAGGTGTGGCGCATCGGCGATGTACACTGCGATATTTGCAAGGTTATGGCCGAGCCAGTAGAGTGTGAAAGCGAGGGTTCTGTTGCTGGTGTTGAGCAATACGAGCAGTGTTATGAGGGGGAGCATGATCTGCATCAGCGCACCGCCGACGAGTTGGGGCATGTACCCGAGCGGCGAGAAAAACAGGTGTCCAGCCTCATGGATACAGATGTCGACCAGGTCAATCCCGACGACGACCACCGGGAAATGGGTTCTTGGATATGGAATCTGGTAGGCGGTCGCGAGGAACCACGTAATGTAGCCCAGGTATGAAAGAATGATGAGGCTGAGTAAAGGGCGTAGAAATCTCTTCATCGAAGGTTCATTGTACGAAAAATCCGTGACTAGTTCAAGTTTTCCTTGGGGGGAAGATTCCTGGCTTTGGATATTATTCGACAAATCGTTAGATTGCTTCGCTTCTAATCCCTGTGACCAAAAATATCGTGAAGGGAGTAATTCTCATGAGATTGTGTTTCAGCATCGTATTCATCATAATTTTTTTAAGTGCAATGACGTTCGCACAAGTAAATATCAAGTTCGACCAGTATAAACTGCAAAACGGTTTGACGGTGATTCTCCACGAAGACCATAGTGCGCCGATTACGGCGGTCGTTGTGATGTACCACGTGGGATCGAAGAACGAAAAACCTAAACGCACCGGGTTCGCGCATCTTTTCGAACATATGATGTTCAAAGGTTCGGGGCACGTTGCCGACGGCGAGCACTTCAAATTGCTCCAGGAGATCGGCGCCAACATCAACGGCTTTACAACCCAGGATGGCACGACCTACTTTGAGGTTGTTCCGAGCAATCATCTCGAGCTTGGGTTATATCTGGAATCCGACCGTATGGGATTCCTGCTTGATTCGCTTTCGCAGGGGAAGCTGGACAATCAAAGGGATGTCGTGAAGAACGAGCGGCGTCAGAGTTACGATAACCGGCCGTACGGAACCGCGGAAGAGAAAATCGCGAAGGGAATGTATCCCCCGACCCACCCGTACAGCTGGCCTGTAATCGGTTATATGGAAGACCTGAGCGCCGCGTCACGCGATGACGTCAAAGACTTTTTTAAGACCTACTACGCTCCGAACAATGCATGCCTTGTGCTCACCGGGGATTTTAGCCCATCAGAAGCAAAGCAGTTGGTCCAGAAATATTTTGGGCCGATTCCGCGCGGTAAAGATTTCGAACGACCCGGTAAAATGCCGGTTTCGCTCCCCGAGGAAAAGAGAATGGTCTTCGAGGACAAAGTCCAGCTCCCGCGCGTTTATATGACGTGGCACAGCGCCCCCGGATACACAAGGGAAGACGCGGTGATGGAAGTACTTGGTCAGATCCTGAGTAGTGGGAAATCATCACGCCTCTATAAATCTCTCGTCTACGACAGGCAGATTTCTCAATCCGTTCGTGCAAACCAGGATGGGTCGGAGATTGCCGGACTGTTTCAGATCGAAGTTACCGCCAAACCGGAGAGGAATTTGACGGAGATGGAAACGTCGGTCGATTCGATTCTCAACGATGTTCTCAAGAATGGAGTCACTGAAGACGAAGTTCAGAAAGCTTTGACGGGGGCTGAAGCTCGCATCGTCAACAGTGCATCGACCATGCTGGGGAGGGCAACGTCGCTCGCGTTCTACTATTCGTACACAGGCGACCCGAACAACATCAACAAACAAATGGAATTGTATAAGGGCATCACGCCTCAGGAAGTCCTTACGGCGGCAAAGAAATACCTTACCCAACCGAAGATGGTGCTGAGCATTGTACCGCTCGGCAAGTCTGAACGTGGGGCGAAGAAAGGAGAATAATGAATAATGAAAACCTTAAGAGAAATCATCATGCTCGGAGTATTTTTCATGACGATAGTTTCAACCACGGCCGTCAACGGACAGGAACTTGACCGGACGAAGCGCCCCGCAGGGAAGCCGGCCCCGAAGGTGACACTGCCGGAAATTCAGAAAGCAACGCTTAAAGATGGACTGAACGTTTGGCTGGTGGAGAGGCACGAACTCCCGACCGTCGCGCTTAATCTTGTCATTCAGGCGGGTTCCGACCACGACCCCGTCACGCAGCCCGGCCTTGCGTCGATGACTGCGGCGATGATGGACGAAGGGACCAAAAGTCGAACTGCACTGGAGATATCGGACGATGTTGAAGCAATTGGCGCATCATTCAGCGTGAATTCAAGCACGGACGGCTCGCACATCACGATGAGCACGCTCACGAAGCATCTCGACAAGGCACTTGCCATCTTCACCGATGTTCTCACAAACCCGACATTTCCCCAAAAGGAATTTGCCCGAATCCAGAGACAGCGAATCACCATGCTCCTTCAACAGCACGACCAGCCGGTGAGCATTGCCAACAATGTGTTCTCCTATGTACTCTACGGCCCGGACCATCCGTATGGGAACAACCCGACAGGAACGGAAGCATCGATCAAAGCGATGACGACGGACGACCTGGTGAAATTCTACCAGACGTACTACCGTCCGAACAATGCGACCTTGATCGTTGTCGGCGATGTGAAATTGGGAGACGTCACTTCCCGATTGGAAACCGCTCTCGGGAACTGGACGTCGGGCGTCGTCCCGGCATTTTCTGTCCCGGAACCGAAGCCCGTCGACAAAATGCGCGTCTACCTGGTGGATAAACAGGGAGCACCACAGTCGGAAATTCGCATCGGATATCCGTCCCTCGCCCGTAACACTCCCGATTACTTCCCGGTCATCGTGATGAATCGGTTGCTCGGGGGACAATTTACCAGTCGCATAAATCTGAATTTGCGCGAGCGGCACGGCTATACGTATGGCGCCCGGTCGGCATTTAGTTTTCAAAAGGGAGTGGGACCGTTCACGGCCTCCGCCGGCGTCGTCACCGAGAAAACCGACAGCAGTCTCCATGAATTTCTGTATGAGCTCAACCAAATGCGCGAGAAGGGAATGACCGCCGAAGAACTCGCGTATGTGAAGGAAGGACTTGTCGGTAACTTTGCCCTGAACTTCGAAACATCGGCACAGATTGCGAACTCCCTGCAGAACATCGTGCTCTACGGACTGCCGGAGAATTATTATCAGGATTATCTCCAGAATATCGACGGAGTGACGCTGGAGGCGGTTAATCGCGTCGCAAAGAAGTACTTGGACACTTCGACGATGGCGGCAGTTGTTGTGGGAGACCTTTCCAGAATCAAGGAAAGCGTCGCAGCTTTGAAGTTGGGCGATGTTGTCGTATGTGATGTAAGCGGTAAGCCCGTACAGTAGGCCATGGCGTAGAGACCTTGCGAAGGTTCCGCTCCCGCCTGCGCTCCGCTCCGGCGGACGGGCAGGTCGGCGGGCCTTCGCATGGTTTTCTATCCATTTTCCGTTTTCCCCTCTTTTTCGTATATTTGTATGGCTTCTTACAGTTAGAGAACATTACCATCCACTACAGGGAATACACCATGACAATCAATGAAATTGAAAAACTCCTCGCTGCCGATGCAAAGAACCTGCTGGAGTACAAGTGCAAAGGCATTCCGAAGGAAACGCTTCATCTCCCCGGGCCGGATTACATTGACCGCGTTTACGCTTTGTCCGACAGACCCGCACCCGTTCTCAAGAGTCTGGGGTGGATGATCCACCAGGGCCGGCTGGCGCACACGGGCTATCTGTCGATTCTCCCGGTCGACCAGGGCATCGAGCACTCCGCGGGCGCGTCCTTCGCTCCGAATCCTCTCTACTTCGACCCTGAAAACATCGTGAAACTTGCGATTGAAGGCGGGTGCAACGCTGTGGCGTCAACGCTGGGTGTGCTGGGCGCAGTCGCACGGAAGTATTCGTACAGGATTCCGTTCATTCTCAAGCTGAATCACAACGAGTTTATTTCCTATCCGAACACACACGACCAGATAATCTTCGCGCAGGTCAAACAGGCGTTCGATATGGGCGCGGTCGCGGTCGGGGCGACAATCTACTTTGGCTCGCCTGAATCCAAACGACAGATCCAGGAAATTTCCGTTGCTTTCAAGCAGGCGCACGAGATGGGGATGGCAACCATCCTGTGGTGCTATCTGCGCAACCCGGCATTCAAGACTCCTGAAAAGGACTATCATGTCGCGGCGGATCTGACGGGGCAGGCGAACCACCTCGGTGTGACGATCGAAGCCGACATTGTGAAGCAAAAACTGCCGGAAAACAACGGCGGCTTCAAAGCGTTGAAGTTTGGGAAAATGAACGAAAAGATGTATACCGAGCTCTCGAGCGACCATCCGATCGATTTGTGCCGCTATCAGGTGGCAAACGGTTACATGGGAAGAGCAGGATTGATCAATTCCGGCGGCGAGTCAAAAGGAGCGTCCGACCTCGCCGAAGCCGTGCGCACGGCAGTCATCAATAAACGTGCGGGCGGCATGGGATTGATATCCGGCAGAAAAGCCTTCCAGCGACCGATGAACGAAGGCGTCAAGATCTTGAACGCCATTCAAGATGTGTACCTCTGCAAAGAAGTGACGGTAGCGTAGTTTCCCGCTTAGAATGCGACTCATCCCGAAAAAGGGGATGGGTCGCGCTTTTTAAAGTCCTCAGGGCTCACGTTGAAAAAAATCGTCAGACTCAAGAAGAACGAAGAGAGGCGCATTGCTTCAGGACATCTCTGGGCGTTCAGCAATGAAGTCCAGGAGGTCGAAGGGGAGCCACTCGCGGGTGATGTCGTTGCTCTTGAAACATATTCTGGAAAACTTCTCGGCATCGGATTCTACAACCCGCATTCGCTTATTGCCGTCCGCCTACTCAGCCGGGAGGAAGAAGAAATTGGCCCGGAGTTGTTTCGAAAGAGGATGGAGGCCGCGCTCGCGCTGAGAAGAAAAATCTATCCGACCTCGGAAAGCTTTCGCCTCGTCCACGGGGAAGGAGACTTCTTGCCGGGCCTGATCGTCGATAAGTATAACGAGTATTGTGCTGTCCAGACATTGTCATACGGCATGGATCAGCGTCTGCCGATGATATGCGAAGTGCTGGATTCGCTCCTTCATCCCAGAGGGATTGTCGAGCGCAATGAAGCGCCGGCCCGGGTACACGAAGGACTTCCGCAGGAGAAGGGAATCCTGTTCGGAAGCGTCGCTCCCGTGACCATCTCCGAAAACAATATCGAGTACATCATCGATTTGTTGGACGGACAGAAAACGGGGTTCTTCCTTGACCAGCGGGAAAATCGCTTCGCACTTCGACGGTACGTGCAAGGAGCAAAAGTCCTGGACTGTTTCTGCAACGACGGGGGTTTCGCTCTCAACGCTGCGGCGGGCGGGGCTTCGAGCATCATTGGAGTGGACTCTTCGGAGTCGGCTATCCAGCGCGCACAGAAGAACGCGGCAATTAATCATGTCGACCACTCCATGCAGTTTGTCGTCGCCGATGTGTTCGATTATCTCGAGGAGGCACTAAAGCAGCAGCAGCGGTTCGATGCCATCGTCCTCGACCCGCCCTCGTTCGCCAAGAGTAAAAAAACTGTGAGAAAAGCAAAACGGGGCTACAAGGAAATCCATACGGATGCTTGCCAGCTGCTGACTCCGGGGGGAATACTCGCAACTGCTTCGTGCTCGCACCACATTTATGCGGACACGTTCCTGGAAATTGTCAATTCCTGTGCGTCCGGCGCAGGCAGGAATATCAGCCAACTGGAATGGCATGGTGCTGCCCCCGACCACCCGGTCTTGCCCTCAATGCCCGAGACCCGTTACCTTAAATTCGGCATTTTTCGGGTGGAATGACACAGTTGGGGAAAGTCCTCCGCGATCTGGCCTCGACAGGTGCGGCCTGTAAACCGGGGGAGGACATGACCCTTGTTGACTTTAAAGTAGGTCGGAACTATATTTCATTGTGGCGCGTTAGGAAAAAAGTGATCAGTAGATTGCATACTCTCGTTCTCGTTGCACTCGTGAGCGGCCTCTCACTTCTGCCCGTTACCGCCCGGAGCCAAAATTCCGGAAAAGACAGCACGATGGTCTTCGGGAGTCTGACGCCGCACCAACCCACCCAGCAGCTCGGCGGTCGATTGTATACCGCATGGGGAGCCGACCTTCTCATTTCCACAAACGGATTCGGTCTTGGAGCGTTTTACCGGCATGAATATGCGGACGACCTCGCCGGCTATGTTGATTTCTCGATCTCCGAGGCCAAAGACGATAACGAGATCGAGGAGATCGATGTCTATACCGGAGAGACGTACGTTCCCAATAAGGTCAACCGGTTTCTCCTCATGCCCCTCTTTGTCGGCGTGCAAAAGCGGTTGTTCAAAGATGACATACTTGACAACTTCCGACCGTACGTGAACATTGCGGCTGGGCCGGCCATGATTTACGTGTTTCCGTATAACGAGGACTACTTCAGCGCCTTAGGACGCGGATCCTTCCGCTATACCGCGGGAGGATATATCGGCTTTGGCGCGTTCATAGGTTCCGAACGCTCGAGCTTGTTTGGAATGAATATTCGCTACTACTACGTTCCTTATCCGCCCGGAGTTGAAAGTTTGCAGAACGTCACCAAGACGCAATTCGGCGGGTTCTACATCACGTTCAATTTTGGAACAGAGTGGTAGGTTCGGGAATTAGGTGGTAGGTTGTAGGTATTAGGATTTCGAATTCCGGATTTTCAATTTCGAATTTGTCCCGCTTCTGGATTCCGCTGGGATGCGGGATTCTGAGAAGCGGAATTTGGGATTTCGATATTAGCGTTTAGGACTTGTTTAGTATTTAGATATTCGGATTTCGGATTTACTTTAAGTATTTGCGGAGGAATTGTCCCGTATAAGAATTCTCGCACTCAGCAAGTCTTTCCGGCGTTCCAACAGCAACAACTTCACCTCCTCGATTGCCCGCTTCCGGTCCCAGGTCGATGACCCAGTCTGCACATTTGATCACTTCCATGTTATGTTCTATCGTCAGGATGGAATTCCCGCTCTCGATGAGCGCGTCGAAGCACCTCAGGAGCTTTGCGATATCGTCGAAGTGCAAGCCGGTCGTCGGCTCGTCGAAAATGAATAACGTGTGTTTTCTCCGGTCCTGATTCACGAGATGCGATGCGAGTTTCACCCGTTGTGCCTCACCGCCGGAGAGCGTTGTCGAGGACTGCCCAAGCCGGATATACCCCATGCCGACCTGTTCCAGCACCTGAAGTCTCCTCACGATGTTACGCCCCGCAGCTTCCCGCCCGAAGAATTCGATTGCTCCCGTCACGGTCATCCTGAGGACATCGTCGACATTCTTGCCGTGATATTGAATGGCCAGGACCTCCTTCTTGAACCGCTTGCCCTGGCAGACTTCACATCGCAGTTCGATATCGGCAAGGAATTGCATTTCGACAGTTTGCACGCCGCTGCCTTCACAAGCGTCACAACGCCCGCCCGGAACGTTGAAGGAGAAATAGCCCGGTTTGAATCCACGAATCTTTGCCGCCTGTGTGTCTGCGAACAATTCCCGGATCGCATCAAAGGCCTTGATGTAGGTGCTGGGATTGGAACGCGGTGTCTTGCCAATCGGCGACTGGTCGACCAGCTCGACCTCGTCGATGAATTCCGCTCCTTTGATCGCCCGATGCGCGCCGATATGGTCGAACTCCCTCCGGGATGGAGCATCCTCCTGCGGTTTCTGCATTCTGATTCCCGGATAGAGAATGTCGTGTATCAATGTGCTTTTGCCGGAGCCGCTGACACCCGTGACACAGACGAACGTATTCAAAGGGATTTCGACATTGATGTTTTTCAAATTGTGTTCGGCGGCTCCCATGATCGTGATCTTCCTGCCGCTCCCTTTTCTACGTTCTTCCGGCACCGGTATCGCCAGAGTGCCGTTAAGGTAGCGCCCCGTGATGGAATCCTGATTCGCCCGCAACTGGTCGATGGTGCCCTGGAAAATTATTTCACCGCCGAACTCTCCCGCACGCGGTCCCATATCGACGATCACGTCCGCCTCCGCGATGATTTCGGCATCGTGCTCGACAACGAGAACGGAATTCCCTACGTCGCGGAGCGATTTCATGAGCGCAATCAGCTTTTGAATGTCGCGCGGATGCATCCCGATGCTCGGCTCGTCGAGCACATAGAGCGAGCCGACGAGGGATGAACCAAGAGCTGTCGAAAGATTGATGCGCTGGGACTCTCCCCCGGAAAGGGAGTTGGAGAGCCGGTCGAGCGTCAGGTAGCCAATGCCGACGCCCACAAGGTACTTGAGTCGCTTCAGGAGTTCTTCCAGGATGCGGCGGGCGATACCGCGCTCGAAAGCCGAGAGCTCGAGAGTTTGAAAGAACTGATAATCTTCGTCGATGGTCGCCTGCACAACGTCGGATATTGTCTTCCCTCCGACCTTGATATTCAAAGCTTCCGGCCGCAAGCGTGCGCCGTTACAAACATCGCACGTCGTGTAGCTCCGAAACCGGCTCAGGAAGACCCGGTAATGCACTTTGTATGATTTCCGTTCGATATACTTGAAGAACTTTTCAATTCCGTCAAAACTCTTGTTTCCGCTCCAGAGTGTGGCAAGCTCTTTCGCAGACAATTTATTGAACGGAACGTCGATGCGCACGTCCGCGGCGCTTGCATTGTCCAGCAGATCCCTCAGGTATCCGCGCCATCGGGGAAATGTCCACGGCAGAATCGCGCCCTCACGGATTGTCTTTCCCTTGTCCGGAACTACCAGATCCATGTCGATGCCGACGGACCGCCCGAACCCCTGGCACTTCGGGCACGCACCGAACGGGTTGTTGAAAGAGAACAGCCGCGGGTCGGGCTCTTCGTACCGGATTCCGCATTCTGCGCACTCATAGTGCTGGTTAAAGCGCAATTCCTTGCCGTGATCGAGGAGTTTGATGATCGCGTATCCGTCACCGGCTTTGAAAGCCGTTTCGATCGAATCTGCGAGTCGTTGAACGTCCGATTCTCTGCGGTAGACGAGGCGGTCAACGAGGATGAGGACGTCTTTTTTCCTGGTTTTCGCGGGAAGCGTGGATTCGTTCAGGTCGACCAATTCATTCCTGTACAGTACCCGGAAAAAACCCTGTTTCTTGAGATTGTCAAGTTCCTGCTGGAAGGTTGAGTCCCTGTGCTCGTGCATAGGGGAGAGTACGTACAACTTGACGTCTTCCCGCTCCCCCGCCGGACTCTTCCTCTCAGGGCTTTCGCGGCGCAGCTTTTCCAGAACGGTCTGGACAGAATCGCGCTGAACGATCTTTCCACATTGACGGCAAAATGTTTTGCCGACACGGCCATACAGCAACCGGAGGTAGTCGTAGATTTCCGTGCTTGTGCCGACAGTCGACCGGGGATTGCGGGGCGGGGTTTTTTGCTCGATCGCGATCGCGGGGCTGATGCCCTGGATGAAATCTACATCGGGTTTATCCATGCGTTCGAGGAATTGGCGTGCATACGCCGAGAGGCTTTCGACAAACCGTCGTTGCCCCTCCGCGTAAATCGTATCGAACACAAGGCTTGATTTCCCCGAGCCGCTCACGCCCGTAAAAACAGTTAGCTTGTTGCGCGGCAGCTCAAGAGAAATATTCTTGAGATTATTGACTCGCGCACCCCGGATGATGATGGGGGATTGTCCGTTAGGGGGCGGTTGTTTCCCGGAACGCGGTCCGGTCGTGTTGCCTTTCCGGATGATTTTCGTTCTTGCCGTCATGTGCTTGACAGCGGCAGTCACGCCGCCGGTCGCTCTTCGTTGTGGTACTCCTGAAGGCTTCTAACGCCCGATTGTCGTGTCAGCAGCCATTCTATGCCCTTGACGACTGCGGCGGCCGCGGAAATCGTCGTGATGATCGGTAATTTTGCTTCGAGAGCCGCGCGGCCGATTGCAAGCTCGTCGAACCGGGAGGTTTCACCGAGCGGTGTGTTCACGACGATGTGAATATCCCCATTTTTCACAAAATCGACAACGTTGGGTCGGCCCTCGTTCATTTTCATAACGCCGGCGTTCTCAACGCCGTGCTTGCTCAGAAAAGCAGCAGTTCCTGATGTCGCAAAGACTCGAAAGCCGAGTCTTCGAAATCCTTTTGCCATCTCGACGGTCTTGTAGTTCTTGTCATTGTTGTTGACGCTGATGAACACCCCTCCGGCCGTCGGAAGTTTTTCGCCAGCGCCGAAAAAGGCCTTTGAAATTGCTTCGCCGAACGTTTCCGCGATTGCCATGACCTCTCCGGTGGACCGCATCTCCGGTCCGAGAAACACTTTCGCTTTGGGAAACTTCCCGAACGGGAAAACGGGTTCCTTGACCGCGATGTATTTCGGGGTGCTGTTCAATGGTACTCCCAGCTCTTTGAGCGTCCGTCCGGCCATGACTTTCGCGGCAATCTTCGCGAGAGGCAGGCCCATGGCTTTGCTGATGAAAGGAACCGTCCGGGAAGCCCGCGGGTTCACTTCCAGGACATACACGATGCCGTCCTTCTCCGCGCACTGCACGTTGATGAGTCCGCGAACGTTCAATGCGAGCGCAAGCTTGTGCGTGAAATCCTTGAGTTGTTCGATGACCTGGACGCTCTCGGCGTACGGCATGAGAACGCACGCGCTGTCGCCGGAGTGAATTCCCGCTTCTTCGATATGCTGGAGAACTCCGCCGATCAAAACGTCTTTTCCGTCGGAGACCGCGTCGACGTCGAATTCCTTCGCGTCCTCCAGGAATTTATCGATAAGAATCGGATGCTCGGGGGAGACGTCCGCCGCCGCCTTCATGTACTCTTCAAGAGTTTCGGGTTTGTAGACGATTTCCATTCCGCGTCCGCCGAGGACGTACGAAGGGCGGACGAGCACAGGATATCCGATTCTTTTCGCGACCGTTTTCGCCTCGGCCACCGTGGTTGCAGAGCCGTCGTTCGGGTGGGGGATTTGAAGCCGCTCGATCAACTCGCCGAAGCGCCTGCGGTCTTCGGCAATGTCGATCCCTTCCGAAGAAGTGCCGAGGATTCTCACGCCATTCGCTTCAAGGGACTTGGAAAGCTTCAGGGGCGTCTGGCCGCCGAAGCTCACGATGATGCCCTCCGGTTGTTCCGCCTCGTAAATATCCAGAACGTTTTCGAGTGTCAGCGGCTCGAAGTAGAGTTTGTCGGTCTGGTCATAGTCCGTCGACACGGTTTCCGGGTTGCAGTTGATCATGATGGTCTCGTACCCGTCTTCCTTCAGCGCGAAGACGCCGTGCACGCAGCAGTAATCGAATTCTATTCCCTGGCCGATACGGTTTGGCCCTCCACCGAGTATGACGACTTTCTTTCTCGCGCTTACCCTGATCTCGTTCTCTGCTTCATAGGTTGAGTAGTGATACGGAGTGTGCGCCTCGAATTCCGCAGCACAGGTGTCGACCGTCTTGAACACGGGTTTGACTCCGTGCCGGTGCCGGAGTTTTCTCACTTCCAGCTCGTTGGTTTTCCAGAGATGCGCGAGCTGCCGGTCGGAAAAACCATATTGTTTTGCCTTGAAAAGGATGTCGTGTTCGGCGTCGGAGAAAGCTGTCGACGAGATTTCCTTCTCAACAGCAACAATCTGCCGGATGTTGTGCAGGAACCATCGGTCGATTTTCGTGATTTCGTATAACTCATCGACGCTCAACCCGAGCTTCAACGCGTGGCGGAGGAAAAAAATGTTGTCTGCCTTTGGCGTGCGTAATTTTCTGGAGATTTTGTCCTTCCACTCCCTGCGTTCGGCTTCTGTCAGATCTTCCACAACGACCTCGTCCTTGCCGTCCGCGCCCAGCCCGTATCGCCCGATTTCTAGCGACCGCAGCGCCTTTTGCAGGGCTTCTTTGAACGTTCTTCCGAAGGCCATCGCCTCCCCGACGGACTTCATTTGGACGCCGAGCGTATCGTCGACGCCCTTGAATTTCTCAAAATCCCAGCGGGGAATCTTCACTACGCAATAGTCGATGGTCGGCTCGAAGGAAGCGGGCGTCTTCTTCGTGATGTCGTTTGGGATTTCGTCGAGCGTGTAACCGACGGCCAGTTTTGCCGCGATTTTTGCGATCGGAAATCCCGTTGCTTTCGACGCCAGCGCCGATGAACGCGAGACGCGTGGATTCATTTCGATGACGATCATGCGGCCGGTTTCAGGGTGAACGGCAAATTGAATGTTCGAGCCGCCCGTTTCAACGCCGATGGCGCGAATGATAGTCTTCGCCGCGTCCCGCATCCGCTGGTATTCTTTGTCCGTCAGCGTTTGTGCGGGCGCAACGGTGATGGAGTCGCCCGTGTGAACGCCCATGGGATCGAAATTCTCGATGGAACAAATGATGACGACGTTGTCTTTGAGGTCGCGCATAACCTCTAGCTCGTACTCTTTCCAGCCGATGACCGATTCTTCGATGAGAGTTTCGTGGATCGGGCTGGCAGTCAACGCGTGCTCGATCTTGGTTTCAAATTCTTCGATATTATAGGCGATACCGCCGCCAGAGCCACCGAGTGTGAAGGAGGGGCGGATGATGATAGGGAAACCGATCTCCTCTGCGATGCGCATCGCCTCGTCGACGGAGCGGACGAAACGCCCGTTTGGCGTTTCGAGGCCAGCTTCGGTCATTGTTTTCTTGAAAAGCTCCCGGTCCTCGGCTTTCTTGATCGCTTCGAGCTTCGCGCCGATGAGTTCCACGCCGTGCTTTGCGAGCGCCCCGCTTTCGGCGAGCGCTACGGCCGTGTTGAGCGCCGTTTGTCCTCCCATCGTAGGTAATAGTGCGTCCGGTTTCTCGCGTTCGATGATTTTTTCGACAAAATATGGGGTGATCGGCTCGATGTAGGTCCGGTCCGCGAATTCGGGATCGGTCATGATGGTGGCGGGATTGCTGTTGACGAGAATGATGCGGTAACCTTCTTCACGAAGTACCTTGCAGGCTTGTGTTCCGGAGTAATCAAATTCACAGGCCTGGCCGATGACGATCGGCCCTGCACCAACAATAAGAATGGAACGGAGGTCTGTACGCTTTGGCATTCGCTTGGAGGTTTTATGAATATATAAATTTGTCCATGATTTCACAAACAGCAGTACTGTCCCAATATCGAGAGCTGTCGTGGTTAAAAGACTTACCGCAGAGGACGCAAAGGATACGCAAAGACCGCAAAACGTTTTGGCACGGACCATACCCTTTGCGACCTTTGCGAATCTTTTCTCTGCGGTCTTTGCGTTTTATCTCTTTTTGATTTAGTCCCTCGTGGGCGGACGGGGGTTCGTGATCGCGAGACAAGTCATGAAATCAGGACATCACAACAAACAGCGGTCGTGCAATTGACTTTTGATTTCGGAATACATACTTTAGTCGTTACAGTAAGCGTACACTCAAAGACGAACGACGGAGAAAATGAAAATTGTGAAGACGCGAGCCGGCTCAATGATACTTCTCGTAATAGGAATGTTTGTTCTCGCAAGCTGCGGCAAGCCGCCGCAGAAGTTCGACGTCAACGTCTATCGTCAGGAGGTCGAACAATGGCAGCAACAGCGCCGGGTTCGTATTGCGAACGAGGACGGCTGGCTGACACTTTGCGGATTATTCTGGCTGAAGGAAGGCGAAAACAAATTCGGCGACGATTCCTCCAACGCGGTCGTGTTTCCGAAGGGAAAAGCTCCCCGAACGGCCGGTTCCATCTGGCTGGATCACGGAAAGCTCCGCCTCGAAGCACGTCCCAAGGCGCAGGTGAAATACAAGGACTCGGTGATCACGAACATGGTCATAAAATCCGATGAGGCGGGAGGGGCCGAACCTACCATATTGAATATGGGAACGCTGAGCTTCTTTGTCATCAAACGCGGCGACCAGTACGGTGTGAGGATGAAGGACAAGGAGAATCCCGCGCGCCTCAATTTCAAAGGACTGGAATATTTCCCGGTCGAACCGAAGTGGCGCGTTGAAGCGAAGTTTGAGCCCTACGTGCCGGCGAAGATCCTGAAGATTGCCAGCGTCGTCGGCACGGTGGAGGATGATTCGTGCCCCGGGGCGATTGTGTTCGATGTCGACGGAACAACGCTACGGCTCGATGCCGTGATCGAAACAGGATCGGAAAGTCAACTCTTTATTATGTTCAGCGATGAAACGAGCGGTAAGGAAACCTACGGGATGGGACGCCAGCTCTATTGCGGGTTGCCGGACCACGATGGGAAGGTCATTCTCGATTTCAACAAAGCGTACAACTGGCCGTGCGCGTTCACGGAGTTCGCAACATGTCCGATTCCGCCGCGCCAGAATCATCTGCCGGTGCGTGTCGAAGCGGGAGAAAAAATGTATGCCGGCCATTGAGATGATGAGAGGGAGAAAGAGCGAGTGGGACAATGGGTGAAACGGTGAAGGGGTGAGATGATAAGATAGTGAGAAGCAAGGGGCGAGAAGCCAATAGCTAATAGCCAAAGGCCAAAAGCAATGACTAATGACCAATGACTAATGACCAATGACTAATAACCAATAGCTAATAGCCAAAAGCCAATAGCAATGAGCAATGACGAATGACCAATGACTAATAACCAATAGCTAATAGCCAATAGCCAATAGCCAAAAGCAAGAAGTCAGAACTACGAACCAACAACCAAGAACAAATAACAAAGAACTAAGTACTCAGAAGACAGAATACAGGAGACTCATGAAAAGGATAATGCCTGTCATAGTAACACTCTTTATCATCCATCTCTCCCCGGTTTTTGCCCAGAATGATTCAACAAAAAAAGAAGGATCTGGAAACGTCGGGAAATTCGACCCCAAGCGCGACGCGGCGAAGGATGTTCGGGACGCGATCGTCGAAGCAACGAAGACGGGGAAGAGGATTCTCCTGGACGTCGGAGGGGAATGGTGCATCTGGTGTCACCGGCTGGATACTCTGTTCATGCAAAACAAGGACCTCGAAGAGTACAGGAACGCGCATTATGTCGTGGTGAAAATCAACTTCAGCAAGGATAATGTGAACGAGGAGTTTCTTTCGAAGTATCCTAAGATTGAGGGATATCCGCACCTCTTTGTGCTCGAAAAAGATGGGAAATTGCTGCAGTCGCAGGATACGGGCGCGTTGGAATCCGGGAAGCACCACGACCATGATAAGGTGCTTGCATTCCTTGAGAAGTGGGCAGCAAAAAAAGGAGAGTAGAGTCCGATCCCCAGATCGGACTACCGGGCAGAGGAGGAGATATAGAGTTCGAATCCCGGATGGGACAGGCCATGAACACATTCACTGCGTTCAGTGTAAACTCCGTGGAGGGTCTACCTTCGCAAGGTTGCAACCACCCAGCCTAATCGTATCGATCCAATCGGAAATTTTCGCCAAGGTACAATCGACGGGCTTCAGGGTCATCGGCGAGGTACTCTGACGTTCCGGATTTCAGAATTCTTCCCTCGAACAGGAGGTACGCCCTATCTGTAATGGAGAGCGTCTCATGAACGTTGTGGTCGGTCACGAGCACGCCGATGCCACGGTTTTTGAGGTCATGGACGATGCGCATAATGTCTTCCACGGCGATGGGGTCGATGCCGGCAAACGGCTCGTCGAGCAATATGAATTTCGGGTCGGTCGCAAGCGCGCGGGCGATTTCCGTGCGTCTCCGCTCGCCTCCAGAGAGCATGTACGCCTTGCTCTTCGCAAGAGAAGCAATCCCGAAATCCTCCATCAGGGTCTCGCAGCGCGCCTGCCGTTCGGATTTCGACAGGTCCATCAGTTCGAGCACTGCCATAAGGTTGTCGCGCACCGTAAGTCTGCGAAACACCGAGGCCTCCTGTGGCAGGTAGCCGATTCCCATGCGAGCGCGCTTGTACATCGGCTCCCGCGTGATTTCGGTGGTATCCAGGAAGACTTTCCCGAGGTTCGGCTTGATCATGCCGACGATCATGTAGAAGGTGGTTGTCTTTCCCGCTCCATTTGGTCCCAGGAGTCCAACGACTTCTCCTTGTTTGACATCGATACTGACGTTCTCGACGACCAGGCGTTTCTTGTACCGCTTGTGAAGGCTTTCGGTGCGCAAGAGCTTCTGCGCGTCGGGTGGCTGAGCGATGGATGAAGCTTCGGGGATCGTTTCTTCATTCGTGTTCATTGGTCCGCTTTGCTCGGTCATGAAAACGTCTCACTGATGTGTGGTGTTGAAGGGTGACGGTGTATGCGTCCCCAGGTTGATCGCCGACGTGCGTTGAAATTGTTGCTGCCGCTTGAATCCGGGGAGATTATACTCATTCTCTTTATTCTTGATCATCTTCTCGGGGAAGTACTGTCCTTCCACGCCACCCCGGACCTTGATCTTATTGGCTTTCTTATCAAGGAACATGATGGAAACATGGTCGCCGCTTGTTTTATTCGCGCCGTTCGGCTTCTTGCCGTCGAACGCATAGTAGAAGACCGTTGCTGTTTTGTCGACTTCGATATGCTGAATGGCGTTGTCCATGAAGTACATCGTCAACGCCTGCCCGCTCATCTGGTTGTAGCGAAGGTGGTGGAGGGAGTCCGCGCGGGAAATGGCAAAAGCGCGTCCATGGACATACAACCGCTCCAGCCTGCGCTTGTTGAGTTTGACGAACATCGAATCACCTGAGACCTGCGTTGTTTCCCATGCTGCCCGCGTGTACCAGACGACGGGCGATTTATAGAAAACGATACTGTCGGCTTTCGTGTAGAAAATGCTGAAACCGCCCTTTGCCGACAAGCCGCCGTGTGTCAGCGTGACACTGTCGTTCGCGACCAGGCGCGGGAGAGAATCCTGATACGACTCCATGAGACGGCTGGTGACGATGAGCGTATCGAGGACGCCATCGGAGCCCGTATCGACCTCCACCGCCATCGGCTGTACCGTCATCTTGCTGTAATTTTGTTTCTTGTCGTTTTCAAAATGATCACCGATAAGCGTAATACGGTTTTCAGCGTTGTAGATGTGGACGTTGCCTTCGCCGATCGATTTTTGTTCGTCGCGGTAGTACGTCAACTCGTTCGAGCTTAATGTCGTCGATGAGTCATGGACTGTCACATTCGTTGTGAAATGGGCTTTCTTTTCATCCACAAAATACTTTCCGTATTCGGCTTGAAGAGTCGTCTTTCCGTCGTCAAGATGAACGTCTTCGAATGCCTCGATGACTTTCTCGTTCGCATGGTACGTCCCCCGCTTCGCCGTCATAGTCAAACTGTCCTGGCGGACAACGACGTGACCCTCAAAGTCAATTTTGTTGGAGCGGAGGTATCGAATCGCTTTGTCGCACGTGACAACGACCTTCCCTTGAGTGAATTTGACGTTGCCGGTTAACCTCTGCGCCTGCTCGCCGCCGATTTCCAATCCAACCAGACTATCGGCGTGATCCAATACGACAATCCTGTCGTTTGTTTGAGCGGCACTGATTGAGCACAGTATGAAGAAGCATGAAACGAACAGCGGGCGGTGAGATGTCAGCGGCATCGGGCTGCGCTCATTCATTCGGATTGGCTTGCCCGGTCACCTTGAGAATCCGGTAGTGTATCAGACCCCGGTCGGATTCAAAGCCGTGCCCCTGGATCGCCTCTTTCGGTGAAGTAACTTCAACATAATCCTGCGAGTACACCCGCTGGGTTGTGTTGTTCCAGTAGAGGTCCTCCGTTCTCAAGATGGTTCCGCTATCGGAGACAACGACGACATTGCCGTGTGCCTCGAGGTCGTGCGTCAGGTCGTTGACCTTACCCTGTTTCGCGGTGAGGACCGACGTGTGATGTTCGTTCTCATCAAAGAAGTCGACGACGATGCCGGAATCGAGAAAGGTATACTTCTGGTCCTCGTACACAGCGATATGCCCGGCGTGGAGGATGCCGCTCACTTTTCCGGAGTCGGTGATAGTGATCTTTGCTTTCCAGCTTTCCTGTGTCGGGACATTTCCGTTGAGCCCCGTTGAGGCTATCGAGGGTTTGATTTTCTCCTCACAGGCGAACAGGAGCAGCGAGCAAATGGCCAGTACCGATACAGTAGTACTCCTCAATGATGAAGAAGAGTAGTGCACGAAGAATTTCTTTCTTTGCGTGAGTTCTTTCATTTAACTCTCAGATTGGCTACTGGTTTTCCCCGCCGAGACCTGCCTTGACCAATTCGTGCAAGTGAATCATGCCGGTCGGTCTGTGGAGCTCGTCCACGACGACAAGCTGCGTGATGTTGTGGGCTTCCATTTCCTGCAGAGCGACTGCAGCCAGCATATCCTTCTTGATTGTCTTCGGATGCTTCGACATCGCCATTTCCGCCGTAACGTTGGTGACATCGGTTGTTTTCTGAAGCAAGCGTCGCAAATCGCCGTCGGTGACAATGCCCATGAGTTTACCGTCGCCGTCCACGACGCAGGTGGCGCCGAGTCTTTTCGACGTCATCTCCAGAATCGCATCGCGGACGTGAACATCCCGTTTGACAATCGGGACGGCATTGCCGTCGACCATCAGTTCTTCAACTCTGAGCAGGAGTCGCTTCCCGAGATTGCCCCCCGGGTGATACATCGCAAACTCCTCGGCCGTAAAGCCGCGCTTGTCCAGCAATGCCATCGCGAGGGCATCCCCGAAGACGAGCGTTGCCGTGGTTGAGGCGGTCGGGGCAAGGTCGAGCGGACAGGCCTCTTCCCGGACGCTCACGTCGAGGACGATATCGGAGGACCTGGCGAGCTTTGAATTGGTATTGCCGACCATGGAGATAATGGGAACACCAATACGTTTGAAGAGCGGAAACAATTGTTGAAGCTCGGCTGTATCGCCGCTTTTTGATATACAGATGACCACGTCATCCTTCCGCACCACGCCAATGTCGCCGTGCACAGCGTCCGACGGGTGAAGAAATAGTGACGGTGTTCCCGTAGCGTTGAATGTCGCCACGATCTTTCTCGCCACAAGACCTGATTTTCCCATACCGGTGACAATGACGCGGCCCTTGCTGTTCAAGATCATGTCGACCGCGCTGCCGAAGTGTTCGTCGATGCGATCGCTCAGTGCCGCCACGGCTTCCGCTTCGATGGCGACGACTTCTTTGCCTTTGAGAATTGCGGGATTCATTTTGTCGTTACCTTTAGAGGTCCTGTAAGTCATTTGACAAGTGAAGAACGTTCTATCTCTTCCACCTCAATCGGTCGGGTCCTGCCGAGATACTCCATTGTCAAATCAACTTTCTCGCCCGGAGAATCATGTCCAGCACTTCGCGTACTGCACCCCGACCCCCGTCCTTCTCCGCCACATAGTCAACCCGCTGCCGGACACGCTCAATCGCATTGTGCGGAGCAGCACTGAACCCCACGAGGTCGAGCAGCGGTAAGTCGAATTCATCGTCGCCGATGAAGCAGAATTCTTCGTCTTTGAGTTGATACTTTTTCTTTATTTCCTTGAAGACGGAGACTTTGTCGCCGGCGCCCTGGTGAACCTCGGTAATTCTCAGTCTCCTTGCCCGGTGGTTGACGACCTTCGATGTCCGTCCGGACAGCAGGGCGAGTTTCACGCCGAGTTCCCTCGCGCGAGAAATGCCGTAACCATCGTGCACATCAAAACACCTGTACTCAAGTCCGTTCGCATCGTAAATAACCCGACCATCCGTCAAGACACCGTCGACGTCCAGGATGACCATGCGAATTCTCCCAAGTTTCCGGGCAAGCGAAGAAGAAAGGGTCTTAGACCGCAAAGGTTTTCTTCACGATGTTGTCGATCGTTACAACTTGCTTGACGAGTTCTTCCAGACGGTCTAATTTCAGCTGGCTCGAGGAATCACTGCGTGCCCGACGGGGGTCGGGATGGGTTTCGATGAACAATCCGTCGATACCCACGGCAACGCCCGCGCGCGCGATGGGAAAGATGAATTCCGGTTGTCCGCCCGAACGACTCATCTCTCCGCCCGGTAATTGCACCGAATGTGTCGCGTCCAGAATTACGGGATGCCCCAGCTCCTTCATTATGACCAGTGAACGCATATCCACGACGAGGTTATGGTAACCGAATGTCGCACCTCGCTCGGTGAGCAGAATTTTCCGGTTCCCCGTCGATTCGACCTTCCCGGCTTGATGCTTCATGTCCTCGGGAGCCATGAATTGTCCCTTCTTGATATTCACCGCTCTGCCCGTGCGTCCCGCCGCCTGCAACAGCTCCGTCTGGCGGCAGAGAAATGCCGGGATCTGCAGAACGTCGGCGACTTCGGAAGCCATTCCGGCTTCCGGCTCCGAATGAATATCCGTGAGAACGGGGAGACCGAGTTCTTTTTTCACTTCCTGCAGGATTGATAATGCTTTTTCCATGCCGATCCCGATGAACGACGTTCCGCTTGTTCGATTGGCCTTCTTGTAAGAGGCCTTGAAGATAAGCGGGACGTCATACTTCCCGGCGATCTTCCGTATGCGCTCCGCCGTCCGGAGCGTGATCTCTCGACCCTCCACGACACAGGGACCGGCGATGAGAACGACCCGCCTGTTCCCTCCGATCGTGATATTCCGAATATGAACTGCCGCGGTGAAATGCTTCATGGCACTAAGATAATACCGTCTTCTTTGATTCCCAGTAATGCCTCCAGTGTATCAAGCTGGAGCGTATACCGGATTCGCGGAAGCGTATCGACAAAGGTTGTGTCCCATTCTCCGGTGTAGTCGGCAGTGACGGGGAATGTGTACGTCGGAGGCCGGTTTAGAAATGAGAAGGGGGATGAAAAGTCCGGACTGCCTTTCCCGGTATCACTGACGCTCAAGAATCGAAATCGAAACGAATAAATGCTTCGACGGGGGAAAGACGGGAGCACCTTGACCGCTTTGACGAAATTACCATTAAGGCCGGAAACTACTAATTGGTAAGCACCGGCCGACGAGAACCGAACCGTGTCGGTGACTGTTTGTACCTGACCGGTGGGAGGGCAATTTGCTTGCGAGACGAAGTGCATGATGGGTGTAAAGTACACCTGGTTTCCGTTCGTGGCTCGTACGTTATGAGTAAACGTCCCGCACGGGATATCTTGAAAGCAGATTTGAATTCTGTACGTCTCCCCGGCCTGCATGGAATCCGGAGTCACGACCGCAAGCACATTGACGCCGTTATCGTACTCATTCGGAGGTCCGGAGACCGAGAGACATCCCAAGGGAACAATCCCTGCGAGTCCCAGAGCTGAAGCCACGAGCAGGAAAGATTTGCAGGGCAATAGTGTAATTTTGTGCATTTCCGTAGAGTAAAGTACGAAATCACGGGGAAATATCAAAAACAGAAGCGGCGGTGCCTCAGTTTGGAGTCGTTTCGTCCGCACTCGACCCCCTCTTGTATTCTCCCCCTTGAAAAAGGGGGAGAAGTTTCCTCCCCTTACCAAGAGGAGGACGGAAGGTGGGGTCTTGAACAGCACGAATAATGAGAACTATGCACTAATGACGATTGCATATCGTCAACATTTCAGTTATTTTTACACATGGGGCTGAAAGCATACGCGAAAATCAACCTGGGTCTCCGCATTCTTCGCAAACGGGACGATGGCTATCATGACATCGAAACGGTATTTCACCGCATCGACCTATTTGATGAGGTTACTTTTCATCCTTCGCAGGACGTTTCATTCTCATCCAGCGATGCCGGGCTTCCGACCGACGATCGCAATCTCTGCGTGAGGGCGGCAGAGTCGTTGAGACGCCGCTGCAATGTTGACGACGGGGTGCGCATCCATCTGAAAAAGAACATCCCTGTCGGTGCGGGCCTGGGCGGCGGCAGCAGCGACGCGGCGGCAACCTTGCTCGGCCTCGTTCAATTCTGGAAACTCAAAATAAGCGACGCCGAACTTTTGTCAATTGCTCTTCAACTTGGCTCCGACGTCCCGTATTTCTTGAAATCGGGCACAGCCTGCGCCACGGGGAGAGGAGACGTGCTCGAATACTTCTCTCTTGACGTCCCTTCCTGGATCGTGCTTGTGTATCCAAATGTGCAAGTGTCAACCGCCTGGGCGTACGCTGAACATGACCGGCCCAATGAGAAGGGGGGAAGGGGTGATCGGGTGGCGGGTCCAATCTCACTCAAACAGATTGTCTGCGATAACATAGCACGACCCCGCATGTTCAGCACTTTGCTTCGGAATGATCTGGAGCCGGTCGTTTTCCGGGCTCACGAAAGCCTCGCGGGTCTGAAGCAGGCGCTTTTCGATGCGGGCGCGGACTTCGCGCAAATGTCCGGGAGCGGTTCATCAGTTTATGGTTTCTTCTCCGACGAGCACCTGGTGACCACGGCAGCGGAGAAACTCGCGATCCACTACCGGGTGTTTGTCACGCGACCGCATTTCCGTGCAACTTCGTAAGTTGTCGTCAATTGCTTCTGGTGCTCCTTTTCTCTATATTTTCTGAAAATTTTTCGGTTGATGAAGAAACTCCATATCACGCGCACAGGATGGATCGTCGTTCTGTCTCTTCTTTTTTCCCTGCACCGGGCTCAAGCGCAATTCAATCCCACCGATTCGACAAAGACCGACACTTCGCACGTTCTCAGGTCGGACAGTCTCATCCTGCCGATATTTCCCATTCCGCTTGTCGGTTCGATCGAGCGGGCGCTGTCCTCTCATTGGGTTGTCGCCGATTCGACGATCAACTTTTCTGATTATGAATATCCGGGCGATTTCCTGACGCTGGAACCGGGTGTCTTCATCCGGGATCTGGCAAGCGCGGGACAGTTGCATGGATTGACGATCGGGGGACTTGACGGACGGGCAATCGCGTTTATGAGCGACGGTGTGGAGTTGAACGACCCGTTCACGGGAGTCTACAATTCGTATCTCTATCCGACCGAAAACATCGATCGCGTGGAGTTCATTCCCGCGACGCGGTCCTTTCTCTACGGGCTGAACGGGACCGGAGGAGCGATAAATTTTGTCAGCAAGAGCAAGAAAGCGATCCATCCGTATTCCCGGATCCGTTACAGTGAGTCGGTATACGGTTATGGATTTTTCGACGGTATGTTCAGTCAAAATCTCACGAGAGCGCTGAACCTGACCGCCGGTATGCAGCACGGGACGCTGGCCGGTGAGTATCCCAACAGCGATTATGACGCGTGGGATGCGCGTGTGAAGGTGCGGTACAACCTGAACAGCCGGCTGAACTTTTACGCCTCGGAGATCTTTAACCACACCCAGCTCGGTCTCAACGGAGGCGTTGATACCGCTTCGGCGAACATGACGGGCTACAATCCAATTCAGGCACAGCTCCGCAATACCGATTCGTATGAAAAGATCACCCGCCACGATGTGCAACTTGGCGCTGCGGGAGAATTGTTCCCCGACTCGACGTTTGTGACAACGCTGACGTTTTACCATTCGACAAACTTGCGCGAGTACCGGGACGAGGAAAATCGCCCCTACTCCAACGGCATTTTTGTGCAGCAAGACCATTGGTCGCAGTGGTACGGCGCGAGACTCATCCAGCACCTTGAATTTGACCGTCAACGCGTCGATATCGGCGCTGAGGTGCAATCGCGAGGTGTCATTGCCAGCTCGGTGATGGACCAAGACCTGGAGACCTCGAGAAGCCTGTTTGGCAAGGAAGAATTCAAGGCGGCCGATGCCGCAGGTGGCGCGGTGTACGCACGATTTGATAATTATCTCAACCGGTCATTGCTATCATATGGCGGCGACCTGTCCGTGACGCCGGCTTCGTGGATTTCGTTCTTTGGCGGATATTCGCGCTCATACCGCTTTCCCACATTCGAAGAGCTCTACTGGCGTGATAGCGTTGTCAATGGCGCTCAATCGCCGTTTTCACCCGAACAGCATCATCTTCTTCAGGCCGGTGTTCGACTGCTGGACAATGGAGCGACGTTGGTGGAACTTACATTCTTTCATCGCGTCGTCAACGACCCCATCGTTACCGTACCCACGCGGATCGTGTACCCATTCCCGACGTTTCAGTTCGTCCAGGAGAATCAGGAGACGTTTCGCGGGGTTGAGGGCACAGCCGGTTTTCGATTCGGCGTGTTTTACGCAGAGGGAAGTGCCCAGTTCCTGGAAACGACCAGCGACACCGGTGCCCCGTTGCTGCTGCCCCGCTGGAGCGGCACGGGTGGCATCTATTTCTGGGATAAACTCGTCAAAGGTCATCTTGACCTGAAAGTTGGATTGCGGGGGCGCGTGCTCACCTCGTACACGGGAATGCAGTACAATCCGCAGGCATGGATGTACGTTCCGAGTACGCAGCAGCCCGTCGATGCCTCGGGAGTGTCCGACCTCGTCATCATGGCTCATATTGGCAGTGCGTATGTTCATTTTATCTGGCAGAACCTGCTTGACCTGCAGTACGTCGTGACGCCGTTTTTTCCACAGCCTGAACGCTCGGTCAGGTTTGGGATTAGCTGGGAGTTTACGGACTAAGCCAATTGGTTGCATGTGGTAGTACGAGGACGGAAGATGGATGATGAGATTTTGAGACAAAGAGATCATGAAAGGGAGAAAGGGTGAGTGGGAGAATGGGTGAAACGGTGAATGGGTGAGATGATAATATAGTGAGAAGCAAGGGACGAGAAGCCAACAGCTAATAGCCAAAGGCCAAAAGCCAAAAGCAATGAGCAATGACCAATGACTAATGACCAATAGCTAATAGGAATGAGCAATGAGCAATGACGAATGACAAAGAACGAAGAACCAATAACAAAGAACGAGGTGCTTAGTAGACAGTGACCCACGGAAAAAGATTCGTTGTGACTGTGTTTGGCAGCTCGAAGCCCCGCGAGGGTGACGCCGAGTACGAGACGGCTCGAGAGGTTGGAAGATTGCTTGCGGAGGCGGGTTTTACAGTCTGCAACGGTGGGTACGGGGGGACGATGGAAGCATCGGCTCGCGGTGCCAAAGAAGCCGGCGGGGCGACGATCGGTGTTGTGGCGCGGATCTTCAGTACGGCGCCCAATCCGTTCATCGACAGGAAGATTATCGAAGATTCCCTAGTTAACCGTCTGATGAAGCTGATTGATCTGGGTGACGCCTACGTTGTGTTAAAAGGAGGGACGGGAACGCTTGTGGAGCTTGCGCTGGTATGGGAGTTGATGAACAAACGGCTCGCCGCGGAAAAACCGATCCTCGTCATGGGAGGTTTCTGGTCGCCGGTGATTAAGACATTGAATGAGGAGCTTGCATACGAGGGCAGGGGTTCTGCCACAAAACATGTGACGGTGGTTTCTACGCCGAAGAAGTGCGTGGAGGTTTTGAAGGAGAGACTACGGAAGTGACGCCGGCAATAGTGTGTTGGTGTTCTCTCTCTGAAACATGGTGAGTAAGTGCTGCCGCTTTTTGCCCTCACCCCTTTCCGAGGCTGTCCCAAAAGCGTAGCGTCATGCTGAATTGCTCTTGTTCAGCATCCATTCTGCGCCGGCGGAGCTCAGATTCCGATCAGAAGCGTATCGGAATGACGTACTTGCATCGAGATTTCGCATCGTATGCGCTACAATTTCGTGCCGGCCGCGTTGTATACCGCCACACCGTTCGTTGTACCAATCCATAGATTTCCGTTATAGTCAATAAGGAGAGCCGTTATCTCGTCGTTGGGTACAGGCGAATTGCTGTGGGTGAACGTGGTCCAGTTCTTTCTGTCGTATCTCGATAATCCTTGGTCAGTTCCAAACCACGCTGTTCCGTGATAGTCGACGGCAACTGAATACACGATGCTGCTCACACTCACAGGACATCCTGCTGAAGATGTGTCTGAGTACTGCATCCATTCGAATGATCCCTGTGTGTACATGTACGCCCAATCGCCGAGTGTTCCAACCCACAGGATATTGTTGGCATCGAAAGCCAGCGAGGTAACTGGAAATGGCTTGTCACGGGGCGCATCAATGTACCAATTCAGGTCCCCGTCAGTCCAAACGATGCCCTGGTTGTCCGTTCCAAACCAGATTGAGTTGTCTGCCGGATTAATACTGACGGCACGAATCGGCTCGGCTGGGAGCACCCCGTTCGTGAGGCTTCTCCACGATCCTCCAAGCGGGTCAGTTGCCGATTGAGTGGGAATGAACTCATTTGCTCCTTGCGAGGTCCCGACCCACACATTTCCAGGGGTGTCTTCCGCCTCACCCAGCACGAAGTTTGAGGCAAGTGATGGCATCGTATACATCAACCATTGAGCTCCTGTCGCGCCGAAGCGATTGAATCTTCGAATTCCACCGCCGTTTAGTCCGAACCAGACGCTTCCATCTTTGCCAACGGCAAGGGCGTTGACTACTCGACCAATGCCACCGTGCTGAGTTACAAACTCCAACTGTTTCTGATAATTGCTCCAGGATCCTTCAAGGAGGTTGCTAGCTCCATTGTCAGTGCCAAACCACATGCTTCCGTTGACATCCTGCATAATGCAGTTGATCGAATCGCTGGCGATCCCGCTGTTCTGCGTGTTGAACACCACCCACACAGGTCCCCGTGGTTCCGGCTTCGGCGCAGTCGTTTCACCCGCGCACCCGATGATGCCGGACAAAACTGCGAGTGCTGCAATCAACAAAACAAAGGAGAGTGCTGTTCTGGAGTTCATCGAATCACCACAAATTTGCCAACTTGTCTTCCATATTCAGATTCCACACTGAAAACATAGAGACCGGAGGCAATCGCGCGCCCGCTGTCGCTTATCAGGTTCCATGCGATCTCTCCCAGCGTTGGATCCTCATGATAAAGTGTCGCAATGACATCTCCTCG
>JBEKTW010000019.1:0-74646 GCA_049515655.1 Bacteroidota bacterium
CGAATCGATAAGAAAGAAAAGTAGACGATGGCACAAAAAACCAAGCGCGAGGAACCGATTCGCTGTTCCTTCTGCGGACGAGCCGCCGAGGAGGTTCACAGCATCATTGCCGGGCCGGATGCCTACATCTGCGACAGCTGCGTGGCAAGTTCCGTCGAAATCCTTCGTACCAACAAAGCCGCTCTTACGGCTCAACGTGCAGCGGTGGGCACCTCCCTGACGCCTCAGGATATCAAGAAGGCCTTGGACAATTACGTTATCGGGCAGGAACGACCGAAAAAAACTCTCGCCGTCGCCGTGTACAATCATTACAAGCGAATCGATACGAAGGACGACGTACAGAGCCCGGAGAACGTCGAGATTGAGAAGAGCAACATCCTCCTCATCGGCCCGACAGGAACTGGGAAAACGCTCCTTGCCCAAACGCTGGCCAGAATTCTGGACGTTCCGTTCGCGATCGCGGACGCGACAACGCTGACAGAGGCCGGCTACGTCGGCGATGATGTGGAGACCGTGCTGGTCCACCTCCTCCAAAATGCCGACTACAATGTTGAGCGGGCTGAACGTGGTATCGTGTACATCGACGAAATAGACAAGATTGCCCGGAAGAGCGAAAGCGCATCCATCACGCGCGACGTCTCGGGCGAAGGCGTTCAACAGGCCCTGCTGAAGATCCTCGAAGGGACCGTTGCCGGCGTTCCGCCAAAAGGCGGACGCAAGCATCCCGAGCAGAGCCTTATCAACATCAACACAAAGAATATCTTGTTTATCTGCGGCGGCGTCTTCGAAGGCCTGGAGAAAATAATCGCACGTCGCGTGAGCCAAAACCCAATCGGATTTGGCTCAAACATCAAGAGCAAGAAAGACCATTCCGTCGACGAGTACTTGCCGTTGATCGAACCGGATGACCTGCTGAAATTCGGCATGATTCCGGAATTTGTCGGCCGTTTGCCTGTCGTCACCACCCTCCACTCGCTGGACCACGAGGCTCTGCTCAATATTCTCACCGAGCCGAGAAATGCGATTGTGAAACAGTACGGAAAGCTCTTCCGAATGGAAAATGTTGAGCTGGAATTCGAAGATGAGGCGCTGAAAACCGTGGTGGCAAAAGCCATTGAAAAAGGAACCGGTGCCCGGGCGCTTCGCTCGATCATGGAGGAGACGATGCTCGACATCATGTATCATCTGCCGACTCGCCAGAACGTGACGAGGTGCGTCATCACCAAAGACGTGATCCTGAAGAAGAAAGAGCCGGTGTACATCTATAAAGAGCAGCGGAGAGCGACAGGGTAACAATCAGGCGAGCTTTCTGGTAACCTCAGATTTGTTCTATCATTCGCCCCGGCCCGTGATCTGGGAGGGAGTTGGACTCCCGACCGTTGATTTTGACCTCAGAGCGTAGTCCTGTTCGCCTCTGCACTTCACGGAACAGCTGTTTCGTGCAGTGAAGCCGGCGGAAATCAGACAACGCCGGGTGTCCGGTCTGGGGACCGGACTCTACGGTTCTGATGTCGCCCGCCGTCGAGCGTTCTAGTAAATTCCCCGGTCACCGCTTCCCGACTTCGTCACTTTTATATCCCGCAATTGCGGTGCCGCCACTTTGATTTCGAACTGGAAATGGCGATACGTGCCGATCGGCACCCATTCAAAGTCCATGAGCCAGCAATGCAAATCCCTTGAGATCTTTATGTCCGGAGTGAGGACCTTTTTGTTGAGCACATCGTAGGCGCCATCCAGGACAAACTTCCAGTTCTCGGTAAGATTGAATTCCAGATGCCCATGCATATTGGATGAGTGCGTGGGAGACGGCAGCACCATGGTCTGGCCAAAATCCCACGACAGCGAAAGTTTCCACGGAATACTGAAATCCGGCTCTTCTTCCTGATACAGTCCATACGTCCCGCTCTGTGGACGATTCCCCGCCAGCGTATCGGCGAACGATTGGTGTTTGTTCGACTTGCTTTTCTCTCCCGACCACGATGTGGAAAGGCTCACGTTGAAGTTTGTCAACCGCGCGAGACGATGTTCTTCGCTAAAAAGAAACTTATTGATGTCGGTATACTGACCCGGAGCGGTTTCCACGCGTTGATACAGATTGAAGTTCGCTCCACCGCCGATGTCCAACAGGCTGCCGATGCCGGTCCGAAAATTTGTGCCGAGCTCGGAAAACTTGAGGCTGTCGGCCGTGAAGTTGTATGTAATTCCCAAACCGAGATTCAGCAATTGAATTCTCTTTGCTGCCGTGCCGCTATCCGAAGGATTCATCTTCATTTCAAACACGTTTCCCACACCCAGGCTCGCGTACATCTGCCTCGGCGAAAAGTTGTCTCCGACTATCTGTTTCTGGTATGTGAATGACAGACTTGGCGTGACGGTATGGCGTATCGCCGCGACGCCGAACATATTGGGCTGAACAATTCCATAAAACTTTGTGCCTGCCGAGATGCCCGAAGACAGGTAGCCCGCCCGCGTTGTTGAAACCTCCGTCGTGTCAACGAGAGTACTGTCGCGCCAGGAACGCTGGGGGAGGGTATTCGTTGCGAACGAACGCTGGTCACTATAGCTCAAGGATGGCGCAATCGTGAAATACCCAAGCTTTGGAGCGATGCTCACGGAAAAATTCTGACTGACGGATTGCGACCGGTCGCGCTCGAATGCGTCGACTGTTTGGAATGTCGTATCAACCCTGATGCCGTCTATTTTGTGGTCGATCTTTGCCTGGTTATTCGTCGCGTTGATGTTGTAACCGACGCCGATCATTTCGTACCACGCCAGCTTGGACGATTCATCGGATGGTGACTTGCTGCGCCGGAAGGGATAACTCTGGCTGTGATTGAAACTTAATGACGGCAGAACTTCACTGATGCTTCCATCGACGAGATTTTGACGGCGCGAAATATTGACCGACATGCTGTTCGGAGTCCCCTCCCACGACTTGGAGATTGTCGCATTGGAAATTATGGATTGGTCGAATGCCTGCTGGAGGTCGATCGTGTTGATATACGAATTGTTGCTGGCGAGCGTGAAGTCAACATTCAAGCGCGTTGTCGGGTCAATTTCCTGATTATGCGTCAGATTCAAACGGTACGATTCCGTTTCCGTCCGGCTTGGGTCGGATGGTTCACCTGTATGCAAACTCTTGTATTCCCCGGAAACGGAGCCGGTGAAGTTGTACCGCAGAGCATACCGGTAGTCCGAATACACCGAGTATCCGCCTTTCGTGTACAAATCGCTCCGGAAGTCCCAATCCATATAATTGCTGAGGGCCAGATAATAGCCAAGGTGACGGAGGTACTTCCCGCGCGAAGGGTCATCACCGTACGCGGGGGCAATAATCCCGGACCTTCGCCCCCCTTTGTTGGGGAACACTGCAAAAGGCAACGCAAACACGGGTACATCGGCAATATATAGATACACGGGCTCAGCAATCACCAGGTCCTGGAACGTCACTTTCATCTCGGGACTGTAAAAATAGAAGTGCGGATCATCGGCGTCGCACGTTGTGTAACGCCCGTCAGAGACAAAGAGAACGTCTTTATCAACCTTCTTGATTTCTTCCCCGTGGTAGTATCCCTTCTCGATCTCGGTTTCGCCGACATCGATGATCCCACGCTTCGTCTTGAAATTGTATCCCAGCCGGAAGCCATGGTATTCTTCGCTCCCATCTCTCATGATAGGCAGCCCTTTAAACTTCTTTTTGTGCGCCGTCGTAGTGTCGGACGATCGGGCCGAGTCGGCCGACCCGTGCCTCGCCGCCCGGGAGGTGTCGGGTATGCCAAACGACGTGAGTCTCGAGGTACCCCAATCGACGTCAATCCGCTCGGCTTTCAACTGCATCTGGCGGTATTTTACGTCACTGCTGGAATACATGCTCATCGTCTTCGTTGAAATTTCGTAGACGACGGAATCGGCGCAAGAGTAAATCACGACAGTGTCCACGCCGCTGGAGGCCGTCGTGTCTTTTGGAGTTTTCGCAGTATCTACGATCGAGGTATCAGACCGGGTCGTAAGCGAGTCTCTGGAAGAAATTTGGGCTGGGGATGTTGAGAAGAAAAAAACGCTGAAACAGGGGATCAGCCAGATGCGCATGCGGAGATACCTCTCACATCACTAAACTTGCGGCACCGATAATTCCTGCCGCATTGCCTAATTTCGCGCGAAGTATGCGAATGTGAGGTTGGTGGGATTTCAGCGCACGCGAGCGGGCGCCGGATTGTATGGCATCGAAGACGAAATCGGGCGATGCCGATATTCCTCCCCCGATGACAGCCACGCGGACATCGAGCAGATTGATGGCAGCCGCGAGAGCATAGCCTAGGAATCGACCGGCCTCTTCAAGGATCGCCCGAGCAATCGGGTCGCCTTGTTGGGCGGCCGTCGAAATGACCTTTGGCTCGATAGCATCGAGGTTGCCGTCAACCAATCGTTCAATGAGGGATGGCTTCCCGCGTTCATGCGACTGTTCCAGGATCTCTTTTGTCCGCTGCGAGAGATACCGCTGACCGATGTAGCATTCGATGCATCCGTGGTTGCCGCAGTTGCATCGTGGACCGTTGTGGTCGATCGACATGTGTCCGATTTCACCGGCACCTCCGTGCGGACCGCGAAAAATCTTCCGGTCGACGATGATTCCACCCCCGACGCCGGTTCCCCAGATGACAAAGATGAAATCTTTTTCATCGATTCCCGCGCCGAACTTCGCCTCGGCGATCGCAGCAACATTCGCATCGTTTTCGACATGGACCGGCAGACGACACGCCGTGCTCACCGTCGAGCCTAATTCGAACGAGGTCCAGTTTGAAAAATTTGGAGGATACTCTACGGTATTACCGTCGAGAGAAACAACACCAGGGGCACCAATACCGACGCCCCCTACATCAGAACGGCTTTCATGGGTCAGCAGACTCTGAATGGTCGAGAGGATCTGGCGGACAACAATCTCCGGGCCCTCGTTCGCCCGTGTGTCGGCAACAACCTGGCGAAGAATTCTTCCCCGGCTGTCGACCACTCCGGATTTGACGGTGGTCGCACCAAGGTCGACACCGATCGTGCGCCGTTGACCAGTTCCCTCGTTCATGGGGTCACCCCGATGGCATCCCGCCTGTTCATTCCACTCTCTTGATCACGATGACGGTCATATCATCATACTGAGGATAGGCGAGCATGTGCCGTTGGGCCGCTTCGAAGATCGCATCAATGATTTCAGTCGCAGGCTTGTGCCGATTCTTCTCCAAAACCTTCAACAATCGTTTCTCGCTAAATTGCTGCCTCCGGTCATTCAAGGCTTCCGTGATCCCGTCGGAATACACGACGAGCACATCTCCCACGCTCACTGGAAATGTTTCTTCCTGGTACGGGTAATCATCCATGACGGAGAGAATGATGCCGCCTTCCTTGAGCCGGCGCGGCTCTTTGTTCGCGGAGAAGAAATATGGATGGTCGTGTCCAGCGTTGCAATAACAAACTGTATTACGGCCGCTGTCGACATAGCCAAAAAACAACGTCATGAATTTCTCGGGGGTGGTGCTCTCATGCAGCAATCTGTTTGAATTCCTCACCCAGACCTTTGGCGATCCGTCGACGATGATCTGACCACGAAGGGTTGCCTGCAACTTCGCCATGAGCAACGACGCCGGCAGTCCTTTGCCCGAGACGTCCCCGAGGCAAAAAACCAGCTCTTTCTTGTCGATTGGAATGAAATCGAAATAATCTCCGCCCACCATGCGGGCAGGAGTGCTCCTCCCCGCGATATCATACCCTTTGAGATGCGGCGGCGTTTGCGGAAGAAGGCTCATTTGCACTTCATGCGCCGCCCGGAGATCTTTCTCCATCGCAATTTTCTCCCGTTCCTGGTCGTACAGCCGGGCATTCTCTATGGCGATCGAACCGTGAACCGAAAGGGCATCGATGAAGTTCTCATCGTCGGACGTAAACGTTCCGTTGTGCTTGTTCAAGAGCTGGAATACGCCAATGATCTTCTGTTCTTTATCCCTCATGGGCATACAGAGTATCGTTTTCGTCCTGTACCCGGTTCTTGCGTCGAAATCCCGGTCGAAGCGCGGGTCGAGGTAGGCATCTTCAATATTGAGGGTGTCTCCGGTTGCCGCGACATATCCTGAAATACCCCGGCCGAGCGGCAAGCGGATTTCGACGATCTGGTCGCCTTTGAAAACTTTTGACCAGAGTTCCTGCTTCGCGTTATCGAGGAGATACAATGTTCCCCTGTCCGCTTCTACGACATGCAATGCAGTTTCCAGGATCACGGTTAAAAGTTTGTCGAGATCGAGCGTTGAATTTACTATTTTCGCTGCCTCGATCAGTTGATGGAGCTTCCCGAGTTCTGTGCTGGAATCCTTGGACGTTCTCAGCAACTCCCGGGCGAAATGGAGATTCAAGCTGCGCAGTCGAACGCTGAGCAGTTGCAGCAGCCTCACGGTGAAGGGATGATTGAGTTCGATCAATCTTTCAAAATCAGATTTCTTCAGCTCGTAGGTAATGCAGTCCTCGACGGCGACGACCTTTGATGAGCGGGGGCGCCCATCAACCAGCTCCAGCTCCCCGAAGCAATCGCCGTGATGCAACACCGCCAAGACCATTTCCTCGTCACTCAGCAGGTCCTTGACGATTTTCACGCTGCCGTCAACAAGAAGAAACAGCTTTTCGCCGACTCCTTCATCCTGAAGAATAACTTTATTTGCTCTGTAGTGACCTTCACTGAGTTTGCCATGGACGACTTCAAAATCCTCATCACTGATGTTTTCGAACAGAATGTTACATCTCAGTCGTTCCAGCAACCGTGATTTCTGTATCATAATGGTTTTTCCAGGTCAACGTTGTACGAATTTCGGGTCATCGTTTTTTCTTCCACCATTGATGCAATCGCTCACGAATCTTCTCTTCTGCTCCGAGCGTTGTCGGGTGATAGTACACCCTGTCCTTCAGGTTATCGGGGAGGTACTGTTGTTCCACAAAATGCCCGTCAAAATCGTGACTGTACTTATACTCTTTTCCGTACCCGAGCCCTTCCATGAGTTTGGTGGGCGCGTTCCGCAGATGGAGCGGAACCGGTTCGTTCGGCAGCCGCCTGACGTCGTCAGTCGCGTGTTTGATTGCCATGTACGAAGCGTTGCTCTTCGGCGCCGAGGCGAGATACGTTGCCGTTTGCGCCAGAACGAGCCGGGCCTCAGGCATTCCGACATAATCCACAGCGGTGAAACAGCTCGTCGCAAGCGTGAGAGCGTACGGGTCGGCATTCCCGATATCTTCGGATGCAAGAATCACCATGCGCCGCGCGATAAATTTCGGATCCTCTCCCCCTTCGAGCATACGGGCCATCCAATAGACTGCTGCATCAGGATCGCTGCCGCGCACACTCTTTATAAACGCGGAGATGATGTTGTAATGTTCCTCTGCGCCCTTATCGTATTTCGCATACTTGCGTTGAAATGCCTCCTCGATGGCATGCGTCGTGACGATCCGTTCGCCCCCGGTCTCGGGTTGTATCAATCTGACGGCAGTTTCCAGACCGTTCAGCATCACCCGCGCGTCGCCCGCCGCGAACAACATCAACAGTTCCCGTTCTTTCCGGTCGATCCGGATGTGTCGGTCCTTCAAAATGACATCGGCCCGGAGTGCGTGCTCGAGAATCTGGTCAAGTTCATCGGCACCCAGCGGCTCCAGGACGTACACCCGGCAACGCGACAGTAAGGGCGAAATGACTTCGAAGGATGGGTTTTCCGTTGTCGCACCGATCAGCGTGATGATTCCGTCTTCGACACTATGAAGCAACGCGTCTTGCTGCGCCTTGTTGAACCGGTGGATCTCATCGATAAACAATATCGTTCGTTTGCCCAGGTGTTTGCGGTTTGCCTCGGCGCGGTCGAGAACTTTTCGCACATCCTGCACCCCGGATGAAACCGCGTTGAGCTGGAAAAATTCTGCCTTCGTGTGATGGGCGATGATACGTGCAAGCGTGGTTTTCCCGCAGCCCGGCGGGCCCCAAAAAACCATCGATGGGACTTCGTCTCCCTCGATCAGAATCCGTAGTGGTTTCCCTTCACCCAACAGGTGCGCCTGACCGATAAATTCGCCAATTGTTCCGGGGCGGACGCGTTCAGCAAGCGGTGTGGATGAAGATTTTTCGGCGGGCTCTTTTGCCTTGTTTTGCTGTCCAAAAAGCTCCATGGTCATCGAGAGGTCAGAAGTCAGGCATTTGAGATCCGGGAGGTGCGATCTGAATTCCCTTCAATTCACATCGCGCATCCCGCATTCCAAACCGGGTCTTTCACTTTTCCTTCTTCACCTTATAGACTGTCTCCCCATCCCGGATCATGCCGTATTTTTCGCGGGCGACTTTTTCGATCGTTTTGGGATCGCTGTCGAGCGCCTTCGACTGCTGCAGCAACTGGTTTTGTTCCCGCTGCGCCTGGAGGATTTTTTCCTGCATCGCTCGCTTTTCCGATTCCAGCCTCACCCGCTGGAGAATTCCCTTGTTGCTGAATGTCATGAACGACAATGTGGGGATGAGAATAAGCAGCGTGATGTTGAGCCGCTTGTTCTTCAAAATCCCCTTCAACCAGCCGGGCACGTGTGGGTTGGCCGGCTTTTTGCGGTAGTATTGTTCGTCCATCAGGAGAAATGTACGACTATTTGTTGAATATTCAAACTTTAAACCATCAGATGAAATGATTCCGCAAGGTACTTGAATATTGCCAGGTTCCATATCAGCGTCACGATCCAAGCCGTCACTGCGACCGCCGTGGCCTTTAGCACGCTGAATCGGCAGAATATCCTGACACCCAGTCCCAAAAGAGCGACATACCACGCCGTGAATGGATTGAGGGACTCGAGAATTGAAGCCAGGACGATACCCGACTGCGGATGCAGGAACGTCGCCGCACTCAGAGGCATTCCCGACACACCGGAGCCGTGATGCAGGACAATTTCAAGACATCCCCCGAGAAGCAAGACGGATTCTGCATGGACCTCCAGCGCGAATAGCTGCCGGAAATGAACCGGCTCCGCCGAACCGACCCACGATGATAATTCATACAGTAAGAGCGCGAACACCGACCACCCCGCCAGCAATCTGATGGGAAGAAAAAATGCGCGGGCGTACAGGTCGACCGCAAGATGTTCCTGCATGAGCAGTTTGTCGGCCGCCATCGCCGACGGTGGTAGGTGGTCAAGCGTTGCCGCGACAATCGCGGGATAATTATACACCAGTCGAAGAACGCTCAGCGCGGCAAGAACCAGAAACGCAATCAACCACTGCGGCCGCATTTTTAGTTGTTCGATGGCATACGCCGGACGATGGAGGAAATAGATGAGGGGGAACATCTACAACCATGAAGGATGTTTTCGTCGCACCTTGTCGGACACGAGGTCGACGAACAGCTCCTCGAGCGACGCATAGGTTTGATCGCTCATGCGCCCCATCGTCTTCGAGCGGATGTCGGTTGTCGGACACTGAAGGAGAATTTTCCCGCGGTGAATGATCGCGACCTCCGTGCAGAAACGCTCGACGGTATCGAGCACATGCGACGTGATGAAAATGCTCGTTCCCTGCGATGCCATGAACGCGAGGGATTCCTTCACGGCACTTGCGGCAAGTGCATCGATTCCCTCCAGAGGCTCGTCGAGCACAACGAGCTTCGGTTTATGGATAATCGCAGCCGCAAGCGAGATCTTCTTTTTCATCCCGGTCGAGAAGGTCTTGATGGGGTCGTCTTGCTTCTCGTGCAGGTCGAAGAACTCCAGCAACTCCTCTCCCCTCCGGGCGGCATCCTGAGACGGGAGATTATACATCGTTCCGACAAATTCGAGGTACTCCCGCGCCGACATCCACTCGAAGTACAGTGGTTCGTCAAGCACGAATCCTATTTCCTGTTTGTAGGCGAATTCGCGCCGGGTAATTTCCTTCCCGAGGAACCGTACGCCGCCGGAGTCCTTTTGCGAAAGTCCTGCCAGGATTCGGATCGTGGATGTTTTGCCCGCCCCGTTCAACCCGATAAATCCAAAGATCGAACCGCGCGGAACCGACAGCGTGAGACCATCCACCGCACGGACCCCGCTTTCATAGGTCTTGATGAGGTTCTCAAATTCAAGAATATTCACGTCCTGCTGCATATCACCGTCTGATTTTCAATGATCTCTCGTACAGTCCGCGGGACTGAAACCCGGAACCAATAGATCGCCGTGGCAATCCCGTAGAAAATACACAAAACCCGCATCTTAAAGACGACGATGAACAGAGTGTACGGGATGGCGGCCAGGAGGATTGCCCCGAGCATATACAGCAATTCGATGAAATCGTTCGTCTCCCAGCCGGCATCGCGTCGGGCCTCATGAACCGAGCGGATGTTCCCGATGTGCAATAACGGGAAGACAATTGTGAAACTGAATAAAACTGTGTCTTCCAGGCATCGTAAGAGATACACCTCGGGCGAGAAGAAAAACAACGTTGCCGTGGCCGCCACAAAAGCGACCGCAGTCAAAATGAGCGTGGTGACATTCTTTAGAATCACGACGCGCCGCCAGTCGGCCGACAAAACGACGAGCGACTCCAGCTCGCGCGGGGACCGGAAGAAAATATTGTTGTACTGAGGCTCGAGCCCGCCGAAAACGACGACGACCACTGGCACAAAGGTGGGGGCTACGTGATACACCCAATCGACCAGAAAGATCCCGAAGAGAATCAATGGCACAAAATGAAGCCTCCGGCGATGACGGAAGAATTCCTTAAGCTCCATGGAAACGAAGAACAGTGAAGTACCACCGGGACCCGTAACTCGAGCGGTTATGCCGGACTCATGCATAGCGTTTGCCTACGAGAAATGCAGCACAGAGAACAGCAACCAGCACTCCAAAATTCCATCCGGCGCTCTGAAGGTCACCGCTCTGGATTCCGGCAAGAGCCGATGTTGTCTGGGCGACAATGGGCACAACTCCGGGCAAGGAAGCTGCGTGAAACAGGTACGTCCCCGCCAGCAGGACAATAAAGCCGAAGGCCACGAGGACTCCGGCACCCGACGCTGGGCGGGAAAGCCTCAGAAAGATGAACTGCAATGTCGTCGTCAACGCGGAAATCACCAACAGCATAAATGAATGTATGGCAATTATCAACACCGCTCCGAGGAGTGTGCGACGATAGAAGACAGCAAGAAAGAGCACATTGGTCAGCCAGAGTCCGACCATCACGGGTCTGCGAAGACCGGCGAGGTATGCGAATGCATACCTGCTCACGGGAGTAAGCGGAAAGATGGAGGTTCTTACAAGGACAAGGGTGAGCGATCGCGCGAAGTAACTAATCATGAGAAGAGCCCACGCACTCGCCTCGAGAAAAACAAAGAGACCGAGGTAATGATTGTCGACATCGTAGCGGAGTCTTTGCTCAAGATAGATGCAGAAAAACAAATTAGCTCCGCCGATGATGAAAGGATGTGCCCGAAACGCCCCTTCTTCGGACGATGCTTTCATGGACGTGATACCGAGAAGACTGACCACCGCCGACCTCGACCTGCGAAGCTGCTCTCTCATAGCAATGACGAGATTGACAATTTCTGGAAGTCATGTATTTCCCGCCGCGGGTGTCTACTCCGGAACTCCATACTGCCGGCCGACTCCCCCGCCAGCCGGAGTGAGTCCTCACGATAGAGACTATTTCGTGATATCAGTTTCATTTCTTTTCCAGGGATCAACCGGAAAACTCCAATCCAGAGGCACGATCAGCTGGGGCCCACCTCTCATCCGGTAAACAATCGGGGAACGATCTATGGAATAATCGAGCTGGAGCTTCAGCTTGAGGTACGAGAGGAGCGCTCCGAAACCGTCCCGTTGGGTTATATCCATCAGCATATTGCTGTACCCTCTCCGCTGACAGTCGCGCAGGATATAGCTTCGATGCTCACGTGCGGGGATGTAGGCACGCGACAACAATCTAGGGATGTAATCCTCGTAAAGTCTAACCAGCGAATCCGTCCAGCTCTTCGAAGTGGGTCGCTGGGCACTGAGACTCACCGTGAGGAACAACGTCAAGCAGACTACGCCGAATCGTCGCATTGCTGTTTGAGACGGCTACTTATACCACTGTGACTTCGGTTGGTACGTTCTCTTGAGATGCGAATTCTCCCGGTGACGTTCGATCGCCAGGAGGATCAGCCTGTCGAGAAGCTTCGGATACGGCACCCCCGACGCCTCCCACAATTTTGGATACATGCTGATAGAGGTGAAGCCGGGAATGGTATTAATCTCGCTAAAGAAAATCTTGTTTGACTTTTTCGTCACCAGGAAATCCACGCGCGCCATCCCCGCGCACTCCGTCGCCTGAAAACATCGAATCGCGAAATCCTGAACTCTTCTCACCACACTTTTGGGAAGCAAGGCGGGAATGATCGATCGAGATTTGCCGTCGACGTACTTCGCATCATAATCGTAGAATTCATTGGAAGAGATAATCTCTCCGGGCACCGATGCAATCGGGTTGTCATTGCCAAGGACACTGATTTCAATTTCACGGGCATATTCGATGCTTTTCTCGACCAGAATTTTCCGGTCGTACTTTGAAGCGAGGTCCACCGCCATCAGCAACTCTATCCTGTTATGGGCTTTGGAGATTCCCACGCTCGACCCGGAGTTCGCGGGTTTAACGAAGCACGGATACCGGAGACTTTTTTCGATCGAAAGAACGATCTTCTCTCGTCGAGATTCATAGTCTTTCGACAGGAAGGAAACGTATGGCACGACGGGAATGTTCTGCCGTTCACATAATTGTTTCGCAATAACCTTATCCATTCCCACAGCAGAGCCGAGGACTCCCGCCCCCACGTACGGAATACCTGCCAGCTCGAACAACCCCTGCACGGTTCCATCTTCACCAAACGAACCATGAAGCACAGGAAAAACAACATCGAGAGGTTTGGGCCTGGAGACGTGATGCCCGGAACCATATTCGACCAGCCCCATAACGCCGGGGTCGGGAAGAAGAATCTTCGCGGATTCATTGTCCAGTTTCTTCCGCCGTTTGAGATACTCAAGCGCAAGAGCCGAGCTCAACCATTTCCCTTCCGGCGTAATTCCTATGGGAACGATCTCATACTTGTCTTTGTCGAGTGCATTGATGACCGATGCCGCAGAGACGAGTGAGACCTCGTGTTCAGCCGACCGGCCGCCAAAAATGACCCCGACCCGGATCCTTGGTTTCGATTTCATTTTCTCTGAATCATATGTCTTACAATATCCCGGACTTCTATTTCGGAAGGTGCCGGGCTCGACGTGCTCTCGTCTGCCGCCGGTTCACATCCGGAAACAGACACTCTGTAAGAGGGATACGCGCGGTAGCAAAAGATCGCATCAGCGGACCACCTCCAGCAATTCATCCACAACATGGTATTTCTGAAAGGGCGGCATCATGTAGATACCGGCAACACAGGATTTCGCTTCTTTCAGGAATTCCTTAGAGAGTTTGACGCCGACCTTGGCGGCGTTCTCTCCTGCCGTGCGAATTTGCTCCCGGATCTTCTCGGGGATGCGCATTCCCGGCACTTCATTGTGCAAGAAATCCGCATGCTTGAAACTCCGCAACGGCAGAACTCCAACCATGAGCGGAATTTTGAGGTATCCAATACGTTTCAAGAACGATTCCAGGACTTTCATCTCGTAGAGAGGCTGCGTGAAAATGATATGAACGCCTGCTTCGACTTTCTTCTCAAGTTTCGCGATTTCAGCATCCAGATCGACCGCAACGGGGTTCGCGGCACAGGCAGTGTAAAACGAAGTTGGGCTGCCGATGGAGTTGCCCATGATGTCCGTGCCACGGTTCATTGAGTCAATCGCACGAATCAGTCCGACGGAATCGACATCGAACACGGAGGTCGCCTGAGGATAATCCCCGATGCTCGCGGGGTCGCCGGTGACGCAAAGAATGTTCCGCAGGCCGAGCGCATAGGCGCCAAGAAGCTCCGCCTGCAGTCCAATGAGGTTATGGTCACGGGAGGCGCGATGGCATATGACTTCGATGCCAACCCGTTGCTGGATCATAAGGGAAATCGCGATCGAGCTCATGCGGAGCCGGGCGCGTGCACCTTCCGTGATATTCACGGCATCAATCTGTCGTTCGGAGCAATATTGCGCGCCCTCAAGAACGCTTGTCATGTCCAGGCCACGAGGGATATCAAGCTCCACGGTCGTCATGAATTTCTTGCCGACGTTGCGCGAGAACTTCGACCACCGTGTCGTCTCGACGTAGTACATCGGTTCGGGCTGCGGGTGAGCTTCTTTTCTGGATTTCGCCTGGACTGGCGGGGCGGGCTTCCCAACTTTCATACCCTTCACTGCCTCGGCTATGGCCCGAATATGCGCCGGCGTCGAACCGCAGCAGGCTCCGATGAGGGTAACTCCCGACCCGACGAGTTCTTTGGCATAAGCGGCAAGATATTCGGGAGTTGTATGATAGATGGACCGGCCGTTGAGCAATGTCGGAATGCCGGCCGCAGGCTGGGCGGAGAGGATCACACCGTCTTTATGGACATTGCGGATGATGCTGAACATGCGCTGTGGGCCGACGGTACAGTTTGCCCCCACGACGTCAGCTCCCGCCTCTATCAAATGTTCGATAACTTCGATGGGAAAGGAACCATTGAGGATCGCACCGTCTTCGGCAAATGCTTTCTGTGCGACAATGGGAAGATTCGTCAGTTCTTTCGCGGCGGCAAGAGCTTCGTCCAATTCCTGAACGCTGACGAACGTTTCCAGCATGATCAGGTCGACACCGGCATCGAGCAGGAGCCCCACATGCTCTTTGAACGCATCTCTCGCTTGTTGGCGCTTCACTTTTCCGATCGGTTCCAGCAGCATTCCCGTCGGTCCCACGGAACCGGCGACATACACGCCATCGCCGGCGGCCCGGCGGGCTATCTCGACGCCGCGAAGATTTATTTCACGCAGCTTGTCCTCGAGATGAAATTGGATAAGCCGGAATCGGTTGGCGGACGTCGTATTGGTCTCGATGATTTCGGAGCCGGCGGCGATGTATTCACGATGAATTCGTTCGACGATGTCCGGATTCTTGAGGTTCTGAATCTCATGCGGTAATTCATTGTACTCATAGAGGTCGAGCAAAGTCCCCATTGCACCGTCACAGATGATCGGTCCTTCTTTGATACGTTCTCGAAATGGCTTCTTCATGTCAATTCAAAGCAAAAAAAATCTCGTCTTTCGGAGTACGCGAAGACGAGACTATTATACACAAATGAGGAAGTTTTTCCAAACGAATGAGTTGCCTCGTGTTATTTCAACAACTTTGTCACTTCCTTTTCGAACGCTTCGTACGATTTCCCGCCGAGCATCGTTTCAACGAGTTTTCCGTCCTTACCATAGAGGAACGACGTCGGCAGCGCGCCACTCCATTGAGGGTCCATCCCGTTGATAAATGCATCGTCGGTGCTGTCCTGATCGATGTATGTTTGAAAATCCACTCCGAGCTTCTTGAGCGTGGCGGGCACCAGACTATCAGCCTTGTCGATATCGTCTGCAGATACAATGATAACTTCGAGTCCCCGATCACGATAGTTGTTCCGGAGCTTGACGAGATTCGGCATTTCTTCCCGGCAGGGGTCACACCAGGTCGCCCAGACATTCACAAGGGTTACGTTACCATGGTTCTGGCTGACCATCTCTAGAATCTTACGGTGGTCTGCCTTCTGAATCCTGGGAACACCCGGCAACGGCTGTCCACATCCCGGCTGAGCACAGAGCAGAGAGAGAAGCACGGCGAGCTTCCCGATGTTAGGATTCGGGAGATGATCCCGGGTAGCCGAACTTTTTCTCACGCCCCTAATCCGCCACAACGCGCTTGATGGAGCAGCCGAATGCTTTCGTCGATGTGTTCTGCGGCTGCTTTCCGGAGAGCAATGCTTCGAGAGCGAGCGCCAGATCGTGCGATTGAACTTTCTCCGGATCACGGCTGTCGTCGATCCGGCCATGATACGCCAGCTTTCCATCGGGGGTGATGACGTATGTCTCAGGAGTCACTTGCGCGCCGAACGCATCGGCGACCTTGTTCTGTTCATCCTTCAGGACGGGAAACAAGAACCCGTGTTCTTTGCTGTGGGCCGCGATCTCGCTTACCGATTCTGCTTTGTTCGAGTTGATCCCGACGAACGCAACGCCTTTCTCGCCGTACGTTTCGTTTAGTTTCACCATCCGCTCGTTGTATTTGTTGGAAATCGGGCATTTTGTCGCGATGAACATGACGACAACCAGTTTGTTGTCCTTGGTGAGAGTCTGGAGGGAGTATTCCTTCCCGTCGTAATTCTTCAGCTTGAACGCCGGGACATTGTCGCCGATTTGTGGCGCCTTCATATCGCCCGCAGACGCCAGCGCAGAAAGAACAAGAGTGAAGAGAAGAAGATGTTTCATACGGTGCTCCTTAAAGTTAGGTGATAGGTTATGGATTTTAGGTTTTAGGTTTCAGATTGGAGGTTCGGGTTTTGGGTTTTGAGTTTTGGGTTTCAAGTTTCAGGTTTTAAGCTATTGGCCATTAGCGGATGGCTCGCGGGCAATCGCGCTTACTCATTACTCATTGCTCACTGCTCATTACTCATTTTTCATGTTCTTTGATCAGTTCTTCGGCAATTTGGACGGCATTGGTCGCCGCGCCCTTCCTCAAACTATCCGAGACGATCCACAGGTTCAGACCATGTTCAACGGTCTCGTCCCGCCGAATGCGCCCGACGAAGACTTCATCTTTATCATATGCCCAGATCGGCATCGGGTAAACATTCTGTTGAATGTCATCCTGTAAACAAACGCCGGGAGCGTGCCGTAAAGTTTCCCGAACATCCTCCAGCTCAAAATGTTTCTCGAATTCGACATTGACGGCTTCGCTATGTCCGCCAAGGCTGGGAACGCGGGCGCAGGTTGCGGTAACTTTGATAGTATCATCGCCGAGGATCTTCTTTGTTTCGTGAACCATTTTGTGTTCCTCACGCGAAGAACCGTTGTCGAGAAACACATCAATCTGCGGAATAACATTGTAAGCGATGGTATGGGGAAACTTGCGCCGAACATCTTCGTCCCCTGCAATCTCCGATTCCAGCTGGTCGACTCCCTTTTGTCCTGCGCCCGTCACAGCTTGATACGTCGCGACGACGATCCGCCGTATCCGCCATCTGTCGTGGAGCGGTTTCAGAGCGACAACCATCTGAATGGTAGAACAATTTGGATTTGAAATGATTCCGCGGTGATGCGCGATTTCGCGGGGATTGACTTCCGGAACGACAAGGGGGACGTTTTCATCCAGACGAAACGCGCTGCTGTTGTCGATAACGACCGCCCCCGCCTTCACAGCAAGCGGCGCGAATTCCTTGCTCACCGCAGCGCCGCCGGAGAACAAGGCGATTTGAATTCCCTTGAAACTTCCCGGGGTCAGCTCCTCGACTCGCACCGTCCTGTCACCACACTGCATTACCTTCCCAACGGATTTCTTCGTCGCAAGCAGCCGGAGCGTGCCGAGAGGGAATGCCCGCTCCGCAAGGACTTGAACCATCTTTCTCCCGACCAGGCCCGTTGCTCCGACAACGGCAACATCAAACTGTTTCATACTTCATCTCAGGAACATACACATGAATGAAAACTCCGAATTCGGGAAGTCTCAAATGCTATTGAGCGTTAACTTTGTAAATCCTAAACTCGAATATCTAAAATCTAAACAAATCCTAAACTCGAAACTCACTCACAAATCCCAAACCCTCTCACTTATCACCTATCACCCAACACCTACGACCTGGCTAAATTTGTCATGCTGGCACTTTCCGCGGAGGGTGATCAAGTCACAACTGGTCAACACTTTCCCGCGCCCGGATCACCCGAACCTCAGCTCCGTCGACGAGAACTTCTGCCGGCCGCGGGCGGGCATTGTAGTTCGACGAAAGAGCGTAGCCGTACGCCCCGGAACAGAGTACCGCGAGATAATCGCCACGCCCGACGCGCGGCAGCTTCCTGTCCAGCGCGATGAAATCTCCCGACTCACACAGGGGACCGACAACATCGACCGTTTCGTGCGGTGCGTCCTGGATGCGGAGAGGAACGACCTGGTGATACGAATGATAGAGACTCGGACGGATCAGGTCGTTCATCCCGGCATCGACAATGACGAACCTTTTCTCACTGTTCTCCTTTGTGTAGAGAACTCTGGCGAGCAAAACGCCTGCATGAGCGACAATGGATCGACCGGGTTCAATCAAAATCTTACACTTCGTCTCTTTCAGGACAAGCAGAATCGCCTGCAGAAGCGCCACCGTCGTAATCCCCGAATCAGTGGCTTCTTCATCCAGGGGCAAAGACGGATGCGTGACAAAGTCATGATACTGAACGCCGAACCCCCCGCCGAAGTTCAGGTGATGGATCGGAATACCCGCCGACCGGAGTCTTTGCACGAGCGCGCGCGCCTGGTCGGCGGCGGCAACGAAGGCTTCGGAGTTTGTAATCTGCGAGCCGATGTGATTGTGAATGCCAACGACGTCAATTCCCGGCAGCGTGAGAGCTTTCTGCAGGATGGCGGCGGCATCGGAGGATTCGACTCCGAACTTATTCGACTTCTTTCCGGTCGTGATGTACGGATGCGTTCCGGCATCCAGGTCAAAACTAACGCGAAGTAAAATCCGGGCGCGCACACCCAGACGTTTCGCGATCGCCGATATGACTCCCAACTCTTCCTCCGATTCAACATTCAGCGAGAGGATGTTCTCACTGAGAGCGAATTCAATTTCGTCATCCCGCTTCCCCACGCCGCTGTACGTGATCTTGTCGGGTGGAAAACCGGCCCGGAGGGCCATTTGCAGCTCTCCCGCCGAACCGACCCCCGCGCCGATGCCCTCCTGCGCGATCAGACGTAGAATTTCCCTGTTGGCGTTCGCTTTCACCGCGTAGCATGAAAGATGGTCGATATCTCCGAACGCGTTTTCAATGTGACGGCAATGGTCGATGATGGAATTCTTGCTGTAGACATAGAGAGGCGTTCCAAACCGGCCGGCAAGTTCTTCCGCCAGGACAGCTTCACACCGGAGGCGCCGGTCCTTATAATTGAATTCTCGCATTCCGGATCTTCAACCTTCAGAAATCTCAGTCATGGGCCGCAAAGAACTCCTCGTGCAATACGCGGACGGCGTTGTCCGCGGCGCCCTCATCCACAACGAGTGTGATGTTGATCTCCGAAGCGCCTTCGGAAACCATTTCGACATTGACCTGGGCGCGAGCGAGCGCCCCAAACACCCGCGCCGCGATTCCCGGAGTGTCCTTCATTCTCTCGCCGACGATGCAGATAATCGCTCTGCCGGAAGCAACGCGCGTCTCGCCAATTTGCTCAAGTTCTGCCCGGATCGCATCGAGGCCGTCCTTGCTGTCGATCGTCACCGAGACACTCACTTCCGATGTGGAAACTACATCGACACTCTTCTGATGGTCGGCAAAAATGGAGAAAATCCTTGCGAGAAATCCGTGGGCCAGCAGCATGCGGGAGGATGACACGTTGACCAGCGTGATACCTTTCTTCGAAGCTATCGATTTGACGGGAAACTTCCCGCTTGTTGCCGGGGTCTTGAGGATGAGGGTACCCTTGAGCTCGGGTCTCCGTGAATTCAGTACGCGCACGGGAATATTCCGCTGGACGGCGGGCAGGATCGTCTTCGGATGAAGAACCTTCGCCCCAAAATACGCAAGCTCGGAGGCTTCATCGAAACTCATTTGCTGGACGATCTTCGCTTCGGGGACAATTCGCGGGTCGGCTGTCATCATGCCGTCGACGTCGGTCCAAATCTGGATTTCTTCCGCACCGAGAGCCGCGCCGAAAATTGCGGCGCTGTAATCCGAACCGCCGCGGCCGATGGTCGTCGTAGCACCGTCCTCCGTCGCGCCGATGAACCCCTGGGTCATCACCGTCTTCCCGGATTTCAGGACGGGCATCAGGACCTCAGTCACGCGTTCAGAAAGGACATCGAACATCGGATGCGCGGAGCCGAAGTGCGCGTCGGTAATCATTATGGAACGGGCGTCGAGAAGCTCTGCCTGCAGCCCATCCTGCAAGAGTGCCGCCTCGATGATGAGTGACGACAAACGCTCGCCGTACGAAGAAAACGTATCGAGGGACCGGTTCGTGAGTTCTCCGAGCAGGTACACGCCCATGACAAGATTTCGAAGTTCTTCAAAAAGTGCGCTCACCGCATCGCGAACGCGGTCGCTCGTCGGCGGATACAATAGTCCATCAATGATCGCCCGATGCCGTTCATGGAGCCTACTCAGTAAACCGGTAGAGGCATCCTTATCACCTTTGCGAGCCAATTGCGCAACCTTGATGAGGTCATTGGTCACGCCGGCACATGCCGACACGACCACCAGGGGACGCCGCCCCATCTCACGTCTCACGATGGTGACCACCCGCTTGATACTCGCGGCGTCTTCAACGGAAGTGCCGCCAAACTTCATGACGATCATGATGCCGAAGTTTCCTTTCTTTTACAGTCAAGATGTTCCAGAATCGCATCGGCAAGCCTCTTCACGTCCGGCGCGAGAACATCGCCGACCGGCAGGCCCGTCTGTTCTTCCAATGAGCGTTGTGCGAACCCCGCCTGCCGGGGAGTCATGAGAGTCGTGTTGATGGCCACGACAACAACCTTTGAGGACTTGAACGGAGCGAGGATCATTTCGTGAATCCCGATGAGGCGTTTCACATCATCGATTGAAAAATCATAATCATCGGCATGCCTGGCCGGATGGTGCACCATCACCATCGCGTCGGGCATCACGCCATGCATGAGACCGAGCGTCACACTCGAATACCCCTGGTGCGTGAGCGAGCCCTGTCCCTCGACATGAATGAATTTCTTGCCCTCGGCCGCCCTTTTGTCAATTTCCATTTCGATCGATCCGGCAACGTAGTCGCTAACCACGGAATCGACGGCGATTCCCCTGCCCGACAGCAGGATTCCCGTCTGACCCGTCGCGAGAAAATCCGAGGACAGGCCGCGGCGCTCGAACTCGCGATGCAATTCAAACGAGGCGGTCATTTTCCCCACGTTACAATCCGTCCCGACGGTGAGGATCGTTTTTGAGGTTCGGGTTTTCCAATGACCCTGCGAGATTGCTTCGTACTCGATCGGAACCCGCCGTAAGTCATCAATGGTCACGTTGTTCGCCTTTGCACACTTCACAAATTCCTCATCGTCGGATAGAAGAGTGTGCAAGCCACTGATAATGTTCAACCCGTTCTCAATGGCTTCCCTCACAATATGCCTCCAGGAATCGGGCAGCTTCCCCCCTGTTGGAGCGATTCCGATCAAGAGAGTGTCGGGCTTCCTCTGCAACCCCGACCTGAGGTCCGGAACAACCGGAATATTTCCGCCGAATCCCAGGACGTCCTGTGCCGAACGACCGGCCTGCAGACTGTCGATCACTCCCACCACTTCATCGGGAATGTACCGGATGGCCTGATTTGCCGTCTTTGAGGCGAGCGGACCGAACCTGCCTTCGGCCAGGATAATAATGCGGCGACGTTGTCTCATCCTGCTGTCAAAGGAAGATGTGTATCAGGAATTGAAACGGGAGCGTAAGTGTCTCAATGATGAACATAAACAGCATGCTGAACGGCGGCCAGCGCATAAGCAAGAGAATGACAAAGATGCCGAAGAATCCAACGCTGCGGTAACGGTCGCTCAGGTCATCCGGCATCATCGAGGCTGCGACATGAGAACCGTCAAGCGGAGGAATGGGGATCAGATTGAAAACCGCCAGCACGACGTTGAGCGTGATGCCGCCCGCAAACATCTTCAGCAGGAACGTCATGAGCTCATCCAGAACAGAACTGGACTGATAGAGTAATGGAGTGATAAGAGCGAGAATGATGAAGATAATTGTGCAGGCCAGCGCAAGGAGAATGTTGGAAAGCGGACCCACGACGGAAACCAGCACATCATCTCTGCGGTAGTTTGAAAAATTCATCGGATTCACGGGCACCGGCTTAGCCCATGCGATGAACACACGCCCGGCGACAAACAGCGAGAACAGCGGTACCAGAATTGAGCCGACGGGGTCAATGTGAGGAATCGGGTTCAGCGTCAGTCGTCCCATGTCCCTGGCCGTTGTGTCGCCCAATCGCAATGCCATCCAGCCGTGCGCCAGCTCGTGGATCACGACAGAGAATAAAAGAATCGGCAAAATATATATTTGCTCAAGCACTGTATTCAATCAAAAAAGATGTCATCGGTTGTTAGTTCTTGGTTCATTGTCATTGGTCATTGGTCATTGTTCATTGTTCATTGTTCATTGTTCATCGGTCCCGGCTTTTAGCTGTTGGCTATTAATTCAAAATTAAAAATGAAAAATTAAAAAACGTTCTGGCATCTCAATATCTCAACTACTTAACTACCAGACTATTCAACCACCTAACTACTCCATTTATCCATTACTCCATTCTCCGTTTCCCCCGCTCACCGCTTCACCCTCACTTCACCCTTCCTATCCTCGCGGATGAAATGTTCTGTGAACTTCCTTCAAGTACTCCCGGTCGATATGGGTATAAATCTGAGTCGTGGAAATGTCCGCATGGCCGAGCATCTCCTGAACCGCACGCAAATCCGCACCGCCTTCAAGAAGGTGCGTCGCGAAGGAATGCCGGAAGGTATGCGGATGGACCTCTTTCTTGATGCCGGCTTTCAACGTATACGCATGGACAATATTCCAGATTGCCATCCGGCTCATCGGGCGCCCGCGGGCGTTCAGGAACAACACATCGCGCCCTCTGCCCTTCCGTGCAAGCTCGCTGCGCGCCTGACGCTGATACTTTTCGATCCATTCCAACGCTATTTTCCCGATCGGCACGATCCGTTCCTTGGAGCCCTTGCCGAACACGCGTACGGCGCCGACGTCAAAATACACCTCCGACTGCTTCAGGGAAATCAACTCCGACACACGCACACCGGTAGCATACATCGTTTCGAGAATTGCCTTATCGCGAATGCCTCGCGGGCCGATGGTATCCGGTTGATGCAGAATCGCCTCAATTTCGTTCTGGTTCAGGACGTCGGGCAAGGTCCTGGAGAGTTTCGGCGCGTCGATGTTCTGTGTGGGATCGGTCGCGCTGATTTTTTCGCCCATCAGGAATTTGTGGAATCCTTTGATCGTGGAAAAATTCCTGGAGATACTTTTCGGACCCAACCCAAGATCATACAAAGTTGAGAGAAATGCCGAAATATCCGCATCCTTGATCTTGTCGGATGATTTTATCCCCCTCGATTCCAGGAATTGCAGATATCGTACAAGGTCTCGCTTATAGGATTCGACCGTGTTCTCCGACGCATTCTTCTCAACCTCAAGGAAATGAATGTATGATCGGAGGTGCTGGTTCATTGCGGCTGACCTGTCGACTGATTGCTTTCTGCCGACGCCGGCAGTTTGGCCGGTGCAACCTCCACGACAGGAACTTCGGCGACCGGCGCCGGAACGGCAGCGGCAGGTTTCGGCTCTTCTCCGGTGCCTGGCTTTGGTGCTTCTGTTCGGGTTGCGGCTACCGGCGATTCCTGCAGTTGTTGTACCGTTTTCCTCTCCGCCGCGGTTTGCTCGGGATACTCGATCCGCTGATGATGGATGCCGATGAGGATCTTTATAAATGCCTCCTTGATCTTCCTCATGTCCTTGAGCGTCAATTCACATTCGTCCAGTTGTCCTTCAATAAACCGCTGCTTGATCAGGTTTTCGACAATCAGCTCAAGCCGCTGGGGAGTAATTTCCTCGATTGTCCTCGTTGCCGCCTCCACCAAGTCGGCCAGCATCACGATGGCCGTCTCTTTCGATTGTGGTTTCGGCCCCGGATAACAGAAGTCCTCTTCCCGGACCGTATCCTTCGGATTCTTTCTTGCCGCGGCCTGCTTCAACGCTTTATCGTAGAAGAAAGAGATCCTGTTCGTCCCGTGGTGCTGAGGGATGAAGTCGACGATCCTCTCGGGCAATCCTTTCTGGCGCGCGAGCTCAATTCCTTCCTTGACGTGCGAAATGATGACGAGCGCGCTCATGCGCGGTTTTAATTTTGAATGCTTGCTGTGCGAGCCTGTCTGGTTCTCAACGAAATACTCGGGCTTTTCCAGCTTTCCGATGTCGTGGTAGTAAGCCCCCACCCGGGCAAGGATGGGATTAGCCCCAACAGCCTCTGCCGCGGCCTCGGCAAGATTTCCAATGGTAACACTGTGATGAAATGTCCCCGGAGCTATCTCGGAAAGTTGCCGGAGCAGAGGATGATTGAAGTCCGAAAGCTCCAGCAGGGTCAGATCCGTTGACACACGAAACACCCGCTCGAAGAAAATTAGCAGGCCGTATGTTAAGACGGGAGAAAACACTGCATTTGCCAGCGCGAACGTCATTTCAGTGAAGATAGTGTCGAAACTCTCAAATCGTTCCAGCGCAAGGGCGAGGATCGAGGCGGAATACCCCAGGAATATGAACCCGAGCGAGCGGAAAATCTGGGTCCGGTTACGAATATCCCTCACAGTGTAGGCGCCGAGAGAACCCGCGATGAGCGAGGAAATAGCGACCGCGTAATCGTTGCCGCGTATCCCCGCGATCAGAAATGCCATGGTCACAGTCCCATAGAGGGCAACGCGCGAATCGAAGATAATCGCCAGGAGCATCGAGGCCGCGGGAACGAAGATAAGATACTGAACGGGTTGCACGACGTTGACGGAAATCGAAAGATGGGCGAAAAATGTTTCCATGACCAGGAGCAACGCGATCTGCGTAAGCATGGCGTTGCTGTGGAAAATTTTCTTCCGGAAGAGAAAGAGGTAGATTCCAAAGAGACCGATAACGAGCGCCACGTGGAGGAGAATTCCCCCGCGCTGAATCCATACGTCATTCTCCGAACCCTGTTCCGCTTTCGCTTTCCTGAATGAATCGAGCTTCAGTTTCACCTCATCGGTGATCCGGTCGTGTTTGCTGACAATCCGCTCATTCTCCTGGACAAACCCGAGCGTCCTCGGAACACTCTCTGCGGCGACATTGATAAGACGCTCCGTTTCAAACCGGTTATACACGATGTTCGGTCGAAGAACAGACTGCAGTATCTGAACGCCAAGACCGAGCATGTCTGATTGCGGGGAAAAGGCACCAAGACGGTCCCGCGCCTCTATTGATGCCGCGGCGACATCGAGGAGCATCTGCTTTTCTATGATCTCTTCCATGGATCCTTTTCGAAGAGCGAGCCGCTTGTGAGACAGTATCACCGCATCCGAATCGACAACTCCCAGCCGGAGAATCTCAACCAGAATCGACTTGAGCGTCCGTTCAAATTGGGGAAGCATGTCATTCGTCTTTCGCCGTTCTGCCGTTCGCCATTGCCCGAGTATGCTCCACTGCCTATCGGAAATTGCCACGGGAAAGCGATCCATCAACCGGCGGAACTTCACCGAGTCGGTCACGGATCGGGTCCCACGCCATTGACGCTGCGCATCGATCGCCTCTCGGAGATTGGCCATCACCACGTTCAGGCTTTCGAGGTCGGCCTGCTCCACATCCTGCCGGCGCTCGACGACGGGAATCACAGAAGCAACGGCAGTACGTTGTTCCTCATCGAGCTGGTGCGGGTCCTTGTAGAGCGGAAATGAGAACGGGGCGATGAGGTCGTTGTTCGTCCACACCGAACCCACCTGGCCGGAAAATTCGATGGACTCGTTGCTCGGGAACATGAGGACGATCAGCACGACCAGGAAAATCCCTATCAGAACCTTGAGAACAGAGTTATCCTGGAGTCTGAGATTCTTCAATACACTCAAAAAACCGCTATTCTTCAGTCTTAATTTCATATACTTTACATAATATCAGAAGAAGTTGAGAGAGAAGCAAGATGGAGATGCGGAGAGGATGAATGGATTAATGGAGAAATGGAGGAATCGAGGATGGTACGAGATGATGGGATCGGGAGATTGGGAGACGGGGAGATTTGGAGATGATGAGATAGTGAGATACGCCAGGACTTTTTTAATTTCTAATTTTGCGTTTTGAATTGAAAGATAAGAGATGATGAGATGATAAGATAATGAGATTGTGAGATGATGAGATTCGCCAGAACGTTTTTTAATTTTTACTTTTGCATTTTGAATTGGTCGCTGTTTGATGTTTTGGGTTCTTGCCCTTAGTTGACAATGCCGGATAAGTTCCGTAGATTTGCGAAGTAACTTTAGGGTGTGGGAATTGACAAACTTACCATGAGAATCAGAATTCACAGAATGAGAGAATTTCCTGAATAGATCAGAATTCACAGAATTATGGGATTTTCAGAATATAGACGACAACAATTCTGTCAATTCTGAAATCCTGAAAATTCTGGATCGGATTTCACAGAATGAGAGAATTTCCTGAATAAGTAAGAGCAAACGGACAAAGTGAATAATTATCAATTTCAGCCTCAGTAAAAATTTAATGAATTTGTAGCAAAATAAGAAAAGATGAATAAAATAATATTAGCAGCAGGTGCTACAGGCAATCTAGGTGAAAGAGTTGTTTACGCTTTACTTGACAGACGTGCTGAAGTCAGAGCGGTTGTTCGCTCAAGCAGTGATATTGAAAAATTAAATAAGCTTGAGAAACTTGGAGTGAAGATATTTAAGGTAAATATGTCAAATGTAGAAGAAATATCCGATGCTTGCATTGGTGTATCTTGTGTCGTGTCAGCATTGCAAGGGTTACACGAGGTGATTGTAGATACCCAAAGAGTATTGTTGGATGCTGCAATAGCGACAGGAGTACCTCGCTTCATTCCGTCCGACTACTCGATCGATTTCACCAAGTTTCCACCCGGAGAGAATCGCAATCTCGATCTGCGCCGAGACTTCCATAAGCGACTGGATAAGACTTCGATTTCAGCGACCACGATCTTCAACGGCGCGTTTGCCGATCTTCTGACCGGTCAGATGCCGCTCATTCTCTTCAAAGTGAAACGAGTCCTCTATTGGGGGGATGCAGACCAGCGCATGGACTTCACGACGATGGACGACACGGCCGCATTCACGGCGAGCGCGGCTCTTGATCCGTCCACCCCTCGCATTCTACGAATCGCTGGCGATCAAGTCAGCGCCCGGGAGCTGACAGCGGTCGTGAGTGAGGTGGCCGGAAAGAAGTTCCGCCTGTTCCGCGCCGGAGGTCTGGGAATGCTCGGCACGCTTATCAAGGTAGCGCGCACGGTCGCTCCCGGAGAGAAGGAACTTTACCCGGCATGGCAGGGCATGCAGTACATGCGTAACATGTTCGACGGCCGGGCAAAGCTAGAGCCGCTCGACAACGATCGCTATCCCAGCATGCGTTGGACAACTGTGCGGGATGTGCTCTCAGCGCGTCAAGTTAGGCGCCCATCGTGAATTCTGTTGCCATCTTGTGCCGGGCATGATCTAACGCAGGGTGAAGCGCGACACAGAACTGAATTCATGAACTCTATCATGCTAAAAGAGTGATTGAAGCATTGAAAAAACAACTACTGCTAACAGCGGTTTGGCAAAAGGCGGGCAGACGTGGCGATTGGTCTGTGAGTAGATTCGCAAAAGTATTGCATTATCTTACGAAGGCGTTGGGCGTAATAATGAAAGACAAATCATGCAAAATAAACTAATAGACCTTACTCACATTCTTAACGAGAACATTACGGTCTACCCTGACACTGTAGGACCTAAATTTGAAGTTCTCAATACCGTTGAGAAAGATGGATTTGCTGAACTTAAAATGACGATGGTTGGTCACTCAGGAACTCATATTGATGCTCCATGTCATATGTTAAAAAACACAAAATCACTTGACCAATTTCCAATAGACAAATTCATTGGTAAAGCAATTGTAATTCCCTGTCAAGACAAAAAAGAAATTAATTTGAAATACCTTCAAACATTTGAAGACAAAATAAATCAAATCGATTTCATCCTCTTTTTTACCGGCTGGCAGTATAAATGGAATACCAAAGACTATTTTGACGATTGTCCTACTCCAACCAGAGAAGCTGCAAAGTGGTTAACAAAATTCAAACTTAAAGGAATTGGTTTTGATGCTTTCTCAGTCGACAAAGTTGTTTCGGCACAAAAAGTCATTTCAGAAAAGTTGCCAAACCATCATATTCTATTAGAAAAAGAGATAACCTTAATTGAGAACTTAACTAATTTAGATAAACTTCCCGACAGTGCTTTTTCGTTTCAATGTTTACCTCTGAATATTGAAAATGCAGATGGTTCACCAGTTAGAGCAATTGCAATGATTAGCGAATAATAGGCTCACATGAATGACAATTACAGTTCGCTACGCCGTTGCATCGGTACGCCGGATGTTATGTATAATTCGTTTGCTCAGTCGTTCTATATGAAACTCAGCTTGACATTCATCCCTAATCTCTTATATTTGAGGGTTAATATTCACACAGAAGGAAAGATGCATGGAATCGTTTCTCTACGACACTCATTTTGACCGTCGCAGTTTCCTCACGGCGGTCGGCAAAGGCATCGGGCTGGCTGCTCTCACAACATCGTCGGTTGCCGCACTTCTCGAAAAGGTCCACGCCGCCACCAAGCAGGTCGAGAACCTCACACCCGAACAGGCCGCGATGGACGAAGATTTTTGGTTTGAGATTCAGAAGGCGTTCACCGTCACGCGCGGTATCACGAATCTCAATAACGGCGGAGTTTCTCCTTCGCCCCGTATCGTGACCGAAGCGCTCGTCCGGTACATCTGGGAACAGGAAGACCTCACCGCGTACACGATGTGGCAAATCCTCGAGCCGCAATGCGAAACAATCCGCACCGGCCTCGCAGACGTATTCGGTGTCGACCGTGAGGAAATTGCCATCACCCGCAACGCCTCGGAGTCGCTGGAGATCCTGTTGATGGGAATGGACTTGAAGTCGGGCGATGAAATCCTCACGACCACGCAGGATTACCCGCGCATGCTCACGACGCTGCGCCAGAGAGAAATCCGGGAAGGGCTGAAGCTCAAGTTGATTCAGGTACCCATCGCCCCGAAACATCTCGATGAAATCGTCGAACGGTTCGAAAAAGGAATCACCGACAAGACGCGCGTCATTCTCATCTCTCATGTCATCAACATTACGGGACAGATCACGCCGGTGAAGGCGGTATGCGATCTCGCAAAATCGAAAGGCATCGAAGTGATCGTCGACGGTGCCCACTCCTTCGCACATTTTGATTTCAAGCAGAAGGATTTAGGCTGCGATTATTACGGAACGAGCCTGCACAAATGGATGTACGCGCCGAAGGGAACCGGCCTCCTCTTCGTGAAGCGCGATAAGATCGAAAAGCTCTGGCCGTTGATGGCAGCGGACAAAAGCCAGAAGACGGACATCCGGAAGTTTGAAGAGATAGGAACGCATTCCGCTGCGCCGAAGCTCGCCATCGGCGAAGCGATTTTGTTCTACAACGGCATCGGTCCAAAACGAAAGGAAGCCCGCCTCCGTTATCTCTCCCGTTACTGGATGAATAAGTTGAAGGACCTGCCGAACGTCCGGTTCCACACGTCGTTCGACGACAACCAGTCGTGCGGCATCGCCAACGTCGAGATCGTCGATGTCGATACGGCGGCTCTCCAGGGCTATCTCATGAATACGCACAAGATCTTCTGCGTGGCCATCATTCACGACGAGTTCAAGGGACTCCGCATCACACCGAATGTCTATACAACGCTAAAGGAACTCGACCGGTTTGCGGAAGTGATGGAAACGGTTGCGAAAAATGGCCTCCCGAAGTGATGCCGGTCTGAAGATGGAGTGGTGGAGTAGATGAGATGATTAAAGGGAGAAGGGGTGAATAGCAGAATCGGTGAAATGGAGGAAGGGTGATAGGAGATAGGACGAAGGTGATAGGAGCCAAAAGCAAACGGCAGCTAAGAGCTAAAGGCCAAAAGCTAGATGCCAGGACCAATGAGCAATGAATAATGACCAATGACAAAGAACGAACAACCAACAACTAAGAACTAACAACCAAGAACGAAGAACTAAGTACCAAGAACTAGTAACTACGAAGGAATTATTCCATGACTGGGATCAATTATTGGGCTGTAATCGTTGCCGCTGTGGTGCCAATGATTCTCGGCGGTTTATGGTATCCCCTGCTCTTTGCGCGGCAATTCATGGCATTGATCGCGAAGACCGATGAGGAACTGAAGAAAGACTTCAAGCCTTCCAGGGACTACACGATCACTTTCATGAGTTCGCTCGTTATGTCCATCGGTCTCATGCAGGTGGTTAACATGGCGACGGTCGTCACCTTTGTCGGAGGTATGCAGATCGGATTCCTTGCGTGGGCCGCGTTTGTCGTCACATCGAATTTATCGTCGGTGATCTTTGAGGGCCGGAAAATCGGTTTGTACTTTATCAACATGGGATACAACCTGGTATGCCTGCTGGTGATGGGTGGAATTCTGGCGGTGTGGAGATAAACTCGTCGTTCATCGCCACGGTGGGTAAAGATCGTTGACACAGAACGGGCCGGCACTCGATCAAAAGGGAGACACTGCGGAAAGGGACCTGTCAATCTCTCTGGCGAAGGCGAACCTCGTTGGGATCCCTCTATTCCTCTTCTCCTTCCTTCTTGTCATTGTCTCGTATAACCTCGCATGGGGCATTGCCTCACTCTTGCGGTCGATCAATGAGTTCATGAGAATCAAGACGTTGATCCCCCTTGTAATTTCGGGTGTCCTCCTCCATGAGGCAATGCACGCGTTCGGGTGGATGGTCTTCGGCCGCCTGCCCGCGAGCGCGATGAAATTTGGACTTGAGCTGAAGACACTCACTCCCTACGCACACTGCAGAATCCCGATGCGTGCTTCCGCCTATCGCGCCGGCGTTGTATTACCCGCCGTCGTCCTCGGCATCCTGCCGGCAGCGGTCGGTGTTGGAACGCATCAAGGGTGCCTGACTCTTTTCGGCGCTCTTTTCCTGGGTGCCGCCTGCGGCGATCTGTTGTGCCTGTGGATGATGCGCGGAGTCCAGAGGGATTCTCTTGTCAGAGATCATCCCACGAGAGCGGGATGCCTGATCGTCAACGCGGTTTCCGGGCCGGAGTCCGCCGGGAACAATCAGGCGCCGGATACGCCTTCGAACGCCTGAGGCAAGCCTTCTCAACACTGTCTCAATGTTTGAGATCGGAAATGAGGTCGGTTTGAGCCAGAGTCATTTTGAACCTAGACTTCCCTGATCCAGGTGTGTTGCCATCCGCCTTCCGCGGAAGACCACCGGGCAATGCCAAAAACTAAAAGACCACCATGGAACGTACGCAACAAGGATTCATAGATGAAAAACATCCCAGTCTTCAGCCTGAGGAAGAAAGAGAGAGCCCCATCTTGAGCTACCTGATCAGGAGCATTTTCCTTGCTTGCACAAACTTTTGCTTCTGGTTTGTGTTTCCTGCAACCTCAAGCCTATAAATGTAAACGCCGCTCGTTATATTGTCTGGGTTCCATACGACCGATTTGTACCCCGCCTCTTCCAGCCCATCGACAAGCGTTGCAATCACCTGTCCGAGGATATTGTATATTTGGAGAGTGACTTTGCTGTCGACTGGCAGCTGATATCTCAGAGTGGTGGTTGGATTAAACGGATTTGGATAATTTTGCTCAAGCAAGAATTGCCGGGGAACTCCGGAAGCCCCCCCAAACTTCAACAGCATGCCTGAGACTGGCTGCTGGACCGCAGTTCTACCCTTTGCCCACAATCGAATTTGTCTGGCACCAACCTGCAGGTCCGTGACCGATGATTGGTTGTGAACATTCCACGAGACCGTTAGTGGATACGATGCCCCGCTTATCAGAATAGGCGACTCTTTGGGCACACAATCATCTGCGACCTCCACCATCCGCCCGGATGCAAAACGTACGTCGAGTACGCCGCCCGGGGGAGCGGGCGGAAGATCATAATACGTCAGTTGATCCGGGGATTGTAAGCCCACAGAGGAAAGTTCACCAAAGAAGAGACCTTGTGAGCCGCCTTGAGCATCCTCGATCACAAGACTATCAAAACCGTGCAGCGCCTCTTGTACAGAATAAGAGTTTTCAGCTTTCGCAACGATTAAGCTCGTGGATAAAACTAAGTTGCCTGATGTTCGGACCTTTATCCAGTATCCCTTGCCTGCTTGGAGTGTGTCTGAGAAATGGTATCCTCTGTTGTAACCATAAAGCATGCTCTCAATCGTCGTCCCGAGTTGCTTCATGGCGGAGACGGGGAGATTTCTTGTGATCGATCCGATTATATTCCAGCCGGCCGACACACTGATCGTATCAGATTCCAAAAGGACGCCGCTCATGGAGGCGCTTTGAGCAGCGTTGAATTTCAACCAGTACCCTACGCCGTTCTTCAAGGCGTCTTCCTTGATATAGCCGCCCTGATAGGCAAATGCATTGGACACTGCTGCCGGATATACAATGTTTTTCCGATGATCGCTTACGACCAACGGTACAGACACCAGGTTCCATCCATTGTCAATCCCCACTTGCATGATGGATTCTCCTTGCACCACCACAGTGTCCGGAGACGTGTCCGAATTATCGTAGAAGACGATGTTTCCTGTTCTAGTTCCTGTTGTCGCGGGGCTGAAGATAAGTGAAAAGGTTCTACTCGTTGCGGGTGAGATGATCCCGGCAAATGGGAAAACGCCGAATTCCGGATTGTCAGAAGTCACTGAGTCAATGTTTAGTTCGATCGCCCCGAGGTTTTTTACAATGATACTATCCTGTTCGCTGGTTCCTAGAACCACATTTCCTAAAGACAATCCGCGCGATTGAGCAAAAAAGACCGGGGACATTATGCCCCGCCCGCGTAACCTTACCGTGTCAGGTGATCCAATGGCATCATGGATGATTCTGGCAGTGCCCGCTTTCAATCCCGTGTCTATGGGACTAAACGTAATGTAGTAATTTTTTCCAGCCAAGGGTGGAATACTGTCACCGGTAGTTGAGATGTGAAAAGACCCGACCGCTGGGGAGAGAGTCATGGAAAAATGCAACATTGCCGTTCCGGGGTTGGAAATGGCGAAACTGTCAGTCCTGGATGAATTCACTGGTATTGAACCAAACGACAGGGATGCCTTCGACACCGAGAATGCGGGAGCAACTCCCCGTCCGTACACAGGAACCGTGTCAGGTGAACCAACAGCATCGTGCGTGAAGACGATTACCCCGGAGTTTATCCCTGTGTCTCCAGGCGCGAACGAAACACGCAGCAGCTTTGCACTTTGGGGTGGAATGCTGTCAGCAACTGCCGTGAATTGAAGTGCCCCACCGGCCGGAGTAAGAGATGCCGTGAAATGAAGCACTGCAGTCCCTGGATTTGTGATGGAAATGCTGTCGGGTTTGCTCGCATGGACGAGAACATTGCCAAAGGTCACGCTCGTCCGCGAAAGTCGGATCGAAGGGGCGACACCTCTCCCGTTTACATAAACCGTGTCCGGCGACCCTGTCGCATCGTGGAGAAAGATAATCTTCCCGCTTTTTGCACCGGTGTCTGCGGGACTGAATGAAACATGAAACTCTTTACTGTTTGCAGGAGAAATGCTGTCGATGACAGATGCTAGCTGAAATGAGCCTGCTGATGGAGTGAGAGACACCGAAAAATGAAGCATGGCAGAACCGGGATTTGAAACAGAAAAACTATCGGCGTTGCTGCCATGAACCAGAACATTGCCAAAACCGATGCTCATCGCTGAGGCAGCGAACATCGGAGCGACGCCTCGACCATTGAGAAGAACAGTATCTGGCACTCCACCAGCGTCATGGTTGATGATAACCATTCCCACCTTTGACCCGGTATCGGACGGACTGAATGTCAACCGGAAGTTCTTACTGTTACCCGGGGAGACGCTGTCGTTGACAGACACGAGCTGGAATGGAGCGTTTGTTGGGACAAGAGAGGCGAAAATGTGCAGCATTGCTGTGCCGGGGTTTGCTATACTGAAGCTGTCTGCCCTTGATCCATGTGCCAGGACGTTGCCGAACGTTATGTTCGTTCGCGTCACGAGACACCCCGGTGCAACTCCGCGCCCCGTGACAGTAAGAGTGTCCGGTGATCCTGCAGCATCAAACGTGAAAATGATGTTCCCCGTGTGCATCCCTGTGTCCGCAGGGCTGAATGTAACATGAAACGTTCTGTTTCCCGAAGGTGAAATACTGTCCGTAGCGGGCGAGAACTGGAATGGCCCGACTGCCGGAGTTAGAGTCGCGGAAAAATGAAGCATCGCATTCCCGGTATTCATGACAATGAAACTGTCAGCCTTGATTGACTGTATCAGTGTGTTGCCGTACTGCAGATTTGTTCGTGTTGAAGAAAAGCCAGGAGCGATGCCTCGACCGTTGACAGGTATCGTATCTGGCGACCCTGCAGCATCGGAGGCGATGATAATGCTCCCTGCCCGCATCCCTGTATCCGATGGGCTGAACGTGACACGAAATGTCCTGCTTCCCGAAGGTGAAATACTGTCTGTTGTGGAGGGAAACTGAAATGGTCCGCTTGCCGGAGTCAGAACTGCACTAAAATGGAGGACAGCATTTCCGCGATTTGAAAGGCTGAAGCTGTCAGTTTTGCTCCCGCGCACGAGCAGATTGCCGAACACCAAACTCGACGTCGAAGCGGAAAAGGTGGGCGCAATTCCTCGGCCGTTGACAACGACAGTATCCGGCGGGCCGGCGGCATCATGAGTGAAGACGATTGCACCGGCTTTCATCCCGGTATCGGCTGGACTAAAAGTGAGATAATATTTCTTGCCTGTATTAGGATTAAGGCTATCGCTCTTCGGTGTGATGATGAAACTTTTTGAACTCGATGTTATGCTGTACAAATGCAGTAAAACCGGGCCGGTATTCGTAACGATGACGCTGTCTCTCTTCGGAACCGTCGTCAGGACATCCCCAAATGTAATACTGGCCGGCGACACCGACGGCGCAGAATTGATACCTGCACCTGTCACCGGTACCAGGATTGGCGAACCTGTACCTGAAAAATCGAATTCGGCGATCCCGTTGTATACCCCCGCTGAGGGGGGGGCCCACGTAACATAGAAATACCGGCTCGTGAGAGCGCTTATGATTCGATTTGAAGGGGTAAGCGATAAACCAATTGGATCTGTGCTCAGGTGTGCAGAAAGGAGGAGACGCGTTGCCCCGGTGTTTGTGGCCATCAAGCTATCCATCCGACTTGAGCCGATGCAAACCGTCCCGAGGTTAAGACTCGCCGGCATAATTGCGCAACCCTGTCCCATCGTCGTCACGTTTAGTCCGCTTACCACGACGGAATCGGGGGAACCAGCCGCGTTGTGCCAAAAGATGATGTGTCCGGAGTGGGCTCCGACCGAGTCCGGAGTGTAGGTTATGTAAAACTTCTGACTGGCCAACGGGACGAGGCTTGCTGAGTGCGGTGAAACTGTTATTCGGGTGTCGTCAGATCGGACAGTGTCAACGTTGAGCACAGAAGACCCTGTGTTGGTGACTGTAAGACTGTCGACGAAGGGAACGCCCAGTAGCACCCAACCCAGGTTCACGGTGTCGGCTGACGAAAACCCCGGAGCGATGCCTCGACCGTTGACTGGTATCGTATCCGGCGAACCTGCAGCATCGAAGGTGACGACAATGTTCCCTGCCCTCGTCCCTGTATCCGAAGGGTTGAACGTAACACGAAATGTCCTGCTTCCCGATGGCGAAATACTGTCTGTAACGGGCGAGAACTGGAATGGCCCAACTGTCGGAGTTAGAGTCGCAGAAAAATGGACGACAACATTTCCACGATTTGAAAGGCTGAAGCTGTCAGTTTTACTCCCGTGCACGAGCAGATTGCCGAACACAAAACTCGACGTCGAAGCAGAAAAGGTGGGCGCAATTCCTCGCCCGTTGACAGAGACCGTATCAGGCGGGCCGGCGGCATCATGAGTGAAGACGATTGCACCAGTCTTTATCCCGGTATCGGCTGGACTAAAGACGACATAGTATTTCTTGCTTGTACTAGGATTCAGGCTGTCGCTCTTCGGAGTAATGATGAAACTAGTCGTACTCGATGCAATGCTGTACAAATGCAGTACAACAGGGCCGGTATTCGTAACGGTGATGCTGTCCCTCCTCGGAGTTGTCGTCAGGACATTCCCGAATGTAATACTGGTCGGTGACACTGACGGGGCAGAATTGATACCTGCACCTGTCACCGGTACCAGGATTGGCGAACCCGTACCTGAAAAATCGAATTGGGCGATCCCGTTGTATACCCCCGTTGAGGGGGGTGCCCACGTTACATAGAAAGATCGGCTCGTGAGAGCGCTTATGCTTCGACAGCAAGGGGTAAGCGATAACCCAAATGGATCTGAACTCAGGTGTGCAGAAAGGAGGAGTCTTGTTGCCCCGGTGTTTGTAGCCATAAGACTATCTGTCCGACTTGAGCCGATGGTAACTGTCCCGAGGTTAAGACTTGCCGGCACAATTGCGCAACCTTGTCCCATCGTCGTCACGTTTAGTCCCTTTACCACGACGGAATCCGGGGAACCAGCCGCGTTGTGGCCAAAGATAATGTGTCCGTAGTGAGTTCCAACCGAGGCTGCGGTGTAGGTAATGTAAAACTTCTGACTAGCCAACGGGACGAGGCTTGCTGAGTGCGGTGATATTGTTATCCAGAGGTCATCAGATCGGACAGTGTCAACGTTGAGCACAGAAGACCCCGTGTTGGTCACTGTCATACTGTCGATGAAGGGAGTGCCCAGCAGAACCCAACCCAGGTTCATGGTGTCGCAGGATAAAACACATACTGGGAATCCACTTCCTAATTTGAACGCAGGGCTGGCCGAATATTCAAGCGTATTGCCGCTATTGTCCGTGGCTGTGACACGCAGAGAAACATATCCATGAGGAATGTTGCTGTTAATGATAGCAGAGTAAGAGGTGCTGTCTTGAGTAACGACGAGATTATTCCACGCCGTATCCGACTCTGCACGGTAGCTTGCCACCACACTTTGCAAACCATGGTCATCGTTGACCTGGAACTTGACCGTTCCGGTCTGGCCATCTGTTATTATGTCGGTAAATGTGTTTCCCGCGAGAATATTGAACGTCTTCATTGATGGCGGGTTTGGATCGCCCGACATGGTGTTCATTGTTGCCCGCATCAAAGCAACCCCTTGCCTACCCTGTACGAAGTACGCCGTATCCTGGATTTCCAGGCGATATGTGCCGCCCGTACCGACCTGAATATCCGCAAAATAATCGTAGTAATTGCCCGCGGTGATGATCCGCGTGCCATGATCGAGAAGGGCGCCGGACTGAATCAACGCATTGCTTGCATCGAACAATTTGAAGGTAAGCTGCTTCGTTGAGGCATCCTGACATTGAGATAGGAAAAGCGGATAGAATGCTCCCTGGCTTGAATTCCAATACTCGCCGTATTTAGTGTTTGTTCTGATACGAAGGTTGGTCGCATCGTTATCAAATCTGCCGAACCAATGTGTCGGACCCAACCCGTAGACGAGAGTATCACCAGGGGTATCCAGGGCGGGGGAAAAGTTATCCCAGAGAAGGAACGCTTGCGTCGATGTGAAACTCTTGACCTTCAACCATGGAAGGACGTAGTAAAGGAAGCTTGCGTCCCGGTTGAAAACCGGACCTGTGGTTTGCATGACCTCCTGAAGATTGTAAAGTCCCCATCCCGCCATAAAATCGGCTGTCGGGTCGGGCATGATGTATGCATTCTGGATGAAAGGGGCCGTCATATACGTGTCAGACCCCCCCCAGAATGAGCCCATGCCCTGGGGGTCTCTGAAGAAATTAAGCCACTCCAGAAGCATAATATTAGTCAAGCTCGGCGGCAGTGTGTACACGAGCAGGAGATGCTTGAAGTCCGAGGGGTAATTCCTGAAGGAGTGGTCTGCAGAGAAATCATTAATTGAACCCTTAAAGGTATAGAATGGTTTATTGTTCGGGTAACTGTACGATTGCCAATCATAGTTATAAGCCGAGCTGACATTCGAGTACCTGGCGTTCGGAATGTAAGGGGCGTTAAGAACAAGGCTGGAGATGGCGAACTGTGACGCGCGGTGAACGAATTGATCGGCAGTGGTTTGCCGATCGAAATTCATCTGCTGGCTGTTTTCATCGCGGGCATCTATTGAATACACATGCTGGGCATCGGATTGTTGCAGAGTTATCTGCGACGTCGCGGGTACTGCAATATTTTCCCGGGTGACATACGTGTTCTGAACACTCGAGAAAAATAACGCAACGATGTCGTATGTTCCTGAGGGTAAGAGTATCCTCGGATAGTCAGAGGTCGTTAGACTTGTAACTGAAAAATCCCGGCCATTATGAATAAGGAAAGAGGGGTTGGTCCCGACGAGAGTTAAGTCAAGATACGGTGTTTTCATGAATGAGAACGGGACCGATATTGTATCGCTTTGCGATACGGCCCGTACAGTTCCTGTGTAAGGGAAGCTGACACTCCCGGACGGGTTGTTATTTGCTACCAGGTTTCCATTCACTGAAAACGAAATCACTACAATCGCCGTATCCCCGGGATTCAGGGCTATGGATGAAGGCGTGAACGTTGCACTGACACCATTGGGGGCACCTGCCATTAAGGAGAACTGATACGTCGGGGAGTTTCCCGACATGTTGCGTACGGCAAGTGTTTCTTGTTCCGTCCAGGTCGATTGGTTGAGGTCATAGAAACCGAGGTTCAACGATGCGGGAGTCACAACCCCGGGTTTTAACGCTGCAGCATAAACATCAATTCGCCCGCTGCCTTGTGTCCAGAGGTTCGCACCGATGTTCTTCGCAGTTTCCATCAGGAGACCTTTTATGACAGCCGGCGATGAACCACGGTGCAGCTGCAGCAGTAATGCCGACGCGCCGGCGACGTGAGGTGTCGACATCGAAGTGCCGCTGTACTGTATGTACCCCCCACCCGCCTTTGCGGAATTGATGGAGACACCCGGGGCCAGAACATCGGGTTTAATACCAAATAACTTTTTGGAAGGACCGCGGGAGCTAAACGATGCAATGTGGTCGGTATTGTCAGTCGCGCCAACTGTCAAAGCTGTTCGCGCCACGCCCGGCGACTGAATAGTCTTGTAGCTCGAACCCGAATTGCCCGCAGCAACCACACACTCTACTCCATTTGCCACAGCATTGTCAACTGCCTGACATAATGGGTCATCCGGATCGCCTGACCCGCCAAGACTCAGATTTATGATATCTACGGCGTCATCTGTGGCCGGGTTGCCGTCCGGGTCAAGAGCCATCTCGATACCAGCAATCACCGACGAGCTTGAACCGGAGCCTGTCGCATCGAGAACCTTAAACGCCATCAATTTCGCGTGCGGTGCGACACCTCGCAAAGATGTAGGGGGAGGACCATTGGCAGCCGCGATCCCTGCAACATGCGTCCCATGTCCATTATCATCCATGGGGTCGGCGTCGTTATTGACCAGGTCATACCCACCGATAACTTTGGTGTTGGGAAAAGGCGCTCCCCCAAGTGCCTCGTGAAGATAGTCAATGCCGGTATCAAGTATTCCAATGACAACGCTGTCCCCCTCCGCCCCCGTCTTCGCCCATACCGTATCGGCACGGATGACATCGTTGCTCACGTCATCGACGAGCTGAACCTGTACGTCGTCATCAACTCTCTCTACATAAGGAAGTTCCTTGATCTGCTCGACCATCCATCTTCTCGTTGAAATTGCTATCCCGTTCAAAGAGCGCTTGTATTCATATTTCAAGTGCGTCGCTGAGGGTTTGAACGACTTTGGCAATGGACTGAGCGGGGCAGACTCAATACTCGTGACATCTCTCATGCATTGCTGGTGTTCGGTCTGGATTTGCCTGAGGGTAGAACTGTACGTTGCCGGGGCAAAGTGTTTCGAGTAATGCTTATGAAGGACGAGTGGTGGGGTCTTAAATTGCACAATAACATTCACTGTTTCATTTGGATCGAATGTAATCCTCCCGAGGACGCTATCTCCCTTCATGAATGAGACAATCTCCGACCCGGCAGCAAGCTCCTGCGGTAGCGTGCCACCACCGACCTCAGCGTTAACGGCCTTCGAGGTACTCGGCTGCGTCGTGGAGTATTGAAAAGATGAGTTGTTTCTGCGGACGCTTTTAACCTGACCATCTAGCTGGCAGAAACCGGCGAGGAGGATGAAGAGAAGTTCAAATCCGACGAATGAGAGCCTCTTTTGAATCGAATGCATTTCTTGACCCGATCATTGCCAAATGAATTATGAGCTCATTTGAGACCTAGCTCAACAGGAAGATGCTGAAATATGGGACTGCTCGGAAAGAACACGTACCTCAGTGATGTGACGAATTTACGAAACCTGTTGGCGAGAATCAAGTATGGACCCAAAGGACTATTTCCCTAAGATCCGAAATGGTCCACGGTTAGAAGGATCTGCTCAGACTGCGAATTTCCTGACTGCAGTTCCGCCTGCGGTTTAATTTCATATCAAGAAGAAGGCTATTGGGTGGCAAAGTACCGGAAAATTCAAATCGACGGTAAGATTTTGATAAGATTTCTTCCTGAGAACGAAAAAGGGCAGTGAGAACTGCCCTTTCTAAGCTGCCCGGCTAGGATTTGAACCTAGACTTCCCTGATCCAGAGTTAAGAGAGTCGGCACAGGATGGTTCAATCCATCTTTGGTCCGGATTTCGGACTTCCCTCCTTTTCCTTCTTCAGTTTCGTTTCACTGATTGAAACAAGCCTGAACGTGTCGCCGTCGGCCATTCCCTTCACATCGACCAAAATCTCTTTCTCTTTTTTCGTTTTCCGAATTAGCGCCAGGGCTTTCGTCTTGCCGGCGACATCGAAGCAGACAGCTATTGCCGCACACGGATGAAGCGCGTGATATTCCCGACAAGAAGCGTCGTGAGGCAGCCGATGAGAGTGTGCCAGGTGTAATCGATGTTCGTGAGCCAGAGCACCATGAGCATTACAAACAATCCGGAGAGAAAACCGGCGTACGCGTCGGCCTGATTTGTGCGTTTGAACGTCAGTCCGAGGAGAAACGTTCCCAGCAACCCGCCGTACGTGACGGAGGCAATCTTCAAACCAATTTCGACGACCGGATTGTGCGTGTCGGTGAAGACCATTGCCCCTCCGATGAGGACAATTCCCCAAACGAGCGTAAAAACTCTTGACCACACGATCTCCTGCCTGCCGTCGAGTGATTTTCCCTTTGACGTCAGCCGGAAGACATCCAGGAATGTTGACGAAGCGAGCGAGCTGATGGAAGATGATAGTGATCCCATGGCAGAAGCCAGCACGCTCGCGATGAGGAGTCCGGAAATACCGGTCGGCAGCGCTTCGACGATGAACTTCGGGAAGATCTCATCCGACGATTTCAAGCCAAGCTGGCCGAACGATACGCCTCCATAGTAAGCATAAAGACACAATCCGAGGATGAGAAAGAAGCCGAACTGTATCAGGATGAGCGTCGCGTCGAGCATCAGCGCACGTTGACTGTCCCATCGCGTCCTGCATCCCAGCAGTCGCTGGACGAGAAGCTGGTCTGTTCCGTGAGACGCCATCGTCAGAAAGGTGCCGCCGAGCAGGCCACCGACCAACGTATATGGTGTTGAAAGGAATTCGATGAAGCTGTGCCCCCAGTTCCCATTCACGACTTCAAACTTGTTAAGTCCGTTCCTGCCCGCAAATTCAACAACGGTGGCCCAGCCGTCCGGGAGATGATGGATCATGATCGCCATGGAGACGACCGCGCCGGCCAGGTACGTGAAAAGTTGCACGACGTCCATCGCGACCACAGCCCGCAAACCGCCCACGTAGGTATAGATGAGCGTGAATACTCCTATGACGAGAATGCTCGCCGGATAGCTCAATCCGGTAATAAGATGAACGGGGATTGCCGTCGCAAACAACCTGACGCCGGACGCCAGCACACGTGTGATGATAAAAACCGAAGATGTAAACTTGCGGAGCGAAAGTCCGAAGCGCTTCCCCAGATAATCATACGCGGTTTCCAGATTTCCGGCATAATACGCCGGGATGAAGATTACGCTGACAAGGAGGCGTCCGATGAAATATCCAAACACGAGCTGGAGAAAATGCATGTTGGATATGTAGGCAAGGCCCGGGATGCTGATGAAGGTGAGCGTGCTTGTTTCGCTGGCAACGATGGAAAACCCAACAGACCACCACGACATCGTTCCGCCGCCGAGGAAGTAATCGCGGGCCGAAGATTGTTTCCCGCCGGCGAGAACACCGAGCGCCGTCACGCCCACCAGGTAAAACGCAACGATGAGATAATCAAGAGAAGTGAAACCCATCACTCCTCCCGGGGCGGAAGGAACGAGGGGGGAGAAAATGCCGCCCTGTCAGTTCTTAATAGCTTCAGCAACCGTTTTGCTGATTGTAAACACGCGGTCGAGCTGGGTTATCTTGATCAGATCCAGCACCTTCTTGTGAACATTGGCCAGATGGATGGAACCGCCGTGTTCACGCATCGCCCGGTCGGCGATGAGGAGCGCACTGAGTCCGCTGCTGTCGCAGAACTCGACACTTTTCAAATCCACAACCAGTTTCTTCGCGACCTTCGGTTTACAGAGCAGAAGAAATTCCGCCTTCAGTTCAGCGGCGACCGTCGCGTCGAGCTTGCGCTCGTTCAACTTGAAAATTGTCGTCTGCCCGTTTTTTTTCTGTTCAAATTTCATATGAGTTAAGATTATGTTACTAACTGACATTACCCACAATGATGTTCGCTTTCCGAAATTCGAAGCACTAAATCCGAAATCTTAAACAATATCCAACTTCCAAATCCAAAAATCAAAACATCAATCAGAACGACAAACTTTTTTGATTTTTTAGATGCTGGTACTTGGTGCTTGTGTAGAATTTAGATATTAAGATTTAGGATTTGTTTAGAGTTTCGATATTCGAATTTAGAGTTTCCTAATCTTAGAACATTGCGAGACAGGCCGCAAACTGGTTATAGATGGCCTGCGGCGTGCCCGGCGTTTTCAAATTTACCTGCACATTGAAGAAGACATCGGATGCCGGGTGAGTAAAACCCACTCGCACCCTCGCCCCGGCCGCCTTGCAAATATACGCAGTGTAGAGCACGAAGTCAAGATTGAGGTCAACCGCCGTATCGTACTCACGACTCTCGATCCGCTGGAGAAGCGACCGCGTCGGCAGGGAGAACCTGTTGATATCCAGAGGGTCGATGCGAATCACTTCACATCGCTGGTAATCGATAAGCGATGTCGCCCGCGTGCCGCTGCTCACGACGGTCAGATGAAGATGGTTGAGGCGATACCGGAATTCACGAAGGGCATTTGAAGCGATAATGGCGTCCTCGTATCCGATTGGCAGCGTGATCAGTACGTTCCGGGCACCGCTGAAAAACTTTGTAAGATCCTGCACCCGCTCAATATCATTACGAAATTGAAAGCGGGCAAATTGCAGACCCATCCATCCTAGAGTGCTTTCGAACATAAGCGGTCAGCCTTTAACCGCTGATAAAAAATGATTCTCATCCCGCAACTCGGGAAACTCTTTAATTGCCATGTTAACCCTTTGGATGTCCATGTGTTAGTTCGTATGCTAAATCTTTTTTTAAGGTTTTTACGTGCTCTTTAAGTTTATCCATCTCACGCTCGACCCCTTCAAGCTGCTTCTCATACTCGTCGAGCCGGCGTTTTAGAGTGGGATAAGCAGGCGATGATAACACCTCAGTCAACAACTTCTCTTGGTCCCGATCATATAACATCATACGGTCCCCTTTAAGAAGAGCAAGTTTGTGTTTACACATCTGCTGATAACTACCAGCTTCGCAGTGACAGAACACACGGAGAGAACCGGAGTCGTCCGAAAAGTCAACAGGGTGACAATCGCCCGAGCTGCCAGAAGCAAGAATCGTTACCTTCATCCCGTTCCACTAAAAGTCGAATTCACGTTGCGCATTTTTCCCTTTGAAGCCCCTACGTCTTCTGACCTTTAACATATCCTGAAATTCCTTTTCCGATAGAGCTCGCACCCCAAACTCCAGTGCTTTGTCGGCCTTTGAACCAGGTTCTTTACCGACAACAAGGTAGTCAGTTTTCTTACTCACTGAGAGCGCAACGCTGCCCCCCCGCATGCGAATTTGTTCCCACGCCTCATCGCGCGTCATGGAATTCAGGGTACCCGTTACAACAAAAGTCTTCCCAACAAAACGGTTGTCCGTTGCCGTCGCCTCTTGACCAGATTGGCCGAGTTCACCTTTAGGAGATATCTTTAAGAGCTTCAAACGCGTCAAGACGCTCTTCCCATATTCGGATTTGAAAAACTCTATAAGACTTCTGGCCACGACCGGGCCAATCTCGTCAGACAATCCTATGGTTGGAAAACGGCGTTCCCGGGTCTTGATTTTGCTCTTGAGCTTTTGACGTTGCTTTTTAAGTGAATGCTTTTCCTCACCTCGCCCTTTGCCAGCATTCTCTTGATTCGCTTCTAGAGCGGCTAGCTCACTGCGCAGACCTTGCAACTCGTTGGTCATGCGAACTTTCAAGGCTTCGGATTCAGCCCTTAGCGAATAATTTTTGCTAAGGCGAATATTCAGCTCTCTTTGAAGAACAGAATTTCTTTTCCCTCCCTCTGTCAATAGACCCTGAAGAAGTCTCGATTCGGCCAAATCGTCGAGGTCTCGATGGAGTCGCGACAATTCGTAAGCTGTGGTTTCGCCAACGTTTGGAATTCCTAGTGCGTGCAGCCAACGTGCGAGGGACATTGATCGCGCCCTCTCTAGCCCGGCAAGAACTTTGGATGCCCTTTTTTGCCCAAATGCTCGTGAATTTTCCTTTGTGCCAAGATTCAAGGAACCCAGATGCGCTAAGGTCAGATCAAAGAGATCGAGTGGTTCCTTCGCCAGACCGCTTTCAACAAGCTTCTCAGCGACAACACCACCAACACCCTCGATATCCAAAGCGTTTCTCTGAGCAAAGAATTCTATGCGTCGAACAGTTTGTGCGGGACAGCTTGCAACATTTTCGCAACTCCATGCCGCTGCCAATTGTTTCTTTGACCTCTTCCCTGATTTGACTTCTCGCCTTACTATGGCGGCACCACAGCTAGGGCATTTGCCATTAATGTATTCATAGAAGTTGAATTTCGGAGGTTGTGGCGTTGGACGTTTCGCTTTCTCGACGCTTATTACGGCTGGTATAACCTCACCCGCCTTTTCAATTATCACAGTGTCGCCGATACGAATGTCTTTCTTCTTAATTTCTTCCTCATTGTGCAACGTGGCGCGGGAAATCGTCGAGCCTGCGAGAAATACCGGCTCGAGCTCGGCAACGGGAGTAAGGACACCGGTACGTCCCACCTGCACGGTAATAGCCTTGACTTTGGTTTGGGCCTGTTCATGAGAGTACTTGTATGCAATCGCAAATCGGGGGGCCTTTGCGGTCGAACCAAGCCGTTTCCACTGTTCCAGACTATTCACCTTTATGACGGCCCCGTCGATTTCGTAGGGGAGGCTGGATTCAATACTCTGCAGTTTTTCAATGGCACGAATGACTCCATTGAAGTCTTTGCATTTCCACCATTTCTTATGAATCGGAAGACACAGATCTTTAAGAAGCTTAAGCACTTCAGCCTGCGTTTTCATCCGAGCGGCTTCGCTATTCGCGATCCCATAAAATACTGCGCCCAGCGGCCTCTTGGCAACCGCACTCGGATCCAATTGCTTCAGTGAACCTGCGCATGCATTGCGTGGGTTGGCAAATCTTTCTTCGCCGTTGCGCTCACGTTCAGTATTGAGAGTCTCAAATCCATCGATACCGATATAAGCTTCGCCACGGACCTCGATGACAGGTGGAGTGGATCGATCAGCGAGTCGCAGTGGGATACTTTTGATGGTTTTCAAATTGGCTGTGATGTCGTCCCCTGTTTTGCCGTCCCCACGGGTGGCCCCAGTGATTAATTCGCCCTGCTCGTATCGCAACGATATGGACACACCGTCGATTTTAGGTTCAACCACATATTCTATTTTTTCGCCGGTGAGAAGTTTGCGGACCCTAGCGTCGAAATCACGCAGTTCATTAATGTCATAGGTGTTGTCCAATGACATCATGGGGACAGAATGATGGACACTCTTGAATCCTTTAAGGGGTTGGCCACCAACTCGCTGAGTGGGTGAATCAGGCCTTACGAGGCCAGGATTTTGCTCTTCAAGTTTCTTGAGTTCAGCGTAGAGCTTGTCGTACTCGGAGTCCTGGATTTCCGGTTGGTCAAGGACGTAGTACAGATGATCATGGCGGCGCAACTCCTTTCGAAGTTTCTCCACTTTCCGGACGATCGTTGCATCCGCGATCTTTCTTCTACTCTGTTCCGGCGCCATTCTTCTGTAGCTCCTGAAATGTCTTCCACGACAACGTTATATTGTAGAGCGGCTTCCTATTCCTGTTCAGCTCACCGATTCTCTTCCCATTCAAGAAGAACGAGACGGCGCGAGCGTTATCGAGGGAAAGGAGGAAATAGTCCTTCGCCTTCATACGAACATGATTGTGCGGGGCGAGGGAATATTCCTTTGCCAGCACTCCGTCGGCGACGATTCTCACCCAGACACTCTCGCTCGAAGCGGCTTCAAGAACAAGACTGTCCGGCGTCACACCACTCGAGGGTCTTGATGCGGAAGAGAGGTACGAGTCAACTGCCTTGTCACCGGGTTTTTGGCGACGCTCCTGGTCTTTCACCACCTGGGTAAACGAGAGCTCCTGAACCGACTCGGACTTGCGTCCTCTCTGCATCCACAGAAGTGAAAGAGTCAGACCCGCGATAACAAGAATCGCAAGAAGAAGCAGAACATTCACCTGACGACCTTTGTTGGCTTTCGCCGGGAGGGATGGCGACCCGGGCAGGGCTGCACCCTTCATTTCAGCGAGAACCCGACCCTCCTGCGGCGCCGGTGACCCTCCATCGGTGCGGTCGCTTCTCTGCGGGTCACGGTCGCCCTCCATGGAAATATCCGAAAGACTCAGCCCGAGTTGCCCGGCGTAGCCCTTGACGAACGCCCGGACGTACGTCTCCGGGAGGTCCGGTTGTATTCCATCCTCAAGTTGTTGGAGATATTTCCGATTGATGCGCGTCGCCGCCGCAATATCTTCAAGCGAACGGCCTTGTGCTTCGCGAGCGCGTCGAAGTTGTTCACCGGGCGGCTTCATGAAACGCGTAAACGATGGATGATGGAAAGTGAGTTGTAGTTTGGCTTAGCGTCTCACACATGTGAGTCGCAGATTTCATCGTGTTTCTTAAATGAGGCAACAGGGTCACTCCGGCCGGCCATCGAGCAGCGAGCGCACCTTGAGCGCCAGGTCCTCGGACTCATAGGGCTTCTGGATAAACCCGTCTGTTGATTCCACGAAATTCCCCTCGTCCACCATGGCCTCGCTGTATCCGCTGCACACAAGAACCTTCAGGCCGCTGTGTTGTTGCTTGATGAACTCGATGGTTGTCCGCCCATCCATGCGGGGCATATTCATATCGAGGATTACGAGGTCGAAAGGTGGGTGCGTGCTCCTTAATTTTTCCATGGCCTCTCTTCCATCGAACGCTTTCTCGACATGGTATCCCAAGTTCTCCAGAATATCCACTCCCACTTCGCTCACTGACGCCTCATCCTCAATCAGAAGTAAGCGCTCATTCCCGCCCACAGGTTCTTGTGAGCCATGCAGTTCGCGCTTCAAGGGTTCCTTCCCGGTGATCCGCGGCAAGTAGATTGTGAAAATCGTACCCGCGTTGATCTCGCTCTCCACATTTACATATCCGTTGTGGCTGCGTACCACTCCATGGACAACGGACAGCCCCAGCCCGGTCCCTTTGGTAGCTTCCTTTGTCGTGAAAAACGGCTCAAAAATGCGATGGAGGATGCCCTTGGAGATACCTGCCCCCGTATCCGCGACTGAAACCATCACATAATCTCCCATCTTCCCTTCCGCAAACTGGTTCGCTTGCCGTTCATTCAGAACGACCGGTCCGCATCGGATACTGAGAGTGCCGCCGTTCGGCATGGCGTCGCGGGCGTTGAGGCAGAGATTCAGCAACGCCTGCTGCAGCTGCCCTTCGTCCCCCATAACGACGACCGCTTCTGAGGAAGGCACACATTTGATTGCGATTGCTTTTGTCGTTGTGGCTTCAAAGAGCCGCAGCGTTTGGTCGATCAGCGTATTCATGTCGACCAGGCGGACGTGGGGGTTCGTTTTTCGGGCGAAAGTCAGAAGCTGGCGCGTTACGGCCGCGCCCCGGCGCGAGGAGGTTTCGATGAGATCCACATACTTCATCCATCGCGGGTCGTCTTTCAGCTTCCTGCGCATAATGGAAGCCGAGCCTAGAATCGAAGTCAGGATATTGTTAAAATCGTGGGCAACTCCTCCGGCCAAATTACCAATGCTGTCAATTTTCTGCGCTTGCAGAATCTTGGCTTCCATTTTCTTCTTTTCCGTGATATCCCGCAACACCATGCGCGCCAGTGAAGGTTTTCCGTCAGCATCGTACACAATGGAGGAATTGACGCTCACATCGATGAGTGTTCCGTTATGCTTTTGCACCTGTTCCTCGACATCCTTCAATTCTTCGCCCCGCTCGAACAACTTTTCCAGATTCATACGAACATGGTCATGCTGCGCTTCCGGATAAAGTTTCAGCAGCGGACGGCCGATAATGTCCTCTTTCCTGATCCCGAGCACCTCACTTTCGGTGAGATTGCAGTTAACGATAATGCCACGCCGGTCGACGCTGTGGTACATGTCCGGTGAATGTTCGTACAGGTCGGCATAGCGCCGCTCCGAAAGCTTCACCTGTTCGAACAGCGACGCGTTATGAAGAGCGACGCTCACCTGGTTGCCGAACGCCTGGAGCAGCGCGATTTTCCCCTGGACGAAGGATTTTTCTTCTTTGCCCGCGATGATCAACATTCCCGCAAGAGTTCCCTGCCGCTCCAACGGAATTGAACCAACCGCTTTGATGCCAATGCCTTTACACTCCAGGGACAGACATTGATCGAACCGTAGGTCCGCCAAGCGGTAGAGACTGGGCTCACGCACCCATGCCATCGCTTCGTCATTCACCGAAACATCGGAAGAGAAGAATTTCACCGCCGTTCCCGATTGGTGTTTGAGAACGGGATGGTCGGTTTCCAGCAGATATATCCAGCCAAAATCCGCGCGCATCAGCTCCATCACTTTCAAGAGCGCACTGTGCATGACGTAATTGAGCTCCACTGAATGGTTCACCGATTCGGCAATCGTGTTCAACGCAAGAAGCTCGCGGCGTTGTTCTTCGAGCTGTCGTCCGTACTTGACCGTAAAAAATACGCTGGTGAAACCAATGACTCCAACGGTTACGATACTGATGAAGTCCAGCCATCCAAGGCTCTGGCTCATTCCAAAATGTGCCGTTATGATTGTCAGCATGGCGACAACAACGGCGGTCGAGGCGACCATCTGGGACTGTTCTACAAGTCCAAGGGAGGTATAAAATCGACGGATAGCGTTGATGATGCGTTTCATTGCTCGCTCACTGGTGAAATGTAAAAAGAAACCGCATGACAGTCAACTTCCTCAATCGCGAATGAATCGGCGACGGCCTGCACACCCACACCCCGTAGTTTGGTTGTTTGCGGCGAAAAAGTTATGTTGAGATGTTCGTTGAGGGAAATTCTGCTCCACAAGGTTTATTATACCGGATTATAATGGATTTGAAATATGTATCTTTGATTGTCCGATTACTCCTGTGTTTTGTCGTTTATGCCGTCGGGGTCGCAGTCTCTCCGGCTCAGTCACAACAAAACAAACGCGTTCTCATTCTGTTCGAGGGAAACGACCTTCCCTTGAGTTATGCGCGGGGCGACGCGCGCCAGCTCGCGATGTTGCTCGGTCATTTCAGCGTTGAGCATAGGGTCAAGGCGGTGAATTCCTATGCAGCGGGAGAGATCAACAACTATGATGTTACCTTCTTCATCGGGTTCAGCAAACAGTACGACCCTCCCGATCGCTTCCTGCGCGACGTACACAAGACCGGGAAACAGATCGTCTGGATGAACACCGGATTCGACTATTTCTGCAAATCGTATGATGTTCGCGGCCGGTTCGGGTTTTCATTCGTGAAACTCGACACGGTCTCCAACTATAACGTCGTCAAATCGCGAAATCAGACATTCACGAAAGGGGAACCGAACCTGAATATCGTTTCGATCGCAAGCGGCAAGCATGCCGACGTGCTGGCGACGGCGTATTCAAGTTCAACGCGACATGAAGCCCCTTATATCATTCGCAGCGGGAATTTCATGTACATCGCTGATTCACCGTTCGCCTCGTCAACGGAAACAGACCGCTACATCCTCTTCGCCGACATGTTGCACGATATCCTGGGCGAGCCCCACGAGGAGAACCACCACGCGCTTTTGCGTATCGAAGACGTCGACGTCTTTGAAAGTCCTGGCAAGCTCCGGGATATTGCCGATATGCTTTCTTCAAAACATATCCCTTTTCTTGTCGGTATCATTCCGTTCTTCGTCGACCCCGAAGCCGGAACACGTTTGAGCATTTCCGATAAGCCGGAATTTGTGGATGCCATTCACTACATGGTCGCGCACGGCGCGACGATTGTCATGCACGGCGTAACGCATCAGTACCTGGGCGTCACGGCAGTCGATTACGAGTTCTGGGATGGAAGCGTCGACCATCCGATTAAAACCGATTCAAAGGAATACGTCGAGCGAAAGTTGAGAACGGGACTTGAAGAATGCTGGAAGAACAACATCTACCCCCTCGTGTGGGAAACACCCCATTACGCCGCCTCCCAGCTCGACTATCCCGTCTTTGGCACTTTTTTCAGCACGTGCATGGAGCAGCGTCAGGTCATCGACGATATCAACTACGGCCAGTACTTCCCCTACATCATTGAACACGATTTGTACGGACAGCGCATCATCCCGGAGGATCTTGGTTATATTCCACTTGACTCAAACGCGCAGGTTGAGGAGGCGGGCGTGCATGCCTTGCTCCAGGGTGCGAAAGCTCAATTGGCCGTTCGCGACGGCTTTGCCTCCGCCTTTATCCATCCGTTTGTCGACATCAGGTACATTGAGGAATTCGTCGACGGTGCGCTCGACCTTGGATACACTTTCATGGATGTGAAAAACGAGCAGGCCTTCGTGAAGCTGAAAGACCGCTTTGTCGCAACGGGGAATCAACAGGTCGAAATCACATTGGCGGATCAATATCTCAGAGAAACGTGGCTCCGACAGGATGGAGAGGTTGACCATCGGGATATCTCGCAAGATCGCATCCGCGGACCGTTCAAGAAAAACGTTCAGGTCCCCGAGGGACAGATTTATATCGCGGAACCCATGGAGTACCGCGAAGCAGAGCTGACATGGTTTGAAAAACTCCGAACCCAGACAAAAACGATGTGGGAAGGTCTGATTCAGCATGAGCAATCTTTTGAGGAAGCTCGCGTGGCCATTCTCTGGGATGCTCGTGCTAGGCCCGGCGGTGGTGTGCTCAATGACCAGGCGAGTTTCGTCTCGGCGTTTCGTTCGCTCAATATCCCGGTCGACACCCTCGCGGGGGACAGCGTGGAAAACCTGAGCGACTACAATCTCCTGGTCGTACCGTATCACCAGGTTGACCGACTCTCAAACCGCGACTATGACCGCATCGTGCAATTTGTTGAGAGCGGGGGCAACCTCATCACCGACGGAAAGAACGGCCTGGCGGAAGAGCTCGGGGTTCGCTTCGCAAAATCGTCCATCAAAGTAGAGCGCATGCGGGATCACCTTTTTCCGGAGGACCCGCTTGTTCTGAATCGCCCGGATATCATGACGCGGTTTGAGATGGAGAAAAACGACGAGGTATTGTGCATCGACGAGCGAACGGATGCTCCAATCGCAGTCGGGAGAGAATATGGGGAAGGCAAGTACATTTTTCTCGGGATCCGTTTTGATCCCGTGAGTACCGGCGGCTACAGCAGATTTCCGTACCTGATGGAGTATGTCAGGAGCTTCTTCAAGCTTCAACCGATCCTGAAGCGCGAGCATCTCGAAATGTACTTCGACCCGGGGTTTCGACATAATATTAGCGTCGAAGACCTCGTGAAGCGTTGGACGACGGAGGGCATTCGCATACTCCATGTTGCGGGATGGCACCAGTACCCGACATGGTCGTACGACTACGGTAGACTTATCACGCTGTGTCACGCAAACGGTATTTTGGTATACGCATGGCTTGAGCCGCCGCAAGTCTCGGAGAAATTCTGGAAGGGACACCCTGAGTGGCAGGAGGAAAACTACAAGAAGGAGGCAATCCGGCCGTCCTGGCGTTTCCTGATGGCGCTGGCGAACCCGCAATGCCTTGACTCCGTCAAAACCACCTACAAGGCATTTCTCCAGGAATACGATTGGGATGGGGTCAATCTTGCCGAGCTGTACTACGAATCCGACAGAGGACCTCAGAATCCAAACCTCCTGACGCCAATGCATCCCTCCGCACGTGAGGAGTTCAGACGAAAGGCTGGGTTTGACCCGGCATTGCTGTTCGACTCTCTTTCAGACCATTACTGGAAACGAAGTCCCGAATCATGGAAGAGTTTTGAAGATTATCGGGTCGACGAGTTGACACATCTGCACGAAGAATTCCTGAAGATGATCGGTGAGGTGCAATCAACCAAGCCGCATCTGGAGACGGTCGTGACGGCAATGGACAATTTGGGGAATCCAGAACTGCGCATGTATTTCGGCGTCGACATCAACCGCATCATCGAATTGAAGAAACATTATAAGTTTACACTCCAGGTTGAAGACCCTCAGTCCGAATGGTCAAAGGATCCCCGGCGCTACAGGCAACTTGCCCAGCGTTACCAGGCGCTGTCCCGCCGCGATGACAACGTCATGGTCGACCTGAATATTCTGCAATTCCGTAATGACAGTATTCCCACGCCTTTCCCGACTCTCATTCAAACCGGGATTGAAGGCTACGAACTTGTTCGCTCTGCTGCGACAGGAGCTGACAGGTTCACCATCTACTCCGAATCCAGTGTCCGGCCCCAGGACCTCCGCATGATGAGTTACGCCAGCTCGGCGAGGGCGGAATTGCACCGCATCCCGGACGGATGGGTCGTCAATTCACCGTTCCCGGTCGTTCTCGACCTCCCGAAGGAATTCGTTTCCGTGAGAACATCGAAGGGAGATCGACTGAGCTCGGAGCAGGGAATGTTCCTTCTGCCGAGCGGTCATGACACACTCATTGGTGAAAGGCGAACGACGGGTCCGTTCACCCCCCTCTCAGCGAGAGGACAGCTTCTATCGCTCACCGGGGAATTGACCCAGCTGAGCCAATCGAGCAGGAGTATTAAGTTCTCCTACCGGAGTGCCGTGCGTTGCATTGCCTCATTCAGTCACCGGCCCTATGCGTTGATTGTCGACGGGAAGGAATTGAATGCCTCGCCGATGCAAGGCTATCATCGTTTCAGTGTGACCCTCCCGCCGGGCGAACATGAATGCATCGCGGTGCTTGAGACAACTGTTTCCTACGGCATTGATCTCACGAGTTTCTGGTCGTCGTGGCTGATTGTGGCTTTCGGCTTTATCTCGGGTGCCGCCTTGTTTTCATTCTACGCGGTCGTCAGATTCTCCCGCCCACAAAAACCCGGAAGCGCATGACCGAGCACCCGGTCATTGAGCTCATCCTGAGCATGGTATTCCTGCTGTCGGTCATCATTATCTGGTTCATGATCGGCTATCAGCTCATGCTGACGCTCGCAGGATTTTTCCACTATCGCTCGTCGCTGAAGGAACAGCGCGCCCTTGATAAACAACACTTCGACTATCCGAAAGTGACGGTCCTGATCCCGGCACACAATGAGGAGAAGGTCATCGGCAACACGCTGGAAGCCATGGTCAACCTTGAGTATCCCCCCGACCGGCTCGACATTCTCATCATTAATGACGGCTCGTCGGATTCCACGGCAGAGATAGCCTCCCGTTATGCCGAGCGGGACGGGCGGGTGAGGTTGTTCAATGTCCCGAGAGGAGAAGGAGGAAAAGGAAAGTCACGTGCACTGAATCTCGGACTGAAGCAAACCCGGGCCGAATTCATTGCGGTCTACGACGCCGACAACACTCCGCACCCATCGGCACTACGATACCTCATGGCGCAGGTTATCTCGGACACGAGCCTCGGAGCCGTCCTGGGGAAGTTCCGGACTGTCAACAAGAATCGGAATCTCCTGACGCGATTCATCAACATCGAAACACTCAGCTTCCAGTCGATGCTGCAGGCAGGACGTTGGAAGCTCTTTCGGGTCTCAACGCTTCCCGGTACGAACCTGGTCGTCCGGCGACATTTGCTCGACACGCTCGGCGGCTGGGATGAGGATGCTATCACCGAGGATTCGGAACTCAGCATCCGTATCTATATGGAAGGGTATCGCATCAAGTACATTCCCTACTCTGTCACGTTCGAGCAGGAACCGGAGGCGTGGTCAACATGGGTGAAACAACGTACACGCTGGGTTCGCGGCAACAATTACGTCGGAAAGAAGTTTCTCAAGGCGGTTTCGGCGTTTAAGAATAAAACTCTGGCCGTGGAGCTCTTTTATATTCTTTCGCTGTATTATACCTTCCTCATTGCCATTGTGTGCTCGGACGTCATTTTCTTTCTCAGCATCTTCAATGTCGTAAATATCAGCCTCCCGGGGCCTTACACGACAGTTTGGCTCGTCGCCCTTTTCCTCTTTCTCCTGGAAATCCTTCTCGCTCTTTCGTACGACCGGGAAGACAAGCCCTTGAACATTCTCCTCACGTTCCTGATGTACTTTACCTACTGTCAACTCTGGATCTATATTGTCGGGAAGGCTATTTATCTCGACGTGATCAAGAAGGAAAAACGAACGTGGGTAAAGACCGTCCGATTTGATGTACAACCGGGAGAGTCCAAAGTTTCGGATGATCCAGGAACGTGACCGGCCGGCGTGCACCGGGCGAAGTCACTGACCCCGAATTTCTTTCCTGATACTCGCGTAGCTCCAGAGAAAAAGAATCCCAAAGACCACATCAAGCACCGCGAACGGCTTCCACATGCTGGGAAGCGGTGAGGATATCCAGTACCAGAAAACCACAGCGCAGTACGAAACCTTCAACAAGATGCCATAGGGAATCAAATTGAAGTTCGTCCTGGGATCCCTCCCAATTTGAAAAAACATTACGGCAAAGACAATCAGAATCAGAGCGGGAAACTGAACGTAGCCGTAATGATTGGGTGGCGTGACATCGAAGAATAGGTACAACCCTTCGGCAAAGAAGAGAAATGCCAAACCGAGCAAGCCGTCATAGCAAGCGCTCAGATAAAAGACCAGGGAAATGTATCTGTTTTTCTTCATATTCCTTTCTCCATTCATGTAGTGAGACATCTGACCTGCAACAAATCCTATAACCGTATCTGCATGCCTTGAGCGACAGCGAAGCACTGCAACTTTGAATTCTGTTCTTTAACGGCGTGCTTACAATCTTGAACGATTTCATCCATCGCTGTATCCGACCTTTCTTGATTGTGATGGAAAAGGCCGAACTGCTTTACGTTTGCCTCCAGCGCCAGCCGGAGAGCGTCATTGTACACGCTGTGCCCCCATCCTCTAGTTGACCTGTAATCTTCTCGCGTGTATTCCGCATCATGGATGAGCAAATCGGCCCCTACAGAGAACTCCATGTAATCCCGATACTCAAGTCCCCCCGGGTGTTTATACGTCAATTCATTGTCTGTCAGAAACACGAAGCTCTTGCCATCCTCGACAAACTTGTACCCCATGCCCTGATTCGGGTGACTCAGGAGGATCGGAGTCACGTGAGCGGAGTGTATCTGGAATGGCCCCTCGCAGATCCCGTGGTATGTGATGCGAGCTTTGAGATCCTCGAGCTTTACCGGGAAGTAGGGAGGCGACATGGATTTTGAGAGCAAGTCCTTCACCGAAGCCTGCGCGAACGGACATCCGTACAAGTCGACAGTTACCCCCTCAACATAGAGTGGTTTGAAGAAGGGAAATCCCATGAGGTGGTCCCAGTGCGCGTGGGTGAAGATGATGTGGTACGTTCGCTGCTTTCTCCGAAGAAGCTCGGTTCCGAGGTTTCTGATACCCGTTCCTGCGTCGACAATGATGACCTCGTTCTCTTTCGTCTGTATTTCAACGCATGTGGTGTCGCCCCCGTACTTGAGATATTCCTTCCCCGAAACGGGGATTGAGCCTCTGGAGCCCCAACATGTGATTACCATGTTCGTTTTCCTTGTATCATGGTGAATGAAATACTGATGTTATGGCAAACAATAAACGAGTTGCACGAAAGAACGGTCCCCTTGCCTGGCAGCAGGAATGATCATGAACCTTTGCAGGGTTCTCGTGGGGGTCTGATGGCCAAAATATACAACGATGAGGATTGAATATCAAATTCCCTCCGGGCCCGCGATTTCAGTGCTATGGACTGTCATGAATGGACTTTTGCCGGTACACTCCCACCACCATCCCCATGTGCGCCTCGCCGGGAAATCTGTTCTCCGCCACCTTGTCGAAATGCTGGTCCATGTGATCGCGTATCTCGTTCGGCACATCGAGCGAAACGTAGACAAACGAGCTCGTTGTGTCGACAATGCTGCCAAGCGGTGAATCAAGATACGCCTCATCGAGCTGGCAAGCGTTTCCCTTATAGTAGTAGTTCAGCATCGGGGCAAAGTACTTCGGACGAATGATTGTGCGAACACCGCCGTCAACGGCGCGCTCGACGGATGCGGCCACATCCTTGACGTTCGATTTCGACCAGGAGAAGTATCTCACCGAACCGTACAGACCCAGGAGAACGAGGACACTCACAGCTATATTCATGACGGCTTTCCACCTGGACGCGGAAGCCAGCGCGCCCGCACCGAGACAGAACAATGGAAAGACAATAACGGTATACCTGTACCAGAGGAATATTTCAGGACGAACGAAAGAAATCGCAAGCGGAATTCCGAGCGTCCCGCACAGGACAACGACGGCAGCGCGAACACTAGTACTTGCCGCCCTGCCCGCCGCTGCAAATACGAGCCCGCAGCAAAGAATGGCCATCGCCGCCCCGCCGACCGCTTTCACTATGAGCGGCGAATCAAAGACGGACGAAGCCATCTTGAAATACGTTCCCGAATATGCCAGCCCCAGGTCGAGCAATTCCTTCGCATCCGGCCGATCAACCCAAAACCAGCCTGCCCTGTCATGGGTCGTCGATTGTTCGAAGAGCCCGACCGCCTCGGGCAGGTAGAGAATCCCGACGACGATCCACATGAGAATGAATTTCTTCCTGAGATCGACGGAGTATCTCGCGAATAGCATTATGAAAACCACTTCCGACGCAAGGACAAAAATTCCCCAATGATGCGTCGTGAGCAGTGCGATCGAAGCGAGGACATAGCACATCATCCAGCGTATCTTTTGCTCACGCACGACCAGCAAGAGCGACCAGTAGCTCATGAGCGCAAGGAGACCCGCCAGGGCATACGGTCTTCCCTCCTGCGAATAGGCGAGGTGAAACGGCGCCACCAAACAGAGAAGTCCGGCAGTGATGCCGGCACGGTCATCCAGAAGTTTCGAAGAACAATAATACACCAGCCCGACGGTTAACGAGCCGCTGGCCGCCGGGATGAAACGCAATGCCCAGGCATGCTGGCCGAAGATCAGCAAAACAAAATGGAGAAGATAAAAAAAGAGGGGCGGGTGATGAAAATGCGCGATCAGGCTCGATTGAATTTCGCCGAGAGGCAGATTCGCAACCTCGAATGAAAACATTTCATCGTTCCAGAGACCCTGCGATTCCAGGTGGAAGCACCGGATCGCTGCGGCGGCGGCCACGAACATCATCGAGAGCAGGATGCGCCGGGAATTGTTTGAGGGATGTCCCTCTTGAGAACCGGTCATGATCGATCCTTCAGCCTTACGCGGGCCTCCGCCAGGGATCCGACGCATTCCCCAACGCGCGTGGACAAAAAACCCCAACCGTTTCCGGTCGGGGCTGTGGTGTACGCTCGATCAGCCTCACATCCTCTTTGCCTAGATGGCATTACCGGTCGGGGACTTCCATTTAAATACTTCGGTCAAATATCTCGGGAAGAAATCCATATACCCGGAGAGCAATTGGGCCCGTGTCAGCATCCGGTTCGCCAGGAGCACACAATAGAAAAGGAAGACCACAAGAGTCGCAAGGATGCATAATTTCAAATTGAACCCATGCGACCTGCGAACGTAGAGAACGAACGTGAGGACGGCTTCAAAAAGAAAAAACAAAGATGACATCATCATGGACAGGTCGAGCGTAAGGAGGTCTAATTTTCCCCTTGACCATTCCATCATGGTCTTACGCTGTTTATCCATTTCCCCTCCGACTTTGTCCGTGAACCGCATTGCCAGCCACATCTCAGCCTCCAACTCCGTGAATTTTTCAAGATTGAAGCTCTCGGCAATTTGGGGGAAATCCAGCTTAAGCCGTCTCAGAGTAGACGAATGAATCTGAGATCGCCTAGCGGGATTGAGATAGGCAAACCAGCGGGCAAAGGCTGAGAGGATGTACCCGAGGGGCAGGAAAAATGTCACAACGACACCAAGAATGACGGCAGCGTTCTCCAGAACAACGGCGGGGAAGTACACTTCAATATAGAGGAATGTCAGTCCCATGAGATAGATCCCCGCTATACCGTATCGCTCAAACCAATTCATATCCTATCCTGTAGATATTATCAATATTCCGCTCCGCGACACCGAAAAGGGAAAATCTGTTTATTTGGCTATTGCCGGAACGGCGGGATTTTCCGCCTTCGGTTCGCTTCGCTCACCTTCCGAACAGGTGCACGAGGAAGTGAATTCGAAATCCGACAAAAATATCGAAGGTTCATTTTGCAACGCACCGAGAATGCGGGGGAAAAAATCAGCATATTATTCAACAGTGCCTGAGCCTCTGTACATGGAACGTCCCCAATGTCCATTCAATGTACAAAAAAACTGTGGAAAACAAAAAACCATCGCGCGATAGGACAGCTATATTGGAGGAATGATCTACAAAAGCGGATTCCGCTTCTGAGTGATGCTTGCACGTAAGCTTGTCCGAAGGATCTCTTCGGGGAATCCCCGTTAGACAGCCATATTCCTTAGAACCTGATGGTAATCGTCTGTTCCGGTAGAATGTACTGATAGCCTAATACTGTCGTCTGATTGGTCGACTCACTCTTACATCCGGGACAGTCGGGTTGAGTTTCTGTGTATGGTGTCCTAAGGCTGATCCTCTGCAAGGGAATATGCCTTCGGCTGTGTCGCAATGATGATTGTAAGCTTTCCTGCCGTGTCGGTGACTGTTGGATAGTTTTCGTTTTCTGATGCGACTCGGAAGAAGACGACGGAGACAAGACTTTACTTCAGGAGCAATCCCGCGAAAGAACGCAGGACTTCCAATAAGATGACTTCGTCATTTGATCAATAAGAGCCTCTTCGTTTCGGTAAACACTTCGGTCGTCAGGCGGTAGAAATAAAGCCCACTAGGGACGTTCGATGCGTCCCACGTCACCGACTTGAATCCGGGCTCTTCAAGGCCATTCACCAGAGTCGCGACTTCTCTTCCCAGTAAGTCGTACACCCTGAGTGTCACAAATGACGAATGACTCATGGCAAATGACACTGTTGTCGTGGGATTGAACGGGTTGGGAAAATTCTGTTCGAGTTTCTGTGTGCGCGGAAATCCTTTACCCCATTTCCCCACGTCGTTGAAACCACCGTTACTCGTATGCAGGATAACCGATGAAGTGAGGACATCGCCACCGGTGAGATAACCGTCGAGCGCCGTGAGCAAAATACCACCTTCCAGTAACATTTTTGGGGAAGCAACCGTCACGGTCTGCAATGACCAGGATTCACCAGCGTTTGTTGTTCGCGCAATGAACACGTTTCTGCTCGTATCTCTCGAGTCCCCGTATCCGTAGACAACGCCAACGTCGGTTCCCCGCGCGAACGTCACATGGCTGACGATGATCGAATCTGCCCCGGCAAATTGAACTTCCGTCCAGGATTCACCTGCGTCCGTTGTTTTGTAGAGAAGTCCTTGTACCGGGTGGACGGAATCGGCGTTAGATGGTCCGGCGGCGTACCCGACCAGCTCGTTCGAGAATGACACGCTAGTAAAGTTGTTCACTGCCGGAAGATGCTTTAGGGTCCACGTCGTGCCTCCATCAGTCGTGCGAATGATAATGCCATGGACCGAGACGCTGTCAGTAGCCATGTAGCCCACGGCAACGCCCAGAACCGAATCGACAAAACTGATATCTCGGAGGTAAACGATCGAGTCGGGGATGGCCAGCTCGTTCCACGACAATCCCCCGTTGGTGGTCTTCAGAACACACGGGCCGCCCAACGCAGCTGTATCGCCGGTTGCGTATCCAAGCTGAGAAGTGACAAAGCTTGCTCCAACGAGATACGAAACATTGTTGGGAAGTGTCCCGTACTGGAACCACGTTTGCCCGCCATTGGTGGATTTCAGCGCGTATCCGCGATACGATGCCGTTCCGTCGATACCGAGGAGCCGCAAATAGCGGTCGTAACCGTATGCAAATGGCATATTACTTCTTGCTGCTCGGTGCCTTTGCATACCGGGGAGATTGTACGCTCCGAGGGCGAGCGCCGCTCCCCATCCGACAAACCTAAGCACCACGATGGCCCGAAGGGATTCCGGCACAACCGATTGAAACCAGTTCACACCACCGTCAGCAGTGTAGACCGCTCTTCCCGAAAACTCAAGCATGGGAGCACTATAACCGCCCGCCGCGCCGTTCGCAGCGTCAACGAAGCCTATACTCACTAACATCGTGGCATCCCCGGGCACTCGCTGCGACACCCACTGAGCTGTCAGCATGGCGGGTGGGAGCAAAATGAAAATGCACGCCAAGATTATCGCGGGACCAATCGTTCTCATAACCAAATGTACGCCTTCCAAATCGCTTGCTGCGGTCTCAGCCTCTCCATCATCTCATCGGTGAGGTCTTCATCGACCGTTCTCTGATGATTGAGATGGGTCATTGGAAATCCCCCGCCGGGCTCGTGGAAAAATTAAGTAGAGTAATAGCGATACCGCAACGCCAATCAAGAATGGCAACCACTGCATCAAAAGAAGACTGAGCAAGAGGCCACTCCACCAGGGGAGGTCTCGCACCAGCTCAAGTAATGCGCGACTCCTCGTGGACGGAAACAAGAGCATCATGGGGAAGTGATGGCTCAGCGCACTGAACATTCCCCAAAGCGCAAACCCAAGAACAAGCAATCGCCAAGATGAATAGGCGAGGGAAAAGAGAACGCAAACCAAACAGACCAGCCAGCCGACGAATCTATAAAAATCTGACGTCCACAACGTCCCCCGTCGCTCTTCCCTCAACTCTGCCAACTGCTTCCTCGTGAGATAAATTCCACCCAAAGCGATTAACCCACCGATGATGGTTGCAACGATGCGAAGGGTATCCATGCTTCACCTCAGCAAATAAGACTCCCTCTGCTTGTGCTGACAAGCCCCGCCAATGGCTTTCCCCGATGGGTACACAAACAGAGAGCAATTGAAAAGTAGATTTCATGGCGTTTCTGTCAGAGTTCAAGAACCATCTAAAGTTACGGATATTCTAACTGCAATTCAATAAGGCACTTCTTTCGCTCATATTTGCCCTTGGACAGCCTCCCTCAGTTCAAAGGTAGAGAAATCCTGTTCACAGCGCTGCAAAGCTCGCTCGCTGCAAGGTGAGAATACACCTCAGTAACCTTCTTGAGTGCTTCAAACTTCAGGGAACACTTTGAGGACTTCTAGCGCTTCTTCCCCCGCTCATCAACGTAGCCAATGTAGTACGTGCCGTCGCGCTTCCAGAGATAGAACTTTTGTGAGGTAGGCATTGTTGAAATTCCTTCCTACCAGCCTGAAAAATTGGCTGGCGTTCAACAATTCCATCAACAGAGGAAGGAGAACCTTAGTAATTTGTCGGAACGGCGGGATTTTCCGCCTGCGGTTCGTTTCGCTCACCTTCGGCGGACATGGAACCCGCGACGTTCTTCGTCGGAACGGCGGGATTTGAACCCGCGACCCCTTGCACCCCAAGCAAGTGCGCTACCGGGCTGCGCCACGTTCCGAAAACTAAATTAAAAATGAAAAATTAAAAAGGAAAAAATGAACCGCGATGAAATTCCGTGGTTCCTGGTACTCTGTTCTTTGTTCTTGGTTCTTGGTTGTTGGTTCTTTGCCAATAGTCATTGGTCATTGGTCATTTGTTCTCAGTTCTGTCCTTCTGCTCTTAGCCGTTTGCTTTTGGCTTTTGGCTCCTATCACCCTTCCTCCATTTCACCGATTCTGCTATTCACCCCTTCTTCCTTTCATCATCTCAACATCTCATAATCTCGCAATCTTCCTCACGTCAATCTCACCAGCAACTCTTCAAGAAACCTCTTAATCTCGACCATGTCCTGTTGAGCGCGATTCTCGGCCGGCTTCGGTGCCGCCGGGGCGGACTGCGTAGAATCCGTGAGAAGCTCGAGCTGCTCGCCGGTCTCACCATCGGGAGCATACCCCATCAACACCTGCTTGGCTCCCTCGATCGTGTAACGCTCTTCACGCAGCAGTTTTTTTATATAGAGAATCAATTTGATGTCACGGTTCGTATAGATACGGTTGCCGGCACGGTTCTTCGACGGCTGGAGCTGCTCAAATTCCGTCTCCCAATACCGCAGAACATATTGCTCGAGCTCTGTGATCTTGCTGACCTCGCTGATCGAATAATAGAGCTTCTTGATTCCGAGTTGTTTCATTGGCGTTGCACCTCACTATTCTTATTGAGCCGGTTGATTGGTTAATAATACCAAAATTCTTGCCGAAAATCAACAGTCCGGAGAACCCCGAAACTACCTTTTCTGGTTCAATCTTGAGTTCTTCCAATGACTGCGAATGCCACGACGAGTTCACGCGTGTGCGAGATCGATAGGAAGATCCTGCTGCGACTCATCAAATTCTTCACATGCCCGGTCAAGACGATCGAGGGTTTGCCCGACTCATCATTGACGACTTCCACGTCTTTCCATCGGAATCCTCCGCTCCATCCTATGGCGAGCGCTTTCGCGACCGCTTCCTTTGCGGCGAAACGCGCGGCAAAATGTTGATAAGAACTCTTCTTCGAAGTACAGTACCGAATCTCCGCTTCGGTAAAGATTTTTTCCAGGAAGCGTCCCCCCCATGTTTCGATGGTGTCGCGGATACGGCCTACTTCAACGAGGTCAACGCCGATGCCTTCAATCATGCGACAGTGCTCCCGCGCCCTCTTTCTCGACGATGGGAATCAAATCTTTGATGTCGTCGATTTCATAGTCGGCATGAGTTTCCATCGTTCCGAATGTGTCGCCGTAGCGCGCGAACACTGTTTTCATCCCCAGCTTTGCGGCTCCGATCATATCGCGCTCGGCCCAGTCGCCAACCATAAGGGCTTCTTCCGCCCGCACCTGCAGCGATTCGAGGGCTTTGAGAAACGGACCGGGAAGCGGTTTACGTTCGCCGGTGTCATCGAATGTCACGACCGAATGGAAAATGTGATGAAAGTTCAGATAGCACAGCCGCAGCCAGGCCTCTCGTGCGGGCGCGTCGGAGACCACCGCAAGCTTCAGGCCCCGCTTGAGCAGCTCCATCAACGTCATGTAGACGTGAGGATAGGGCACGAGGGCAGCCTCACGGGCGCGGCGGTACGCAATAATTCCCGCTGAAAGAATCTTGTAGTCGACTTTGTTGAAGACGTCGTACAGTAGCTGGTCAAACACGCTCTGGAACTCGATCCCCCGTTCCTTGTAGATCGCATCGATGCGGGTTCTCACTTCATCGGAAGACAGTCCGAGCCCGGCATCGATCATCGCGTGGATCGCCGCATCGATCGCCTGGCGCTTCATCGCCATGAAGTCAACGAGCGTATTATCCAGATCAAAGACGACAGCCTTCACCATCGATGTTATTTCTTATTCAGAATTTTTGCCACCTCATCTTCGATAAACGCCCGCACGGCCGGCTTCACGAATACCCCGTCGATGCCGATTTCCGAGAGCGCTTGCGCGAGCACGGCTGCCTTGCGCATTTCGTGCACTCTCTTGTTAACGACCAGGACCTTTTGCTCTTTGAGAATGCAGTATCCTCCCTCGAAGTCGCCTTTTTCATAGCGCAACTGCGTGCCGCGCTGGCGAACCAATTCTTCCAGCTCCTGAATGAGTTGCAGATAATTCATGCGCGTAATCGATCTAAATACTCTTTTCCCAGAATAACCATTTGCAGAGAGAAAATCAAACCCGTGTCAGAGCTTCGGACGTTGAAACGGCCGGAACACGACCAACCAGGGAATCGTGTAGTAGCAAAGGAGGGCGATCAATGGAACGCCCGAGAGGGCCGCAAGCCGATGAATGAACAGTGTACGAAACTCCACGAGGTCGAACGAACCTATGTGGTCGAGGTACCATATCTTCCCGTCAAGCACCATCGTATATATCTCGACGGGAGTGAAAAGATAAAACAAGATCGCACTCATCATGAGCCAGCCATGTTCCTTCAATTTCAGGATCGTCGAGCGAAGGAATACGACGCCGGAAACCCAGAAAACTATGTACGCGATGTCGACGATGAGGGAGCCCTGGGCAATCAAGCCGTAGACCGTCCGCTCGACGTACGGATGGATATTCGGTTTGAAGTCGATCGTTCCTGTCGTGAGCAAATCAAATCCAATCATTGCCCTGATGTTAATTCCACCCAGCCAGACTACTCCGGCACACAACAGCACAAAAAGGGATGTTTTCCCGGCGCGCGATTCCATCATGCAATTGCCCGAACCAAATCACTACAAGAAAGCTTGATCTGCGTACCCGTTCTCACATTGAACCTCTTTTGTCAATCGCGTAATTCTTGAACCAGCTCAATTCTTTCATCAGGGAAAGAAGATTGCTCATTCCTTCGTGCGTCAACCGTAGAAACTGATTCACGAATGCAGTTTGCACGTCGTCTGCGGAACCACCAACGAGCGATCGTAACAGAATCGAGACCTTGCTGAGATTTTGTTCGAATTCATTCGAGAGCTTTGCGGTCTGTTCGGATGAACCGCCATCGCGTCGCAGGACTTCATCCGCTTTAGTCACAAATTTGGAGAGGAAAACGATCTCTTCCATGACAGGTTGTTTTTGCTGAGCGCTTGCAAGCTCGACCAACCAGGCAACCTCGGTGCGGTGACGAAACTTCCTCTGAGCGAGACGCTCAACGTCGCCGAGTAATCGTTCTGTTTCCGGCCGAATCGTCATGGTCGATGCCAGTGGGAAAGCCGACGGCTACGCCGGAAGGACGATGGTGAATGTCGACCCGATGCCGACTTCACTTGCGACCGTCACCCGGCCGCCGTGCGCCTCTGTGACGTGTTTGACAAGCGCAAGTCCGAGTCCCGACCCTTTTTCCTTGACCAGAGGAGTGTTTTTTGCCTGGTAGAACTTATTGAACAATTTCGTGAGGTCATCACTGGGAATTCCGACACCCGTGTCCTGGACATCGATACGAACGCAACCATGACCGTTGGTCCCGACACCTTCGAACACTTCCAGTCTCTTCACGCTGATAGTAATGGAACCGCTGTCGGGCGTGTATTTCAACGCGTTGGAAAAAAGGTTCGTCAACACCTGCGTCATCCGTTCCTTATCAATCAAGATCGGAGAGAGCCGGTCTTTGATAAACCGAACGTTGATTTGCCGGGTTTGCCCGATCAACTGCGCTTCATGGACAATCGGTTCAAGCATCTCGATGAGGTCCGCGGACTCGAAATTGAATTTCATCAGCCCGGCCTCCATTTTCGCGACATCGAGGAACGAATTGACAAAATGGTTAATCCTGTTCGCGGCTTGCTGAATCATGCCGAGAGCATCCGTTTGGCGCGGCCCGAGCTTCGGTGTATCCTTCGTGTTCGCGATCGCATAACATGCGGCTTTAATCACTTGCAAGGGTGTGCGCATCTCATGAGAAATCTCCGACATCAGCTTCATGCGCATTTCGTCAAGCTGCTTGAGTTTGTCACTCATCAGGTTGAACGCACCCGTCAGGTCGGCGATCTCGTCGTTGGACGTAATGGCAAGCGTCTCGTAATGTCCCTCGCCAACTTCCTGCGTTCCGGCTTTCAACGCCTGGATCGGCTTCGTGACCGTCCGCGCGAGCATTACCGCCATCACGAGCGCGATCGTCAGCGACAGGAAGAGAATCAGGACGGCGCCGTTGATCGCGATGGATGTTCTGCGCTCAAAGAGATTCAACGCTTTGTTGAGGGAGAATCTATACGAGTCATACAAAGCGTGGATTGAAGTCCGCAACGAGTCGCCGAGCTTCTGCTCCTCCTTCACCGCAGTCCGCGCGTCCGATTGGGAGGAAGACTGCGCAAGGAATTCCGTAAATCTCCGATGGCGGTCGACCAACGCACTGAGCGACGATTGCAGTTCAACGCGCTCGGTGATCGGATGAAGAGAATTAAGCGCATTCAGAAATTCACTCCCACGTGCGACAAATGTCAGCGAGTCTGTGGAAGCCCTTGTCATCATGTAGGCGCGGAAAGCTTCCCGCTCGGCATCGAACGACATCTCTAGCTGTTGCGAAAGGGAGACTTCCTGGTCGTATTGCTGCAACTGCGCCTTGCTCGACATGAATGTCTCACGCAGTTGGAGGAGAAGAAACAGACTGGAGAACACCATGAATACGATGATCAGCACGAAACCGGCGACAATCTTGCTGAAAAGAGGAAAACGCGGTTTGTTGGGTTGTTGCGGCTGCAGGGTCGTTGCGCTCTCCCCTGTTGCCTTTTTTTCTTCGTCCATCTTCAGTAAGAAATCGCCGACACCCACTCCAGCCGCGCAAATTCTTGCATGGGGAGACGAAATCGGCACAAACCTATGAGAAGTTGTTCTATCAAAGCGACTCAAAGATAGGCGAGAAAAAGGAGAAAGTCAAATACGACAGGGACTTGCGCTATCGCATCAAAACCATTTTGTGAACTGCCTTGCCCTGTTCCGCTTGCGGGCGTCAATGATGGAGGCCACCACCAGCATCCCCGGATTCCCGGGTTTGTCTGCCCATGCGGAGTGGATCTCGCTGATTGGCCGGGAGTTCAGAACCAGGCCGGCGAAAATCTCTGCTTATGGAATCTGATGGTTTTCACGAAAAGAAGGAGCTTGACGTCTGTATCCATCGACATAGATGCACGTCTTCTCCATAACAACATCAAACAAGCGAAGATATTCCGCACATTCACATCAACTCGAGGTCCTAGGGCATCTTGTCTGGGATTTTGGCATGGAATCTACTTGACTTTCGTCGGAATTTGTGCTACAATTAGGCAGTTTCATCGAAGTAGGGACTTCTGAAAGGCTCAAGAGCACCTTGGACAAGAAACATATCCTCTTTGTAGATGACGACAGCGAAATGCTGAGCGCGGTACGCTCGGCGTTGGAAGATGTCGGTTACAGAGTAACGACGGCAGATGACGGCAACAAGGCACTCGAGGAGCTGAAGAGAGAAACCCCCGACCTCATCATGACTGACCTACGGATGCAGCCAATGAACGGGTTTGAGTTTTTCCAAGAAGTCAAGAAAGTCCCGGCCTACGCAAAGATTCCCTTCTTCTTCATGACGGCCATCAACGACCCACTTGCATCAAAGTACAGTGAAACGCTCGGCGTCGACGCGTACATTACCAAACCCGTCGACCTCGAAGAGCTGAGCGATCTGATTCAAAAAAGGTTGAACCGCAAGTAATCGTCCTCTCCGCGGCTTGTTGAACACCACGTCGACCACAAGCTCTTCATCCCGATTCCTCTTCGTTGACCTCCTGAGGGGATGGGCAGTCGTCGTCATGATCGAAACGCATGTCATCAACGCCCTGCTGAATTCTTCGCTGAGAGAAGGCTCATTCTTTGCCGTTCTCAACTTCATCAACGGACTCGTTGCTCCCTCCTTCCTGTTCTGCGCCGGTTTCGCGTTGGCTATTTCTTTGCATCGCCGGTGGGAAAGTTACATCCACCTGGAGCGGCCTTTCTGGCGATACCTTGTCCGGTTAGGGTTCATACTCATCGTCGGATACTCTTTGCATCTCCCATTTTTTTCATTCAGACGCATGAGAGAATTGACCGACGGGGAGGCTTGGAGTTCATTTTTCCAGGTAGACATTTTGCAGGTCATCGCGGTGACCTTACTGGCACTGGTCTGTCTGGCGATCCTCGCACGGAAGAAAGAGCGGTGGGTTTGGATCTCATCCCTCGCCGCCGCAGCCGTCATTCTTGTTTCTCCTATGGCATGGGAATTGGATTTTTCCGGGTTGCCGATCTGGCTTCGCCCATTCCTGACCACGAGCGTGAAGACCCAGTTTCCGCTATTCCCGTGGGCGGCGTTTCTGATCTCAGGAACCGTCATCGGCTCCTGGTTCGTTAAAGCGAAGGAAACCGAAAAAGAACGTCCCCTGATGAAACGACTACCCGTCCTGGCGGCGGCCGGGATTGGGATTGCGATTCTCTTTGCAGTTCTTCCAATCAACTTTTATGCGAATCAAAATTTCTGGGGTCCAAGCCCTGAATTTTTCTTGGTTCGTCTCGGATTTGTCGTCCTAGGGCTCACCGGTTTTTGGTGGTACGAACGACTTTTCAAACCTTCCTCAAAATCCCTCGCCTCGATTTTCGGCCAGGAATCTCTGCTCGTGTATGTCGTTCACCTTCTGATCGTGTACGGTCAGGATTATGATTGGAGTCTCGTGCGTGCATACGGGCAAACGTTGAGTCACGCAGACTGCTTCATCGTTTTTCTATTGCTGACAGGCGCGATGTTCGTTCTTGCCAATGTGTGGCATCGATTGAAGGCCTGGAACAAACAAATTTCGAACGTCGTTCAATTTGCCGTGTTGGGTGTTCTCTTCCTTCGGTTTTTGACGAGATAGGTGTACATGGAAGAAAAAATCGGTAGTGTATCATTCTTGTCATTCAGTGCTGTCCCCAGACCCCACCTTCCGTCCTCCCCTTGGTAAGGGGAGGAGACTTCCCCCCCTTTTTCAAGGGGGAGAATACAAGAGGGGGTCACGCGTGGACGACACGACTTCGAACTGAGACACCAACAAATCAATGAAGTTGAGTCTCTCATTTTTTTTTGTTACTTTAACAGGTTCTTTTTTCCCCGGATCCGAGACACGTATCCACTGATTCATTTACTAACTCTAGGAGATTTCCTTCATGAATAACCCACTCCTGGCTACCAAGCCGCTCGACAGGCTTCTTGCGGAATCGCAGGAATCCGGCGAGCACAGCCTGAAGCGTGCCCTCGGTCCGATCAATCTCGTGACTCTCGGGATCGGCGCGATCATTGGCGCCGGCATCTTTGTCCTGACCGGGACAGCCGCCGCGAACTATGCCGGACCCGCCATCATTCTCTCCTTCGTTCTCGCAGGAATTGCATGCTTGTTTGCGGGGCTTTGCTACGCGGAATTTGCGTCACTCATCCCCATCGCCGGCTCGGCGTACACCTACGGATACGCGACGTTGGGTGAAATCTTCGCATGGATCATCGGTTGGGACCTCATTCTCGAATACGCCTTCGGTGCCGCCACGGTCGCTTCCGGATGGAGCGGATACCTCCTGAGTTTTCTCAACGACTTTGGCATCCACATCCCCCCTCAACTGACCGGCGCCCCCGGTACGCCTTTGGTCATGTACGATGGCAGCTGGCATCATCTTGCTCGCATCAAGAGTACACTGCTAACCCAGGGAATCGACCCAAACTCCCTTCAACACATGACCGCAGATTTCAATCTCGCCGCAGCGCTGGCCATTATCGCGGTGACGACCATCCTTGTCATCGGCATCAAAGAATCAGCGAACTTCAACTCTGCGATCGTCATCGTGAAGGTTTCCATTGTCCTAATCTTTATTGTTATTGCCGGAGCATATGTTATCCAGAATCCGGATAAAACCATCGCCATCAATTGGAAACACTTCATTCCACCGAACACCGGCGAGTTCGGGAAATACGGCTGGTCGGGCATCGCACGGGCGGCCAGCGTGATCTTCTTCGCGTACATCGGATTCGACGCCGTGTCGACCGCGGCGCAGGAAGCAAAGAATCCACAAAAGGATATGCCGTTCGGGATCATGGGGTCGCTGCTCATTTGTACCATCCTGTACATACTCGTAGCGGGTTTGCTCACGGCGCTCGTACCCTACACGAGCCTCAGCGTCTCTGACCCTGTCGCCGTCGGTATCGACGCGACCGGAGTCAAATGGGGAAGCTTCCTCGTGAAGTTAGGCGCGATCTTCGGCCTTGGGACGGTCATGCTCGTCATGCTGCTGGGACAATCGAGGGTATTCTATTCGATGTCGAAGGATGGACTCCTCCCGCGTTGGGCGGGTGACGTGCATCCCCGCTTCCGGACACCCTGGAAATCAACGATGCTTGTCGGCGGCTTTGTGGCCATTTTCGCCGCACTCATACCCATCGACATTCTCGGTGAACTTGTCAGCATCGGAACACTTCTGGCGTTTGTGATCGTGTGCGCAGGCGTATGGCTCCTCAGGAAACGCCGCCCTGAACTGAAGAGGCCTTTCAAGACTCCGTGGGTCCCTTTTGTTCCGCTCATGGGAATTGTCGTTTCGGGCCTGCTCATGTTGAGCCTGCCGTTCGACACGTGGCTGCGGCTGATCGTCTGGTTGATCATAGGATTGACGATCTATTTCACGTACGGCCGTCATCACAGCGTGATCGCCGTGGAGCGCGCAGATCAAATCGGCAAGAAATCGTAAGCTCACAGCTCTCCGGGATTTGACAAGCGCCGGACCAGGACGATGACCACGCAGGAAACTCCCCGCGAATTCAAACGCGAGCTTGGACTTCTTGATTCCACGATGATCGTCATCGGCTCGATGATCGGCTCGGGGATTTTCATTGTCAGCGCCGACATCGCGCGTACCGTTGGCTCCGGCGGTTACCTCCTTCTCGTCTGGATCATCACCGGCATCATGACCATCATCGGCGCGCTCAGCTATGGCGAGCTCGCGGGAATGATGCCTCACGCCGGCGGCCAATACGTCTACCTGCGCGAATCCTACAATCCGCTGGTGGGATTTCTCTACGGATGGACGCTCTTTCTCGTTATCCAAACCGGCACCATTGCCGCCGTCGCAGTCGCTTTCGCGAAATTCACCTCCGTACTCATCCCGGTGTTCGGTGAAAAGAATATTCTCCTGACGGTTGGGGAAAGAACCGTTTCCGCCGCACAACTTCTCGCGGTCATCAGCATCTTCGCGCTGACATATATCAACTGGCGCGGACTGCGCGGGGGAAAAATCGTACAGGATATTTTTACGATCACGAAAACCGCGGCCCTGCTGGGTCTGGTACTTCTGGGAATTCTCCTGGGGAGGAATGCCTCCGCGATCGCAGTCAACTTCTCGAACTTCTGGAGCGCATGCTGGACGCACGTTGAAGCCGGGAAAATAGTTTCGGTGGAATACATCGCCGGAATGACGCTCGCCGCGGCCATCGGTGTTGCTATGGTCGGCTCACTTTTTTCATCGGATTCGTGGAACAACATCACGTTCACTGCCGGTGAAGTGATCAATCCGAAGAAGAACATCCCTTTGAGCCTGGCTCTGGGAACAGGAACAGTCATAACACTTTACCTTCTCGCGAATGTTGCTTACATCCTGATGCTGCCCGTGGTCGGGAATCCCGATGCATCCGACGTTGTGGGGCGTGGCATCCAATACGCGACCAGTGACCGAGTCGGCATCGCGGCGGCAACAATGATCTTCGGCGCTCCAGCCGCACTGATCATGGCGATCCTGATCATGGTGTCAACGTTCGGGTGCAATAACGGTTTGATTTTGGCGGGCGCAAGAGTCTACTACGCGATGGCAAAGGACGGATTGTTTTTCACGAAAGTCGGGACGCTGAACTCAAAATCGGTTCCCGGCGTCGCGCTTGTCGTGCAGGCGGTCTGGGCAAGCGTGCTGTGCTTCTCGGGCACGTACAGCGACCTCCTCGATTATGTGATCTTCGCAGTGCTGATTTTTTACATCCTGACAATATCCGGAATTTTTATCCTGCGAAGGAAACGGCCCGACGCGGAGCGACCGTACAAGGCGTTCGGGTACCCGGCAATACCAGCCATGTATATTCTCGCCGCAACGGCGATCTGTATCGACCTTCTGATTTTCAAGCCGGATTACACGTGGCCCGGCCTCGTCATTGTCCTGCTGGGAATACCCGTGTACTTTATTTGGAGGAAATTCGCTTCCCGGCCATCGATGCCGTGAATGAGGTGTTGCTGTTTCGGTTGGCTTCTATTGTGTAAACGGGCGGTCCCACGATACATCCCGTATCCCTCCAACGTTTTCAAATTTCGAGATCTCTTCAAGAACGTCAAATGGTACTCTGCAAGATAAAATACGAGCGCCGGGTGGTCCGGTTGTGTCTATATCTGTCCGACCCGATCCCTTCTTGTTATCTGAATCAAATTCTACACCAAGCATAGTTAATTGTTTTCTACTATATGGCCCGATGTTCTTCATGCCTATCGTTACGTGAAAGTAACCTAATGAATCCATTCCTGGCACCTTGTTTGCAGATCGTCGAAAGTTGCTTCTGTCGATACGTTCTTTTTTTATTGTCGACAATGCTGCACGAAGTCTAGACCCAATTTTTATCAAATGAGGCGGGAGGTACCGTTTCTCCTCCCATAGACGTATTTTCCTGTCAGCCTTTCCGACAGGGAAAATTGTACTCACGCTGTTAAGTTTCGCAACCGCTTCGATAATTTCAAAAGGCACCTTGCACGTTATTCGATACGAATCCGAGTCAACATGTTGTTCGATGACCCCAACTGTAGTTAGTTGATGGATGGAGACAGAATCTATCTCCGATACAATGACTACGTTAAAGTACCCCAATGAATCAATCTGCAATTCGGTATTTGTAAAGCCGCCAGCGATGTTCGATTGGGAGAAATTTGCTCTCGTGACATTTTCTTGCTTTATCGTTTCTAATACCCTTCGAATGTCTTTATCGACCTTGCTGAGATCGCGCAGGTATTGTCTCTCCTCCATGGACATCATTTTCATCCGTTGAGCCCGGGTATCGAACTGCAACCATAATGTCGAGCAGACGACCAGGGACAATACAGAGCACAGAAACCTTTTGCTAATAATTGGCACAGATGTGATTGTAAGTGACATTCAATGTGCTGGTCTTTGATTCGCGTCAGCCATGCTTGCATGTCAGGTTGGGCCAGCGGTTAGGCGGCACTAGCTTGAATTGGCACACAATAATCGATTTTTGTGACCGTTAGTCCGTCAGCAAATATTAGGAGTATAGCCACGCGGTACTGAACCAATGAACCTATCCTGAAAGCGCCGATACTCGCGGCAGCAGTACTCCTCCATTCCAATTCCATCGTGGTTAATCCGATAGGGCACATGTCACTTAAAATATTTCATTATTTCATCTGCTATTAATGAATTGCCCTTTTCGTTTGGATGATTCACTTGTGACATATAGTTTGATATAGTGTCACCTGAACTTGCGATTTGTCGGAATACCCCATAACTATCTACAAGTCCGACACCAAATTTCTTTGCCAGAGTCCTTATTTGCACGGAATGCTTTTCCAAATCATTATTTGATTCAAGGATATTGACGCTTTGATCGGGTGAAGGAGTCAAAAGAATGACTTTGATCCCTCTATCCAAGGCTTTTCTTATCATTGTTTCCCAAGCAACTCTGGATTTGTCAAGACCAATTGACCGATCATTCAAAGCATAGTCAATAAAGAGTACATCCGGTTTATGGACCAATACATCTGATTCAAATCGTTTCTCGCCACTTATTGAGTTTTCCCCGCCGATTGAAGTATTTATTATGTTTATTACTGCATATGGATATAGCGCTTTTAGTTTTTTCAATAATTGAAACGGATATGATTCAAACGTATTGACGACGGGCGTCTTAAAATATCCAGCAGGGACTGAATGTCCGTGAAAAACCAAATTAATAGTTCTGTTTTTAGGCCATTCCTTTTTGAGTTCCGTTTTTATGTCATCCAGATAATTCGACGAAAGCGCAATCTGATTCTTATCATTTACTTGGCCTGAAAGTAAAATGACCAGAAGAAAAATGTAGTAATTATTTCTCATCGTTTGTTTATGTGACTGGTGTGTCGTTTTTGACCTGCCCCGTTTTATGCCAATGAGAACGAGTCGGGTTGAATCGGGATATTCCGGTTGACAGATAAAACGGGGGCAGGCAGGAAGAAGAACGGCCAGATACTTTAACGTGTTTTTCATTTTGTTCACTCCATCTGAAAGGGTCAACGAATCAAAACAAATTTGCCAATTTGCTTGCCAGCTTGGGATTCTACGGTGAAGACGTACAGACCGCTCGCGAGCGCGCGGTTGCTCTGACTGAGAAGATTCCACTCTATTTCTCCGGGAGTCGAGCTTCCGACATTGGTGAGCGTGGTCACGAGTTCCCCCGCCAGAGTAAAGATCCGGATCGTCGCGTT
>JBEKTW010000020.1:0-71941 GCA_049515655.1 Bacteroidota bacterium
GGGGGAAGGGGAGGCAGAGGGGTTGAGGGTTATCGCATCGAAAGCGGCTATGGCAACCATGCAGAGTAAACCTTAGCAAGGTTTTCCAGGATAAAAGGTAACCTTCAACCACGAATTTACCATGCAGAAGGTTACCTTTTGCTTGACCTTGCGAAGGTTCTATCCGGGCTTGGTACGTTTCCAGCCAACTCTCGCTCTGGGAGGGAGCTTCGCTCCCGACCAACCCGCATAGCAGCCTCGTCCGATTTCCGCCAGAGGCGGACAGAACGAATCGGACTCTACGGCTTCGCTCTGCTTCTCATGCGGTCGGGAGTACAACTCCCTCCCAGATAAGAGCGCTTTGCTGCAACTACGATCTCAGTCATTTCGCATACTCCCCTTCCCGCCGAAGTCCCGACCACAGTCGGGACGCAGGCGGGGGAACGGGAGGCAGAGGGGTAGAGGGTTACCCGGTCGGAAGCGGGTACTGCGGTAACGCGAGGGTTAGTACTTGAAGTGGTCCGCATGAGGAGACTTCAGCCACTGCGCGAGCGTCTGTCCCCGTGCATCCTTCGGCGAGAGGATAGGATGCCCGACAGGCCACGCTATGCCGACTGCCGGGTCATTCCACAGAATGCTTCCTTCGGATTGTTTATTGTAGATCCCCGTGCATTTGTATTGAATCTCGACCGTATCCGAGAGCGCGCAAAAACCGTTCGCGAAACCGGGAGGCGCCCAGATTTGCTTCCTGCTCGGCGCGGACAATTCAATTCCGAACCACTTGCCGAGCGTCGGCGAACCTTTCCGAATATCCACGAGCGCGAGAAATGCCTGCCCCTGTGTCACGCGAATCAGTTTTCCCTGCGGAGGATCCCACTGAAAATGCATGCCGCGAAGAACACATTTGACCGAGCGGGAGTGATTATCCTGGACAAATGACTCCGGCAACCCCAGGGCGCGGAACTGGTCGGATCTGAAGACCTCCATGAAGAAACCACGTTCGTCTTCGAACAGATCGGTCGCGATGACCTTGAGGTCGCGGAAATGCGTTGATTCGATTCTTATGCTCACGTGTTATCCCTATTATAGATAAATTCGAAGCACTAAATCCGAAAAACTAAATTCCGCCTCTCAGAATCCCGCTCCCCAGCGGAATCCAGAAGCGGGACAAAATCCAAGCACGAAATTCAAAACATCAACTCTAGAAAGCAACGTGGCGAATTCCTCAGAGCGGACTTAGAGTTTAGATCGTGGACTTGTTTAGAATTCAGATATTCGGATTTAGGATTTGTTTGAGATTTAGTGCTTGGATTTTAGAATTTTTCCTGGAACTTACGTTGAATTTGAGACACCGGTTTTGTTTGTTAGTTTAACGATGAAAACAACACGCTTCGAAGTCCAAACTTAACGTCACTTCGATGCCGCCCTTTTCAATGCCTGGACGAATCCACCGGCGAGTGCGCCAACGATTCTGAAATTCCCTTTCAGCAGTTCCTTCACGACGAACGCGACGGCGATGCCGCCGACGCACCAGGGAATCGTCAGCCAGTGATACCATCGGGCGTAGCGCCTGAAGAAAATGAGATTGTGCTCGACTTTCAGCCGCGTTTTCATGGGCGTCATTCCCCCGCCGCTGGATGCCGACACTTTATGCCAGAGTCTTGCCTGCGGAACATACCTCAGCCGGTAACCGGCTCTCTGCGCCCTCACGGACAGGTCGGCATCTTCCGAGTATGCGGGATAATAGGCGGGGTCGAACAATCCGACTTTTTCAAGTACTTCACGCCTGACGAGGAAGGCGCACCCTGTAACGTACTGCGTGTCCCCTGCGGCGTCGTACTGGCCGCGGTCTTCCTGCCTCACCCCCCGATGCGAGATCACGCCGGTGAAATAATTGATTCTGCCTCCGGCGTACCACAGCATATTCGGTTCAGCGTGATAATAAATTTTCGGGCCAAGAATGCCGACGTTCGGCTCCGTCATGGCGGCATTCATGAGTTCCGTCAACAGGTTCGGGTCGACGGCGATGTCGTAATTCAGCAGGAATATCCACTGAGCGCCGTGTTCCAGCGCGTACCTCATCCCGACGTTGTTTCCCTCCCCAAAACCCAGATTCGTCTCGTTCTCGATCAATGTTGCCGATGGGTAGCCGGAGCGAACGACTTCCCGACTTCCGTCGTTCGAGCCGTTATCAATAACGACAACTTTGAAATTCGGATACGTCATTCGTTGCACCGAATCGAGCGTCTCCCCCAATAATTCCCGACCGTTCAGGTTGAGAACGAGGCAATACACGAGAGGAGCTTCTGCTTTCATGAACATCAACTACTGTTTCTTGCGGGGAGACTTCGAAGGTTTTCGAAATGTGTCGGTAAGTCTTCGCACAAACTCCGACGCGAAATGCCGGACCGAGAGCAGATTATACTTGAACGTCACGAACAGCCTCAGCGGAATGAGAGGGGAAACTTTGAGCGGCGAATGCAACCCCTCATCTTCTCCGCGGACATGGAACTTTCCGACATCAATGTACCCGGCTTTGACTCCTATAAACACGGGCTGACGCGTAATTTGATGTTTGCCGACTTCAAGGTCAAGATACCCGACGCTGAACCCATGACCGTGAAGGCGGTCCAGCAAGTCGCGTCCGTACGTCCGATAGGCGAGCGTTTGCCCGCCGCCGCCATGGTACTCGGGCGGCAGAACAAAAATGTCGGCATCTCCCTTCGTTTGCACGCGGATGAGTGTTCTTTCCCACTCGTGATTGTACGGAACCGTCATGATGAACGTGCCGTCGCGTTTCAACACGCGGAAAATCTCCCGGAACGCTTTCTCGTCCTCACGAATATGTTCAAACACGTCCGTGGCGATCACAAAGTCAAACTGTTCATCGGGATACGCGAGCTTCTGAAAGTCGGCGAATCTCGTGAAGGGTTTGTTCACGAGGTCGGAATCGGGATTGAACTCCGTATTATAATAGTCGAACTTGTCTTTCAGCATCATGGGGTATGAGCTTCGTCCGCTCGATTCCAGAATGCGGATGCGCTTGTTGCTCTTCCAGGCGGCAACGGGGAGATTTCCTGCGTCGAGACACTTCCCGAGGACGTACATGACGGCGCGCAGCCGGCTCGACGCGGAACAATTTGCACAGAGGTATCCTTCACGCTCTCGCTCCGGCCGGACGAATTCGCCTTCGCTTCCGCAGATGTTGCAGTATTGAACTCCGTATTCCTGGTGCGGGTTCATCGTGGCATGCGCTGTTGAAGAATATCGACAATTCTCGCCGCGGATTTACCGTCGCCGTAGGGGTTCGCTTTTGTCGCCATTTGCCGGTAGGCGGCTCTGTCGGAGAGCAGTTCTTGCGCCTCGTCGATGATGAGCTGCCTGTCAGTGCCCACAAGCTTCGCGGTTCCCGCTTCAATGGCTTCGGGCCGCTCGGTCGTCGTGCGAAGCACCAGCACCGGCTTCCCCAGGCTCGGGGCCTCCTCCTGAACACCGCCCGAGTCCGAAAGGATGAGGTAACATTTGTTCATGAGCTGAACGAACGGACGGTATTCCATCGGCTCGATGAGATGGATGCGCGGTCTGTTCGCCAAGATTTCGCCGGCTGTTTTGCGAACGTTCGGGTTGGGGTGAACAGGATAGATCAATTCCACGTCGGGATTGGTCTCCACCAGATATCGGCACGCGGAGAAGACCTCCGCCATCGGTTTGCCGAAATTCTCGCGCCGATGGGATGTGAGAAGCAGAACGCGCCGTTGAGCGAAATCGATGTGGTTCATCGGCGGCTCGTCAAACCGGTAATTGGGGTCGACAATCATCAGCAGCGCGTCGATGACGGTGTTGCCCGTGACAAAAACTTTCTCCGCGTTGACGTCTTCCTTCAGGAGGTTCTTCTTTGCCCACTCCGTCGGGGCAAAATGAAATTCCGTCAGCCGCGTTGTCAACTGGCGGTTCAGCTCTTCGGGATACGGGTTCAGCTTGTTCCACGTGCGAAGTCCGGCTTCGACGTGGCCGACCGGAATTCGCAAATAGAACGCCGCCAGACTTGTTGCGAAGGTCGTCGTCGTGTCTCCCTGGACCAGGATCACATCGGGCTTCTCTTTCAGCAGAACGGGTTTGATCTTGTTGAGAACGGACGTCGTCACGTAAAACAGATCCTGGTCGTGCTGCATGATATCCAGGTCGTACTCGGGCTTGATGCCAAACACTGCCAGTTTCTGGTCGAGCATCTCACGATGCTGGGCTGTGACGATCGTAAGATGGTCAATCTTGCGCCGTTCGAGTTCTAGCACGACCGGCGCCATCTTTATGGCCTCGGGCCTGGTTCCAAATACAACCGCAACTTTCATGACAGGCGGGCGAGGTCCGTGGAAGAGTCAAACGGGAGGTGCAAGGTCTTCAACCTGAGAGTATGATGAAAGCGGAATACGAATTAGTGCTCCATATTCAAAAAAAAGAGAGTTTATCGAACCGAAGTCTTAATAAACTCTTTTTAATATACAAAAAATTTTAATCTAGTGGAGCAATAATGGGTGGAGAAAAAATCCGAATCTCTAAATCCGAAACAAATCCTAAACACTAATAGATAAACATCAAACTAATCCAAAATCGGCAACTGCCCGTCATGCTGACATTTTTCTGGTCAGCATCTAAGCGGAGCAATCAAATGACGATTGTCAGAATGACAACTACCTTTTGTTTGTAGTGCTTCCCCGCCAGAGGAGGGTGCGCCCCTGGTGCAGGAATTTGCGACCTCAAATATTGTTCGACGTAACGTCAGTGACCTATTTCAACAAGAGAAGTTTTTTTGTTTGACTGAACTGCTTCGCACCCGTCTGCGGGTTGACTGCGAGTACCCGGTAGAAATACACGCCGCTCAACAACCGTGATGCATCGTAGGTCATGCGGTACCTGCCGGCTCCCAGCGTGGTGTTCACCAGGGCGGCGACCTCTTCCCCGAGCGTGTTGTAGAGCTTCAGAGTGACAAAGCTTTCCTTCGGGAGGTCAAACGCTAACGTCGTGCTCGGATTGAACGGATTCGGGTAATTCTGGTGAAGAGCGTACGACGTCGGAATTCCCGACATAGCGTCGATCACACCGAGCACTTCAAAAATTACCGATGGGCTCGGCTCGCTCAGGTTGCCGTGAATATCCTGTGCCCGGACGTAGTATGTAATCAGGTCGACGTGCGGGGGGTCCGTGTCGACAAATGTTGTGTCGGCGCATCGGGCGTAGGGCATCAGATGGTCGCCCTGGATGGACGATCCGGGTTGCCGGTAGACCAGGTACCCCCGCAGGTCTGCGGCGCGGCTCGCGCTCCAGGTGAGTCTGATCGAATTCGCTATCCGCTCGCCCGAAAGCTCACGGGGGTTGTCCGGCGGTATGTTATCGACCGAATACCCGCTGTCGACATTGGAGTCGTAGAACACATCGGGGTTGCTCGTCTGCGCGGAAACCAGGAAATACTCCTCGCCGTCGGTCAAGTCGCTTGAGTCATAGAGCGTCGGCGCAGTGTACGAGTATTCCGAAAATCGGTGTGCCGGGGCGTTGGCGATCCATTCCCATGCATAGTCGAGACCCTTGAACTTCTTGATCCTTCGGACAGCCTTGGGCGTCATGAGCGAACGATGAGCAGCAGCGCCCGGACAACACCACAAGGGACTGGTATCGGGCAATGCGCGCCAGATGCTGTAGTATGGCAAATAATTAACATTCGTGTCCAGGACCGATGCATCCCATTTAACCGTGACAAACCCGCCCTGGTCAAACGGAACATCCCGCACAGAAACAATGTACGGTGCGGCGCCTCGATACTGCTGCGGCCAGGGTGGAGTGAGAATCGGGTCATCAGCAACTATCTGCACACTCGTGAAGAAACCCCCCAGTACAACACTGTCAGTTGATTTCATATCGATGGGCCTATGATCGAAAATGGCCATATAAGCTGGGAACATCCGGACCATTCCGCTGTAGTAGGGATTCAAATCAGGCCAGGAAATTGTTATCGGATAACCAGCCAGCCCCGGCTGAACTGTGAACATGTACACATCGCTTTGGCTTGAGCTATCGTATCTACGCAAATCCAGATTTAACCCCTGGCCGAAACAACTCAAAGAATCGTTTGCAAACGGGCTGAAAAACCGCACATCGAAGTCACCGGTCGGCGGTCTTGGAGGAAGCTCGTACTCACCCAGCGCAGGGTCGATGCACCGTGTCGCATTGACGTTTACGCCAAAGCGTATCACTCCCGATCCTGTCCCGTTATCGCGCACAAACAACGGAATGGAAAATCCCCAGCCGGAATCCCCGGCGAGCGTCGTAAATGCCTGGTCACCGCCGTAGGCATTCCCCTCCGTATTTGTCGCGGCAATCCGGTAATGATAGATCGTGTTGGGGGAAAGACCGGTGAGGTTGTAGGTGATCGCCGCTGGAGCGGTCGCCTGATTTCCGGGAACCCAAACGGAATGGTCGTACGAAGTCGTCGTCCCCCAGTCGAAATAGCATGTCGCAAAGCTGGAATCGGATTCCAGCGTGGCATTCAGCGTCGCGGAGCCTGCTGTAATATTTGTCGCGGGCAGTGTAACAACTTTAGGCAACTTGGCAGGATCAGCGGTCTTGAACTGTTGGTCGAATCCGTACCCCGTGCCATTTGCGTTTCGGGCAGCGATGCGATAATGGTAGACGGTTCTGGGAGCTAATCCGGAAACCTCCTGAGAAAATTGCACGAGCGAATCTCCCGGCAGCAACTGAAGTGTCGTCGCGTTGCCGTACGCACTCGACGTGCCGTATTCAAACCACGCGTACGTCGGTACGCCGTTAGGATAGACTGTGCCATTGAACCGGAATGGAACACCCCCGGCATAGCCCGTTGTAGCGATTGGAGTCAGCGGTTGGGCAACAGGCCCGCTTGCGATGATATAGAGGTTACTTAAGTGGCGATTCGTAAGAGCGTACGACGTCTGGACTTTCATGTCCACGTTGACCAGCGTGCCCGTGACAGCATCCTGCAGAAGTACTGGTCCGCTGTAAAGCGAATCAAGATTGGGCCACGAAAACGTTAATGGAAACCCGGCGTCGCCCGGCTGAAAACGCAGCTCGTACGTATCAACCTGAGACGGGCTGACAAAGGATCTCAGATCCAAGTACAGCCCCTGTCCCATGCACGCACCCGGTGCGCCCCTTACATCGATGAACCTCATATCGAACGCTCCCGCAGGCGGCGACGGGGGAAACTCCATCTCCCCGAGATTGGCGTCAATACAGTACGTGGCGCGAGGATGAACTCCAAATCTCTCTATGGTAAAATGATTGGCGGTGTCCGACATCATCAGAGGCACGATGAGTTGTCCCTGGACTGGGGCCAAGGTTACAAATGTTCGGTCGCCTGCATACGATGTGCCTTTCGCATTCGTCGCCACAGCGCGATAATAATACCGGGTGCCGGCCGAAAGACCATTGATAGTACACGCCACAGGAACAAATCCTGAGGCCGTCGTGACAGTGTCGGGTGTTGAGTTCCCGTACGCGCTGGTCGTGCCCCATTCGAAGTTGACGGAAGCCGAGCTCGCATACGACTTCACCAATGCGTTGAGTTGCGCCGAACCTCCAGTCACCTCGGTGGCTGGCATCGTCATCACCGAAGGCGCAGACCCCGGCCCGAGCGTGGTGAATGTTTGATCGCCACCATACAAGGTGCCGGTTGCGTTCCTCGCATCCAGCCGGTAATGGTACGTCGAGGACATGGACAGACCGGAGAGATTGTAGGCAACCGCCATCGGCCCGGATACCGTCGTGATCGTCACGGGAGTTGAATTTCCATAGGAAAGGCTTGAACCCCATTCAAATGTCACCAGTGCGGTGTCGGCATTGGCAATCACCGTCCCGTTGAGCGTGGCAGAATTGATCGTTAGATTCGTCGCCGGATTTGTCATGGGAATCGGCCGCTGGCTGATATGCGGCAATGGGCTTGAAGCAATGATGAGCAAGTCATGAAGGTTGGAATTCGCGAGACTGTAGGAAGTCTGTCCTTTCATATCCACGTTGACCAGCGTGCCCGTGATAGCATCCTGTAGGAGCACCGATCCGGCGTAGAGAGAGTCGAGATCGGGCCAGGAGAACGTCACGGGGTATCCGCCTATTCCGGCATTTACACTCACCTGGTAGGTATCGACCTGCGAAGGGCTTACATACGGTCGAAGGTCAAGAATCAATCCCTGACCGAAGCAGGACGGCACCCGCGGGTCGACCAGACGGAGGTCGAAACTTCCCGCTGGAGGTGGCGGAGGGAGTTCCGACTCCCCGAGCGACGAGTCGATGCAGTATGTTGCGTTCGTATTCACGCCGAAACGAACATATCCCGCGCCATTTCCGTTGTCATTAGCGTTCAGCGCAATGATGAGCGACACGGGCGACGTGGCATTACTGTCTCTCGTTTCCGGTGATTGATCATATGGGCGTGTGCCGTACGCAGAAGGTGCGGCGGCCATAATGAAGAAAATCAATGTTATCAGGGAAGTCGTTTTCATGGTAATCTCCTCGATGCTTGTATCTCAAGAGCAAGTTTGCGCTGCCGGAACCGACAGGCAGCCGGCTCCCTTACCTCTGAATCAAAATATAGAAACTACCTTTTCCAAAGTCAAACAGAAGAGCTCTCCGCCAAGATTCCACGGAGAAAACCGGCACACTTGAAGAGATTCCGCGACTTCAGGGACTGTGATGCCCGGCACAGGCCAGGTCTTCAATTGCATCCACCAACCTGTCCCATGAATATTTCTTCTTCTCCTCCTTCACGTGCGCCGAGAATTCCTCTTCTCTCCCTTCCTTATAGAATCGGGAGATGCTCTCGGCAAGAGCCCGGTGGTCGTTCGGGGCGACAATAAATCCGGTTTTCTCATCGATCACAACTTCGGCGAGTCCGCCAACATCGGTCGCAATAATGGGCTTGTCAAAATTGTAGGCGATTTGAGCAATGCCACTTTGTGTGGCAGAGAGATACGGCAGCACGACCACATCGGCAGCGCTGAAGTACGTCGCAACTCGCTCGTTCGGCACATACTCTGAAACGAACACGACGTGCCGTGCCAGTTGGAGGTCGTTGACGCGCGCTCTGTATCTTGCTTCATCATCGTAAAATTCGCCGACGATCAGAAGCAGTACATCGTTGCTGTTTGGTTCGGATGCTACAAAAATTTTCAACGCGTCAATCAACGTTGCCAATCCCTTGTACGGGCGAACATACCCGAAATATAACAGAACTTTCGGCGCTGTAATGCCCAACATCCTTCTTGCCTCATCTTTTGGAATGACGGACCCAAACTTTGCATAAACAGGATGTGGAACGACCGCATATTTCGCTCGCGGAATGAGCTTTAACAGGTCTTCTTCCACCGCGGCTGATTGAACGATGAAATAATCGGAAAAGAGGAATGCAAATTTTGTGAACAGGATATTGCCGATCCATCGTTCGTGAGGAACAATATTGTGACAAAGGAAGAGTGCTTTGGTCGGTGCCTTCCATCTCACGATAGCCGAAAGAATTCCATAGCAGGGTCCGAAGAATGGAAGGGAGTATGCGAACAAAATCACATCCGGCTTCATATTCCGTATTTTCACCGCCGCAGAAACCCAGCTAAGCGGATTCATCGAATCAATCCACTGATGGATTCGTACGTCGGGCGGGCTGCCATCGTGTTCATACTGTGACTTCCCCGGGAAAAGAAGGGCAGGATACTGGCGACTGAATGTTACCACCTCAACGTGATGTCGAGATTTCAAATGGTCTGCCAGCATTGCGGTGTGATGGGCAATCCCTCCGCGCCACGGGTGCACAGGACCGACAATGATAATGTTCATCCAGGGCTTTCTTCTCCGAACGGTAGAATCATTGGGCAAGAAGACGCCGACAAGCCTCGAAAACGCGCTCGACCGAAAGATATTGCATGCAATTGTTTGGGCAAGTTGGTGAATAGAAGCACGTGCATTCAAAATCGGGCTCCAGGATCTCCCCTCGCTTGTACAGCTCGAACTCATACTTATTGAAAATATTGTTGAATAGGACGATCTTCTTCTTCAGACCGATCGCAACGTGCGTGGCCATTGTGACCGCGGTGACAACGAGCTCGCATTCGTTGACTTCACTCATGAATTGTTTCAGCGAAAAATGACCAAGATATAACGCTCCGCTCTGCCGGGCAAGTTTCAGGTTCTTTTTGTGCTCCTGCTCGCCCCCGAGAAGCAGCGGAACGTATCCCGCCTTTTTGAGCTTCCTTGCAAGCGAAACCCAGTAGGCATCGGGCCACAAGCGCGACGTCCAGCGGCCACCGCACCCGGTGTTCAATCCGACAATTCTTTTCTTCTTCGGAAGCTTCCAATGGTACTCAGCGACCGCAGGCATGATGTACTCTTCACCCTGGAACTCAAATCCGCAAATTTCAAATATTTCCTGCTGATAGCTCTTTGTGTTCGACCTGCTGAGGTCATCGAACACACCGGCGAGATACTTATGTTCCGCCGCGGCATCGATGGGCACGCATTTCCCGTTGCGGAGTGTGTACCCCTTCTTGACCCGGGCATCGACCTTCGAGCAGAGAGCGCACGCCTCCCTGTCTTTATCCAGGTTATACACCGTATCGAATGACGTAGCGCCGAGCGTCGCCACGCTTTGCGGTGTGAAGGGAAGAACGAGGTCGACGCTATCCGGCACGATCTCCGGCGTTAATGTGAGCCACCAGATTTCCGCGTGCGGTTCAATGAGCTTCAGCGTGCGCAGCAGCGGCGTTGTCCGTATGACGTCGCCAATCGCCCCGAGTTTGATAATGAGAATTCTCTTGTCGAGCGGGTCGTAGTGACGGCACGCGTTGCCCCGATCATCGACGCAATGAACGCCGTGAAGTTTATGCGGCCGGCACGGAATATCGCCGCGGAAAAACCGGCAATCCGTTTTGAGGTCCTTGGTGGTCATAGCGATTTCGGATTCATTCATATTTCATTTGATACAGTACGGCGGGCGGGTTATAGACTTGCACTACCGGATGTAGTTGTCGCGGCGCGCGCGCCGGGTCGAGCAGGTAGCTGAATTGCGGCCTCAGGCCGGCCTCGATACCGCTGTAGAACAGATAGTCAACCCGGTGTTTCCTGCATTCGGAGATAAGCTCACCGATCGAATTCACGTATGCGAACGGGACAAACTTCATTTTCAGATAGTACGCGGCCTGCGGTTTCCTCGCCATAATGACAGTCCCCTCGGGAGCGCCGGCAGAATGCTGGAAAAACGCATCGCGCAACTGAAGAATCTCCGACGGACCAGAGTCGATATCGCTGGCAACTTTTTCGATAGCGGTTCTCCCTGCGATGAACATGACGACAATCAGGACGACATGCTTCACCCCGAACCGCGCGAATCCCATCGCGGGGATCCTACGCCACTGGAAGAAAACGACGGTAAGCAGGAGAATGGTTGGCGCGAGAAACAACGAAAACCGCTCACCGTAAAACACCGGCAGGAGAACAAGATAAAAGGCCGCGGCAAAAATGAAGTACATTCCCTGCCGGCGGTCGACCTTCTGCTGGATGAGAGCGACAATCCCGCCCGCAGCGAAGATCCCGAGGGGCAGTTCGACGAGCGAGCTGATGTCGTTCCAGAAATGCTCACCGGCATTCACGAGAATTTGCCGGACAAACCCTCCGGGATTCTGGACCAGCACATCAACGTACGAAGAAAACTTCCCCGACATCTTCCACCAGAATTCATCCCACGATACTTTTCCCTTTCCGTACATTTCGTAGGCGATGTTGACGTAGTTCTTATTGTAGGAGAAACTTCCGGTTTCCCGGTGACAGTACAAGCTCCAGGGAACAACGAAGACAAGTGACGCCAGGATGAAGACGCCCGCTGCGGTCAGGCGATCTTTCATCGGCAGGTTCTTGTAATTCAGGAGAATCAGGCCGGCTACCGCCGCCAGGTAGAACGAGATCGCGTTGTAGCGGGTCACGTACGCGTACCCCGTCACCGCCCCGGCCACGGCAAGTTCCCACAGCCGAAGCTCAGTGCTCTTCAACAGGAAGAATAAAACGATGACTGCGAGCATATTGAAAAACATGTCTGTGCCCGTCGTGTAGGAATACTTGAGAAATGTGTAATTTGTCGCGAGGGCGACCGAAACGACAAGAGCGCACTCCGGGTTGAAAAACTTCGCGATCACTTTGTAGGTCAGATACAAAACCACCGCCGCGCTGACGAGCGAAATCAGCATCCCCGCACGGAACAATTCCCCGGTGACGGAGCTGACCGCCGCCAGAACGAATTCGTACCCCGGACCTTTGAATTGGTCGACCTCCAGAACTCCCTTGAGTATATTCTGTGCTTGGGGAATGTATGTCCAGTAGGAATCGGTCTCGACACCGTAGTCGCCTATCGTATGATAGGTGAACGCCGTGCTGCACATGACGATGAAATAGAGAACCGAAATGAAGAGAGGGGCGCGCTCGCCGGTGAAGAACTGTGGTAAGGTGAAGGCGGTGTGGCTGGGTTCAGGGGAATGGGGCGCACCATTCCGTTTCTTCTTTCCAGTCATGACACCCCGGAACTATTTCCAGATCTCACGGATCGAATATTCTTCCTCGGATGCCTGGCTGGTTTTAGAAATCATCTCGCCGAGGAGGCCGATGGAAATGAACTGCACGCCGACGATGATGAGCAGTACTCCCGCGAAAAAGAGCGGCCGGTTCCCCAGTGCCATACCTTCCGTGAATTTGAGAATCGCAAGGTAGAGGTCGATGAGAAAACCGATGAAGAAGAATGCCAAGCCCCAGAAGCCAAAAAGATGAAGTGGGCGCCGAAGGTACCGGGTGGTGAAAAGAACGGTCACGAGGTCGAGAAATCCCTTCCAGAACCGGCCGACGCCGAATTTTGTTTTGCCGTACTTCCGGGCGTGGTGCTGGACCGGAATCTCGCCGATTTTGTACCCCTGCCAGTGGGCGAGCGCCGGAATGAAACGGTGGAGCTCACCGTACACCTTCACATCGCGTGTCACTTCCCTCCGGTACACCTTTAATCCGCAGTTAAAATCGTGAAGACGAAGACCGGTGAGCAGCGAGGTCACGAGATTGAACATTCGCGACGGAACCGTCTTCGTAATTGGGTCGTACCGTTTCCTCTTCCAGCCCGAGACGAGGTCGTATCCTTTCTTTAGCTCGTTGATAAGATTGGGAATTTCGCTTGGGTCATCCTGTAAATCGGCATCCATCGTTACGATGAATGTCCCCTGCGCGTGATGAAAGCCCACGGCAAGCGCGGCGGATTTTCCGTAGTTGCGGCGGAATCGGATAATCTTGACCCGCCGGTCCCTCCTTCGCAATTCGTGCAGCACCCGCGTCGAACCGTCGGTGCTTCCGTCATCGATAAAAAGTATTTCGTATCTCCCGGTGCGATTCAGAACCGTCCTGAGCTGTTCGTATAATTCCTGCAGCGACTGTTCTTCGTTGTACAGCGGGATGACGACGCTCACCTCGACGTTTTCCCGCTGTGGTGGGCGAGGACGTTGTTCGCGCCTGCCCTGGTCGCGGGGACGGCCGCCATGCCGCTGGCGTTCATTCATCCGTTGTTGAGGCTGGGGTTTGGCCCCCGGCGTCTGGTTCGCACTCTGGACTGCGGGCGTTTCCGGAGGCGTTTGAGGTACTTCTTGATTTTCATCGGGCATTGATATTCCGCTCCATTTTGAGCTTAATGATACGATTATTTTGCCTCATAATCAATGCGGCACTACGGGGGGTAGTTGGTCAATTTGATCCATCATTTTATCCCAAGCCGACATGGCGGACGAGCGACGACATTACGTCCCCTCTTGCCGAAGTCATCTCTCGGGACGAGAGGGGACTATAGGGGTGTGTTATCGACCGGTTCTTGACGAGGTTCAGGAAGGCGTGCGGGTCAGGGATTGGTTATGTGTGGGTGTTGGAGTTCCAAAAAAGGGGAGCTGTGCATTTTCATGTGTGGTTTGAAAAGTTTCTGGCCTATAGTTTTCCGGAGTGGGAAAACATTTCAGTTCGTAAGCAGATTCTGAATCGGTTCAAGGATGATGAAGAGGAGTTAAGGCGGTTTAAATTCCTTACCTACCTTTGGCTGAAGGTTTCGGGACAGTTGGAGGATGAGAAAGCGGTGAAGGCTGCGACGGATTTGAAACTGATAACGAGTTCAAATTTTACGGTTAACTATGCGATTAAGTACGGTTGGAAGGGGGAACAAAAGGATCCTCCGGCTTTGATTGATTATGAAACGGGGGAAGTAATCCCGGATTGGTGGATTGGTAGATTCTGGGGTGCTTCGGGAAGGATAAGGAATGAGAAGGTATATTACACGACGAATACAGAGGGGGTGCGTTTGTTAAGAAAGTGGCTGGAGAGGTATTTTGAGAAAAAGCGGTTTAGTGGTTTGTGGATGATGTGGAAGGCGGAGTTGCGGCAGAGGTTGGGAAATCTTTGCAAGGAGTTGGATTCGAGAGGGATGTGGCGACAGGATGATTTGGATGAGGTTCTTTCAGAGATAAAGCATTTCTACGGGAGTGTGGAAAAGGAGGATGTATTGAGGGTTTTTAGAGGGGAAATGGTTGTTTAGTGTTGGGAGGGTGCTTAGGAAATGTTGTAGCGAGGGAGATGTACTTGACAATGATTGGATATAATGATTAATTGGGGAAGAAGACAGGGCAAATTAAATAATTGGGGAAATTTAGGAAAGATGGTTGGTATGACATATAGAGAGGAGGACGTGAATGGATAGCGGAGTGCGTGATGTTATTTTACATGAGTACGATGAGAAGATTCATCTATACGCTGCCTTTACTGAAAAGGTGAAGCATTTGATCGTGGAGATACTGAAGGAAAAGGACTTTCATGTGCACTCGGTGACTTCACGGGTAAAAGAGCGTTCAAGCTTGGCAAAAAAGATAGAAAGACTTGATGCTAATTATGCAAAGCTCGCAGATATTACGGACATCGCAGGTATTAGAATCACTACATATTTTTCGGACGAAGTAGATCAGATTTCGTCAGTGATCGAACAAGAATTCTTAGTAGACCGCGTAAACACAGTGGACAAACGGCTGCAAATGGCTCCAGATCGGTTCGGATATTTATCAGTCCATTATGTTGTGCAGCTAGCGGTAGGTAGGACTGGCCTAGTCGAATATAAACGTTTTCCAGATTTCAAAGCGGAAATCCAAATGCGCTCGTTACTGCAACATGCTTGGGCAGAGATTGAACATGATCTTGGATACAAAACAAGTCAGGGAGTTCCGAGGGATATACGGAGGCGATTTTCGCGACTAGCAGGACTATTGGAACTAGCCGACGAAGAGTTCGTGGTGATCAGGAAACATATTAATAGGTATATGAAAGAGGTAGCCGATAAGATAGCGAAAGTGCCAGAGAAGGTTACGATCGATAGAGATTCTTTGTTATCCTATACTAAAAACAGCTCGTTGGTGAAGGAACTTGATAGGAAATTAGCTGATGAAAACGGGAGAACACTCACTCCAGCGAGTGCGGGACACGTAGAGGATCTTGGCGAATGGCTGATAGCATTAGGAATTGAGACAATTAATGAACTTGAGGAAAGTTTGCAAAAGCATAGGGATTTGTTGCTTGCGTTTGCTGAGAAATGGATTGGCGAAAAAGGTGGAGAATTTAGCGGTGGTATATGTTTCTTCTATTTGTGTTACGTGCTCTTAGCAGAGAAGTACGATGAAAAAGATATTACGGAGTATCTTACGAAGTTTAGGATAGGCGTGCTGAGTGATCCCAATTTGGGGGGAAAGGTGAAATCGACCTACGAAGAAATTCGAAAGTGAAATTGTATGGCGGGTGTGGCAGTGGGAGAAACTTTGGAAAAGGATGCAGTGAGAATATAGAATCAAGGAAGACTGTAAGGAGAAGATGATGGAAAAGGAAAAGCTATATGAAAATGTTCGATTTAGTCCTGAGGTTATAAGGGAAGCTTATAACATAGTGCTAGGATTGGTTCCGGAAAAGGAGAGGATGAAGATACGTACAGTGCGGTGGGTAAAGATAGGGAAGGTTTCGTGGGAGTATGGGACGGACGAGGAATTCTTTTCTGCGCTTCGGGAGGATGCAGATGAAGCGATGTTTGTGGAGAATTTAGGGAAATGTGGATTGGTGGTGAGGGTTGTTGATGGTAATACAAGGGTGGAGATTACAGGCCGAAGCCGCCAAGAGGTGGAAGCGGTATCAGAGATTTTTGAAAAGCATGTAAATGAGTGCAGACTGCCTGAAAGAAAGAAGCAGAGAGTATCACCAATTCTGTTTGTGGGACATGGACGTAGTGAAGAATGGAAGGAGCTGAAGGATCATTTGCACGAGAAACACGGGTACAAGATTGAAGCTTACGAAATTGGTGCTCGTGCTGGTCATGCAATACGGGACATATTAGAGGAGATGCTGGAGAAAAGTTCATTTGGAATTTTGATTATGACTGGGGAGGACAAGGATTCGGAGGGGAAGTTTCATGCAAGGGAGAATGTTATCCACGAGCTGGGATTGTTTCAAGGTCGTCTTGGATTCAAAAGGGCAATTGTACTGCTGGAGGAGGGAACGGAAGAATTCTCGAACATCCATGGGATGAATCAGATCCGGTACTCAAAAGGGAAGATAAGAGAGACATATGGTGAAGTGCTTGCTACTCTTAGGCGTGAGTTTGGAGAGGAATAGATGGGGGCTGTAAACGTTACTCTGCGGGGTTGAGAGTTTGTTGGTAATGGGGAATTGGAAGTCGTGTCGGAAGAATGTATAGCAAAGCTGTAAGTTTTTGTTGCATATTTGTTGCACGGTTCATTTGGGGAGGTGATTTTTGCTGTAATCTGACTGGATTTGAGTAAAAAGCTTTCCTGATTGGATTTCCCATCATAATCAATGCGCCCCGGAACGGTGGAAGTGTGTCAGTTTCGAACGACATAAATCCGCACGAGACCTCACCTATAATCCTCTCCTAACAGGAGAGGATGGAGTGGCTTTGGGCCGATGTTGTGGATGCTAACGCCCTCTCCTCTCAGGAGAGGGCTACGGGTGAGGTCTGGTCAACTTGACTCGCCCGATAATTTCCGAAACTGAGACAGCGCCCCGGAACCATCAGCGAATCCTGCGCAGACGGTGCAGCACGTGATAGGTCGATACAATCACCAGCTCCACGAGTTTTTCCGTTGCCTGGTCGGGGTGAACCCGCAAGTTGTTCAGCGCGCAGATGGTCTGAATTTCGCGAAGATAGACCCGAACATCCCGTTTGTCGAGACCCGCGATCCATGTCGCCAGCTCTTCCTCGAGATACTCCCCGTAGTTCTGGATAAACAGTTCCGCGCGGATGAAGCGACGGGTCCGGGGAGTTACCCCGGAGAAGATTTCCTTGAGGTCCTGCGTGTACTCCTTGACGCGCGGGTCGACTTTCTTTTCTATTGCAAAGTATTCGGCTACCGTCAACGGGATAGTTTTGTAGTTCCCCGACTCGTCGTAGCGCACTTTCAACGGACGGCGGTCGGCGATTTTTTCCTTACGGAAAAGATGGTCAACGTAGCGCAGTTTCTCGAGCGCCCCGTTCCAACGCCGGTAATTCCACTTCCACTTGGAGGTCGGGTCAAGCCAGACGGCAAACGTTTCGGCAAAATCTTCGTCAGGATGCTTTTGCGCGTAGTGGGGATTTCCGATATGGTGGAGGTATCTGACGAACTGCCGGCTGTAGGCATCGTAGCTGTAAAAATTCCGGTAGCGCTTCCGGAAATGTCCGAACAGCCTCCTCCAGTCGTCTCGTTGCCAGAGTTTGTAGATGTAATTCAGCGCGTGCCCGACTTCGTGTCGGAGAAGCATCATCATCTCATCCTTCGAGTACGATATGTAGTACCGTTTTGCGATCGCGTGGAGCGTCCGGCTCGCAAGATAAAAGGGGATCTCAATGGAACCCGTCCTGTCGATGCACCCCCATGGCTCATCTCCAAAATACACATGGGGAAAATAGGAGATGTGGTTCTTCTTCAGCTCCCTTCGCAGCTGGATGAGGCAATCGCGAAGCGTATCCGCGGGGCGAAGTTCCATCTCGCTGATACGCTGGTTGAGAAGTTTTTGAAATGAAAGCTCCCGCACGCGCGGATGCTTTGATGAAATCGTCATCTGTCGGAATTAGAATAAAAAACCCCGTCCCGTAGTGTCGGGATGGGGTTGAATGTTACGGGCGTCGTTCGTTATGAGACACTGGCACCCTCTTCTTTCGTGGATGCCACTTTGCTCTTCTTCGCGCGGTTGCTTTCAGTAAACCTGAGCGAATCGGTTTTCTTGTTGTACTTCACGTTGACGATGCTCTCATCTGTGAATTTATTGCGCAGTATCTCTTCCGCAATCGGGTCTTCAAGATACTTCTGCAACGCGCGCTTCAAGGGACGGGCGCCAAACGCCGGGTCATAGCCCTTGTTCACAAGGAATTCACGTGCGTGCTTCGTAAGATGGATATTGATCTTCATCGAGGCCATTCTCTTGACGAGCTCCGTCATCTGAATGTCGATGATGTTATCAATGTGCTCTCGCGTCAGATTGTGGAAGACGATCGTATCGTCGATGCGGTTGAGAAACTCGGGGTTGAATACGCGTTTGAGGGCGTCTTCAATGGTGTTCTTCATCGTCTCATAGGAATCCTGGGGCTTATCCGTCCCGAAACCGAAACCACCGCCGGACTTGATATCGCGGGAACCGATATTCGAAGTCATGATGAGGATCGTATTCTTGAAATCGACGCGGCGGCCGAGATTGTCGGTCAGCACGCCGTCATCCAGCACCTGCAGCAGAATGTTGAAGACGTCGGGATGGGCTTTTTCGATTTCGTCCAGTAGGACCACGGCATAGGGTTTCCGGCGGACTTTCTCCGTAAGCTGGCCGCCTTCTTCGTACCCGACGTATCCCGGAGGCGCGCCGACGAGCCGGGAAACATTGAATTTCTCCATGTACTCGCTCATGTCGATGCGAATGAGAGCTTCGTCCGAATCGAAAAGGTAGCGCGCCAGAACCTTTGCAAGTTCCGTTTTGCCGACACCGGTCGGCCCGAGGAAGATAAACGAGCCGATGGGGCGCTTCGGGTCTTTCAAGCCCGCGCGCGTCCGGCGAATGGCCTTGCTGAGTTTCACAATCGCTTCGTCCTGGCCGACGATGGAGCCCTTGAGAGCTTTTTCCATCTTGAGCAGTTTGTCGGATTCCGGCTGGGCAATTTTATTCACCGGTATACCGGTCATCATCGAGACGACATCCGCGATAATTTCTTCGGTGACCTCGTACACCGTTTCCTGCGCCTTCAACTCCCACTCGCGCTTGGCTAGATCGAGGTCGCTGATATACTTTTTCTCCAGGTCGCGCAGGCGCGCGGCTTCTTCAAAATTCTGATTTTTGACCACCTGGTTTTTCGACATCTTGATTTTTTCGACTTCACCCTCCAGCTCCAGGATTTCTTTGGGAACGTGAATGTGCGAGAGGTGGACCCGGGAACCGGCTTCATCCATGACATCGATCGCCTTGTCCGGCAGGTAGCGATCGGTGATGTAGCGGTCACTCAGGCGAACGGCGGTCTCAAGGGCCTGGTCGGAATACCTGACACTGTGGTGCTCTTCGTACTTGTGCTTGATGCTCTTGAGAATCTGGTTCGTTTCATCGACGGTCGTCGCGTCAACCATGATCTTTTGAAAACGACGGTCAAGGGCTCCGTCTTTCTCGATATACTGGCGGTATTCGTTGAGGGTCGTCGCGCCGATACACTGGACATCGCCGCGCGACAGCGCCGGCTTGAACATGTTCGAGGCGTCCAGCGAGCCGGATGCGCCGCCCGCCCCGACAATCGTGTGCAACTCATCGATGAACAGGATGACGTCTTTCGCTTTTTCCAGCTCGTTCATCACCGCTTTCATGCGTTCTTCAAACTGGCCGCGGTATTTTGTACCCGCGACGAGCGCGGCAAGATCGAGGGTGACGACACGCTTGTCGTGCAGGACACGCGAAACCTTCTTCTGGACGATGCGAAGGGCCAGACCCTCAGCGATGGCGGTTTTCCCCACCCCGGGTTCGCCGATGAGCACCGGATTGTTCTTCTTGCGACGGCTCAAGACCTGCGCGACGCGCTCAATTTCTTTTTCTCTCCCGATGACGGGATCGAGCTTGTCTTCCATCGCGAGTTTGGTCAGGTCGCGGCCAAAGTTGTCGAGGACCGGTGTTTTCGATTTCTCGGCCCGACGTTCGGCCATGGAGACCGCTGGCTGGGTGGACGGTTTGCCGCTGATAATATTATCCAGCTCATTGCGCACGACATCATAGTGCACATTGAACTGATGGAGAATCTGCGCCGCGATATTATCGTCGTCCCGGAGGAGAGAAAGCAGGAGATGTTCCGTCCCGATGACATCGGATTTGTACAGTTTCGCTTCGAGATAGGTAATCTTTAGGACTTTTTCGGCTTGTTTTGTCAGCGGGATGTTCCCGATCGTTAGCGTGCCGCCGGAGGTGCGCACCGTATCTTCAATGGCTTTCTTCAACTTGAAGAGGTCGACGCCGATATTGCGAAGGATCTTCACCGCGATCCCCTCTCCTTCGCGGATCACCCCGAGCAGCAGATGTTCGGTGCCGATGTAATCATGTCCAAGGCGCAATGCTTCTTCCCGGCTCAGCCGGATGACGTCCTGAACTCTATTGGAAAAATTACCTTCCATGTTTTATCCCCTGATTGATAGACTCGTTGCCGCTATCTACAAAACGCTTCTTTTGGGTATCTGGTTTCCTGCATGGGTATCTATTTAATAATATAGGCAAAAACGCAGGATTAATCAAGAATCGATATCACACTCTTCGCAATGGGGGTTCGTCGGTCGACAGCTCTCTCTCCCGAGAAACGAGAAGCTCATTCCCGCCTCGTTCCAAAATCCCTGCGGGATGTTTTTCATCAACTGCTCCTCGATTTTTCCCCGCGTGGACCCGGCGGCCATGCCAAGACGCTGAACGACGCGCTCGACGTGCAGATCGACGATAATACCTTCCGCGAGACTGCCCGATTCGCGAATGATGACATTGGATGGAAACGCCCTTTGGAGAGGATTTTTTTCTCATTGCCGGAAAATTGAGCGGATGTAATGGTTTGACCTATAAGATTGTTATACCAGGGAACCCGGAATACGGCGGGGCCGGCCTGATTTCGGTCTTCTTGTTATTGCAAGCTGAAATTACTATATTTTTTTAACAAATGATAATTATGAAGGGAAAACAACGCGTTCGCGCGAGCATCGTCGTGCTCGGCACGCTCCTTGCCGTCGCATTCATCGGATGCTCCGGATCAAGAAACACGGCAGAACCACATTCAGCGCCGGTCGCGAAAAATACCGGCACCTCGGTTAATGAACTGTCCCTTGACCACTACCTCAATGGCTTGATGTTCGACCAAAAAGAGGAGTACGCATCGGCAATCCTTGAGTATCAAGATGCCCTCCAGTATGAAAAGGACCCGGCGATTTACTTCGCGCTCTCGAAAGACTATTCCGTCCTTGGAAAACATACCCTCGCGATTCAAAATGGCCGTGAGGCGCTCCGTCTCAATCCGGACAACCGCGCCTATCATGAGAACCTGGCCGAGATCTACGTTCATGCCTTTGAATGGGACAGTGCGATCAGGGAATATGAAGAGATCATCCGCGCCGATTCCGACTATCAGGAAGCATGGTACAACGTGGCGCGTTTGTACCAGATCCGATCGCCCGCGAAAGCACTGGAAGTGTACCAGAGCATTATCGACCGGTTCGGCCCAAGCTGGGACGCTTATCTGCAGACCGCTCAGATGTATACCGGGTTGGGAAAATTCGACAAAGCCATTGACGCACTGAAAGGGTTGTTGACCCTGGACCCGACGAATTTCGAAGTCAAGAAGACTCTCGCCGACACGTACCTTCGCGAGGATAGTGTTGACGCGGCGCTTGCGTTGTACGGAGAGCTCATCGAACGCCACCCTGAAGATTTTCTTGTTCGCGCATCCCTCGCCCACGCCTACCTGGCGAAGCGGGACTACGATGACGCGAAGCGGCAGTTCGAAATTGTCCTCAAGAAAGACACGCTGACTGCGGACCAGCAAATTCAGTTCGGCCAGGTTTTTGCATCGTTCATTCAGAAGGATTCCGCCGTCGCGCCCATCGCTCGAGATCTTTTTATCTCCATTCAACAATCCTACCCGAACGATTGGCGCCCATGCATGTTCCTCGGCGCCATTGCCAACGCCGTGCATGACGATTCGAGCGCATTGTTGAATTTCGGGCGGGTCACAAAACTCGCGAGCTGGAATGCCGACGGTTGGATCGGAGTCGCATCGATTTGGTTCGACCGAAACGATTTTCAGCAGACTCTCCACGTTCTCGATGAGGCAAAACATTATATTCCGAACGAATTTCGCCTCTATTTCCTTCTCGGACTATCGTATCAACGGCTCCACCAGGGAATCGAGGCCGCTGACGCCCTCGAGCACGCCGTTCAACTGAATGAAAAAAGTGTAGACGCGCTTGCATCACTCGCGCTGGTCTACGACGAGATGAAACGCATTGAGGAGTCCGACAGCACCTACGAGCGTGCTCTGCGCATCGACCCGCACAATCATCTCGTGCTGAATAACTACGGCTACAGCCTGGCGGACCGCGGCCTTCAACTTCAGCGCGCGGTGAAAATGGTGAAAGAGGCACTCGACCAGCAGCCGAACAATACCTCGTATCTCGACTCCATGGGCTGGGTGTATTTTCGCTTTGGGCAGTATGAAGAGGCCGAACGGTTCATCCGTAAGGCCGTCGAGCTCGGCACCACGAGTGCCGTCATCCATGAACACATGGGAGATGTATATTCGAAACTCGACCAAAAGGAAAAGGCCATCGAATCGTGGAAGAAGGCGCTCGAGCTTGACGCCGGGAACAGCACACTGAAAGAGAAAATCGAACGGGGGAGTTTGTGATCAGATGGCAATCGGCTCTCGCGGTCGGTTTGACGCTTGCATTGATCGGTTGCGCCCCTCACCGGGAAATTATCAAAAAAGAACGGACGCTGACTGCCGATGAGGTCATGAGGCGCGTGCGCGAGCGGGCGGGCTTCGTCAAGACACTCGGAGGGAGCGGCACAATCACCGTCGAGACGCGCGAAGCGTCCACCAGCGGGTCGTTCGACGTGGTTCTCAAGAAACCCGATTCGCTGCGCGTCGAATTTCACGGACCATTCGGTATCCACGTCGGCACACTCACCGTCTCTCGCGACCAGTTTGTCTTTTTCAACAGAAGAGAGAACACCGCCGTCATCGGAAAACCCGACGGTTCGACGCTGCAATCGATGTTTCATCTGAAAATCCGGTGCGAGGAGCTGGTGAACGCATTCGCCGGCGGATTCCCCGACGCCGATGATCACGATTCGCTCGCGGGGTTTTCGGTCGACCGGGATCTCTACGTACTCCTCTTCCGGAACGCCAACGGAACGAAGGAATACCGGGTCGACGGCGACGACTTTCTCGTCATGGACTATCGCACACTCGACGCGCAGGGGACCGCGACTCTCACGGGCTTCATTTCTCGCACGACGGAGGCGGGCGACGTGACGATGCCTTCATTGCTTCGAATCATTTTCCCGAACGAACACCGCAGCATCACGATCGCTTACGACGACATCCGGGTCAACGAGCCGGTGGATTGTTCCTTTGTCCTTCCCAAGAACGTAGAGCGTATCGACCGATGACGGGAATTCGACTCACACTCGTGTTGGCTCTCGCAGCGACTCTTCTCATCCCGGCACGCCTGCTCCCTACCGAGGAAGATAACATAAAGAGCAAGCAGGCCGAGCTGACGAAGCTGCGAGAGGAAATCGAACAGTATGAAGAAAAAATCAAAGAACATGAGAAGAAGGAACACGCGACACTGGAATTGCTGGATACCTATGACCGCCAGGAGACCCTCTTGAGAAAGCTGGTCGGCGAATTGCGCAAGGAGGAACGGACCCTCCAGGGGAACATCGACGATACGAAGCGTTCGATTCAGGAACTCGGCGGACAGGTTTCCTACCTGAAGCGCAATTACGCCAGTTATGTTTCGAATGTGTACCGCTACGGCCGCACGTACGACCTCGAGCTGCTCCTCACATCGAAATCGCTCAACCAGGTCCTCGTGCGGGCTGAATACCTGCGCCGGTTCTCGGACCAGCGAAAAAAAGACCTGGATAAAATCACCACGAAGTGCGAAGCCATTGAGGAGGAAAATCTCAAGCTCCAGCGGCAGCTTGTCGAACAACGACAGCTCATCACCGATAAAGCAGCCGAAGAGAAGAAACTTCAAGACCAAATGAAGAAGCGCAAGAAGATGCTCGCCACCATCCGGAGAGATAAGAAAATGCTCCGTCAGGATGCTGACCGAACACTCGCCGCCGCCCAGGAACTTGAACAATTGATCTCGAAACTCATCGAGCAGGAGCGCATACGAAAAGCCCGTGAGGCCGCACGGGCGAAAGAAGGCAAGGCGCCGCCGCCGAGCATCGCTCCCTCCGGGCAGGCATTTGTCGATCGGCGCGGACACCTGCGCTGGCCGGTGTCGCAGGGGAGAATCGTCACCCGCTTCGGCAACCAGCAACACCCGGTCCTGAAAACCATCACTCAGAATACCGGCATTGATATCGCCGTACCGACCGGGACGGATGTCGAAGCCGTCGCCAATGCAGAAGTCTCGGCCATTTCCTGGCTGCCGTCTTTTGGAAACCTGGTCATCCTCGACCATTCCAACGGATACCGAACAGTGTATGCGCATCTTTCGGAAATTGCCGTCTCCGAAGGCGAACAGGTGACCGAAGGGAATGTCATCGGCAAAAGCGGAGAATCGTTTTCCGGCTCGGTCCTCCATTTTGAGATCTGGAAAGACCGGGAGAAGCAAGACCCCGAGCACTGGCTCAGTCCGCGAGGCCTGACGAAACGCTGAGCCCCCTATCACCTACCCCTGGCCTCACGCTGTTTTTTTCCCGTGGCCTCCCTTGATGCAGATCACGAGGTTCACCGGCAGTTGAATTGCCCGGCCCCGGAGACCTTTGTCGATTCCCCGCGGGATTTCAGGCCGACGGGGATTTCTTTTGCGGTTTTTCAAAAGAATGGGACTCCTCCCTGATGCCGTAGTTCCAGCGGCCTTTGCTTTAAATATGAAAATTGCTATCTTTTGTTAATTCACCAATACAATTTAAATCAGTGGAAGGAGTTTTATGAAGTACGTTTGTTTCATTTTAGCAGTTCTTGGATGCTTTCTGATCACCAACTCGGCAACGAATGCCCAGGATCTGCAGGGGACACTCCAGCAACTTTCCCAGGACGCCGCAAAGAGCTATGTATCACCGATCGTATCGGGTTTTGGCGCGGATCTTAACGGCGGCTGGTTCCACAAAGCTCCCCCCTCGGTAAAACTGGGATTCGACTTAGAATTTGGTGTTGTCGCAATGGGGACGTTCTTTAAGGACGAGAACAAGATATTTTCCACCTCCGGTTCGTTTCGCTTTGATTCCAGCCAATCATATGACTTGGCAAGCAGCATCGCATCCCTTCCCTCGTACGGGCGAGATTCAGTTGCACGACTTATTGGCAATCAAAATTTCATTGTAACCATGTCGGGTCCTACTGCAGTAGGCAATAAAAACGACAGGGTATTGGTGACTTTTCCGGGGCAAACAATACTGAACGGTGCCGACTCGATAGTCATCCCGACCCGCGTTGAGTCGCTTATGATCGGAGGCCTGTTCGATCCGGCCCTCTCTGCCCTTCCACTTGCTGCCCCGCAACTCACGATCGGCACGGTGTTCGGGACACAGTTCTCATTTCGGTATTTGCCCGACGTCCAGATTACAAAGGAAATCGGAAGCTTCAAATACTTTGGCTTCGGCATCCAGCACAACCCCGCTGTCTGGTTAGGCACACCGCTTCCTGTGGACCTTTCTATCGGGTACTTTACTCAAACCATGGACGTTGGAACGCTCATTTCCACAACTACAAAATCATGGGGGATACAGGCGAGCAAGCAGCTGGGTTGGAGCTATCTGAACCTGACTCCCTACTTCGGATACCTGAACGAGAGTTCGACCATGACGTTCACGTACACACCGGCCGCTATCGTCTTGCCTGGGGGTGGAACGTACCAGCCGGATGCGGTGTCGTTTGATTTGACAGGTCAGAACAGTTCACGACTCACCGTGGGTCTGGGAATCCGGCTCGGCATCATCAACGTCAACGCAGACTACAATTTCGCGACATACAATTCGGCAACAGCGGGCGTCATGTTCAGTTTCTAACCGCACCCCTTTCATCGGAAAAGTCTCGCTTCGTTACGAAGCGGGACTTTTCTTGTTTATGGGAGTTGACTATATTATAGAAAAGGCCAAAGAAGATCAGCCATGCTCAATACCGGACTGCAAAACAAGGTCGCCCTCATCACCGGAGGAAGCCGCGGCATTGGTAAGTCCATCGCAATGGCGTTCGCGAATGAAGGAGTACGCCTGGCCCTTTGCGCGAGAGACGAGCGCCTGTTGAAGCAGGCGGTGGATGAACTTCAACATGCCACCCATGCCGACGTCATTGGCGTTAAGGCGAACACGACAAAACTGAACGACATCCGCCGCTTCGTCGATACTGCCGTAAAGAAATTCAACCGCATCGACATTCTGGTGAATAACGCGGCCGGGGCGCACATCGGCGGCATTTTCGACACGACGGATGAGGACTGGGAATATCACCTTCAACTGAAACTGCTCGGTTACATCCGCATGGCTCGCGAGGTGGTCCCCCACATGAAGAAAAACAACGGCGGCAAGATCATCAACATCGTCGGGATGGCCGGCAAGGAACCGTCGCCGCAGTACATGGTGCCTGGCGTCACGAATGCCGCTTTGCTCAACTTTACCAAATCGCTTTCGAGGGAACTTGAAAGCTCTCACATCACCGTGAACAGCGTCAATCCCGGAACGACGGACACGCCGATGACGGTCGAGACGTTCGCGTCCCTCGCCAGGATTCTCGAGAAAACGCCCGACGAAGTCAGGCAAGCCGTCGCCGCATCATTCCCCGGCGGGCGGATCGCCGCGGCGGATGATATCGCAAGACTCGTGACGTTCCTTGCCTCTGACGCAGCGAACTTCATCAACGGTATCTCTATCAATAGCGATGCCGGAAAATCCTCCGGGCTCTGGTAATGTCCGGATGGTTAGCTCGTTTCTGCGGAATGCTGTTCCTTTGTTACCAGCTCTGCCTTCCGCAGAGTGAACCTGGTGGATACCATCCTCCCGGGACCTCGCCCGATACACTGCGGCCAAAGAATAATGCTTCGATTTCTCTCGACAAGTCGCTCGACACATACCATTGGACCGGACTCACGGCATACGACTACGTCGTCGGGCCCTGGTCGCTGCAGTTCAGCGAGCAGTTCCTTTCGATGCTCATCAACACCACCCCCCTGCTTATCAGAGACGAGCAAACGCTCAATCTTTTCTTGAAACACCGTTTGACCGACGGGCTTCAAAGCGCTTTCCAGGTCTCATCGTACAGTCTCTCCGACAATCAGAGCGTGGGAATCGGCAGCGCTTCTTCCCATGCGTTCTACGCAGGCGCCGAGTTCGAACCGTTCGAACGCCTCGCGCTTTTGCCGATGGTCGGCTACCGGTTCGACAATCAATTGGATCAACATGACCGGGGAGTGTCGTATCAACTGGGAATTTCTTCCGACAGCCTTACCTACGGCGGATACCGGACGGGATTGAACGGAAAGTTAGAATACGACAAACTCGACCCGCGTGCGCTGGAGACACGCAATCTCTCTCTTGTCATCAACAAAGATTTCTTCGAACAAACCCGGAATTTGCTGCGGATCCAGTACATCCGCAACCGGCGCGATTTCTATGACGCCGCCGACACAACCATCCGGCGGCAATACGGCGTTTCGAACAACATCGAAACACGGACCGACGATTCGTACGCCTTTTCGGACATCCTCGACTATACTCTCGGGCGAAGCATGCTACTCTCCTTCCAGGGAAATGTCATCAGCCGCGAAATTACACGGCAGCTCCGGTATGAAGATTTGACCAATCCACGAAGACCGACGCTCGGAACGACCATTGACGAATTGACCTTTGACGGCGGTGTACAGGCAAATTATACGCCCGGGGGTTTCCTCTCCAGTTCGCTGAAATTCTTCTACCAGGAACGGGACGAGCAGCACACCATCCAGCCGGAACAGAATGAACTCACAGTCGTCAGCGACTCCCTGTCACGTGTTGAGGAGCGGAAAAACAACCACGCACGCCGGACCCTCCTGGCATTGAACATCGGCATGGCGCCGTCTCATGCCGATTCGGTCGCACTCTCCGCAGCAACGACGCTCCTCCGTTACGACACGCCGACAGAACTTAACGACGACCAGCGCGATGAACTACGGTACATTCTGAGTCTTGCCGCCACGCACCGTTTCAACCGCTACTTCAACATTCAACTCCTGGCGGAAGCCGACCTGACGCATCTCGTGTACCTGCTCGCGACCCGGAGCGCCGACAACACCTGGAATCGGATCTTCCGACTGTCGCCCCGCGTGGCGTATGTTTCCGGCGGCGGCATTTCATCGGTGAATACCTTCGAGGTCCTCGCGAACTACACGGTGTACGACTTTGAGTATTCGGTTTCACCCATCCGCAGTTTTGCATTTCGACAGTTCGGGTTCATCGACTCCTCGACCGTCGAGCTGACGCGTCGTCTCGCCGTGGAGTGGTTCAGTCAGATTCGATTGTACGAGCGCGGTGAACTTCGCTGGCAGGAGTTTTCGGAACGACCGTTGAATTATTTCGAAGACAAGACGTACATCGGGACCATGCAATACCGGTTCCGGGAACGATTGGTTTTTTCACTCGGTATTCGTTATTTTAGTCAATCGCGATTCAGTTATCAGGGCACCGAGCGCCTGCCCGATAGTTTTTTGCGCAGCATCGGGCCGATTACCGGCGTCCGGTGGAACGTCGGACAGCGCACCGAGCTCTTCGTGAAAGGCTGGTACGAGAACCAGTCTTTGACGGGTCAACCCGGCCGCAGTTTCACAAATGTGAATGCCTCGTTCACGGTTCTTATTTGACGGAAGAGAAAGTTCAAGCTTGCAAAAAAGGTTCACCCTGATATTGTCGAGCAAACCTCAGGAAGTGAAGAAGGTTGAAGGGTTCATCCACAGCGTGAATCGCGCCGCCCATTTGGACGAGGATGGATACTACAAATTACTGGTGGCCACCACCGAAGCGGTCAACAACAGTATCATTCACGGCAACAAACGGGACCCGAAAAAGAAAGTAGCCGTCACGTGCCTCCTCGGCCGCTCCATCCTCATCGTGCGGGTCCATGATGAAGGGCCGGGGTTCAACGCGAAGTCGTTACCCGATCCGCTGGCCGAAGAAAACCTGCTATGCGAACACGGCCGGGGAGTGTTTCTCATCCGCTCGCTTATGGAGAGCGTGCAGTTTGAAAAACACAAGAACGGTTCGAACGTCATCATGAAAATCTCGCTCCCGAAACCGTCACCGGCGGCCTGTCTCAAGAGGCGTTGAGGCCACGCCGACATTTCTCCGCAGTGCGGATTTGAGCCAAAACGCCCCGGGCATTTTTTATGTCCGGGGCGAATTTTTCTTGGAGTATTCAGTAATCGGTTAGTGCGTAGCTGCCGTTGAGCAGTGCCTGTCGAACAACGACGTAAGCAGCGCTGCTGTTTGCTCCGGCGAACTTCTCTTAATATCCGACCGATGGACCATTGCGACGAGCTTACGGTCGCGCAGGAGGGCAAAGGACGGTGACGATGGAGGCTGGTCGGTAAAATATTCTCTTGCAGCGGCAGTTGCTTCGCGGTCGGTGGTCGCAAAAACCGTGGCAACCACATCCGGCTTGGTGTGGTGCTGCAGGGCGATCCCCAGGGCCGGACGAGCGATACCGCCCGCGCACCCGCAAACAGAGTTCACGAAGACGAGCACTGTTCCTTTTGAATTGTCAATCACATTCTGCACCTCTCGAGGGGTCTGGAGCTCCCTGACACCGTGACGCGTGACTTCCATTTTCATCTGCTGGATCATAATATCGTACATTGGAATCTCCTCATAGTTAAAAGAACATGGTGGTTTGATAGGAGAATATACGAAATTCCGGGAAGAAGGAAAATCTACGCTGCTCATTTCAGCGCTTGCCCTGAAATGGTTCTATTCAGGGCCTGCCCTGAAAAGCTTTAGTTCAGGGTCCCCGCTGAAATGTTCAGAGCCTCCATGCAAGGTGCTGACCGCGAGCCCGCCTACGTCCCGACTACCGTGGGGACTACGGCGGGTTCAAGACGCGGTCAGGAGCTGGGGTGGCAATGCTCAGTTCGGCGCTCCCGGCAAACACTAAACCTTCGCAAGGTCAGGCAAAAGGTAACCTTCTGCGCGGTAAATTCAGAGTTGAAGGTTACCTTTCATCCTGGATAACATTGCGAAGGTTCACGTCCCGCCGGACTCTTCGACCGAAGGCTTCCTTCTCCGCAGCCTTCTTTGCACCGCATCGCCCATCAATTCGCGGAGTGCATCCGAGGCGATCCATTTCGCACTACGGGAATCCATTCGCTTGATTTCTTCAGCGGTTTGAATTGCCTTCCGGTTCAGGGCAGGACTCCTCTTCCCGATCTGCCGCAGTGCCCAGTTGACCGCCTTCCTGACAAAATTCCGGTCATCGTTTGCTTCCCGTTTAATGATTACGAGGAACGGAAGAAACTGCCGGTCATCAGCTTTTTTGTCGTGGACTGCCAATGCTGCCATGAGGGAAAAAGCCGCACGCTTGACAAATTCTTCCTTGCGCCGGCTCCACTCGCGCGCTTTCTTCCAGGCGAACGGAGTTTTATCGAACACATTGCCGCAACAGGCATCACAGACGGCCCAGTTGTCAAAATCGTTTACCCACCGTTCCATTTGTGGTTCCGTGACCATTGCCGGGTCCTCAATGAGCGCCGCCAGTGCGCGGGCATCCAGAACCCCCGTTGACCAGAGCTTTCGGGCGAGGCCATGATTTTTTCCGATTTCCTTCGCGATGTGCCTGAGCACGGGCGTTGAAATCCCGTACGCTTTCTTCGCGATAATTCCGTACCGTGCCATTGCTCCGACCGCTTCGGGGTCGGCGAGGGATCGAAGTTTCTTGAGGAGCGAATCGAATTCGGTGTTCATTCGGCCAGTATAAAAAGAATTCTTGAGAAGAAAAAGAACAACCGGTGGATTGGCAGGGACGATTGGTTAATCGGTAAATCTACCAACCGGTGGGGTAATAACCCGGTGGACCTACTATTATTTGGGCCACCTCAATAATTGCAGCGATATCCAAACTTATTCCAACAACTAATCCAATTTTGGTTGCTGCCCTAAAATTCTTTTTTGCGATGTAGTCGATATCACTTGTTGGAACATTCCTTGTACCGCCATAGGCGTGAAAGAAAAGAGAGTCTCTTGTAGGATTGATCCCTGCAAAGGTGCCTGAGAATGTGTTTCCGTTTATCAAATGGACATCAATTTCCCTTTTCAATGGTATAGCAGCAATTGCAATTTGAATTGAATCGTTCGTCAAAGTTCGGTGGAGCACTACTTTCTGTTCAGAACGATTATCGATGCTGTTTCCGATGCAGTAACCCGCATACGAACATCCATAGGAACAGATCCCTAACAATAGACCAAGCAGTATCGAAGCAATTGTTCTCATTAATAGCATGTACGTTATGTCTATGGCTCTAGTCTCGATTCGCCACCTAACGGATAGTGACTAATCCCGAATGTCCCGGGGGCGCGGGGAGGTTAGGCGGTTCATTGCTTCTGGTTTCTGTTGATAATGTCAAACGGAATTTTTGAATCTGCGTACACCTGCCACAAGTGAATTTTCCCGTTCTTGATGACCGCTTTCCACGAAGCAGGCAGACGCCAGTAATTTCCGCTCCTATCACTCCGTCCTTGAAATGTACCGCCTGCAAAGCCAAATGCTGCAACCGTATTCCTATTTAGGAACATATTGGTAATTTCGATTTTATAGTCGGGAAACCATTGAAAGTATCCGATCCATCCTGCTCGCATTTTTTCTTTACCGACAACTTCATTCCCATGAGAATCAATAAATGTATGATCGTCCGTCATGAGGGAACAGATCTTGTCAACATTGTGCTCGTTGATTGCCTCAACGAAGTCATAAACAATCTGCTTGTTCATGTCACTCAAGGTTGTTCCGGGCACTGGTTGTTATTGGATTATAATACTCTTTCCCCAACTCTTGATCCATCCGATGATTTGTAAATACTTAATACTTTTCCAGTGATGGCTTTCTCATCAACGAATCCGAAATAGCGGCTGTCAAGACTGTTGTCCCTATGGTCGCCGAGAAGAAAACATTGGCCGAGCGGAACAGTTATAGGTCCATAGTTATCTCTGTTGCCGGCCCCCGGGGGAAATATCTTAGGATCATTAACGTCCGGCGCAAGTATCTTGGGATTTGTACGCTTCGTCTCAAGTGCTGGCATGAACGGTTTATTATCAACAAATACAACTCCTTGACGTATGAAGACGGATTGTCCTCCTGTTGCAACGCATCGTTTGACCAGGACGACCGATTCATCTTTGGGATTTTGGAATGTGACAACATCTCCCGATTGAACCGAAACACTGCGATAAGCATCCAAATCTACAAGAATCTCCTCGTCTGCGAGTATGGTTGGTTCCATGCCGACCGAAGGAACTTTATACGTTTTCATGGGCGAACATGAACAAACAAGGATAGTAAATACAATAATTGGCGCAATATAAGCTAAGCCACAATTTTGCATCTTTATTCTTTCAGGTTTGGACCTATTAATTCTTCCAAGCTGCATCAACAAATTACATTAATTCTTAATCAAATTCCCTACGAGGTTTGGATTGTTCCAGTCCGACTTTTCCAATGATAATATCTGCTTTAAAATAGTTTTCACCTCTTATGGGTGCGCCCGACAACCTTCGGAGCATGGCAAGCTGACCAACATGAGTGAAAGCGTCGGCAATCGGTCCTTGAAACAACTTATCTAATGGACATACGATTGGTGCATTGCTTGCCAAATAGGTATCGAACTTCTGCAAGGACTCACAGAAGCGGGCAACCTCACGACTCCAATCCTGAGGATGGGAGTCATGCCAGATATTCTCACCTTTTGACATTGAAAGGGCCCAGTCAAAAAGATCGCCCATATGAGCAAGGATTTCGACCGGCATTCGGGATTTCGCATCCATACGAAAGGTTGCAAATGTGCCGGGAGCATCACGAAGGGTTTTCGTTGCACGATATGCGAGGCTGGCAACAATGTGTCGAAACATTTCACGATTGAGTTCAGAGTTCGATGTCATATTATCCTCATGATTTTAGTTGATGCAGCCGCCTCGCACGCCAGAGCTTCCGAGTACGGCGAAAAGACGCCTTCGTTGGATAAATCCGCCAAACAGACAGCAGTCGGGAGGGTGAATCATAGCCGATTGGCGGGAGCGACTGGTGAGAGCTTTTTACTTTTTACCGAATGTGCCATTTCGCAAAAATGATAATACCAGCCTTCGGGTTTTTTTACTTTGAGTAATCAATGTGTGTGATTTATAAATAATCCTGAAGTCTTTTTCCATCCCTAATTTTGCCTCGTCCGGCGTCACATAGCCATCATTACTACCTTTAATAAATGGATTATAGCCTGTTGAATCAGATTTCTCTCCGACGATAATTCCAACCTGTGATTTTAACGGTAATGGAAGTCTGTTAGCGAGAGAATTTGAATCGGTTTTCATATTTTCAACATTCGGACCCAGGAAGAATTTGAAGATTGATGAAGAAGAAAAGAAATCGGCTATTTCCGTGCCATGATTGGGCGGCGTAATCATTACAATTCTGTAAATAGTTGGAAACGATGAATCTTTTATTGAGTACGTCAGCAAGGCTCTCATTACCAGTGCACCCATTGAATGAGTTACGAATGAAACGGTATCTATTCGGTCTTGTTTGATTTGGTTATACAAATTGTGGCCGGTTTTACGAATATCATCTCTGATACTATGATAACTATAATTTACCGTCTCAAATCCATTCTTCTTAAGATAATTCTCAATTGACTTTAACAAAAGCGTAGAACTTCCATAACCATGAATAAGGTAAACTTTCTGATTCGAATAGCTCATACTATGTGCACAAAAAATTAATACTGTAAGAATATGAAGTAATCTCATGATTATTTTATGATGATCTACATGCCAGAGAGCATGTCGCTGTGTTAGGATATGCTGCACGATTTTCGCAATGCCGGAAGGACCTTCCGATGAAAGAAATGTCTTTGCCTCATTTCATATGCCTGTCAACCTAATAGTTGAAAGGTACAGAAAAACTTGCGAAAAGGAAAGCTCGCATCACTGTAAATACCGTCCGATGTCTGGACGGGATTGCTTCGAGGAAGTCGAATGAATTCGACTTGGTTCGTCGATTTCAATGCGGAAAAAGCATTCTTCACAATGTGCCAACGGCATCCCGCTCGGACTTTCTTCGTACGGAGCGATGCGATTTCAACGTCCCTCAACATCGATTGGCTGCGCAACATCACTTACTATGCCCCCATTGGCTACATAAAATGGCGAGGTGATCGCCCGGGAGCTTGACATTGGAACTTTTTTGTATTATATTAAGTTTAAATAATTGAAGTTTAAAGTAATATAATGAAAACAACGCGAAAATACGGCAAGAAGGCAGACCTGGCGCTCGGCATGTGGGTAAAGCTCGTGAGAGCCACTTCAACATTCGGCAAATTGACGCTGGAAAATATCAAATCCTTCGGATTGACGGAGCCACAATTCGGCGTCCTGGAATCCCTCGGCCACCTGGGCCCGATGACGCTCGGACAACTATCGAGAAAACAACTGGTGAGCGGTGGCAATATCACCTGCGTCGTCGATAACCTCGAGAAAGAGGGCCTCGTCGAGCGAAAACGTACTGCAAAAGACCGACGGACAATCGTCGCCCAGCTGACACCCAAAGGAAAAAGACTGTTTACGACCATCTTCGAGAAACACGCACAGCACGTGGCGTCCCTCGCCGCTGTCTTGACCGAACAGGAGCAGGAAACATTGTCCAACCTGTTGAAAAAACTCGGTCTTTCGCTGAACAATACACTATAGTTTCTTTAACATAAGTGATGGCATGCATTGACGCCGACAGAAATTGTGGTAGAGAAAACTCTAAATTCGAAGCACTAAATCCCAAACAAATCCTAAATACTAATATTAAAATCCCAAACAAATCCGTCTTGCTGTCCCGACTTCCGCCCAAAAAATGGCGGACAGGTCGCCGGGATGGTCAGGATTTAAACCCATTAGTCAATCCGTGTTTCGAATTTGTGGCATTGAAGTTTGGAATTTGTTTCGGGTTTCGAGGTTAGAGTTTAGAGTTTGCTGCACAACACTATCAATCATACAACAACATTCACAAAGGAGAACTGCAATGAACAGACTTTTTACTCTCATCGCCATCATGTTGACTCTCGCCGGCGGACTTTCCGCACAGACGGTCTGGAAAGCCGACAAGGTTCACAGCAAAGTCAACTTTTCCGTCAGCCACATGGTTATTTCAGAGGTCACGGGTGATTTCAAGGATTTCGACGCGACGCTCACTTCCTCGAAAGACGACTTCTCGGATGCCGTCATCGACGCGACCATTCAAATGGCAAGCGTCAATACCGACAACGACAAGCGCGATGCTCATCTGAAGTCGGATGATTTCTTCAACGTGGAAAAATTCCCGACAATGACCTTCAAGAGCACGAACATCGAAAAAACCGGCCCCGGCACATTCAAGATTACCGGCAACCTGACGATGCGCGACGTTACGAAACCCGTCGTTCTCGACACGAAGTTAATCGGCCAGACAAAAACTCCGTGGGGAGCCACCGCCGCAGGCTTTAAGGCGACAACCGTTATCGACAGGTTTGAATTCGGCACGAAGTGGAACAAAGCTCTTGAAACCGGTGGACTCATCGTGGGAAAAGACGTCACCGTCACACTGCTGTTTGAATTCGATAAACAGGAACAGGCTCAAAAGTAACCGTTCGACGGCACATCATTAGGATGAACCTGATTCGATGCGTTAGACGGCGCCTATGTCTCACTTGAGACAGCTGAATAATTCTAATGTCATCCCGGGTGTACCACAGGCGGACGAGGGATAAACTCTGTGAAGCATCTCAACATGAGACAGTACACATAATATTTCAGATTTCTAACGTACACGTTCATCACATCTAAGGGAATTACGATGGAATTCTTTGCAGGTTTACATCAGTTGAACGATTGGGCGCTCGTCGTGGCACGCCTCGCGCTTGGAGTTATTTTCTGGATGCACGGCAGGATGAAAATGGGCACGTGGAAAATGCAGCCCTCCGAGCAGATGCCAAAATCCATTCTCGGAATCGTGAGAATGCTCTCCATCGCCGAGCCGCTTGGCGCGCTCGCCGTGGTCTTCGGAGTGCTGACCCAGGTGACGGCAATCTGCTTCGGGGTCGTGATGGTCGCGGCAATTCCAGCCAGAAGAAAGCAGGGCGCGAAGTTTCTTGACATGAAAACCACCGGATGGGAGCTCGACTTCCTGATCCTGGCGGTCAGTATCGCGCTTGCTGTGCAGGGAGCGGGTCAATATTCCCTTGACCGTCTTGTCTTTGGAATTTAGTGCCCTGGCCAAACGTATATTCACCGACTCCGTTGGCTCTTTGCCTCACCCCTTAAGAACTTATTCAGACTATTTCACGAACACCATACTGATAACAAACGCGGATGAACAATGAGTAAACTTCTTTCACCCATCAGAATCAGAGACCTGGAATTCAGGAACAGGGTCTTTGTGTCACCGATGTGCCAGTATTCGGCGGAGAACGGAATCCCGAATGACTGGCATTTCATCCACCTCGGAAGCAGGGCCGTCGGCGGCGCGGGACTTGTCATGACCGAAGCGACTGCCGTCTCGCCGGAAGGTAGAATTTCTCCCGCCGACCTCGGCATCTGGTCGTCCGACCACGCCACCGCGTTCAGGCGCATCGTCGGTTTCATTCAATCGCAGGGCGCGATCGCGGGCATACAGCTCGCTCATGCCGGAAGAAAAGCGTCCACGAAGATTCCGTGGGAAGGCGATGGCATGATTGCGGAGGACGAAGGGGGGTGGCAGACCCTCGCCCCGAGTGCCGTGAAATTCTCCGACAGTTACCCGCTGCCGAGAGAGATGTCCGTCTCCGATCTCAAAATGATCCGCGATGGGTTTGCCGAAGCCGCGCGGCGAAGTCTCGAGTCAGGGTTCCAGGTCGCAGAAATTCACATGGCTCACGGATATCTGCTGCACGAGTTTCTTTCACCACTCTCCAATCACAGAAAGGACGGCTACGGCGGCGAGCTCAAAAATCGAATGAGGTTCCCGCTCGAGGTTGCGAAGAGCGTGCGCGACGTGTGGCCCAGCCATCTTCCATTGTTGGTGCGCATCTCGGCGACGGATTGGGCCGGTGGGGGATGGGACCTGCCGCAGTCGATAGCACTGGCGAAGGAGCTGGGACGCATCGGCGTGGATCTGATCGATTGTTCAAGCGGCGGCATCGTGCCGGGCGTGAACATCCCGCTCGGTCCAGGGTACCAGGTCGAATTCGCGGAGTCAATCCGAAAAGAGGCAGGTATCCTTACCGGCGCGGTCGGCCTCATCACCGGGGCCGCGCAGGCAGAACAAATCGTTGCGGCAGGAAAGGCAGACGTTGTTTCCCTCGCACGCGAGTTGCTCCGGGATCCCTATTTTCCGCTTCACGCGGCGAGCATTCTCGGCGATGACCCGCGCTACCCTGTCCAGTACCTGCGGGCAAAACCCAGAGCATGACCTCATGGCCCGGGCAACGGATCACGGAAGCGAGAGACCTGGAAAATTCTCAAATATCATCCTGGTACGCTTCCGGCTTGCCCTAAACTTATTTGGGGGTCGCAATCTGACGCGAAGCGTCATCCCGGCACGCTTCTGGTCGGGATCTGAACCGAGGCCACCTTGCTAACATGGCAGTTCTTTTAATGATATCGAATACAAACATCAACAGGAGATAGAACGGTGAAACAGCGGCAACTCGGGAAATCAGGTCTAAGCGTTTCCGCTCTCGGACTCGGCTGCATGGGGATGTCTGAATTCTACGGTCCGAGAAACGATGCGGAATCCACCGCGACGATCCACAGGGCAATCGAACTAGGAATCAACTCCTTCGATACGGCGGACATGTACGGTCCGTTCGTGAACGAGGAACTTGTCGGCAAAGCGCTGCGGCCGCATCGCAACAGGGTGGTCATTGCCACAAAATTCGGGAATGTACGTGGGAAGAACGGTGAGCGCCTCGGCATTAGCGGCAAGCCCGAGTACGTGCGCCAGGCATGCGAAGCGAGCCTGAAGAGGCTCGGCATCGATACTATCGACCTTTACTACCAGCATCGTGTCGACCCCGATACGCCCATCGAAGAAACGGTCGGGGCCATGTCCCGGCTGGTTGAAGAAGGCAAGGTGAGGTTCCTGGGGATGTCCGAGGCGGCGGTCACGACGCTCCGGCGGGCGAACAAAGTCCACCCGATTACCGCTCTCCAATCGGAATACTCTCTCTGGACGCGCGACGTAGAAGCGGAAATCCTTCCGGCCTGCCGCGAGCTCGGTATCTGTTTCGTTTCGTACAGCCCGCTGGGAAGAGGATTCCTCACCGGTTCCATCACGACGGCGGACATGTTTCACGCAACCGACTTCCGCCGGCACCATCCGCGGTTCCAGGGGGAGAACCTGCAGAAGAATCTCGCGATCGTATCGCGGCTGAAGGAGCTTGCCGCCGGGAAGCACTGTACACCGGGTCAGCTCGCGATTGCATGGGTTCTTGCCCAGGGGGAAGATATCGTTCCCATCCCGGGCACGAAGCGGAGAAAGTATCTTGAAGAGAACGTCCGGTCGGTCGAAATTGAATTAACCCCGGAGGATGTGAGAATCATGAACGAGTCCGCCCCTCCCGGTGCGACAGCGGGTTTGCGTTATCCGGAACCGGCGATGCAGTCCGTCAACCGATAGGTTCCGATCCACACCTGGCTGAACCTCAAGGGTCTTTACTACGCGATGTGGAGGCAGCAGATTGGTGAGCGACAGGATGGTCTTCTCCGTACGGCATTAACTGCCGCCCGAAAAATCGTCAGGAACTGACCGCCACCCACTCCGCCGGACTCGTGGAACATCCTCCAGGGAGGGACGAAACAATCCTCTCCGGCAACCGTAATTCCTTCCAGATCTACCTCCCCGGCATTTCCGGAACCACTTCTCGCACACGAAATAGGCGCAGTGAGCCGGCCGGGCTCAACGCATAGAGATTTTTTTTCTTGATATTTGAGCCAGAAAATACTATACTACGTTCGTAAACTGAACAATGTTCAATAAATGAACGATATTTATGGGAATTAGCGAACGGAAAGAACGCGACAAGCAGAAAATGCGGGAGCTTATCCTCGACGCCGCAATGAGGCTTTTCCTCGATGAGGGCTACCACAACGTTTCGATACGGAGAATCGCCGACAGGATCGAATACAGCCCGGCAACGATTTATCTGTATTTCAAAGACAAGGATGATATCCTGTATGCGCTCCACAACGCAGGATTCGAAAAACTGCTTAAACTGCAGCGCAAGGTTGTCACCATCAAGAATCCCGCCGAACGCCTTAGGAAACAAGGTGAACTGTACATCAAGTTTGCCCTTGAAAACCCCGAGTACTATAATCTCATGTTTATTACCAGGGGGCCCGCACGAAAACTCGTCAAAGATGATGCATCAGGCTCCAGCCGCCGCTCGTATGATTTCCTCAGGAACGATGTGCAGGCGGCCATCAACGCCGGCATCTTTACGAAAACCGACGCGGAAGTCGCCACCTTTGCCCTGTGGTCGCTCGCGCACGGCATTGTTTCCCTAATCCTGCGTGACCGGTGCCCGATGATGGACAAAAAAGCACTGCCGGCGATCGCGAGGGAAGCATTCGAGTTCCTTGCGGGCAATATTGGGATTGCCCAATGATTTCTGGACCAATTTCATGAGTTCAACACCGCACATACAACCGGATCACAAGAAGACAGCGCTCATCACCGGTGCATCCGGCGGCATTGGATACGAACTGACCAAACTCTTCGCGCGCGACGGCTACCGCCTCGTATTGATCGCGAGGAATTCTGCGACCCTCGACCGGGTGGCTCTTGAGTTGAAGGAACTCGACGGAACGCCAACCACCATCATCGTGGAGGATCTCTCCCGGCCTGCGGCGGCGGAAGATGTTTTCGCCCAACTCCTGCGTGCCGGCATCACCGTCGATGTTCTTGTAAACAACGCCGGGTTCGGGTCGTACGGGTTCTTCTCGGAAAGCGACCTGACCAATGAACAAAGGATGGTCAATCTCAACATCACGTCGCTGATATCGCTGACACGATTGCTTCTACCCGCAATGATCGGGAACCGCAAGGGAAGAATCCTCAACGTTGCATCCACGGCGGCATTTCAACCGGGTCCGCTCATGGCCGTTTACTTTGCTTCAAAGGCGTTTGTACTCTCATTTTCAGAAGCTCTCGACAATGAACTGCGCGGTTCGGGAGTGACGGTCACAGCGCTCTGCCCCGGACCGACCAATACCGGCTTCCAGGCAAGGGCCGGAAATGCGGACACGCGCCTGTTCGACCGCAGGATGACAATGGACCCCGCTAGAGTCGCAGCAATCGGGTACAAAGGTTTGATGAAGGGGAAGGCGATGATCATTCCGGGTTTCAAGAATAAGTTATTGGCGCGAGCTGTAAAGGTGGCGCCGAGAGTTCTGGCGACAAAAGTCGCGAGATTCATCCAGGAAAGAAAAAAGTAGTCGGAGAGAACGAACAATGAGAAAGAAAATACAGCCCTGCACACTTTTCATATTGAGCATCCTACTCTGGTCGGTTATGTCCGCCCAGGAAAAGCTGGTGCTCACGATCGAGAAAAGCATCGAAATCGGGCTTGGGAACAGCAAATCGTTGCATTCCTCATTGATGAAAGTCCAGGCCGCAGATTCGAAGTCCGGTGAAACACATACATCCCTCCTGCCGTCGTTGAAAGCGAGCGGTTCGTATAATCGGTTGAGCGATGTCCCCCCATTTGCCGCAGTTATTACCCCGAACGAGCTGGGACCCGGCTTCCCTCCCCAGCAGATAAACTGGACGCTCTCCCAGACGGTTCTGGACAATTACAACCTCCGGCTTTCGCTGCAACAGCCGCTGTTTACCGGCTGGCGCCTCCACAGCAGTGCTCAGATAGCCGAGTATTCCGCCCAGGCCACGGAGCAGGACTACAACAAGGACAAGGCCGAACTTGTCTACAACATAAAGAGCGCTTACTGGAATCTGTACAAGGCGAATGAATTCAAGAAAGTGATCGATGAAAACGTCGAACAGACGAGTGCGCATCTGAAGGATGTCGAAAATTTCTACGCCCAGGGTCTTGTAACTGAAAATGAAGTCTTGAGAGTCCAAGTGCAGCTTTCCAACGCCGAAGTTCTCCAGCTCGATGCCCAGAACAATGCCCAGCTGTCGATGCTCGCATTGAATAACACGATCGGCATCTCGCTGGGCACGACCATCGAGCTCGCCTCCCAAATTCAACTGCAGGAAAAAACGTACGGCGACCAGAACGCTCTCGTGGAAACAGCACTCGAGAATCGCCCGGAGGTCAGAGGAATGGACCTCCGCGTGAAGGCAAGTGAATCCAGCGTTTCCCTCGCGAGGTCCGGCTGGCTGCCGCAAATCTACCTTGCCGGCAACTATTATTACGCTCGCCCGAATTCTCGCATCTTCCCGACAGTCGATCAATTCCGGGACACCTGGGACATGGGGATCTCGGTCTCCATGGACATCTGGAACTGGGGAACAACCGTATATCAAACCAATCAGGCACAAGCGCAGCTCGCGCAAGCGCAGGATGCCCTTGGACAACTCCGCGACGCCATCAACCTCGAGGTGACACAAGGTTGTTTCAACCTCTCTCAATCAAAAGCCAAACTTGCCGTCGCCGAGAAAGGCGTCCGTCAGGCCGAGGAGAACTATCGCGTCACCTACGAGAAATTCAAGTCCGGGTTGGCGCTAAACTCGGATCTTCTGGACGCAGAGGCTGCATTATTGCAGGCAAAATGGAATCGCATTCTGGCGACCGTCGACCGTGAGCTTGCGGACGCGCGACTCCAAAAAGCGATCGGCCAGGATTCATCAAGTATCACCAAGTAACGTTCAGACAACAGGAAAACCAGATCATAGAACACGGCTCTTCAAAGGAACCAGTATGAACAGAATAAAAATCATCATAGCGACAATCGGCGCACTCGCCGTCATCATCGTTGTCTTGCTCTACAACAAATCACAAACCGAATCAAAATCCAAGACCGATATCCAGACATCAATTCCGGTCAGCGTGACGACCGTCGGCAGGCAGAAAGTTTCCGACGTCCGTTCGCTCGTCGGAACGATCGCCGCGAATAATGATGTGGCGATCATTTCAGAAACACAGGGCAAGGTCACGGCGGTAACGTCGGAGGTCGGCGACTACAAGCAAGCTGGTGCCGTCCTTATCCAGGTTGACGACGAGCTGAAAAAAGCAAATCTGGCGTCTGCCGAGGTCAGCTATGAAAAGGCGAAAAAGGATTTGGAGCGCTACGAGTCGCTTTACAAACAGAATTCCGCAACGGACCAGCAGCTCGAAGCGGCGCGCCTTGCCGCGAAGGCGGCCGAGGCGCAGTACGTCACTGCGCACCGGGAGTACTCGGATACTAAAATCACGACACCGATCTCGGGAATCGTCACTTCGCGGCTGGTGGACGTCGGAACGTACGTTCAGAAAGGAATCCCCGTCGCGAACGTCGTGGACATTTCCGTACTCAAGGTGAGAGTCAACGTGGCCGAACACGACGTCTTCAGAATGAAAGTCGGCGATAAGGTCGAGGTAACAACCGATGTGTATCCCGGCGTCAAGTTCCAGGGCAGAATTCGAACTATGAGCTCGAAGGCGGACGATGCGCACACCTATCCCATCGAAATAGTTCTCAACAATACGGGGGAACACCCTCTCAAGGCGGGGATGTTTGGTCAGGTCTCGTTTCTTTCCGGCTCGAACAACGACATGCTGACCATTCCCCGGGGGGCGCTGGTGGGAAGCATGAAGAACCCCCAGGTGTTTGTCGTTGAAGGCACGGTCGCGAGGCTGAGAGACATTTCCGTCAGTTCGGAATTCGGCACACAACTGGCCGTCCTCTCCGGCTTGAAGCAGGGAGAAATAGTTGTCCTGAGCGGACAGAACAATCTCAAAGACAGCATCGCAGTAACCATCATTAAGTGACCATGTTTCGCGGGGGAATCGACCTCGCCGAACATCGAATTGGAGAATACGCATTATGACATTGACCGAGCTTTCTATCAAACGACCGACGTTGATTGTTGTCATCTTCGGGGTACTGGCAGTGGTAGGAATGTTTAGTTACTACCAGTTGAAGTACGAGCTGCTGCCGAAAATTACTCCACCGTACGTGACCATCGCCACCATCTATCCGGGCGCGTCTCCGAATGAAGTTGAAACTTCCATAACGAAACTCATTGAAGATGCAGTTTCCGGCGTCGATAAGATCTCGACCGTGTACTCGACGTCACAAGAAGGGTTGTCGTTCGTCACTATCGAATTTCAGATGAGCGCCGACATCAACGTCGCCTTGCAGGATGTGCAGAGGAAGGTCAACGAGATTGCTTCCCAACTTCCTACCGGGGCAAAGAACCCGAACATAACGAAATTCGCTCTCGACGAACTTCCCATCCTTCGCATCGGCGTGACGGCAAATATGCCATCCCGCGATTTTTATCAATTGATGAAGGACAGAATCGAACCGAGGCTCGCCAAGCTCGACGGCGTCGGGCAAATCACACTCGTCGGCGGCGACGAACGCGAAATCAAGGTGAACGTCGATCCGCAGAAGCTGCGTTCCTACGGCCTTTCACTTCTGCAGGTGACCGGGTTGATCAAATCATCAAATCTCGATTTCCCGACGGGTAAGGTCAAGGAAGGGAACGAGCAATACGTCGTACGGCTCGCGGGAAAATATAAGTCCATCGACGATCTCCGTCAGCTCGTCATCGGTCAATCCAGGCAGGGCGGTGATATTAGACTCTCCGACGTCGCGGAGGTCGAGGACGGCCAGAAGGAATATTCTCGAATCAGCCGTGTCAACGGGAAAACCTCCGTCGGCGTCATCGTGCAGAAGCAGGGAGAAGCAAACGCCGTTGACCTGAGCAAACTGGTTCGTGCGGAGATAAAGAAGATCGAGGATGATTATGCGGATAAGAACCTGAAATTCGACATCGCCCAGGACAGTTCGACGTTCACCATCGATGCCGCGGACGCGGTCAAGCACGATCTTCTGCTGGCGGTCATCTTTGTCGCCATCGTGATGCTTGCTTTTCTTCATAGCATTCGCAATTCGGTCATCGTCATGATTGCTATTCCCTGTTCATTGGTCTCGACCTTCATCGCGGTGTACGCTTTCGGAATGTCGCTCAACCTGATGGTACTTTTGGGCTTCTCGCTCGTCATCGGTATTCTTGTAGATGATTCGATTGTCGTGCTCGAAAACATTTACCGGCATCTCGAGAAAGCAGACGAACGGAGAACCGCCGCGTTAAGGGGCCGGAATGAAATCGGGTTCGCGGCGCTTTCCATCACACTCGTCGACGTTGTCGTCTTTGTCCCCCTGGCGCTCGTTTCGGGATTGATCGGGAATATCATGCGGGAATTCGCCCTTGTGGTCGTCTTCTCTACCCTCATGAGCCTCTTCGTCTCATTCACCGTTACGCCGCTCCTTGCTTCACGATTCGCGAAGCTCGAACGTCTGACGAAAGGTACACTTCTCGGAGCGTTCGCGGTCTGGTTTGAGAAACAATTTCACGCGCTCATGGCGCGCTATCTCCAGGTGCTGAAATGGAGTTTGCAGAATCGATGGAAAGTTGTCGTCAGCGCATTCGCCCTTTTTCTGGCAGCGCTGACTCTCGTTCCCCTTGGTTTCATTGGAACGGAGTTCATGACCCCCGCCGACCAGGGCGAATTCACGGTAACGATGGAGCTGCCCTCAGGCGTCACACTCGAACGGACAAACTTTGTTACCCATCAAGTTGAGCAATTCGTTTCCACGCTCCCGGAATTACAGAAAATGTTCGTCAACGTCGGCGTCTCGACTGAGGGACTCGTCGGACAATCCTCTAACTATATTTCAGAACTAAATATCACACTCGTTCCGAAGGAACAGCGAAAGCGGTCGACTGACGATGTGGGGCTGGAAATCAAACACTGGGTTCAACAGATTCCTGGAGTAAAGGTCCGGGTGAGCCCCATCGGGTTGTTTGGAACAGCCAACCAATCCCCTATTGCCATCGTTGTTGGCGGAACCGAGTACCAGGAAGTACGCCAGGCCGCCGAGAAAGTTGCTGATCTCGTCAAAACTATTCCGGGCACTGCCGACATTCGATTGTCTTCCGAGGAAGGAAAACCCGAGGCGCGGATTGAGATTGACCGGGACAAAATGGCCGATCTGGGACTGACCCTGAGCGACGTCGGTGCGGGACTTCGCGTCGCGTTCAACGGGGATGACGACTCAAAGTTCCGCGAAGGTGCAAATGAATATCCCATCCGTGTGGTTCTCGACCAGTTCGACCGGTCGAGGCCGAGCGATATTGAAAACCTTGCGTTCGTCAATCGAAAAGGACAACTCATTGAACTGAAACAATTCGCTCATGTGGACCTCACAACGGGTCCCACAAAACTCGGGCGACAGGACCGCAATTATGCAGTCACGGTTTACTCGCAGGCGGTCGCCCGCCCGAGCGGCAACATCGTCGGAGATTTCAAGGTGGCGCTTGCAAAAGCGGGTCTTCCGCCCGGTATCAAGATAACCTACCTCGGCGACGAGAAGAACCGCTCCGAATCGTTCGCCAGCCTGTTACTCGCACTTGCCGCCGCCATTTTGTTCGTCTACATGATCATGGTCGCGCTGTACGATTCATATATTTATCCTTTCGTGGTTTTGTTTTCCATCCCCGTGGCGGTTATCGGAGCGTTCCTGGCCCTGGCGTTGACGGCGAAAGCGCTCAATATCTTCTCCATGCTTGGAATGATCATGCTGGTCGGTCTTGTCGGGAAGAACGCAATCCTGCTTGTTGACCGTACAAACCAGATGCGGAGGGAGCTCCACATGAGCACCCACGACGCGTTGATGGAAGCGGCACAAACCCGGTTCCGTCCCATTCTCATGACGACAGCCTCCATGATTGTCGGTATGTCGCCGATCGCATTTGGCGTAAGCGCCGGATCCGAATGGAAATCCGGCCTTGCCTGGGCGCTCATCGGCGGACTCGCAAGCTCCCTGTTGTTGACGCTGGTTCTTGTTCCCGTTATTTATGTGAAGGTGGACCAGTGGCGGGTAACAGTTCCCGCATTGCTTGCCCGCCTCATTGCAAGACTGAAAGTCCGCCGGCCGGCCTCCGAGCCGCTCCCCGTGCCGGGCACGTCACAGGAAATTGGGTTGAGCAAAACCAGCTGACCGGCATGAATTTTCATCTAAAAGAATATACAGCCACGACCGATGATATCACCGTGACGGTTAGTCCCGTGTATCTCGACGGACAATCGGATGTCATGGCCAGGAAATTTACTTTCGCCTATTTTATCCAAATCCGGAACCATGGGCCGAACCCGGTGCAACTTATTCGCCGCCACTGGTTCATTCATAATTCAGCGGGAGAGATCAAGGAAGTCGAAGGCGAGGGCGTTGTCGGCAAGAAACCCGTTATCCTCCCGGACCAGGTGCATGAGTACAACAGTTTTTGCGTTCTGGAAACATTTGAAGGGTTCATGGAAGGAACCTTTTTGATGCAACGGCCCAACGGCGAGCAATTCAAGGTGACGATTCCCCGTTTTGTCCTTCGGGCAAAGTCGAACTGAGTACCGGGGAACTCTGCCGGGAAGAGTGTGTTTCTATCTCTTCCCTTGAAGAAACTCCTCGCACAGTCTTACATCCTCCTCGCTTCCCAGGAAAACGGGGGTGTGCTGATGAAGTGACGTCGGCTTGACGTCAAGAATCCGCTGTTTCCCGTTGCTGGCCATTCCACCCGCCTGTTCAATAATGAAAGCAACAGGATTGCATTCGTACGCCAGCCGAAGCTTTCCTTCAGGATTTTGCTTATCGCCGGGGTATGCAAAAATTCCTCCGTACAGCAATGTCCGGTGGGCATCCCCAACCATCGTCCCGATGTAACGCAAGGAATATGGACGCCCTGTCATCTTGTCCTGTTCCTTCAGATAATGCAGGTACCGCCTCATTCCGTCGTCCCAGTTGAAGACATTTCCCTCGTTCATGCTATAGATTCTCCCCTTCTTCGGGATCATGATAGATTCATGCGAAAGAAGAAACTCTCCGACCGTCGGGTCGAGCGTGAAACCGTGGACCCCGCGCCCGGTCGAATAAACAAACACTGTACTGGAGCCATAAATGATGTACGCCGCGGCCACCTGTTTGCAGCCGGGTTGCAGACAATCTTCCTGTGTGCCTTTGCCGCCGGGCGATACCCGCCTGTAGACGCTGAAGATCGAACCGATCGTGATATTGGCGTCGATGTTGGAGGAACCGTCGAGAGGGTCGTACAGGAGCACATACTTGCCTTCGGGATATTTGTCCGGAATGTGCAGGATATCTTCGTTTTCTTCCGACGCCATCACGCACAAGTGGCCGCCGTGATCCATGGCCTTATAGATCGTTTCATCGGCGAATTCGTCCAGTTTCTTAATCACGTCGCCGCTGACGTTCATCCGGTCGGTGGTCCCGAGAATGTTCACCAATCCTGCTTTGCTGACTTCCCTCCACACCAGCTTTGCCGCGAGTGACACGTCATGCAGGAGACCGGAAAAGGTTCCCGTCGCATTCGGGAACATTCGTTCCTGTTCGTTGATGAATCGTTCAAGAGTCATGAATTTTCTTGTCGAGGACATTCGAACACCTTCATTGTTAGTGAACTGCGAACCTCTACCTGAAAAATGTACTAAAATGTGACTTGAGTTACAACAGATTTCTTGCGTTTTTTTATATTAGTGCCTATATTGACTGGTGAGTTCATTCAACATCGCACATCGTTCAAATCTTCTCGAATCAAGATGAAATTTGTTGTCTGTATCAATCACGTTCCCGACACAGAGTCAAAGGTCAAGATCGGGTCCGACGGCAAGACCATCGACAAAGCGGGAGTGAATCATATCTTGAATCCCTACGATGAGTTCGCTATCGAAGCGGCGCTCCGGCTCAAGGAGAAGTTGGGCGGAGAAACGATCGCTCTGTCGCTCGGCGGTGACGCACATAAAGAGACCATCCGCAAAGCGCTGGCAATGGGCGTCGAAAAGGCCGTTCTGCTGAAGGATGACTCCGTCCGCGATTCTTATTCCGTGGCGTTTGCACTCGCGGAAGAACTCAAACGGTTATTGCCCGACTGCATTTTCTTTGGAAAGCAATCCATCGATTACTACGATGAACAGATTCCCGGTCTCGTCGCGGAATTCTTGGGATTCCCGTCCGTGTCGGTAGCCGTAAAACTGGAGGTTGAGAACGGAAAGGTGGTCTGTGAACGCGAGATTGAAGGCGGCCACGAGGTCGTTGAGACAGAGCTGCCTGCCGTCATTTCAGCACAAAAAGGCCTAAATGAACCCCGGTATCCTTCTCTCAAAGGCATCATGTCTGCGAAGACGAAGCCGATCGAAGAACGCCAACCCGCTGTATGCCCGTCGAAGGTGGAAGTCGTGGCTATAAGCAAACCCCCGGGTAAGCAACCGGGCAAGATCATCGGTACAGATGTCGGCTCCGTTCCGGAACTTGTCCGCCTGCTCCATGAGGAAGCAAAGGTCATTTAGAAGATAATGAGATTTTGAGATGATGAGATATTGAGACATGCCAGAACATTTTTGAATTTTTCATTTTGCATTTTTAATTGATTATGAAGTTACTCGCTTTTGCGGAACAACGGGAAGGCAAGTTTAAGAAGTCGGCGTTTGAGGTGACCCAAGCGGCACGGCGCATGGCCGACCAACTTGGCGCAGAACTCGTCACTCTCGTCATCGGAAGCAAGATAGAAAATATCCTTCCCGAACTTAGCAGCTACGGCGCTGCAAAGGTTCTTCGCGTCGATGACTCACGCCTGCAGTATTATTCCACCACGGCATATTCAAGAATTCTTGCCGAGGTTGTCAAGCGCGAGCAGGCCGCGGTCGTGTTCTTGCCCGCGAGCCAGATGGGAAAAGACCTGGCACCGCGCATTGCCGCGAAGCTCGAGGCCGGCATAGCGGCGGATTGCGTGGCCTTGAAAGTTGTGAACGGAGAGATCCTTGCAACGAGGCCTGTGTACGCCGGCAAGGCCCTGGTTGATGTGAAAGTCACTTCGGCGACGAAGATCTTCACGCTTCGACCGAACGTTTTCACGGCAAGCCCGACGAATGGCGCCAAGGTCGATGCGGAATCTTTTGCCATCGAGTTAACAGACGCCGATTTTGCCACACGGGGAGTCAGCGTAAAGGTCAGTGCCGGCCGACCGGACGTAACGGAAGCGAGCATCATCGTCTCCGGCGGGCGCGGAATGAAGGGTCCCGAGCACTTCCGCCTTGTTGAGAGCCTTGCAGATACGATGGGTGCCGCTGTCGGTGCATCACGCGCGGTTGTCGACGCGGGCTGGCGCCCGCACGACGAACAGGTGGGGCAAACCGGCAAGACGGTTTCACCTTCGCTCTACATCGCCTGCGGTATTTCGGGCGCCGTGCAGCACCTCGCGGGAATGTCGACCTCCAAGTGTATTGTCGCCATCAACAAGGACAAAGACGCCCCTATTTTTCAGATTGCAGACTACGGTATTGTCGGTGACGTGTTTGAAATCCTCCCGGCATTGGCGGAAGAATTGAAAAAGACACTTGGAAAATAAGTTCGCAGGTGGTACATTGTAGAAACAAGCAGTGGCATTGACTGTATCGAGATCTTGGTCGTGACTAAAATTCAGGTAGAAATATTGGGCTTATCCTCGAGTCCCGCCAGCGGCGGAGCATACGCGCTCATTCTCAAAGAGATGAATGGAGAGCGGCGGCTGCCAATCATCATCGGAGCGTTTGAAGCACAATCCATTGCGCTGGAAATGGAGGGCATCAAGCCCCCCCGTCCACTCACCCACGATTTAATGAAAAATATCATCGATTCCATGGGCGTCGGGCTCTCTGAAATAGTCATCAACGAGCTTCGCGAAGGTACGTTCTACGCGAAAATCAGTCTCGACAGCGAGGAAATCGATTCACGGCCCAGCGATGCTATCGCGCTTGCCGTTCGATACGGCGTTCCGATCTTTGTGATGGAGAAGGTCATGGACGAAGCGGGATTTTATCCGGAGGAAGAGCAGGAACCTGCCAGCGGCACCGGCGGCGTCAAAAAAAGCAAAGAACAGAAGCTCACCAAACTCGAAGCGCTTCGTGCTCAGCTCCAGGAATCCATCGAGCGCGAAGATTATGAAAAAGCTGCCCAGCTGCGTGACGATATCCGGAAACTCGAAGCTAAGTCTTAAACAAGATCCAACGAGGAGGCTCCCGAAAAGAGTCTTGTCATTCCCACATATCTTAAGCGGGAATCTTTCTCTTCGCTTTCATACAGGATTCCCGATAGAAGTCCCGCCTTTTGGATTCCGCTTACGTTGGCGGGATTCTGAAAAGCGGAACATTCGGGAATGACAAATCGATGGGGGGATTCATCGGCAACATCAGTTAGCCAACGTATTTCTGAGACGGGACACCAGGCATTCGTAATCTCCCATCAACCGAACCGGGAGATACTCATTACCGGCTCAAGACGACCGAGCTTTTCATCTCCCGGATAACACACTCGTTCGAGGAACAAACCGGACGGCGGGGCAGTCAGTTTGGCAGGCGCATCGGATTTGACCTTCAATAATTTCTCGACTTCCTGGACCGAGAGTTTTCCGCGACCGACCTCCGCGAGAACGCCAACCACTTGGCGGACCATCTTCCACAAGAAATGGGACCCTTCGATACGAATCAGGATCAGGTCTTCCGCCTCTTTCAGCGTCAACCCCTCGATGAGTACCATCGTTGATTTCTCTTCAGGGTCGTCGGCAGTGAACGACTGAGCGTTTTTCATTCCGACAAAGAGCTTCGCCGCGTCTCTCATCCTGCTGATGTCTAGCGTATCCTTGATCCACCACACATATCTTTTTCCAAAAGCAGTTCGCCTCCGCGAGATCTGGTAGAGATAGCTTCGCGAGAGCGCATCGTGCCGCGCGTGGAAGTTCCTGTGGGTTTTTTCCACTTCGAGGATGTTGATGTCTGCCGGCAGGAGGTCGTTGATTTTCAACTTGATGATTTCGGGGGCAAGAACCGTTTTCACGTCAAGGTGGGCGACCTGATGGAGTGCATGGACACCTGCATCGGTCCGGCCGGAACCGTAGAATTCAATGTCGCTTGTGTCGAACACCACCCGCACCGCATTCAACAACTCTCCCTGCACGGTGCGGGCGTTCTGCTGAACCTGCCATCCGCTGTAGCGCGTTCCCTCGTATTCAAGATGAACTTTAAAGCGAGCCATCGCCATCACATCGGGCGTGGCCCGGTCGCCTCATCGGCATACGCGGGAACGATTCCTCTCACCTTCTCTTGCCCTTCACCAGCTTTACCATCTCGCGCACGGCCTCCTCGAGTCCGACGAAAACAGCACGCACCATGATCGCGTGACCGATGCTAACTTCATCAATTTCCTGAATTCCGGCAACCGGTTTGACGTTTTCATAATCGAGCCCGTGGCCTGCGTTAACGCCGAGTCCAATCCCTGCGGCGAATTTCGAGATCGAACGGATTTGCCGGAGAAGCAGTTTTCGCCGCTGGCCCGATTGCGCATTGGCGTATTCGCCGGTGTGTATCTCGATCATATCCGCACCGACTTCTTTTGATGCCTCAACCTGGTCAACCACCGGATCCACGAAGAGACTCACTGCAATGCCGTGCTCATGTAACTGTGATACAGCCCGGTGGACCGATGCTCTACGCCGGACGACATCGAGACCTCCTTCCGTCGTCAGCTCGCGCCGCCGTTCGGGAACGATGGTCGCCAGCTCTGGCTTGATGCGTCGTGCGACGGCAATGATCTCCGGTGTCGCCGCCATTTCCAAATCCAGCTTTGTTGTCACCGCTTCACGCAGTCTCTTGACATCGTCGTCACGAATATGGCGCCGGTCCTCGCGCAGATGACAGACAATTCCGTCCGCGCCGGCTTTCTCGGCAACCAGGGCAGCCGCTACGGGGTCGGGGGCGGTCCCGCCCCGGGCATTGCGCAAAGTAGCCACGTGATCAATGTTGATTGCGAGCCTCATGGCATGTTTCACAATTTCTTCCTGATGATGAACTGAAATCGCTCCGGAGTTCGGCGGATGACACTGACCCCAGACGGCGCGGAAACAAAAGGTGTGATGATGCCAGTCGTGTCCTGAAGCAGCGCTTGATACCCGATGCTCGCCTGGAAGTCCGATGCCGATAGTCTTGCGAGCTGGTCTATTCCACCGCGAACGATCAGATCGATTTTCGCGGGGATGAATATCACTTCCCGGTTCGAGGGTAACGGAGACGAGGTGAGAGGGATTCCGGAAAATGTTTTTTCCGCGAACGGCTGTACGTCAACCTGGAGGTGCACTGTGGCCGGGACCACATTCAGCGAAAAGTTGGTTGGCTCCTCAACCCCAAGCTGCTCATTGACGGGATTGTGCTGGTTGTCGTACTTCCGGTAAACTGTCTGCCACCGTGAAATCGTCTCAATGAGGTTGGCCGCCCCGCCGACGAGAACGCTTTCCGGGACAATGTGCACCGGACCGACCTGCCCATACCCTTCCCGATAGCTCAGGATCACCTGCGGCACCAATGGCACGCGTTTTTCTTTGTAGTCCGCAAGGGCAAGCACGAGCGTCTCCGGCTTCACGTCAAGCGGTTGAACTGCCATCGGCAACTTTGCATGTTCAAAAAAATCCCGCTTTGTGACCATATATTCCTCGGTGCTCAACGACGACATGTCGATGTAGTATTTGACATCGCTTGAAAAGTAGATGGCGGCAAGCTGCCATCCGCGGCCCTTGAAGCTGACGACAATGGTCTTCGGAACCGCAAACTTGAGCGCTTTCCCTTCTTTCAAATTCTCCACCACCACCGGGACGTGCTTGACCAGCGTGTATTCTTCCGCCATGTTGATCGAGATCCAGACCAGGATGGCAAAAATTACCGAGGCGATAACGATATGGTAACGTTTTTTCCCCATTCAGGATGGTAATAAAAAACTCCACTCATCTCGATGCCGTTCCGGCAAGCCGAAACAGTAAGACGAATGGAGTCATAAGCGACATATCCTTTCTACTTTGAAAATCTTGCTTTCATCAGCTCCGCGATTAATTCATCTCTGGTTGCACGGGAAATCTGACGGCCGAAGATAGAGAGACCCTTTGCTCCTCTTGCAAAGCGACGCAGCGCATGTACGGTCATTGCCTCAAGTTGGCGGCGGTACTCCTGCCCATTGCCGCTCATCGGCATCTCCGGCGGCGGTTCGGTCGATCCGGACCTCTCCGGAAGCTCTTCCTCCTCACGAGTCTGCGATGCAGGCGGCTCGGCAACAGCGACCTTTTCTTTCGCGGGTCTGCCGGATTTCCCCTTTACCGCCGGCGGAGTTTCTTTCTGAAGCCGTCCTTGCGCCTTCTTCTGCGGGGGATAGATAAGAATCTCCGTCCCGTCGTCGGGGCGTGGAATGACGTGTGCAGAAACGAGCTCCCCCACACGCTGCGCGGCGGCGGCACCTGCATCGACGGCGGCACGTACAGCGGCAACATCGCCCCTGACCTTCACGGTGATCAAACCGGCCTCGGCGCGCTCTTTGCCAATAAGCTGGACATCCGCCGCTTTGACCATCGCATCGGCGGCCTCAATGGCGGCGACAAGCCCCCGCGTCTCAATTAACCCAAGTGCATACTCAAGCATGAAACTCTCACGATCTATTTCCATCCCCGCGACGAGTCACCGGCCGAGTTCGCCGGGACATCGGATACCGGGGATTGAAATCAGTCTTTGGACCGTTTGGGAAGAATCATCTCAACATCGCTGTGCGGGCGCGGGATGACATGGACGGAGACCAGTTCTCCAACGCGCTGCGCAGCGGCAGCACCGGCGTCCGTCGCGGCCTTGACGGCGCCAACATCTCCGCGTACCATGACGGTTACGTACCCACCGCCAATAACCTCCTTGCCGATCAGTGTTACTTTTGCCGCTTTGACCATTGCGTCGGCAGCTTCGATGGAACCGACCAAGCCCTTCGTCTCGACCATTCCCAGCGCATCAAGCGAAATATCTGCCATGTAGATTTGCTCCTTTCAAAGAAAGATTATGAGAATTCTATTCAAATAAACGTGACTCGAATATACTGAAACGGGAGCATAATGTCAATCAGGATTGTTTATTCTGGCGAAACTGTCGCATTTTCTGGTATTTTTTGTGCTCCGGGAGATTGCACAGCTTTTTTTCAATGGTCAGGATCCTACGTTCCCAATCCTCCCATAATTCCATGAACTTGACCGGGCTGGACCAACCGCCTGCTGTGATTGCACTCCCTGGAGGAATTCAGCGCGCACGTCGCACTAAGATATTGGAGGCCGCAACATTTTGAGGAGCTCTTTTTCCGCCAATTCCCCGAAAACGATTGACATTTCTTTAAGATTTCGGTATATTTTTCCGTTAACACATTATCTGTTGAGTCATCAGCAAGCAGCATAGAGCAGGCCCTGACTAAAACCAAGAAAATTTGGATTCTCATTGTCTCGATTCCGGTGGTCATCATTATCGCCGGTGCCGTAGCTCTGAAGCTCTATTTCACGTCTGACCGGCTTAAGGCGCTGATCATTCCACGCATCCAGGAATCGACCCACCGTACCGTAGAAATCAAAGACATCTCACTCGCACTCTTCCCGCGGCTTGGCATATCGGTCGAAGGCCTGAGCATTTCCAATCCACCGGGAGCGAAGTTTCAGCACGATCAGTTTCTTTCTCTCGACAAATTGCTCATCGACGTTAAGATTCTTCCCTTGCTCGCAAAGCACATTGAAGTCAACCGTCTGATCCTCGACCGCCCGAAAATCTATCTTGAAAAACTGGAAAACGGCGCGAAGAACTATTCGACAGGAACCGCAGAGACTCACGGAACGGAAGGTGCAGGTGGAAGCCCGGCATCCGTCGGTAGCTCCCTTCTTCTCACGAATTTCGAAATCAACGACGGCGAGATTGAATACACCGACAGGAAGTCCAATTCACATGCGGTGATTTTCGACTACAACCAAACCGCAAAGGCGGAAACCCGTCCCGCCGACAACTCGATCAGGATTGAGCTTCACTCGACCATCGGCAGACTAAGTTATGGCTCTCTGAAGATGTCCTACCTGACCGAGATTGCTGTCACAGCAAACGCGCAATTGACGCTTGATCTACAGAAGTATCTGGTCACCCTCGATGACATCGACATCCGTTTGAAAGACCTGCCTTTGAAGATCACCGGGACCGTTTCGCATTTGCAGACCGTCCCGTTCCTCGATATGGCCATCACGGCACCGGACGCACGCATGGGGCAATTGTTGTCGCTCGTTCCTCCGGAATTGTTGAAAGCCGCGAAGGGATTGACCAGCTCGGGCGATGTGAAGTTCTCCCTCACCGTCAAAGGCGACATGAGTGAGACCATGAACCCCGGAGTGCGGGGAACCTTTGCCGTGACAAACGGAAAAATTCAGTACGCTTCTCTTCCGAAATCCATCACCAACGTTAACGTCGCCGGGTCCTTCGATAAACCCGCAGCACCAATCACCGCGACGGGAATAGGGTCGTTCAGCATCGACCAATTTGCGGCAAGTCTCGGGAACAATGACATCACCGGAAAGCTGCACATGGCGAATTTTGACGACCCCGTACTCTCCGCCTCATTTTCCGGAACAATGAATCTAGCCGAGGTGAAGGACTTCTATCCTCTCGAACAAGGAACGGAAGTCAGCGGTCTCCTGCGCGCCAACGTCTCGCTCCAGGGCAAGGCGAAAACTCCGGCCGGTATGAACGCAAGCGGCGCGCTGGAGTTTCAAAACGTGACCGTGAAGACTGCAAGATCGCCCCGTCCACTCAAAAACATGGTCGGAACGATCACGTTCAATAATCAACTGGTCGAGTCGAAACAGCTTGCCATGAATATCGGCGAGTCGGACGTGACTCTCTCGTTTGTCCTGAAGAACTACCTTGCTCTGGTGATGGAAGACGCCGCAAAGGCCGGGAAGCCCGGCGCGAGCATCACTCTCTCGTCGAAACAGCTCCGGACGGCGGACCTGCTTTCGGAATCGACGACCCAGGAGTCTCCCTCAAAGAGGCCAGCAACAAAGGCGGGGACACAGGCCGGCTTGCTTCCGGGGATTGACATCGATGCCAATGTCAATATCGGCAAACTTGTCACCGACAAATTCGAATTTGACAACGCCCGCGGATCCATTTCGATCTCCGGCGGCACCGTCACGCTGAAGAATTTTTCCGTCAATGCGTTTCAGGGAACCGTCCTCAGCAAAGGAGCGCTCGACCTTCGCGATCCCGGAAAACGGCCGTTCAACCTAGACCTCGACATCGTCGGGGTCGATGCCCATGCTTTACTCCCAAAGTTTACATCCGTCGGGAATAACCTCTTTGGCAAATTTACGATGAAGACAAAGCTCCAGGGCGAGCTCGACGATACGCTTGGCCTCAACCGGCAAACACTGGCCGGCAATGGAACCGTGCAGATTTCCGATGGAAAGGTCGTCGGCGTGGCGCTCACGTCAAAAATTGCGGACATTACCGGGCTCAACGAACTGCGCGAGGTGAACTTCAAGAACTGGTCGAATTCGTTTACCATCGCGAACGGCCGCGTCAACATTTCGGACCTGCGCGTGAATGCCGGAACGACCGATATTCTCATGAACGGCTCCCAGGGACTCGACGGCTCGCTCGATTACAGCCTGGTGGTGAAACTGCCGGCTTCTGCATCCGACCGCCTTAACATTTCCGGAGTCGCCGGAGAATTGCTGCAATTCTTCAAGGACAAAGATGGACGCATCAGTCTGAGTTTTCTCGCGACGGGAACGTACTCCGAACCGGTTCTGAAACTCGACACAAAATCGCAGGAAGACTTGGCAAAACAAGCCCTGCAGAAAAAGGGTGACGAAGCCAGGAAGAAACTGGAAAACGACCTCAAGAAGAAGGCAGAGGACGCCCTGAAGAATCTATTCAAGCACCCTTAAGAACCCGTGCCCATCGGTTATCTCGCTGTCAGGCCGAAACGATCCCTCGGCCAGAACTTTTTGGTCGACGACAATATTGCCAGGAAAATCGTAGAATCGTTGCATCTTCAGAAAGACGACGTGCTTCTTGAAATCGGCCCGGGGCATGGAGCTTTGACGAAACACCTTGTGCAGAGCGTCCGGCACTTGATCGCCGTAGAAATCGACGGCCGGGTAGTGGATGCATTGCGAACAACCTACGGATCATCCGCGACCATTCTCCACCAGGATTTTATGGAAACCGACATCCATTCATTAGCTAAGAAATTCAAAACAAGAATTCGCATTGTCGGAAACATCCCCTATCACCTGACAAGCCCGATTCTTTTCAAGATTTTCGACGAGCATCACTCCGTTGACGACGTGACCATAATGGTGCAAAGAGAAGTTGCCCGGCGAATCCTTGCAGAACCAGGAACCAGAAACTGCGGAATACTTTCGGTGCTCTCCCAGTTTTATGGGGAGCCCAAAGCACTTTTCACCGTCTCGCCGAACTGCTTCTTCCCAAGACCGATTGTGACATCGACGGTCATCCAGATGAAATTGCTCGAGAAGTCGCAGGCTCCCGTGGATGTGGAGCTCTTGAGAATCGTCGTGAGAACGGCGTTCGGAAAGCGGCGGAAAACCTTGCGCAACAGCTTGAAATTTCTCCCGTTCGATAAGGACATCGTGACGCAAGTACTGCCGGGCATCACGATTCCGCTGAACAGACGGGCGGAGGAGTTGACCGTCGAACATTGGGTTACACTCGCAAATGAGATCGGGGCATGCCTGTCGTGACAATATATATTCGTTTCCGCCGCGCAGGCGACCGGATTTTCCCACGTGCGGGAACAGGTCCTCGCGGATTTCATGACGGTAAAGAAAGACCCGTCCGGGAATACGGAAATTACTAAAATGCCGGAGAATAAAAAACAAAATTCGGCAGCAACGGCTCGGGGCACTCAGGCTTCATCTGCCCTCCTGCTCACCGAAGCTGCCCGTCACACGCCGGACGACCTTTGCGCCCGACTCCGGACGCAACTGTCCGGACTCACACAGGAAGAAGCCGAGATGCGGTTGGACCGGGACGGCCCCAATGAAGTCGCACGTGAAAAGCGACACGGGTGGCCGTGGCGGCTCATGATGACAACCAAGAATCCTCTTGTCATTCTTCTTTCTGTTTTGTCCGTGATCTCATTTGCGACGGGCGACATCCGCTCGGGCGTCGTAATGCTGTTGATGGTTTTCCTCGGCGTTATTCTTCGCTTTGTTCAGGAGTCACGCGCGGATACGGCAGCGGCAAAGCTTAAAGCAATGATCAGCGTGACGGCAACAGCCATACGCGACGGTCAACCGGTGGAGGTCCCGCTGAAACACATTGTTCCCGGAGACATCGTGAAGCTCGCCGCCGGCGACATGATCCCCGCCGATGTGAGGATTGCATCCTCAAAGGACTTGTTCATCATCCAGGCATCCCTGACCGGTGAATCGCTGCCGGTTGAGAAATTTGACGCGCCCGAAACCAGAGACAACGCAGCCTTGCTCGAATTGTCAAATATTTGTTTCCTAGGAACGAGCGTCGAGAGCGGCAGTGCCACCGCCGTTGTCGTCAATACCGGTTCCCATACCTACTTCGGCCAGATGGCCCGCAGCATCGGCGGAACCCCTATTGAAACCAGCTTCGAGAAAGGCGTCAATCGTTTTACGTGGCTGATGATCCAGTTCATGATGGTGATGGTACCACTGGTATTTCTGATCAACGGCTTCACAAAACATAACTGGTTTGAAGCATTCTTCTTTGCGCTTGCTGTTGCCGTTGGATTAACACCCGAGATGCTGCCGATGATCGTGTCGGTTTCTCTCTCCAAGGGAGCGCTGGCAATGTCCCGCAAGAAGGTCATCGTCAAGCGATTGAATTCAATACAGAACTTCGGCGCGATGGACGTGCTCTGTACGGACAAGACCGGCACATTAACAATGGATCATGTCATTCTCGAGCGCCATTGCGATGTAGTCCAGAAAGATGACTATGAGGTGCTGCTCGACGCTTACTTGATCAGCGCATTTCAGACAGGTTTGAGGAATGTTCTCGACAGAGCAATTCTTCAACACAAGGAGATCCCAGACCAATCCATCCTAGGTCAGTACGCGAAAGTCGACGAGATCCCCTTTGATTTCTCCAGACGGATGATGTCGGTCGTTGTCAAACAACCCGCGGGGGAACCCCGGCTCTTGACGAAGGGTGCCCCCGAGGAAGTCTTTCTCCGCTCCACTCGTTTTGAATTGGACGGTGAAGTGCTCCCCATGGATCCGATTCTCATTCAGGACCTCAAGGATGAATACGAACGACTGAGCAGAGACGGCTTCAGGGTGCTCGCACTTGCGTACAAGGACGTGGAGAAGAAACCCGCTTACTCCAAGAACGATGAAGTCGATTTGGTGCTGAGGGGGTACGTGGCATTTCTTGACCCGCCCAAAGACACCGCGGCCCCCGCCATTGCGGCGCTGCAGCAGCATGGCGTCACGGTGAAAATTCTGACCGGCGACAATGACCTCGTCGCGCGAAAGGTGTGTCATGAAGTCGGACTTCCGGAGAGCAATACCCTGGTCGGCAGTCAGATCGAACAAATGTCCGACGCAGAACTTATTGAGGCCTCAGAGAGAACAACACTTTTTGCACGGCTCTCACCGGTTCACAAGAAACGCATCATCGAAGTATTGCGAAAGAAGGGGCACGTCGTCGGCTTCATGGGCGATGGAATCAATGATGCCCCAGCTCTCCGGGCCGCCGACGTCGGCATCTCCGTGGACACGGCTGTCGATATCGCCAAGGAATCAGCCGACGTCATCCTGCTGGAAAAAAGCCTGATGATCCTCGAGGAAGGCGTTCTGGAGGGCCGCAAGGTTTTCAGTAACATCCTGAAGTATGTGCGCATGGGCGCAAGTTCGAATTTCGGAAACATGTTCAGCGTGCTGGGAGCGAGCGCCTTTCTTCCGTTCCTGCCCATGGCTCCCATCCAGGTGCTGACGAACAACCTCCTGTACGACTTCTCCCAGGTTCCCATTCCGACCGACAGCGTCGACGCCGAGCACATCGCGAAACCCCGGCCATGGACGATCGACGAAATCAGAAAGTTCATCCTGTTCATCGGCCCCATTAGCTCCATCTTCGATTATTCAACATACTTTGTGATGCTGTACATCTTCAAGTGCTGGGATCCATCCCGGGCATCGCTCTTTCAAACAGGATGGTTCGTCGAATCTCTCATGACGCAAACATTAATCATTCACGTCATTAGAACGAATAAGATCCCATTCCTTCAGAGCCGTCCGAGCCTGCCGCTGATGCTCACAACGGGGGTCATCATGCTGCTTGGCATGTTACTGCCCTATTCTCCTTTTGCACGATCGCTTGGCATCGTTGAGCTCCCGGCGTTGTACTGGCCCATACTGTTAGTCACGCTCTTATCGTACGTCACGCTGACACAGATTGTGAAAACATCCTTACTGAAGAAGGGCTGGATCTGACCAAATAAAGTAATGAAGCCGACATTTTCCAACAAAGAGAATCCGGAGTTCTTCGCAACATGGGTCGATTAGTGCGCAGGCTCCGTTTCTTGCGTCCCGTGGACGCATTGACCATCACCTTTGCGCTTTTTTTGTCGGTCATTTGTCTGGTTATTGCTCCCCACCTCAGCCTGTGGTTTTGTATCATCTGCATCAACGTACTCGCGAGCGCCGGGGTTATCGTGTTCGCTCAAATAGCCGCGGGCGCAACAGACCCTTCGAAGCTCAACGTGCTCCAACCAGGAAACCCCTTTTTGAAAATTGTCTACGACTGGTACCCTGCGCCTCTTGTTTTTCTCTCCTACAAGGAAATTTACCTCGTCCTGCAGGCGGTGGGCATGCCCGACCGCGACAACGTGCTTATAGCCATCGACCGATGGATTTTCGGCGTTCACCCGACAGTCTGGCTGTATCAATTTGCCACACCGGTGGTGACGGAAATTCTCGAGATTGCGTACGCGAGCTTTTACATCCTGATGCTGGTAACAGGCCTTGAACCGTACGTGCGAAGGGAGAACGGCAAGTTCAATTTTTTCATCTTCACGTTCCTCTATGGCTTCTTCCTGTCGTACATCGGATACTTGCTTGTGCCGGGAGTCGGGCCGCGATTCACGCTTCACGATTTCTCGGCTTTGAAGGATGAATTGCCCGGCATTTTCTGCACCGATGCAATTCGCGATTTCCTTAATGCGGGAGAATCCATTCCCCGGAATGCCGCCAATGCGATCGCGACGGTTCAGCGGGACGTGTTCCCGAGCGGCCATACGCAGATGACACTCATTGTGATCTATCTCGCCGCGAAATTCAAACTCAGAACGCGTTATTTCTTGTTTGTTTTTGGAACTTTACTTATCATCGCAACGGTCTATCTGCGCTACCATTACGTGGTCGACCTGATCGCAGGCGCCATGTTCATGGTATTTACCGTCTGGTCGGCTCCAAAGCTGTACGCCTGGTGGGAGAGATTCCGGACTCACATAGAACCATGATGTGTGGTGTTGCATTGGTCCGATGATCGTAACAGGCTGTCGACGATCGGTCGGAGTCAGATTTGCACATTGATCAAATAGACCCGTTTACGCCCGTTTCGAAAGGAGAAGGGAGCCATGCTCAGGAAAAACATAACTGCGATTTTCGGTATTTCACTTGTTCTCACCGGATGGATGTTGGATGGGTGCGCCACCAAGGACCCCGACAGATATTATAATGACCGTGAGGGTTTCTCCATGAAATTCCCCGCGGCATGGGAGAAGAAAGAAGGATTTCTAGGAACGAAAATAATCGCCTGGGTGCCCAGGAACGGTTCTGCTGATCAATTCCGGGAAGACGTGAATGTGACCGTCGACCGATTACCGAAAGCCTTGACCCTCGATGAATACTTCCAACAAAGTCTGATCAACATGAAGAGAGTTTTAACCGACTTTCAAGATCAGGAGAAGGGACAGGGTTTCATCGACGACTATGACGCGAAGTGGATGGTCTACACCCACAGGCTTGGCGGTTCGACCTTCAAAGTCCTCGCGTACATGATCGTAAAAGATGACCGGGGCTACGTGATCACCTGTACGGCTTTACCCGACCGGTTTTACACCTTCAGGAGTCAATTCGAGGACATCGCACGGAGTTTCCAGTTTGAATAAAACGGTACTGCAGGGGAAAGCGCCGGATCTTCCGGAACATCCTGAATATCAGAAACTGTACTCCGACTCATGTTCCCGCGCTGGCAATCACAGAAAAATCCACCACACCAAGGCGAATACCGGAATCAAGATCGGCAGCGAATACTTGAGGACGTAACCACCGAAGCTCGGGCTATGCGCGCCCGCATGGTCCGCGATGGATTTTACCATGAAGTTCGGCGCATTGCCGATGTAGGTCATCGCGCCGAAGAATACCGCGGCGACTGATATCGCCTTGAGATATGCGCTCTGGTTGCCAATGAGATACGCAGTTTGAATGTAGTCAACGGGAACATTTCCGGCGGATACGAGGCCGGGATGGTTTGCCATCAGCACCGCTACGGTGGCACGAATTTCTGAGGCATGGACGCCGGCGACATCTGCAAGTCCGATACCATTCGTTGAAATCACATGTTGCACCTGCTGAATGATATCCCGGTCGACAAACAAACCGATGGATGCGCTGAGAGAATTGAGGTATGTCGGTGCATTAGCCAGCACACTCGACAGGATTCCCGTCCCCCAGTAGAAATGCCCGGCAGAGACGATCCCAATCTTCGCGGAATTTATTTCCAGCCATTCGAGGGCGGGGGCCATTGTCGCAAAAATCCCGAAGAATAAAATTGCGACTTCCTTCAGCGGCAGAAAATGGAATTCATTCTTTTCATGAATTTCTCTTTTCGTCGTGAAGTATGAACCAACCGCTGCCGCAGCCATGATTGACTCTCGGGCGAAGATCGGATGCTCAACAAACGCCGCGGCAAGAATCATCAGGAGAAAAAGCATATTGTGAATTCCTCCGATTTCAAATTTATTGGCGAGATCTTCCCCCGCGGCCTGGGGTTCCAGCTCTCCCGGTTTTTGATAACTCAAATGATCGATAACGAAGAAAACTAAGAGAATGATTCCGACCGCAAGCGCCCAGGCCTGCCAAACGTTCTCGAGCAGCCAGAAAAACGGAACTCCTTTGAGATACCCAAGAAATGGCGGCGGATCGCCAATAGGGGTAAGTACCCCTCCGATATTGCTGACAAGAAAGATGAAGAAAATTACGTGATAACCGCGAAGCCTGGACCGGTTCATGCGGATGTATGGACGGATCATGATCATCGACGCGCCCGTGGTGCCAACGACATTCGACACGACGGCACCGACGGCGAGGAATAGCACATTGGAAAGAGGTTTAGATTTTCCCCTGAGGCGAATATGCAGCCCTCCCGCGACCACAAACAGCGAGCCGATAAGAACGATAAGACTTACATACTCGTAGCCCGCTGACCATATCCTATCGGGATTCCGGAGAACAAGAAAGTAATACGCGATGGTGATGGCACTCAATCCGAAGGCCACGAGCGGATAATTTCTCTCCCACCATTGCTTGTGAACAAGCGGCATGACGGCGATTGCAAGCAAGAGAAGAGCAAAGGGAATGATCATGTATGGACCTCCAGGCATGGCACCGGAGAACCGACGGAGCCCGCCGACGAAGAGCAGCGACCGACGGTCACGGTGACGACACTATCGGGGTCCGCTGATCTTGCGACGGACGATGCTCATCACTTCTTCCGTTTTCATTTTGCTTGTCTTGAGCAACGATGCGACCTCTTCCGACTTCCAGCCGACAAAATCGGCATCCTTGATACCGCTCAGATTGATTTGCACGTTGAGAGAAGCACCCTCGGCGGCTGCATTCAGCATCAACGCACTCACCCCCGCATCACTGAGGGAATTTGTGTTACCTTTTTCGGCCACCACTTTTGCCAACGCCAGCGCATCTATCACATGCTTCATGACCTCGAGGGGGACGAGGGCGGCTTCCTTCGTCGCCGCCTCGATAGCGGCGGAGCGGAGCGCCTTTTGGTCTTCCGTGTCCTTCGGCAGCCCAAAAGCTTCCATCACTTTGCTGAACGCGACAGTGTCACGGTCGACAAGCTGCGTAAAGGTCTGCCGCAGCTGCTCTGATTGGCGCACGACATTCTTCATTTCACCTTCAACGTCAGCGTATTTCTTTTTGCCAACCGTCAAATTGCAGACCATCGATGTCAAGGCAGCGCCCAGCGCGCCCGACAACGCTGCAACACTGCCTCCCCCCGGCGCAGGGGAACTCGATGCAAGTTCATCAAGAAATGTGGTAACGGTTTCTTCTACAAGCATGTTGATTCTCCTTGACCCCTCGGCTGTTCCACCTTTGGCGGGATTTCGCTCTCCCGCGGGGAGAGAGATGCCAGCGGGGGGGGGTTGTTGTTAGATCATGTATTCAATAACTTTTTTCTTCGGATCGAACGGTTCAAGCTGACTGAGCCCGAGACGTTCAATCGCTGTACGAATTAGTTGTTCCTCGTTCATCGACGCAGCTGATCTACCGGAATAGAATGTCCCTGCAAGCAACAGCGCTTCCTTGGGGATCAATCCTACGACCTCGCTTCCTGTCACGTCGACCCCGAGTTTCTGCGCTTCCTTCCTCACTTCCTCATACGCGAGATGCGGCGGCGTACTATTGTAATTCGTAAGATTGATGGAAACCTGGGAGATATTGAATCGTTCGAGGAAGACCCCCATCGCTTTGACGGATTTCAAGGAGCCGGGAATCTTTGTCGAATTTCCACTCGCATCCTTCACCGTTCTTCCGCTTTCACGTATCCGGGCGGCAATCTCCTGGGCAGGTTCCTTCTTGTCGGTTTTGAGATTGACGTTGTAGGCAATCAGAAAGAAACGTGCTCCGGTCACGGTTGCACCGGATTGCTCGTTGAAGACGGGTTCTCCGTAGTCGGGCTGCCATGCAGGATCTTTGAACCTATCCCGAAGTGCTTCATATTCGCCTTTCCTGACATTGGCAAGATTCCTTCTCACGGGCGAGCGCGCCGCTTCCTCATAGAGATAGACGGGGATATGAAGCTCTTCCGCCACGCGCTTTCCGTACTCGTTGGCAAGGCGTACACAATCGGCCATAGCGACTCCGGAGACCGGGACGAACGGGACGACATCCGTTGCACCGATCCGGGGATGCTGACCCTCGTGATGCCGCATATCGATCATTTCTGCGGCCGTTTTTGTCGCCTGAAAGGCTGCCTCCTTGACGGACCCGGGCTCACCGACGAACGTCACGACACATCGGTTATAATCCTTGTCTGGTTCAACGCTGAGAAGTTTCACCCCACTTATGCGACGAATGCTGTCACCAATCGCCTTGATGATGCGTTCATTCCGCCCTTCGCTGAAATTCGGGACACATTCTACAAGTGGTTTCATCTGGTCAAAAGAGTTTTTCCTTGTTATTCGATGCCGGCAGCACAATTGCCCCTTCCTTAAAATTGCCGAGCACTTCGGCTTTCCCCCGGAGAAACAAGTGTCCCACAAGAGCACCCGTTACGGCATCAAGCTCATCGCCGTTCATGTTCTTATCCAGACCTTTCGCTCCGAGCTTTCGCAATCCTCTTAGGAGTTTTTCCAATCCTTCCTGCTTCCTCGGAATTTCCCACACATCCTGTGCGGCTCCCGGATACATCTCGATGACTTTATACCCTTTGCGCTTCAATTTCTTTTTCAGTGCTATGCCACGCAGAGTCAGGGAGCGCATCGGACCGAGAGTAATCGGAAAGAACCGAATCCCCCGCCTGAGCAATTCCCGGTCACACACGCGAAAATGCTGTCCGTTGCGGTCATCGATCGTCCTTCTTCCTGGTGGGAGGTTCAGGGGCGCATCGATCGCAACGAGGTCCGGTTTTGCCCGCTCTACAAAATCGAAGATTTCCTCATCCGCGAAGGCCGTTGTCCATGAAGTTATCGTTTTTCCTCTCAACGTACAAATCCCAGTGTTGCGCTTCGGACTTCCTGCGAGGTCGATACCCACAACGGTAAAGATCCGTCTCCTCCTGTCAGAATTCAAGAACGATCCCACGCTTGATTATCCGTCCGGCGTGATTCTCCCCGAAATGATACGGGAGGAATTTATACTCCGGGATGTTGAGAACCACCATGTCGGCTTTCTTCCCGACCTCGATGCTTCCGATCTCGTGAGAAAGACCGACGGCGGCGGCGGCGTTGAGGGTTGACGCGGTAATTGCTTCCTCCGGGGTCATGCGCATATGCGTGCAGGCGATTGTCATCATCAAGGACATGCTGTACGACATACATGAACCCGGATTGAAGTCAGTCGCGATCGCGACAGGGACGCCGGCGTCTATCAGGCTCCGTGCGGGTGCGTACCGATGGTTGAGGAAAAATGAGACACCCGGCAGCAGCGTCGCAACGACTCCCGCGTCGGCCATGGAATGTATCTCGCTCTCCGTTATATGTTCGAGATGGTCGGCAGAGATGGCGCCCACTTTCGCCGCGAGTCCTGCTCCGCCCGACGGGGTGAGCTCATCCGCATGTATCTTCGGCGTTAGCCCGAATCTTTTTCCGTCTAGAAGAATTGCTTCGCTCTCCGCAACATCAAAATATCCGGCTTCGCAAAATACATCACAGAAGCTCGCGAGCTTGTGAGAAGCGACGTAGGGGATCATCCGTTCGTTAATCTCGCGAATATACTCCTTCTTGTTTCCGACGAACTCCGGCGGGACGGCGTGCGCTCCGAGAAATGTCGGGACAATCGAAATCACTTCTTCTTTTTCCAGCTCGACAATTGATTCAAGCATCTTGATCTCGTTGTCCATGTCGAGCCCGTAGCCGCTTTTGATTTCCACAGTTGTCGTTCCGTGGCGCATCATGTTGTTCAACCATCGTCGAGCCGCTTTCTTGAGCTCCTTCTTCGATGCTTCCCGCGTTTGCCGCACGGTACTCAGGATCCCCCCGCCCTGCTCTGCGATCTCCTGATACGACATGCCTGCACTTCGCATGGCAAATTCTACCTCACGGCTGCCGCCGAATACCAAATGCGTGTGTGAATCGACAAAACCGGGCATCACGACGTTGTTCATGCAATCAACAACGTCGACCTCTTTGAGACTACCCAGCGCAAGATCCTCCATTCGACCGACCCAGGTGATCGTGTCGCCTTCTACGAGAATGGCGGCATTTTCGACCACGCCAAGGTCGCTCATGTCATGGCCGACCTTTACCTTGCTACCGCGCGTTGGCACGGTGACAAGTTGCCGTATATCAAGAAGAGCGAGTTTCATGGTTCTATGATCTGCTTCATCGTGTGCAAACGGTATCGAAAGATACTCAAAAACATTCGTTCTTTCAAGGCGGGCGGGATCCCTGACATGCAACGTGAATACTTTTTACGATCACGGGGAGAAATTCTCGGAAGAACAACCAGCGGGAGCTTAACGAATGGATCCTGCTGCGTTCAAGTGATCAAGAGTTGGTACTATATCTTTTCAGTTGCAGAATATCCGAACCAGAGAGGGAGCTTATAGCGTCATTCGATAGAGATTCCATTCCTTCATATGCTTCGCCCCGAGCTTTTCATAGAAGCGGATGGCGGACTTATTCCAACCGAGCACCGTCCATTCCATGCGACCGCACCGGCGGCGGCGCGCCTCATCCCAATAATGCCTGAACAACTTCAGCCCGATCCTTTCCTTCCGGTATTCTTGCAGGACGAATATATCTTCAAGGTACAGAGTCGGTAAAGCCAGAAAAGAAGAATACGTCTCAAAGAAAATTGCATATCCAACGGGTTTCCGGTCGACAAAAGCAATCAACGCTTCAAAGCGTTTTCGTTTACCGAACGCGTCGCGGAGGAGTCGGGCGCGAGCTGAGCGCGACGGTCTTTTCAGTTTCTCGTAATCCGCCAGGGCATCGACGAGCTCCAGGAATTGTTTGCCGTCTTTTCTGCCGGCCGGTCGGACAATGATGGATTTCATACCCAGTGCTATTTCTCGTAGTGGGAAAATCGTTCCGCGCAACCTCCACATTGCACAACGGGCAGTGACGGATACTTGGGGAACGATGGATCAGTCTTGGACATCAGGCAGAGCACGAATATCGACCCTTTTTCATTTAGAATATATTGAGCATGCACACCCTGCTGGCACAAGCCCGCAGTCTCGGGAATCTGTCGGCTCATAAATCAGTCGGCCGCGATGACGCCCGCGATTGCACGATTGAACCGCGGTAAGTTACTATCTTCGTCGGACAATTTCAAATATTTTCTGAAGAAATCAATCGGCCCCAGGGCAATGGTTTCGACGAGCGCAGCTCTTCCCATCCGGAGGTCGATCTCTCTCGCCATGACCATGCCGGCCATTGCACCGTAATTGTCCCGGTATCCGCTCAAGTTGGCCGTTCGAATAAGTTCTGATGCCCGCGACGGTGTAAGTTTGTCGGAGAGCAGTTCCGTCGCATTTGCGTTGAATGTCGAAAAGACCTCTCTCGTTCTGTTGTACCAGTCTCTGGGCAGGTTCCCATGGCCAAGTTGGTCGAGCGAGAGGTAGTAGGCAATGCCTTCGTTCTGCGTCAAGTCGATCAACTCATGGAACGGCCCACGGTGTTTACCATAATAGCGCTTCCACGTTGACGAGTTTTCTTTATAGGCCCCGAAGGCAGCGTGAAAGACTTCGTGCGCGGTTACTCCCAGCAGCGAAATGAAACGTTCACTGAGCGCCTGCCCGTAATTCACAGCGTGCGCGAGATTGATGACGATGGTCAACTCGCCCTCCCCCTCACCGACAAACTGAGGCATATCGCCGCGCCAGAGGATCCGGCGGACGTACGCATCGACGTTTTCGTGACCGAACGCTACAACGTAGACCGGAATAGTCAAAGAAATATCGGCATCCTGCGGGAAGATCTGCTCGACAGTGGCAACAACTCTACGGTTGAAGTTTTGCTTTTTCATCTCCCCGAGAAGCTCCTTGATTCCCGTGACGTTCTTCCGCGCGTCCTCAAGATGATAGATATCGTCCCGCAGGAAGTCGTGGTACTTCAGCGAATCAAGTGATGATTGAAGCCGTGCGGCCACGGAACCGCTGTTTGCGATCAATCCCGTCGTCGACGCGGCGACCAGGCTGCCGCGCAGACCTGCCAGTTCCTGTGTGCTCACGAACCGGTCCTCGTAGAGATCGACGCACTGTTCGGCGACAGCGAAATTCAGTCGTAAGTCGACATTGAACTTTGGATTGGTTTGGGCGAAGGCTCCTGCAAAGCGCCCCAACAGAATAACCAGGGCAAGCGGACAGACAGGCCATTTCAAAGTCGGGGCCCTGCGAACTGAAGTTCGGGACACATCGGGACGTTCACCGCGAACCTTTTGGCGTTCTCAATTGCCCGATCGTAGCCCGCGTCTGCATGGCGTACAATCCCCATCCCCGGGTCGTAGGTCAATACCAATTGCCCGATCGTAGCCCGCGTCTGCATGGCGTACAATCCCCATCCCCGGGTCGTAGGTCAATACCCGTTCCAGTCGCCGTTCGGCCTCTTTGGTCCCGTCGGCGACAATCACCATACCCGCATGAATCGACATGCCGATTCCGACGCCCCCGCCGTGATGTACGCTCACCCAGCTGGCACCGCCAACGGCATTGAGCAGCGCGTTCAGAATGGGCCAGTCGGCAATGGCGTCGCTTCCGTCCTTCATATTCTCCGTCTCGCGATTCGGTGATGCGACCGAACCACAGTCGAGATGGTCTCTTCCAATGACAATCGGGGCACTGATCTCACCGCGGGCGACGAGGTTGTTGAAGATTTTCCCCATCTTCGCCCGCTCCCCGTAACCGAGCCAGCAGATGCGCGCGGGCAGGCCTTGAAACTTCACTTGCTTCTGCGCCTTTTCGATCCAGCGGCAAAGAGGATTGTTTTCCGGAAATGTTTCCAGGATAGCGCGGTCTGTTCTGTAAATATCTGCCGGGTCGCCGGAGAGCGCTGCCCAACGAAACGGGCCCTTCCCGTCGCAAAATAGAGGGCGAATGTATTCGGGCACGAAGCCTGGAATATCAAAAGCGTTCTTCACACCGTTCGCGAGCGCTTCGCCCCGGATATTGTTGCCGTAATCGAACGTTACGGCGCCGCGTTTCTTGAGTTCAAGCATGGCCCGTACATGTTCGACAATGGAAGCTCTCGCCATCGCAATGTATTTCTCCGGTTTCGTTTCCCGAAGTGCTAGCGCTTCATTATACGAAATGCCGTGCGGCACGTAGCCGTTGAGAGTATCGTGAGCCGAGGTCTGGTCGGTAAGGACATCCGGTGTGATTCCCCGACGAACAAGCTCCGGCAAAACGTCGGCTGCATTCCCGAGAAGAGCGACCGATACCGGTTGTTTCTTCGACCGTCCATTTTCAATCCATCGAAGCGCCTCGTCGAGGTTATTCGTCATCTTATCGACATACTTTGTGTTCAATCGTCTTTCGATCCTCGATGGGTCTACTTCCACTGCGAGGCACGCTGCGCCGTTCATCGTGGCCGCGAGCGGCTGCGCGCCGCCCATACCTCCGAGGCCGGCGGTGAGCAAGAATCTTCCGGCGAGCGAACCATGGAAGTACTTCTCAGCCGAAGCCGCAAACGTTTCGTACGTTCCCTGCAAAATCCCCTGCGTGCCAATATAGATCCAGCTGCCCGCTGTCATTTGTCCGTACATCGTAAGTCCGAGCGCTTCGAGCCGGCGGAATTCATCCCATGTGGCCCAATGGGGAACCAGCATCGCGTTGGAAATAAGTACACGCGGCGCATCAGGGTACGTCTTGAAAACGCCCACGGGCTTTCCGGATTGGACAAGCAGTGTCTCATCGTTTTCAAGGCTCTTCAACGTTCGGACAATAGCTTCATAGCATTCCCAGTTGCGCGCTGCTTTTCCCGTACCGCCGTACACGATAAGTTCGTCGGGCTTTTCTGCGACTTCAGCGTCAAGATTGTTCATCAACATCCGCATCGCTGCTTCTTGCAGCCAGCCCTTACAATTGAGTTGAGTACCGTGGGGTGCACGAATGGTTCGTCTATCGTTGAATTTGTTCATAAAGAGGTTTCGAGGTTAAAGTTTGACGTTTCAGGTTTCAGGTTTCATTACTCGACGGAGTCAGTCCCGCCGAAGGGCGGGATCACACAGACTTTCTGCTTGTATTTGTGCTCTCTGCGTCTTCCTTTGCGTTCTCGTATGTTACAGACTAATATTGTACCTTTTGGATTGACTATTGGCATCGGGAATGGGAGAGTGATTTGCGTGGAGGTCCGCCAGAGCGTGCGAGGCCGTCGCAAAGAGATGCTCCCCATT
>JBEKTW010000021.1:0-69436 GCA_049515655.1 Bacteroidota bacterium
CGTTTAATCTTGTACATTTTCATGTTGAGTCTCCTGTTATGTTGTGAGTTGATGATTTGGCCAATTAAAATATATCACAACTAACGGTGAGACTCAATTTTATTTGTAACATAGTTACTCCTCTTCAGTTCCCCTCTCCCGCTCCTGTCCTGAGCGAAGTCGAAGGATCGGGAGAGGGGAAAGGGGTGAGGGTCAAAAGCAGCAAAACTCAATGAATCTATTTCCGAGACAGGACACTAGTTGGCATACTCTGATGATCTTCGGTCATCACGCCGTGGCTCTTTCGACACTGTGAATATTCGTCTCTCCTCTCACCATGGAACGTAAAAATATATCATCCGGCATGCCGTGGGAACACGTCGTCGGCTATTCGCGCGCGGTGCGTGTGGGGCCGCATGTTGTTGTTACGGGAACGACGGCAACCGATGAGCATGGAAATATCGTCGGCGTCGGCGATGCCTACGCTCAGGCGGTACAGGCGATTCGTAATATCGAGCGTGCCCTTCAAAAAGCGGGGGCAACACTCAACGATGTTGTGCGCACGAGAATGTACGTCGTCAACATGGACGACTGGGAAAAAGTCGGCAAGGCGCACTCGGAGTTCTTTGGAAGTATACTCCCGGCGACAACCATGGTCGAGGTCGGTCGACTCATCCATCCCGATATGCTGGTCGAGATAGAAGCCGATGCGTATGTGGATGGATGAACAAGCCCGGTCGCGGAATGACAGGCTTTTTTGCTTTTTAGGATGTCTTTACTTCGACTTCACAATCACCAGCGTAATGTCGTCGTGCTGTTCGGCCGCCCCGCGGAATGTATCTGCTGCCGTGACAATTGACCGCTCGAGGTCGGAGGCAGATAAATTCCCGTTTGCCTTCACCAGAGCGCTGACGGCCTCTTCACCGAGCTGATTTCCCTGCTCGTTCATCGCTTCGGTGAGTCCGTCGGTGTAGAACATAAAGAATCCATCGCTTCTGAGAGGTTTACGGACCTCCTCAAGAGTGCTTTCGAAGAGGTCTCCGCGTTCGAGTCCAAGCCCGATACCCGCCCCGCTTAAATATTCAAGCACGCCATTCGCACCAATAAGGGCTTTGTTGTGACCGGCACGGCAAATCCTCACATCGTTCTTCTCAAGGTCGAACATGGCGAGGATCATCGTGATGAACGACTTGCGTTCGATCCCGTCGAAGATGCGCCTGTTGACATTGACGAGAATGTCGCGGGGAGAGGTATACATATGAGCCGCGAGTTGCACCATGCCCTGGACTTTCGACATGTACAACGCGGCCGACATCCCTTTCCCGGAAACGTCTGCCACAACGACGAGCAGCCGTTTTGGCCCGAGCTGGATGTAGTCGAAATAATCACCGCCCACCGTTCGCGCAGGAATCGTGACGCCCGCGACCTCAAGTCCCGGGATTTCCGGGTTCGACTTCGGCAGCAATCCTTGCTGGATCTTCCAGGCGAGCTTGAGTTCTTCCTCCATGCGCTGTTTCTCCACCTCCGACTTGTGCAAACGTGCGTTCTCGAGCGCGATGGCTGCCTGACCTGCAACCGTTGAGAGCAGGTCGATATCTTCCTGTGAATAAATCTTGCCGGAAAGTTTCGGGCCGACATTGATCGTTCCGATAAGCCGATCCTTCATGAACATAGGAATCGCGAGGACGATGCCTGACTTCAGGATATTCTCCTTGTCGGATGCGTTGAGGAGAAAGGAATCCGGCTCCTCCGCGAGCAATGCGAATGACTGCGGTGTTTGCGTCTCCCTCAGGAGGGAGATCAATCCCTCGTGGCTCTCGATGAATCGACAGTATTCTTCCGGAATATCTTTCGCAACGCAATAGCATCCCTCCGTTTCATCGCACAATACGACGGCGACTTTCTCGACGTGCATCGTGCCGGAAATCCGATTCACCATCGACTGGAGAATTTGATCTAAGTTCATCTGGTGCGGCAGTTCCCGGCTGAACTCCAGGAGGGCTTTTTGGTAGTTGTGCCGCTCCCGGTAGAATGTCCGGTCGATCGATTCCTGGACCCTCCTCTTGATGGGATCGAACACGAACGCAATGACAATGAATGCGGCGATGCTCAGCGCCCTATTGTCGGCATGCCCGAGCACGATTCCGAGCAAACTGCCGAAGCCAAACACGAACAGAAGATAAATGGCCGCCAAAGCCGCCGTCACTGCCCCGTAGATCAGACTCCGTTTTATAATCAGCTCGATATCCATCAACCGGTAACGGAAAATGGCGTATCCGAAAGCAGCGGGAACAAAAACGAGCAGCAGCGCCGGCAGCATCAGCACCGGGTTGAGGAGGATCGTGAACGGGTCGATCAATAGAACGCCCGTCAGATACATGAACACGAGAACACCCACCCCAACCGCGATGAGGATGTGACGCAGCTGCCTTCGCCTGCCGTGCTCAACTTTCCGGAAGTAGCTGTGAGCGAAAACGATAAGACCCGCAACAAAGAATATGACCGGGCACAGCGCCAATGTATACACGATTGCAGTAGGAAGGTTTATCCGATTGTTGAGAACCAGCGCGACCAGCGTAAGAGCGGACACGGCATACAGTGAGGGAACGACCCACTTTCGCTTGAGAATGTTCTTGCGAACGGGGAAGTGGAAGAAGAAACTTACAAATAAAGGTGGGGCAAGGATCCTCGCAGCAATAAAACTCGTCCCTAGGAAAGCTATTCTCCACGCAGGGTCCACGGCAGAATTGAGATTGAGCGGAAGAAGCGAGAACTGAAGAAGGGCAAGAATCCCGTACCTGCCGAACATCCGCTGCACCTTCCCCTGCGGTTTCGTCATGACCACGACGTAGCCGACGAGGAGAAAGCCGAAGCCCAGGAGAAAGATGGACAGGAACTGTACATCGAACAGTTTCAACATTTCCACCGAGGCCGTGATCTCTGTCGTGCCTCGCTTAATGAGATATGTTGCACGTTCTCCGGTGTTGAGGGAATCGATGATCCGCTGCGCATCAAGGGTCGTCTTGAAATAACGTCCGTTAATTGCCAGGAGCGTATCGCCGTTGTGGACCCCCGCTTTGTCGGTCACGCCGCCGGCAAGAACCCCCTGGATCAAGAGTCCCTGTCTGTTCGTCTCCAGGGGCAGCCAGGCGCATTGGTCGTTACTCTTCGCTCTATAAACCATTACGTCCAGAAAACTCATCATCGAAACGACGAGAACCGCCACCGCGAAAAAAGTAAAGAGAATGCGGATGTTTCCCGCAGACATTCGCTCAAAAGGATTTTTCATTTGGCACGTTCTGGTTGTTGAGTACTCTATAATAATATACGAGGATGAGAGAGAATCCGTTGCACAAGATAACGAACCCGCGAACCCGAATCAAATCGACGCTAATGTTGTCCTGAGTCCGCCGTAGGGACGTAGGCGGACGAAGGATCTGACTCCCTGGACGTCGAGCTGACATTTCCTGCGCAGCGGGACGGCGCATGTGTTGGCGTGTCCCTTTCCCCGTCTTGCCGTCCCGTCCCGATTCCTCGGAACGGGACTGATCGGCATCTAAACGTGAGCAATGGGACATCTGTCCAGATCCTGACCAGAGGGCGTGTCAGGATGACGATACGGCTTCAGATATTCCCCCTTCTCCGAATCTCCCACCAGGAATCTCCCACCAGGAATCTATCAAACTTGGATTTTCATGGCACTTTTTGTAAATTCACATCACGAATTCAAGAATTTTCCCGGGAAAAGCAAGAATTTATTCGACAATCCTGCATTGTTCAACACCATGCTTTAACAAAAAATCCCGGATTACGTACAATAACTGGGTTTCTCGAAGTTTGGGAAATCCTTTTGTCGTTTTTTATGTTTATTTCATTAACCAATACTCAATATCAGTGGAACAGACTTACACATGACAGACATTAAATCTCTCAACGAGCGTATTCAGCGGGAGAGCGCTTTCGTGGATTTGCTCCAAATGGAGGTAGGTAAAGTCATCGTCGGCCAAAAATATATGATCGAGCGCCTGCTCATCGGACTCCTTTCGAACGGTCACGTCCTGCTCGAGGGCGTACCGGGGCTTGCAAAAACGCTTGCCATCAAGACGCTGGCGGCGACAATCCAAGCCAAGTTCCAGCGGATTCAATTCACACCCGACCTTCTTCCTGCCGACGTGATTGGAACAATGATCTTCAATCAACGAAACGGGGAATTCACGGTGCGAAAAGGCCCAATCTTCGCAAACTTCATTCTTGCCGATGAAATCAACCGCGCTCCCGCAAAAGTGCAAAGCGCGCTGCTCGAGGCGATGCAGGAGCGCCAGATCACGATCGGCGACCATACATTCAAGCTCGAAGAGCCGTTTCTTGTGCTCGCCACGCAAAACCCGATCGAACAGGAAGGAACCTACCCCCTCCCCGAAGCGCAGGTCGACCGCTTTATGTTGAAGATAAAAATTGATTACCCCAATCGCGATGAAGAACGATTGATCATGCGGCAAAACATCGTAAATGCCGATCCCCAGTTGAAAGCCGTTGTTTCTCCCGCCGATATTGTAAAGGCCCGATCTCTTGCACAGGAGGTGTACATGGACGAAAAGATCGAGCGATATATTCTGGATATTGTGTTCGCGACGAGGAAGCCGAAAGACTTCAAGCTCGAGAAACTGGCCTCGCTTATCAGCTACGGCGCCTCTCCGCGTGCGAGCATTAGTCTCGCGCTGGCTGCAAAGTCATTTGCGTTCATCAAGCGACGCGGCTACGTGATCCCGGAAGATATCCGGGCCGTTTGTCACGATGTCTTGCGCCACCGCATTGCCGTGACCTACGAGGCGGAAGCGGAAAACGTGACGTCGGAGAATATTGTGGACGATATTTTGAACACGATTGAAGTGCCATAAAATGTAAATTGTCATTGGTCAATGGTCATTGGCGGTTTTTGGGATAACCAGCAAGGGAGGAGATTATGACGTTAGACCTAGAGGAGCTTGAAGTGTACAAACTTTCGGAAGAGATTGCCGATGTGGTTTGGAGTATCTGTAGCAAATGGGAATTCTTTGCAAGGGATACAATTGGTAAACAATTGGTGAGAGCAGCCGATTCAATTGGTGCGAATATTGCAGAAGGATACGGCAGATTCGCATACAAAGAAAATGTTCACTTTTGCTACTACGCAAGAGGCTCCTTGATGGAAACACGGCATTTTCTGCGCAGGGCAAAAATGAGGAAGCTCCTGACGGCAGAGCAAGAAGCGAAAATTAGGAAAATAATTCAGCCGCTGGGCCCAAAGTTGAACGCTTATGTTCGTTCGATAAAGTCTCAACTCGGCACCCCCAAATGACCCGTGACCATTGACAAATGACCAGTACTAATGACAAAGAACCAAGAACAAAGTACCAAGAACCAAGAACTGGTATCAATAACCATTGACGATTAATTGACGCAGCACCCCGGTCATGGAAACGAGCGAATTACTTAAGAAAGTCCGCAAAATTGAGATCCGCACCAAAGGTCTGGTGAACCAGATCTTTTCGGGCGAGTACCACAGCGTCTTCAAAGGACGTGGGATGGCGTTCAGCGAAGTCCGCGAGTACCAGTTTGGGGACGACATCCGTATGATCGACTGGAACGTCTCCGCCCGGTTCAATCATCCCTATATCAAAATCTTCGAGGAAGAGCGCGAACTCACCGTGATGCTGCTTGTGGACGTCAGCGGTTCGGGAGAATTCGGCACCGTTCATCAGCTCAAGAGGGACATCGCGACGGAGCTGTGCGCCGTTCTCGCATTCTCCGCGCTCAAGAATAACGACAAAGTCGGCGTAATACTCTTCAGCGACGTCGTAGAGAAGTTCATTCCGCCGAAGAAAGGTCGCACACACATCCTCCGTATTGTCAGGGAGCTGCTGGATTTTCAGCCCGTGCACCGTGAAACGAATATTACCGAAGGATTACGCTATCTCACAAGCGCCATCAAGAAAAGAAGCATCGTGTTCGTGATCTCGGATTTCCTCTCCGATGGGTACGATGATGCCCTGAAGATCGCGGCGAAGAAGCACGACCTCATCGGGGTCCAGCTCTATGACCCCCGGGAAGCGGAACTTTCGCCCAGCGGACTCATGCGCGTGCTCGATGCCGAGAGCCGGGAAGCGATCTGGGTGGACACGAGTGACCGGATGGTACGCGACGGCTATTCGCGTTGGTGGAAACAGCAGCAGGAAGCGCGGCAAAAACTGTTCCGCCGTACCGGTGTCGATGCGATCCATATTCGTATCGACCAGTCATACATTCAACCGCTTGTTTCATTCTTCCGTTTGCGCGAAAAGAGATGGTGAAGAAAAAAAGATCGATGATGGAGGATGGAGGATGGATTGACCACCTTTCTGGTCGGCGGGTACGGTGGTTGATCGTTGCACTGATGTTTTCTGTTGCGGATGGAAATCTTCACGGCCAGGAAATCCGGGCGACGGCGAAGGTCGATTCGAACAACATCTCCATCGGCGACTGGCTCAAGCTCCATCTCGAGGTTGAACATCCCGCGAACGTCTCGGTTGCCTGGCCTCAACTTGCCGATTCGCTTCAAGGATTCGAGGTCATTCAACGCAGCGAACACTCAACGCAGCAATCCGGACAGAACCTTCTCGAGTCTGCCGTTTTCACCATCACGGCTTACGACTCGGGGACGTTCGTTGTGCCGCCGCTTCCGTTTCAGTATGTAGTCCAGGGAGACACGACAAAGAAGGTCGTGGAAACGTCTCCGATACTTGTTACGGTCCACGGGATTCCCGTTGACACCACGAAGGACATCAGAGACATCAAGCCCCCGCTTTCTCCTTCAATCGCTTTTTCAGAGATTTTGCCGTACTTGATTGCCGTGGTGGTTCTCGGGGGAATCGTGTGGTTACTCTATTATATTCATCAGAAACGAAAGAGGGGCGAAAGCCTTCTGCCCGAGGTGCCGGCGAGGCCCGCGGGCGAGGTCGCGCTGGAAGCGCTCCGGGCTCTGGAGGCGGAACGATTATGGCAGCGGGGGAAGATAAAAGAATATCACTCACAGCTCACGGATATCGTCCGGGTGTATATCGAGCGACGGTTCAACGTCATGGCGATGGAACTGACGAGCGATGAGATATTGTCGACCCGACAGATTGAGGATCTCGAAAGCGGAATGAGAGAGAAATTACGGGAGATCCTTTTCCGGGCCGACCTCGTGAAGTTTGCCAAGTTTCAGCCGCAGGCCGGGGAAAACGAATCCAGCATGGCCCTGGCGATTTCGTTTGTAGAGACCACCTGGCGCGCATTGGAGAGAGAGCCCTTGCTGCAGCAAACTCCCGCGGAGGTGGAAGTATGATGGGCATTCAGTTCGCGAATCCTGAATATTTCCTGTTGCTCCTGCTTATTCCCGTCATGGTGTACTGGTACTGGAAGAGGAGCAAGCGGCAGATTGTGGAGTTACAGGTGCCGACGCTGACAGCCTTCCGCTTTTCACGCCGGACGTGGCGCCAGCGGTTCTGGCATGCGCTGTTCGCTCTCCGCGTGCTCGCCCTTGTTTTCTTGACGATTGCCCTGGCGCGGCCACAGTCGACCTCCCGCGGCGAAAGTGTGAGCACAGAGGGGATCGACATCGTTATCGCGGACGATATTTCGGAGAGTATGACGGCCGAAGACCTTCATCCCAACAGGATCGAGGCCGCCAAAAATGTCGCGTCTGAATTCATCGACGGCCGTCCGAACGATAGAATCGGTCTCGTGATCTTTTCCGGACAGAGTTTCACGCAATGCCCGCTGACGCTTGACCACGCCGTTTTGAAAAATCTTCTCAAGGAAGTGAAAAACGGAATGATCGAAGACGGAACGGCAATCGGCATGGGTCTTGCGACGGCGGTAAGCCGCCTGAAGGACAGCAAGGGGATCAGCCGTGTCATTATTTTACTCACCGACGGTGTGAACAATCGCGGCTTCATCGATCCGTTGACTGCGGCGGGGATCGCCCAGTCGTTTGGCGTCCGCGTGTACACCATCGGGGTCGGGACGAACGGCATGGCTCCCATAATTGTACGAACGCCCTTTGGGCCGCAGCACCAAAACCTTCCTACCGAGCTCGATGAGCCGTTGCTCCAGAAAATCGCCGATGAGACCGGCGGCAAATATTTTCGCGCTACGGACGAACGCAAACTCAAGGCGATCTACGATGAAATTGACCGTCTTGAAAAAACGAAGATTGAAGTGACCGAATTCCGGCGTCATAGGGAGGAATTTTACAGCGCGGCGATGTTCGCGGGATTGTTTCTGCTGTTGGAAGTGTTCTTATCACAGACGTTATTTCGGAAGATTCCATGATCCGGTTTGCCCATTCGGAATATCTTGTTACGCTCGCGGTGCTCCCCGCTCTCGCTGTCCTCTATTTCTGGGCGCGAGGTTTGCGCCGTCGAGCAATGGAACGATTTGGAAATCGTGAACTTCTCATGCAGCCTGTACCGACCGCAGGCCGGCACAAGGGGGCGATAAAATTCATTTTCGTTTTCACCGCGCTGGCGTTTCTTGTGCTGGGGATCGCGAACCCGCAGATCGGTACGAAGCTCGAGGAGGTCAAGCGGGAAGGCGTTGACCTCTTCATCGCACTCGACGTTTCCAACAGCATGAAGGCGGAGGACATCAAGCCGAACCGGCTGGAAGCCGCGAAGCGCGAAATCTCCCTGCTCCTCGATAAATTGCAGAATGACAGGATCGGCTTGGTTGTCTTTGCCGGCGACAGCTACCTCCAGCTCCCGCTGACGACGGATTACGGCGCCGCACGATTGTTCATCAGTACCATTGATGTCGATGTCGTTCCCGTTCCCGGAACCGCGATCGGTTCGGCGATTAAGCTTGCGATGAAGTCGTTCGTGCAGGGGGAAAAGAAGCACAAAGCGCTCGTTATTATTACGGACGGCGAGAATCACGAGGACGACGCTATGGCTGCGGCGAAGGACGCAGCCGCGGAGGGAATCGTCGTTCATAGCATCGGCATGGGCCTCCCGGAAGGGGCACCGATCCCGATGTATCAAAATAACGTCCAGGTCGGTTTCATGAAGGATAACGAGGGAAACACGGTCATCACCAAACTGGATGAAGCCGCCTTGCAACAAATTGCCGAGGCCGGTGGGGGAAAGTTCGTTCGCGCCTCGAACCAGGTGAACGAGTTGGATGCCTTATTCAAAGAGATTCAGGGAATGGAAAAGAAAGAATTCGGTGCGAAGGTTTTTACCGAATACGAAGACCGTTTTCAATATGTCCTGACGGTTGTGCTCATCCTGCTCGTTGGAGAATTCTTCATTTCTGAACGAAAGAACCGGTGGTTCGAAAAAATGAAATCGATTGTCGTAAAACCATTCACTATTCGTCAGGAACCTCCGGCGGAGTCATGAAGAACATCACCATAGTATTCCCGCTGGCGCTTACGTTCGCCTGGAGCTTGAGCCTTCAAGCGCAGTCGGACCGTTCCCTCATCCGCGAAGGAAACCGTTCCTACAAGGACAGCAAATTCTCCGACGCGGAGGTGAATTATCGCAAAGCGCTCGAAAAGAACAAGGAGTCGCACGAAGGCGTCTACAATCTCGGCGATGCGCTCTATAAACAGGATCGATTCGGCGAAGCGGCGGAGCAGTACCGCGGTGCATCGGCGAAGAACACCGACAGCGATGCGAAGGCACATGCGCTCTACAACCTCGGGAACGCGCTGCTGAAGGGAAAGCAGCTGCAGGAAAGCATCAACGCGTATAAAGAATCTCTGAAGCTGGAGCCCAGCGATGGGGATACAAAGTATAATCTTGAATATGCACGGGCGCTGTTGAAACAGCAACAGCAGAATCAGCAGAAAAACAAGGACCAGAAGAAAGACGATAAACAAAAGCAAGATCAGCAGAAACAGGACCAACAGAAACAGGACCAACAGAAGCAGCAGCAGGACCAGCAGAAACAGGCACAACAAAAAAAGCAGCAGATATCAAAGCAAGATGCGGAACGTATTCTTGAAGCGTTGAAGAACGACGAGAAGGATGTCGAAAAGAAACTGCATAAAAAAGTCCCGGCACGGATCAGAGTGGAAAAGGACTGGTAGGGGAGTCAGATCGGGGAAACGGAGAAAGGGTGAAACGGGGAGAAGGTGATAGGAGATAGGACGTAGGTGATGGTTTGAGATAATGAGTAGTTAAGATTATGAAAAGCAAGAAGCGAAAAGCCGGAAGCCAACAGCTAATGGCCAAAAGCTAAAAGCTAGAAGCAGTAAGCAAGATGCACGAAGAGAAAAAGAAGTAGTTGAGATTATGAGATTTTGAGACGAAGAACGAATGACCAGGAACCAATGACTAATGACCAATGAGTAATGACCAATTACTAATGACCAAGAACAAAGAACGAAGTACCAGGAACTAACAACCAATGACCTTACACCCGCCTACATCCTACGCACGTATACTACCGGTGCTCTGGATTCTCGCACTCGTACTGTCCGGGGTTACAACCGTGACGGCACAAGATGTCTCGTTCTCGGCGTCCGTCGACAGGACCCAGCTGGCTGTGGGAGAACAGCTGGAGATTACGTTCGCGCTGAATGGTTCCAGCGGCGGCAGGAACTTTCACCCGCCGGTATTTAACGATTTAACCGTTCTCTCGGGTCCAAACCAGTCGACAAGCATGCAATTCATCAACGGCTCGATGTCCGCGTCCGTTACGTACAGCTATGTTCTCCAGCCCCTGCGTGATGGAAAATTCACGATCGGTGCGGCGTCGATCGAGGCCGGCGGGAAACAGCTTCAATCACAACCGATCGCGATTACGGTGACGAAAGGCTCCCCCCAACCGAAGCAGCAAGCGCAACAGTCGCAGCAGACGGATATCGACCGGCAAATAGGCGACAATCTTTTCCTCAAGGTGACCGTCGACAGGTCGCGTGTCTACCAGGGCGAGCAAATTACTGCAACGTACAAGATTTACACTCGCGTCAACATATCCAATTACACCGTTGACAAAGTTCCGGGACTGACCGGTTTCTGGAGTGAAGACCTTGATATTCCCAAACAGATTCAGTTGACAAATGAGACAGTCGGGGGCAAGCAGTACCGTGTCGGTATCCTGAAGAAAGTCGCGCTCTTCCCGCAGCGCAGCGGAACGCTCGAGCTCGACCCGATGGAAGTCGAGTGCGTCGTGCAGGTTCAGACGCGAAGTCGCTCAAACAACTTGTTCGACCAATTCTTCAACGACCCGTTCTTCGGCAATGTTACCAACGTCAACCATAAGGTCCGCAGCGAGCCGCTCAAGGTTGCCGTTCTGCCGCTGCCGGCCGAGAACATTTCGCCGGGTTTCAGCGGTGCGGTGGGGTCGTATTCAATGGAGGCATGGCTCGACAAACATCAAACCAAAACGAACGAAGCTGCCACGCTCAAGGTGAAGATCACCGGCAACGGCAATCTGAAACTCATCGAACCGCCGGCGATTAGCGTTCCACCGGACTTTGACCGGTATGACCCCAAGATATCGGATAACATTACCAATCAGGGAGACCTCATTTCCGGCAGTCGCACATTTGAATATCTGCTTATCCCGCGGCACCCGGGAGAACAGAAGATCCCCTCGTTCCCGTTTACTTTCTTTGACGCGGCGAAGAAATCCTACGTCACATTGCGAAGTCCGGAATTCGGGTTGAGCGTGGAACAGGGGTCGGAACTTCTCTCTGCGTCGGCTGCAGGAATCAGTAAAGAAGATGTGAAATTGCTGGGTGAAGATATTCGGTTCATCAAAAGTGAAAACGCATCTCTTCGCCGGAAAGGGGAACAACTGGTCGGCTCTCTGGCATTCTATATGTTATCAGTCAGCCCTATTGTTGCCTTCATCGGATTTGTCCTGTATGCCCGGCGGCGTGAAAAGGTTCTGGGAGACGTCCGGACGCTGCGGAACCGCAGGGCGAGGAAGGTTGCACAGCGTCGCCTGGCAGAGGCAAAGAAGTTTCTCGCGGGAAAAAAGAGGGAGGAATTCTATACAGAAGTATCCCGTGCGTTGTGGGGATTCGTCGGCGACAAGCTTGGGCTGCCGCTTGCCGAAGTATCGCTCGACGTCGTGCGCACAACCCTTGAGACCCGTGGAGTTTTCCCCGAAGTCATCGAAAAATTTTCCACGACGATCGAACAGTGCGAATTCGCGCGGTTTGCTCCATCCTCCGATTCAACGCAGATGGATAGCGTCTACAATGAGTCCGTCGTTCTTATCGCGACAATCGAGGAACAAATCAAATGAGAACGCGCGTCCTTCTCTTCCTCGTCGTACTGCTTGTACAGAGTTCTTTTGCCGATGAAGCCGCGCTTCAGCTCGAACAGGCGAACCAATTGTACCGCGGCGGTGATTTTCAGAACGCGGCGGTTATGTACGAACAGATCGCGAAGAATGGATACGAAGGCGCGTCCCTCTATTACAATCTTGGTAATGCTTACTTCAAACTTCATAATATTCCGGCGGCGATTCTGAACTATGAGCGCGCGAAACGCCTCGCTCCGCGGGATGAGGATATTTCCTATAATCTTCGCCTGTGCAACCTCCGGGTTGTCGACAAGATTGAAGCGATTCCGTCACTCTTCTTTGTGGAATGGTGGCACAACCTCTTGAATCTGATGTCTTCCGAGAACTGGGGAATTCTCGGTATCGCCATGCTCTGGTGTACGGTCATCGGCAGTGCGGTTTTCATGATTTCACGGTCTCTTCTCCTTCGCCGCAGTATGTTTCCCCTTGCGGTTGTTTGCCTGATCGCCGCCCTGTTTTCGTTTGTGGGCATGGTGCAGCGTTCGCACATCGAGCAAAGCGATCAACAAGCCATCGTATTCTCCCAGACAGTATCGGTAAAGAGTGCTCCCGATGTTCAAAGCACGGATTTGTTTGTCTTGCACGAAGGGGTGAAGGTCGACGTGATGGACAACGTTTCGAGCTGGCGGAAGATCCGGCTTGCCGACGGCAAAATCGGGTGGATCCCCGCCGATGCTCTCCAGACAATCTGAATTCTAGATGGCGCATCATTCTCATCGTTCAGAGCTATACCCACCCCACCTTCCGTCCTCCCCTTGGTAAGGGGAGGCAACTTCTCCCCCTTTGGAGTGAACCCCTAAATTGAGACAGTTTTTGCCAGAGTTAAGGTGGACGGTTTTTGAGTTAAATAACAAGCTTCAAATTCAACCGGCGGGACATAGCCGAGAGCTGAATGGAGCCGTTTGTGATTGTAAACAGCATCGATAAAATGACCGATATTACATTGGGCATCATAGAACGATTCGTATTCGTTCAGATAGACTTCTTCTGCTTTCAGTGTTTTCAAAAATGACTCAGCTTTTGCATTGTCGTAGGGGTTTCCCTTACGGCTCATGCTGATGATAATGTTCTTTGACTTGAGAAGATTCACATAGTCATCGGACGCATACTGTACCCCTTGGTCCGAGTGATGCACTAAGCCCGGAGCTATTGTGCGACACTCAAGGGCCATGTGGAGCGCTGTGAGACTTAGCGCCGTGTCAATGTGATCACTGAGCGCCCAACCGATCGCCCGTCGGCTGAAAGCATCAAGAATGATTGCAAGATACGCAAAGCCTTGCAAAAGCCGGACGTAGGTAATATCAGCAACCCAGAGTTGATTCGGAACTGTTAGCACCATCGCCTGGGCGAGATTGGGATAGATTCTATAGCGATGCCGTGAGTCGGTCGTACGGACGAACCGCCGCCTGGGTCGACACAGTAGCTTTTCCCTGTGCATTAAGGCCAAAACGCGCTTATGATTTGCTGGATATCCCTCACGAGTAAGAGCTCTTGTGACTCGTCGATATCCATAGCCGTGGTACTGCTCGCAGATGTGCCTCATCGGCTCCAAGATGGGATCGGATTCCACTTTTTGATTGTCCGACTCCAGGAACCGGTAATATCCACAACGGGGCACACGGGCAACAGAACATAGTCGTTGCACAGGAAACGTAACCGATTGTTGTTGAATCACCCGGTACATTACGCTTTGGTATCCTTGGGTGGATTCTTCACCAAAATGCTCTTGGCATGCTGCAAGGCTTTTTTTAAAAAATCGTTCTCGATCGTTAGGCGTCCGATCATTCGCTCTAACTCTGCAACCCGTTGGTCGGGCGTCTGTGAAGGGTCGGTTTCACTGGCCGTACCTCGGAACGCTCCTTGTGGATTATTTTGATACTCCTGACGCCACTTGTACACAAGGTTAGCGTGGATGTCGTACTGCCGGGTGAGCTCAGCGACGGAAACACCAGACTCATACGCCTGGACGATCTTGAGCTTAAATTCACGGGTAAATCTCTTGCGTGTAATCGACATATGGAACATCTCCTTTTGGGATACGTTCCACCTTAATACTCAAATATTCTGTCTCATGCAAGGGGTGCAGTCCACTTTTTCAAGGGGGAGAACACAAGAGGGGGTCGGGCGAGAACGACACGAGTCCGAACGAAGCCCGACCGAATTTTGACTCTTACAAGAAAGTTTTGTAGATTTCCTGTGCTATCAGTGAAGTCATCATCATTCATCAGGGACATTACTCCTCTAAATTGCTACAAATAATGTAGTACCCCGGCGACTTAAAGTTTCGCTTTACCTTTTTCAAACAATTGCCTTTTCAGGCTCGTCTTCTCACTGATTGACTTTAGAGCCTCATTTTCGTAGATTAATCAAGAAAATTTTGGAGTCTTGGCCGAATTATGTCACTTGGATTGACTAAAACCGCATGAAAATTCTGGTCACGGGTGGTTGTGGATTTATCGGCAGCAACTTCGTGCATTTCATGCTGAAAGCCCATCCGGATTACTTGATTGTGAATCTGGATAAACTCACCTACGCCGGTAATCTGGAGAATTTGGCGGATGTTGAGAACCATCCCCAGTACCGATTCGTCAAAGGTGACATTTGCAACCGTCGAATTGTCGAGACGGCGGTACGGGATCATGGGATTGACGCGATCATCAATTTTGCGGCGGAATCTCATGTAGACCGGAGCATCATGGGGCCCACAATTTTTATTGAGACGAATGTTTCCGGCACGAATGTTCTGTTGGAGGTGGCCAAAGACTGCAAGGTCCAGCGGTTTGTCCAGATTTCGACGGATGAGGTGTATGGCTCGCTCGGTGTCTCCGGACGGTTTACAGAAACGACGCCGTTACATCCGAACAGTCCATACTCCGCGTCGAAGGCTTCCGCCGACCTGTTGGCTCTGGCGTATCATCACACGTTTGCCCTTCCTGCGGTCATCACCCGATGTTCGAACAATTACGGGCCGTATCAATTTCCGGAAAAACTGATTCCGCTCATGATCGCCAACGCGCTGGACGGCAAGTCGCTGCCGGTGTATGGCGACGGACTCAATGTTCGTGATTGGTTGTACGTGATGGATCATTGTGAGGCGATAGATACCGTACTTCACCGGGGAAACATCGGCGAGATATATAATATCGGCGGCAACAATGAATGCAGAAACATCGATATCGTGAAACTTCTTTTGAAAAAGCTGGGGAAGCCCGAATCGCTTCTTACGTTCGTGAAGGACCGGCCGGGGCACGATCGCCGGTATGCCATCGACGCATCGAAGATCATGGGCACATTGGGATGGAAGCCCAGCGTGACGTTTGAAGCCGCGCTGGACCAGACCGTTGACTGGTATCTCGCGCATGAACAATGGTGGCGGCGGATCATCAGCGGCGAATATCAAGAATATTATCGGAACATGTATGAGCGAAGATAGGTTTTTTGAGTATTATCACTTCGTTGTATTGCTTGCGGTGGCGCTGTCAACGTCCCCGACGGTCGGCCAGGTCAAGAACTTCGGCGAGACAGGAGCTGCGGCTGAGGGAAAAATTCCAACAAGCATAGTTCAACTCGGCGGCATCCCACTCGAGTCGACAATCGACCCTGATCTGTATTTTGTAGGTCCCTCGGATGGAATTGCCGTCAATATCTGGACAAGCCCGCCATTGAATTTCAATCTGACAGTTACACCCGAAGGAACATTGATCGTCCCGACCATCGGTGAGGTACGGATATCCGACCTGAAGTTATCGGACGCGAAGAAGAAAATATTGGCCGAGGTTCGGAAAAAGTATATTTCAGCCGAGGCGACCGTCACGCTTACTACACCGAGGCAGATTGTCGTTACCGTGACGGGAAACGTGCTATCCCCGGGGTCATTGGTTGTCAGGGCGACCGATCGGACGAACACGGCGATTCAAGAAGCTAGCAAATCAGACCAACTGTCACGTGATAGGCTGGTCGCACTGCAGAAAACGATGTCGAAGCGTAATATCACGCTCAAGCGAAGAGACGGGTTAGTACATCACATTGACCTTGTGAAGTTCTATGCAACGAAAGAAGATAGTCTCAATCCGTATCTCCGGGAAGGGGATATCATCTTCGTGCCGGCGACAAATTTTGAAAAAAATGTTATCGGTGTCTACGGCGAAGTAAACTCTCCCGATCGTTATGAATATGTTGAAGGTGACAGCATCACCGACGCGATTAAAATTGCCTATGGGATGACGGTCCATGCAATAGCCGACAGTGTTGAACTCTCCAAGCTTGATTCAACTGCCGAGGTTCTTTTCACGACCATCGTAAACGTCCAGGATATTCTTGACAAGAAAGCGCCGAACATGGCCCTTAACCCGGGTGACCGCATTGTCGTGAAGGCAAGACCGGATTTTCGAAGAGACTATAGAGTGAGGATTAGTGGCGAGGTGGTGTATCCCGGAACCTACCCCGTGACGAAAAACAAAACACGTTTAAGCGAGATTGTTCGTCATGCCGGCGGATTTACAGAGTACGCCGCCTTGCGATACGCAGTGCTAAGCCGTCGCTCCATATCCCCACAGGATATCGAAATCGAGCGGTTAATGAGCTCGCGGGGAAGTGTCTCGCCGGAGGACAGCGCCTATTATCATTTGGAAACGAATCTACGATTGAACAAGGAACTTGTCGATGTGGATTTTGAGAAATTGTTCGTCAAACACGATTCGACTCAGGACGTACTGCTTCAATCCGAAGATGAGATCTATGTTCCGTCAACGGAGAAAACGGTGTATGTGTTTGGTGAAGTTGTCTTGCCGGGGCACGTTCCGTTCGTTGCCGGTCAGGATCCACAGTACTACATTCGTAAAGCCGGCGGGTTTGCCGACCAGGCGCGTTCCGGCGACGTCAAGGTTATTAAATCAAATACCAAACAATGGTTGGACCCCGGCCAAACGACAATAGATCCAGGAGATTACGTGTGGGTTCCGCGGGAGCCGTACCGACCGTTTCCGTATTACACTGCAATCGCACGAGATATCACGTCTTTCATCGGAGCATTGACCGGTTTGGCGATTCTGATTGCCACTTTGAGAAGGTAACATATAGAATGTATCAGAAATTCCTCCGGTAACTATGCACTTAGAATACTATTAGGAATATGACAAAATGTGAAGAGGTCGAAATGCAGAATGAAAGGGAACCAATTTCTATCGCCAGCGGTGCCGACATAGCCGCAAAATCCCTCGGAGAAACGGTGCTTGATTTCATTGGCGTTGTAACAAAATGGCGACGGTTCATAGCTTGGTTTGTGCTCAGCGCGACCGTTCTCACGGCGATTATTACACTGTTCCTGCCAAAATGGTACAAGGCTACTGCATCGGTTTTTCCTGCCGAACAGACGGATCTATTTTCCGGGTTGGAAGGAATTTCCTCGCTTGTGAAAACATTCAGCCCGGGCGGCAGACTTGCTTCTCTTACCAGATCATCGGAGTCGGACCGATATATCGCTATTTTGAAAAGTGATAATGCGCTCACCAAAGTAATTGACAAATTCGACCTTACAAAACTTTACGGTATCACAAGCTATCCTCACGAGAAAACGATTAGAGAGCTTCTCGCCAATACAGAATTCGAAGTCGCAGACGAGGGGAATCTGTGGATTTCAGTTTACGATAAAGACCCAGACCGTGCTGCCGCGATGGCAAACTATTTTGTTGATGTCTTGAATGAGATCAACGCAGAGCTTCAAGTACAGAATGCAAGAGCAAACAGAGAATTCATTGAGCAGCGGTACAACAAGAACCTGGTGGATTTACGTAATGCCGAGGAGGCTCTTCGCGAGTATCAGGAGAAGAGCGGGGTTATGATTACACCGGAACAGGGCACATCGAGCGTTTCAGCAGTAGCTGAATTGTACGGCATGAAAGCAAAGAAAGAAATTGAGGCGGCAGTCTTGGAGCGGACGGTGACAAAAGATAACTCAACACTGCAGCAACTAAGGATTGAGTTGAGTGAGATAAACAAGAAGATCGCATCGTTTCCACAAACTGCCGTCGAGTCATTTCGCCGCTATCGTGATGTTGCGATTCAGCAAAAAATTGTTGAATTCCTGGTACCGTTGTATGAACAGGCAAAAGTGGAAGAAAAGCGCAATACGCCGTCGGTTATCGTCCTCGATCGCGCACTCGTTCCTGAGCGTAAAGCCAAGCCCAGGGTTGCACTGTACACACTACTAGCCTTTGTCGTATCCTCCGTCGTATCAATGTTTATGATTTTTTGTGCTGAAGGAATTGCCCGGATAAAAGCAACCAATCCCGAACGGTTTGACGGCCTTGTCCGCATCGTTCGGTCCGACTGGTTTGGCTTGCGCTTCAGGCGAAAAGCACGAGGCGGGTAATGGGAGACGTTGCATGAGCATTGTTCCGGTTGTCCGACGCAACTCGGTGTACTCGTTTCTCGCATTCAGCTTTCGTTTAATCGCCAACATGGCGTTGTTTGTGGGGATTGCGAGGTTTTACGGGCAGGCGGCCTTCAGCCAGTTCTCTCTCGCGCACGTATATTTCTCCATCATGCTGTTGATTGCCGATTTTGGCTATGATTTCTATCTTGCGACAGAGATAGGGCGCGAAGCACGCCTCACGGTGGAACTTGTCCGCAAGGTCTTGCCGATGAAGATTGTATTCTCCGGTTTTGCTGTTTCACTCATGCTTGCTCTCGCATTGATCGGGCAATCGGATCAAAGCGTGAAAATGTTGATGGTCGTGTTAGCGCTGTCAGTGCCACTAAATTCATTCATGACTTTTGCTGCCGCGATTTTTCGTGGGAACCAGGATGTATTACCCGAAGCCCGCGTGGCTTTCACACAGAACCTTCTCCTACTAGTGTTCCTCGTCATGATCGCTTTACTTGGCCTTCCCCTCATGGTTGTTGCCTGCGCTTTTGTCGCCAGTAAGGCCTACGGTTTCATTTCCCTTTGGCAACGTGCGCGCGAACGATTTCCTGGCCTCGGCTGGGCCACTCATCTACCAGAAACCAAACAGGCCAAAGTGATCCTTGGGAGCGGATTCTCGTTCGGATTGCACATGCTCTTCAGCACGCTGTGTTTCCAACTCGATACAATCCTGCTGGCGTATCTCAGCGGACAAAATGCTGTCGGGCAATATCAGGCAGTGATGAAACTTGCCGCACTCGTGCTGGTGTTGAACGAGGTTGCAATTACTGCTGTGATACCGGTGCTTGCCCAGGCATTTGAGAGGGACGAAATTCGGTGGATGAGAATCGGCAAGGTTGTGTGCAAAAGCCTTCACCTCTTCGGAGGATTCTTTGGACTCCTCTTCCTCCTTTCTCCGGAGGAGATTCTCGGGATTGTTTATGGCAAAGGAAAGTTTGTGGAGTCGGTGCCGGTCATGCGCATCTTTGGAGTAATCTTGCTCATTCGCTTCGGCATGGAAACGTATGGTATGATGTTGACAACCGCAAGGAAGCAACGATTCCGGACAATGGTGGTCATACTTGCGACCGTTGCAAATGCCCTTGCGAACGTGCTCGTGATTCCTCGGTTTGGGATCGTAGGCGCCGCATGGGTTTCTCTCGGCACGAACGCCCTTATCGCCATTGCCTACTTTGGGCTGATGGCAATGCACCTACGCCGCTGGCTTCCGCTTTTTGATTCTGGCCAACTGTTGATCTTTGCCGGATTCATTGTTACCGGCGGAATTTTTTGGTATTCCGGCATTACCACATTCGCGATGGTGGTTCCTCTCCTTTTCATTATCACTGCTGGATTAACCTACGTGGGATTCTCAAGGAACGAGCTCGCACTAGTTTCTTCATTCTTTCGCCTAGGAGCTAGTAGACCGGAGGTATTATAAATGTTTAGAAATTGGATTAATCCTATCGAACTAGTCTATTTTCTGAGGAAGCTTCGCCGAGATTCCAATTTTCTGGGACGATTTACATCTATACTTACACGAAACGAAAGTACAAGGGTCAGAAAGTGCTGGTCAGGTATCGAGAGGCCCGGGAATTGGTGGGATATTCCTGCAGTTCAAAGACGCTGGAATGTGATGATCACCGGAGATCAAGCTAAGAGCCACTGCCAGTATGTTGCGGAGAAATATTTGGCGAATAAAACCCGGCTTCAGGCTCTTTCCCTCGGTTGTGGCGACGGCGCAAAGGAGAAACGATGGTTTGACACCGGCAAGTTTGCACAAATTGACGCATACGATCTTTCTGCAGAGGCGATTACAGAAGCCGAAGCCTCAATCCGAGAGACCAAGTACGCTGATGGTATCAAATATCGTGCAGCCGATGTCTATCAACTTGAATTACCGCAAACGCATTATGATTTCGTGCTATTCGAGCATTCGCTTCATCACTTTTCACCGCTTGAATCTCTGCTCATTCGCGTTGCTCATGCAATGAAACCAGATGGCTTAGTCGTCGTAAATGAATTCGTCGGTCCCTCGAGGTTTCAATGGACTGACAGACAACTGGAGATTGTCAACGGCCTGTTATCGGTATTTCCAAAGCAATATCTAACTTTGTGGAATAGTCCTCTCCCGCGTCTTCCTGCGTGGCGCCCCAGCAAACTCTGGATGTGGCTTTCTGACCCTTCGGAAGCCGCTGAGTCATCGAAGATCATCCCACTACTGCACAAACATTTCAGTATTGTTGAACAGAGAGGGTATGGGGGCGCGGTATTACATCAGCTTCTTACTGGAATTGCACAACATTTTGCTTCACCAGACCCCAATGCTCAACGATTGCTTCAATCATGTTTTGATGTTGAGGATCTATTGCTCAACAGTCATGACATTGAACACGATTTTGCTCTCATCATATCAAGAAGTAACTGATGGGCTTGTTTTGCCGATACGATACGTGTATTTTCAAGGATCGTCTTCAGAGGTTTGAATCAGAAACTCACCATACTAAAGCATGAGAAGGATTTCATGATGGTGCGGCCTGGAGCGGGGTTTTCAGGGCCGCAAAAGAATTTGTCTACGCGTCCGAAGAGTTCAGAGTCATCAACATAGTGTACACGATGAGCGTCGCACAAAAAGTAGGACAAATTACCGGGTCCGCCAAACTGAGAAACAGACTTCTACAGTGCTCGCTGATTCTTCGATATGGAAAAATAAAACCGCACAAATTCCTCTATAAACTTATCTTCGATGAACAGCAACCATGACTTGAGCGATCAAGTAAACGTGCACCGCGATCTTGGTCTACAAAAAGGCACAACAGGCGCTCCATCTGTCATGATCGGTGTTGTCAACTACAACCGACCGGTAGACACAATTGAATGTCTTCGCAGTCTACTCAATTGCAGCTATCCCAACAAAGAACTAGTCTTGTTTGACAATGGGTCGGAAGACGATTCCGTCCAACGCATTCGGGATGTTTTTCCCTCACTAACCATTCTCGAAAGCAGAAAGAATCTTGGTGCCGCAGGCGCCAGAAATCAGGTGATCCGTTGGGTACAAAACAAAAATCCGGATTATCTGCTGATGCTTGATAATGATACCGTTGTCGAACGTGGATTTCTTACACCGCTCGTGGAAGCCATGGAAAATGATACAGATGCCGCTGTGGCATGCGGAACGATTCTGGAGTTCGAACACCCAGATGTTATTTGGTTTGGTGGAGGAAGGCTTGTTCCTTTGCGTGGACTGGCGCTGCACGAGCGTGCCGGAAGAATTTTCTGTCGGGGAGACGAGGGTGGCCCCAAACGCGTGTCATATATTACTGTTTGCGTGATTCTCTTTCGCTACCCATTGCTGGATAGAATCGGCCCGCTCGACGAGCGCTATTTTGTGTACCTTGAGGATATTGAGTTTGCTGTACGCTTGCATAAGCAAGGATACAAGCAACTCTACGTACCCTCTTCTGTCATCTATCATAAGGTACAGGGAGAACATGACAGCACATTTAAATTATACTACTGTGTACGTAATCGGATGTTGCTCACCCGTGAAGGATTTGGTGGTCTGGTAGGAACAATCGCAACGGTTTACTTCCTGGCAGCGATTGCGGTAAAGCTTGCAGTGTGGAGAGTGCTGCGACCGGATTTCTATCTCGCGGCAAAGGCTGGCCTACGGGATTACTTCAAAGGAAATTTCGGAGAGGGCAAAGGAATAAATGTCTTTTCTGATGATCGGACGAAAATCTCGATGAGTGGTCGGTCTGTCACGACACAAGAATCAAAAACATCCTAGGCGGAGGAGAAATCCTTGAGTCCGGTTTCAATTATTAGTTTCAGCATATGCGTTTACCTCATAGCGACTGCCTTCATGCGAAGCGTTGATGTTTTTGCCCCGTATCGCGTATTCGGCATTACGTGGTCTTTGGCGATTGGTCTTGCGGACCTCAAGTTCAGTTATTACCAGCATGATTGGTCTGCTTTTTCATGGCTTGTTCTTTTGACAGGCGTGTTCTCGATGATGTTGGGCTTCTTCATTGTCGGAGTTGCCTTCCTTGATCGGCCGATCCTCACGATTACGCAGCTGCGGAAACGCCTAAGCCAGGAGCAGATTAGCGAACGGAGACTCTTTTGGGCGATCATTTTACTATCTGTTTTGTATGGCGTGAGTCTTCTCGTCGAGGCCGTGATCGCAGGCGGCTTGCCAGCTTTTGTGGCAAGGCCTGACCGGGCGAGGGTCGATTTTGGCGTGTTCGGGATTCACCTATTTGTCACGATGATGCCAAGCATACTCTTGCTCGGGGTGCAATATCTTGTACTTTTCTGGAAAAACATTTCCGGTTTCCGCAAATCACTCATCCTGGCTGTTTGCTTGATTGTATTTATCTCCTTCTCCTTTCTGTTGCAGCGATTTTCATTTGTCATGTGGGTGGTTCCTACGTTTGTCTTCGTTTATTATATGACAGGAAAGTTCAGGTTCAGACACATACTTCTGTTGGGCGGGATCGTCTTAGGCTTCTTCCAAGTTCTCATGTCAATCAGAATTACAGGTTACGTGGAGAATTACATTTATGTGATCTCAAGGATGAAATTCCCGGTGAAGTACGCCTTTCTTGCTGAACCATATATGTATATCACAATGAACCTTGAAAATTTCGCGCGATCAGTGGAATTGTGGAAATCGTATTCATTCGGATACTTTTCCTTTGACTTCCTCATGGCACTCTCAGGACTCAAACACCCCTTGGCAAAGGAATTCGGTCTTGTCGAGCGACCGTTTCTGATCAGCGGATACAATACGTTTTCGTTCTTGATGCCATTCTATCAGGATTTTGGGGTTCTTGGTGTCGCGATGATCCCACTTTGCCTCGGGAGCGGCATCGGGTACATCTACCATGTGATGCGAAGGAATCCGACGTTGGCAAATGTTACAATCTACGGATTCGGCGTTTACATACTCGTAATCTCCTTTTTTATCCATGCGCTCGGTATGTTGACGACCTTCTCGAATTTAGTCCTTCTCCTATTCGTTTACTACTTCGTCCTTAAGGACAGACAACGGTATGGAAGCCGACCTGGGGTAAACATGTGATTCGACGGCAATATTATCAATAGGCAAAGTTGCTCGAACAGAGTGTCCGTCAGTTGAATACCCGCGTACGAGCCAAGAAATCTCAATGAAGACCGATCCTTCGGCATACGCTATCGTTTTGAACTGGAATCGTTTTGACGACACCGTTGAGTGCATCGCGTCATTGAAGAGGAGCTCACTGCCCCTGAGGCATATACTAGTGCTTGACCAGGCCTCTCCCGACGCTTCCGGCAAGAAACTCGAGGATAACTATAGAGGCGACGACCAGATTATCGTCATTTGCAACGAGAAAAACTATGGATTCGCCGCCGCAGCGAACATTGGCATCCAACGTGCACTCAACGAAGGAGCAGAATTGATATTTCTTATCAACAACGATACCATTGTTGCGGAGGATTGCATTCAACGCCTTTTCGAAGTACTTAACCTCGATCCTCTGGCCGCCGCTGCAGGTCCGGCAATCATGTACTACTCGAATCCGGAGAAACTGTGGCAAGCCGGCGGTTTTTTTAGTAAATTGAAGATGGGTGTCATTGTTCCCGGAAAAGGGAAGAGGCTTCGTGATATCGACCAGTCCGCCAGCCGCGCCACGTTCTTGACGGGTTGTGCACTTCTCATTCGCAGATGCACGTTTGAGCGTGTTGGGCTTTTCGACACATCGTATTTTTTTTATGGTGAGGATGTTGATTACAGCTTGAGAATCAGAGATGAAGGGATGAGAATGTACTTCGTGCCGACTGCGAAAGTGTTACACAAAATTGAAGATATTGCAACCGATAGGACTTCTCCATTCGTGCTGTACCATCTGGCGAAGAGCACGATGATTATGCTTCGGAAGAGATTTTCCGGGCTCGAACTGTGGTACGGAGTTACTCTTCAGCTTACGCTCTACACTGCGTTCAGGTGCTGGCAAATTGTCATCGGCGGCAGCGGATGGGATTCCGTCCTGGCCTGGTTCAAAGGGCTTTTTCACGGGTTGAGTACAAAGGGTTATGACTGAAATGCGACGAGAAACTCCTCAAGTTTCGGGGATAAAAGTATCATGCACAAGGTGTTTCTGATAGCAGATAGGCTCTATCGTTGGGAATCCGTGGCGGAGAAACTTGAGAAGATTTATTTCAAACTAAGTAGAACGAGAAAAAATTGACGTTGACTGCGTACTTATTATTCTGGGCTTCAGTAACACTTATCACATATACGTACCTGTTGTATCCGTTGTTGCTGGTCGCCGCAAGGATACTTCGTCCGAAGCTTCAAGCTAGGAATGCGTCCTGGGTTCCGTCGGTTAGTCTCGTCATAGCAGTCTATAACGAAGAATCGATTATCTGGAGTAAGATAAAGAACCTCGAGAAGATCGATTACCTACGCGAAAAGATTGAATTTCTCTTTGGTTCCGACGGCTCTACGGACAGGACAAACGAAATACTCACCTCAATTTCGTCGCCTGCCGTTCACATTAGAGTGTTTCCGCGAAGGCGCGGAAAGGCCGCTGTCCTTAACGACTTAATTCCTCAAGCTACTGGCGAAGCCATAGTTTTGTCAGATGCCAACACCCTCTATGATCCAAATACGATCAAGAAACTAGTTTCCCATTTTGCCGACAAGAGAATCGGCGCAGTGTGTGGGCGCTTGGTTCTTACACCGAAAAGGGATTTAGCAGGAAATGTAAGTGAAGTTGCCTACTGGACATACGAGAATTTTATTAAACAATTAGAAAGCGATCTTTCCACAACGGTTGGAGCTACCGGAGCTGTTTATGCAATCCGAAAAACCCTTTTTGCGCCGCTCCCCGAACAAAAGACAGTCATGGACGATTTTCTCATTCCTATGGAGATTATTAGGAAGGGGTACAAAGTCAAATATGAGCCTGAAGCTCTAGCATATGAAACGGTCTCTGATAACATCAGTGACGAATATCGGCGGAGAGTACGTATTGGGGCCGCGAATTTTCACGGCATAAGTGAATATGCATCTCTCTTGCACCCTCGATACGGCTTTGTTTCATTTGCACTCTGGTCGCATAAGATCTTACGATGGTGCGTTCCATTTCTTATCGTTGCACTTACACTCTCCGCTATCATGCTTGCAGGGGTTTCCGAGGTTTATAAATTCTTCCTTGCAACAGAGACGGTTTTTTTGGTGCTGGCCCTCGCTGGATTTATTTGTGAGAAGGTCAAATTGAAGATCGGATTCCTAAACCTGCCATATTATTTTGTTGCGATTAATACCGCCCTGTTCGTGGGTTTTGTCAAATTTTTACTGGGTAAGCAACGGGCAACGTGGGACGTCATACGGTGAGAATAGAATATGCCCGAGAAAAGCAGGCCCTTAATCGTTGACATTCTCACTCTCAGTCTTTCTTGGACAGTCTACTACTGGATCAGGGTTCGCAGCGGGTGGTTCTCCATGGCAATGGAACCGCAATTCTGGTTTCCGATGGTCGCCCTTTGCATCTACTGGCTTTCTGTATATTTTGTTTTCGGCTTGTACCGTTCGTGGTACACTCAATCGCGTTTCGATGAACTCCTCGCCGTGCTGAAAGCGACCACGTTTGGCATATTCGTCCTGTTCTTTGCTATATTCATCGACGACCGGGGCACCGGCTCACCCTTGCAGTCGCGATTGCTTATCGCGATATACTGGGCTCTTATTCTCGGCGGCGTCGGGGGCGGAAGATTGTTGCAGCATACGTTTCATCGAAGATTGCTTGAAGCGGGCATAGGATTGAGGCGGGCGCTCGTTGTCGGGTGGACGGACAAGGCGCGGGAGTTGTACGACCTCGTGTACCGATACCCGGCTCTGGGTTACAAGGTTGTGGGATTTGTTTCCACCGAGGATGCCGAAGGCTCTCACGGGGAAGTCCCCGTCCTGGGCTCCGTGGCTCATTTGCCGCAGATTATCCAGCAAAGCAACGTTCACGATATTCTTATAGCGCTCGATTCTTCCGAGCACACGCGACTTCTCGATGTCATCGCCGCCTGTAACGCGCATGATGTAAGCCTCAAAATCATGCCCGACCTGTACGACATCATCAGCGGACAAGCGCGGACGAATCAGATCTATGGTTTTCCGCTCATAGAGATCATGCCGGAGATCATGCAGCCGTGGGAGCGCGCAGTCAAACGCATGATCGACATTGCTTTTTCATTTGTGGTCTTGTTCTTAGGGATACCGCTGTGGATCCTTGTTGCGCTTGCTATCAGGCTTGAATCAAAGGGAACGGCATTTTACGTACAGGAGCGAGTTGGAAAGGACGGAAAACTTTTTAAGATTATAAAGTTCCGCTCGATGTATGACGAGGCCGAAAAGCATTCCGGCCCCGTGTGGGCCGAGGAACAGGACCCGCGCGTCACCGGAGTGGGAAAAATCATTCGACGATTGCGGCTTGACGAAATTCCCCAATTATTCAATGTTCTGGATGGAGATATGAGCCTCGTCGGACCAAGACCGGAGCGCGCATATTTTGTCGAGCAATTTTCAAGGGAAATTCCACTTTATACACGAAGATTGAAAGTCCGTCCCGGTATCACCGGCTGGGCGCAGGTCAAACATAGGTACGATGAAAGTATTGATGACGTGAGGAAAAAGGTTCAGTACGATTTATTCTACATCGAAAATATGTCCCTGAGAATGGATTTTAAAATCCTTTTGAACACGATTGCCGTTGTTTTGTCCGGCAAAGGTCGCTAAACGTTTCCATTGTTAACTCATCGAACCGTACAATGCTGAATGGGTATTGAATGCCAAGAATTTTAGTCGTTACCCCGACATACAACGAAGCGGATAATATTGAAAGATTCACGAGCAACGTTCTCGCCCAGAGGGCGGAAATCGACATGCTCATCGTTGATGACAATTCTCCCGACGGAACAGGATCGATCGTTCAAAAGCTCCAGGCCGCAAATCCGCGGATTCGCCTGATTCAGCGGCCAAGAAAAATGGGACTCGGAACTGCTTACGTCGAGGGTTTCAGGTTCGCCATCACAAACCGGTATGATTTCGTGTTCGAAATGGACGCCGACTTTTCACACAATCCGGAGGAACTTCCCAAAATCTTGAGCAAAATGAACACCTGTGACCTGGTCATCGGTTCGCGATATATCAAAGGTGTGCGTGTCGTGAACTGGCCTATGCGCCGGCTCTTGTTGAGCTACGCAGCAAATGTCTACACGCGTGTGATAACGCGGATGCCGGTCAAGGACGCTACATCGGGTTTCAAATGTTTCAGGCGTCAGGTGCTTGAGGCAATCGACCTCACAAAGATTCACTCAAACGGGTATGCGTTTCAGATAGAAATGGACTTCAAGGCATGGAGAAAAGGGTTTCGTGTGTGCGAGCACCCGATTACCTTCGTCGACAGACAATCGGGCGTCTCGAAAATGTCCCGGAAGATAGTTTATGAAGCCGCTTTCATGGTGTGGAAACTGAAGGTGCAAAGTATGCTCGGAACGCTTGCGTGAGCACCATGCAGATTTCGGTCATCATCGTCAACTATAATGTTCGCCGGTTGCTTGAAAATGCCCTGACCTCGGTCACGAAAGCGCTGGCCGGCCTTTCAGGAGAGGTCATCGTCGTTGACAATGCTTCCGATGACGAAAGCGTAGAGATGGTGCGCAAGAAGTTCCCGCTTGTGAAGATCATCGCCCTCGAACGCAATATAGGATTTGGCAGAGCCAATAATCGTGCGGTGCGGGAGTCCTCAGGAGAGTATCTGCTGTTCCTGAATCCCGATACGATCGTGCAGGAAGACACCATCGCCGTGATGCTCGGCTTCTTCGAGCAGCACCCCGGGGTTGGACTGGGGGGATGTAAAATCCTCAATCCGGATGGAACCCTGCAACTTGCCTGTCGGCGGAGTTATCCCACCCCGTGGGTGGCGCTGACGAAGATGGTCGGCCTCGGATCGCTTTTTCCCCATTCCCCGATGTTCGCCAAGTACAACCTTTCTTATCTTAATCCGGATGAATCGTATGAAGTCGATGCGGTCAGTGGGTCGTTCCTGTTTGTGCGGCGGAACGTGTTCGAAAGCGCCGGAGGGTTTGATGAGGAATTCTTCATGTACGGCGAGGACCTCGACCTGTGTTATCGCGTGAAGAAAAGCGGCTGGAAGGTATATTATGTCCATTCAACGCAGATCATCCACTACAAAGGAGAGAGCGTCCGGCGCAGCGATATCGATGACGTGGCGCTCTTCTATGGAGCGATGCGAATCTTCGTCCGCAAGCACGTCACCCAAAGAGTGGTTACCGATGCGATCCTTCGTGCGGGGATAGCGGCGCGCGAATGGATTGCGTTCTTTGCCAGGATCGCACGGCCGCTCCGTGCAGCAGCACTGGATTTTCTGCTGGTGATCCTCTCGTTGTTCTTTGCCGCATGGCTGAGATTCGGAGAGTTCCTCCGCTTTCCCGCGTATGCGTATCCGGTCATCACGACCGTTCCGGGCCTCATCATGCTGGCGTCCCTGTATGCCCTCGGTGTGTACACGACGCGCAAGCTCTCGATTTCCCGCGCGGTAGGCTCTGTGGTCATCGGATACATTATCTTATCAGCGCTCACGTTTTTCTTTAATCAATATGCATTCAGCCGATTGCTTGTTCTGATCTCCGGTTGCACTGCGCTGTTTCTGCTACCGGGCTGGAGATTGTTGGTCAAGATGCGAACGCATACGAGCCATCGTAGTTTGTTCGGACGCCCAACGCTTATCGTCGGCACCGATTCGTCGGGCCAGGAAGTTCTCCGTAAACTCCGGGCGCGTGTTGACGACGGCTACAACGTGGTCGGGTTCATCGACCTCACCCACAAGCGGGTCGGGGAAAAGGTGGCGGGAGTTGAAATTCTCGGCAGTATTGACAATATTAGGAGGGTCATCCAGGAGCAGAGGGCGTCCGAAATCATTTTTTCGACGAATACTCTGCCGTATGCAGATATTCTTTCGGTTATCGAGCGGACCAAAAGCCGGTCAGTGAACTTTCGCCTCGTGCCGAGCAGTCTCGACGTGATCATCGGCAAAACGCACATCGATGAACTGAATGACATCCCGCTTGTCGATATTGAGTACAATATTCACAACCCGGTGAATCGGTTGGTCAAGCGCTTCTTTGACGTGGTCTGCTCAGTTCTTCTGCTGGTCTCTGTTTATCCTCTCGTGATAGTAAGGCGACGATTGGGAAAAACGATGGATGGGTTCGGAAACAAAGTGTTGCCGCTTCCCCATGTACTGCGAGGCGAAATGAGTCTTGTGGGACCGCCAGGCATTATCCAGCCGGACCCGCGCAACGGATCCGTTTCACCGCAGCGGTACCTGGGAAAAGCCGGTCTCACCGGGCTTGCTCAAATTCATGAGAATGATGGGCTAACTCCCGAGGAAGTGGAAAGGTATAATTTGTATTACGCAAAGAACCAGTCGCTGTGGCTGGATGTACAGATACTCGTGAAATCAATTCATCTCATGACCAGACGTTAGGGATTGCATTGCCGAAAGCAGTACTGGATTTTGAAAAGCCGATCGTAGAGCTTGAACAGAAAATCGAAGAGATGCGAAAGTACTCCGGGAGTCTCGACATTGCGGAAGAAATCAAGCATCTCGAGGAAAAAGTGCATCAACTGCGCCAGAACGTCTTTTCCAAACTTACCCGCTGGCAGAAAGTACAGCTCGCCCGGCACCCCGACCGGCCGTACACGCTCGATTACATCCCGATGATGACAACGGATTTTGTTGAATTGCACGGCGACCGGAATTTTCGCGACGACAAAGCGATCGTCGGCGGTTTCGCGTATCTTGCCGGAGAGCCGGTCATGATTATCGGCCACCAGAAAGGACGCGATACCAAATCGAATCTCTATCGAAACTTCGGCATGCCCAATCCCGAAGGATACCGGAAAGCGCTGCGGCTCATGAAGCTGGCGGCAAAATTCAACAGGCCCGTGATCACCATGCTGGATACTCCCGGGGCGTATCCCGGCATTGAGGCGGAAGAGCGGGGTCAGGCGGAAGCCATCGCCAGGAATCTTTTTGAGATGTCGCATCTTCCGGTGCCCATCGTCGTCGCGATTATCGGTGAAGGTGCATCGGGCGGCGCGCTTGGCATTGGCGTTGGCGATCGCGTTCTCATGATGGAGAACACCTGGTATTCGGTCATCTCACCCGAGTCCTGCTCCAGCATTCTCTGGCGGAGCTGGGATTACAAGGAGCAGGCGGCCGAGGCACTGAAGCTGACGGCCGCGGACTTGATCGATCAGGGCGTGATCGACCGCATCGTCCCCGAGCCTCTTGGCGGCGCTCATCGTAATCCCCAGCAGGCGGCGGAGATCTTAAAGGAAGTGCTCGTTGAGGAACTGAAGCGACTGAAAAAGATCAAAATACACAAACTCCTTGAACAACGGGTAGCAAAATTCGGGGCGATGGGAGAATGGGAAGAGTAAGGCGATTGGGGATTGGGGAATGAGGATTGCGGATTGGGGACTGAGGATTGGGGATTGGGGATTGAGGATTGAGGATTGGGGGATTGAGGATTGGGGGACTGAGGATTGAGGGATTGAGGATTGAGGGATTGAGGGATTGAGGATTGAGAAGAGAACAATGCAAGGAATTGCAGGGAGGAGATAATGGATCCAGACGAATTGAAAGTGAGGACGAAGAAATTCGCGCTTAATGTTATGGAATTGACTGAGAAACTGCCGCACACGAGGAGCGGCGATGTTCTTGGCAGGCAACTGCTACGATCGGCCACGTCAGTGGGGGCCAACTATCGGGCGGCCTGCCGGGCTCGTTCACGAGCAGATTTTATCTCTAAGGTTTCCATTGTTGAAAAGGAACAGGTAATGGTGCCATTGTTCGTTCAGCGATCAATGGTCGCCACTGATTACCTCTCGGAGCCCAATCCGCAATCACAAATCGCGCAGGGCCACGTGGGCCGCACAAATCCACAATCGCGATGGTCATAACACAGACAAAGATTCGTTCGCGGTATGCCGACACCGACCAGATGAAAATGGTGTACTATGCCAAGTTCTTTGAGTATTTCGAACAAGGACGCGCAGACCTCCTGCGGGACGTAGGCATGCCGTATTCCGAGCTGGAGCAGATGGGGTATTATCTTCCCGTGGTCGAAGCACACGCGAGGTATATCAAGGCTGTCCGCTACGATGATGAGGTGGTCGTCAAGACCATATTGAAGGATATCCCGCAGGTGAAAATCCGGATTGAGTATGAACTGACGAACAATCACTCCGGCGAGAAGCTGGCCGAAGGTTACACCATTCACAGTTTCGTGAAGGCTGCCACCGGCAAGCCCACGCGCGCGCCCGACCGGTTTCTGGAACTTCTCGGCGAGAAGTTCCAGCGAAGCAAATCAGAATCCACCCGTTAAAAGGACTACCATCATGCTTGCGAAAGAACTCCTCGACATCCTCTGCTGTCCCCAATGCCATGGCGATCTGCTGTACGAACCGTCGAAAAGTACGCTGACGTGCAAGAAATGCGGCAAGGTTTACCAGGTCAAAGACGATATTCCGATCATGTTGCTCGATGACGAATCCGAATCGAAATAGCGCAACCGACGAGCTTCTTCGCAGTAACAAAGTGAGCAGGATCGTCGAGGAGGCGATCATCGAAGACCTTGGGATGGGCGACATCACCACGGATGCGATCATTGCGTCCGAAACGATGGGCTGCGCTGAAATTCTTGTGAAGGAATCGGGCGTCATTGCGGGACTGGAAGTTGCTGCCATGGCGTTCAAGGTCGTTGAGCCGGAGATGGCGTTCCATTCGCTGCAATCCGAGGGCGCCGGTGTTGCACCGGGCACGGTCGTGGCCTCGGTACGCGGCTCGCTTGCCGGCATCCTGAAGGCAGAGCGCACCGCGCTGAATTTCTTGCAGCGCATGAGCGGGATAGCGACGCTCACGAGAAAGTTTGTTCAGGCCATCGAAGGAACTCGCGCCAGGATCACCGACACGCGAAAGACGGCGCCCGGTTTGCGCGTCCTCGATAAACTTGCCGTCAAGCTTGGCGGCGGCGTCAATCATCGCTTCGGATTGGATGACATGGTTCTCATAAAGGATAATCATATTGCCGCCGCCGGTGGTATCTCACCGGCGATTGAGCGATGCCTTACGTACCTGCAAAATGACGTCAGTAATATGCGCATCGAGGTTGAGACGACGACGCTGGAGCAGGTCGGTGATGCGCTCAAGCATAATGGAATCCATCGCATCATGCTGGATAATTTCTCCCCTGAAGACATCAAGCGAGCGGTTCAACTGGTGAATAGCGCCCGGCGGAGCTCGAAAACCGCAGGCGGGCACGCGATTGAGATCGAGGTATCGGGCAACATTTCGCTCGAGAATGTTCGCTACATTGCGGAGACCGGCGTGGATTTTATCTCGGTCGGGAAACTGACGCATTCTGCGAAAGCCATTGATATCTCTCTCGAAATCCTTCCTTCGTAGAGCCGATGTTGCTTTCCGTATAAACTCCGAAGATGTTCGATAAAATCAAACGGCTTGGTACCGACACCGCCATCTACGGTATCAGCACCATCCTTGGCCGCTTCCTCAATTTTCTCCTCGTTCCTTTCTACACGAACATCCTGCCGCCCGGGGATTACGGCGTCGTAGCATACGTCTACTCAATCATTGCGTTTATCAATGTATTGTACTCCTATGGGATGGAGTCGGCATACTTCAAGTACTCTTCGTCGCTGGAAATCGGTTCAGCGAAGGAGAATTTCAGCACACCATTCCTTTCCTTGCTCGGAACATCGGTCCTGTTTTCGATAGTCATATCAGGGCTTGCTCCGCTCATCGGAGGTCTCCTGAACCTTCCGGTGAAGTTTGAGTCGGTTGTGCTGTACTCGGCCGCTATTCTGGCCCTGGACGCGCTGGCGATCATTCCGTTTGCCTCGCTCCGGATGGAACGCAAGGCAAAGACCTTTGCGACGATCAAGTTCCTCAATATCGTGATCAACGTTGGCATGAACATTGTACTGCTGCTCGTGTTCCGGATGGGCGTGATGGGCGTGTTTGTCAGCGGGCTCGTGGCTTCAGGAGCCACGCTCCTGATGCTTCTCCCGACGGTGTTCCGGCACCTCACCGTCAAGTTCCATACATCTCTCTGGAAGGCGCTGCTGATGTTCGGATTGCCGTACATTCCTTCCGGCCTTTCAGCAATGGCGATGCAGGTGATCGACCGCCCGATTCTCCGCGCCCTGACCGACGACGCGACCGTCGGCGTATACCAGGCGAACTACCGGCTCGGCATTTTCATGATGCTGGTGGTCTCGATGTACGATTACGCATGGAGGCCGTTCTTCTTCGCGACGGCGAAGGAATCGGACGCCAAAGAGGTTTTCGCGCGGGTGCTTACCTACCTTCTTCTGTTTATGACGACAACAGGATTGGTACTCACGTTCTTCATCGACAACATTGCCATGGTCAGCATTTTCGGGAGACACATTATCGGGCCGAGCTACTGGAGCGGATTGAACATCGTGCCGGTGGTGCTTTTTGGCTATGTTTTCCTCGGCGTCGCGACGAATCTTTCTGCGGGTTTGTATATCGAGAAAAAAACTCAGTACTTGCCGATTGCAACATTCATTGGTGCGCTCGTCAACGTGGTTGTAAACTTCCTGCTCATTCCGGTCTGGGGGATGACAGGCGCGGCGTGGGCGACGTTTCTCGCCTACCTCGCCCAGGCGGCGGCAACGTACGTTCTCGTCCAGCGAGTTTACCCGGTGCAGTATGAAGGCGTGCGATTGATAAAGATCGCCGGCGCGGCGATGGTCGTGCTTGCGTTGTATTATTTGATTCCAGTGGCACGATGGTCCCCGTCATTTCTTGTACACGCTGGATGGAAGGCGGGACTTGTCGTGATCTTTCTCCTGATGATGTACGCCATGAAGTTCTTTGAGCCGGGAGAAATCGTGCTCCTAAAGCGCCTGGTTGCGAGGGGAAGGGGGCCCGGTCCTTCCGCTCCGGCGCCCGACCTGCCGCCGGGTGGCATTGTATGAGTAAGCAGAATGGGTCGGGTTTCGTGCGTCTTGCTGACACGCTCTAGGTCAGCATCTAAACCTTGGCAGCCGACCGCACAGTTCAGATCCTAAACCATTTCGAAATTGCAAATTCAAAATTCGAATTCAAAAGTGAGGGTAACGAATAATATAACGATCCAAGGACTTATTAAAACCATTCGAGTCACGCTACACAAGGAAGGCCACTACCATGTCACCATTCACACCATCTCTCTCCAAATCCAAGTACCTCGCCGGATTGCAATGCCATAAACTTCTCTGGTATCATTACAATGCGAAGGACAAGATTCCCCCACCGGACCAGCACACCCAGGCAATTTTCGACCAGGGACATTTGGTCGGTCAATTTGCGAAACGGCTATTTCCGGGCGGCGTTGAAATAGAAGCCAGCTATAACGATTTCCCCGGGATGTTAAAACAAACCAGGGAGGCGCTGCTCCAGAGGAAACCCATCTTCGAAGCGGCTCTCCAGGCCCAGCACGCTTTTGCCCGAGCCGATATATTGAACCCGGTTGGAAAAAATGCCTGGGATATAATAGAAGTAAAAAGCTCGACGGAGGTTAAGGATGTAAACCTCGAGGACATTGCTTTTCAAAAATATACGTATGAGAATGCGGGGCTGAAGGTCGGGAAGTGCTTCGTAATGTACATCAACAATAAATATGTGAGAAAAGGTGACATCGAACCGGAGAAGTTGTTCATTCAAGAGGATGTTACAAAAGCAATTGAACCGATTTCGAAGCACGTGAAGAAGAACATAGAAACAATGCTTAAAACGATCCAACAAAAAACGTATCCCGATATTCCGATTGGAACTTACTGCAGTGAACCCTATGGTTGTGCCCTTAAGGAGCTATGCTGGGATTTCTTGCCGGAGGACAACGTTCTGACATTGTATGGGATGAGAAAGGAAAGAAAATTCGCACTAATCTATGATGGAATAATCGACATAAAAAATCTTCCATCCGATTTTGCTCTGTCGAAAACGCAGCAGATACAGGTCGATGCGATCAAGACCGGGAAACCTCACATCGACAAGGGGGAGATCACAAAGTTTCTCGGAACGATTGAGTATCCGGCGTACTTCCTTGATTTCGAGACCTTCATGACCGCCATTCCCATGTTTGATCTTGTGAGGCCTTATCAAAAGGTTCCGTTTCAGTATTCACTGCATGTTCTGCAATCCGAGAAGAGTTCCCCGGAGCACTACTGGTTCTTATCGGACGGGACTGCGGACCCGAGACCAATCATACTGGAACAGCTTGCAGCCAGACTGGGCGACAAGGGCTCCATCGTTTGCTACAAGGCCTCGTTTGAGAAAGGAACGTTGAAAGACTGTTCCGAGGTTTACGGGAAATATGCGAAATGGTACGAAAGAATGGAGAGCCGCATACTCGATTTGCTCAAACCGTTCGAGACATTTGCCTATTATCATCCCGGCCAGCACGGCACGGCTTCGATCAAAGCTGTGTTGCCGGCGTTGACCGGAAAGGGTTATGAAAATCTCGACATAGCCGAAGGTGAGACAGCAAGCAACGAGTACTTGCGTGTGACGTTTGGGACCGATATCGATCCGGAGGATAAACAGAAAGTATTTAAACAATTGGAAGTGTACTGCAAGCTTGATACGCAGGCAATGGTCGATGTGCTCGGGGAATTAAGGAGGATATCGCGGTAGGGGAGCGGGAACGATTTGAGAGATTCGTTCCGCACCCATCATCGCAGGCCATACGACCACTAATCCGTCAAAGTGTGGAAATGATGATGTGATGCTTGCACGCAGAATCCAGCTTCAAGAGTTGGGAAACATCTTCTTCATCTTTCTCCAGTCCTTCATTACATTCTTAAGACCACCCCGGCTGTTGACACCCCGATTTGTTGGATGACACTGATAATAGGCAGTGTAACTATAACCTTCGGGGATGAAATAGTGGCCAACAGAATACCTTCCTTTCTGTGAGTTATTTTTGAAGAAAGTGTGATAGACTTGCTTGCCAAGGCAAACCACAAGTTTTGGCCTCACAATGTTTATTTGACTTTTACAGAACTCTTCGAATGCTTTATCGAGGTCTTTTTGGGGAATCCGAGCACTCATCGAGCCTTTCTTGATGTAAGGAAAAAGGTTCGTAATAAAAACTTCATGTAAGTCTAACCCGTAGACTTGACGAAGCAGTTTTATCAAGTTCGTATTTGTTGGCGTAGATGGGTCATATCCAAGTTCAGCCATCTTAGGGTTGAAGGGATTATTCAGGGATTCATTGGACGACCAATCCTGCAAAACAAATGCTATATGTGAATTTACATTTTGGGCCGATTTTGTGTAAGGAGAAACAAACTGAGTATCATACTCCTCGCCACGCGGGTAATCCGATATATTATTGTAGTTTTTATACTTTTTCGATTGCCTTAGCCGGCCCAATGTTTTAAGTTCTCTAATCTTTTCTTCTTTTGACATGGGAAGTTCCCTTTCGTTCTGAATTCGCACTGTGACTGATTTTGTCCCCGGATAATGTACTACTCCCCAGGGCGAAAGTCAACGGCTTTGATTCGTGAAGCCAATTCTCGTTGGCTGGATTTCACATTTTTCTCCCTGCCGGAAAAGCCCAACTCAGGTCTTTAGCCGCATCAACCAGCTTTTTTCCATCAGAAATTTGGGAAATCACCGTTTTGTATCCGAAGTGCAGGAACCCTTTCAGATTCCCCGGTCTCGTATGCTCCTCAAAGTTCAGTTTATGAATCCTATTTTGTCTTCTATTGCCTCAGGGTTCTTGTAGAAACTGGTGTTCATGTGATCGATCAGTTTTAACACATGACTTGTGTCCAGGCTTCTTTTTCCCATCCTGGTGGTGAGTTCGAGATGCTTCAGCAAGGTAGTTAAGAATGCCCCTGTCACTTTGCGAGCCTCCAAAACCTCCAGGACATGTTCATCAAAGAGCGCGATCGTCGCCTCGGAATCCGTCTTGCTACGGATCAGGCTCAGGTAGTGCTTGGCCTCTATCGGGTTAATATCGAGAACCATATCGAATCGACCGGGGCGGCTTGCCGCCATATCGACAAACAACTTGTCGTTCGTAGTGGCAAGAACAAAAACGCCGGAGTCAATAAACCCGTCCAGCCGCTGGAGAAATTTTCCCAACGACTTTTCTCGTTCGCCAAGTTCCCGGTTGCCGATGAGTAGATCCACATCGTCAATGCAAACGACCGCGGGCGAAAAGATCTCTGCAAAAGTGAACACACTGTCAAGGCGTTCATCAGAACCGTTCGTCAAAATGAAGGTCGCTTTTCCTTTTGTTTCGTTTGCAACCGCACGAATGATCTTTGTCTTGCCCGTACCCGGCTTTCCGGAAAGCAGATATCTGATCGGTTGATGGAGCGCATCGAAGCTCTGGATGCAATCGACAAAGAAACGCAGCGATTCCGCGATTGTATCCGACAGAAATACGTCGGCGAGGGTGGTTTGCTCAAGCTGCGTCGGTCTGACTTCAACGTGGAGGTCTCTTCCTTCTTCCAGAGGCACTACCTCCAGGCACGAATTACGATAAGCAGAATGGAGTAAGGCTTCCTTCCATAAGGTTTTCAAAAGTGCTCCAGGGGCATTTGCATTTGTATCCAAGCCGAGCGCGGAAATGAGATAATGCCTTCTAGACCAATTATCAATTTCCCGGTAGGCCGTGATCTCGTAGGCGCTCTCCTTGTAGATCAGGGTTGCCTCGACAGCGTCGTCTATTACAACGACACTCTTACCGTCCTCCGTTTCGTTGACCGTCAAAGGTGCCAGCTTCGGACTACGTTGTGAATGTCTTCCCAGCATCCGTATAACGTCCATGCTCGGATGTGCCAGCGTGCCGGCAAAGAGGTTGTACAGATAGGCTTTTACAAACTGGTGCTGATAACGGTCTAACTCTTCTTCTTTGTAACTCACATTTGCCTGGGCTGCTATTTCCTGCAACTCTCTATGGACTTTCATCGTGGTAACCTCTTCGAATTTCTCGCATGAGTATGTTCAGTAATTGCTATTACAACGCGCGAGACGGCAAAAAGTTGCATCATTGAATGATAATTCTATGGGTTTTCATAGATAGGGTAAAACCTTTTTCCAATCTTCCATTTGTTGCTTTAATGTTCTCCATCTGGCAGTAACGTGTGGGCTGCAGTGATAAAATGGGAATAGTTTTGTGCCGTTGGGTAAGTCTTTGGGTGTGTTTTCTTCTACCAACTCGTACATTTTCGAGTTCCCGTTGAATGGCTGCTCAAAAGCTACCATGACACTGTCAAGTGCGTGACGACCTAGCGTTATGACAATCTTAGGTTTGATGATCTTAATTAGTGGACATAAGAAACTTGCACCACAGTTTCTAAAATAGTCTCGGTCAATTCCCTCATCTTTTGAACCTTGCTTCAGGCATAATACTGCGTTTGTAAAGAATACTCCTTGCCTAGCGTCGTGTTTTCTCGGGGTTCCTATATCGACCCCTAACTCCTTAAATAATGCAATGAGATTTCGGTTTGTACGTGCTAAAGGAACCCCCTCTGATTCTATTTCTCCGTTGCAAATCCGATAGTTCTCTAGATTAAAGAAATCTTGAGCGATTAGTAGGATACGTGCGTCGAGATTCCCATGCCATTCTGACCATTTAGACAGATCATTCGTATCTGCCACTTCTTTAACTTCGTTAGGATTGATCAAGTCCGGTTTATCAAGTTTATCCTTGGGATAAATGGCATCTTGATTTCTTCGGCATTTCCTGCACAACTTTCTACAAGCGACAAGTTTGTTATATTCTGCTATTTTGTCGTTCATATACATATTGATAAGATGAAAACATGGAACTTGACCAAAAAATACCCAAATCATAGCCGAAAGCAAAATACGTTGCGCTGTGAAATACACTTGATCGTTTTCACCAACAAATAGATTGGAAATAGAAATTTTGCTCTTTACATTCAGTTACACGAAAAGGAAGAAATAGACTTGTCATCCACAAAACTGAAACGCCAAATCGAAATGCTCTCGCTTATTGAGCAATCCCCTGCGCGCTATTCGGTGAGGGATTTGTGTGAGCGATTTCAGGTAGAGATCGCCACAATCCAGAGGGATTTAAGCTCGCTGAGAGGCATGGGATTTCTAATCCACAGCGCAAACAATTGCTTAAAGCTCTTCAAGCCACTTACGAAGGAGAATTATGAGAAGCTGCTGTCCGTCTATCTGCCGCTGTCTGCCGAAGCGCTCGGGTTTCCAAAGAATATTCCGTTGTCAATAAAAAGACTGAAAGAAAAGTCACTCACAACATTCGTATCACTTGTGAACGCAATCGAGTGGCGTCAGGAGATTGAAATTCGGTATCTCAGAGTCTACGACGGCAAAACTGTCATGCGAAGATTACAGCCGTATCAGTTATTCCCAACGACGAGGGATTGGCGGTTGATCGGCAAATCGGATGGGATATACAAACAGTTTATCGTTGATAACATCACTCAAATCAAGGTAACTTCAACAGTTTTCAAGAGGGACGCAAACTTTGACCTTCAGAAGCTTTTTCAATACTCTTTCGATCTTTTTAAGACTGACCAACCCGTCACCGTGGAGTTGCATTTTAGCAAGAACGCAGCTACCGCAATCGAGAATCGTGTGTGGAGTGAAACACAAATCATAGAAACACAAAAGAACAGAGATATTCTTCTTAGAATGCAAATCGGCGACCTCGATGAAATCATTGGGTGGGTAATGAGTTGGGGCAATGGGGTAAGAGTTGTCCAACCCGTGGAGTTGAGAAATCGAATCAGGAAGTTGGCGGCGAACATCTTGAAGGAATATAGAAAAGCAACAACTCAGTAAAGAGCGCAACGATTTAAAATAGTCGGAAATTATCACCCAATGATACGACTTTCTTCTCAAGCCTTCGTATCATTGATCATGTTATTACTTTATCCCTTCCTTTGGCCCCGCGTACTTTTCTTGCCGACATTCAAATACCTGCTCATTGTTGTACGAATTACCTTCTGGAGAGAATTATGAAACGCCGAAACTTTCTAAAATCCGTCGTACAAGCAACCGTTGTGGCTCCTATCGCGGGAAGCTTGGTCGCTCGGACTGAACCCGAGAACGTACAACAGCAAGAAGTGCCTCACTTCGAGATATTCGATTGGTTTGACGTCAGTCCCATGCCTGAAATCAAGGGATTCAGCAGCGGAGTCCGGGCAATCGATGAGACTACGAAGGGATTCCTTCCAGGGCAATTGGTTGCTGTTCATGGACCGTTGAACCATATCAACATGTTTTTCTTATTCGACATGGCTATCTACAACGCCTGTAGAAAGAAGAAAGTCGATTACATCTACACCCAGTCGAACTTCTACGACTATTTCAATCGGAAACTCGAGACTTTGAAGCCCCAACAACGCAAAGAGTTCCACGATGAGCTGGTCGTGGAGGGATCGCTTCGGTTGCCCGATGTAGATATCGGGAATCCCAGCAATCTCGGATGGAAGGAATATGTCGCGTTAGCCCGAAAATCTCCTCCAGAGATTCTCATTCTTGACGGCGCCGAGCTGATAGAATTTTTTCTGAATGAAAAGAAGATTGCGCAGCAACTCAAAAACTTGGCTCAAGAGCTGAACATTCCGGTTGTTGTGCAAGCCATCCCGTACAAGAAAGGTGGCATCGACCAGGTAAAGCCTGACAAGACCATTCGAAAAGACTTCGAGAGCATCAGTGATGTTACGATATGCTTCATGCCTGAATTTGTCTGTGATTGTCGCTCCGGGAAGAAGAGTGCGGAAAAATATTACTCTCTTAAGACATTCGTATGGGGGAGAGATACTTTGACTTCGAATCATAGCGAATACTCAAGCGTGATCACTCTGCAATTTGAAGAACCATACCTGCGTTTTGCCAGTCGAATCTGAACGAGGAGGCAGGGAGGCTCGTTATTACCTCTGTCAGTCCACGTTTTCTTTCACTCCTTCCCTTAGCAAATCGCGCGAAAAATTTGTACATTAAATTAACAAAAAGGATTTTAGATTTGCCGGATAATAATCAACCAATACGTTTCGACCCAAACAAACCGCTGGCCGTTGGCGGGCAGGCGGTCATCGAAGGTGTGATGATGCGAGCGCCGGGGAGGATTGCCACGGCGGTCCGCCGGTCGAATGGTGACATCGTGGTCAAACAGCAGCCGTACATTTCGCTGGCGGAGAAGAACAAGCTGTTCAAACTCCCCATCCTTCGCGGCGCCGCCGGACTTATCGAAATGTTGTTCATTGGCATCGAGACGCTCAATTTTTCAGCCGAAGTAGCTATGCAGGATGTTGAGGCTGAAAAGCGTGCAAAAGGCAACGGGAAACCCATCGAGAAAGAGAGGAAACCGTCAAACGTCCGTTTGGCGCTGACAGTACTGTTCTCGCTGGTGGTCGCGGTGGCAATTTTCTTCGTCACGCCGATTGTTATCACAACGAAACTGTTCAACGTTGAACAGGATGCATTCTGGTTTAATCTCATTGCGGGAGGTATTCGCATATCCATCCTGCTCGTGTACCTCGGCGTGATCGCGATGATGAAGGATGTGAAGCGGCTGTTCGAGTACCACGGCGCGGAGCACAAGGCGGTTTTCACGTTTGAATCGCAGGCGGACCTGACCGCCGAATCGGCTCTCCGGTTTACCCGGTTTCATCCGCGCTGCGGGACGGGCTTCATCCTCATCGTTATGGTGACGGCGATGCTGATGTTCAGCGTTCTGGATTCCCTCATTATCATGTGGCTAGGAAAGATTTCGCTTCCCATCCGTCTTATCTGGCACCTTGCCTTTATCCCGGTGGTCGGCGGCATCGCCTACGAGTTCATCCGCTGGTCGGCGACGCGAACCGCGACGGCGCTGGGAAGGGCCCTCGTTGCACCGGGACTCTGGCTCCAACGCATCACGACGCAGGAACCGCAAAAACCCCAGATCGAGGTTGCGCTCGTGGCTTTGAAGTGTGCGTTAGGCGTCGAGGAAATTCAACTGAGTGAGAAGCCGCTTACCTTTATTCAACATCCGTCTGAGCTTGACCGGCTTTCCTTGCCCCAACCGAGCTTCGGCGGGTTCCTCGGAACTAACTTACTTTGGGCAAAACTATTCTTGATGTCCTAAATCCAGAATACTAATCACAGACAAGTTCTAAGCTCGAAATCCGAAATCTTAAATTCCGCCTCTCAGAATCCCGCTACCCAGCGGAATCCAGAAGCGGGACAAAATCTAAGTTCAAAATCCCAAAATCAAAACACCAATTAGAACGGCAAACGTTCTTGATTTCTCAGATGTCTTGGCTTAGATGCTGGTGCTTGTTTAGAATTTATGTATTGAGATTTGGGATTTGTTTAGGGTTTAGATATTCGGATTTAAGATTTTTCACTAACAATGATGGGCTTGCGCAACATCACTAACTAACGCATGTTTGACCGACTTGAAAAAATCGTCGCGCGATACGACGAACTGACCCAGCTTTTATCCGATCCGGCGGTTATCAATAATCAAGACCGGTACCGCGAGCTCAGTAAAGAGCACAGCGACCTTTCCCCCATCGTTCAGGCGTATCAATCGTATAAGAAAGCAAGAGAGGACGGAGAAAACCTCCTGCACCTTGCCGAGAAATCCGACGATATTGAAATGCGCGCACTCGCAAATGAAGAACTCCCGGAGGCACGACAAAAGCTCATTCGTCTCGAAGACGAGCTGAAGAATTTGCTGATTCCGAAAGACCCGCTCGATGACAAGGATTGCATCATGGAGATTCGCGCGGGCACGGGGGGCGAGGAAGCCGCCCTTTTTGCCGCCGATCTGTACCGCATGTACACCCGCTACGCCGAGCGCGCGGGCTGGAAAGTGGAGCTCATGGACTGGAACGATACGGGGATCGGGGGGTTCAAAGAAGTGATCTTTACGTTGCGGGGGAAACACGCGTTCGGGACGCTCAAGTTTGAAAGCGGCGTGCATCGTGTCCAGCGGGTGCCGGAGACGGAGGCGCAGGGCCGTGTCCATACCTCGGCGGCGACGGTTGCCGTGCTGCCGGAAGTGGAAGATGTGGAAGTTGAGGTGAACCCTGCCGACCTCGACGTTACGACGTACCGCGCCGGGGGCAAAGGCGGACAGAACGTCAATAAGGTTGAAACGGCCGTGCGGATCACGCACAAGCCGACGGGCATCGTGGTGGCCTGCCAGCAGGAGCGCTCGCAGTTCCAGAACAAAGAGCGCGCGATGAAAATGCTGAGGGCAAAACTCTATGAGGTGAAATTGAACGAGCAAACCGCCTCGATCACAGCGCAGCGGCGATCGATGGTCGGCGGCGGCGACCGGAGCGAAAAGATCCGCACGTACAATTTTCCGCAGAACCGTCTGACAGACCACCGCATTGGATTGACGCTCTACAATCTCGCCGAGATCATTGACGGGAAACTGGACGATATCATTGAGCAACTGAAAGTAGCCGACAAGGCGGAGAAGCTCCAAGCGGGTTGAGTCGGGAGCCGGCACCGCGGCTCGTTCCCAAATTCCATTTGGGAATGCTCTCGGCGTGCCAGCGGGGAGGGATCTGCGGTGACATTGCTCGGTTCGGCTTCCCAGCCCACTCCGAACTCATCCCCTGCCCCTCACCGCCAAGGCGGGATCTTCGACTTCTCTACAAGTAGAGAAGGGGAAGCGCTTTCGTAGCCAACGTCCCTCTCTAATTTTAGAGAGGGACTATAGGGTGAGTTCGAAGAGGGTACATTCCCGCGCAGAAAAGCTCCAGGTAAGTTGAGGCTGGGTCCGTTTCCAAGCGGGAGCTTGGGAACGAGTAAGGGCATCAAGACGCTCCTTGCAGAGGAGGTGGGGGACGCTTAGCCGAACGGTGTCCAATCGCCCCTCGACCGTGTTTTCAGAAAGAACTCCTTCAACAACTCTCCGCATTTCTCTTCCAGTACCCCGCCGATTGCGTGTACACGGTGGTTCAGTCGCGTGTCGTTCGTAATTGTGTACAGTGACGTCACGGCTCCGGCCTTGGAGTCGTAGGCGCCGAAAACGAGCAGCGGGATTCGGGCCATCACAATCGCACCGGCACACATCGGGCAGGGCTCCAGCGTTACGTACATCGTACAGTTCTCCAATCGGCGGTTTCCCAAATGAGATGCCGCCGCGGTGATTGCAATGATCTCGGCGTGCGCCGTCGGGTCCTGCAAGAGCTCGATTTGGTTCGAACCCTTTCCGATCACATTTCCGTTGTGGACGATCAGGGCGCCCACTGGAACCTCATTCCGGTTAAGCGCGGACTGCGCTTCTTTCAGCGCGAGGTCCATCCAATATTCGTGCTGCTTGTCCTGCTTCATCGCTCGATGACCCAAGTATAGCGAAAAATCGTATTTGTGACAAACTCAAGCGAAAAAAACATGAGATTTCTATCACACCCCCGTTGATTCTAGCTCGAGAATTAGGTATCTTTAAAAAGCACATCTTGAAAAATTCTTAGAGATACCGACAAACTAGATTGATAAAACGCCGCCTCCCGAGCCTCCTCGCACTCACCTGCGTGTGGGGAGCATTGCATATTTGTGCCCCATCTCTTCTCCTTGCCGGTACGACCGGACAGTCTGACACGCTCCGTATCATGGATTACAATCTCCTCAATTATCCAGGTTCGACCGCATCAACGAGGAATCCTTATTTCCGGGCTGTTCTGCATTCATCCAAACCGGATGTCATCGTCGTAGAGGAGATGACAAGCCAGACCGGAGTCGATACTTTCTTAAACAATGTTTTGAATTACTACCAGTCGGGTTTGTACTCGACAATACCGTTCCATCATCAGGGAACGGACACAGACCCTCATATTTTTTACAAATCGTCCGAAGTTACATTTCTGAGCGCGAGCTACTTTATGATGGAGGACAATCTCCGACCCGTCGGCGTGTATATGGTCAAGGATAATGCCACCGGAGACACGATGCGTCTGTACGCAGTCCACTTAAAGGCGAGTGAGGGTTACGAATCGAACCGGCTCGCGGAGGCAACCGCAATAAGAGACACGCTCAATAATCTGCCCGTTGGCACGAAATTCATGGTCATGGGGGACTTCAACTTCTACAAGAGCAGCACCGAACCGGGATTCACCAAACTGACCGAGAGCGAGACGAATAATAACGGACGGCTGAAAGATCCTATCAACCAGGTCGGTGACTGGCACGATAACGCCGCATACGCACCTTATCATACACAATCACCTCGCCTTACGCAATTTGGTGGTGGTGCGTCAGGTGGACTGGATGATCGGTTTGATTTCATCCTTACATCCTACTCGTCGCTGGATAACAATACTATTGTTTCGAGTTATAAAGCCTATGGAAACGATGGTAATCATTTGAATGACAATATCAATCACCTTCCGAACACCGCGGTTCCGGACAGCGTTGCCAATGGTCTCTACTATGCGTCAGATCACTTGCCGGTTATTTGTGATTTCCAATTCTCCAATACATCGCTTCCGGGATCGTTTGTCCAGATTTCTCCAGTTAATACTGCATCAAACCAGGCGGTCAGCGGGGTGTTGAGCTGGCATTCTTCATCGGGTGCGACCTCCTACGATGTTTATCTCGGCACATCGAATCCACCGACAACGAAAGTAAGCGCCGCCCAGACCGATACCACGTATGCGTATGCGTCACTTCTCAACAACACTACCTACTACTGGAAGATAGTTGCCAGGAACTCCAGCGGCTCAGTCGACGCGACCGGTTCACCGTGGAGCTTCGTTACGATCGTGGCAGCGCCCGGTTCATTCGGGATAGTCTCACCATTAAATGAAGCGACCGATCAGCCAATCTCGGGAACATTGACGTGGCAGTCGTCTGCGAATGCAGTGACCTATGACGTTTACCTGGATACGATGAATCCTCCGTCGACCGTTGTCAGCACAAATCAAACCGGGACAACATACAGCTACGGTGGGTTGCTCAAATCGACAAGCTATTTCTGGAAAGTAATGGCCAAGAATGCCGGCGGGACAACGGTTTCAACAGGTGCGCCGTCGAGTTTCGTAACGACAGCTTTTAACGCGCCCGGCCCTTTTCTGCTCGTCGCTCCTTCGAATGGCGCGAGTGGCCTACCGCTTTCGGGGACGCTTTCGTGGAGTTCTTCCGACAGCGCCGATTCGTATGATGTCCTCCTGGACACGCTCAATCCTCCTGTGAACCTGATAAATTCCGGTAGTAGCGCTACGTCTCACCCGTTCAGTGGACTTGCTCCCGGGACCGCATACTACTGGAAGGTCGTAGCCAGGAACCCCCATGGTTCGACTGTCGCTTCAAATGCGATTTCCAATTTCTCAACCGCATATCTTCTTGCACCGCCGACGGCTCTTATTCCATCGACTGTTACTCCTACAACTCTCCACTTGACATGGAGTGATAATGCGGACAATGAAGATGGCTATCGAGTACTGCGGTCGACGTCCTCCGCCGGACCGTTCGTTCAAGTCGGAAATGACCTCCCGGTCAATTCTGTTGGATTTGTGGATACCGGATTGAGTGTCAATCAGCGATACTATTATAGAGTCCTGCCGTTTAACGTTCTCGGCGACGGGAATTTTGTATCCCTCGGCGTTGCCACATTGGCAAATGTCCCAGCGCTGGCAGCTCTCACATCCGGGGATTACTCGTCGGTCAATGTGACGATCGACCCTTCTCGTAATCCGGGATCGACAGAATTTGTTCTTCGGGTAGCCGCTGATTCCGCGACTCTCTATGTCCAGGCCGACGGCACTCTTGGTGCGGCGGCAGTCTGGCGGACGTACGGCGGATGGGGCGACTCGCTGGGAACCGGCGTCACCGGCCTGCCGGCATGCACACGGTACCTGTTCCACGTGAAAGCGCGCAATGCCGACAGTGTCGAAACAGCATGGAGCACTGAGGCGGCGCAATCGACCAGATGTTTCGTCGTTGCAGATTCAATTTCGAAAGGCTGGAATCTTGTTTCGGTGCCGATCGCCGTTACCAATGTGTACCGGTCAACGGTATTTCCCGGCTGTTCTTCGAATGTATTTGCGTACCATGGCCGTTACGTAGCCGGCGATACGGTGTCTAACGGTGTCGGATACTGGCTCAAGTTCAAGGGTGATTCTACCCTTACGATGATGGGCAGTCCCCATTTGTCCGATACGCTTGTCCTGAATTCGGGCTGGAATATTATCGGTTCGCTTTCATCTCCGGTCGGCGTGGGCTCAATGACAGAAGACCCCGCCGGGACAGTTGCATCAGCCTTCTATGGATATCATGGATCCTACGCGTTCGCAGATTCACTTTTTCCAATGCGGGGGTACTGGGTAAAAGCACGCTCACAAGGGAAACTCATCAGGGCTGTATCGGCGGGTCTTTCGAAGGCCGCCTCGAAGTTTTCCGTCAAAGAACTGCTTCCGGGCTTGAATTCTCTGGTCTTCGAGGACCAGGCCGGTCATCGACAGAGCGTCTATTTTGGAGCGTGCGATGAGGATAGTTCCTCTTTGTCGAAATTCGATGCGCCGCCCCTGCCGCCCGTGGAGATATTTGACGTCCGGTTCGCGTCTCAACGATATGAAGAAATTGTTCCCCGAAACCGGAAGGCAGTCTCGGAATTTCCGATTACAACGCAAGGAGTTGTCTATCCCCTCAGAATATCGTGGCGATTGAGCGAGAATGCCGGGGTGAAATATGAATTCCTCGCCGGAAACCAATCGAAAGCACTCGGAAGCAACGGCTCCATGGTGATAGCCAACGGGGCGGCGGGACTGCGCCTGAAAGCCGAATCGGCCGGCATTACAGCGGTGCCGAAGGAATTCGCCCTTGATCAGAATTATCCCAATCCCTTTAACTCCGTAACAACTATAAATTTTCAATTGCCGATTGACAATTACATAACGCTGAAAGTTTACAATGTGCTGGGACAGGAAGTGGCGACGCTCGTGAGCGGGATGCAGGAAGCGGGATACAGGTCGGTGAGCTTCGATGGAAGTAACTTGCCGAGCGGTGTATACTTCTACAGAATGGGTGCCGGAAGTTTTTCAGCGATGAAGAAGATGCTTCTTTTGAAGTAAGAAGAGGTTACACCAAGGCCGACAGGCCCCCGAAGCAATGCTTTCACAGTTTCTTCAACGGAATCCTTCAATCCGGGGGGAAAGGGTATCGTTCTTGGCAGCATTTGTTTTTGTGAAGATACGGCAGTATCTTGTGATTGATTCAGGGTTTTTCTGTACCCTGCTTTTGTTCTTTTCAAAATGTTTGAGAGAATGAAAGCGGGGTCTTGTGTTTTTTGGAGAAGAATCACAAAAACGCGCTCGAGTGAAAGAACTCGATTACTGAACATACACTCGCGCACGAATCTAATGAATCGAACCTTGTAAGGTCACCATGAATCGTCTCTTATCCGGCACGTTCCTTTTTCTTCTTGTATCATTCGTTGCATTTGCAGACTCAGGCGGTGTGCTCATACGCGAGCAGGCTGCCTACGATGTAAAGTTCTACTATCTCAACCTGAAAATAGATCCCTCGACAAGATCCATTTCCGGATTTGCAGGGGTCAGGGCGGTGACGCAGGATACGCTCAGTCAGTTCGTCCTCGACCTGAATTCAAATTTCATCGTCGATTCAATGAAATGGAAAAGCACCAACGATACTGGACTGTCGTTTCAGCGTATAGGCGGCAGGATATGGGCGGTTCTCCCTCACACAGTCGGTGCAGGGGACACGGTCGTGGTTGAAACGTACTATCACGGCCAGCCCAAAGTGTCGACAGATCCACCGTGGGATGACGGCTTTGTATGGTCGACAAGTGCCGGGGCAAAGCCGTGGGACGGGGTTGCTTGTGAAATGGAAGGGGGAGATGCCTGGTGGCCGTGCAAAGACCATCCCTCCGATGAACCCGATTCAGTTTCATTAAGTTTCAGAGTGCCTTCGGACCTGGTCTGTGTCTCTAATGGCAAGCTTGTCGACACCGTCAGCAACCTTGACGGCACGAAAACCTATAAGTGGTTTGTCTCGACTCCGATCAATAATTATGACGTGACATTTTACCTTGGAGACTATGTACGAATACCGGTGAGCTATACCAGTGTGACGGGGGATACTGTTCCATCCGAATACTGGTTCCTTACGGGGTCAGTAGATACTGCCAGGGCCTACATCCCATTGTTCTTGAGAGACGTGAGGTTTCTCGAGGAGAAATGCGGTCCGTTTCCGTTCAGAGCCGATAAATACGGGATCGCGGAGGCGCCGTACTGGGGAATGGAGCACCAGACCATCATCGCTTATGGGAACAATTTCCATTTTAACTCGTACGGCTTCGATTACATTCATCTTCACGAGTTCGCCCATGAATGGTGGGGAAATCTCGTCACGGCAAAAGACTGGAGCGATGTGTGGATCCACGAAGGCCTTGCCACGTACATGGAAGCCCTGTATGCCGAGTACCTGCACGGCGCACAATCGTACAGAAATTACATGGCCGGGTTGACCTATTTCTCCAACTCGCAGCCAGTTGCCCCACGTGCGGCCCTGACGGCCTCTCAGGCTTTCAGTACCAATGATGTGTACTACAAGGCCGCATGGATAGTGCACACACTCAGGTATCTGCTGGGCGATTCGACGTTTTTCACGCTTCTCCACCGGTGGGCATATCCCGATACCGCAATGGAACGTGTGACAGACGGCAGACAATGCCGGCTGGCTACGACGGATGATTTCCTTCAGATTGCCGAGGAAGTGTCGGGGACGACGCTGGACTGGTTTTTTGAGGCCTATTTCCGTCAAGCGGCACTTCCCATGCTCCATTCGGGAATCATCAACGATACACTCTATTTGAGATGGACGGTTCAAAACGATATCCCCTTCCCTATGCCGGTGGAAGTGAATATGGGCGGGACGATAGTCAGGGTGAATATTTCTGATGGCTCCGGCAAAATTGCGATTCCGGCCGGCGTCACTCCTCAGGTCGACCCTAATAACCGGATACTGAAGAATACATCGAGCTTCCTGACGGGCTCTGTTGCGTACATCGATTTCCCCGGAGTGAATGTCGGGGCCACTGCAACCGACAGTGTGACAATAATGAATGAATCGGAAGGGACGCTGAATATCACTTCGGTTTCATCGGACTCTGCGGATTTTAGAATACTACCCCCGATGGCGACAGTGGGTCCTTGGACGAGTCAGAAGTTTTACATCGCATTCAGTCCGGCAGCCGTCAGGACGACATCCGGGTATGCGCTTTTCTCGTACAACAGCACCGACCCGCCATACCGCGTATTTTTGTCCGGTTCCGGCCTCATGCCGAGATCGACATTCAGTGTTTCGAAAGACTGGAATATCATATCCGTACCGCTCAAGCAAAACGATCCCCGGCGAAGTATGTTGTTTCCGACAGCAATTTCCACGGCCTATCTTTTCAACAGCGGTTCAGGTTATGTGTCGACGGACTCGCTGGAATCCGGACGGGGTTACTGGTTGAAGTTCGACAGCGACCAGAGTATCAGTCTTTCCGGGCTGCCTCGTTATGCGTTAGCGATTGACGTGAAAGCACGGTGGAACATAGTCGGTTCGATCTCGAAAGGGATTCCCTCATCCTCTGTCGTTTCTGTCGGCACATCGATACGGTCTTCATTCTTTGGATACCATCACGGATACTTTATCGCTGATACGATCCAGCCGGGAAAAGGGTACTGGGTGAAAGTCACATCCGACGGACAACTCTATGAGGACAGTTCTTTCTCCTCATCGATGCGGGCATCCGGCCTTTTCAAGGAAAATCCTGGTACCGACAGAATCATCATCCGGGACAACTCGGGAAATGAGCAGACTCTGTACTTCGGGAAGGTTTCCACCGACAAACCCGACGTGGGCGAGTATGAGATGCCGCCTGCAGCTCCTTCCGGCCTGTTTGATGCACGGTTTGCGTCCAATCGCCTGTTCGAGGTTGTAGAGTACGGGCAGTTGAAAGAATTCCCGATTCTCATTTCGTCGGCTGCATATCCGATCACCATCAGGTGGGAACAACAATCTCCGCTCCAGGCAATGCTGAGAGTCGGAACAAAAGAGATTCCACTGACTGCAGACGGGGTCACATCGGTCGGAGACGCAAAGGCACAGATTGCTCTGGTTGTCAACGGCATATCGGAGGTGCCGAAGGTTTTTGCGCTTGAGCAGAACTTCCCGAATCCCTTTAATCCCGTAACAATTGTCAATTATCAATTGCCGAGTGACAATTACGTTTCGCTCAAAATTTACAGCGTGCTCGGACAGGAAGTAATGACGCTCGTGAACGGAATGCAGGAAGCGGGATACAGATCGGTGAGCTTCGACGGAAGTAACCTGCCGAGCGGCGTATATTTCTACAGATTGACCGCCGGGAGTTTTTCAGCAATGAAGAAAATGCTCCTTTTGAAGTAATATTGTGCCCAGTCGTGTTCGTGCCCCAAGATCTTGTCACCCCGCAACGACGTAACAACTGCTTAGTATTTGCTGCCCATTTGGTGTCAGCAGTACTGTTCCCATTCATTCTCCTTGCACAGCCGCCCGACATCAGATTTGAGCACATCTCTACTGAGCATGGCCTATCTCATAGTTCTGTCACTGGAATTATCCAAGACAGGCGGGGATTTATCTGGGTAAGTACCGGCGACGGGCTTAATCGGTACGACGGGTATTCTTGCAGGGTTTTCAGACATGATCCAGCGGACACGACGTCCCTTTCCGTCAATTGGACAAGCTCAATCCTCGAAGATGAGAACGGCATTATCTGGTTGGGCACGAACGGCGGCGGACTGGTTCGATTCGATCCCTCAACGGAAAAATTTGAACAATTCCGGCATGACTCCACAGACGCTCATTCCCTCAGCACGGACTTTGTCACTGTCGAATTTGAAGACCATGAGGGAATGCTATGGTTAGCAACCCAAAATGGGTTGAACGTTTTCGACAGGAAAACCGGGAAAACGGTACATTACTTCCACGAAACTGCCGATCCACACAGTATCAGTTCGAACTGGGTGACCTGTCTGACATTGATGAGAGATGGCGCAGTGTGGGCTGGAACAATAGATGCACTAAACGTTTTCGAACCGGCCACAAAAACGTTCACGCGATTTCTCCCGGACCCCAAGAGTCACAGGAGTCTAAGCAGCGGCAACATCAATGCAATCTACGAAGATAGATCCGGCACCGTCTGGATAGCAACATACGGAGGAGGACTCGACAGACTCAACCGTGCAACCGGCACTTTCAGACACTACAGACATCATTCCAGCAACCCGAATAGCCTCGCGAACGATATTGTCTATACCATCTTCGAAGATGATGCCGGGTACCTGTGGCTCGGGACACGAGACGGCTTGGATGTTTTCGATAAGAACACAGAGACATTCCACCATTTCCGCAACGAACCCAAAAACCCAACGAGTCTGAGCAACAACAACGTTAGCGCGATCTATCGTGACAGGTCGGGCACAATTTGGGTCGGTACGTATGGGGGGGGCATTAATAAAGTTATAACTGAGAGGAAGAAATTCAAGCATTACAAGAATATTCCCGGTGACCGCAATAGTCTGAGCAATGATTTTGTATTTCCTATCGTCGAGGACCGACATGGCTTCATTTGGATTGGCACGCTGGGTGGCGGGTTAACAAAATTCGACCGAGCCAGGCAGCAATTCACACATTACATCAACAAGACCGGAGATCAATTCAGCATCAGCCACAACGACGTGAGGGCAATTTGTGAAGACTCGACCGGTGTGTTGTGGATCGGAACGCACGGTGGCGGGTTGAACAGGTTTAATCCGCGGACACAACGTTTTACTCGTTTCCGGCATTCTGTTTCCTCAGCTACAAGCCTCAGCAACGATTTCATTCTATCATTATCTCTTGACAAAGGCGGGGCGCTTTGGATCGGCACTGCAGAAGCCGGACTGGAGAAATTCGACCCATCGACTGGAGTATTTACCCATCATCCGCATGATCCATCGAACCTGAACAGCATAAGCGACATGAGAATCAATTTGATTTACCGGGATAGGTCGGGCATATTATGGGTGGGAACCCACGACGGCGGTTTGGACAGGTTCGACCCGACGACCTCAAAAGTTACAAGTTTCAAGAATGAACCGTCAAATCCTCATAGTCTGAGTAACAACGACGTCAGGAGTGTTTATGAGGATGCATCCGGCACACTGTGGGTCGGAACATTTGGGGGGGGACTCAACAAATTCAGTCGTACTGCTCAGCACTTTGTCCACGTATCAGAAACTGACGGATTGCCCAGTAATGAGGTGTATGGTATTCTGGAAGACGAGCAGGGACACCTCTGGGTAAGTACCAACAAGGGCATTGCACGGTACGATCCGCGTGCAAATCTTTTTCGGAACTACACTGTGGCTGACGGTTTACAGAGCGACGAATTCAATTCCAATTCCTGCACCCGCACGAGAGACGGAACGATGCTTTTCGGGGGTGTGAACGGTTTCAATGTTTTCCATCCATTGGAATTGAAAGATAACCCACATGTTCCGGCGGTTGTTCTTACTGATTTCAAAGTGTTCGGAAAACCTGTTAAACTGGATACGGCGATTTCGGAGATTCGTCACATCACGCTGCAATACTGGGAAGACCTCATTTCCTTTGAATTTGCGGCACTCGATTATATCGATCCATTGAGGAACCGGTATGCTCACAAACTCGATGGGTTTGACCGCGAGTGGATCGACAATGGGACAAGGCGCTATATCAATTACACTCATCTTGACCCTGGAGAGTACGTGCTTCGTGTAAAAGGGTCGAACAATGACGGTGTTTGGAACGATGTGGGGTGTTCAGTCAGGATTACTATCGAGCCGCCGTTCTGGCAGCGATGGTGGTTCGGCACGCTGGTCGTTGTTCTTTTCATCGTCTCTGTCGGCGGTGTAGTTCGGTACGTTTCCACACGAAAGCTCCAACGACAAGTCCGACAGCTTGAAAAGCAACGAGCCCTGCAATGCGAACGCGACCGTATTTCCAGGGATCTGCACGACCATGTTGGAGCTCAGTTAGCGAATGTCATTACCGGTCTGAATATCGTGCGGAAGTATACCAAGACTGTCGACTCGAAAACAAAACGGTTGCTCAATTCTCTTGAAATCGATGCTCGCCTTATGATGAGCCAGCTTCGTGAAACAATCTGGGCTCTCAATTCAAGCGCAATGGAACTCACAAAATTCACAGCAGAGCTTGAACGCTATGCAAAGAGCCAGCTGAAGTATCATCGAATGACAAAGATCCACTTCGCTGCCCAGGTCGACGCCTCGCACACTCTCTCTCCTGCCCACGCGCTGAACTTATTCCGCATTGCCCAAGAAGCATTGACAAACAGCTTTAGGCATGCCAAGGCCAAGAATATTTCTATTTCCCTCTCGGTGACATCATCAAAGTATTTGCTGCTTACCATTTTCGACGACGGCAAAGGATTTGAGAAGACAGCTTGCGATGAACAAATGGGGCATGGATTAGCAAACATGGAACAGCGCACCGCCGATCTTGGCGGCGTATTCAGGTGTGAATCGGCCCCATCGCACGGAACAACCATTGAGGTGCAGATTCCTCTTCTGGACGACAAGAATAATAACGCATGAGCATTCCGAGAAAATACCGCAAATGGGGGATTGCAATTCACAGACTAAGCGAATAACTTTTGTCAACATGAAGATACGGTGTGCCATAGTCGAAGATAACGCATCCTTCCGCAAGCGTTTTAGCGAACTGCTTTCTCTTTCGGAGGACATCAAACTCGTTGGCTCTTATGCAACCGGGGAAGCCGCCATACACGGGGTGAAGAAACTGCCGCCCAGCAAAACACCTCATATCGTCTTAATGGATATCGAATTGCCTAAAATGTCGGGCATCGAGACAACGGAAGCAATAAAAGAAATCTTTCCTGAAATCGAGATCATGATGCTAACAGTTTTTGAAGATGAAACCAAAATATTTGACTCCATCCGCGCCGGCGCTTCAGGATACTTTCTCAAAGATGATTCGACTGATGAAATTATTAACGCCGTCAAAGAGCTGTTTCGGGGGGGCGCCCCAATGTCGCAGGCGATTGCCCGCAAAGTTTTGTCATTCATTCAGCACAAACCGACTTCCGGTGAGCAACAGAAGGGCGGCCAGTCTCAGTTGAATGAGCCGGCGCAATTCTCGTTGACCGACCGTGAAATTGAGCTACTGCACGGATTGGTCGCGGGAGAAACGTACACCGCGCTAGCAAAGCGCCTGTTTATCAGCCCGCACACGGTCAGAACGCATATCAAGAACATCTACAAGAAACTGCACGTCCACTCGCGAGCAACCGCCGTCAGAACGGCAATCGAGCGTAATCTTATCTAGTTCCATTCCGCTAACTCATCTCAGGGCATTGCCGCAAACCTCAATATACCGCATTTGAGGTATTGACTCGGCTGCCAAAACGTGTAGATTTGGTTCTGAGAGAAACCAAGTTCTCATTGCCAAATTCAAACATTTTAGGGGAAAAACCATGAAATTCAAAAAGGGTACCATTTTGTGTATTGCGAGTCTTTGCTTGTTCTTGTCATTGCGTGGGTCGAGTATTGCGCAGCCTGAGTGGAAATGGCAAAATCCTATACCCGCAGGCAACACCCTGGGAGCGGTGGCTTTCAAGGCCACTACGGGTGCGGCTGTTGGACAGGCCGGGACGATTCTCCATAGTTTGGACACCGGGGCAACATGGGCGGTGCAGGCAAGCGGGACAAACCTCACGCTCTACGGCATTAATTTTGTCGATGCCAATACCGTAATCGCCGTAGGGGACAGCGGTGTCATTCTTAGGTCTTCGGACGGCGGATCCACGTGGAGCACTATTGCCAGCGGAACGACAAATGCACTCAAATCCGTTTCTTTTGGCAGTTCAACAGTCGGCGTGGCTGCAGGTGGGGGCGGAACGATCCTGCAAACGACTGACGGCGGCGCAACTTGGTCCGTGACACATTCAACTGGTGACGCCCTGTATGGTATTTTCATGGCAAACGCGACGACTGGCTTCGCCGTTGGAGGATGGAAAAACCTGTATGGTAGTGCCGGTGATATTTTGAAAACAACAGATGGAGGAGCGACATGGGCAAAACTGACGGTGTCATCGTTGACCGTTCCTCTCTATGCAGCTTATTTCAAAGATGCCAATTCGGGATTCGTCGTTGGGTACTATGGCAAGGTCATGAAAACAACGGATGGAGGCACCAATTGGGCGACCATTTCAGCCTTCTCTTCCGACGACCTCCATGCTGTGTCCTTCTGGGATGCAAACAACGGATGCACCTCGGGCAACGAAGGAATCTTCCTTACAACAGACGGGGGCAGTAGTTGGTCAAAAAAGTCGAAAGTGACCAGCACGGGCATTTCTTTCCCGACCTCAAGCGTTGGAATAAGCGTGGGAAACACCGGGACAATTCTCCGGTGCACAAACAGCGGCGTGACATGGACAGACATAGCTCATCGCGGACCGAACGAGCTGTTGACCTCGGTTTACTCATTTGACAACGACACTGCGGTGGCAGTCGGATACGGTGGCGGAATCTTCCGTACAACAAACAGCGGCTCGAGCTGGAAACAAATCTACACGGGGAAGACGATACCACTCATGACCGTATCCTTTCTCAATAGTTCGGTTGGATTCGCAGCGGGAGCTTGGGGAACAATCGCCAAGACAACCGATGGCGGCCTCTCGTGGGCATATACATTATTTGTCACGGGTGATTTCATTTATGCTGTCCACCTCATCGATGCGAACACCGCTGTGACACTGGGCGCAGATGGCATTTATCGAACAACAGACGGTGGAACAAACTGGTCAAAAGTGTCCGGAGTTAGCACTCAGTCAGTCTATTTCTTTGACGCAAACAATGGAGTGGCAATTGCAGGAAGCAAAAAGGTTCTTAAGACAACTAACGGCGGGGCGACCTGGGACTCGTTGAGTCGTGTAGCTCATAACCTCAACAGCGTTGCTTTCGGCAGCTCTCTCGTGGGTGCGATTGCAGCAGAGAATGAGATTGCACGCACGACCGACGGCGGAACGACATGGACCGCCTCGGTTGTTGACCTGCAGAAGAATTTCATGTCCGTCTTCTTCAGCAATGCAAACAATGCGACTATTGTCGGATTCGCCGGCATCATCTACCGGACAACCGACGGCGGGGCGACGTGGGTACAACAGACAAGCCCGACACACAATGACCTTTACTCGGTGTATTTCACGGACGTTAACAATGGAACAATCGTCGGAGACGGCGGAACGATTCTTCGCACAACTAACGGCGGAGTAACGTGGGTAACGGATCAACGAACTGCGCCAAACCTATATACCTTGTCGCAGAACTATCCCAATCCGTTCAACCCTACAACAACGATAAGGTTCAGCGTGGATAAGCGCGAACAAGCGACGGTTATCGTTTATGACATCCTCGGTCGAGAAGTCGCCCGATTGTTCGACGGGATAGCTCAACCGGGACACGATTATCAGGTGATAGTCAGTAGCCAAATGCTTAGCAGTGGCGTGTACTTTTACCGGATGGTGACATCCAGTCGTTCTGAAGTCAAAAGAATGGTGCTGATGAAATAGCAAGCCGCGTTCACGCCAGGCCCGACAGCGCCCCGCGCAATGCTTTGGCGGTTTCCTCAATATGCTGTTCCTGAACAATGAGGGGGGGCAGGAATCGTAGAACGGTCTGGTCGGTGCCGTTGATCAGAATTCCTTTCTCGCGCATTGCGACGACAACGGGCTCGGCGTCCCGGTCGAGTTCCATTCCCAGCATCAAGCCGAATCCGCGCACTTCTTTCACAACGGAAGAAAACTCTTTCTTCAGTTGAAGGAGCTTGGATTTCAGCGATTGACCCATGACCTCAGCCTGTTGTATCAACCCCTTCTCCAGAATCTCCTGAAGCACGGCGACACCGGCGGCACACGCGACCGGGTTACCTCCGAATGTCGTGCCGTGGAGGCCGGGTTCTAGCACCGCCGCGACTTTTTCATTTCCGAGGATCGCTCCCAGCGGAAGTCCGCCGCCGATCGGTTTAGCGACCACGACAATGTCCGGCTGAATGTTAAAATGCTGGAAGCCGAAAAACTTTCCGGTGCGTCCGATGCCGGATTGAATCTCATCGGCAACGACGAGAAAATCGAATTTCGATTTCAGGTTTCTGATCTCATTAACGAATTCCGGAGTCACGGGGCGAATTCCCCCCTCGCCCTGTATAAATTCCAGGACGACACCGAGTGTGTGCTCATTCACCGAGCGACGAAGCTCGTCGATATCATTAAAGGTAACGGTGCGAAACCCGTCAAGGAATGGTTCAAACCCGTTCCGGTATTTTGGCCGGTCCATCATCGACAGAGCGCCCATGGTTCGCCCGTGAAATGCATTCGTGAACGAAACGATCTCGCGTCTACCTCTCGTTGAACCCCATTTCCGGCAAACCTTGATGGCTCCTTCAATTGCTTCCGTACCGCTGTTGGAAAAGAAGACCTTTGAGAAGCCGGACTGTGTCACGAGTAATTCACCCAATTGGAGCTGGGGCTCCTGCAGGTAATAATTGGAGACGTGCAGATATCTGCGCGCTTGTTCCTCAATTGCCCGGAGAACCCGCGGATGCGCGTATCCCAGCGCATTTACTGCAAGACCCGAAAACATATCGAGATAATGTTTCCCGTCCTTCGAAAAGAGGTACATTCCCTCCCCCCGGTCGATTTCGAGCGGAATTCTTTTATAGGTGTGGAAGAAATAGGTCGATTCACGATCCATGGCTTTCATAGGGCAGCTCTCGCAATACTGGAAAAATGTTCGAAAAAGGACTTGCATAATAATACATAAAATTGTATATTTATGCAACTCGATTCTAGTATCGTGTCACTCAAATAGTTTTAATAAGTCCTTGGATCGTTATGTCACTCGTTACCCTCTCCCCTTCAATTCCCCTCTCCACTCCTGAGCGAAGTCGAAGGACGGGAGAGGGGAAAGGGGTGAGGGTTCAAAGCCACAAGAGTTAATCAAACTATTCCCGAGACAGGACACTAGCACAATACTCAAAATGATCAGATCGACCATCATCGGGGCATCCGGATATGCGGGCGCCGAACTCCTTCGCATCCTTTCCCTGCGGAACGACGTCAGCGTGGAAAAAGTCGTTGCTGGCGCTGCCGCCGGGAAAAAGGTCGAGGACCTCTATCCCGCCTTTGCCGGCAGGGTGGACCTGGAGTTTGAGTCGTTCGAATCCAACCATTTCGACGAGATCGACGTTGCCTTCGTCGCTCTGCCCTCGGGTGAATCGATGAAGGTGGTTCCGCATCTCCTGCAGTCGGCCAAGCGCGTGATCGACCTCAGCGGGGATTTTCGACTCTCTTCCGCGGAACTCTATGAACAATTTTACAAACATTCTCATGTCGCCCCGGCATTATTGAGCGAGGCGGTGTACGGGCTCCCCGAGCTCAACCACGACCTTATCGCGAAAGCCGCCCTGGTCGCGAATCCCGGCTGCTATCCGACAAGCGCCATCCTCGCGCTTCTGCCGGCGCTAATGTCCAACGTGGTATCATCGAGAGGTATCGTCATCAATTCGCTCTCCGGCGTCTCGGGGGCGGGACGCAGCGCATCGGTCGAGCTCAGTTACACGGAAGTGAACGAAAACATCCGAGCATATAAAATCAACAACCACCAGCACGTGCCGGAAATCCAATCCATTCTTGAGAAGGTGACGGGTCAGACGGTCACGTTCTCCTTCATTCCCCACCTCGTTCCTTTGAACAGGGGAATCTATACGACGATTCATGCGGACCTGACATCCTCCGCTACGGAAAAAGATATCATGGGAATATACCGGACATTCTACGGCAAGGCACCCTTCGTGCGGATCAAGCAGCAGGTTCCTCAAATCAAAGATGTAGTCTATACGAATTATTGTGATATCGGTATTGCAATCGAAAAGCGAACAAACAAACTGGTGATAATTTCGGTCATCGATAATCTTGTGAAAGGCGCGGCGGGACAGGCCGTACAGAACATGAATATCATGTTTGGGCTTCCGCAGGAACAAGGACTGTTGTAGGTAGACTCTGGTACATTGTAAAGGAGAAGAAGCATGACGAACGGACATCCGGATGGCGTAACAGCCGCCAAAGGTTTTCAGGCGGCCGGAGTGCACTGCGGCCTGAAGAAAATGAAAAAAGACCTCGCCCTGTTGTATTCCACCGTGCCTGCCGTTGGTGCGGGAATCTTCACGACGAGCAAGGTCCAGGCTGCGCCGGTGATGGTGGATAAGATGCAGTTCAGGAAGTCCACAAACTATCGGGCGATCGTGGTGAACAGCGGCAACGCGAATGCGTGCACGGGTGAACGCGGTCTGAACGATGCCTGGTCGATGGTGAAGAGGACTGCCGAAGTCCTGAAGATCGGGGAGGACGAAATCCTCGTTTCATCTACGGGAGTCATCGGACAGTATATGCCGATGGAAAAAATCTCCGCGGGCATCACTGAGGCGTCGCTGATGCTGGGTGTTGAGGGACATGCCTCGGCCGCGGAAGCGATCATGACGACCGATACATTTCCGAAAGAGTACGTCAACCATGTCAACCTTAATGGAATCGATGTGACAATCGGCGGAATGGCAAAGGGTTCGGGAATGATCGCCCCCAACATGGCGACAATGCTCGCCTTTATAACGACGGATGTGAATATCGCGCCCGACCTTCTCCAATTCTCCCTAAAACAGGCCGCCGACCATTCTTTCAATCGCATCACGGTGGACGGCGACACGAGTACGAACGATATGGTGCTGATCCTCGCCAATGGTTCGGCGGGAAATGAAAAACTCACCTCGTCGACCGATCCCTCCTTCAAGCTGTTTCACATCGCACTTGAAGAACTTTTGGTACGGCTTTCAAAAATGATCGTGCTCGACGGCGAAGGAGCCACAAAGTTTGTCGAAATAATTGTGTCGGGCGCGGCATCCGAACAAGCTGCGGTCCAGGCCGCACGGGCTACGGCTAATTCAAGTCTTGTCAAAACGGCGATTCACGGCGAGGATGCCAACTGGGGGCGGATTCTTGCCGCCATCGGTTATTCGGGGATCGAATTTAATCCTGCGGATGTGGAAATCTTCTTTGGAGAGGTTCCGATTCTTCGCCGGGACTACCGGATCGATTTTTCCGAAGCGGAAGCCAAACGCGTGCTGAGCCAGAAAGAAATACGGATCACCATTGACCTTCATCAGGGCGATGCCTCCGCGACGTTCTGGACCTGCGACCTTTCGAAAGAGTACGTTGCAATCAACTCGAATTATCGAACGTAGAGAATGTCCAACGGCAATCCCGTCACCCTGAGCGACTGAGTCCGCGCTCTTTGCGGACGAAGGAGTCGAAGGGTGTTGGTGGGAAACGAGTAGAGGATGAAACAATCTTGGGTTTATATTGTTGAATGCTCGGACGGTTCATATTACACTGGCTGCACAACGAATCTTGAAACACGAATCTCCAAGCACAACAACGGTTCATACGGCGGATACACTGCGAGCCGACGGCCGGTTAAGCTTCTCTGGAGCCAACAGTTCGGAGACATCCGAAATGCCATTGAGGTAGAACGAACCATTAAGAAATGGACACGGGCCAAGAAGGAAGCCTTAATGAAGGAGGACTTCGAAACACTGAAGGAACTGGCTCGGTCGACGAGGACGAAATTGAAGTTGAAAAACACGGCAAACCCTTCTGCGCCTGAGGCGCATCCGCCTCTGGCGGAGACTCGTACCGTTGAAAAGAACAACGGTACTCGCTCAGGGTGACGGACGAAACGAAAACATCACATCATGCTCTCCACAAAAGACAAAACTGAAGTTCTCATCGAAGCGCTCCCGTACATCTCACGGTACGAGGGGAAGACCTTTGTCGTCAAGTACGGCGGCGCGGCGATGATCGACGAGGATCTCAAAGAGACATTCGCCCAGGATGTGACGCTTCTGAAGAAAATTGGAATAAAGGTCGTCGTGGTCCATGGCGGCGGCAAGGAAGTCACGGAACTGGCAGCGCGCCTCGGTATCCCGTCGAAGTTCATCGACGGCCAGCGCTATACGGATGAAGCGATGATGGAAGTTGTGCAAATGGTGCTTGCCGGCAAAACCAACAAAGACATCGTCGCCCGCATCAACCAGCACGACGGCGAGGCTGTCGGCCTCTGTGGCATCGATGCCGATCTTCTTCGTGTAAAAAAATCTTCCGACAACGGCCAGGATCTGGGCCTGGTGGGAGAAGTCGTGGCTGTGAATACGACGTACCTGAACCTTCTTCTGAACAATTCTATCATGCCTGTAGTCGCGCCGGTTGGCGTGGACGCAAGCTGGAAAGCGCATAACGTTAATGCGGACGTTGCAGCGACAGCCATCGCCTCCGCACTCAAAGCTGAGAAACTCGTTTTCCTCAGCGACGTGGAAGGCGTTTCCGCCGCCGGCCGTCTCATCCACAGCATGGACAAAGTTGAGGCGGACCGGTTAATTGAAACGGGTGTCATCAGCGACGGAATGATCCCGAAGATCCGTTCGGCGTTCGGAGCGATGGACGGCGGCGTGAACAAGGTCCACCTCATCGACGGACGCGTGAAACACTCACTTCTTCTTGAAATTTTCACCGACGAAGGAGTCGGCACCGAACTTCTTCATACACTACGGAGTATCAACGCATGATGACGAAAAACGCCCGGCAGTTTGCCATCAAAGAAATCATAAGCGATAAAACCGTTTCCAACCAGGACGAGCTGCGCCTCGAACTGAAGAAGGAGGGATTTACCGTGACGCAGGCGACGCTTTCGCGCGACCTGCGGGAGCTCGGCATCGGCCGGGCCATGTCGGAAGAGGGAATGCGCTATACGATTCAATCCGCCTCGGAAGCTCAGATCCTTCGTCCGCTCGTGGGCGCGGAAGTGATCTCCATCCACGCGAACGAGAGCGTGATCGTCGTTCGAACGCTCCCGGGCTGCGCGAATACCGTCGGGGAGTTCCTCGACACCCAAAAGAATTCCGACATCATCGGAACGCTCGCGGGGGACAACACGCTCCTCGTTATTCCGCAGTCCCAGAAGAAAACGAAACAGCTCCTGACATTTCTCAAAGACAAACTCATCGAAGGAAAGTAGTGGACAAGAAGAAAATCGTCGTCGCGTACTCCGGCGGGCTCGACACCTCGGTCATGGTGAAATGGCTGATGGAAAAGCACGACGCCGAAATCATCACCGCCACAGGAAACCTCGGCCAGCAAAAGGAACTCGAGGGTCTCCGCGAGAAGGCGCTGAAAACTGGTGTCTCGAAAGTGTACATCGAGGATCTGTCGAAAGAATTCGTGCAGGACTTCGTATTCCCCGCGCTCAAGGCGGGTGCGCTCTACGAGAATGCATACCCCATGGCAACGTCGCTGGGCCGGCCGCTGTTGTCTAAGATGCTCGTCAACGTCGCGCGGAAGGAGAATGCGACCATGGTCGCGCACGGCTGCACCGGAAAAGGAAACGACCAGGTGCGGTTTGAAGTGTCTATTGGCGCTCTCGCGCCCGATCTCAAAGTGTTGGCGCCGCTGCGGGAATGGGAGTTCCAGTCCCGCGAGGAAGAGATCGCCTACGCGAAACAGCATGGCATCCCGGTCTCGGCAACCAAGGCAAGTCCGTATTCCATCGATGAAAACATCTGGGGGACGAGCATTGAATGCGGCATTCTTGAGGACCCCATGGTGGAACCGCCCGCCGATGCATACCAGCGAACGGCTTCTCCCGAGCTAGCGCCCGACAAACCGGAATACCTTACCGTCGAGTTTGAAAAAGGAATCCCCGTCGGGTTGAACGGAAAACGGACAGACCCGGTGCAGTTGCTTCAAACGCTGAATGAAACCGGCGGCCGGCATGGAGTCGGGAGAATCGACCTCGTGGAGAACCGGCTCGTCGGAATCAAATCGCGGGAGATCTATGAAGCGCCGGCGGCGACCATTTTACATTTCGCGCACACGGAGCTCGAGCGATTGACTCTCGATAAACCTGTCTTCAATCTCAAGTCGCAGCTTGGACAGGAATACGCCAATCTCGTGTACAACGGTCTCTGGTACTCGCCGCTGAGAAAGGCGCTCGATGCGTTTGTGAATGAAACCCAGCAGCCGGTCTCCGGAACGGTGAAGGTGAAGCTTTTCAAAGGTACGGTGACCGTTGCCGGGCGTACGTCGCCGAATTCGCTGTACAACGCGAAGCTCGCGACCTACACCGAGGAAGACCAATTTGACCATACGGCGTCGGAGGGGTTCATCAAGATCTTCGGCCTGTCGCTCAAGACATTCTACCAGGTGCACGGCAACGGAAAGAACCACAAGAAACCCGTTCTAACGGAAGTTCAATCATAACTGCATATCATGGCACTCTGGAATGGAAGGTTTCGTAAGCCGCTCGACCCGCGGGCGTTGAAGTTCTCCTCGTCGCTCGGCGTTGACCGCCGGTTGTACCGGGAAGACATCGAAGGAAGTCTTGCCCATGTCGCAATGCTCGCGAAGCAAAAGATCATACCGCCGCGCGATGCGAAGAAAATTCAAAATGCTCTGCGAAAGGTTCTGCACGAAATGTCGGCAAAAACGTCATTGTCGAATCGGTCCGCCGCGGGGAAGGGCAGATTTGTCGGAGAGGACATTCATATGGCAATCGAACAAAAAGTCATGAAACACATTGGTGCGGTCGGTGGAAAATTGCATACCGGGCGAAGCCGGAACGACCAGATCGCTCTCGACGAGAGATTGTATCTTCGCCACACAATTGCCGCAATACAAAAATCTGTTCGGGATCTTCAGAAGGCATTCATCGCGAAGGCGTCGCAGTATAGCGATGTCATTCTCCCCGGATACACGCATCTCCAGCGCGCACAGCCGATTCTCCTCGCGCACCATCTGCTTGCGTACGTTGAAATGCTTGATCGCGACCGCGAGAGGTTCGACGATTGCCTGAAGCGCGTCAATCGTTCTCCGCTCGGTGCCGCGGCCCTTGCCGGAACGTCCTTTCCCATCGACCGGGCATTCGTTGCCGGGAAGTTGGGGTTCGATGGTGTCATTCAAAACAGTCTGGATGCCGTGAGCGACCGCGACGTGCAGATCGAATTTCTGGCTGCCTGCGCGATTACCATGATGCACCTGAGCCGGTTCGCCGAAGAGCTCGTGTTGTGGAGCTCGCGGGAATGGAACTTTGCCGAAATCGGGGATGAATTCACGACGGGCAGCAGCATCATGCCGCAGAAGAAAAATCCCGACATGGCCGAGCTCGTGCGTGGGAAGACCGGGAGAGTGTACGGCGACCTCGTTGCATTACTGACGGTGATGAAGGGACTGCCGCTTGCCTACAACCGCGACATGCAGGAGGATAAGGAGCCGTTGTTTGACGCCGCAGACACCGTATCGGCTTGCCTCGCGATTTGTTCTGCGATGTTGAAGACAGTGCGGTTTCATCCGAATAGATTTAACATGGAGCTGCAATCGGACCTTTTGCTTGCGACGGAGCTTGCGGATTATCTCGTACGAAAAGGGATGCCGTTCCGGGAAGCTCACGCCGTCGTCGGGGAAATTGTTCAGACATGCCTTGCCAGGAACGTTTCTCTCAACGAGCTTTCTTTGAGGGAATACAAGAAGTTCAGCGGGCTCTTCGGGAAGGACGTTTACGACATTCTCGATGTCCGCGCTTCGCTCCGTCGCAAGAATTCATCGGGCTCAACGTCGCCGAAGGAGGTAGCAAAGGCCATCCGGCGTTGGAAAAAGAAGCTGTAGAGTCACTGCCTACTGCACTTCACGAAACAGTTGCTTCGTGCAGTGAAGGGCCAGCCTCCGGCAGGCAGGCGGTTCGTAATCGGACTTCACCGATAACCCCCTGGCATTTGTGTTGTCCGGTTCGTTCTATCCGACCCCCGTCCTTCCGTCATTCCCGCATGCTTCAAGCGGGAATCTATGTGTGAGATGCCCAATAAAATTCTCTCCTTTCACATCAGCCCACCCGGAAGGAGACCCATCCTCCGGAAACACCCAGTATCGTCTGCCTTAAATGGTTCGAATAGGTTCTTGAATCATTACGTCATTCACTACCCTCACCCGGTCACTCCGTGACATCCCTCTCCCAGCCTGTCCTGAGCGAAGTCGAAGGATGGGAGAGGGAGCGAGGGTGAGGCTCACGCCCGTCAAAAGATTTCCCGCGATTTTTGAGAGCGAAGGCATTTGTGAAAAGCGGAGATGGATTTTTTGCATGCAATTTCTTACCTTACGACATGAGGCAAACACATTCCTTTTATCAGAAAGCACTCTCGGCAGCGTGGAAATCGTGCAGCATATTTCAGCACGGCAACATGCGATATGGCACGTGCATTATATTTACTGGTTAGGGCGCACCACATGGAACGTTTGTAAGCAATGGAAGAAGGATCTTAAAAAGAATAATATGCGTAACACTACAAGTGTTCGATACACTGGATCATCGAAAAGTTTTGACCTTGCTGGACGACTTCCACAAAACTGGATTTCAAAGGCAGAAGAAATTGATCGTGCCGCAAAGATTCTTTTTGATACCGTTCGAAGAGATTTTAATGTCCTATGTGAACGATCCCAAATGAACGCCAATCCCAATGCTAATATAAAGCCCACTTTCCCTTTTCTTTTAGATGTTTTTATTTTTCTCGCAGCTTTGTCAATAGAGAATCTACTTAAAGGCATTCTTCTTTGTGGAAATCCCGAATTGATTTCTGGAGGCAAACTAAAAGAGAAATCACTAATTACAAGCCACAAATTATCTAAACTATCAAAGGATTCTGGAATAGATTTTACCGAGGATGAGTTAGAGTTTATGGAGGTTGGTACTTCTGCCATCCATTCGTGGGGAAGGTATCCGATTCCCAAAAACTATTGCCAGCTTGAAAGTTCACGCACAATTAAACTCGATATTGGCGAAGTTTATAATGAGCTTTTTACAAAACTGCTTTCAAAATTAAAAGAAATGTCCTTCCATTAAATATACCATGGTGTGCCTTTACCAATCGCTGACGGAATGAGCACCCGCCTTCGTTCAAAAGCAAACTACGGCGGGCGGGTGGTAAAGCATGGCTTGCAACGGTGCAGTACAAGATTGAAAGCGCAGTGAATGAACTTGTTTCATGTAGTCCATTTTCAAAGTTATCAATACCTCAGCTTAGCCGCCATCCGTTAGGGCGCACGAAATTTAGAAAGAGAGTAAATGCCTTTCGCAGAATTTGAAGAAAAGACATTTGAACAACAATTGACCCGCGAACTACTATCTCGCCGATCTCTCTTTTTTCCGCCAGGTCAGATGCTGGAAAATTCACTTGGTTTTGACGTTGCTTTGTTTACTCACCGTCGCCATTTCTGGAGAATGTTTCCTGATGCACCTTTCTTCATGCCCTGGAGACGAGGAATAGATCTAGACGTCGATTACCTTCCCTCTTACCGATTTAATCTTTTTATCCAGTACAAAAGACCAGAATTCTTGAATTCGCCACTTGCTTCTGAGTGGACTGATTGGCATAGGTTATATTATAGGTACGACCTAAACACTAATCAACAGGCAACTCTCTTGGATTTGGCAAACCGTGTTGGTCGACAAGCGCTTGTCGTGTATGCTTCTGCTGCTTTTCATACGTACCAAGAGCTCTGGAATCACGCGCGCAGAAGAGAATTATTTTTATTTTCAAATTATACTAATGCTCAAGACCTTAATGGTCATAGTCGTTACTCATATGCGGATCCCGGGCACGAAGGATTTGCTCATTCAGAATCAGCTCGAATTGAAGGCCATGATCTCTTTGAATTAATGAACTCTTTAATCGCAGGCAAATCGGAAAGAACAAATCAGCAGTTCCTAGTTGATCTCGGCAAGGTGGCTGATGGAATTCTTTCTAAGAGCAGCCATTTCAGTGAACAGTATTTACAGATAAAGAAACTCGGCGAATTCCAAGAATTCAGGAATGCTTTCGATGTCTTTAGAGTAATGAGCATTTTTACCCTCTTTACAAACTCCGTCTGGCTAATTGGAACCGAATAATCCGTGCGCCCTAACCTGCGGTTCAAACTGCCGCGCAAACCGCCGACGCTGCGCAGTGCGTAGTGGGTTTTTGCCTTCATAGGAAACCAATAGGCTCAATCCATGACGCCTAAGGAGTATGAAATGTTCAACCAACAGCGCACACGTCATGTGCAATTGCTCCCTCGATGACATACAAGAAAGGAGTTAACACCATGCGTACTTCCTTTACAATATCACTGGCTTGCTTGCTCATATTCTTCTTCGCAACCCCACTCACCGCCCAATGGGTCCACACAAATGGGCCGCACAGTGGGGCTTGTGTCCTTGCTCTTGCTGTCAGCGGCACGAAGCTCTTTGCCGGGACTAGTGGCGGCGTCTTTCTTTCCACCAACAGCGGCTCAAGCTGGGTCAAAACGGGCTTAACAGATTTTTATGGTGGTCTTGCTGTCAGCGGCACGAAGCTCTTTGCCGGGACTAGTGGCGGCGTCTTTCTTTCCACCAACAGCGGCTCAAGCTGGGTCAAAACGGGCTTAACAGATCCT
>JBEKTW010000022.1:0-110533 GCA_049515655.1 Bacteroidota bacterium
GTATGGTGTCTACTCGTTTCTTGAGAAGTACCTCGGCTGTCGTAAGTTCAGTCCGACAGTCGAAGTGATACCCAAAAGAAAAACGATCACGCTTCATCCGATCGATGATACGCAGGTTCCCGCCATTAAATTCCGGATGGAGCTCTTTTACGAGCCTGGATACGCTGACTGGCACAAGCTTGAAACGTTTACTGACAATTGGGGGCTGTTCGTCCATACCTCCAGCACGCTTGTACCACCCGAGAAGTACTTCAAGGACCACCCGGAATATTTCTCAAAAGGTCCTTCCGGTAGGGTCCCGGACGCTCAACTTTGCCTGACCAATCCGGATGTGCTCCGGATTGTCATTCAGGAATTGAGGGAGCGGATAGCAAAGGAGCCGAACAAGCAGTTCTGGTCCGTTTCACAGAACGATACCTTCGGCCCGTGTGAATGCGATGAATGCAAAAAGATAAATGAAGAGGAAGGGTCCCCCTCCGGCTCGCTTCTCGCGTTCGTCAACAAGGTGGCGGATGAATTCCCCGATAAGACGATATCGACGCTTGCGTATGAGTACTCGCGCTCTGCACCGAAGAACATCAAGCCGAGGAAAAATGTCAATATCATGCTCTGCAGCATCGAATGTAACCGGAGCAAATCCCTGGAGGCGGATACGGGAAGCCGTTCGTTCGTGAAGGATGTGGGGGACTGGACCAATCTCACCAGCAACATCTTTTTGTGGGATTATGTTGTCCAGTTTAGCAATTATATGAGTCCTTTTCCCAACTTCCGCATCCTCCAGCCGAACATCCGGTTCTTTGTGAAACACGGGATAACCTCCGTCTTTGAAGAGGGGAACAGTGCGATGGAGGGTGAATTCGTCGAACTGAGGACCTATCTCATCGCGAAACTTCTCTGGAACCCTGATATCAATGTTGATTCGGTGATGAATGATTTTCTCAGAGGATATTACGGGAAGGCCGCACCGTACATCCGTAAGTACATTGATACAATGCATGACGCCCTCGAGGCGTCGGGCGAGAATCTCTCGATCTACGGTTCTCCGCTTCCTTCGAAAAAGGGATATCTCTCGCTCAAATTCATGAAAAAGTATGAAAAGTTTTTCAATGAGGCGGAATCTGCCGTCAGGCATGAACCTGTGCTCCTTGAACGGGTCCAAGCGGCGCGGTTGCCTCTGCAGTTTGCACAGATAGAGCAGGCGAAGGCGTACGCTATAGGAGAACGCGGATTTTATACCGTATCCAGAGATGGTACATCGAAGGTACGGCCGGCGATGAGCGCCTTATTGCAGACCTTCGTGCAACGGTGCAAGGGGGCCGGAACCAAGTGTCTTGTGGAAGGGGGTGTCTCGCCAGACGAGTACCTTGAAAGAACCGAACAACGCATGAAGGTGACTGCGATAAAACACCTCGCGATGTTCAAACCCGTCACCCTTACCACGCCGGCGAATCCAAGATACCGCAACGGCGATGGTGGGGCCCTGACGGACGGTCTGAAGGGATGGGAAGATTTTCATATGAACTGGCTGGGGTGGCAGGGCGAAAACATGGAAGCGGTCATAGATCTTGGCAGGCCCGTGAAGATTTCCATGATCAGCACGGATTTCTTACAGAATGGTGATGCGTCGATTTTTCTTCCCCTTGACGTCGAATACGCGGTCTCGGATGATGGAAGGGATTTTCGGCAGGTTGGATTCGTGAAGAATGAGGGGCTTGAACATAAAGAGGGAGCGTTCGTTCATTCGTTCAGCAAGGAAATTACACCGCAGCGTGCACGATATGTCCGGGTGAAAGCGAGCAACATGAAAACCTGTCCGCTCTGGCATAAAGGTGCGGGCGGACTGGCGTGGATCTTCGCCGACGAGATCGTAGTCGAGTAAGAATGAAGTAAACTCTCTGTGTTTGACGGGGAGCTGTTCGACTCACCCCATCAGAAATGGTGGGGTTTTTACTTGATGGGGCTCGCTCACAGCTCCTCCGGAGCCCTCCGCGGGGTGAGTCGAACGGTCCTGAGCGAGGACGACGAAGTCGGCCGAGTCGAAGGACCACAACATGAGACAAGGGAGCAACATGCCTGCTTGGTGCTACATTCTTCGTCTTCAATCGGGAAGGCTTTATGTCGGGTCAACGAGAAATCGTGAACGGCGATACAAAGACCATTTCGCCGGGACAGGGTGCCGAACGACACGACTAGACCCACCTGTCGCACTCGCTTACGAGGAAGAATTCCCATCTTACAAGGAAGCCCTACGCCGCGAGCGTCAGATCAAACGCTGGACCCGTGCCAAAAAGGAAGCGCTCATCCGCGATGATGTGAGCACACTTCACCAGCTTGCCCGAAGACGACGCTAGGTTGACTCTTTTCCGAATCCAGCGCCTCCAGAAAATCCCCCTTAAATACTCTCAAAATGCACACCGCCCGAGTGATATGCTTGGGCGGTGCCGTTATGGAATAGACCATAAACCCCGGTCGACTCAGTTCTCCTCGCCGCCTTGCTCGTCTGATGCGCCTATTGACTCCAACTTCCCAAAGTATTATATTTCCGATCATCGCAGGTGAAAATGAAGGGGTAATCTGTGATCGGCACAACCAATATCGGATTGACTCATTGTCTCATTTGTCCATTGAACCATTGAGTCAATGAAAAAATGATACGATGAACAAATTTCTATGGTAGGACAGACCATTTCCCATTACAAGATACTGGAGAAACTCGGCCAGGGCTCGATGGGCGTCGCATATAAGGCCCACGATACCAAGGCGAACCGCCTTCTCCCAATCTTCATCTTTGCTTTTTTGATTGTTCAACAGCTCGATGCCCAGGAAAAACTCCTCCCCGTTTTTCACTTCAACCAACTCACGACAGACGATGGACTTCCGACAAACGAGATTCGATCCACGGTTGTTCGTGACGGTCAGGGATTTATTTGGATTGGGACTGTCGGTGGACTTGCACGATATGATGGACATACCTGCAAAGTCTATCGCCATAGTTCCGAAGATTCATTCTCCCTGTCATCAACCTGTGTCACTTCTCTCTATTATGATAGACGGGGTTTGTTGTGGATTGGTACATATGACAAAGGTCTGAATCTATATGATCCCATTCATGATCAATTCAGAGATTTTCGAGAATGGCAAAACTTCAAATCAATTACGTTAATAGACGAAGATCGAGAGGGAAACCTTTGGTTGGGGACATACGGAGGAGGGGTTGTGCGCGCAGAATTCGAAACACAAAATGTTTCAACTCCTATCGATGGCATCGCATCAACAATAAAATTCAAAACATATAGTTTGAACACCCCGATGAACTATGCCCTATGCCTGCACGAAATGCAGGATGGTACAATTCTGGTTGGATCGGACAGGGGTCTTTTTACCATTGACCCCACGAATAGGAAGCTGATGCGTCCTCGTGCCTATGGTTCTACATGGACGAAGTTAGACACTTTGATTATTCATGCATTTGCCGAAGAATCGCCAGGCGTGATCTGGATAGGCACACTTACTGACGGTTTGTACAAACTGGATTGGATAGGGAAGAAGCTCACTCATTATCCAAGGGATCGAATTCTTCCGGCGAAAAATATGGGAGACCTACTTAGCGATCTAAAGATTGACAACAGAGGACGATTCTGGATTGCTACTACGGGAGGTCTTTTTCTATTTGATAGAACCTCGGCCAAACACCTCCCTTATCTCGTGTTGTCATCTTCCGTGGTGGGCTCGCGTCTTGGCGTATTCTTGTCTACTGATGCAACCGGTACTCTTTGGGTCAGCGACTGTAGTAATGGTGTTTATTTTCTACCTCCTCGGTCCTTCCGATTCCCGAACTTTGGCCTGGCGACAACGGATAATCGCCCGGCAGAAATGACTACGATCGATAAGGCAGATGACCATGGTTTCTGGATCAATTCAGAAGGCAATGTGATACGGCTCGACATGGACGAAATGAAAATCACAGAAATCGATGACGTCTTCCATGGAGAAAAATGTGGTTACGGCTGGAAAGGCGCCTGGGATTCTTTTAGAGATGAAAGGGGGAACCTATGGTATGGATCATGGGGACTTGGACTCTTCAAGTTCGACCCGTTTTCCAGACAAAGCATGAATTATCGATCCTCGCCGTCAGAGGTTCCTTTGAATGTCTGTTGCAGCATCGCCAAGGGAGGAGGGGATTCGATTTGGATTGCCGGACAAGTTGCCGGGGTCATGACATTCAATGTTACGCAAAAGCGGTTCACGTATCGAAAGAACATTCGTGCACCTTCTCCCATGGGTATCATGGCCGATCGTTCTGGCAAGATATGGATCTCCGACGAGCTGGACGGATTGTTCGTTTTTGATCCTTCAACCGACAGCACGATTAATTATAGGAATGATCCGCAAAATCCCTCATCATTAAGCGGAAATCGGCCCCGCAAGACAATTGAGGATTCAAAAGGAAGAATCTGGATTGGCTGTCGTGATGGCCTTAACTTGTGGCAGCCACAAAACAAATCATTCAGACGCTATACTATTCCGGCCTTTATTGGTGGGTCTGTCGACCCACTTGGAAACGATGCACAAGGGAGATTGTGGATAAATTGCTACGGAGGTCTTGTAATACTTGATCCGGTGTCAGAGAAGTTTACAGATTTTGATTATTCTGATGGCTTCTGTGGGGATGTAAACTCAATGTATTTGATGGAGGATGGCAAAATCCTGTTGGCTGGGGCCGCAGGTATGAATGTGCTTTATGCTGAAAGCCTGTTTACTTCAGTGCCTCCACCGCCGTTCGTGATCACAAGAATGACAATTGATGATAGTGTTGATATATCTATATCTACGCTGGTAAACTCATCTAAGCGTCAGTTCCCGTACCAGGAAAATGTACTCGAATTTGAATTTGCGGCTATTGATCCCGGTGCTACCCATTTCATTGAATATCTTTATCGGCTTGAAGGTCTGGAAGATTCATGGGTCAAGCCTGCCAACCGACGGTTCGTGCGTTACACTGGTTTGAGTCCCGGCGATTACGTTTTCAGAGTCAAGGCGATCAATAAACATGGAAGATGGCAGGATCAGGAAATTGCACTTGCCTTCTCAATAGCTCCCCCCTGGTGGAAAACGTGGTGGGCGTATGCTTTTTATGGATTTAGTTTTCTAGGATTTCTCTATGCCGGATATCGTTTACGATTAAAGCAAGTCCGTTTGAAGCAACGTCTAGAGATGGAACACTTCCAAACAGAACATCTTGCAGAAGTCGACAGACTCAAATCCCGTTTCTTTTCAAACATCTCTCATGAATTCCGTACACCGTTGACCCTGATACTCGGACCCGCAGAGCAGATGATGGATCAAAGTAAGGATACGATAGCTCGACAAAAGTTATATCTCATAAAAGACAATGCAAAGAAGCTATTAGGATTGGTTAATCAGCTTCTCGACTTCTCACGCCTCGAATCGGGAGTAATGAAGCTTCAGGTATCGGGTGGAGATATTGTTCAGTTCCTCCGCAGGGTAGTGATGTCGTTCGAATCGTGGGCTGAGAAAAAGAAAATCACGCTTGCATTTACATCTGAGATAGGATCGGTTGAAGGTTACAATGATGCTGACAAGCTTGAGAAGATCATGAATAACCTGATGTCGAACGCGCTGAAGTTCACGCCGGAGGGGGGAAGCGTACAAACATGCGTGTGTCGTAGGGGCGGATCACGATCCGCCCCAGTGGAGGAGGGCTGCCTGGAGATCACCGTAAGAGACACTGGCCCCGGCATCTCACCCGAACACCTTCCTCACATTTTCGACCGCTTCTACCGGGTGGACGATACACACACAACAGAAGGCACGGGTATCGGCCTCGCGCTCGTGAAAGAACTTGTCCAGCTTCACCATGGAACAATTGAGGCAGAAAGCGCGATAGGGCAGGGTTCGATTTTCACGGTCATGTTGCCGATAGATAGATCTGCCTATGCTTCTGATGAGATTGTTGCTGCTCCCGCTCAGCGGGGAGAGGGTGAGCGGGTTGAGATGGTCGAGTCGTCACGAGAGGTGATGCCAGCGCCAGCTGAAAAGCCGTCTGAAGGCAAGCCGATTGTCCTTATCGTCGAAGACAATACCGATCTCCGAACCTACATACGCGAATTTCTGGAGAATGATTATGCCGTCAGGGAAGCCGGAGACGGTGAAGCGGGTTACAACACGGCGATCGAAATTGTGCCGGACATCATTATCAGCGACATCATGATGCCAAAAATGGACGGCATCAAGCTTTGCCGAATGCTTAAGCAGGATGTGCGGACCAGTCATGTGCCGGTGATACTGCTGACAGCCCGGGCAGGCACGGACAGCAAGATTGAAGGATTGGAGACCGGCGCTGATGATTACATCACAAAACCCTTTGACGCGCGGGAACTCTTCGCCAGGGTAAAGAACCTGATTGAACAACGCCGGCAGTTGAGGCAGAAGTTTTCAGCCGGCACGGTTCTCAAGCCCGGGGAAGTTGCGGTCACATCGCTTGACGATGACCTGCTGAAAAGAGTGATGGCGGCAGTTGAGAAAAACATCGGTAATGCAGACTATGACGTTGACGCTCTTGCGCAGGAAGCCTGTCTGAGTCGTCCGCATCTCAATCGGAAGCTTCAGGCGCTTACAAATTTGTCTCCGGCAGAATTCATTCGTTATGTTCGTTTACAGCGTGCACGTGAATTCCTGGAAAAGAACACTGGCAGTGTTGCTGAGATTGCATTTCAAGTTGGTTTTGTTAATCCGGCACATTTTAGTAAATGTTTCCATGAGCGTTTCGGATATTCGCCCTCTAATGTTCACCGTCAGTCTTCGATAAACTCAGACTGACGGTTACGAGTCATCCTAAGTCTTCGGCGTGAGCTCAGACGAACGCTTGTCGAAGGGTGACGAGCAGAACAACCTCATTGTCAGTCTTCGATGAACTCAGACTAACGGTTAGTAGTCATCCTGAGTCTTCGGCGTGAGCTCAGACGAACGCTTGTCGAAGGGTGACGAGAAAAACGAGTAAGAATATCGTTGAAAGGAGGCATCCGGCATGAAACAAGGCTGGGTTTACATCTTGGAATGTTCTGATGGATCATACTACACCGGATGTACATCGAATCTCGACAAACGAATTTGGGAACATCAATCAGGAACACGTCCTGGATATACGGCAAGTAGGCGACCGCTGAAATTGCTATGGTCAGAGCGTTTCGCGGACATTAGGGATGCAATCGCTGCCGAACGCCAAATCAAAGGGTGGAGTCGAAAAAAGAAGGAGGCATTAATGAGAGGAGATTTCGAAGCCCTTTGTGAACTTTCCAAGTCAAATAAATCGCCAGACACACGAAAGAAAAAGTCACGGACACGTGGACCCGAACCCTCATCCTGAGCTAATTAGTCATCCTGAGTCTTCGGCGTGAGCTCAGACGAACGCTTGTCGAAGGATGACGAGGCCCCCATTTTTCCCCCGCATTTTCACCTATTTTCCAGAAATGATTCAAACAGAGAAGTTTATGATTCAAATTTGATACCCACCCCCGCCTCGCATTTTGTACCTTGACGCTGTCCTTAACCACAAAACATGACAATTCCATGAAACAGCGCCTGCCAAATCCGGCGAATCCTTGCGCCACGATAGTGTACGAACTGCGAGCGCGAAGCCATGTAACCCTGATAGTGATCGATCCCCTTGGCCGGCGAGTTGCAACGCTGGTGGATGAAGTCGAGGAAGCCGGGGACAAGTCGGTGAGCTTTAACGCAAACGGGTTGGCAAGTGGTCAGTATTACTATCAGTTATCTGTCATGGCGAAGGGTTCAAACGGGAAATCCGGAAGTTACGTCAAGACAAAGAAATTATTGCTGCTCGAACAAGGAATTCAAGAAAGGAGTTAGGTATGAAACATTTATCATTTGTTATCGCATTGAGCTTTCTCTCGGCACTTTATCTCCAAGGCCAGTGGCAACGGTTGTCCGTGGATATATCAAAGTCTCGTCAAAGTGAAAAAGCCACTGAATGGAAGAAGAGACCCAAGCTTCCACATGAAATTGTTGCCGAAAGAAGGAACGCGATGATTTCTCTCTCGGGAAATCGTTCTCACTTTAGCACCGGAGCTATCACATCAGATATTGGAACTGCATCAACACAACAAGAAGAAGCTACACAGTGGCTTCCTCCTGACGACGAAGCATGTGGGATAGTGCTGGATAAGCACGATGGCAGCGTTTATGTTACAGGCTCAAGTGACTCTGCAATTACGGGCTCCGACTTTCTTACCATAAAATATACGCCGGAGGGAAATGTTGTATGGTCAGTGCGATACAATGGACCTTCTAATCAGGATGATTATGCTCGTGCTATCGCGATCGATGGGGAGGGAAATATCTATGTCACAGGGGAGAGCTATGGACTTGGGACTGATTACGATTACGCAACCGTAAAATACAATCCTGCCGGTGAACAGCAGTGGGCTGTACGCTACAATGGGCCTGGAAATTTCGAAGATAAGGCGGCTGATATCGCCATTGATAGCACTAATTCAGTTTATGTAACAGGATACAGCTACGGTTTGGGCACCAGTTGCGACTATGTCACTATAAAATATAGTTCAGTTGGAGTAGAACAATGGGTTATGAGGTACAATGGACCAGGAGATTCTACTGATGTTGCCACGAAAATTAGACTGGATAAACTTGGGAATGTATATGTTGCTGGATATAGCTACGCTCCAGTGACGGACTTCGATTACGCGATAATAAAATATAGTTCTTCTGGAATACAGCAATGGGTTGAGAGGTATGATTATGGTAATTCACCGGAGACCTCTACAATCCTTGCAGTTGACAATAACAGCAATATATATATTAGTGGCTGTACATATTATCCTATCGGGGATGGTGGCCAGGGATATTCCATTGTCAAATACAACTCCGATGGAGAACTGCAATGGACTAAGAGAGATTCCCATCTCTACAGCGATGCGCTAGCGATTACCACAGATGATTCTCTAAATGTTTATATCGCAGCAATTTCTAATGCAAATCCTGGCTTGAATAAATATAATTCTGCTGGTGAGCCACAGTGGGGGTATGGTTCGGGCTACATTTCTTCCATTGAGGTTGATCATGGTGGCAACATTTATGTTAGTGGCCAAGTTAATGGTCTTTTCACTGCGAAATTCAATTCTGGAGGTAATGCAATATGGTCAGCGGAGGTTGCCCCCAACGGCCGTTCGACGGGTATCGTCGTTGATTATGATGGAAATGTGTACGTTACAGGGATTAACAGCATTTATACCGGTACAGGTTGGGATTATGATAATGACTATATCACTCTAAAATACGACTCCACGGGCGGGAATCAGTGGATTGCAGGATACAATGGGTCGGGATATACCTCAAGAATAGATTTTGGAATAGTTCGCACGGGTATTGCCTATCGGGAGAGTGTCACAATATCTAACAATGGCATAGGTGCACTTACGCTTGATACGACAATAATTAGTTATGAAGGTATCACGATTGGTCATGTACCGCCTGTGATCGGCCAAGGCGATACTTGCAAAATCAATATTTGCTATCATCCTGATTCGGCCGGGAAAAAACAAGGTTACATAGTATGCGGATTCAACGGTAACAGCATTTGTTACAGGACCGATATCTCTGCTTATGAGGCTACTGGTGCCTTCCGGAATGGGGCGAGTGTCAAGAAGATTGTAGCAGCGAAACATGCTGTCTTTGCCGTGACAGACGATTACGGTGGCTGTTTGTACCGCTCCACGGATGCAGGAATGAACTGGGAATTAATATTTTTTAAGGGAGTAACGCGCCTCGCTCTGTCTCCATCTGGAATTATCTACGTAGATAGAGGAGACTCACTTTTTTCTTCGACCGACAACGGCCTATCATGGGTAGCGAGGTATGGTGGCGGTTTCTCAGATGTTGAAGTCAGCCCAAATGGAACGGTATTTTGCACGTCGTTCTATTGCGGAGAGGACTTCTGCGATGGCTCAGTTTGTCGTTCAACAGACAATGGCCTGTCATGGGATACCCATGGTGTGGGAGCAGCCCAACAAACATCTTTTTTCACAAACGACCATATTTTGATTGCAGGATTCCACGCATCATACTTTTGGCGTGAAACGTATTTCGACATCAGTTCAGACAACGGTCTGACTTGGAATGAGATTATGGCGATCCCGGGTTTTGCAAGTGTAACCGCTCTTGTCGTTAATCCTAATAATAAAATATTTGTTGGACTAGGGGACTTACATTACTCCGCCAATCTCTGCACAACATGGACAAAATTGAGCGATATCGTTCCTGAAGCTCTTTTAGCTTTACCATCTGGGGAAATCCTTGCAGGCACAAACGGCGGAGGTATCTTTCACTTTTCAGATGACGGTGATAGCTTAGGCACTCTCAACGACGGCTTGAACAATCTCAATGTTCACACACTCGCACTGGATTCGCTCGGATATGTCTATGCAGGAACTGATAGCGGTGTGTTTCGCTCTTTACTCCCACCAACTGGTGTAGTCACATCCAAATCACGAATTCCGACGCAATATCGGCTGGAGCAAAACTACCCCAACCCCTTCAACCCCGTTACAACAATCAATTACCAACTCCCGAAGCAAAGTCACGTCACGCTGAAAGTCTTTGACGTGCTCGGGAGAGAAGTTGCGACACTGGTGAATGGAGAACAGGCTGCCGGATATAAGTCGGTGAGGTGGAATGCAGCGAACATGCCTAGTGGCATCTACTTCTACCGCATGAATGCTGGTATATACACTGACACGAAGAAACTTTTATTACTCAAATAACTTAATGCACCGTCACACTGAGCTTCGCCTGCCCCGAGCTCGTCGAGGGGGCGAAGGGTGACAGAAAGGAAAATCGCATGAAACACAGTGGTATGATCTTCTTGATCGCTTGCATGTTCACGATCGGGCTGCAAGCTCAAACTCAATGGACAAAAGATCCGGCAAATCCCGTAGCCCTCAATGGCGCGCACGGGAGCTGGAACAACCATACGTTTAATCCATTTGTGATCTATAATCAAGACTCAGCCCGATACGAAATGTGGTTTTGTGGTGATGGCGGCAGCTTTCCATATCAAATCGGCTTTGCGGTTTCTGATGATGGCGGAAGCTGGACGTTAAAGCACGCTGGCCCGGTGTTGACCCCGGATCACGGTGCCTGGGACAGCGGCGGTGTCTTTTCTCCCATGGTAATCAAGGAAGACGGTCAGTACAAGATGTGGTATGCCGGTGGAACGGATTTCCAAAACGGGATCGGTTATGCGACCTCTCCCGACGGTATCACCTGGACTAAATATGCCGGCAATCCTATTGTAATTCCGGGTGCATCATGGGAACGCCAAGCGCTTGGCAATCATTTCGTGATCCATTCATCAATTGGATATCAGATGTGGTATTCTGCCGGTTTAAGCTCCGGAGGGTACACAGGAGGAATAGGGTATGCGACCTCTGCTGATGGATTGATTTGGGAAAAAGATGCCACGCGTAATCCCGTTTTGAGCCTGGGCAATTCAGGAGAGTGGGACGCTGTTTTTACCTGGGCTCCTCGAGTTCTGATCCTCGACAAACTCTATTACATGTGGTATGGTGGAATTAATATGGGAAACGTTCGTAAGGTTGGATTGGCGACTTCAACTGATAGCGGAAAAACATGGACAAAGCATCTAGATAATCCAGTGCTCTCACCAACACCGGGCACATGGGATGCCCAGGCTGTCCAGGATGGTTTCGTCATGTTGCGCGGAGACACGCTGCATATGTGGTATGCAGGAATCCGGTCGTATTCATCCTCCGATCCGTGGATGATAGGCCATGCGACGTCATCTATTTTTTCAGTTGGAATTGTAGAAAAGGGCGCAAAGGCACCGACGAAATATGAAATTAGTCAGAACTATCCCAATCCGTTCAACCCGGCCACATCCTTCGTTTACGGGATCCCCGAGCGGAGCAGAGTGACGCTGGATATTCATAATGTTCTTGGTCAGATCGTTGCGACATTGGTGGATGGAGAACAAGACCCTGGATATCGATCCGTTCACTGGATGGCGCCGGGCGGAATCGGATCCGGGTTGTACTTTTATCGCCTGACCGCCGCGAGCTTGGTTGAGCCAGGGAAGGTGTTTGTGCAGGTGAGGAAGATGTTGCTGGTCAAGTGAGACGATCGGAGGCGACGTCCGAAGTTTGATAAAGATCACAATATTCCCATTCGTTGGTTTGAACCCAAAACGGAGAGTACTACATTCGGCGCTTTGGCCCGAGATGACCTTCGGAGAAGTTAAGGTGGCATTTGCCCGGATTGCTGCACCGCTGGTTCGAAAGAAGTTGTCAGAAAATTCAAAAGGAGATACGAACGCCGAGAAAAAATCCTCCGCGTGCAAAAACGGAAAGCAGCAGCAGAAGAAGAAGAAATAGTCATCATGAATGGCTGGTTCTTACCGTGCGATTCATGACCATGCTGATCCACGCGTGGCTAACTCCCAACTCTCTGGCCATTGCGGACCTGCTGGGGAACTGTTCGTTGTCTAGCATCTGCGTGTACTGCAGGGCCAATTGCTGATAGTTAATTCTCTTTGGCGGCATCTTTTCCTCGACCGGTTCGGTGATCAGGTGGTCTTTTGTTAGCGCATCAAGGTCCGATTGCTGAAGGTCTAGGAAGTACGGCAACCGTGCCCGGTCGATCAGGATTGCGATCCTGCTTTCAAAGATTCTGGAGAACAAAATGGGGATTTCGAGCTTGAGAATCGACAAACTCTTCGTGTTTGACGCGGAGCGATTGACACGAATACTCATATGTCACACTATTGAGAAACTCGGTCATGGGAATTCAATGAAAACGATTCTCCTTAGAAACCGGCTCGTCCTCTGCGCAGCGGTTATCTGGACCTTCCTCGCCTGTCCTGCTTTGTTCTCACAGGAAGAAGTGACAAGATCACAGTTGAGCGCGCGCCCGGCCGGGGAACCCCGCATCATTTGGAATCGCGAGAGCAGTCAGGCCGTTCTTACAAATGGCCGACTTCAGATTTCACTGATGTGTCAAGATCGTCACGGGGCCGAGGAGTCCCGATTCCAGCAAAGGCGTAGTTTTAGTGATCATGTCGAACCGGAAGCCATCATGGGTCGTTGTGATACGTCGTTCCTTCGGCAAGTTCAGATCGCCGATGACCCGGTTGGCCCACAGGTTGATCACGTCGATCTCGAGCACGTTGCCCGAGGGTTTAACAACATCCGTGATCTCCACCCTCCAGGGAGCAGTCCAGAGAATGCCAAGATTTTTCCCATTCAACCCCACTTCCGCAACGTGTCTGGCAGTTCCAAGATCAAGAAACAGTTGCCTTGATTTCTTCCGGTCCGTTTTCAGAATCCGCCGGAGTCCCGCAGGGACGAAGGCGAATGGCCTGCACGCCAGTTTGAGAGAGACCTAACTCATTTGTCATTCTCAGATGAGCAAGTAATACGATCACTTGATCATCAACATTTTCCTCACGGCTGAATGGCTGTCGGTAACGATCCGGTAAATATATATTCCGCTGCCCAACGCCGTTGCATCGAAATTGAACTGAAAGTAATGGCCCGGCTCGGCCATGCCCTCGAACAAGCTTGCGACTTCCTGTCCCAGCACGTTGTAGACCTTCATGACGGCGTGTTCTGGTTTTTCGACCGTGAATTTGATAAAGGTTGAGGGGTTGAATGGATTAGGGTAATTCTGGATCAATTGAAAGACCCTCGGTGCCTCTTCACCATTCACGCCCATCACGCCGGCCACCGTGATCCCGGGCGAATATGAAACGCCCCCGCTCAGGTGCTGCTCCGCCATGCGCTGTACACGTTTAAGTCTTCTGGGACCAACTGAAGTCATGAACATTGGCTCCAACTGAGGTCGCGGGCCTGAGAAGTTGTTTCCGCACTATACGGAGCGAGAAGGCCACGCTTCGTTCCACGACATCATTTTCCCTTGCTCTGCATCTTTGCCTCCCAATACCCAATTGTTACATTTTGATTCCTCACCCTTCATTCTTACCTCTTGACTTGCACTACTACCACTGTCATGTCATCATGCTGTTTGGTGGCACCAGAAAACCTGTCAACCTCCTTTAGAAAGCTCTCCTTTACCAACTGCGAACTGTCAACCGTTAATCTCTTGACAATATCTTGCAACCTCTCAAAACCAAACATCTCTTTGTTCCTATTCATCGCCTCTGAAATCCCATCCGTATAGAATATCACCGTATCTCCCCCCCGAAGCTGAATCGACATCTCGGCATATTCCACTTCCTCCCGGACACCTAGCGGCAGCCTCGCACCCCCGACCTTCAAACACTGAACCTCTTCGCCGCGCTTTAGTATTGGATCCATCTGTCCGGCATTGGAAAACGTGAGCAACTTCGTTGTGGTATCAATCACCGCGAAGGACATCGCAGTGAATATTCGTTTGTCCGTCTTCAGATATATTGGTTTGTTAATTTTCCGCAGGATGGTGCGCGGCGTATCATTGCTGCCGATTTCTCTGTACACCATGCCGCTTGTCATTACAGCGGTTATCGCGGCCTTCATTGCCTTGCCGCTGACATCCGCAATTGCAATACCGAGCCTGGTTTTTTCTTCGTTGAGCCAGACGTAGTCGAAGAAATCACCCCCCACTTCTTCCGCCGGTCTGCAAATGCCGGAGATGTCGAACCCCTCCACGACCGGGTCTGCTGTCGGCATGAGGCTCATTTGCATGTCATGAGCAGTTTCTAGCTCTGATTGAATTTTGGCCTTCTCTGCTGTTTCAATTCCAATCAGTAAGAATGAACCGAACGTGCTGCACAGAATGATTGCTAGCAGAACCGGACCGAGATAATGACCGCTGGGCATCTGGCCGGCAAGAACGAAAGAGCAAGCGACGGGAACGACAAAACCCCCCAACGAAATTGCCCTTCTGCCCAATCCCATGCTGGAAGGCGATACCACGCTTACGAATTGGGAAAATGGGGAAAATACTACAAACCCAATCAACTCGGGATGGCGGCGCTGCACTATGAACAACACAAGATACCCGATGGAAAGAACGACACAGACAAAGATGGTAAACAGCAAAAATCCAGGCACCCCTTTTCCTGCATACTCGTTGATTGCGAAATAGGTAACAATCACAGAAGCCATGGTGAGAAAGACTACATCTGCAAGAAGAATCCATCGACGAAACTTCCCGGCGAGGTCCGCAAACGATGTTGTCTTATACCACTGCTCAAGGCGGGCAGGAAGCTTTCCAAGTCTGTGAAGAGGTTCAAGCAAGAGCAAGAAGCCAAGTGCCAGATATATCGGAAACAAAAGAACCGGGAGAGTTGTTATTCCCTTCGGGACACTGCTATCCCCGCCCGCCGTCAGCGTGAGAATCGCAAAAAAGAAACTCACAGCTGACCCCAGATAAAACACAAAGGAGGGCAAGGGCTTATTAAACGTCTTTTGACTCTTCATTCGCCAATCCTTGTATGAATCTTTTTGGTGCCATGGCCCGCCGATATTGTCATTGAAAGTATTGAGTGAGGCTTTTCATTTCATCGGCTGATACTGTTTGACTTTCCAGTCTCATAGTTCAGGGAATCACTCTGATTATCAATGAATGAAACGACTAGCATGGCACCGCCGATTCCCGTAATCTTCTTATCAAAAGAACGTGCCCACAGTTGTGATCCACCCTTCTTGTCGAGAACTCGCATGCCACTTCCATTGACATCCCCTTGGCCTGCAAAACCTCTGCTTCCCGCAGCTTGCCGATGATCTGTTCTGCTGTATGACGTTGTCTACTCATTGCTTTCTCCTTTGATCCAAAATACTAAATTCCCGGACTAAATTTTGGATCTCTTTTCGGGAGCAGGTCACCGGCCTGATGTAGCTCTTACTTCAGTTTGACTATCTCTCTTGACTGCAGCGTCACCGGTCCTAGCAATCCTGACTCTACTAGCGGGTCATCTTTCTTCCAGAGACGCCAACTAGTGAAAGAAATCCGGCCTGTGGGGCTGGATTTTCCTTCACCGACCCATTGCGGCCAGGCTTTGAGCGTGCCATCGGGGTTACGGTCGCTGTCTTCCTGGAGTTGCTCGTCGCCGATCTGCCGATTGATCCAGAGATTCACCACCTTCACTTCAAGTGTGTTGCTCCCTGATTTGACCGTGTTTGTTACGTCAACACTGTAAGGTGGTTTCCATAAAATACCGAGGTCCTTGTCGTTGAGCTTCACCTGAGCCATTACCTCCACTCTGCCGAGATCGAGAAACAAGACCCTGTTGCCGCCACGTAACTCAGCCGGGACATCCAACGTTTTCGTATACGTTGCCGCGCCTGAATAGTGGTTCACCCCCGGCTCCGGGTACTCCGTCCAGGAGATCAACTTCTCCATCGTTAAATGAGCCGGCGCACCCAGGTTCGGTGAAAAGGTCAGTTCCCATGGGCCAGGAATTTCAAATGGTTGAGGCATTGCCGATACTTCAATCTGGGAACTCTTTCCATCAGCGCTCTTCAGATCATACTTGCCTGGCTGACTGACTAGCGCACTGGGTACTCCGGATTCGCCGCGCACGATTGTGACGGTCGCGCCCTGCAGACGCGGGGGAGGCAACGGCATTGCCTTCGTCAAATTCATGATTTCCATTTCAGTAAGTTCATGATCGAAAAGGCGGAACTCACCAATCTCTCCGTTGAACATGTCCATGCCGCGGGAGTGCTGTACACCGACGCCGGGATGCACCTTGTACGTGCTCTTCAGGCCCTTATGAACAAACTTGCCGTCGAGATAAAGCGAAGGTTCACCGTCCTTGTAGACGACGGTCACGTGTTTCCAGCCGACAATTGGAGAGGCGTAGACCAGAAGCGGCGCGAAGTACGATGCGCTGTGTTCGTAAACGCACACACCGTTTTTCCCGATGGAGAGCCCGGCGCCGGAATGATTTTCGTCCGGCGGATAGACTTCGTGGCCGGGCGGGGGATAGAGCGCATCGTTGCGTACAACATCCAGAAACACGCCGTCATTCGCCTCCTTCGGCAATCCGATATTCATGCCGGGTTTGGCCCAGACGGCCATCGTGAAGGTACCGATGATCTTCTCGTTGTTGTCGCTTGTTTCCTTTTTCTCAGTCTCTGCCACTGTCGTGTTGAGCAGCTCTTCCCCGTTTCGTTTGACGGAAGTAATGCGGTCAGGTTCGGCTTTCGCGTCGGGGGCGAACACAACGAACACGGAACCCGCCGGATCGAAATGGATCGGTAGATTGACACATTCGCCAACCTCGTCGTAAACCGCCGGTTTCTCGATCAAACCCGCGTCTGGCCACCACAACTGAGGGCGTCTCCCTTTCACACGGAACGAGCATACCGCCATGCCGTCTGAGCGGTTCTTGTTGGAGACGAAATAGATTTCTGAGCCGCCTATAGAACGATGGATGTACCGCAAGCTTACGCCGTCCGCAGCACTAAAACTAAAGTCCGGTCCGACACCCATCCCGGTAAGAACATCGGCAGGAGCTTTTCCCCAGACCACGCGTCCCTTGCCGAAACGATGCTCGGTTACCTTTTTGCCGTCGCAGTCTCCCCATAGGCTGTCTGATATCTGCCGCAGTTCTTTGTCGCAATGCGGATAGCCAGTCAAACCGGGCGATTTCACGGGTGGCGCGCCGACCACGATTGCCCCCGCCGCGACGAGATCTTTGATCCTGCGCAACAACTGCGGTGTCATCGTTTCGACTTCAGGGAGGACAAGTAATCGGTAGCTCATACCGTCGGGGAGTATCAGGCGGCCATTCTTCACTTTCATACGCGTCATTACTACTTCCCGCGTGCATCCGTCAAAACTGTACCTGCCACGTTCCACACCGGCAGGCCGAACGCTCGCCGGCGGGATGAATCTCATCGGCGAACCTTCCGGTTCAAGACAGCAAATGTCTGCCACGAATAATCCTTGCTGGAGCAGATACTGGCAGCGGGAAAGATATTCGTGCCACGCGGACGATTGCTCCCACCAGGTCTCTGTTCTTTCGTAATGAAGTCCCCATGGTCCCATGGACATGCCTGGCGGGCGGTCCGCCCACGGCTGGAGCGCATATCGATGAAACACAAACCGGTTGATGCCTTCGCAGAACGCCCAGTCGCCGAGATCCTTGATGAGGGCAGGATACCCCTGCCACTTCTCGGCGTCTGTTGCCGTAAACGCCTCAGCCCCGAGAATGCGTTTCCCGTACACGTGTGCTGCGGAGGACATTTCCGTGCCACTCCAGGCCACCATGAATTTTGGCCACGACCAGAACTCTGCCATCGGCTCATCCGCCTGTCCGGCATACGTCATTTCGTCGGCAGGGCAACCGTCGTAGGCCTCGATTGAAAGCCGCATGCCGTGTTTGTGTGCGAGCTCCTTGAAACGGCCTGCATAGTTCTCTACAAGGAGATCGGAAACAGTTTGCCGCAGATCCCATAGGAAACGCTCGGAAATCTCTAGGCTTCCCACTACGCGGCCGGTCATGACGGGCAGGAACGTTAACAGGTCGTAGCCCCGGCGCTTCCTGAATTCTTGCCTGAAATTCTTCGTCCAGTTCTGCGAACCGACTTCCCAACTGTCGATGTGCGTTGAGACGAGCGTTTTCGGAACAAATGGTTTTGAGTCGGAGATGATCTTTGCCATCAGCCCGGCAAACATCGCGTCGGCGCCCGCCTTGTCGAGTTTGTCACATTCAGGACCGAGCCCTTCGAGTGGCGCCGGATGATTCTCGATGCCGGTCGGAGTGTAGCCGATGCGAAGAACCGTCCATTTCCCTTGGGGTGCGTCCCACAGAAGTCTGCCGTCCTTGTCCATACGCCCGGTCAGGTCGGTAACGCGGTCGCGTGGAGTCGTGAGATCCGCGGGGAGATCCGGCCATCCGGCAATCAGGGGGACATGATTCGGCGTGAAAGCAGCTTTGTCTTGAATGTTGTGAATGCGGTACCGCGGTGACAGTCCGACCTCTCCGATCGCAAGCTTCTTCATCTCCGGATCTGTGTGCGTAAACAGTATTCTGAACCACCGTGTCGAAATACCATCGAAATTTAGCTCCAGTGCTGGTGGATATGCATCGAACTCCCGGACTGTCCTAAATTGTTCACCATCGTCGGAGACCTGCAGGGCGCCGTGGCAACCGGCGTCCGGTGTTCCGGATAGGGACAGAGTGAGAACACGGGCGAGGAAAGGTTTCGCGAAACTGATCTGAATGAATTGGGGCTTGTCTTTTTCAGGTAACGGTAATGTAATACGGGTCCCGGCGTCCCCGTCCACTAGCTTTTTGCCGTCGAAGCTGCTATCCATCATACTCGCTGTTATGCCCGGAGTGTAGTCGGTCATCCTGACATCATCACCCGCCGGGGTAGGGATCGCAAGTACAACGATGTCGCGGTACCAATCCGCGACCGCCTGAGGTTGAGGCAGGAGACCTACGAATTTTTTTCCGCCTGTCAGGTTGGTTTCAGTCCAGACGATCTTTTTCTGCGCGACCTCCGGCGTGATCCACGGCCCTCCGCTGCCGCACCAGCCCGCATCGTTATTCATGTTTACTTCGAGTCCGAGCCGGTTCGCTTCCGAGAGAACGAATTTGAACATTTCGCGCCATAACGTGCCCGCAAACCGCGCGGGGCCTTTCGGCGCGCCCTGGTCGACTTCCATGATCAGCACTCCGCCGATGCCGACGCGTTTCATCGCTTCGAGGTCAGCGGTAATACCTTCACGCGTAATATTCCCATCGAGCCAGAACCAATACACCCACGGGCGGGCTGAGGCGGGAGGATGAATAAAGCCCTGTTCAAGACCGGAACTGTTCCCGGCCCTAGGGGCAGCAGTGCACAGACTCGCTGCCAGCAGCAAGGAGGGGATCCATTGTATATTCATTGCAGTCTTTCTTTTTGATATGTGGAGGGAGCTTCTCATGAACCTTGGAGCGATAGGATGATTTTTCCCAAACAATATACAGTAAAAAATAATTGGATGAAACATGCTTAGCATTCTGAAATACGACCGAAGAAACCAACACAATCCCATCATATTTCAACAGGTTAGACGACCGGGATCCTGGATTAAGTTGTCATTAATGAGTCTTTTGGTTATACTACACGCGATTTTCAGTACTGGGTCAGTTTGAGTTGTCGGGGAAAAGAAGTCCCCTCCTTGGAGGGGTGTTGACGAAGTCGACGGGGTGGGTAGTTGGGGCTGATACTTCACTCTCACCTGCACATTCAGAATGCGACCGGTCGTGAACACACCCCTGTAGTCCCCTCTCGAGAGGGGACGTACTGTCGTCGCTCCTCTGCCATGTCGGTTTGACGTATAACGTCAGATCAAATTGACCCACTACCCGATTTTCGACAATCTTGGTTGAATGAAAGAGGGGAATTCACATGCCGGTACTGCCTAGGTCCAATTTCCCGTCAGGTTTAGTTTCAATCCTCACGGTGCTGCTTTCCAGCTCTGCATGCGTTGTTGCCGGTGAACCGATCGGTGTGAAAACACTTCTCAAGGAAATGGTCGACCTCGAGAACCTGGCCCGAAGGCCAGTTCCCTTCTTCAAGGAAGCCATGGCAAGCAGTTACAGCAGAGAAAGCCACAAACGCGGAGAAGCCTGGTTCGACAATAACGATGTCGGGCAATACGTCCGGACCGAGATAAGCAACGGTCGCAAAGAACAAGTCCTCGCCGATCTGAAGGGACCCGGAACGATCACAAGATTCTGGTCTGCCAATCCCGATAAGGAGAACACCACGAGATTCTATTTTGATGATGAGACTGTACCGCGGATTGAAATTCCTTTCGACATGCTTTTCACCGGGAGCGGCAGACCGTTCAATGCGGAATTCTCTTATATCAGTGGAACGGGGGGAAATCTGTACTTCCCTATCCCGTATGCTCGTTCTCTGAAGATCACCATCGAAGAGAAAGAAAATCCGCTCCGCCTGTACTACGAGATCGGCTATCGGACATACACGGCCGGAACGCAGGTCGAGACCTTTGACCCGGAGAAGGCTGATTCGTGGCAAGATACGGAGATCATGGTTGGCCGCGCGCTCTCCTTCCCTGGGGGCGTTCCACCTCCCGCGAACTCAGAGCATTTCAGCCGGCGCCTGATTGTGCCTCCCGGGGAAACATGCCGAATCCCCCGAGTGTCCGGAGAAAAAGCTGTTTACAGTTGGTCGGTGCGTGTCCCCGATACGCATGAGAGTCAGCAATGGAACGATCCGGCCCGCGCTCTCAACGCATACAGATCTCTTCTTCTCGAGATCGCTTTTGATGGTGAAAAAAGTATCAGGACGCCGCTCGGGGATTTTTTTGGTTCCGCACCGGGCGTCAATCCCTATGAAAATCTTTTCTTCACTGTCAACGAAAACGGGTGGATGACCAGCCGCTTGCTGATGCCGTTCAGAAAATCGATGGAACTCTCCATCACCAACACCGCCCGTGTCCAGTACGTTGTGGACCTGGATTTGACTGTCGGTCCTCACGCCTTCACGGACCGCGGCTACCACCTCCGTGCGCAGTGGCGCACTCTCACGCGTGAAACATGGCCTTTCTTTGACACGAATATTCTCACAACAACGGGCGAAGGAAAAATCGTCGGCACGGTCTATCAGATCGCAAATCCTGTGTTGATCTGGTGGGGAGAAGGCGATCAGAAGATCACCGTCGACGATGACACTTTTCCCAGCACGTTTGGCACAGGAACTGAGGACGATTACGGATTCGCCTACGGATATAACGAAAAGTTCACCCGTCCTTTTCACGCGCAGACCCGGGTCGACGGGCCGTGGAGCGGCGGTCATATTAGCCTGAACCGGTGGTACGTGCTCGACGCGTTGCCCTACGGCGCGGGCGTGCGGTTCGACCAGGAAATATGGCACTGGATGCCGTGTAAACCGACGTGGGCGTTTGTAATCTATTGGTATGCGAAGCCGGGAACCCCCGGGCCGGTGGCAATTGATCCCGGTTCCCTGCCGCCACCGGATCTCGGTGTCCGCGAAAACATGCCCGATCCCTTCGAAGGAGAGTCCCTTGCATTTGAAACGACCGGCGGCGCGGCGGAGAAACAGCGGCTCGCAAATTGTTCTGGTGCTGAACACCTTGTTTGGCATGATGCCCGGCCCGGCGACAGGCTGAAGGTGCATTTTACAATACAGAAATCCGGACGCTATTCGGTCGAGTTGAATCTCTGTATGTCTCCCGATTATGGCCGGCAGAAGCTGTACATCAACGGGGCGGCGGTGGATCAGGTCGTGGACTGCTACTCGTCAAAATTGTACTGGCTGCACCCGAAGCTGGGCGTGTTCGATCTTAAGGAGGGTGAAAACACCCTTGAGGTTGAAAACCTGGAACCGAACAAAAGCGCGCTGCCCGGTAATAAGTTCGGTTTGGATTATATATTTCTCGTGAGGGAATAATCGAACGGGTTTGACCCTCTGTCGTAGTTCAGAAGAGAGACTGGAAAGAGATGAAATTCAATGTCAAAGAAGAGGATGGATGGCTCGTTCTCCGAACGATGAAATTCAAACTCAGATACCGTCTCATACGATAAAATAGGTCACCCGGCCCCGTCGATTACGATATGAGGATCTCATCCATAATATTTTTTCCATCCGTCGTGGCAAGGCTTGCACATCAGTTCGCGGCATGGATGATCACCGCTATTATAGTGGTGATCGTACCGACTGCTACTGCCCAGCAACAGAAGCAAGAGGAGAAGGTCGCCATCCACCGTGATTCCTGTGATCTGCGCTCATCGCTGGACAGCTTCGGCATAACGGCTCGAGTCCAGGGTAACCGGGGGACATGCTCGGTGTTCGCGCTGACTCAGGCGATCGAGTTCGCGCTCGCGAAGCGGGATGGCAGCGTGCCGCGCCTTAGCGTCGAGTATCTGAACTGGGCGTCGAACCGCGCGACGCCGGATACGGAGGATGGCGGATTCTTCTCTGATCTCTGGAAAGGATTCGCGGCGTACGGTATCTGTTCTGAAGAGTCGATGCCTTACCAGGTGAAATACGATCCCAAAATTGAGCCGAGCGCTGCAGCACGAACGGACGCCGAACGGCGCCGCGAGGCCGGTTTGCGGCTTCACTGGATCAAAGAATGGGACTCGAAGCGGGGCCTCAATCCTGACGAACTGAGTCGAGTTCTGGTAACACTTGCCCATGGCTGGCCGGTGAGCGGCGGCTTCCTCTGGCCAAAGAGGGCGACTTGGGAAAAAAGCGTCCTCCAGATATGCCCCCGCGATTCGGTATTCGACGGCCATAGCCTCCTTCTCGTCGGATACAAGGACGATCCGGCTCTACCGGGTGGGGGTGTTTTCCTCATAAGGAATTCCGGCGGACCGGGCAGGGACGGTTTCATCACCTATGAGTATGCAAGTGCTTATATGAACGACGCCGTATGGGTCGACTCCGATTCCCCGCCGGAGAGGTAAGACCGACAAAGGAGTAACGGTCACTTCACTACGGGCGAGAGGATAATTGCTGAGCCACCCCCCGGAGCAAGATGGAGGTGAAGTCTTTCCGCTGCAGTAACTTGCTTCTTGCTAACAACAAGACTTGTGGCTGTTTTATCGGCGTCCGGACCGTCGGCGAAGACCTGCGCTTTATATTCACCGGATTTGAGAAAGCTCAGTGGGATCTCGAGGTCGCGCGAGTCCCAGTTCGTCATTGCGCCGATGTACCAATTCTCCCCGCTTCGCCGGGCGATCGTAACGTACATCGACGGTTTGCCGTTGATAACTTTCGTGTCATCCCACACTGTAGGGACCTTTTCGATAAACTCAATGCCCGGCTGATTTTCGTACGCCTCCGGATAGTCCGACACCATGGCGAGAGGGCTTTCGTACACTACGTACATCGCGAGTTGATTAGCGCGCGTTCCAAGTGACATTGGCGCGATGTCCTGTGCTATGAACTGACCGCGGACGGTGTTGTGGAATGAGCCGGGGGTGAAATCCATCGGGCCGGCAAGCATTCGCGTGAAGGGGATGGTTGTTGTGTATTCCGGCGTTACCCGTTCGCTCCACTTATTATACTCCATCCCCATGACCCCTTCAACGGTGAGAAGGTTCGGGTACGTTCGCTGGAGGCCGGTCGGTTTGTAGGCTCCGTGCAGGTCCACTGTCAAATGATATTCAGCAGCCTTGCGAACCCACTTTGCCGTGAGATTCACCATACCCTGGTCATCACGGTTCATTCCGTCAATTTTGATGCCGGTTACTCCCCACTTTTCGTAGAGCGCCAGCGCTTCATCGAGATGGCTCTCCAGCGGGTGCCAGTCGACCCAAAGAATAACGTTCACGCCTTTTTGTTTCGCGTGCGCCAGGATGTGCGGCATGTCAACTTCGGGGATCGACTTCAGAATGTCATCCGAATCCGGGACGCTCGTTCCCATGTACCATCCGCCATCGATCAACATGGATTCCAGATGATGAGCGGCGGCGAAGTCGATGTAATGCTCCATCGTCTGCGTGTTCATACCGGGGGCGAAGTCTACGTTCGCGGCGTAACTTCCCGACCACCAGTCCCAGGCAGTTTTACCGGGCTTGATCCAGGAAGGATCGGTCAGCGCACAGGGTGGATTCAGATTCAGGATGAGGTAATTTGTTTCGATGAGGCGTCCGGGTTCCTGAGCAATCATCAGCACGCGCCAGGGGGTGGCCTTGGGGGTTGTTCCAACGACCGGCTTTTCCATCATCTGGTATTCTGTTGTGGTGATGTTGCGGGCAATCGATTCCTTCCGCGGCGGATAGGAGAGCTTGACTGTCAGTGCATTCTTGATTCCCGGGACGCCCCCGACGTACATCCCGGCATAGTCCGCCAGGTCGGCTTCGAGAAGCGTAACCCACGGCCCGCCGGGCACTTCGATAAGCAGAGGCAAGTTAATGATGGCCGCCGGCTTGATGTCGCTGAGCTTCATGCGGGAGTATTCTCCTTCGTTATGCGTGTTGAACCGCCCCATGTTTAGCGCATAGGCGAGGGGGTTGTGGTCAAAATAAAAACCCGTGTTCTCGGATGAAAGTGCGAACTTCGTGAGGTGTTCCTGCGAAGGCAAGAAGTAACGGAGCGCAACACCCTCGTTGTAGGCGCGAAAGATCAGATCCACGCGCCGGCCGGGTACATGCCGCTCCTTGACGGAGATCTTCAGCTGATTATAATGATCGGGAATCTCCCGCTTCGGCCCGAATGGATTTTCCCAGACCGAGTCGTGCGAGAGGCGTTGAGTCTGGGTAATTTCAAAGTCGTTGTCGAGAGGGTCTGCAGCGAGAAAATCGAGCCCCAGAGGTGAGTCGGTGAGTATCTGTTTGCCTTTAAAGCTCACGCGGTAATATGCCCGCTCGCCAGGTAGATAGGGCTGGGGATTGGTTTTCAACGCAAATGAAACGGTCAGATTTCCATCGGGAGATGAGACCGAGAGCGGTTTCACCGGCACATTCTTGGCAGGGAGGGAGAAACAGGTGGCAACACACAATGCGCAGGCAATGAAGATAGAGCTTGTGCGGTTCATTGATTGCTTTCTCATTTAGTATTGAGTCACTTGAGAAATAACTCGACTACGGGAATTTCCACATTCGGCTTATTTACTGGCAGCGTGAGAACGATATCGTCCTTTATTGATTCTTCGGAGATCCATGTCGTTTCTTTCTGCGCGCTCATTTTCACCTCGGACGCGTCGTTGAGGAGCTGGGCGTAGCGTATCTTTCCGGCATACCCTTCAAGAGTGATCTGTTCCAGTGGCCAGTCAAGCAGATGAATGTAGAGTCGTTTCAATTCAGGATTGTAGGTAAGGAGAGAGTGTTCGGGAGTTTTGAATTCTGCCGGTGCCTGTGTACAGCCGTAGATCGAACGGCTGTTTACTGCCATCCATTCGCCGATTCTTTTGAGTCGCTGTTGCGCGCGATCGTCGAATGTGCCCCTTGCAGTCGGTCCCACGTTGAGGAGAAGATTGCCCCCCTTGCTCACGGTTTCGATCAGTAGGACCAGAAGCTGTTTCGTGTCCTTCCATGTCATCTCGTCCCGGTAGTACCCCCACGAGCCGGAGAATGTCTGGCACGCTTCCCACGGGACTCTCTTTCCGTTCATAGTTACCCACTCGCCTGGTTTGAACTGCTCCGGCGTCCGGAAATCCCATCCGCCCTCGACATCCAGCAGGTCGAGGCGGTCGTTGACGATGATGCCCGGCTGAAGCTGGCGCACCATCTTTAGCAGATTCTCCGAATCCCAATCATTTCTTCCTTTACCATGCTTGCCGGATGGAAAAGAATAATCGAGCCAGATGATGTCGATAGTTCCGTAGTTTGTCAACAATTCCCGCACCTGATCCTTGATATACTGTCGGTAGATCCTCATATCTCTGCCCTGGTTGAGTTTCTCATATTCTTCATCGGTCGAAGGGCTCTGCGGATGATTCCTGTCGATCGCATAATCCGGATGGTGCCAGTCGAGGAGGGAGTAATAAAATCCGACTTTCAATCCCTCCCCGCGGAATGCCTCGACCCACTCTTTAATGAGGTCCCGCCCCGCAGGTGTATTGGTGGCTTTGTACTCCGTGAACTTTGAATCGAAGAGGCAAAATCCTTCGTGGTGTTTCGCAGTAATGACGGCGTATTTCATTCCCGCTTGCTTTGCCATTCTTGCCCACAGGTGGGGGTCGTAGAGGTCGGGGTTGAACACCTCAAAGTATTTCTGGTAATCATCGTTGGTGAGACGCTCTATCTTCTTGACCCATTCGTGGCGCGCAGGGGAGGAGTACAGCCCCCAGTGGATGAACATGCCGAATCGCGCGTCGGTCCACCACCGCATGCGGGCTTGCTTTTGTTCGGGGGCCTCTTTAGGCAGCTGTGCCCGCGCAGGGCCGGCAAGGAGTAATGTCAAAACAGGGACAAAAACTGTCCGGGCGAGATTCTTGAGGGTCATAAGGCACCTTTTTGTTGAGATAAGGGTCGTGGAATGGTAAGAAGAAGAGGGACAAAATCAAAATGAAGAAAAAAACCGGAGAGGTTATTGTTGGGCGCGCACGTAGCGATCGATTACCCCGGGACACCGCCCGTTACTGCATGAAGTATGGCCGTCCTCGTACACTCCCATGACGCTTCGACATCCATCTTGTCAATAAACACATTTCCTGGCCTCATCGGCAAAAACCTTTAGAAGCTCAATGTCAACTTCGAAGAAATGATCCGAGGGAGAAAGAATGTACCCTCCACCATCGCCTGCATCCTGAAAACATTGCCGCACGGTGTTCCGGACTTCTTCCGGGGAGCAATGGATAAAACGATGGAATTGATCGAACCCGCCGATCATGCACACTCTACGGCCGATCCGGCGCTTGGCCTCTCTGAGGTCCGCGTCGCCGCCCATCGCCGGCGGCGTGAACGTTTCCATGGCATCGACACCCAAATCCGCGATTCGCTCCAGCAGCGGCATCATGCCGCCGCAGGTATGATACACGACTCTCTGCCCGGCTTCGTGCGCCATGAGAGTCAACCGGGCGTCGTAAGGAGCGACAAACTTCTCAAAGAGATCCGGAGAAATCACTGTTGAGGAAGCATCCCCGCCTCCAAGCTCGAGAAGGTCGTACTTCGCGCCACGACAGGATTCGAGAAAAACCTTTTTCCTCTGGAAGAGAATATTGAGAAACGCATGAACCCATCCGGGATCCTCGAAAGTGGCCATGATGAGGTCTTCAATCCCAAACAGAACGGAGGCATCCTGCCAGCAGCCAGGCTGGCCATAGACGTCGAACGAATTCACAGCGCCGCGTACCATCCCGCGACTGCCGTATCTCTCCGCCTCGCGGTTGACCTCTTCAACGTCGCATTTGGGTTTTGTGGCATATCGTTCAATGATATCGATATCCGATTTCTCCTTGATCAACCGTTCTTTCACCCATGTCGTATGTTCATCGCTTTGAACAAGCATGGTCAGCGTTTTTTTTGGCGTGATAAACTTGTAGCGGATGATCCTGTACTCCGGACTTTCAACAACCTCCGGGACAATCTGCCATGTATCGGAGCAGATGCGGCGGGGCTCAAGATAAGCCGGAACATGCTCAGGGTCGAAGTATTCTCCCTTGCGTTCATCCGGTTTGTGTGCGTTAATCCACAGAATAGGATCGAGGCCGAAGTAATCGAAAAACTCATCGTTGGAAATCCCGTTCATCGACCGCTTCAGGAAAGAAGGCATCACATGATGTGTAGTAACCGGTAGTCGATCCGGCAATGCGCCGCTTAACACGGCAAGGAAACGCTGCTTAGAATCCATCGTTTCTCAAATGTTCCAGCAAAGTTGTTGACAAAGTCTACTGCTATAATCTCCGCAGATGGAAGCCGCCGTCGACATTCAAAACCTCACCGGTTGAAAAGTCCAGCGCTCCCGAAGCGACGGCTCCAACTGCTTTCGCGACATCCTCGGGTGTTCCCCACCGTTTAATGGGGGTGAGTCCTTGTTCAATGAGCTTGTCATACGAATCCTTTACGCCACGGGTCATATCGGTCGCGATGATGCCGGGCCGGATCTCGTAGACGTTGATGCCGTACTCTGCCAAACGGTCTGCAAATAATTTCGTTATCATTGAAACACCGGCTTTCGAAATACAGTATTCAGATCTTGATGGTGACGATGTGTAACCGGATATCGACGAAATATTAATGATCTTGAATGGATAATGATACCCCGATTTTGCTTTTTCCACCATTTTCTTCGCAATGGTTTGAGTGAAGAAAAATGTCCCTCTCAAATTAATCGAGATGACGCGGTCAAAACTTTCTTCCGATGTTGAAAGGATATCCTCGCGTTTCTCCGGACCCACCCCGGCGTTATTTACGAGAAGATGGATGATTCCCGCATTGTGCTCTGCAAATTCGACCAATGCCCGGCGTTCGGTCTCCTTGCCGATGTCAGCCGGACATATCCATGCTTTTCGTCCGAGCGCTTCAATCTCCCGCTTAACTTCCGGCAATCGCTGATGAGGGGAATTTCCGTCCGATGTCCCCGGCTTGGTCGTGGTGTTTGCATTGAGCACAATGTTATACCCGCCCCTTGCCAGCTCGATAGCAATCGCTTTGCCGATGCCGCGTCGGGCTCCTGTCACCAGCGCATTTCTTGTCTCTTCCATATCGGAATCCTTCGTTGTACGATAATCAGCATTGAAATGAAAAACGGAATTTACCGGACCGGCGCATTCCGAAGCCCGTTCCGTTCTTCCTGTGAATTTGGCTGCTATTCAATCGGCGGTACATCAATCCATCGACCCTCTTTCGCACTCTCTTCGGCAACCCCGGCGAGCTGGATTCCTTTCGCCCCTTCGAGAAAGGTCCATCGAAATGGCTCATCCCTTACAACATGCCGGAGAAATAATTCCCACTCGACTTTGAACGCATTATCATAATCCTGTGATGGTTGATATTCATCCCAGTTACCGCGATAGTCAATCGGCTGGTCAACATCCGGGTTCCAGTTGCACCGGGGAGTTTTGGAAAGCGGTTGGATATGACACCGGCGAAGGTCGGCGACAGCGGAGCCATCCGTCCCATCCACCTGCAGTGTGAGCAAGCCATCCCTGCGAACGCGAGCAGCCCAGGATGAATTGATCTGGCATACCACACCGGAATCGCAACGAAATGTCGCATACGCGGCATCATCCGCGGTACACGCATATTCCCGTCCCAGCTCATCAAGACGTTGGGGGATATGAGTAGCGCGCACACAGGAAACCGATGTTATGTTTCCAAAAAGATTATCGATGAGATACCTCCAATGCGCAAACATGTCGAGGATAATTCCGCCGCCGTCTTCTTTCCGGTAATTCCAGGATGGCCGCTGGGCGGATTGCGATCTTCCATCGAATACCCAGTAGCCGAACTCAGCACGAACGGAGAGTATTTTTCCGAAATATTTCGTATCGATCAAGTGCTTCAGTTTAATGATGCCGGGCAGCCACAACTTATCCTGCACAACCCCGTTTTTCACCTTTGCACCCGCAGCTTCTTTGCACAAAAGAACAGCCTCAGAAAAACTCGCCGCGACCGGTTTTTCACAATATACATCCTTCCCTGCCTTGATTGCCTTGAGAACGCTCTCGGCACGAAGTTTTGTGATTTGAGAATCAAAATAAATCCGGTAAGCCGGGTCGGAAAGGCATGTGTCGAGGTCGGTTGAAAACTTCGGGATAGCATTGGCATCGGCGAGAGCTTTGAGTTTGTTCTCATTTCTCCCGACAAGAATCGGATCCGGGAGGATTACCCCATCACTAATTTTCACTCCGCCTTGCCGGCGAATGGCCAGAATGGACCGAATCAGATGTTGATTAGTACCCATGCGCCCCGTGACGCCGTTCATAATTACACCGACGGTAAATGTTTTCATGGCCTTTTCTCAGCCTGCACTGATTTTTGAGTTCACGCTATTTCAATTCTTCCATGTACTGCGGTGAGGCGCCTGCGGGAAGGGGCGGCGCACCAACTCCGGCTTTCGGCAATGTTCCCTCCAGTTCCTGGCGCCAATGGGCAACATCGCCCGCCGGACCGTAGCAGTAGATCATCCTGAGAGGACTGTCGCCGACATTTGTGATTTGATGATACACGGTCGGTGGAATATAGACCGCCTGTCCGGAGGCCAGTAACCGGCATTCATCCCCCAGAACCATCTCTCCGTTCCCGTCCAAAATGAAGTACACTTCCTCCTGCTCCTGGTTATGCCACGGCACCTGACCGCCGTTGGGTTCGAGAGTAACGTAACCGATACAGAAATGTTTCGTCCGGATCGGAGACGATCCGCCGGCGAGATTTTGTGTCCGCCGTCTTGCAGGGTAAACACGGCCCTCGATGTTTTTTATATCAGCGATTATCATTGTTTATGTCTCTGTGATAGAATCAATAAGTGATGTCATGCAAAATCTGCTGTTGACCATTGCATCGTCGTCCCTCGGTCCTCACTCGAACTCAACCCCCACCCGAACCCTCCCCCTTCTCTAAAGTTAGAGAAGGGGGAGGGCAGGGAGAGGGATGAGTTCAGTCAGATATTACCGTTAAGGCTCTTCCAGAACACGAGGTACGGTTCATCGTTAATGATCCGCTGGAGATAGAGTGCAACTTCTCGCGCGTGATAATCTCCCCACATACTTGATTCGCCGCATGGTATCTTATGACCTTTGGGAATATGATCCCATCCATTTGGTCTGTGGTAAACCGAGTGAAGAATTAATCCCTCATGATTTTCATTTTCATTCAGATATGGAGGTAGCAGTAACGATTCAAGCACTGTGAGACCCGATTGCCAATAGCGGTTGCCATTCTTTTCATCCCCGGTGGTTCTCAGATAATGCCCCAACCGGAGAAGTCCCTGAGCTGCGACGGCCGCTGCAGAGCTATCGACGGGTTCGTAATCATTAAAGGGATCGGCCGGTCGGGACAAATAATCGCCGAGTCTATGCAACAACGGAGCGCCGGTATCCCAGTAAGGAATTCCGTCGGCGGGAGTGAATTCGATATAAAAATCACTTGTCGCTTGAGCCGCTTTACGCATCATTTCCAGGATTTGGGTCTTGCCGCCAAAGGGTTGGTATTCAGCATCGGAGAGCGTGTCGAGGAACTCCAATTGCTCGGCAATGCCGCACATGATCCACGCAAGACCCCGCGTCCAGGTTGTAAACGGCGAATATCCCTGCTGCGAATTAGGACAACGGTAAGAGCCGTCGTTAAAAATGCTTTCATGGGCAACGCGTCCCCGGATATCGAATGCGTCTCTTCCTTCGCCATAATAGACGGAATATCTTGCGGTCGCGCGAGCATGTTCAATGAGGCGACCAAGAAGATTGACTTCCCGGTCGTTTTCTTCGAGTAAAACATGGCCTAGCCGATGGCTCATTCCCACCACACGCAGCGACCGTATTGTGTCTGCGAATAACGAGTGCGGCCCGTTAAAGGAATAAATATAACCGCCTCCATCCTTGATATGCGTCCAGCGCCTGGCCTGGATAGCTCCGGAAATCTTTACGGCTAGTTCATAGAAGCGCCGCTCCCAGACATTGTTCGCTATTTTTCCCTCATTCATCATCCGAAGGAGGTTGCCATACGTGCTGACAATGTTGAATCCATGATCATGAACGCCGACATGACTGATATGCTTTGCCATGTACCGAAGAGTATTCTGTTTCCCCATTTCAAGGAAGGCCGGATCACCCATGGCATCGAATTGAAGGAGCGCCGACCCAAATTGAAAACCCTGAGTCCACTCTGTCCATCCCCGGGACACATATTTCCCTTCTCTCGTGAAAACGGGTGAACCTGAGCCCGGGTCCCATGTCCTTTCAACCTGGAGAATTTTGGACCCTGATAATTCAAACAATTTGTTCAATCCGGATTGCAGAGCCCGGGGTGTTATTGACATGTTAATTTTTATCATAGGCCCACCTACGGCTAATTGCGGATTTCGGATTGAGGATTGGGGATTTCGGAATACACTGCTTCCCCGTGGGATAAGGGCGTCGAATTCAGCGAACATCGACTCTTTGCCTGTTCCATTCCGTTCTTCATACGTCGGTCAGTTTATTGAAAATAAGAAATTCTTCTGAAGGAAACTACTGCCGGGTAACCTGAAAACATTTGTGCTGCCCTTCCATCGAAGAATTCCTTCTCAAAGTTGACTTATAGCGGAGGCATGCATATATTAAGCGAGCTTCATGAATACTGTCAATATATATGATTATCTGGTCATCGGTGCGTACTTTCTTTTTATGCTCGGGATCGGCATCTATTTCATGCGGTTCAACAAGGGGGGAAAGGAGTATTTTGCCGGCGGAAGCATGATCCCATGGTGGGTCTCCGGGATGACGCTGTACATGGCAAATTTCAGCGCATGGACCTTTACCGGGGCCGCTGGATTTGCGTACAAAACAACCTGGTTTGCGATTCTCTATTTCGGCATCTGGTCAGTCGCGTATTTCACCGGCTCGCAGCTTACTGCGTCAAAATGGAGGCGCACCCGCTCCATCTCCCCGGTCGAATATACTCACACACGGTTCAACGTGTACACACAGCAATTTCTGAGCTGGGTAATAGCAATCAACTTCACGTTGACGGCGGGCGTTCAGCTCGCCGCCACCTGCAAACTGCTCGCACCCGTGATGGGACTCGACATGACACTCGTCACGGTCGTCACCGGCGTTGTCATCCTGCTCTATACTTTTCTCGGAGGGCTTTGGGCTGTATCGATTACCGACGTAGTGCAGGGAGTTCTCCTTCTCAGTATCACGTTCACCATTCTCCCTCATGCGCTCGGTTTGGTGGGAGGAGTGCAAAACCTCATCAAGGCTCTGCCCGCTCTTTCGCTCAATCAAACATATAACAACGTGCATTACACGGAGCACTGGCTTGTCGCGATCTTTATTATCATGTGTATTGGAACTGCTCAAGGCGGCGCGCAGCGTTTCTACAGCGTCAAAGACGAGCGCGACGCAAAACGCGTCGGGAAAATGGCCGGCATTCTCTTTCTTACCGTACCTTTTGTGTTTGGGGTCCCTCCCCTGGTTGCGAGAGTGATCTGGCCCGACCTGTCGCAGGTAGATTTCTTCAAACCATACATCAACAAAAACCCGCAGGACCTGGTATTTGTCGGTATTTGTTTAAAACTTCTACCCAACGGTCTCATCGGAGTTTTTCTTGCGGCCATGTTGGCATCAACAATGAGCGCTTTGAGCAACGTCTATAACATGGTGTCTTCTGTTCTGTCGCGCGATGTGTATCAGGGACTGTTCCGTCCCCGAATGACCGACAAAGACCTCCTCCGGGTCGGCAGGGGGTTCTCCGTCGTCATCGGAATTGCCGTCACAGTTTTTGCGGTAAGTTTCGTTAACAGCAAATTCGGCATCTTTAACCAGATGCAGACGTTTTTTACCCTGTTCAATGTTCCCGTCATTGTTCCGCTGGCATTCGGTTTGCTGTTCCGCAATCCCCCGAAGTGGTCTGCGGTCGCCGCGACATCGTGGGGGCTCGTCGTCGGATCGACGGCACGGTTTGTCCTCGGATGGGACCTCGGACCGCAGGTTTACTTATCGTTCGTTCTCACGGCAGGAATATTTCTCTCTTCCCGTCTGACGGGAGAGCTTTATAAGACAAAAAAAATGACGCTTGCTCTTCTGGCTTTCTGTTTTGCAGTCGGGATCGGAATACTCTTTACATTGACAATTACCGACAAGGGGCTTCCAGCGGCATTCCCGCTGGCAATTTTGAGCAGTGTCGTCCTCGGAATCAGCTTGTATGGATTTGCCGGGCTGTTCGCGTCCGATTCTGTGGAAGATAAACAAACGGTGAAAGAGTTTTTCAAGAAGCTGGACACTCCGGTCGACGTTGCCGCCGAGGTCTTTGGCGCGGGGAAAAAGCAGATATCGACGTTTCCCATTGTCGGGACCATCATTGTTGCCATGGGGCTTCTCATGAGTCTGATTTTTCTGACGAATATACCCCACGACCAGTTGACGATTCTCGCTGCAATGATCACCATTATGATATCGATAGGAGCGATGATGATTTACTTCGGCAAGAAATCAGAGATACGCGGAGCGTCCGGTGCCGCCTCTTGAGATAGGGATCGTGAGCGATGAGGTATCCGCGATTTTCCGTGAGGCGGTCGGCCACGCGAAGAGTTGGGGTGTTTCACTCTTCGAGCTTCGCTGCCTCCGGACCGGCCGCGTACCGAATGTCACACAATCTGAACTGCGTGAGGTCCAGGACATTGTCGAGAGCGAGAATTTGAAAATCACTGCCCTCTCGCCTGGCATTTTCAAACATTTCATCTCGCAAGAGGATAAAACTGAGCATGAGCTTGACACCGTTCTCCCCGCGACTATTACGCTGGCAAAAGAATTGGGGACGCCGCTTATAATCGTTTTTGGATTTATTCGTGAACCAAACGAACCAACCGGAAATTTCGGCAAAGCTGTGGAATACATGAGCGAAGCAGTTCATATTGCAGAACAATACGATGTTCGTATCGCAATCGAAAATGAGCCGGGGTTCTGGTGCGATACGGGCTCGGCCACGGCAAGGTTTGTCAAATGTGTCGGTTCGAAGGCGCTCGGTGTAAATTGGGATCCCGCCAATGCCGTCGGCACGGGTGAACGGCCTTTCCCGGAAGGGTATCGCGCAGTCAAGGATTTCGTATTCAATATCCATGTCAAGGACACGAGGGAAAATGCACTGGTGAAGTGTGTTCCGGTCGGAGAAGGAGTGGTTAATTGGCGCGAGCAGCTCCGTGCCCTTTCGGAAGATACGGCACTCCGGCATGTGACCATTGAAACTCATTGCACGCCGCTTGTAGAAAAATCACGACAAAATGTGGAAACGGTAAGAAACTATTTACGGGAATTCAACCGTGACGATTGACCGGCGGGAATTTTTGAAAGTGGTCGGGGCGGGAGCCCTCGCCACATCGCTTCCGGCCGGCGCCGCTCATGCCGACTCGCCGCAGAAGGAACAGGGTGTTCCCCAGGATTTCTATTCCAACAAAACCGGAACGGAATACTTCTTTCTCGGCAATGGTTTGATCATGGCGGCGCTTCAGACTTCTCCATCGGAGGAAGCCGGAACGCATTGCGGATTACTTCTGATGTCGCCGGAACATTTTGCGCGGAAAAATACCACGTATCTCTTTCACCCGGAACGCGGACTCCTTCATTCCCGCTTTTATGTGATTGTCGATGGAACACTCCATGCTCCGGAATTCGTGACGTCGCGGGTCCATTGGGAATACCCCGGGAACATCCCGACTGTGGTCATCGATTGGGCGGTAGGATCAATTGCTATCCGTGAAGAACTTATGTGCCCCTCGAATGATCCTGTCATTCTCAGGACTGTCACGCTTGAAAATGCCGGATCAATTCCGCATGAAGTAACCGGCAGGTTATTCCTGTATCCCAACCTGGGATTCTTTGACGAATACCATGTCGACAGAGAGCATTTCACGCTGCAGGCAAAAGGATACCAAACTCTCGAGCTTTTTGCGACAAACGCCACCTCGGCAGGCGATCGTTCCCTCGACGTCGATTTTGAAGAACTGTATCCGAAAGAAAAGAAATCCACTGCGTTTATCCTTACGCTCAATTATCCCCGAAAAGAATTCGAGGGCAGGAGATTGGCAGCAGTGATGGAAGAGACTAAGAAGTACTGGTCGCGATGCTCGCAATTCGACTTCGACGACGCGAGTCTCAATCATCTCTTTTTGACATCCCGGTCCGGGATCCGTGCAGCCGTTGCTCACTCGGGGAAACTTGACGGAGGAATTTGGCAGTACAACATGGAATGGGTACGCGACCAGAGCATGGTCGCCGCGGCCGCATCGATGACAGGGCAGCTCGAACTTGCCGCGGCCATCCTCACCCGCATCCTCACTTCTTCCGTGAATGAAGACGGAAAAACTGTCGACGCAAGCCGGCACCGGACGACTGATACTGTCGAGCTGGATCAGAACGGCGAATTGATCTATGGCCTGTATACCAACTGGGTTTGGAGCGGCAGTGATGCCATTCTGAAACTTTTTTGGGAAAAAATCAAGAAAGTTGCTGAGTATGCCCTTCAGCAGCCATTCCTTGACCCGGAATCCGGCCTCGTGAAAAACAAGCGCGAGTACTGGGAACGGGATGCCTCGTTCGGTGTGAAGGAAGGTTTCGAGCTTACATACCAATTCTGGAATATCATCGGTCTGGAGCTGGCATCGTCGATGGCAAGCCACATGAAAGATGATGCCCTGGCAGAAAATTGGCTCCAGGCATCTTTGAAAATGAAGCGGTCATTCCTTCAACATCCCCGATTCTCACTTGTCGATGAGGGAAAATTCATCAAACGCCGGCTTACAACGGGGGAAGTCCAACGCACCCTGGAACCGCTCGATCGCAAAACAATGCCTCCCGGCATGCCTCTTAACATAGAGAAGGTATCGTTTTGCGAGCCCGATTCTGCCAGCGTTTATCCGATCATATTTGAAATGGTCGATCCTTCGAGTTCACTTGCCACGAACACGATGGAATCAATGGAAGAACTCTGGAACCAGCGCTGGGATATCGGAGGATACGGGCGCTATCACGTCACGTCCGAGCCTGATTCGCCCGGCGCGTGGCCGATTGCAACACTGTTCATTATGCGGGCGTACCAGGAAGCGGGCAACTATGAAAAAGTCAAGCGCGCTCTCGATTGGATGTCAACGGTACAGGGAGGCAAAGCGGGTGCCTGGCAGGAATTTTATGGCCAGCGTCCCGTTCCGCCTCTGCCTCCAGTAGGAATTCTGCCGTGGACGTGGGCAGAGCTTATTCTGTTCTTTGTCCATCATGTCGTCGGCATCCGGCCCGCCGCCGACAAACTCCGTATCCGGCCGAAGCTCATCGCCGGGATACATGAAATTCAAGGCGAGGCAGTGATTCACGGTCACAGGGTACACGTTGCCATCCGGAGGGATCCGGTGAAGCAATTTGCCGTCGTCGAGGGCACGAGTGTTCCACTGAAACAAGGAATCCTGGAATTGGATTTTCCCGACAAAGATATTTCTGTCGAAATACACGTATCATGAACAACTCAACCATACGGATCGCGCAGCTCGGCGTAAAGAACCACGGCCAAACCATGCTTCGTGCTGCAACAGAGGCAGGAAATCTTCGGCTGGTCTCCTTGTGTGACACCGATGTGCGGGCGGCCGAGAAAGCGGCCAAAGAGTATAACGTCCCCGTGTCTCAAAGTTACAAGGATATTCTGCATGACCCCAAAATCGACGCAGTTTCCCTTGTTACCCCCAACCATCTGCACGCGGAAGAAGTGTTGAAAGCGGCAGAAGCGGGAAAGCACGTTTTTGTGGAAAAACCGATGTCGATGACAGTCTCCGAAGGGCGCAAAATAATCGCCGCAATGCAGAAATCGGGTCTTGTCCTGATGGTCGGGCACAACACGCGCCGCCGCCGCGTGTTCAGGCGGGCAAAGCAGCTTCTCCTGGGAAAGCGGATCGGGGAAATCGTTGCAGTGGAAATGAATGTGTCAAGGCCCGCAGGAATACAGCCGGGGCTCCCCGAATGGAAGGCTGATCCTGAGAAATGTCCGCTGCTGCCCATGACGCAGTTGGGAATTCATTTCATTGATACGATTGAATATCTCCTCGCACCGATTCAACGGGTCAGTTGTTTTGCCGCATCCATGATAATGACCGGCGGGGTACTGGACACTTCCAGTGCTTTGTTCCAGCTCTCAAACGGAACGCCGGTTGCACTCTCTTCTTCGTATGTGACTCCCGATGTGTACTACGTACAGATTTATGGAACGGAGGGAGTTCTCCGATGCAACTCTCTTTCTCTTAAACTCGATCGTTTGGAGAAGAATGGAACCTCCAATGTCATTGAGGAAAGTTTTGAAACCGAAGGAGCTGAAAGCTATGTGCTTGAGATGCGTGAATTTGGCGACTGCATTCTCACGGGCAGGCAGCCTGAAACGGGGGGGACCGAAGGCCTTCGCGCCGTGGCAGTAGTCGAAGCCATGTTGAAATCTCTTCATACTAAATGCGTTGTCGAAATCAATGATGTCATATAATCTATGAAACGATTTTGCATAATATTATTCTATCTTGCCGTTTGGATTTTGTGGCAACGTAACTCCGGTGCGTTTTCACAGGAATCCACCGTTTATGCATCAGTGCATTCCACAAAGGTCTTTGTGGTCGGCGGCAACAACGCTCCCACCGGTCTGTATTATCAAAAGCCCTCGGACGATACAGTCTGGGAACACACCGGGTCAAGTAATGTCCGCTCATGCGCATTGGCGATTGCTCCGGGATCCAAAAGCCAACTACTCTTCATGGCCGGTGGGAATGGCGTCCATGTGACAACGGACGGGGGAAACTCCTGGAAAATTACGACCGGTTGGGAGATCACGGAAGTTTTCTCCATTGTCATCGACCCTACCAACTGGAAGAGAATTTTGTGCACGACTCCCTACGGGATATTCCGGTCGGAAGATGGCGGGGTTCAGTGGAAAGCGTGCAACACGGGACTGACCAGCAAGTTTGTCTCTTCACTCATTATCGACCATTCAAATCCACAACTGCTTTACTGTTCCACGGAAGACGGAGTTTTCTCAAGCGATGATAACGCCAAGACCTGGACGAGAAATGCATTGTCTGCAAAAGGAATTCGCTGCATCGCGCAGCACCCGACCGATCCAAAGATAATCGCAGTGGGCACTGAAGATGACGGAATCTGTCTCTCTCGCGATGGTGGTAAGAACTGGGAAAAGTGCGAAAATGGTGTTGAGAACACGACTTTTTATACGGTTGTTTTTGATATGAAAAATCCGCGTGTCATGTATGCCGGCGGGTTCGAAACGGGTGTGTACAAATCGAAAGACGGTGGGAAGACGTGGCACCGCTTGCAGGAAGGATTGGCATCGCTCAACATTCACGGAATTGCCCTCGACCCGGCCAATACGAATCGAATTTATGCCGGCACACTGGGTCAGGGTATTTTCCGCTCGGAAGATGGCGGGAACACGTGGAAGTATGCCGGTCTCGCGGGTTCACAAATCTGGTCTATCAACATCGAGCCTATTGAGCCATGAAGAAGATAGTAACTTCGTTTATCTTGATTGTTTTATTCTCGAGAGTGCCTGTTTACTCACAGCAGGCTGAAAGTGACCAATATCTCAAAGCATTTGAAAAACGCGCACAACGGGTCATCGCATTGTCGGATTCACTGGCCCCGAAGAGCTATGGGTGGGCTGCGTGTCTTTATGCTCTGGATAAGAATTATCGTCAAGCCGACACGATCATTACGGATCTACTAAAAAATCCCCGGGGAGATATGTTCTGGATGCTCGGTATCCTCAGTGCATACCTTCACGGAGAGGGAAAAATGTCCGCTGAGACGGAACACACTGTCCGCCGGGCATGGAAAACATACGCGCCGTACCGCGGAGATACGGAAAACCACTGGTGCCTCTATTATAGTATGCTCCTGCTTGCATCGCAGGAGTGGCCCGGTCTGCCGGGGTCGGAATGGTTTAATGGAAAAACATCGGAAGAGAATTACTCCGATGCGAAGGGATATCTTATCCATTGGATGAAAATCACGACAACAATCGGCCAGGGTGAATTCGATTCGCCCGATTATTTCCCGGTGTATCTCTGCCCGATGCTTCTTCTCTCACAGTTCGCGAAGGAACCGGAGATGAAGACCCGCGGCTCGATGATGGCCGATTACTTACTTGCCGATTTTGCAGTGGACCATCTCGACGGTCAGTACACGGGTGGTTTGAGCCGGATTTCTCAGACACCTCCCTACAAGCCGCCCGGCGCAAACGCGGCGCCGCTTGCGTATCTCTATTTCGGCGGCGGAGAGGCGAGGGTTAGCGACTTCGCCCTCGTTGCCGCCATTTCGTCATACAGATTGCCGGAAATACTTTTTCAGATTGCCACCGACCGCAGCATGCCGTACGTTCAAAAGGAAAAGAAAAGGGTGCGCAATGTGATCCGGTACGGGAGTGAAATGAATCCTCCTGTTTACCGGTACACGTACATGGCGAGCGACTACGCGCTGGGGTCGATTCAAGGCGGGATCTTACAGCCTATTCAACAACGCACATGGGGAGTGAATTTCAAAAGCGGAAAACCATTCACGACAATCTTCGGTCTCCACCCGAACTGGTCGGCCAGGGAGCTTGGAATGTTTTTTCCGGAAGAGGTCAAGTACATCGTTGCCGATGTCACACAGTCGAAAACTACATACAATAATCCTGACAAATGGATCGGCGGCTCCCCGTTCGAACGAACCTTTCAGCAAAAGAACTCGCTCATAGTTCTCTATGACATTCCGGAAGATACAATCACAGACCACGTCGACGGATTTTTCCCGAGAACTCTGGAAGAACGTCTGGTGGATTCTTCACGCTGGATCTTCTGCAAGGCCGGAGACACCTACATCGGATGGTACCCCTTGCAGGATTATGAATGGAAGCCGGAAGATGATTGTTTCCGTCTTCGGAGCCACAAACTCCAAAACGGGTATGTCATCGAGGTACGGTCGAAATCAGAAGTTGCTTCATTCAAGAATTTCTCCCAAAGCCTCAGTAAACATATTCCACTGGCGGTCTTACAACCCGGCAATGTTTCGGTTCGTTACGTGAATCTCGACGGGAATTCGATGGAATTCACCTATCCCGAGAAACGAGTGCTCGACGGAAAATATGTCGACCTCTCACAGTACAAATTGTTCGAAGGTCCGTATCTCAACGCGGATGTTGGAAGTGAGAAGCTGACCATAACCTACAAGAACGAAACCAGGATTCTCGATTTCAAATCTCTTACGATTACCGATCGATAAACCATGAAACCGACTTATCATGTGATTTTAAGCAGAACCACGATTCTTAGTGAAAAATTCTAAAATCGAATACCTGAAAACTAAGCAAATCTAAAATCCGAATATCTAAACTCTAAACAATTCCTAAATCTTAATATCCAAATTCTAAACAAGCACCAAGTCCCGACGTCTAAACCAGGATATTCAAAAAATCAAAAAGGTTGTCGTTCTGATTGGTGTTTTGATTTTCGGATTTAGTACTTAGATTTTGTTTAAGATTTCGGATTTAGTGCTTAGGATTTATCTATGATTTCGAACATCGAACATGGTCTTGCGTAACGCCAGTTATCATATTGTCTCCCATACTCATTGGGATCGTGAGTGGTACAAAAGCTTCGATGCATTTCGCGCAATGCTCGTCAACATGGTGGACGATCTTATCGATCTTCTTCGAAAAGAGCCTTCCTTCAGATCGTTCCTGCTTGACGGACAAACCTCAGTCATAGAAGATTATCTGGAAATCAGGCCTGAGCGGAAGAATGAGCTGAAGAAGCTGATTCGTGCAAAACGCCTTTTTGTCGGACCATGGTTTGTACTGCCGGATGAGTTCCTGGTAAGCGCAGAGTCGCTGGTAAGGAACCTCCTCATGGGCAAGAAAGTGGCGGAAAAATTTGGGGGAGGAATGAGTGTCGGGTACCTGCCCGATTCGTTCGGCCATATTGCAATGATGCCCTCGATCCTCCGCGGTTTTGGAATAGATACGGCAGTCGTCTACCGGGGATTCGGCGGCGAAGCAGGCCAGGATTCCTCCGAATACTATTGGACAAGTCCCGACGGCACGCGATGTCTCATGGCTCATCTTCCGAAGCGCGGCTACAGCGGAGGCTATTTTGCCGGCCTCACTGATACTGAAATCGTGAAACGATTTGCCGAGTTGAAAAAGGAAATCGATTTCCGCGCCACCACCTCTCACCGTCTCGTCATGAATGGCGGCGACCACCATTGGCCCGACCCCAATACCGTCCATACGATTGATCTTCTGCGAGAAAATTTTAAGGGAAATTTCCTTCATTCGAACCTTCCCGATTATTTCAAATGCCTTAAGAAGGAAACGGGCCGGTTGAAGGAAATCACGGGAGAACTCCGGTTCGGATACCGGTACGCCTTCGCAGTAATGGGGGGAGTGTACTCAAGCCGGATGTACTTGAAGCAGGCAAACTGGCACACTGAACTTTTGCTGGAGCGTTATGCCGAGCCGCTTCATGCTTTGGCTGTTGCTTCAAAGATGAAATCTCAGGGGGCACTTCTGCGGCAAGCATGGAAGAACCTGCTTCACAATCATCCCCACGACAGCATCTGCGGCTGCAGCATTGATGCGGTACACAACGAAATGATGACACGATTTCAATCCGCACAGGAAATTGGGAAAGCCGTGGTCGAGACCTCGCTGAATCATCTCGTGCCGTCTGATCAACAAGCCATCGGAGACGACCGGTCTCTCTATTTCTTCAATCCGTCACCGTTCGGCCGTTCTGAAACCGTTTCCGCAGATGTGCATTTTCATCTCAGGAACGTCGTCGTCGGCTTAAACCCCCAAGTTAAACCCGCGTCAAAGCCTGCCGCCGTGCAGGGCTTCCGGTTGCTCGATATGGATGGGAAAGAAGTCCCCTACCAAATCATACATCGGGGAGAAGACTACGATATTGCCTACTCGAACTACGGTTATCCGAAGCAGACAATGGTGGATCGTTTCCGAATTCTGGTCGGGCTGGACTCAATCCCAGCTCTCGGATTCAAACGCTTGAGTATCGTAAAGACGAGGAAGTTTCCCATCTATCCTTCCTCACTAAGGACGGGCCGGAATTTCTTAGAGAATGACAATCTCCGCGTCGAGGTGAGCAGCAAGGGGGCAGTCACCATTATCAACAAGGTCAACGGAAACACGTACAGAGGGTTGAATGTTTTTGAAGATACAGGAGATGTCGGAGATGAGTACAATTACTCCTATCCGGAAATTGATACGTGTCTTCGCTCCGACAAACATGCCGCAAAGATTGTTATCGCGGAGAAGGGACCTCAACGTGCGGGGCTTAGGATAACGCAGAAGATGTCTGTACCTGCGTCTGCTACGGCGGATAGAAAAGCCAGGGTGAAAAAAACAGTCACTCTTGCCATCACCAGCACCATTCGCCTGACAGCAAACTCGCGAATGCTTGAATGTGAAACAACAATCGAGAATACGGCAAAAGACCATCGTCTGCGGGTTCTCTTTCCCTCGGGGATCAACACCGACACTGCCTACGCGGATTCACAATACTGCATTGTCGCGCGCAAGCAGAAGAAATTCGACCTTCAACAATTCCGCATCGAGCACCCCGCGCAGGTTGCACCGATGCAGCGATTTGTGACGGTTAAGGATTTGCGAAAGGCATTGACGGTTCTTTCGTATGGAATGCCGGAGTACGAGTTGAAACTCGACGGGAAGGGTACCATCGCGCTGACGCTCCTTCGATGCGTCGGCCTGCTAGCCGGCGACGAGCTTATTACGAGACCGGGCGGGAAAGCCGGCTGGCACAATGAAACTCCCGATGCTCAATGCCCCGGAACGCATACATTCCGGTATGCCGTGCTGCCGCACTCTACGAAAGAGTATGAGAATATGGAATTTCTCAACCGGGAAAGCGAGCGCTTTCACCTGCCGGTCTTGTCAATGTGCAGAAAAAACAACACGCCGCCTCCGCCGGCGGAATCGTTCTTTTCTCTCTCCCCCGGTCAACTCGTAGTAAGTGCAATAAAAGAAGCGGAATACGGACGGGGCTGCATCGTACGGATTTATAATCCTACAAGAAAAGAAATCGAAGCATCGATGACATTCCATCGGAGAATTCAGGGTGCGTCCCTCGTTCGTCTCGATGAGACACTCATTCGTCGCCTTGATACCGTCGGCGGCAATCGCATGAATTTTAGAGTGCCGTCGTTATCCATCATCTCTTTCAGAATTGTGAATTGAAGGGGTGGGTAGCAAGAGCTGACAAAGGAGCCGTATGTCGGTCCAGACCGAAGGTCGGGAATTCTGCCCCTGTCCGCCTCGAAAATGACACGAGTTAGTGAAGCTAACGCTTAGGCAAACCACCGTTGCAAGCACTTCACGTCTAGCATCGTGTCACTCAAATAGTCTTAATAAATCCTTGGATCGTTATGTCATTCGCTACCCTCCCCTTCAATTCCCCTCTCCCGCTCCTGTCCTGAGCGAAGTCGAAGGATCGGGAGAGGGGATAGGGGTGAGGGTTAAAGCCGCAAAACTTAATCAACCTATTTCCGACACAGGATACTAGTCCTAGTTTCAACATTGCCTATCCGGTGTGCGAGCCTGCCCACCGAAACGGAGTGAAGGTAGGCGCCGGTGTGCCGTATGTTAGGCGGTCGTGCACGGCGGCCCAAGATGTTGGCATCCGATCGGCCCGATGATGTTCAGACTCCCCTCGGTCCCTTGACGCCAAGGGTCAACAAAACAAAACGCGTGAAGGTACGATGCTGGACCTTGACCGGCAAGCCTGCTTCATTGAAGAATTGACTCATCGCTGCGGGGCTTTGTACCCTGGAATGTCGAAAGAGCTTCGCGAGCCACACTGGCATGGATATGTCAGCCAAGCACAAGCAGCCTCCCGAGCGAAGAACGCGACTTATCTCTCGTAGTGCTGCAAGCTGGTCACTCCAATGATGAAATGAGATGCTGCTTAGCACGGCATCGACGGAGGAATCAGCCAGCGGCAGTGACTCTGCCGCGGCCAAATAAATCGTGGCAGACGGTATTTGGCTGCGCGCGACTTCGACCATGCCCTCCGCAGGGTCAATGCCAAGCAGTTGCGCCGATGGGTAGAGCGCACGTGCTTTGCGCAACAACCGCCCGGTCCCACATCCAACATCAAGGACAGTTTTTGGCGCGGCAATTTCGTTGGTGACCGCGTTGAGCATTTCTGCGTGCACCCGATCGGCGTATCGTTGAATCCATGACTCGTCGTACGTGTGAGACCATCGGTTGAAATGCTCAACATCCTTTCTGCTATCGTTGGTAGCCATAAGTTGAAGACCCTCTATGCTATGATTTCAGGCTTGATAGTCACTTGCTGCCGCCGTGCATGCCGCTTGTTAGCCGCCGCTGGCTCTTCCGGTATCATTGTTCGACAGCCGCGAGGATGTAATCCGTCAATAGGCGATCAGTCAGTTCGTGCGCACCATGCACATTGTAGTTCGTGGTGGTGATTACGACAACCATCTCAAGTTCTGGAAATACGACTGCTTTGTTTCCACCATTTCCGGCCATATAATAGGCTGCAAACTTCTTCGTTCCGGATTTGAATACCCGCAACCACCACAGGTATCCATAATTTGTTTCGTCATCTATTTGTGCATGAGGTTGGATGGAGGTCTTGACCCAGCGTTCAGACACTATCCGAGTACCATGCCACGCACCACCGTTGAGGTAGAGCTGACCGAATTTGAGTAAATCTCGGCTCTGCAAGCTTAGACCACCACCGGTCATTGCCAAGCCCAACGGCGAAAATTGCCATTCTACTTTCTCGATACCGAGGGGAGTGAAGAGATTCCTATCCGCGAAGTCCTGCACCGTCATGTGCGTCGATCGCTCTAGGACACCGCCGAGCGTCACTGCTCCAGCGGTGCAGTAACTAAAGCTACGTCCATAAGGGGAGTCTTTAGGTTTTGGTATCCAGGCAGGGAATCCCTTGACAGGCAAATCGAGCGTAAACTTAACCCAGTCCTCGATCAAATACATCCGCTCCTCGTTTCCGCGTGAAAAGGAGTTGTTATCATCGCATTCAAGGCACGAACTCATAGTCAGAAAATCTTCCACTGTAATTTTTTCTTTGCGCGGATCTGGATTCTGAACGGGTTGCTTGTCAAAAAAGAATTTGAAAACGCCAGCGTCGATGCCCGATAGTAATCCCTTGTCAATGGCAATGCCTACGAGAATCCCCGTGATCGTTTTGGTGAGTGAGCGGGTGTTTCGCAAACCATTAGGTTCATTATCGAAGTAGGATTCGTGGATGAGCTTCCCATGCCGTGCGATCAAGACACTGGTAACATTCTTAAAGTCTCCCTTTCGGATTACACTATCCATCGCCACCAAACGATTGGCAGACAGGCCGGCCTGTTCAGCGTTCGCCATAATCCATGCGCTCCGATTTGAGTCTGGACGAAGGCTGCTGCCTTTGTTCTGACTGAAAAGATATGATGTGGGAGAGAGGGCACAGCTGACCGTGAGGATAAACAAGAATGTAATTGCGCGAAGCATGCTAGTGATTTCCCAGTTTCATTTTTTGCATCAAACTTGGAGCCAGTGCCGCCTAACGTCAGGCAAAACGCCGTTGCGGCCCGCCACCAACAACTGACACATTATTTGTGGCGGGACGCAATGGAGCGATCCGCCGAAGGCGGAGAGCGCCGGTTTGCGGTTTGTTAGGCGCAACGGCCGCTTCGGAGAAGATTGCTGAATCGGTTGTCGAGGAACACAGTGACACCTAACGCATATGCGTATGATTCTCCCGTATGCAACCAGTCTTGGATTCATTTTACCACCATCATCTTTTTTGTTTGCACAAGCTCACCCGCCACCATCCTATAGAAATAGATCCCGCTTGAGAGCTTTGATGCATCAAACTGCACGGTGTACGTGCCGGGCTCGCGGCGTTCGTTGACGAGGGTCGCGAGTTCTTGGCCGAGGAGATCGAAGACCTTTAATGTGACAGTGGTGGCTCTCGACAACTTGTAGGAGATGCTGGTGACTGGGTTAAACGGATTCGGGCTGTTCTGACCAAGTGACGCCGCTGGGTTGGCTGACCCCCCCTGTGCTAGTGTCGCCGAAAGTGGAATAACGGAGATCGCGTTCGTATATTTGAACAAATTGCCATATCCTGCAGCGAATAGGTCACCTGCCTTGTTGAATTCCATGCTGGTGAAATTCTGCGTTGATGTCAGAGGAATACCACTCGGGGTCCATGTAACACCGCCGTCTGTGGTCATTTGAAGATCGCTCCTCAGTCCCCGGAGCGAATCATAAAATGCGAAGGACCATACCCACGTTGCAGCGAGACTCCACGTTCTCGCACCATCATTCGTGTGGTACAGTTCTCCGTTCGCACTAAGGGCGCATCCACTCCATTCTGTTGTCATTACGAGCTGCTTCATGTCCACGGGGAAGTCCTGAACACGCCAATCCATACCCTTGTCAGTCGAAACGTACACAATGCCTCTTTCTGAATTGTCTTTGTAGTATCCGCCAACGCCAATGATTTTCCCTTGTCCAAGCACTTGCATTGTGTTCATCCAGAAGTCACTTGAGATGGGCCCGTGACTCCATGTTTTACCACTGTCCATGGACATATGGATGTATGCATATCCCTGCATCGCAACTACCCCCGGACGTGAGGTTGACAGTGCCCTTAGACCACCACCGTACGGGGGGACGTAGCAGATCGTCCAGTGATCCCCGAAATCCAAGGATCGTTGCAGCGAAGCATACCTGTAATAAGAATCCCCTTCGTAGACGATTTGAAACATAAGCCCACCCGAGACCTTCACGTCCCCGATTCCGTCCGGGCCGTAGCCAGGGAGCAATTTGTGGGTCCAGTGCGACCCGCCGTCGCGGCTGATTATGTAATCGAGTGAATATGATGGACATATAATCGTCTGATCAGATGGGGAAGTCGCGGCCTTGTCGGTTGTTACATATCCCACCAGTTGATCTCTATCTGAGGTGAGCTTTGAAAACGTCTTCCCCTGATCGGTCGAGCGATAACTCCCGTAGGTTGTTGTCGCCAGGACAGTGTTCAGCTGTGGAACATACGCTGAGCAGTAAAATCCCTGGTTCTGAAGCGTGTCGGAGCCGAAGGCTTGCGAGTGAGTCCAGGTTTGTCCCATATCGGTCGTTCTCCTGATGGCGGCCAACCCCCCGGTGAGACCCAACAGGAGCCACGTGCTATCACTGAAACAGATAACGTTACTATAGAACTCATCACCGAAATACTGGCGCTTCCACGTCACCCCGAAATCCGTCGTTGTCAGTACAAATCCCTGGCTATAATCAGTCCCCGTTATGCATCCGACGCCCGACGGCCTCATAACAAAATCTTGGTATTGTATTTCATAGTCATGTTGACCTATCATTCCGGTAGATATCGCTCTCCAGGTCCAGCCACCATCGGGGCTGCGCCACAGCGTAGCCGGATGAGCTGAATCTCCCTGGGAAGCATTGAGAAGCCACAGGTCTTGTCCGTTGAGGATGCACATTTTGGAGAACCAACCGTATAATCCCCAAATGATGAACCATGATTGGCCAGCATCTGTTGTTTTGTAGAATCCACCACCACCGACCTTCCATCCAACCGTTGAGGAACCGAAAGCAACCAGGTTCACATTGGCTCCTGGATTTGCCATCTGTTTCCAGGTCTGTCCTCCATCCGTTGTTCTGAACTCTCCGTGAGCTCCGTCTGCGATGTATCCTACCATGGAGTCTGCGAATGCAATGCTCTGCAATGTCAAGCCGCCGGCCGAATTATTCGTCGGCGCATATTGCGGATACGAGATGAAGGAGTGGCCGGTATCTTCCGTCGAGAAAACCAGATCCTGATCGCAGAGAAAATACACCTTAGTCCCGATTACAGATGTTGAGGAACAGAGCGGAAGGCGCGGAGGATAGGGCGCAATCCACTCCCACTGGGAAGATGCGGTGGTTCTGACGCAGATTGTCGCCAAGATTGCGATGACATAAGTGCATAGTTTACTCATTGGGAGCTCCCTGTGAACATAATGACGTCCGTCACGAGCATGACGTTCGGAATGAGACGGATTCCAATTGACGTGGATTGGTAGCCGCGTCGCTCGAAATGCAGAACCACCGTCCTCTCAAGTACGACATTGTATTGAGCATATGGTTCGCCTGGATTTACCGCAACAGAGTCGCCTACGAACGCATCTCCGTACTGGAACGCATATGTCCCCGAGGTGTCCGTGGCGCATGCAGGCTTTCCGAGATCACTAATTACAAACAACTGTTTCATGGCTGAGTAAGGGTTGCCAGAATCCGGAATTGCAGCAATTCTGTAGTCGTATGGACAATTGCCAAGTTGCAGCGAATCGACAAGATTGGGTACGTACAGCTGATACATTCCTGCCAGCAATGAATCAGCATAGGAGTACACCTCTTGTCCTCCCCCAACTCTTGCGATGGAGAGTGTAACTCGGCATTTCTTCGGCAACGCAAAGCGAAAATATGTGTCATTATATATTGGATTGGGAAAATTCTGGTAAAGTTGGAATGAAAATGAATTTACGTCAGCGATTCTAGATAATGCAAGCGTCGCTTTCTTCCTTGCTGAGGAAGCGCGAACGGGGGTATAAGAGGGGGCAAGAGCGTATGAAAAGTAGCAGTAGATTCGGGTGCTGTCCAGGAGGTGACCATCGGTGTTGTAAACGCGGCCCTTGATACCGCTCTCCTGTGGCAAGGCAGGACCGGTTGGGTTGTTCCTATTGCATGCAAAAAAGGTCACTGCGACCAGTGACAGACCAAGAACAAAGAATAGACTGCTGGTCCTGTCTGAAGTGAGAGCTTTCAGGTTGCTGTTATTCATGTTCCCCTTTCAACCACTGTGGTACACCGTTGGGAATCCAAACCACTTGAAAGAACGCCTACCTGCTGATGCCACAAATCTACTGATGCTGATGCCAAGGACTGCCCAGCCTGAAGAATCTTCGGGATTGCTCCCCCAAATACTGGTGTCCGGATTACCTCCGACCGCCAAGTACAGTTTATCCGTGGATACTGTCCAGTCAGCAGTTGCACGACAATAGGATTCAGACGTATGTGTGCCACTGACTGCAAAAAGCCAACTCATTGCATTTTGGTATAGGTGGTGGTCATAATAATCCTGGTGCGGGCAATTGTATATAACGGCCCGCAAAACAACGCGACAATTTTGCGAATTTATAATTGCCATTGAAGTGAGCAAAAGATATTGAGTAAGGCTTATCATGACCGTGTAGATTCCAGCGTCGTTATTTTACGTGCTATGCGTCCGTGGACGCCCGCCGCGTTCCCAATCAGCCGTTATCGAATGACTGATCCGGCAACCGTTGCAGATTGCGGATGAATCGTTCACGATTAAATGGCTCTCCATTCTTCAGAATATAGTATGTCTCGGCTGCGATGGCGGAAGCGATCAGTACCTTTGCATCCTTATCGCTGAATCCTTCTTTGTGCAAACGGTCGAGTGTCTGACGAGTTTCCGGCGGATCGTTGTCGCGCAATTGATTATCGACGGTCTCAAGATACACAGCCTTGAGTATGGGATTTTGTTGTGGTCGTTTGCTTTTCATAAGTGTTTGTTAGTCTCCTGTTCGCGGCGGGCGGACATGGCGCATCAATTCATTTGCGAAGCAACCGCATGGAACGAGTACCTTGCCAATATAATAGAATCGAGTGTCGCAAACATGCTTGTTAACTGCCGTTGCCAAGTGGACGTTTGTCCGTTATTGTTGTTATGAGCGTGCGGTCATAGAACATATACAACCAAGCGGTGAAGTAAGGATCATCATTGTCTCTTGAAAACCTAAAGCGGAATGTCTCTCCACCGATTTCGTGTAATGGTGTATGGAATAGGACTGATTTCTGTTCTTCGTTGAGTTGTGGATTGAGCAAAAAATCCCAGACGGCATAATTGTCAGGTAGATGCTTGCCATAGAAGTGATAGAAGAACCCTTTGGTTATTCTTGTGATGACAGATTGGATGCGATCTCGCTTGAACTCAAAGGCTGGTGCTTTGCCAAGATAGATTCCCGAAGGAGTGTGTATATCAATCCATCCGCTTCGCTTTAGAATTGCCCGAAGAAGTTTGGGTCTCTTTTGAAATTGGCGAACGACTTTGTCTTTGATGAGTGCCTCCGCTATCGGACTTTCTGCGCTTGCGGTTGCAACGAACCATCGGAAGTATTCGTCTTCCTTCGACTGCGCTGAGTTGTGTTGTTCACAACTTGGAACTGAGATACGATTAGTCGGTCTTGGATCAGGGAAGATGCAGCTTGGCGGCAGGTGATCTTCGCTGGTTGCTTGTTCCCCGCAATAGTAACATAGAAGAGGCGATAAAGTTGAGGGCTCAATCACTGTGAATTTACCGATATCTGATTTCATAAATGCGATCTGCCTCTCGTTGCCAATCGCCTGCCTCGCCCCATTGAACGAGCTGGCCGTCGCAAAAGTAGACCCACATTCGTTTTCTGTCCCAACCCCAATTACTGACGAGGGGATTGTACTCCCAAACCTCAATCAGTTGGTCATACTTGTTTCGGATGGAACCCCGAGCAAGGTCAGGGTCGCCGATTGCACCCTGCACTTGTGCTTTGGTCATACCAAGCTGAAGTTTGATGAACTGGCCGGTCGTCGCCGCACAGCTAATGAGACCAATGGTTGCTGCAATCAAGAAACACAGAAGGATAATTCGTTGCATTTATTTCTCCTTGTTTGGTAATGGCAGTTAACGTCCCGCAAAATAACGCAACAGTTTTGTGAATCTAAACATAGACAAATAGCCAGTGAGCAAAAATGTTGAGTGAGGCTTTATCATGCCGCGACATTCCCAACGTCGTCGTTACGCGTGTTAGCTGAAGTTGTTCTGCGCATTAGTTGGGCCGAAATTGATCGCTGTTGATTGGTGCATAGATCACCGAGTTTATTAAAAAATGAAACCAACTTTCGGATAGTTTGAGAACGAACTGAGGAGCTCCACCGGCGCGAACTGATAAAGCACCCGGCTCGGCATCGGGCGTGAATTCGATGTCAGTAGGCAGACCACCCTCGTGAACAAGCTCGCATCTCAACCATTTGTAGAAAATGTGCTCGATCGTGTATAACTCTCCACGGTATTCGACGCTTATTCGAATAGAGTTTGAAGCAGTGAGAAACTGCTCGAATGCTTCTCTAACTCCAACAGCTTTCCGGTCGCTGTATATTCTCCTTGCGGTCGAGGCGACTGCCACCAATGCCGAAAGAAATGCTCCTTCCTTCCGACCATTCTGCCAGAGGAAAAGTGCGTCCTCGATTCGTGCTTTTATGCCCATTCAATCCTCGTTGCGCCAACAGGAGTTCGTGTTGATTCACGATCGTTATTCTTCACTGAATGCAGTCGCATTGTAGAGGTTCTTATGGTCATCTTTCGGTTTAGGCATGTGTTCGAACAGTGCATACTTTTCTGTTAAAGGTTTGAACTTGTTAATGCCACGAGTGCTAAGACAATTGTAAAAGATAAGAAGTAGCTCGTGGCTTGAGAGTTGAGCCCTCAAGAGTTTCATATAACTCTGTTTTTCATGGCGAGACAGCGAGGATCGATCAACGAAAGCGACGATGTGGTATAAGTGTCGAAAGTAGTGTCCCAGATGGTGCTCGTTGTCTTCGAAGAACTTACCATATACCCTCTGGATAACTACAATGGCCTGTTCATTCGTAGTTTTGCTGAGTTCGGAATCCAGATTCTTTGAAAGGTTTTCCCACAAATGGGAAAGCCACTGTCTGCCTTTCATAAGATAGGTGCTGTATTGCTGTTCAATTCCCTCGATGATATTAATGTGTACTCGTATAAGTTGGAAGAATTGTGATTCGAATGCTAGACGCTCAGTATCTTCTTTTGTATCTTGAAGTGTCCGTCTTTGCAGGTTGATGGTGATGATCAGAGCGACGAACGCTAGTCCGGAGAAAAGAGAGCTAACGGCCCCGAACATATCTCCAAATGATCCTCTTTCATTCCATTCCTTGAGCCCGGAGAAACAACTAACAATGTAAAGCCAAGAACCGGCCCAAAGGACTAGGACTATTCCAATTCCGATGAACCACAACCTTCCTGTTGAAATCCGATTGTCTTTACTCATATCTCTCCAATCTCAAAATGGTTGGCGCACTGGCGTATAACTCCCGCAATAACGCTATGCGTTATTACAACCGATCCCGTCGCCGGGTAGTAGTACGGCAAGCAGCTCCCGGCAGTTATGCCACGAAGGTACCACATTGGCGAGAGAATGTCAAATTTGATATTTAGGAAGAATTAAGTACTTTGAGCCAAAGCATCGGCAGTTTTTCTCACCAATTCAGGATTCTATCCATGCTCAGCCGCCGTAGGTTTTTCACATCGCTGGCCGCAACCGGGGTCGGAAGTGCGCTTGTTCCCGGTTCGCTCCAAAAACTCCTGGCTCAGGTTTCAGGAAATGACAAACCGTCCACCAACATCAACGAAGCGATGAAACATCCGCGCATTCCGTCATCAATGCCCGGGAAATTCCCCGGGAAGGTTGTGCAGATTGTTCATGATCGCAGCGTCGTCGGAAAGAACATCGACCCCGAGATCGCGAGTGAAATGGTAAAGAAGGGGATGCTCACGCTGAGTGGCTCGGCCGATCTTCCGGACGCATGGCGCATGTTCGTGTTACCCACCGACCGTATCGGTCTCAAAGTCAACCCTGTCGCGGGTCCCCTGTTGTCGACGAGTCTGGAAATTACCCGTGCCGTCATTCATCAGCTTGAAGAAGCGGGAATCCCGAAAGAGAATATTCTCATCTGGGACAGGCGGGAATTCGAGCTCCATGAAGCAGGTTTCACGGCGGAAAACTTCCCCGGCATCAAGATACTCGGAACAGAACGGAAAGACGAGAAAGGCTCATTTTACGACAGCGACGGGAAACTGTATGGTGAGCGGATGATCGATCGCGACTGGTACTACATGGCGGATTGTGAGGAGAAGTATGACGCCGATACGCTTCCCTACATGATCAACGAAGGAAAGTATTCCTATTTTTCGTCTATCGTCACGCAGCAGGTCGACAAAATCATCAACATTCCCATCTTGAAAAATGCCGGTCCAACGGTGACCTTGTGTATGAAGAATCTTGCGTTCGGCAGCATCTCAAATACTGGACGCCTCCACAAAAAGTTGTGGGCGGAGACCTGCGCTGAAGTCTGCGCGTTCCCGCCGCTGCGCGATAAAGTGGTCTTAAATATCGCAGACGGCCTCAGGGGCTGCTACAACGGAGGGCCGGAAGCAAAACCGGAGTTCATAACGGAATATAAAACCATCCTCGTCGGTACCGACCCTGTCGCAGTCGATAGGATAGGTTATGAAATCATATTGAAAAAGCGGATTGAAGAAAAAGTGCAGAAAGAGGATAATCCAAAAGGAAGAAAATTCATGGAGCTTGCCCAAGATCTGCAGCTCGGAACTGCAAAGCTCGACAAAATCGAACTCAACAAGATCTCGTTGAGCTGAAACAGTGCACGACCGGAAAAGCAACCTGGACAACCTGCGCATTTTTTCCCTCGTTGTTGGATTGACTGTGACAACCGTGTCCCGGGCGTATTCCCAGGACACGATTCCGAAGCTCACTCTTTCGGATATTCCCGGCGGAACGATCAACCGCAGTGAATATTTTGACGGCAATTCTCTGTGGGGTTACATCGACGGGGGAGCCGACATCTACATGGAGTACGGCTTTTTCAAAATGCTTGTGCAGGAAATCCAATGGCAAGGATACCATTTCACTGTTAATGTTTATTGCATGAAAGATGCCGAGGCCGCGTTCGGCATCTTGTCAATTTCCCGCCACCGATGTCTCCCGGGTGATTCTTCCGCTCCCTGGAGCTGCGTAACACCGTATCAGATTCAAGTTGCGCACGGAACGCATTATGTTTCCATCCTCAATGACCGTGGGACACCGGAAGAGCAGAACATTGCCAAACAAATCACACGGAAAATCCTCGACACGCTGCACGCAAAGGATTTCAACCCCCCGCGCGTTTTCAGCGTTCCCGTTTTTTCCCGTTTTGTGAACGAGATAAAATTTATGCGGGGAATATTAGGGATTCAGAACGGATATCCTGATTGGCAGTATTTGTTTGAGGATGTCAACAGTTTTTCGTTGTACATCCTCCCGATCGAGATAGAAGGGGGATTTCTCCGGACGGCACTTGTTGTATTTTCGGGGGAAAGTGACAAACAGAATTTCTACAAGAAACTAAAGGTCCGTCCACCTCAAGGAAAATCACCGGTCACGGTGACTGTAGCGGGTCTTACAAGATCCGTGAGAGAACTCACTCCAACAACGATTCTCTACACTGAGACAAATCTCGGTCCCGAAAGGATCAAACCTTATCTTGAAGAAATTGAATCGGTAGCGCAGACGTACCCACACTGAGTGCATCCTCAACATATCAACACAATGTTCCTATGAATAGTCGAGAACGGCTTATCGCCGCCTTAAATCACAACCAGCCGGATCGGGTCCCCGTCGATTTCGGCAGCACGGCAGTTACAGGAATACATGTCGCAGCAGTAGCTCGTGTGCGTGAAACCGTAGCGCGTGATAAGGATTATCGAGTGAAAGTTGTTGAGCCATATCAAATGCTTGGCGAGATCGATGAAGTGCTGCGTAAAGCGCTGGCTGTCGATGTTGTAGGACTGATGGCCCGAAAAACAATGTTTGGTTTCGAGAATAAGGGATGGAAACCTTTTACGTTGTTTGACGGCACGGAGACAATGGTGCCGGAAAAATTCAACGTCCAGAAAGACGACAACGGCGATTTTTTGATCTACCCGGAAGGTGACATGATGGCACCGCCGAGCGGACGCATGCCGAAAGGAGGATATTTTTTTGATACGATTGTGCGCCAGCCGCCAATCGACGAGGACAAACTGAATCCCGGGGATAATTTCGAAGAATTCAGTCTCTTGACGGATGATGACATACAATGGTACCGACAGCGTATCGCGGAACTTGATGAGAAAACGGATTGTGGAATCATGCTCACAATGCCGGGCACGGCGTTTGGGGACATTGCGCTGGTTCCCGCTCCCTGGGTGAAATATCCGAAAGGCATACGTGATATCGAAGAATGGTATATCTCGACGGTTGCGCGGCGGGATTATGTGTACGCCGTTTTTGAACATCAATGTGAAATTGCCTTGCAGAATATCCAAACGCTCATTCGGGAATTGGGCAACCGGGTTCATGCAGTGTTTCTCACAGGGACGGATTTTGGGACACAATCCGGCTCGTTCATCTCAACGTCGGCATACCGGGATCTTTTCAAACCATTTCATCAAAAAGTAAACCGGCTGATTCATGAAAAGAGCCGATGGAAAACATTCATCCATTCATGCGGGTCGGTGATCGACCTGATTCCCGAATTCGTTGATGCCGGGTTTGATATCCTGAATCCGGTACAATGCTCGGCTGCGGGGATGGATCCGCGCAGGCTCAAGCGTGAGTTCGGGAAAGAGCTCGTGTTCTGGGGCGGCGGGGTCAATACGCAAAGAACGCTGCCGTTTGGAACGCCGGAAGAGGTGTATCGCGAGGTGCGGGAACGGATTGAGATTTTTGGAGACGGCGGCGGTTTTGTTTTCAATGCCATACATAATATCCAGGGCAATGCGCCGCTTGAGAACATTATGGCGATGTTCAGAGCAATTCACGACAGCGCAAAGTGAGTCCCATCGGATAATTTTCGGATCAGGTTGTGAGGGCGTCATGAAGAACGGGAATGCGCATAGCACCGAAAGCGGCGCCGCGTACGTTTTGCTTGTCACATTTGCCGCTGCACTGGGGGGCTTGTTGTTCGGTTACGATACGGCTGTGATTGCCGGAGCAATCGGTTTCTTGCAGGCACATTTCAGCCTCGACGCGACGATGAAGGGTTGGGCCGCTGCGTGCGCACTGCTGGGTTGTATTCTCGGTGTTTCGTTTGCCGGATCCTTCAGCGATCGGCTGGGGCGCAGGAAAACACTCGTACTGGCCGGAATCCTGTTTCTGCTCTCTGCCGTTGGAACTGCCCTGGCTGATGGGTTTTCCGTGTTCGTCTTGTTCCGCGTCCTCGGAGGCGTTGGCATAGGCATTGCATCGATGGCCTCGCCGATGTACATCGCAGAAATTACCCCGGCCCGCATCCGCGGCCGCATGGTGTCCGTCAACCAGTTTGCAATTGTCTCCGGCATGCTGATCATCTACTTTGTCAATTACTTTATCGCACTGCGGGGAGATGAGGCCTGGGATGTCGCAACAGGCTGGCGCTGGATGTTCGCCTCAGGCGTAGTCCCTTCAGCAATTTTTCTCCTGTCACTTCTTTTCGTCCCTGAAAGTCCTCGCTGGCTTGTCGAAAGAAGACAGGTGGAGAAAGCCCGTCGTATTTTGACCAGGGTTGGAGGCGGTGCATTTGCAGAAAGAGAACTTACTGCAATCGAAGAAAGTCTCGCCCAGGAGCAAGCCTCGCTTTCACAACTTTTTGAACCCGGCTTGCGGCGCACGCTCGTCATAGGGGTCACGTTGGCGATACTTCAGCAGGTTACGGGGATCAACGTCTTCTTGTACTATGCGCCTGAAATTTTCAAGAAACTCGGTTCGGATGTTGATGCCGCGTTGATGCAAACGATTGTCGTGGGTGCGGTCAATTTATCATTTACAGTCATTGCCATCTGGACAGTCGATCGCCTCGGACGCAGGCCATTGATGATAATCGGCTCATTGGGAATGTGCTTTTCCCTCCTCGCCATGGGGCTTGTTGCGCAGTTGCAGGCAATCTCGTTCTGGGCACTGGTTTTCATTTTGACTTATACCGCGTGTTTCGCTCTTTCGGTCGGTCCGGTAACATGGGTTCTACTCTCGGAAATTTTCCCGACAAAGATTCGCGGACGGGCACTGTCGGTTGCAACCTTCTGTTTATGGTCCGCCAATTTTGTTGTGTCGCAAAGCTTCCCGATGATGGATGAAAATCAATGGCTCGTAACCCGATTCAACCATGGCTTCCCGTTCTATGTTTATGGATTCTTTTGTTTGGTCTTGATGGGATTGATATGGCGCGTCGTCCCCGAGACGAAAGGTCGCTCCCTGGAAGAAATCGAAGTATCCTGGAGAAAACCATAATACAAACACTGCACACGAAGAGGTACCTGTGAGGCGGGCGATGATCAGTCTTCTGCTGCCCTTGTGTTTTTCTGATTCAAATGAGGAAGCATTACACAACATAACCCACGACTTAAGTCGTGGGTTATGTTTCGCCGGGACGTGCGGTCAACTTGAGCAAAGTGAAGACGATGCGAGGTTCCGTTATTTGGTTTGATAAATATTGTTCATCTCCCGGATCTCGTTGCTGTTGAATTCAGTACTGCTGGAAAACGGGATTCTTGCATGACGGAAATCATTTCCATAGAGTACGATATCCTTCGTCTCGCTTCCGGCAAAATGGAAAAAGGCACTTGTTCCTTCGATGGCTTTGCAGTTGCGGATCGTCGCGTCCTGGATTTGATTCATCACAACGGCCGGTATTGAACTTCCGGCCCGGGCTTGCCTGCCGCTGAAACCGTCGAGCGTCAATCCTTTAACCTCTTCCAGATATAAAGCACTTTCCCACCGGGGAGATTCCGGTTTTTCCCATATGACTTCAACATCCTTCAGCCGGAGATTCTTCACCTGTTTGAATTCCAAGCAATGAACGGCTTTATCGTACGGAGCCCGGGGATCGGATGAAATGAATAATTTGAAATTATCGATGGAAATGTTTTCAAGCCAGCTGTCGGGATGACCGTTACAAATACTTGAACCTTTTCCGTGAGCAATGACATTTCTAATCATGATATTTCGGATTGAACCGGCAGGTGCGTCTGTCCCGGGCTTGATGCTTTTGTGGACTTCGCTTCTTCTCTTGATATTGAAATGCAATGGATCGCCGTCGCCCCACCAGAACCAGTCATGCCGTCTGCATTCGATGGTCAGGTTCGAGAGAATGACATCGCTGACGTAACCTCCGTCAAAATCCATAAACGCGATACCCCGGTTCGAGCCGGTGATGACACAATTATCGATTGTCACATTCCTGACGCAATTCATATTGCCGTCACAGAATTTTATTGCACTTGAAGCGGATGTCAGCCGGCAGTTGGTCACGGTGATATTTTCACACGGAAGTGCCGGTCCGTACCAGTTCATCGAATAAAAAACGAGTGCGTCGTCGCCGGTTTCAATCGTGCAATTGGAAATCCGCAGGTCTTTGCAACCATCGGGATCAATTCCATCGGCCCAGACACCCTCGGGCACACTCGTATGGATGTATACGCCGTCGATGACCATTCGCTCGCATGCGTAGGGATGAATGGTCCACGACGGTGAGTTGACAAGCGACACGCCGGATATCCGAACGTCTTTACATCGAAGCAGGAGAATAAGCTTGCCAAACTGGTTTTTCTTTGGAAACGAACGCATGATCGACTTGCCTAATGCCTGCATAGCCTCCTTATTCGGACGAATGAAATCATCTTCGATGTCGTCCGGCCGCCATTCGTACTCACCCTGTCCGTCGATTGTGCCCCGTCCTTCGATCGTGATGTTCTCCAGGTTCTCTCCATAGATCAGCGCCTGTTTCGATGCGTCCTTTTCGAATGCGCTTGAGTCTTTGACCGAATAAATACTTGCACCCGCATCCAGGAACAATCGTATATTGCTCCGCAGGCGAATTGTGCCCGTAGAATACTCTCCGGCCGGGAAATAGACCGTTCCGCCGCCCGATTCAGCGCACACGTCGACCGCTTTTTGAATCGACGTCTGAGCATTTTGCGCTTTCGTGCCTGACGCGCCAAAGCTTTTCACGTTGAACACTTGCCTCTCTGAATTCTGTCCCGACGCACTGACCGGCAACAAATGCGTGAGAAAGAAACAAGCCACTGGAAGGACGCATCTAAACCTGAATGATGGAATTTGCATAGTGAGTTCCTTTCAACATCGAGCATCCCTAACGTCGTTGTTTTGCTTGTTCCGCGCAGGCAAAGTTCAAAATCATTAGCGTTTTGTGGGCAAATAGTTAATCGACTGCTATATGAAAATTCCGCCTGAAATTTCTATTCATGCGAATGAAGAATGCAAGATAACCGGCATGTTGTCCCAAGTCCTACCGGAGAGTATGCGCCCGGCCTTTTTCTTCCCCACTCGGTTGCCTTCAGGATCAAAGGTCCCCCATTGCTTAAAGAAAAATGGGACTTCGTATTTGGCGCATTGCGACTGAATTGCTATTGCCCAACTCGGATCCATTGGTCTGGCTCGAGGACCGCTTTCACCTCCGACGATGACCCAATGAATGCCCTCGAGGAGCTTTGCAGCGAGTGTCACAGGTGCTATTAAAGGCTCAATAGAAAGGAATCTTACCCGCGCAGGCGTTTTTTGAAGATCCGGAATGCGTTTCGTGAATGTCTGGTTTTCGACGGAAACTCCTAGCCAAATGTGCTTTGGCAAGATTGGTTTTGATGTTGATTCGTTAGGGAACCGATACCTAGCTCTGGTCCACTTCAACATTCGTTCTGACCTCTTGGTAAGTAATTGGAATATGTGTTGATCGGCACGAATCATGGTGTCGAAGACTCTTTGTATGAAATCGTCGGGTACTTTTTCATGGAACAAATCTGACATAGAATTCACGAACACACGCCGTGGCTCTTTCCATTTGAGGGGGAGGTCAAGGCGGTCTAACCAAAGTCGCAGATCAAAGCCTTGCTCATAAGGGTGCCCAGGGACACCACGGAACCTTTCTGCAAATGTTTTTGCATAGCAATTCTTGCAGCCGGGACTGATTATGTCGCACCCGGTTACAGGATTCCAAGTGGAATCGGTCCATTCAATATGGGATTTAATGGCCATTGCCGATTTGAGCTCCTTAGTCGGTAAACGTGATTATTGCTTCATCGGGAAACGAATTTTTCTTTCTTTTCTTGCCGTCGCTTTTCTGGCTTTCAACACGGATTGCTCCGACTCGCTCGCCATAGCGGAGACTGGATCTCAGGTGTTTGTCAATGTATGCGGTCTCATCTTGAACGAACGTGCGAATTCGTGAGACCTCTGTTCTCTGTCCAGCAAACGATTTCCTCAATGTGCCGAACAGCGCTCTGTCGTGCTCCGTCCGGAATAGCACCTCTTGGGCTGGGTTGGTTGCGTCGGAGAATGAGAAATCTCTTTCAGAATCTATCTGCCACATGGCCTCCTTCATCTTAAGGTGACCGAGCGGGTGCTTTGTGACAAATTGCAGGTAGTAGATAACCTTGTCATTTCGATCGCGCATTTCGAAGCTCCGAACAAACCGGGCGAGTTTCTGCAACTGAGATTGGTAGAGTTGAGTGAGTTTTTTAACTCCATCACCGGATCCTGACACCACATTGAAAACCTCATCGGTACCAAATAAGTCTCTGATATGTGCTCTTATCTCGTCGTTCGGGGTAGTCAGAAACCTGTTAATTGGGTCAACCATCAAAGTGATGAACGCCTCGCTGCGCTCATGTCGAAGGAGCCGCTCAAGTAGGTTGAATGGAAGTCCCGAGAAGCCAAAAGGATCTACGAATGCAAATGTAGGTGCCAGACCTTTTCCTTCTTTTTCGAGATCATCGAGTATTTTGGTTACCGTCGGTTCAAATTGACTGGATTCAACTTCTACTCTGAAGTTACCAGGAACGTCGAGCTTTGCTACTTCTTGCCTAAGGTTCTCTGCTCTATCGGCGCGCTCCTCAATGAACAGAAATACAGCTTCTCCATCGATTGGTCTGAAATGTTCGCTTGCTGCCTTTAAAGCGATGATCGGAGAGCCGGGTTCACCTCCTCTGTATATTCCTGGCCCGGAAAATCCATCCAAGAACACTAACCGTCTGTTGTAACGATTTAATATCGGAAACCACGCATTAAGGTAGTTTCTTAGGATCTTGTGCTTGGTTGTTGTGTGCGGCTCAATTTGCCATGTCGTTTCGTGTGGAGTTGTCATCTGGCGACCTTATGAATGATTTTGAAGATACGACATTTTTGTCGCATTGTCAAGTGTACTGATTTCTCTGGCTATGCCGCAAAACGTTCTATGAAATGAAACTTTGCTCGCCCATAACACCTAAACTCTGGCCTTATGTGCCTTTCTCACATCACCCGCTATTTCAACAAAGTAGATAAGCCGGGTGATTTTTACAAATATCGGCAGTGGCTGGTTTCCCAAATGAGCCCAAAGCTCAGGCACAGGAATCGTGACTTGTACGCTGCGGTTGCATTGATCTTGATAATGAAGCCCTAATTTGCGATATTTGACCCGGCCACAATGCCGGTTGGTTGTTGGGCTAACCATGAAAGGGAATAACAAGTGAATGAACTGCTTGCAAAGATTGCTGTATGTGTCGAACGGGGCAAGGTGAATGCCGCGTCCCCTTTTCCTCCCGACATGAAAGGACAGGAAGGCGCGGATGAGCTGACGAAGAGAGCTCTCGATGAAGGTTTTTCGCCTTCGGATGTTCTCACGCAAGGGCTTGTCGCGGGGATGCGAAACATCGGCGAGAAGTTCCGGAACAACGAAGTGCATGTCCCCGATATGCTCATTGCGGCGAAAGCGATGAAGACAGCGATGAAACATCTGAAGCCCTATTTTGCATCGGGGCTGGTTAAACGGAAGGGGACTTTTATTGTCGGGACAGTTGCGGGAGACCTCCACGATATCGGGAAGAATATTGTGGCGATGATGGTCGAGGGTAACGGCTGGGAAGTAATTGACCTTGGCGTTGATGTTTCCGCTCAGAAGTTTATCTCGGCGGTCGAGGAGCATGGCGGACGTGTCGTCGGCTTAAGTACTCTTCTTACAACGACGATGTTGAATATGGAGAAGACGGTACGGGAGATAAAAGCCAAGCACCCGCAGGTGAAGTGCATTGTCGGAGGAGCTCCACTAACAGAGGAATTTGCAGTGAAAATCGGCGCCGATGCATATTCACCCCATCCCCAGGGCGCGATAGAATTCTTGAATGGAATCATCACTTAGGGGTTCACACCATGATAAAACTCACACGCTTTTTTGCAATCTCCATCCCTTTGCTTTTTGCAGTCCCGTTCTTCTATGCCCAGTCGGGCAATAATCATGGCAAGAATGATGAACGGATCGCCCGCTGGCAGAACTATCGATTCGGGATGTTTATACACTGGGGACCGGTGAGTCTGAGGGGTACTGAAATCGGCTGGTCGCGCGGTGCAGGTGTCCCGATTGAAGAATACGATACGCTCTACAAGCAATTCAATCCCACAAAATTCAACGCCGATCAATGGGTCTCGATTGCAAAGGCCGCCGGGATGAAGTACATCGTCCTCACAAGCAAGCACCACGACGGGTTCTGCTTGTGGGATACAAGATTCACTGACTACAATATCATGAACACGCCCTTCCAACGTGACGTCATCAGAGAATTGGCGGCAGCATGCAAACGGCAGGGAATCGCATTCGGGCTGTACTATTCTATCGCCGACTGGCATCATCCTGACTATCCCCTCGGCAGTCCCGGAGGCAAGACCGAAAAACCGTCCCCGAACATGGACAGATACAATCATTACGTGAAAAGCCAGCTCGGTGAATTGGCCCGGACCTATGGTCCACTCTTAACATTCTGGTTTGATGGCGAATGGGAGCAACCATGGACAGTTGGACGCGGCGCCGACCTGTACAAATTCGTTCGTGATCTCCAGCCTGATATTCTTGTGAACAACCGCGTCAGCAAAGCCCGGGAAGGTAGCGCCGGCACCATGTCCCAAGCGGATAAGAACCCCGGAGACTATGACACGCCCGAGCAGCAAGTCGGCCGCTTTACGAAAGACCGTCCATGGGAAAGCTGCATCACGATCTGTCAACAATGGGCGTGGAAACCCAACGACGACATGAAATCACTCAAACAGTGTCTTCAAACACTCATCCAATGTGCCGGCGGTGACGGTAATCTGCTTTTGAACGTTGGTCCCATGCCAACCGGGGAAATCGAGCCGCGGCAAGTCGCCCGGCTCAAAGAGATCGGCACGTGGTTGTCAAAATATGGAAGTACAATTTATGGAACACATGGCGGTCCATTCAAACCCGGAAAGTGGGGAGCGAGCACGTACCGCGACAAGAAAATTTACCTTCACGTTTTTGCGATGCCCGGCGGCGGCCTGGAGCTGCCGGGAATTCAGAAAAAGATCGTCAGCATAAAGAGCCTGACGGGGGGAACGGTCAAGCTCGCGCAGACAAAAGACCGGAACACCATCTCCATTTCTCATAAGAACCTGCAGCCAATTTCGACAATCATAGAATTAACTCTCGATGGCAGCGCAGATGAAATCAATCCCCTCGACGTCTCAAACCGTGTCAGGGCAAAACGTGACGGCAGTCTCAGATGTGCTGCAGTGGACGCTCAGATCATTGGCGGTACGGCCAGAGTTCAAACGGCGTGTGGAGATATTCCTGACATCGGGTACTGGACTGACATTAACGACAGCGCCCGATGGGTTGTTTCCGTGCAGAAGGCGGGGAGGTATGACGTCTTTGCGATAGTCTCCTGTGATTCCAATTCTGCGGGCAGCAAATTCTCCCTGCGGCTGGATAAACAGGAATTGCTCGCTGATGTACCGACAACGAAGGGCTGGTGCGATTATACAACTGTGAACGTGGGCAGGGTGACATTCAATAGAACGGGCGATGAGACAATAACAATCGTACCGACCGCAAAACCGGGCTTTGCGGTGATGAACCTGCGAGAAGTCGTACTCAAGCCGTTGAAGCGGTGAAAGGCTCCGTTGGTACAGCAACGGCATTCCAGGCGACACGCGGTTGAGCTTTTCTTATATGCCATCGACAGGCCACGCGACGCTTCCGTCCTGTATTTCCCGAGGATGCACTCAGTGTGAATATTTTTGCTCTGCATCTTTGATCCCACTCTTGATAAGTATTGCCCTTAGTGTGTGTGCATGATAACTTCAGTACAAACAGAATCAAAACTCTACGCGACCGCGCATTTCGATAAAACTTACATCTGGATGATTTCAGTAAGCGCCGCTCTTGGCGGTTTATTGTTTGGTTACGATTGGGTTGTCATAGGTGGGGCCAAACCCTTCTTTGAACGGTTCTTCGGTTTAACGGATGCTGCAATAAAAGGGTGGGCAAACAGCTGCGCTCTCATTGGATGCCTCTTCGGAGCTTCGTTTGCCGGATGGTTGAGCGATAAGTCCGGAAGAAAACGGCTTTTACTTTTTTCGGCGTTTCTATTCGCCAGTACTTCAATTGGAATTGGCTTCTCGCAAGAGTTCGTTGCGTTTGTTATATGGCGGATTCTCGGCGGGGTTGCAATTGGATTGGCCTCTGCTCTTTCGCCGATGTACATTGCAGAAATAGCCCCGGCACATATGCGCGGGAAGCTGGTGGCGATCAATCAGCTCACCATTGTGATCGGGATACTGGCGGCGCAACTCGTCAATTATGCGATCGCGGAAAATATCCCTCCCGGAATAAGCGAGGAAATGCTCCGCAGCTCCTGGAATTGCCGGGTGGGGTGGCGCTGGATGTTTGCCGCCACCGCGGTGCCGTCGATGGTCTTTCTTATCAGCATGTTCTTTGCCCCGGAAAGTCCGCGCTGGCTGGTGAAGAACGGCAGGAAGGAACAAGCCCGCGCCATCCTTGCGCGGATCGGCGGGGAGGACTACTCCTACTCGGCGCTCAATGAAATTGAGGCAACACTGGTTAACGATATCCGGAAAGTGGACGTCCGCGAATTGCTCGATCCGAAAATGAAATCCGTCCTGCTGCTGGGTGTCGTCCTGGCGGTGTTTCAGCAATGGTGCGGTATCAACGTCATTTTCAATTACGCGGAAGAAATCTTTTCCACTGCCGGCTATGATATCTCGAACACGCTGGTGAACATCGCGTGGACAGGCTCCGTCAATCTCGTGTTTACGTTCGTTGCGTTGGGGATTGTGGACAAAGGCGGGCGGCGGGTGCTCATGCTTTTTGGCGCGGCCGGTTTGGCGGTGATTTATCTCGCCTTGGGGCTCGGCTACCATGCCGGCGTGAAAGGGCTGCCTATGCTTCTCCTGGTGCTTGCTGCGATCGGCTGTTACAGCATGTCGCTCGCTCCTGTCACCTGGGTTGTCATATCGGAAATATTCCCCAACCGCATCCGGGGCACTGCCATGTCGGTGGCGGTGACATCACTCTGGAGCGCATGTTTCATTCTGACGTATACGTTCCCGCTTCTAAACAAAGGACTCGGTCCGGCGAGAACCTTCTGGATCTATGCTGCGATTTGTGTTGCCGGCTTTTTCTTCGTCCTGCTCCGCCTGCCGGAAACGAAGGGGAAGACATTGGAAGCGATAGAAGCGGAGCTGGTTCACTGATATCCTTGCTGCGGATGGGAAATATCAAAGGCCACAGGTCGTCTCCCGCTTAGATAGTGTCCTGTCTCGGAAATAGATTGATTAAACTTTTCGCCTCTTAACCCTCACCCCTACCCCTCTCCCTTCCTTCGACTTCGCTCAGGAGTGGAGAGGGGAATTGAAGGGGAGAGGGTTGTGAATGACATAACGATCCAAGGATTTATCAGAACTATTTGAGTGACGCAATACTAGCGTATGTATCCGATTGCGGCCTGGCCATAAACAGACGCGAGCTGATGGAACCAGTGTCTTCTAGCAGAGGGAATAAATCGACAAAGTTGACACTCTTCCCAAATTTCCTTAGCTTAGCGGTATCAATCGGAAAGCCCATAGGTTTGAATTCTTTTCTCGGGACGATATGGACATTTGCCTTCTCGATGTAAAACAAAAAAGAAGGAATCTCTTTATGTGCAATTTGAGAATTTCATCATCCATCATTCTAATCATTGCATTCATTTCCACATCGGTCGTTGCACAACAATCGAAGCGTCCGTTAACTCCGAACGACGTTTACCGTCTTCATACAATCGGCGACCCACAGATATCGCCCGAAGGAAATTGGATCGCTTATGTGCTTACGTCCGTCGACACATCAAAAGACCAGAGAAACAGCAATATCTGGATGGTCAGTTGGGATGGTACGCAAATTGTGCAGTTGACGAACACTACCGACGGGGAAAGCAGTCCCCGATTCAGTCCGGACGGGAAACATCTGTCTTTCGTTGCAAAGCGCGGTGAGGATAAAAACAGTCAGGTGTACATCCTCGACCGCCGGGGTGGTGAAGCAAGACGTTTGACGAACTTCAAAGGAGAACTCCAGGAGTACGCCTGGTCTCCCGATGGTTCAACGATCGTGCTCGCCATAAAAGATGCGGATGTGTCGGATACCGCTAAGACGAAGATCCGCCTGCCGTATGTTATCGACCGTTATCATTTCAAGGAAGATTATCAGGGTTACCTCGATCACCGCGCAACCCATCTCTATTTATTTTCGTTGAAAACAAAAACGCTCGATACGCTTACTCGCGGAGTGTATAACGAGCTTCAACCGACATTTTCCCCGGACGGTTCCCAGATCGCTTTTGTAAGCAACCGAACCGAGGATCCTGATAAGAACGACAATTCCGACATTTATGTGATTGCTGCCAAACCGGGCAGCGAGATGAAGAAACTGACGACCTGGGTCGGCTCAGATCATCATCCAACATGGAGTCCTGATGGGAAATCGATCGCTTACCTGCAAAGCAGCAGCGACGAAAAATTCACTTCCTACGGAGAAGACTATCTCGCGGTTATCCCATCCGAGGGCGGGGAACCACGGCTGCTCTCCAAATCGGTCGATCGACCTGTAAGCAAGCCTTGTTGGGACAAAGATGGCCGTCGAATCCTTGCGCTGATGGAAGATGACCGCCAAGAAGAGATCGTATCCTTCGACGCCACAAGCGGACAGCTCACACGGATCGCCGATGGCGAACGAAGCTTTTCCAGCCTGACCAGCAATACATCAAAGGATTACTGGGCCTGTCTGCTCAGCACTCCACAATGTCCGGCTGAGATTTTTGCGCTTGAGAATGGGAATGTCAGGAGAATAACAACAATACAGGACACATTTTTACTTCCAATTCAGCTTGGATCGGTGGAAGGATTCAGATCAAGAAGCCAGGACGGGACTTCTGTTTCATGTCTTCTCTGTCGTCCCCCCAATGCAGAAACCGGCAAGAAATTACCACTGATCCTCTACATTCATGGCGGACCAATGGGACAGGACGACTTTTCCTTCGATCTGACCAGGCACATGTATGCGGCGGCTGGCTATGCAGTCGCTGCCGTAAATTATCGCGGCAGCAGTGGCCGCGGCATTGCGTTCACACGAGCCATTTATGGAGACTGGGGGAACAAGGAAGTGGTCGATATTATTGGGGCGGCAAATCATTTGATCAAACAAGGAATCGTCGATGAGAACCGCATGGCCATTGCGGGATGGAGTTACGGGGGTATAGCGACAAACTATGTCATTGCGTCTGACCAGCGGTTCAAGGCAGCCGTGAGCGGCGCTGGAAGCTCGCTGCAGCTCACGATGTACGGTGTTGACCAGTACATCACACAATATGATAATGAACTTGGTCCGCCGTGGAAGGATACCGATAAGTGGATTAAGCTTTCTTATCCATTTTTCCACGCGGATAAGATCAAGACGCCCACACTCTTCATGGCATCGCAAAACGATTTCAATGTTCCTGCAGTAGGGGCGGAGCAGATGTATCAGGCATTGCGGACACTCGGGGTGCCGACAGAACTGGTCATCTATCCGAACCAAAATCACGGGATTACAGTACCGAGCTACATCAAGAACCGTTTTGAACGTCACATCAAATGGTTTGAGAAGTATCTGAAATGACTTTTGGATGGGAACGTATCGTTCGGTGAAATCGTGGATGGGAAAATGATACGAAACGATCACGGCAACATCGTCCAATCATATACATGGAATTATAATCATAAATGATGATACCGTAGGGTCGAGGCATGCCTCGACCCTACGGGGAACAAAAAATACGTTGGGCAATATTGTCGGTTCATTTAAATCGGCTGCGACAAAACGCATCAATGAAATTCGGGAAAACACCGCGTGCGCCGATCTGGCAATCTCGATTCTACGAGCACATCATTCGCAACGAAAAATCCCTGAATAGAATCCGCGAAGTGTATTAGTATGGATAAATTCGATCGCTGGTTGATCGAAGAAGAAAAAGAGAGGATTCCCAAAGGAAAATAGTTATGATCGGCCAGAGTACAGCGAAGGAGGAACTCACCCTATGGTCCCTCTCTAACATTAGAGAGGGACGATGTGGCTTCGCCGGCGCTTCTCCTTCTCTAAAATTAGAGAAGTCGAAGGAGCGGGAGAGGGATGCCACGAAGTGACAAGGGTCAACAAGGGCAAGGCTATGATCGGGCTGACGATTTCCCATAGGAAAAATTAGGCGAAGTTCGAAAATCACCCACGAGTGTTGTTCAACGAATGGCTGTGATTTTCAGAATCCCGCCTTCTTTTGGCGGGAGCGGCATATGGAGCAAGCCATGATAGGGCAGACGATTTCCCATAGGAAAAATTAGGCGAAGGCGGACCTGTCCGCCGAAGCACACCATTTGTTATCCGGTGACCTATGATCGGAACCACGATTTCGCACTATGCAATTATCGAGAAACTCGGCGAAGGCGGAATGGGCGTCGTCTACAAAGTCGAAGACAATAGACGCAAACGAAAGAATCGTAATTTCCGGCAACAAGGATGAGTGAACAAATCATAAAGATAGGAACTGAGCTTGGTCGAGATCTTCGGAAAAGACTAACACAAAGTGAACAATTGTTTTGGGAGGCAGTCAGAAATAAACAATTCATGGGACTAAAATTTCTGCGACAGCATCCGATCTTTTTCGAATATATCAACAAGCCGGCTTTCTTCATTGCTGATTTCTACTGTCATCAACATCGGTTGGTAATTGAGATTGACGGCAAAAGTCATGACTATCAGAAAGAGTATGATGAATTTAGAACGTTCATCATAAATAACCTCGGGATAGAAGTATTCCGAATCAATAATGAAGAGATACGGGATGATATTCAAGGTGTACTCAAAAAGATCACGACTTTCATTTCAAAGCGAACTCACCCTATGGTCCCTCTCTAACATTAGAGAGGGACGAAATGGCTTCCCCAGCGCTTCCCCTTCTCTAATATTAGAGAAGTCGAAGATCCCGCCTTGGCGGGAGAGGATGAGTTCGGGAAAGGATTTTCTCTATGATCAGCCAAACAATTTCACATACACCCTCACCTTATGATCCCTCCGCCCAAAAGATGGCGTGGACAGGTCTCCCTAAACCCGTCCTGAGCGAAGTCGAAGGATGGGAGAGGAGACAGGGGTGAGGGTAAATAGCCGAAAGACTAAGTCAATATTGCTTTTAAAAAAACAATTTCCAACCGTGGAGTCATAATGAAGACAATCGTCATCCTCACCGCGGTTATCTGCGCACTTCACATGAAAGCACCGGGGCAGGTGCTGAGTCAGGCCGACGAAGATTTCCTCAAAGAACAGGCGCGGCGAATCACCAACTCGGCACTCTTGCCGGCGGGAGGGTCCTCGGGGAAGTGGAGCAATACCACTCCCTACGATGTCCATGTCCCGGGCGGGAACATGGGCTACCCTGCATACTGGATTCGCGACGCCGTCATGATGCTCGGAGGGGATTTCATTTCCTCGGGGGAACTAGAGGGCTGGATCCGGTTCATTTCGGGAACGCTGAAGGGGCCAGAGGATTGGCACATCCGCCCGGGGGTGACGGTCCCCGCCTATTCAGTCCCCGACCATATCAACTTCGACGGAAAGCCCATCTTCTATCCAGGTTTTTACGACTCTGACATCAAGCAGGGAGGAGATCCCTGGGGCAAGTATCCACCTCTGGATGATAACTTCTATTTCATTACCGCTGTGTACGAACACTGGAAAATGACCGAATGCGTTCTGCTCTTCACATCGACAGTGAAGACTTCGTTCAGTGAAGAATCAATTGCAGACATTTGCGAAAAGGTATACCGCGTGTCCCCCACCGACAGCGCTACCGGGCTGGTTGTCGCAGGCGATGTAAAAACTGAAAACGCCAAGGATTGGGGCTTCTGTGACGTCGAATTCAAGAGCGGAATGCTGCTTTTTCCTTCCGTGCTCAAATACGTAGCAGCGGTCCAGCTTGCGCAGCTATTCGAGGCTTCGGGCCAGGCACCGAAGGCGAAGCTCTATAGAGATGATTCAGCACGCATCAAAGCTGCACTATCGCGGACATTTTTCCATCCATCCCAAAACGGAGACGAAGGGTGGCTTCACTCAGCGACGGGCGTCGGCAACCAGCCTGATGTCTGGGGCAGTGCCTTCGCTGTTTACAGCGGCGCCGTGGATACCTCCGTTGCCAGGAAAGTGGCATGCGCTCTCGTTCGCGCTTTCCGCGAGAAGACCGGTGTCAAACAGGGATGCGTGAGGCAAATCCTGACCACTGATCGGCTCAACAACGGCGGGTGGGAACAATCGTTCGCGAAGGCCGGGGCGTATCAAAACGGGGGCTACTGGGGAACAGCAACCGGCTGGTACGTCTACGCAATTCATACCGTCGATCCAAAAGCCGCAGTAGAAATGGCCGGAGATTACGTCAAGTTTCTGAGAGAAAATATGCGTCCGGACGGGATGACACAGGCGTGGGAATGGTTCAACCCCGATACGGGCGAGAACAATAATCCCCTGTATGTTGCCACGATAGCGCTGCCCTACCTGAGCCTCAAGAAAGCAGGTATTTTGAACGCTCATTAAACAGATAGCCGCTGAGAAGTTCCACGGGAATTCAGTGACGCTCGCGACGGAGTATGCCCTGTGGCACTCAGGGTGTATGACGTTCTTGAGGAGGTGGCGACGCTGGTCAATGAGATGGAAGATGGAGGATGGAAATCGGTTGTCTGGGGCGCAAGCGGAATGGCAAGCGGCATCTATGATCATCGGTCAACTCCCGGGACGTTCAGCGAAACGAAGAAACTATTGTTCCTCAAATAGGTTAAGAAAAAGCAGCCGGTCCAACGGCTGCTTTTGTGTTTCATGAGCTGTGCGTCAGATCCAATGTTGCAGAAGAAGAAAACTTTCGCTATATAGATATATATCGTTGAGTTTCAAAGAGAATTGAACACGCCAAATTATCACCTCCACAAGCATGCAGAGAAATCACACGCCAGAAGTACCTGAAGCAACAAAACCCTGGTTACTGCGAGAGGGACCACCGGAAAATGCCGCCACCTGTGGAATCAAGGAACTGGATATTACACTTATTCGTCCGACCAACTACACAGATGACGGTTATCCGATCCAGACGAGGATCGGCATAATCCGCAGCAACACCCTGACGCAGATGGGTACGCTGGCGCATGATCTTGTGAACTGTCCCTTCTTCGAAGGCGTGTCGCTCAAGGTCCGCCTGATCGATGAGGCAATTCAGCGTGTGCCGGTGAAGGAAGTCCTGAAGCGCTCGAAAGTCCACGGCGTGAAATCAATCGTCATGCTCGTTGGCGTACAATCGAATCAGTACCCGCGAGCGCAGGACATTGCTTCCTGGTTTCTACCGCACGGAATTCCTGTCTTGATCGGCGGATTCCACGTGAGCGGAATGCTCTCCATGATTGGTCTTACGGCCGATCTCAGGGAGGCAATGTCGAAGGGAATCATTCTTGTCGCCGGCGAGGTCGAGGGTGGGCGGTTACACGCCGTTGTAGAAGATGTAGTCCAGGGACAGGCAAAGCCGCTCTACAATTTCTTGAATCCTACACCGGACCTCACGGACTTGCCGATGCCTCGCCTCACCGAGGAAGACCTCAAGGGGTTCGCTTCGCCGTACAGCACCCTTGATACCGGGCGAGGATGCGTTTTCACCTGTGACTTCTGCACCATCATCAATGTGCAGGGTCGGACGATGAGATGGCGAGATCCAAAACAAGTCGTCGATTTTGTTCGTCAGAGTTATTACGATGCCGGTGTTACACACTGTTTTTTTACAGATGACAACTTGGCCCGAAACCCCCGCTGGCGCGAGATCTTTGCGGGTCTCATCCGCCTGCGCGAGGAAGAAAAGATTCCGTTTACTTTCATGATGCAGAGTGATCTTGCGGCGCGCAAAATGCCCGGCGGTGATTTCTTCGTTCTTGCCGCACGCGCTGGCTGCAACCAAGTCTTCTTTGGTGTGGAAAGCGTCAATCGTGCAAACCTCCGTTCGCAGGGAAAGTTCCACAACCAAGCCGCGGGATACAAGGATCTTGTCGCCCACTGTCACTCGCTCGGGATTGCCACCCATCCAGGCTATATCCTAGGGCTTCCGTTTGATACGCCCGAGAGTATCGAACAAGATATTGCTGAACTACAACGGATGGGGTTTGATTCTGCCTCGTTCTACATCCTGGCTCCTTTGCCCGGTTCGAAGGATCATCAAAAGTGGTGGCGAGAGCGGCGGTGGATGGATCCGGATTTCAACACGTATGATTCGGCGCACGTGGCCGCAGCGCCGGAGCGCATGACGCGAGATGAACTCATGCAGGCCTACCGCAAGGCGTGGGAACAATTTTACTCCACCGAGCACATGGTCAATGTCCTCAAGGTCTGGCGTCATGACTGGCATTACTACTGGGGCAGGATCTTTTTCTTCGCAGCATATCTTTATGCGTCGAGGATCGAGCGTTTGCACCCCATGAATTGCGGCTTCTGGACAGTTCGGCATCGGCGAGATAGGCGATCCGGTTTTCCGCGCGAGGCTTTCTTTCCGTTCTGGTGGGGACGGCTCAAGACTACTGCTCTCCGGCTGCAGGGAATCGTTAAGCTCTTCTTCCAGCTCGAAGAGGTTTGGCTCAGGAGCCGGCCGAAGAGCAAAACTGAAGAGGCGCTTCAAGAGCTTCTCGCCAAGACGAAGCAAGATATCCTCGACTCGACGAATCGAGTTGTTGATTGGCGAGATCTCAAGGTAAAGGAACTCGTGGAGCTCCACAAGAAGCTTCACGACCAGATGCCTGAGATCAAGGTCCCCTCGGCAGTTACCCTCTGGCTCAGGAAGCGGAACCCGTTTGTGGCTTCATACACGAGGGCATACGCTCAGCGGATTTGGCGGCGGTGGTATCTCCACGTGTGGAATCCACTGAAGTGGATCGAAGTGTGGATGTTCGAGTGGTTGAACGGTGTACGGTTTCTCACTCACTTGATTGCCGAGGGCAGATAGGCTATCATCGAGGTTTTCTTTGAGTAATTTCCTTGTTGGACTGCCCCCGTGCGACTCTCTCCCAGCGGGGGAGAGCGACAAAAAAAGCCGGCCCGCGAAAGGCGGACCGGCTTCTTCAACGATGGTACGATGCTGAATCTTACTTCATCAAGAGCATCTTCTTGACGCTTGTGTAAGCAGCTTCAACTGTATTCCCGTCTCCGACAACCGGCTGCGCCGCCATCCGATAAATGTAAACTCCGGAAGCAAGCCGCGAGGCGTCGAACCTCTGCTCGTGCTGACCCTCATCCATGAGCTGATGGTCGAACAGCGTCGCAACTTCCTGGCCGAGGATGTTGTAGATCGTCAGCGTCACGACGGACTGCTTCGGCACGTCGAACCGGATCATAGTCGACGGGTTGAAGGGATTCGGATAGTTCTGATACAGAGCGAATTCCTTCGGATGAACCGCGAGTGCAACCTTCACCTTGCCGGCATTCGCCTGCAATGTGCCGGGGTTTGCCGTCAGGAAACTCACGTCGCTCAGACGGCGAACACCTTTCAGCTCGAGATGGTTACAGCTCCAGCTTACAGTGTCCACACGACCGCTATCGGCAAACGCTCCGTTAAGCCTGTGAACTACGAAGTACACATCATCGCCGCTCATCGTCGTACCGCCGGGACAGGTGAGCCACAGGTTGGCGTGGGCGTAGATCGAATCGATCGTCTGGCCGTTGAAGAACGAGCTGCTCGTGTCGGATGAATCCGCCGGTGCGTTGTAGACCAGCGATCCCAGACCGTCTGGAAATTCTCCCATCTTGCTGGCTTTTAGATTGAGACCCAGCGAGAGCACTTCTGCGAACAGCTTGTCGTCAAACACTTTCGGTGAAAGGCCCTTGATTTGCTTCTTGAAGATCTTCGGGTCGCTGAAACACACAGCCGGGCCCGTATGAAGCATCTTCCCCGTCTTGAAAGAGACAAGCTGAGATATGGTCGCCGTCTTCCAATTATCGATCAGCACCGACTTCGGACCGGAGGGAGCACCGATCGTCATAGGAAATGCGTGGAGCAAATTCAGGTCGTCTCCGACATTGGAAAGATTCGGCATCGGCAGCAACAGCTGGTTTCTCAGGATGGCGTCTGCCGCGACGGCCGGTTTGCCCGGCAATGCGCCTTTTAAGACCGGCTTTCCGGAGGTGGTCCATTTGTAGGACATCTTGATCGGTGAACCCTTCAAACCTCTGCCGGAGAACCAGATCGAATCGCCGGCAAGGATCGAGTCGGGGTTCGGGACGTTCACGGACCACATCGTTCTCTTGACGTCGCCTCTGTTGGGTCTGAAGACGACAGTTTCCGTAGAGGCATGGCCATACGCTCGCAGTGTGTCGAGGGGTGCATTGAACGTAAATTCGATCTTTGTGAAGTTCAGGGAAACCCCTTTCGTGACGTTCGGGGGCGGAACCTTCACGACGAACTGGAAGTCCGCCGCGCTCGCCTTGCACTTCACGGATTGAAGAGCATTTGCCCAATCCTGCATCGTTGCAGTGCGGAACGTCGTATCGCTTAGAGCGGCCGAATTCAACCATTGAACGCTCGTCGACTCGCAATTCGAGACGACGAAATTGAATGTCCCCGAAGCGGGAAAACTCACAGCGTATCCTGGCGGGACGCTCTCGTGCAATGTGTACGAATCCGGAGGCAAGCCCGTGAAACATACCGCCCCGTTTGTATCGGTCTGGCCGGAGAAGGCGTTAGACGGGTTCAAACCGGTCAGGATAAAAGTGACTCCTGACATTGGTAGTTCACCGGGGTCGAGCTGCTGATTGTGATTGCGGTCGTAGTACTTTGTGACGCACAGCGTTCCGCCATGAGCGCGAGTGCCGAAATTGACCGGCGTAATCGTCGCGCCACTCGTGACGGTGATCGGCGAAGGAGCCGTAGTCGTCTGGTCCAAACATGGTTCGGTCTGTTCTATGACCCCCCATGTTCCGGGGAACATTGTCGCGAAGCTGTACTGGCCTGCAGTATCCGTCCGCATTGACGCTGGATTCGCGCCTGAGGCGGGGGGGCCGACAAGGAATGTCAGACTGTCGAGATGTCCGGCCGCGATACCGTTTGAGTCAAGAAGTGTTACCGCGCCACCGCGATAAGTCTTGCCCGTCTCGAGCGGATCCACTGCATCTCCATCGAGGTCGCCTTCGAGGACGATTTCACCAAAGAGAGTCATCCCTCCAGACGAGGATCCCGGTGGGGGCGTCAGGTCGCACTCGAGAAAAATATCGAAGAAACTCGAAATTGTCTGACCCGAGGTAGAGGGAATCATGCGTCCATCATCGTCGTACAACTTCAAAAGTGACACATGACCGGTGTATTCCTTCAATTTACATGTGACGGTGTACGGGTTGCCGCCGAGCTGGACTGTGGACGTAGAGTGGAGCTCAAAAGCATCCATCTGGGTCGGGATATCCCCGTCCTCAAATTTAGTGCCCTTGACCGTCCCGTCCCAACCTTTGCCGATGCTTCTATAGTCGCTAACATGTCTTCCTGCCTTCTTCCCGGGCTTGGCAGCGAGAGATATCACATTCCTTTGATTATCCATTATGGCTGCTCTTTTTGCATAGGTATAGCCGACCGCCGTGCCCTGGCCCGGCGCCACAATGCCGTTTAACCTCAAGCTGAACGAGCCGGTGATCCCGTGCACCGAGATTGCCGGGTTCTGGTTACTGCCAGGGATAAGGCCGACGGCCCGATCCTGCAACCCCTCTTCTCCGGGATCTCGCGAACCGTTACCATTGTGGTCGTTGAACGCCACGCCTGAAAGAGATGGCGCCTGGAAGTTACCGAAGTTGACGCCTGAAATTGAATCGCCGGGAGCCGTCGAGAATCCGTACACGGGCAAGCCGCTGGTTAGGATCCAGCCGGGCTGTCCGTTTTCCAGAACGCGGTACGTACCCGCGGGCACGTTCGTGAAGGCGTAGTTGCCCGACACGTCGGTTCGGACCGTATCGACGATGTTACCCGCTGTATCGAGAAGAGCGATCTTCCAGTTCGCGAGTCCGGTTTCACCCGGGTCGAGGACGCCGTTACCGTTCACGTCGTGCCATTTCATGCCGGCAATGGAACCTGCCACCGCAGTATCGAGCTCAATTCTCATCGCAGACGTCGAGGGTGACCATGTCGCCCCGTCGTCGAGGCTTATCTCGGTAAAGATATCAAAGAAAGCGCTGCATGTCGATGCGCCCGGCTTGCCGGAAGAGGCGCTCGCAACAACCATACCCTTCGAAGGCAGTGTGGGACTCTCACGCAGGCGAAGATGTGACAACGTCGGGCTTTCGCGCAGGTGAATTTTCGTCGAGTCTTTTTTGACCTCAAGGTAATACACATTCCCCGTAGGAGTGCTATCGGCGGCAGTGACCTGGAGTGCCAGGCTGACGTCTAAAAAGACATCGAAAAAGGAATTGCCGTTGTCGAGCGACAGTGTCGCGCGACAGGTTGCATCAGTCATAGTCAGCGCGCTGCCGCCGGACGGCGGAAGAGCGAAGCCCTTGGCCACGTTAAAGAACGAAACCCGGGCCATCTGCGTTCCGTCGGCGAAGAGACCGTTTCCACATGTCTCATTGCTCTTTGCCCATAGCCCGCCTCCGGACGAACTTAATGCACCCGATGGGGCAGGGGGAGCCAGAAGCTGTTGTTCTAAGCGCACGGAGTCATTTGACGCCGACCAGGTTACACCGCCGTCGAGACTGATCTCTGTATAGACATCGAAGAAACTGCTGATCCGGAAGCCACTGCCATTCGGTGTCACGGTGTGGCGGCCGAGGGATGCTTTCGAGGGACTTTCCCTGAGCATGACAGTTCCCGCGCTTCCGAGATTGCCGCTCAGGTCAAGGGCGAGCATCTCTTGGTCGAAGTCGCGTTCCTGTCCGTTATCTGAAGAGTGCGACATCCGGACAGTCTCGTGACCGGTCAGGTGAAGGTCGGTCATCGGCAATCCAGCTCCGAATGAGATCTGCATATCACAATCCACATCGGTGTCGTAGACTTGCTGGGTGCCGAGAGTGGGCAGAGCAAGCCGGGCCGAAGATGAACCCGCGGGGCGGGATAACATGGTCCATTGGTATGACATGCCATTGCTCCACGTCGGGGGTGGCGTTCCCTGTGGGGGTGGCGTCTGAAAATCAACATCCCCGTCGGAAGGCCAGAGATCGTCAAAATATGTTGCGACCGGCAAGCACGCCTGAGTCGATCCCGAAGAGGCAGGAATCGTGTCGGCGTATGCGAGCGTAAACGGAGGTTGAGGTGTCCAGGTCGAACCTCCATCAAGACTCAGTTCTGTGAAGACGTCGAAGAAACTCGATACCATGTACCCGCCACCGCCCGAGGCACGGACGCTCGTCCGGCCAAGGGAGGCTTTCGAAGGGCTCTCACGAACCATGACGCCGCCGGGGAGCGTTCCCCCGCTGATGTCCAGTTGGAGCATTTCGGCGTCAAAATATTGGGTCGTCCCATCGTCGAACGTGTGGGTGTAACGAACGGAACAGGCGCCGTTCGATGAACGCTGGAGGCCGCCGAACAAATAGAGCACGTCGCATGAAAAGGAATTCGTAACGGAACTGCCGACCGGGGGCATCGGAGGAGATGATGCACGGTCCGTCACCACGAGGTCCGGATGACCGTCACCGTTCAGGTCGCCGATGGAAATTCCCGGAGGTGAGACAACATCGCCGGCAATGTCCGGCACAAAGGTGGGAGTCGGTTTTGTTTCGAGTCTGACAGAGTTATCTGCCGGAGTCCATGTCGCGCCGCCATCAACACTTAGTTCGAGAAAAACATCGAAGAAACTACTGACCATGTATCCCTTGGTCGGGGATTCCCTCAACTTCGTTTGCCCCGTCGAGTGTAACGTCGGACTTTCGCGAAGCATGAGCGGTTGCCCGCCGCCGGAGATATCCAGTTGAAGCATCTCGGTGCTGTAGGTTTGAACACCTCCCGAGTCGTTCGTAAGCTGCATGCGCATGCTCGCGGCGACGGCCGGGTGCCACCTGACTGTCCCTCCGCTGTTGCTCGAGAAGGAAGCGCTCGCCTCACCGTCGAAACGGAGGATCGAGACAGTGCCTTTTAGAGGTGCTTCTTTCCTGGGTGCTTCTTTCCCGGAGGACGCGGAAAAGTCGAGTGAGAGATCTGTGAAGACATCAAAGAAACTGACGCTGTGAAACGTCACCGGGTGGTCCGACGGATCGAGCATCACGGTGCCGGGCACCGGGAGCGAATCGTCCGGAGAGATCACCGGCGGCACGTCCGATTGCGCCAGCGCCGGAAGGGCAATGGCGAACAGAAGTGCGAAGAATGTGAAGATGTGTTTCATGAAGTACTCCTTTTATTAAGTGGATAGTTAGTTTGTTTGGTGTTTTTCTAATCTCAATAGATGTCACGGTCTCCGCCGACGAGATTGGCGGGCAGTCGCACCGTGACAGAACTCTAATTCAATCACCGGCTTTGCTTTGTTTCTTCTGATTGCGTGCCGAGGACAATCCGTCGTGTGTCGACAAACCTCTCGCCGCCGTTCTCGATAGAAAGGCGGTAGAGATACACTCCATTTGTGTACCCGCGGGCTATGAAATCCACCGCGTGTGTTCCGGGCCCGAAAAGCTGCCCGTCAATGAGTGTGGCAAGCTCCCGGCCCTCCGGGTCGAACAGTGCAAGCGTTACCCGGGCCTCTCCGGGTAAGTCAAATTCGATCCCCGATGGTTTCAAGGGATTGGGATAAATGAGCCGTGACGAAAACTCGTTTTTGATACCGTGCTCCTGTGGTCAGATGGAGATATTAAGACAAAAGACTCTGATTTAATACTGGTACAACATAAGAATAGATGGGAAGAACCACAATCATGGAACCCATGATTTTGAGCATGGAAATACATGATGGCCACCGATTTGGCCAAATTGAAGGGAATTTCGACCGGGGAAATACCGGCCGGAAGTTATTCGAGGGAGGTTAGACCATGCCGGATGGCGTACTTCGTCAGTTCGGCAACCGTATAAAGTTTGAGTTTGTCCATGATGTGCTGCCGATGCGTTTCAATTGTCGGCACGCTGACGTGAAGGATGGAGGCGATTTCTTTGGTGGATTTCCCTTCGGCGAGGAGCTGGAGGACTTCTCGTTCCTTCGGCGTCAGAGAGGGTTCCGCGGCCAATCGCACGCTGGAGAGATGGTCGAGATAGTCCTGGATGACCGGTCCGGTTACGTCGGGACTGACGTAAATCTTTTGCGCCATCACGGCCTGGATCGCTTGCTGAAGTTCATCGACCGCGCAGTGTTTCAACAGATATCCGGATGCCCCGGCTTCAAGCATCTGCATGACGTATCGTTTGTCGGAATGCATCGACAGCGCGATGATCTTGCCACCCGGATTATCGGCCAGGATCTGGCGCGTCGCTTCGATGCCGTTCAGATCGGGCATGGAAATATCGATGATGACGATGTCGGGCTGAAGCTGTTTTGCCAGCGTAACAGCGGCGCGGCCGTCTTCCGCCTGGCCAACGACACTCATCTTGAGTTCGTTCTCGAGAATACTGCGAAGACCCTCCCGTACGATCTTGTGGTCGTCGGCAAGCAGGACTCGTACACTCATGCCATGCCCTCTCTGTTTGTATGTGAATTGATATCGGCGTCGTCGTGTCTCTCGTCTGTCAAGGGGGAAGCGATGGAAACGGTTGTGCCCTTCTCCGGCGACGAATCAATGCTCAACAATCCACCGAGCGATCCCAGTCGTTCCCGGATGTTGAACAGACCGAATCCTCCGCCGGCCGCCTTGTCAGGGATTGCCTTCGCGTCGACGTCAAATCCGACGCCGTCATCGTGAATGACGATCCGGATGGTGGAATCCTCGCGTCCGACGCGGATACGCACTTTCTTCGCCCCGGAGTGCTTTACAACGTTCATGAATACTTCCCGTACCGCCTGAAAAAGAATCACCCGGTCTTCAATGCGCACCGGTTTGGGCCGGCCGTCGTCTTCGACCTCGAAGGTAATGGAATGCTGCATCTGGAATTGTTCCGCCAGCCACTCAATCGCCGATTCAAGATTCAGCTCGTAGAGGATCGGCGGACACAGCTCAAATGTCAGCGACTGGGTGTTCGTGATGGACTGCTCGATGAGCTCACGCAGTTCTTGTAGAGTTCTTTCAGAGCTGTCGGAAGAGGTGGATCGTTGAATCGAACGGATTTTCAGTTTGCAGAGGGTGAGCGTCTGTCCGATCACATCGTGGAGATAGGAAGCCATGCGTCTCCGTTCGCGTTCCTCCGTTATCGAAAGCTCGGACGTCAGGAGCCGGAGTTTCTGTTCGATCAACTTCCGCTCGGTGATGTCGGATGCTGTGCCGAGCCGCACGGACTTTCCCTGAAAGTTGATCCGGTCCGACGTGAAGTCCACCCACCGGACCTCACCCGGCTTGGTTACGATTCTGCACTCATAGCGCTGGTGCGTCGAGGGGTCGCCCGTTGGTGCGAGTTCGTGGCTCGCGACGAGCTCCCGGTCCGACGCGTGCACGATGTCGTTGATGTTTTTTGAAAGGAGTTCACCCTCGGAGTATCCGGTCAAACGTTCCGCTGTTGTGTTGACGAAGAGAATCTTCGCGTGGTGGTAGATAAAAATGGCCGAAGCGGTTGTTTCGGTCACCGTACGGAATTTCTCTTCGCTCTTCTGGAGAGCAATATCGTGATTTCTCTTTCTCACAAGAAGGACAACTCCGAGCGTTATCGCGACCATTCCGAGGATTCCGACTGGAAGAAGGAACAGGGGGCGCAGGTAGAGCGGGAGAGGAACGATAAACTCGCCGTCGACACCCTTCTCGTCGAAATTCCCGAAAAGACCCTTGGCCTGAACGGTATATGTATATGATCCCGGTTTCACGTCAGTTAAAGTAATTTCATCCAAACGTTGCCACGGCGTCCATGGGTTGTCATCGATGCGCACGCGGGACATGATTTCCGCGGGAGTCAATTCGGCCCAGTAGGCGAACGGGCGCCATCGGAGGACGATATTGGATTCCTGCCGCAGCGGTTTGTCGAGTACGATGCGCGGGTACGGCGCGGAAGTTAGTTCGCGGTGGAGGATCGCGACTCCCTTGCCGCGTGTCCCGACGTACACATGCTCTTTCAATGGAAGCACCGGCCAGAGAGCAAGATACGTCAGGCCGGATTTCTCGTCGAACGTCGACCAGACGCCGTTGTGGTAGCTTGAGAGTCCGCCGCGGGTCGCTATCCAAACCCGGCCGTCGTCGTCGCAATGGATATCCCATATGTTGTTGTTGACGAGCCCGTCGGCCGTAGTGAAGTAATGGATCGAGTCGCTTTTATCGATGTAGCCCAATCCGCTGCGGTCGTCGTAATCGCCGAACCATAGCGTGTTCTCCCGGTCGGTTGTCATCGTGAAGACGCGGGGGCCGTGGAGTCCTTCCTTTGTGGTCCAGTGCTTCCACGTGCCGTTTCTGAATCTGCTGATTCCGCCGTACGTACCGAACCATAGCGTGCCGTCGCTCCCGTCCGCGAATGAATAAACGCGACCGTTGGAAAGTCCATCGCGTACGCCCCACCGCCGGAACCGCCCGTGGTCGAGGCAGTATGCTCCGGGCTGGACTTCGCCGATGGGAGGGTAGAACTTGCCGATCCCGAGCGCCCAAAGGCGGCCCTGGTGGTCGACGCGGATTTTATGGAAGCAGATTCCTCCGGTGTCGTCGCCGATCGGAACGTGGTCCCATCGTTTTCCATCCCATCGAAACAGGCCGGAAAACGAAGCGCCACTTGAAACCCAGGCATTGCCGGCCGGGTCTTCGGCAAGGCCGGTGGCGACATACAACGGAACTCCGTTGACGGCGGAGATTCGACGGACGGCGCCGGACGTGTCGTGGATTTCGATCCCGTTGCTCGATGCGACCCAGATATCGCCGCTCCGTGTCTGAAGAATCTCGTTGACCGAGTTTCGCATATCGGGGGGCGGGTGATTCCAGTACGTCCAGCGGGACGATGACCGCCGGTAGAGGAAGAGTCCATGCTGCGTTCCGACCCAGAGGTCTCCGTTGTGGCGGAACGCGACAACGGAAACGTCCCGGATAAGCGGGTTGTTGAACGACGCCGGCGACCACACTCCATTTCGCCTGAAGCGGACTTCGTCTGAAGGATAGACGGCGATGACCTCGCCCGCGTCGCTGATGTCCATTGTTTTGATGTTGTCGGGTTGCTCTGCCTCATTGCGGCGGGGGAACGCCTGTCCTTCCCATTCCCACAGGCCGCGCTTGCCTGCGGGGAACTGTAACGCCACAATGCCCGAGCCGTTCCGGTTCTCGACGATAGCGGAAGGACCGAGCGGAGCGGAACCGGCGCGGATTTTGAGTTTCGGTATTCCGTCTTCCCACCGGTAGATGCCGTCGACGAGGGTGAGCCAGACGCTCCCGGAGCGAGTCCTCGTCATGGTGATCACACGTCCCTCTGTGGTCGGGCGAGCAAGCTGGCAAGGTTCGACGATGCCGTCGCGATAGCGGTAAATGGATGTACCGCGGAGGAAGATGAATTCGTCGTTGCCGACGGACGCCCCGCCGACGTCTGGACCGATGGTGAGCGGCCGGAATCCAACCCGCGTGCCGATGTAGTAATTCCTGCCGTCGCTGACGACGAGGCTGTCGCGTACTTCGCCCATGATTCTAAAGAGTGGGCCGGCAGGGAGCCCATCGCTGGTATCCATTGGAATCCACTGGAAGCCATCGAACCAGGCAAGTCCAGCCGCCGTCTGCACCCAGACGGTGCCGTCGCGCGCTTCGAGGACGCCGTGAATCTCGTCGGCCGGAAGGCCGGACTCCGTCGTAAAGTGCGTCCACCGCCACGGCTCGTTGAAGTCGTCGCTGCTGGCATATCCCGGACTACGGACCGGGATGCCCAGAGAAAGCAGGACAGAGGCTATGAGCGTAAAGGATTTCATTTCGATGTAAAGGTACTGCTTCAGGCAATTTAGGCTAAATCCGGACGAATATCAAGACGCCCGCGAAACGGGTAGTGGGTCAATTTGAAATGAACAGAAACGCCAAATATCGGAAGAGGCAAAATCGAGGGGAAAAATCTTTAAAAGGTGATCAAAGTAGGGCAGAACGCGGAGTGAGACTATGCCTTCTTGTTTCCCTTGCGTTAGTCTGCGTACTGATAATGACGGAGAGAAACGAAGTTTTTGGTTCTACGGCTATAAACAGATCCCGCAATGGCATGATGGCCTTGTCCAAAAATATCCAAATAAGTTATCCCGACAATGTAATACAGTGGACTTCCCCCGACAAGAAAGGCAATCGAATCCGCAGGGGTCCATTCGTATTGGAAGAAAGAGTCTCCGCTAATTGGGATGTTGGGAGAGGCAACAAATCCGGTATCTGGGAAAGCCGTTTGGAGAGAATCAAAATCAAATATGAGATTCTTTTCATTGCCCAATTCGCTACCTATCACATTAACTCTATATGCGGGAGTTTTACCAACATTTTTAATTTCGTAACTGACCATCGGGGTTTCTCCAATTCGAAGTTTGTCCAAATTCAACTGATCAAGAACCACATAAGCCCGGAGGTTGGCCTTTGTCGATTTTTCGTAGGTACAACTTTGTACCCAATTGAAAATGGTGGTAGATATTACCAAGAAGAGCGTCAAAAAATTCATTATCCATTGATGGGAGAAATGTTCCTTCAGCCACGGGATGAGAGAGAAACGCCTCCCCGCCTCTTTGGGCGCATCCTGTATTGGTTTTTCGCTTTCTTGTTTAGCAGCATCGGGGGTATTTGTATCGTCTGGGCTCTTCATCCTGGCTCACCTAGAAAGAGAATTTTGGTTTGTCTGTGTGGAGTGTTTTTTATCGCCGCAAGCTCGTTTCTGGTCTATGAGGGAATTGCCATATATGGTTCTCACATTTTATGAGTTATTCTACCCTGGTAAGCGAATAAAGATACCAATAAAAAAGACTAATTTCAAATGGGAAAAGTTAGAGTTATCGCTGTTTCAGAAGCATTGAGAAAGACAGATGCGGAGAGATTCGCTCGAAAGCTCCGAGAGCATTTCAACGGGAAATATGTGTTCTCGGGTCGGTATGGTTTGAATGGAAGCAGGCAGCACTTACCGCTTTACTATGTGGTACGGATTCCAGAAAAGAATGAGCCTCTAATTGACAAGCACGAAATGCTTATTGATCGGGGAGAAGTGCTGGAAAAAATCCGCCTTACCAAAGATACCCCCTCCGCTATTTTGCGGGAGGCAGAGTAGCCCTTCCCAGCTTGAGATTAAGTTTTGTTACAATTTCATCGACAAGTTTTGTGGGGGCCGCTCTTTTCAGGGCTCTCTCAACAACTTGTTGCGATACGTCTAATTTGGGGCTAAGTTCTTGAGAAATGTGCAACGCCAAATCGGCCGCATCGGGGAAATACTGCTTTGCCAAATCTGCCTGTGCAGCCCAGTTAAATATGTAGGGATCAAAATGCTGAGAAGGAAGCAGAAGTGCTGACCCAACATTCTTTGCTTGTTTTTCAAATATTTGGAAGGTGTTTTGGTCCAATTCTGTTTCAAACGCAATCCTCTGCGCAAGAGTATGAAAGTCTTTTATGTAATCCCAATGTGCTAGCAAATGGCCCAATTCCTCTGCAATTGTGAACTGGGCTGAAATTTGCCAATTTTCATAACTATTTTCGTCAATGAGAATTTCGTATCGGTTTTTCTGAAGATTGAAGAAGCCCGTTCCGTACGAATCACAATTGGCCTTTAATCCCGCAATAGTTGAAACGGGGTACCCAGCTCTTAGTGCTACAATTTCAATGGCGGTGACTGGCAATCCGCTGCTTCGTGGTATCCAGCCTACTCTCTTAAAAAAATCCTCTGCAATTGTTCGAGCTTCTAGGTCGAAGATCCGCTTAAGTCGCACTTTTCAATAGTTATCATTGATATATCGCGTAATTTTCTCAATGTCTTCCGCCGAAAGTCTCTTATTCGCAACAGATCGAAGCAAGAGAGGTATTCCGACCATTTCTTTCATTTTCCCCGCAATATCTTTGGGAAAATTTTCGTTATCAAGAGCGGCATAATCCCGCAATTGACGGGCCTCTTCCTCAGAAGCGGATATCGCCGCAATTATTGCCTCTAAGAGTTCTTCTTTTTGCGGAGGTGGAATTGATTCTCGCTCAACCCTCGACAAATACGAAACATCTATATCTGAATCTCCCGCTAATTGTCTTAAAGTAATTCCTCGCTGTGCGCGAAGATCGCGCAATAATTGACCGAATCGCATGACACACCATCCTCTTCTCTTGCATCACGTTGTAGTGATATTCGCAAATTGTATTGCGAGTGATTTGTTGTAGTACAACTACAACATAGGAAAAGAATTCCAGGCTGTCAAATCACAAAATCCGGCTTGCCTGGCATTGCCTAGGCATAAAATATAATGGAATCTGTGAATTTGCGCGTTTTTCGCTCGTTTCACATTTCTAACGTCGATTATTAAGCAAGAAATACAAGTTTTTTATGTATAGTCAACTTGACTTTCTTATATCGCTTGCCTATATTGTGTGTACAACAAATTGAGGTGAATATGGACAAAGACTCTATTCAGGCACTCCGGGAGAGATTGGCAGAATTGGACAAAGAGAGAGCCGCAATTCTCCAGTTACTCCAAATTTGGGGGGACAAAGTAGACATCGGTCCAAGCATCCCCCTTACTCTGAGACCGAGAACCACCCAATCCTTTTCTGTGAGTGGCCGAATCATTGATGCCACTGTTGAGCTTATCCACAAGCTCGGCAGACCTGTAAAAAATTCCGAGATTTTGGAGTATGTCAAAGAGAAGCAACTCACCCTTGGAAATGCCGACAAACCGGACCGGATGCTTTCGGCCATTCTTGCAAACGAAACGAAGAAGAAAGATGCGAGAATTAAGAGTGCGGCCCGTGGATATTGGGAAATCAAACAATAAAAAAGGGCAATCTGCAAATGGCTAATTCACAGAGATTGCCCTTAAATCATACGAAAGGACGGTGTATGAGTAAAGTGCTTAAAATACCATAACATCGCCCGCGTTTTAGCGGGCCTACCGAGTGTTGATGCACCCGGTAAGCCCTGTAATCAACGCCCGCGTGAACGAGCATTGACTCCAACACAAGATACGTTCATTGCGGGAAAAAGTCAAGAAGCAAAATGAAACGGACACGCAATGAACAAATTATCGGTAGAAAAACAGACCTTAATCCTCTCTCTTCTTTCCGAAGGCAATTCAATCCGAAGTGTTGCTCGCATTAGCGGGGCAGATCGCAATACTGTTACATCTCTTCTCGTAAATGCCGGAGAACGGGCTCAAGAGATTCTTGACCGTGAAATGACCAACCTCAAACTCTCAAACTTGCAGGTAGATGAAATTTGGACGTTTGTAGCCAAGAAACAAGCCATGCTCACGAAAGAAGAGAAACGCAATCAAGAGTTGGGCGATCAATACGTGTTTGTGGCCTTAGATGCGGATACAAAATTGATTCCCGCTTTTCGTGTCGGCAAACGTACCGGAGAACTTGCAAGGTCTTTCATAGTAGAATTACAGACAAGAATCATGACCCGCTTTCAGCTCTCAACCGATGCGTTTAGCGGCTATTCCGAGGCGGTTGATAAAGTCTTTGGTAGTGATATTGACTACGGGCAGATTCATAAACAGTACACAGACGAACAGAGAAACGAGCATAGATACAGTCCGGGCAACATAATACGGATAACAAAGAGAGTCTTACTTGGTGAGCCTATCCAGAAGAACATTTCGACAAGCTACGTTGAACGTCAAAATTTGACTATGCGTATGCAGATGCGGAGATTTACAAGACTTACAAACGCCTTTTCTAAGAAATTGGACAACCTTAAAGCGGCCCTTGCCCTGTATTTCTTCCATTACAATTTCATGCGGATTCACCAAACTTTGAGAGCAACGCCCGCAATGGAAGCGGGGATTTCAAAGCATCTTTGGACTTGGGAAGAGTTTTTGGGATTCGGTGCTCAACAAAGCCAGGCCGCTTAGCGTTTCATCCTCGTTTCAGAATTACTCTTGCCCACAAGCCAAGAAGGTCGTAAATTGTAGCATGGGACGTGTCAAGCAAAAGAAAACGATATGCCTCGCTCCGGAGAGGGAGGTTGAAGTGCGTCTGGAATGTGTGCGATTGGCTTTTGAATGTTTTCCCGAAAAGCCAACCGGGAAGGAACTTGTTGCTACCGCCCTTCTTCTTCAAGAATTTGTTTTAGCTCGTAGCCACGAGTAGCCTTGTAGCACTGGCGATAGAGTTTAAAGAAGTATGCGCGATCTTTGGGAGAGGGTTCTTTCTCGGCTATTGAGGCAATATGCTTCATGAGGTCAAATGCGACCCGTTCTTTTGAATCATGCTCTAATTGCAGTTTTTCGTCTGCCATATGGACTCCATTTGTGGTAAGAAACGTTCACTCAATGTAATAGTTCCCCCGCGCAATTTCAAATTCAGCCACTACCGCGAAACGGGTAGTGGGTCAATTTAGTTGGTCATTGCACATATGACTGACATGGCAAAGGAGTGAGGCCATTACGTCCCCTCTCGAGAGAGGACTATAGGGGTGTGTTGAGAACCGGACGCATTCTGAATGGTTGAGTATGAGCGAAGTGACATCCAAAGTTACCCACCCCGTCGACTTCGTCGACACCCCTCCAAGGAGGGGATTTCCTTCCCCCACAATTCAAACTGGCCGACTACTGCGAAATGACGGCAATCTGATCGATGACCTACCATTCATTCATTCCAACCGTAGGGTTCAACATGTTGAACCCTTACGTAATATTCGGACTATCTCATCTCATTATCTTGATCAAACCTCTGAAACGAAACAGACTTTCTCACCGGTGACAAAAATCCGGCCGGATTGCACGAAGTCGCGCTCTTTCTCCATCGCCCCATTCTCAAATCTGACTTGAACTCTCTCTGTTGCCGGCGGCTATGTGCAACGGTATGGCCAACGAAAAAAAGTGAAAAAATTTTGAAAATTGTCTTGACAGAAAAAGAATATTTTTTTATATTAGCGCTAAAGTAATCGGTAAAGTAACTTTCCCTTCAATGGAATTTCAACTGCCCAGTCCAATTGAAAAGAGCCTCTTTATGCGGCTTTGTATACGCTCCCTTGTGGCGGCGGGTCTTCTATTCCTTCTTCCAATATCCTCGACGTGCCAGCGCGACGCATCCTCCAACATCCGAGACGAAATTGCTCCGATCATCGCCCCCTTTGAAATGCCGAAGTTGGAACGACCGAACATCCCGGCGCGACAATTTGATATTCGTGACTTCGGCGCACACGAAGGCGGGGCGTTCAAGAACACGAGAGCGATCCAAATGACGATCGACGCCGCCGCAAAAGCAGGCGGGGGAAGAGTTGTCATTCCCGAAGGCAGGTGGCTCACCGGCGCAATCCATCTTGATAACAATATCGACCTCAATCTCTCGAATGGCGCCGAGCTGCTGTTCAGTCAGGATGCCGCGGATTATCTGCCGGTAGTGTTCTCACGCCACGAGGATATCGAATGCTACAAGTATTCTTCGTTCATCTACGCTGAAGGGAAGAAGAATATTGCGGTGACGGGTGAGGGTATCCTCAACGGCCAGGGGAAACCGTGGTGGGCTCTCAAGACGTCGGGGAAGAATATGGATTCGGTTCTCATCGAGATGGCAAGCAGGGATGTCCCCGTGAAGGGACGGCTTTTCGACGGGAGCGACGGCAGGCAATTGCGCCCCGCATTCTTCCAGCCGATGAACTGTACCAACATCCTTGTCGAAGGGGTGACATTCCTTTATGGCGCATTCTGGACGATCACGCCAACCTATTGTGAGAATGTCATCATTCGAAAAGTACATATTTTCACGGACGGCGACTACGGACATACGCCCAATGGCGACGGTGTCGACCCGTCGTCGTGCAAAAACGTGCTGATCGAAGATTGCGAATTAGACACGGGCGATGATTGTATTGCCATCAAGGCCGGCAGAGACAAGGACGGACTGCGGGTCGGACGGCGTACGGAGAATGTCGTCATCCGAAACTGTCGGGGCTTTCACGGACATGGTGGAGTTGTTGTCGGAAGTGAAACTTCCGGCGGAATCAGAAATGTCTATGCTGTGAACTGTCAGTTCAAAGGGACGGACAGGATTGTGAGAATCAAGACGGCTCGCGGAAGGGGAGGGGTTCTCGAGAATATGTGGTTCAAGAACCTGGCCGGCGAGGGTATTCTCAACGAAGCAATTCACGTGAACATGCTCTACACCGGCACGCGTTTGCCGGCGCAGCCGGTGACTCAGTCAACCCCATCTATTCACAGTATTCACTTTGAGAATATTATCTGCTCATCGGGCAAGGGCTATGCAGTGGAGATGCTGGGCCTCCCCGAAATGCCCGTTGAGAACGTCTCGCTCGATGGGATCGATGTAACGACGCTGAAAGGTGTAAACCTCTGCGACGTCAAAGGAATCCGGATCCGAAATCTCCGTGTCAACACGGCCGTAAGGCCTCTCATTGACATCACCGACGGCGAGGATATCAGCTTCGACTCCCTGACGTTCTCCGACGGAGTGGATCGGCTCCTTGCGGTGGAGGGAGCAAACTCCCGGAACATAAGGATCCGGAAATCGGGTTTCTCGGACATCGACAGCGTTGTGGTTCTAGGACCAAATGTGTCGAAGGAAGCTGTAAGGATTGAGGAGTAATCCTTGTGATTCGTTACGAAACATCTCTTACAATGCGACCGGCCGGTTCGATAGTCGAAACGCAAAAAGAATCTTTTTGAAATAAATCAAAATGAGCATGCGACGGCATCATTTCCATCCAATCGATGTAAAGGCAATCGTGCATCTTGCCGTGTTGATGTTTTCGGCGTTCAGCATGGTCCAGGCCCAGAACACCGGGAAAATTTCCGGCATGGTCAAGGATGCCAAGACCGGAGAACCGCTGGTCGGGTGTAACGTTACGGTTGTGGGAACCCTTCTGGGCGCCTCAACCGATCCGGAGGGATCATACTATATTCTCAACGTTCCCCCCGGCAAGTACGATCTCCAGGCTTCCATCATCGGGTATCAGAAGATGGTTCAGCGTGATGCGATCGTGAATGGCGGAAGAACGACCACGGCGAATTTCAATCTCTCCTCCGCAGAGGTGTTGCAGCGGGAGGTGGTCGTTGAAGCGACACGTCCCGACGTCGAGCCAGAGAAAACGTCCACCAGCGCGATTGTCCGGTCGGAGGATGTGCAGACAATGGCCGGCATCCGGGATGTCGGCGATGTTCTGAAGCTCGCCGCCGATGTTACTGACGGACACTTCCGGGGCGGACGCGCTGGCGAGGAGTATTACACCCTTCAGGGAATGGGAATCGTCAATCCGTTGAACAACACAACGGCATTCCTGCCCATCATGAGTGCTGTCGAGGAGGTCGAAGTTATCACGAGCGGCCTTGGAGCACAGTACGGCAATGCGCAGTCCGGCGTTGTCAATATCACGATGAAAGAAGGGAGATCCGACAAGTGGACCACAACAGCGGAGGCACGGATGCGAGCTCCCGAGAGAAAGCATTTTGGACCGAGTGTTTACGACCCCGGGGCGAATCCCTATCTTGCAGCCCTGCTCAACCCGAGTGTCTGGAGCCAGGGAGATCCCAATGCCGGGGGTACACCGTTTTTCCAGTCGATGGGTTCCGGGTTAAAGGATCGCTATGCGGGAGACACGCTGGTTCAGCTCCAGGTCGCACGAACTCTCTGGCTCATGCAGTCGAGAAGGGATTTGAATAGAAACTACGGGAACGACATTGACCAGTCCATCGAAGCTGCGACGGGCGGTCCTCTCGACGACAATATGCGAATGTTCCTCGCGTTCCGGACGAACACACAGTGGCCGGTGTTCCCTACTGAAGAGCCGAACCTGCAGCGCCAGGTCATGGGAAACATTGCCGCCGATCTGGGAAACGGTGCAACGCTTCGTCTCAGCGGAGGTTTCGACGAGCAAGATTCAACCCTTTTCCCGAGCTCCAATGCTCTCGGCTATTTTAATTGGATATGGGATAGAATTCTATCAGTCGACTATCAGAAAACGACGAACCTTGAACTGGGAGCACGATTTACCAAAACTCTGAGCCAGAGCACCTTCTACGAGATCAAGTTCAACACACTCTGGACAAAAAGGAGGGTGGGTTCGACGCCCTCGCCCGAGTCCGTGGCGGACTCACTCATCGTCAACCCCAGCAACAGTCAGGTTGATTGGGACAAAGTGATCCCTCAAGTGGTCACTCCGCCCGACCAGTTTACGTACCTGAAGGGAGACGATGGATTCAGAGATGAGTTGACGCGTACATTCTCGTTGGACGCAAATGTCACGAGTCAAGTCACAAAATCCCATCTCCTCAACGGAGGGCTCCAGGCGAACAGCTATCTCCTCGACGTTTCTAATTCTCTCAACACGCGGAGAGGCGCGGGGGGACCGGTGGAGAATTACAATATTTCCCCGTGGGAAGCCGCTGCGTACGCGCAGGATAAGATGGAATTCGAGGGGATGATAGCGAATGCCGGCTTGCGCTTCGACCTGTGGGCTCCCAACACGACCTACTACCCCGATGTCGTGGTTCCCTATCGTCAGTATAACGACACGGGCGGCTGGACCTACAACAAGGATCTGGTGAAGAAGAACAACGCGCCGATACTTGGACGGCTTCAGCCGAGGGTTGGCGTCTCGTTTCCGGTTTCCGTCAACACGGTCTTTCACCTGAACTACGGCGCGTTCATGCAGCGGCCGTCGTTCCAATACGTGGTGTCTTCGCAAGTTCAACAGGGGTCTAATAATCCTCTCAAGCTGGGCAATCCGAACCTCCAACCCGAAGAGACGAACAGCTATGACATGGGCGTGATGGAAGGTCTCGGATCGGGCTTCACTCTCGACGTCAGCGGTTACTACAAAGACGTTAAGAACCTGGTTGAGACTGCGACCTACACATCGGGAAGCTACTCGTACAGCACATGGTTCAACAGGGACTATGCCGATATACGGGGGTTCCGGGTGGCGTTGACGAAGAGGGTGGGAGCGTTCACGGGTTCAATCAATTATCAATTCAGTGTTGCGACGGGCAAGAGTGCCACCACTTCAAACGCTCCGGTGGCGTACATCGAGAACCCGCAGACACACCAACTCACGACGGACTTGCAGAAAGTTCCGGTTCGGGACATTCTTCTCGATTTTGATCGGACGCACAATCTGATCATCAATCTCGGCTATACGACTCCCGACGAATGGGGTCCGAAAATCTTCGGCGTCCATCCACTGGAAGACTTCGTTCTTTCGACCAATTCGTTCCTGAGGAGCGGTCGTCCCTATACCTCTCCGAACAATCCGACGCTCATCAATGGAGCGCGGACACCCGGGGAGTACAACACTGACGCAAGGCTTACCAAGAAGATAGCCAACTTTTTCGGTACGACTGCCACAGTGTACGTGGAAGTTTTTAACCTCTTCGACAACAAAATTCTTAACTATAGCTATCTCTTCGCAACCCCCAACGCCAACACGACAACGAACACTATGCGAAGGTATCAGAACTACGCTCTTGACGATCCGAAGAACGGCGTTCTCTACTGGCCGGACACGAACACGCCGCTTCTATGGGGAGTCGACCAGTCGTTCCTGGTTTACAGTAACCAGCCCAGGTCGTTCAACTTCGGCCTCGCGATCCAACTCTAAGCCATGGCACGCAAAATGCAGGACGCAAAAATGAAACATATCGTATTTTCGATTCTCTTGTTGATGCTCTCGTTCTCCGTGGCATTCGCACAGCTCCGGGACTACCGGTTTCACTTACGCGGCATGCTCCATGAGACCGTGTACAACACCGGCGAAATAGGGAGAGGGTACGACGGTGGAACTGCCGGCATTGTTCAGGGTTTTCCGTCGATGGAATGGCCGCCGAACTCGTACGAAATCATCGATCGCATCGTGTATTCCGGACAGCACAACTCCTTCGGCGGTGGAGTGTGGATTGCCGGGACGAGGGACACCATTCGTTTGTTCGAGTACTGCGGCGCGGTCTCGGACAATGGTGGCAATGCAACCCCGGTTGAAAACACCTACAGCATTCCGATCTCGATCAACCGGGCTGAAAATTACCCGGTGCTTGCCACCGGCAATTTAAATCCCGCCTATAACCCGGACGAAGCCGAAGAAATCATTACCGCCAAATGGAAAACACCGGACGCGCTGGGAATCACCGTCACCCGTACGAGCCGTGCCTGGAGCTTTCCCGGATACGACTGCTTCATCATCTACGAATACGAGATGGAGAACACTACTTCCGACACGATTGCTGATATTATCGTCGCGTTCCCGTATGTTTTCGGTACTTCGATGTTCGGTTACCAGCGGGCCAACAATCGGTGGTCGGAAGCCGACCTGCGACAGACGAACCAGTTTGCGCGCTTCGACTTCAGGCGATTCATGACGTACAATCACGACCGGATCGGAAAACCCGACAGCGCCTTCTTCGACATTTGGTCCAGGCCCGGCGACAGAGGCGGCTTGAATTCGCCCCAGGCGGCAGGATTGGTAACATTGCACTACGATTACGACCATCTCGCCACCAAAGGACACACGCAGCTTGTTGTCACCGGTTCCGATACCGTTTCGTGGGACGCGAATCACAAAATCAAGCAGCCCTTTCTCAACCGGTACGAAAATGGGAACCTGTACCCATCGAAAATGCAGACATGGCTGGACCCGTCGCTGCCCCGAAAAACCAGACCCTACAGATTAACTGCCGCAGACACAGGATTCTTCAATTATATGAAGAAGGATAAATCTCAGCGGAACGATCCCTATTACTGGTTGGGGCGTGTGAGACCTTCGGTGGAATTGGGGTGGTGGCAGCCGGCGTCGCATGGATACGGGTTCGGTCCTTACAATCTGCCGCCGCATGACAAGATGCGATTCGCTTTCGCCGAGGTCGTTGGATACGGCCCCGGTGTGGCCGGCGACAGTGTCTATATGGACATCGGTGGAGGAATCCGCGGGGAACCGGACCCTATGATGCATCCGGTGCCGAGCTGGTACAAGACGTTGACGTACGCCAATGTGGGAACTCCTCCTGTCATCGGGAGCGACTACCTGCAGACCCATCCTTTGCCGTGGTACATCCTGAACCCGAATGTTGTTTCGATACGCGATGTCGCAGACCGGGCGATCCAGATGTACACCGGGGGGGGCCTGGTCAAATACGACACTGTCCAGTTCAAGCCCGACCTTACCTCGGCGTTCGGGGCCTATAATACGGTGAGTGTCCCTGTCCCGTCACCCGTCATGCGAGTTGAGAACAGCCGCACGGTGGTTAACAACGTCACCCGTCCGGCGGTCAACAAGATCATCTGGGGGCCGCAGGTGGAATCCTTCTCAAATGTCCAGACGCATGGCCGGCTTCATGCGCCGTTCAAGTACTACAAGGTGGTGCGCTCAATCGACCCCCTGGGCCCCTGGACGCTCATCGACAGTGTCGGCAAACGGGATCCACGCTACTTCCAGGATTCAGTGTACGTCGTGTACGATACGGCGAGCCATATCGGTGAATACCTCAACTATGCCGTCGTTTCCGTTGATTCGCTTGGCGGGCTGGGAGGGTTGACCAATATGACTGCTCACCAAACGCAAGCGGGGCCCGTCGCAACCCTCGGGAAAGTTTATGTCGTGCCGAATCCGCTCATTGTTACGAATGGCTTGAGCGGGAGCGACCCGAATGGCGAGGTGACGGATAGACTTCAGTTCTTTGGCCTGACAAAGCATTGCACGATCAGAGTTTTCTCATACAGCGGTCAGCTCATCACTACGATCCAGCACGACGTCGATGCCTACAACAGCCCGTGGTACCAGATTACAAGAAACAATCAGTTGCTTGCTTCAGGGGTCTATTTCTTTGTCGTGGAAGACAAGGAGAATGGGGCGAGGTCGCATGGCAAATTCGTTATCATTCATTGATGAGGGAATAGGACCGCCATGAAAACCATCGAGAGAGTTGTACTGTTGCTTTGGCTCGTCTGTGTGTTTTGCTCGCCGGCACCCGCCCAGAAAGTCGGCAGCACTTCGATGCAATTTCTGGAGGTGATGCCGTGCGCGCGCGCGACGGCGATGGGCGACGCGTACAGTGTACTGGCGTCCGGCGCTGAAGCTGTTTTCTGGAATCCCGGCGGACTTGCGCTTGCAGAACATCAGGAATTGTCGACGACGTACATCAAGTGGATCTTCGATACCCAACAGGGAGCGCTCTCCTATGCTGTGCCGCTGGGAGGATTCGGCGTCGTCGGCCTACAACTTCAGTATGTCGATTTCGGGGAATTTGAGGAAACGAGAGCCGATGCCCCGTACATCGAAGACCCCAACCAGCCGGGCATGACGGGAAGAACTTTTCGTCCCTTCAGTTATCTTGTCGGCCTGACGTACGCTCGGAGCCTGACGGATAGATTTTCGACGGGCATCAGTGTGAAGTACGCCCACGAATCATTGTTTAACGGTCAATTCGTGTCTGCCCAAATAAGTCAGGGGGTTTGGCAGGATGTAAAGACCTGGGCAGACGCTTATCTGTTCGATTTCGGCGTTCGGTACAACACCGGGTACCGCACCGTTCAGATTGCCGCGTCCGTCCAGAACTTCGGAGGCGATGTGACGTACGCGGAGGAATCAAACCCTGTTCCGCTCCTCTTCAGGTTCGGGATTGCGGCAGACCTCGTCGGCACCAACGCCCTGCTTCTCTCCCAGGAGAACAATCGCGTCACCATGGCATTCGATCTCTTTCAGCCAAATGATTATACCCAGCAGGAACATCTCGGAGTCGAGTACGAGTATATGGGCTCGTTCGCGCTGCGCGCAGGGTACAAATTCAATTATGACTATGAGGGATTGACGTACGGTGTGGGCGTCAGACAGACTTTCGGGTCGGTGAAACTGTCGGTGGACTATAGTTATGGGTCGCTCGGAACATATCTTGGGAACGGTCAGCGCATCAGCCTTGGAGCCGGACTGCCATGAAACGATCACATTGGATTCTCACGTCGATGAAACACGTCCTTGTTTTTCTTCTTCTTGTGCAACCGGCCTTCAGCCAGGGCATGGGTGACCCGGTGACTTCGCAGGGAATTGACCACAACACACTCACGTCAGCAGCATCGAGAGCCATGGGGGGAATCACGATTGGTGTACGGAACGATGCGGGACTGATGTTCTCCAATCCGGCATCACTCCAGACTCTGACAGAGGTCCAGTTGTCGCTCGGAGGTGTGCAGCAATTCTCGTACGCGCAACAAACTCAGCAGTATACACCGCTGAAATACTACTCGAATTTCAGTCTCCTTATGGAAGGGCTTACGGGCTACATCAGCAATCCCGACACTTCATACCACGGCTCGAACGCGGGCGACACGGTTCAGCGACCGTTCGATAACATCGGGCCCAACTGGTCGCGTTCGAAGACAAAGGGAAATCCCATACAGGCTCTTCTCGCTATCCCGTTCTCGTTCGGCGAAACGAAATGCGTTGTAGGTGTCGGAGCCGTGCAGTATGCCAATTTGAACTACTACTATGAGAACAACAATGCCCTCTCGCCGGCAATCGGTTCAGAACGCCCGCTTCCAACACCTTTGCCCGGCAGCGATTCCTTGCCCGTCCGAACGCAATGGTCCCAGTATATCGGTTCGCGCGATGGCTCGATTCGAGGGTATGGAGTGGCTCTCTCCGGGGCAGTTTCGGAAAAAATCTCTCTCGGTATCAGCGGCATGATACTCAACGGTAGCACGGACGATTATGAACAGCACGTCGGCCGCGGAAAACTCATCTTCTATTCCAACTACTTCAAACTCGATTCTGTCTACAGCCACATCACCAGGACGGGAACATCGGATTACAGCGGCCAGGAGTTTACTTTCAGTGGAATCTATCGCGGACGGAACGTCAGCCTGGGATTTTCCGTGAAGCCGCCCACACCCGTAACTCGAAAATACACCGCGCAGATTCGTATCGACACGACGGGCTCACCCTCCTCGACGACCGCGAGCGGTCAGGACCGGCTGACTCTTCCCTGGCGCGGGACGTGTGGTTTGTCGATCGCCGTAGCGCAAAATCTCACACTTGGGGTGGAGTATGAGCTGCGATCGTACGCCTCGGCAGTGTACAGGGACACGGGCGGGACGGAATCAAATCCCTGGCTTTCATCTTCCGTGGTCCATATCGGTGCAGAGTATACTCCTCTTCCGTGGCTCGCGGTGCGTGCAGGCATGCGCGATCAGGCGGAGGTGTTTGAAGAGACCGGGAATCCCCTGGTCGGCGATCCTGTCAGCTATTCAACGTATTCAGCAGGATGCGGTTTTTCGTTCGGCCGGGTTCACGTGAATGTGACGTATGAATACGCACTCATGAAGTATCAGGATATGTGGCAATCGAATGTCAATCTCAACAGCGAAAGATACCAGAATGTCATCGCTGATGTGACGTATGATATTCCCTGGACACAATGAGAACTGGAATGAGACCTATATGAATCATGTTACGCAGGCCCATGATTGTTACTGAAAAACTCTAAATTCGAATATCGAAATACTAAACAAATCCAAAATTCGAATGCTTAAAACACGAAAAAGCAGACTTCCTAAGACAGTTTTGAATTTAGTGCTTGGATTTTGTCCCGCTTCTGGATTCCGCTGGGTAGCGGGATTCTGAGAGGCGGAATTTAGGATTTCGGATTTCGTGCTTAAGATTTGTCTATGATTTCGTGCTTAGGATTTCGGAAATCCACCATTGTCTTGCGTGACATCAGTTATATAATTTCAAAAATCATTCAACACTCAAAATAAAAGAGGTCTTCTATGAAATTATTCTATACAACGTTGGCGGCTCTGTGCGTGCTCTTCGCTTCTTCCGCGAGCATGTTTGGACAAGCGACCGGGGACTACCGCAGTAATGGCACCGGAGGCGGAAAGTGGAGTGTCGCGGCTACATGGCAAACGTACAACGGATCAACGTGGGTGGCGGCGACGAACGCACCGACCGGTTCGCAGGTTGTCACCATTCAAAGCACGGATTCCGTCTATTTCGACGTGGCAGTGAACATCACGGACACCTTGAAGAACCAGGGTAAATTCAGCGGTGCTTCCAACTTGACCATTGCCAGCGGAGGGATATACCAACACGACCTGAACGGCGGTTCTCTTCCCGTTGCGACGTGGAGTGTCGGATCAACGTGTTTGATAACGGGTGTCTCAACTTCCGTGCCCTCTAACGGGAATCAGGGTTTTTATAACTTCATCGTCAACAGTCCGGGTTGGATCGCCAATATGAACATGGGTTGGGGATCGACCAGTTCAAGTCCGAATACTCCCCTGCCGCAATCGATCTACGGAAATGTCATCGTCAGATGTACCGGAACCACCGGCAGATGGAACTGGTGCGCCCCGGCTTCGGGGTCGAGCAAAACGGTCCGGAATTCGGCAACCGTTTCCGTGTACGGTGACCTCATCGTGGATGGAAGCGCCACGGATTCCGCACAAGAGATAAGCGTCACATCGAACGGAACAAGCAACGCCTATACGGATATTATTATCAACTCTCATGGGAACGTCGTCGTGACCGGAAATCCGACCAACACCGCCTGGACGAATTTTTCCGTTTCGAGGGGCTCGCAAGGCAGTGGTACCGGCACGACAAAGTGGAACCTGTACGGGGATTTCACGATGTCCGATGCAACCACCATGAACTCGAATGCGACAAACGCGAAATTCGTCTTCGCGAAATCCGGCACGCAGAACATAGTCCTTAACAACGTGACATTTGGGTCTTCCGGAAGTGCTGCGGTCAACATCGATGTCGACAGCGGCTCGGTACTGAACCTCGGCATGACAGCTCTGAGCGGCGGTACCACGTCCACAAATACCGGGAGCTTCAACGTGTTGAAGGGCGCGACGATTGTGACGGCGCATCCGGATGGTATCGATGGAAACGTGACGTGCACGGGAGAATCCGGCGGCGGCAATAAACTCAGCAAGACCGCCAGTTACGCGTTCAATGGCACGGCGGCGCAGGTCACCGGTTCTCTGATGCCGGACACTGTCAGCAAACTGACGATCAACAACGCAAGCGGCGTGACACTGACACAGGCGACGACTGTCATGGATACGCTCTTCCTTCTCGCCGGTGTCTTTCATCCCCAGGGTCATCTGACGCTTGGTCCCAGCGCGTTTACAGTCAACGGTGGAGGGTCTATCGAAGGGGTTACGCCGCCGCCTGCGAGCCGGATCCCCAAAGAATTCTACGTCAGCCAGAATTATCCGAATCCGTTCAATCCTACGACAGAGATTACCTATGGCCTTCCGAAGGGAGACTACGTCACTGCCAGGGTGTACAACCTGCTCGGACAGGAACTCGCGACATTGTTTACGGGCCGCCAGAGTGCGGGCGTACATACTCTGCATTTTGATGGGTCGAACCTTTGCTCGGGGATTTACTTCTATCGTATCCAGGCTGGGACTGCGGTCGAGGTCAAGCGAATGATTCTCAACAAGTGATCCGGCAGGGATGCTCGATCAAGAAACGGCTCCGGCATGAAAAGGAAGCTCGCGTGAAGTGTCTGTTGGTCATATCGCTTCTTGCTCTTGTTGCGAAATTCGCCCTGGGCGGCGTGCGCGATTCATCGAGTGTGATTCACGGCTCGTGGTCTCAGCGCATTGCCGACTCGTTCTTGCTGCGCCATCCGGGTGGAGTCACGTACGATTCCACATCGCCGAACAAAGACTGGAACTATGAACAGGGCTTGATGCTGGAGTCGATTCATCAAATGTGGCTGCTGACAGGCGACAAGAAGTACTTCGACTTTATCGAGAAGAATCTTGACCATTATGTTGACGAAGCGGGAAACATCAAGACGTATGACCTCGAAGATTTCAATCTCGACAACATATCCGGCGGAAGGGCGGTGCTGGCGGTCTATCAAGCAACCAATTTGGAAAGATTCAAGAAAGCCGCTATGTTGCTTATGAGCCAATTGAAAAAGCAACCGCGGACACATGAAGGCGGTTTCTGGCATAAGAAGATTTATCCTTTCCAGATGTGGTTGGATGGATTGTTCATGGCCGAGCCGTTTTATACCAGGTACGCGGCACTGTTCAATGAACCCGATGCTTTTGACGATATCGCGAATCAGTTCATCGTCATTGCCCGCCATGCGCGCGATCCTAAGACCGGTTTGTTCTATCACGGGTGGGATGAAAGCAAAAAGGAGCGTTGGGCAAACCCGCAGACCGGGTGTTCCCCGAGCCTCTGGGGAAGGGCAATGGGATGGTACATGATGGCGCTCGTGGATGTGCTGGATGATTTCCCGCCGGCTCATCCGAAGAGACAGGAACTGACGTCGATTCTCAAGAATCTCGCCGACGCTGTGCTGAAGAACCGGGATGAGAGAACGCATCTCTGGTTCCAGGTTGTCGACCGGGGAAATCGAACGGGCAACTATCTCGAGGCGTCATCGTCGTGTATGTTTTCCTACAGCTTCGCGAAAGGTGCGAACAGAGGCTACCTGGATAAGAGGTTCTTCGCCGCCGCCGAAGAGTCGTTCCGCGGGATTGTCGAACAATTCGCCAGCGTCGATGCCAGCGCGCTCGTCGATCTGCACGGGACCTGCCGCGGCCTGGGGCTCGGCGGCATGCCGTACAGGGATGGCAGCTTCGAGTATTATACCGGTGAGCCGCAGTTGACGAACGATATGAAAGGTATCGGACCATTCCTGCTTGCGGCAATTGAGCTCGAAAAAGGAAATGCCGGAAAAGTAATTCATGGTAATTAGCTAACATTACGCAAAACAAAGTCCGGAGTCTGAAATCCGAAGCACGATATCATAGATAAATTCTAAGCACGAAACCCTAAATCCTAAACAAAATCCAAGCACTAAATTCAAAACTGTCCTAGGAAATCTGTTTTTTCGTGTTTTAAGCATTCGAATTTTGGATTTGTTTAGTATTTCGATATTCGAATTTAGAGTTTTTCAGTAACAATCATGGCTCTGCGTAACATCACTAATTATTTTTGATTACATGATCATAGCAAGAAATACGATGAGAGAGGTTGACGATGACAAAACGCACACATATCACGCTTGACGATATCGCAAAGCGGTTGAAAGTTTCCCGGGTAACGGTCTCGAAAGCGCTGCGGGGCCATTCGGACATTTCCGTGGAGACGACGAAGCGTGTTCAGAGAATCGCCAAGGAGCTGGGCTATTCTCCGAATATCATCGCGAGGAGCCTCTCTTCGAGGCGGTCGCACATGATCGGGCTCGTGGTGCCGAAAATCGCGCATAACTTCTTCGGCTCCGTCATCGAAGGGATATACGATTCGGCCTTCGAGAATCACTACGAAACCCTCCTGACCGTGTCACAGGAGAATGCCGACCGGGAATGGCTGCACTTGCAGACGCTGGTCTCGATGAGAGTGGATGGGATCATCATTTCGATTTCGCAAGAGACGCAGGACGTAAAGCGGTTCACGTGGATCCGGAAAATGGGAATTCCGCTTGTGTTCGTCGACCGAAAACCGGAGCAGCCGCTTTCCGGTTTCAGCAGTGTGCTGAATAACGACCGCGAGGGAGCCTTTCAGGCCGTTGAGCACGCGATCAAGGTCGGTTACCGCAAATTGGGATTCGTCGGCGGCAACCCGAAGATCAATATTGCCAAGGACAGACTGCAGGGCTTTGAGGAAGCGCTGAAGGAGTACCGTATCCCGATGAACCGGGATTGGATCGTGCCAGGCGGTTTTGGCAAAGACGACGGGTATAACGGCTTGAAACGATTGCACCAGAGCGGGACGATGCCCGAGTTCATCTTCGCGGCGACGTATCCGGTCGCGCTGGGAATTTATGAGGCCGCGAAAGAACTGGGGATTCGGATCCCCGATGATGTCGACATTATCTGTTTTGGCGACAGCGATGTCGGACGGTTCCTCTCGCCCGCGATCAGTGTTGTGCGGCAGCCGGCCCGCGAGATGGGCGTTCGCGCTGTGGAGATCCTTTTGGAAAATATCGCGAAGCATGAAGTTACCCGTGAATATCACGTGCTGCTGCCGACGGAGCTCGTGATACGGGAGACATGCGCCTCGAAAAGGGCGCAGGTGAAAACGACGCCGACAATTGAAAAGGTTCCTGCTGAGTCTCTGACAACCTAACGAAAACAAACTATCACCTGAAGTATTTGTGTCAAAATTTTCACATAATTCATCATTCATTCTTCAACAACTCCATATGGAGGGTTTATGAAAACCTTATATGCAATTCTCTTCACACTTGTTTGCTTCCTATTCATCGGGACGACGGTGTGGGGGCAGAGTGCCGGCGATTTTCGCTCTCACGGTACAGGCCAATGGGGAACGGTAGCCACGTGGGATACTCTCAACCCTGATCTGGTCAACTGGTATGCCGCAAGTCGGCAGCCTCCCTCAACCGCAAATGTCACCATACTCAACGGACACACTGTTACAATTGAGGCGAGTCCCAAGACTTGTAATAACCTCACGGTCCAAAATGGGGGATCGCTGGTTGGGGCTAATACTCTCCCCACGTCCTCACTTCGTTACCTACGAGTCTACGGATCGACGATAACTGACAGTGGAAACATTGGGGCCTCGACGGATTGCCTCGGAATGTCACCTTACGCTGCCTCAGGTCAAACGGTCACTGTTACAGGGAGTGGCACGACGTATTTCTCGCGCATTCAGCCGTCACAGGCAAGCACAACGGTAATCTTCGATGCGAACGTACACCTTGACTATGCCGGCAGTGCCGGTGCGGGTTCCACTGCGTTGTATCCGGCCGATAAAGACAATTGTATATTCACGATCAACGCAGGGAAGACTGTAACAATGGCACCGTCTGCATATATCGCGAACCATGCGAGCAGCGGAACCAACGCAGGTTCGGTCAACCTCACAATCAATGTTTACGGATCTTTGGTAACACAAAGCAATTCGATAATCAACTTGAATACGGCAAGTCTCAAAACCTCTACACTCAATGTTTATAATGGAGGAAGCATCAGTTTAGGTGCCTTCCTGCGCGGAGATGCCACGAACCTCGGAACTGTGAGTATCAATGTCAACAACGGGGGAACAATAACGGGTGGGTCAGGCAGTACGTATGCTCTTTCAACGGGAACCACAAGCGTAAACGGAACAGTGGACTTCGGCAGCTCTTCGACATCGACAAGGACGCTTGGTACGGCGGCGGTTGCCGGAACGTTGAGGTTTACGGATAACACATACCCGACAGGATCTATCTCGCTCAATTCGGGCTCAACTGTCGAGTACTATGGCGGCTCAGGTATTTCCCTGGGATCGACTCCTGCGACATATTACAACCTTCTTATCAATACAGCCGGCGGGGTGACACTAGGAGGATCGTGTAATGTTACCAACGCTCTGACACTCAGCAGCGGTACGTTCACCGTCGGCGCAAACACACTCACGCTCAATAACCCGATACTGGGGACTCCCGGCAACCTCAGCGCGGGCAGTTCATCCTCGATTTCCATCGCCGGGTCGGCCAGCGGCGTAAATATTCCAAGCAGCGTCACATCTCTCAGCAACCTGACCCTCAATAATTCCAACGGCACGACTCTTCAGGGCAATTTGGCCCTCAACGGCACGCTTACGTTCACAAGCGGAAGCGTCGTCACCGGGTCGGACACCTTAGCCATCGCTACGGGCGGGAGCGTTTCGGGCGCCGGCTCTGGACAATACGTGTACGGCAACCTGCAGCGGGGAATTCCCGGAGGATCATCCCTCGAGAACTTCGATGTCGGGGACAATACGAACTACACGCCTGTTGCACTCTCTTTTGGAGGAGGAACGACCGGCGGGAACCTCACCGTGAACACCACCGGGAATACCCAGCCCAACTTCGCATCGTCGACGATCAATCAAACGAAATATGTCAAACGGTACTGGACGTTCACGAATAGTGGAGTCTCCGGCACCTACGATGCGACATTCAATTTCGTCAACGGCGACATCCAGGGCGGCGGCAATACTTCTAACTTTATCATCGGCAAGTACGATGGCGGCTGGACCTATCCGACAATCGGGGCCCAAAACTCTAATTACACCAAAGCCACCGGATTGACCTCGTTCAGCGATTTTGCGATCGGCGAAGGCCCAGTCCCACCGACCATGGCTACGCCAACGTATTCGGCGGTGGCAAAGGACACAGCGATCCTGGGCGCAACGATTGTTACGGATAACGGTTGGACAGTCACGGCAAGCGGTGTTGCATACGGGACAAGCCCCGCCCCCACGACCCCGACGGTGGCCACCTCTCCGACTACCACGTCCGGCGCATTTACCGTGAATGTCAACAGTCTCTTATCAAACACATTGTATTATTTCCGCGGCTACGCCGCGAACGTGGCGGGTACGGGTTACTCGGCGGACAGCACATTTACCACGGTGCCGGCTGCACCGGTTGCCAGCGCTGCAACGGGCGTCGGCAGTACCAGCTTCACGGCAATCTGGAGCGCAGTCTCGGGCTCTGCCGCAGTCACGTATCGTCTCGATGTCTCCAAGGATAGTCTTTTCGGCACATTCCTGGGCGGTTACAACGATCTGAACGTGAGCACGGCAACGAGTCATCCCGTGACGGGTCTCGATCCCGATTCCACGTACTATTATAGAGTGCGTGCGGTGAACGCCGGTGGAACGAGTGATCAATCAAATCGAATCTCGGTCACGATGCCCACGCAGCCTCCTCCAACAGTGACGACGCCCACTGCAGCAAACATTGTGGACACCTCGGCAACCCTCGGTGCGAATGTCACGTCTGATGGAGGAGGTGCCGTCACTGAACGTGGTATCGTTTGGTCGACGACTCCCGATCCAACAACAGCCAATAACAAAGTTACCACGACGGGTACAACAGGCGTTTTCACCGTTCACGTCGGGAGTTTATCTGCAAAGACCTTGATTCACTATCGGGGTTTTGCGACGAACGCCGGTGGAACGGGCTATACCTCCGACACGACATTTTACACGCTTGCCACGGAGCCGACGACACATGCCGGCTCGTTTACGGCCACTGCGGTTTCGAAGAATGAAATCGACCTCTCGTGGAGTGTCGCGACGGGTGCCGATGGTTACATCATTCTCAAACACGCGGGGGTCGACCCGGCTGGTTTGCCGGCCGATGCATCAGGATATTCTGTCGGTGCGATTATCGGTACCGACACGGTCGCGGCTGTGATCACGTCCGGCGCGACAACCACGGCGAACATCACCGGCCTCGCAAGCAATACCCGCTTCAATTTCTCGATTATGCCGTTCGGGTATGACGGCTCTCATGCGGCGACGTACAACTACAAGACTGATGGAACGATCCCGACGGCGAACGCGATCACCTTCAGCATGCTATCCGATGTCATCGCGACGCCGGGGTTTGTGTATCCGACGAATATCCCTTACATGAACTATCCGCCGACCGCGGGCTTGACGACTGTAAATTCGGATTCAGTGTTCGGGATTACAGTCAGAGATGGCGGTGCAGCGGTCAACGATTCAGACGCCCTGCCAACCATATTGACGGCATTGAGTCTGACCGTGACCAATTTCTCGATGATCGACCATGCAGCCCTCTTCGATGGCTCGACAAATCTGGCAGAAGTCGCAGTTACAGCATCGCCGATCAATTTCTCAGGATTGAGTGTAAGCGTCCCAGACAACGGAACGAAAGACCTCATGCTGAGAATTGTGTTCAAGACGGTTGTAACGGATAATGCGAGGATGACGTTCACGGTTTCTTCGGTGACTGCGAGTGCGACCGGTTCCGGGTTTGCCGCAGCGAATGGCGGTGGGGCGACCAGCTCGGCTTCCGGAAACGACAACAAAGTGGCCGTGACGGCTTCGAAACTCGTCTTCACGACCCAGCCGACAACCGGGAAGTTGCCAACGGTGAATTTCGGGCCGGTGGTGGTAACGGCAAAAGACGCGGATAACAACGTCGATGTCGATTATTCGACCGCTGTCGTTATCTCCTCCTCCTCCGTGTTCAAGCTCAATTCCACGGATGCCGGAAGGTTGACACATACACCTGTTTCCGGTGTTGCAACGTGGGCAAATATGACGTCGTTGACGGCCGGCGCGGGAAAAATAGGCGCGGCGTCGAATGGGTTGACGCCGGATTCAAGCAATTCATTCACGGTGTTGGGTACGGGAGATTTCAGAACTCACCAGGCGGGCAATTGGAACGACGTCAACACCTGGGAACGGTTCGACGGTGCGAACTGGGTCTATCCTGCCTCAATTACGCCCGTTGATAGTCTTGGCAGAAAAACGATAATGTCCGGACACTCGGTTGCAGTTTCCGCCGATGTCGCAGCGGATTCTGTCTACGTGAATGGTACGCTCACGATCAATTCGGGAGTAACGTTTACGGTAAACCCGCCAAGTCTCAAGAAGGAACGTTACGGAATCATAACCGATACAACAGGAGGTGCCAGCCCTGCTGTAATCGTCAGTGGCACATACAAGCTTAATAGGGACTCAGGTAACGTTCCCAATGCGACATGGAATGATGGTTCCACGCTTCTCGTGACCGGCGTGAAGGCCGGCACGAGCATCGGGGCGAACCCGGGTCAAAGTTACTACAACATTGTCTGGAACTGTCCCAGCCAGACCGCGAATACGAATATGGGGATGCATCCGCCCGCCAACAGGGATACGACAACGACGGTACGCGGCGATATTTCAATCCTCAACACGGGCAATGGTGCAGTCAGAGCGTATCTGTGCGGGCCGCCTGCCGGCACGACTGGACGCACGGTTGCCAGAATAAACATCAACGGCAAGATCAACGTGTCGAATGCATCAATCTTCAGCGCTCACGGCACGGGCAACGGGAACACGGATGTCTATGTCACCGTGTTGGGGAACATAACCGTTCGCGATAACGCTTCCCAACTTTCCATTTCCAGGGGCTCCCAGGGCACCACGGGAACGACGACATGGTATATCAAGAGCGACAGTGTGATCTATGGGCCAGGCACCAACAACCAGAATTCTTCCGACGCCGCTTCCGCCATAGCTACGTCGAGAGGGAAATTCGTCTTCAACAAAGCGGGCACGCAGATCATCTCCATTGACACGTTGGCCGCCTGGACCGGACCGTGCAACATGCAGTTCGGCGACAGCAGTACGAGTACGACGGTGAATATCGGCAACAGCCCGTTCATCGGTGCCGCCTGCGTACAGAGAATAAAATACAACGCGAAAGTCATTGTTGGACCCCTCGGATATATCGGAGGAGGATCCAACTCGTACAGCACGCCGGCGCCCAGCAACTTTGCCATGGACAACGGCGCTACGTTGGTGATCGGTTCCGCCGGCGGCATCCGGGCAACCAACCACGGCAGCTCGGGTGCAGTTCAAGTAAACGGAGTCAGAACATTCAGTACGGGTGGAAACTATGAATACAACGGCGCGGTCTCACAGAAAACCGGCGGCGGTTTGCCGGCCACGGTGAACAACCTAACGGTCACCAACGCGGCGGGAGTTACGATGGATTCGACCACGGCAGTTACCGTTAACGGAACGCTCACATTCAACAGCGGCACGTTCACGACCGGTACCGATAGCCTGCACTCGGATACACTCGCGCTTGCTGCCACCGCATCGGTGAATCGAATCAGCGGTCACGTGGTGGGCAATCTCAGGAGAGGTGTCAATTCTTCCTGGAATGGCGTCCAGAAATCATTCGACATCGGTGATTCGGCCAATTACACTCCGGTGAATTTGACGTTCGGCACTGTCTCCGGGGCGGGAAGTCTCACTGCGGGCACAACGCCGGCTGAACAACCAAACATCGCCACGTCAATGATCGATCCGGCCAGGTCGGTGAACAGGTACTACAGTTTCACCAACAATGGCGTCGGATTTGATAATTATAACGCGGCATTCAAATTCGTGCCGGGCGATCTTGTCGGCAGCCCGAACACGAGCAAATTCATCGTGGGCAAATACAACGGCGGTTCCTGGTCCTATCCGACGGTGGGAATAGAAACTGATTCGACCACGCAGGCCACCGGGCTGACGTCATTCAGTGACTTCGCACTTGGTCAGCAGCGTCGCAACATGTTGACAATCCATGCCACGCACGGGACGGTGACGCTGAATCCGCCGACCGGACCGTACGATTCGGCTACGGTCGTTCACCTGACGGCAGTGCCGGCGACAGGTTATCACTTCGTGAGCTGGGCGGACAGCCTGACCGGTACAGGCAACCCGGATTCGATCGTGATGAATCATGACATGGTTGTCACGGCGAATTTTGCCATTGACACGCACACGCTTATTGTTCACGCGACTCACGGGACGGTGACGGTCACACCGCCCACGGGACCGTACGACTACGGCACAATTGTCCACCTGGCGGCAGTGCCCGCGATGGGCTATCGCTTCGTGAACTGGACGGACAGTCTGACCGGCACAATCAACCCGGATTCGATCGTGATGAACAGCGACAAGGTCGTCACGGCGAATTTTGCCATCAACCAGTTTGCTCTTACGACTCACGCGGTGGGTGGCGGAACGGTGGCAAAGAATCCCGACCTGGCACTCTACGAGTATGGAACGAGCGTTGTGGTGACGGCAACTCCCAATGACCGCAGCTGGAAGTTCTCTGCGTGGAGTGGCGACACGAGCGGCACCGCGAATCCAATCACTGTTGTGATGGACAGCGCGAAGAGCATTACAGGGACCTTCGTGCGTGATTCTGCATACTTGTACACCTATCGCAGTTTCCGTGCCGACAGCATTGCGAATGCGGGTCTGCCGACGGCGATCGTGAAACCGGGGAAGGCCGACAAGGTGGAATTCGTCCTCACGGTTGTCAACGATTCGGCGAATATCACCAAACTGCACGTGGATTTTGGAGTCGTGGTAATCGATTCATCGATACGACCGTTCACGATCACTCCGGCTGCGACTCCGTCAAAGACGGATACGAAGGGTCAGAAGTGGGACTTTGTGTTCGTATCGCCGTTGAG
>JBEKTW010000023.1:0-54896 GCA_049515655.1 Bacteroidota bacterium
ATCTGCAACCGGATTTCTTCCTCAGTTTGGAGGCGAGCTTTCTCATCCTCATAGATTCTCCTTTTTTCTTCGGCTGATAATTCCATGTTTAGTCCCTAATGTTATTTGGCATTTCGGCTAACTCCTCTAATAACGCACTGCGTTATTACAACCACCGGCAGGCGAAATGACGAATATGTGCGTTCTTGTTTCTTACGAGTGCCCATGATGGCATGTCAAAACCGATGGTAAGTTTGCCAATTCCTGTACCTTGAAATATACTTCGCGAATATACAAAAGATTCCGTCCAGTATCAACAATGAGACCTACGCTTGCCGGGAGCGCTCATCGACAAGAAAAATCCGCCAAACATTCGTTCCGCGGCTTTTAACCCTCACCCGCGCTCCCTCTCCCATCCTTCGACTTCGCTCAGGACGGGTTTGGGAGAGGGATGTCACGTAGTGACAAGGAGGGTAGTGGGTGACATGACGATCCAAGAACTTATTAAAACCATTTGAGTGACACGATACTAAGTGAAAACCGCGTGTCCGCGGTCTGGTCGTCAACGTTGAAGGGCTCGAACGCGCCTCATGTCGATGTGACTCAGATGCGTAGACTCGACCGTTCTTCTGGGCGGCAGACCGCAGACTTCCGGGTTAGAAATTCTCGCCCATTTTTGCTATATTTGGTCGAAAACTTGGCTGATGAACACACTGTTTTTCCACTAGAGGTCACCAACTTTTCAGGAGTTTCTCCGTACACAAGTTAATGGTCTGTATCCCATTGAACCGAACCGAAAGGTGCGAGCACTTGCGTCCTTGCGGCGCTTTTCGCCCTTTACGGTTGAATTCTTGCGGCAAAGGGATCGGCGTGCACACGAAGGATGAAGACTAATCCGTCTAATCGACATTATCTAATTCAACAAATCATTCACAACTCTGGAGTTTCCCTATGAGAAACACTGTTATCGCTTTCCTGCTGGTCTTTTCCTTCGCTCAACTGTATGCCCAGCGGGAAGCAAGACTTCTGCGCTTTCCGGCAATTCACGCGAACCAGATCGTGTTCACGTATGCCGGAGATCTCTACACCGTCAATGCCACCGGCGGCATCGCACGCAAGCTCACCAATCACGAAGGGTTCGAAATGTTCCCGCGCTTCTCCCACGACGGCAAATGGATCGCCTTCACGGGACAGTATGACGGCAACACGGAAGTGTACGTCATGCCGGCGGAAGGCGGCGTGCCGAAGCGCCTTACATATACCGCAACACTCGGCCGCGACGACGTTTCCGACCGGATGGGACCGAACAATCTCGTGATGGGCTGGAAACACGACGACCAGCATATCCTCTTCCGCTCGCGCATGCGCGAGTTTAACGACTTCAAAGGGAGACTCTACCTTGCTTCGCTCGACGGCGATGTGCAGGAGGAACTGCCGCTCCCGAGAGGTGGATTTTGCTCATATTCTCCCGACGACAAGAAGCTCGCGTACAACAGGATCTTCCGTGAGTTCCGCACGTGGAAGCGCTATCGCGGCGGTTTGACGGATGATGTCTGGATCTATGATTTTGAGACGAAGAAGACCGAGAACATCACAGACAATCCGGCGGGCGACATCATTCCCATGTGGAGCGGAAACAAAATCTACTTCCTGTCCGACCGCGATTCCCTTAAACGAATGAATCTCTACGTCTATGACCTCGCGACGAAAAGTACGAGGAAGCTGACCCCTTTCACAGACTTTGATGTAAAATTCCCGTCCCTCGGCGACAACGCGATCGTCTTCGAGAACGGCGGCTCAATCTATCGATTCGACCTGGCGACGGAGAAATCGGAAAAGGTTCCGATCTTCATCAATGAGGACCTCGTCGGCGGAAGAGGCGGCATCACGAAGGTCGGCGACTTCGTCACAAACTATGAGATATCTCCCGACGGAAAGCGCGCGTTGTTCGGTGCACGCGGCGACGTGTTCACCGTGCCCGCGAAGTACGGCGCGACGCGAAATCTCACCGGCACACCCGGTATTCATGAACGCAACTCGAAGTGGTCCCCGAACGGCAAGTCGATCGCGTACATTTCCGACGCGACCGGCGAGGATGAAATTTATATCCAGCCGCAGGACGGCAGCGCGCCGGCAACACAGATCACCAAGGGCGAGGATACGTACAAATACCAGATCTACTGGTCGCCGGACAGCAAAAAGATCCTGTGGGCCGACAAAAAACTCCGCCTGCGGTACGTCGATATCGACTCAAAGGCGATCACGGAAGTAGCGCAGGCAAAGGCATGGGAGTTCGATAACTACGGCTGGTCACCGGACAGCAAGTGGATTACCTACGCGAAGCCGGAAATGGAAATGATGAATAAGATCTATGTCTACTCCCTCGAGAACGGCCAGACGATTGAAGTAACCGACGGCTGGTACGGTTCTTCCCAGCCGGTGTTCAGCTCGGACGGGAAATATCTGTTCTTCGAGTCGAGCAGGGACTTCAACCCGACCTTCAGCCAAACAGAGTTCGACCAGTCCTACCAGGATATGTCGCGCATCTATCTTGTAACCCTTTCGAAAAGCGTCGATTCGCCCTTCAAACCGAAGAGTGATGAAGTCACCGTGAGCGAAGAGAAATCGAAGGCCGACGAGTCAAAAGGCAAGAAGGAGGATGAGAAGAAGGAAAAGAAAGAAACGGCTGTTGAGGTCAAGATCGACGCCGACGGTTTGAAGAGCCGTATTGTCGGATTGCCGATCCAGGCGGCCGGGTACCGCGACATCAAGTCGGTGGGGAGCTCGCTCTATTATATCCGGCAGGGAAGTAAGGATGAAAAGGCGCAATTCTTTCTGTACGACCTTTCCGAGCTGAAAGAAACGAATCTCGGAGAGATCGACGGCTACGAGATTTCCGCCGACATGAAAAAGATGCTGGTGGGGAAGGACCGGGGCTTCTACATCATCGACGTGCCCAAAGCCAAGATCGAGCTGAAAGACCGCCTGGATTTGTCCGCCATGGAAGTCAAGCTCGACAAACGCCAGGAGTGGTCGCAGATCTATACCGAATGCTGGCGGCAGATGCGGGAGTTCTTCTATGATCCGAATATGCATGGGGTCGACTGGGAAGGAGTCAGGAAGAAGTATGAACCGCTCGTTGCGTACGTCAACCACAGAGCCGACCTCACATACATCATCGGAGAAATGATCGGCGAGCTCAGTGTCGGACATACCTACGTCGGCGGGGGAGACATGCCCCGCGCGAAGAGGATTCAAACCGGCCTCCTCGGCGCCCAGCTCGCGCGGGATCCTCAATCGGGGTACTATCGCATTACGAAGATCCTCAAAGGTGAGAACTGGGATAAGAGCCGGCGAAGTCCATTGACGGAGATCGGCGTCAACGCGAACGAGGGGGATTACATTGTTGCGGTGAACGGAAAACCCACGAACACGATGGCGAACATCTACGAGTCGTTCGTCAATACGGTCGACAAGCAGGTGAAGTTGAAGCTGAACTCCCAGCCGCAGGAGAAGGGAAGCCGCGATGTAGTGGTGATTCCGACCGGCGATGAGCTGGAGTTGTACTACTACAACTGGGTTGAGGATAACATCCGGAAAGTTGGTGAAGCGACCGGCGGGAAGGTGGGATACATTCACCTTCCCGACATGGGAGTCGGCGGTCTCAATGAATTCGTGAAACGTTTCTATCCTCAGCTGCAGAAAAAGGCTGTCATCATCGACGTGCGCGGGAACGGCGGAGGATTCGTTTCACAGTTGGTCGTTGAACGGCTCCGTCGCGAGATTGCCATGATCGGCATGTCCCGAAACACCTCTCCCACGACGAACCCCCAGGAAATGATCTATGGTCCGAAGGTCTGTTTGATCGACGAGTTCTCCGCGTCGGACGGGGATATCTTCCCGTACCGGTTCAAGAAGTATGACCTCGGAAAGCTTATCGGTAAGCGCACGTGGGGCGGCGTGCACGGCATCCGCGGCACGCTTCCGCTCCTCGACGGCGGATTCATGGACAGACCGGAGTTCGGCATCTACGACGCCGAAGGAAAGGGATGGATCGTCGAAGGACACGGCGTCGACCCGGATATCGTGGTGGATAACGACCCTGCGAAGGAATACATAGGTGTCGACGAGCAACTTAATAAAGCAATCGAAGTCATTCTCGATGAATTGAAAACAAAGGAAAAAACCATCCCGCCGGTTCCACCTGGGCCGGTCCACTAGTTGATTCCATTCGTTCTTCAGTGGTCCTGAAGAGACCCCGGCCGGAAACGACCGGGGTTTTGTTTTTTGATATCTTGTACCTACCTTTCACCTTCTGCTCTGCTTTTCTTTGTGTCCTTTGTGGTTATGTGTTTGTTTTGAGCGCGTGCAATGGCAGGCAAAGAAAAGCAATGCGGGCAAATATGTAACGCGAGCCATGAAATTGTCAACATCCATACGGAGCCATATTATGCGAAACCTCAAATCCATCAGAGAAACCATCTTTTTCTTCACTATCGTCATCCTTGCATTTGCCGTTACCCTGCCGGCGCAGGAGAAGAAGAAGCTCACCTTCGAGCAGATCTTCAAGGGCGCCGAGCCGAAGTTAACGACGAGCTTGCCGGACATCATCGGCTGGGCCGACGACGACCACTATCTTGAATCGAAGAAGAAAACCGGCGAAGAGAAAGCGAAAGTCTACTCGGTCGATGCGAAGAGCGGCAAGGAAAAGCTCTACAGGGATATGGATGAATATAAAAAGCTCGTCGGTCCGGACATAGACCCCGGCAGTCCGGTGTCCCATACGGAAGCGTACGACAAACTCATCTATGTCAAAGACAAAGACCTGTATTTTCTCGACACAAAGAAGAAGGAGTTCAAACGGTTGACGCAAACTGCCGCGGAAGAAAAGAATCCCACGATTTCCCCCGACGGAAACTACGTCGCCTTCACCAGAGATAATAATCTCTTCGCGATTGACGTTGCATCGGGGAAGGAGTATCAATACACCAACGACGCGACCGACGTTGTCTACAATGGATGGGCGGCGTGGGTGTACTATGAAGAGATTCTTGGAAGAGGGTCGCGGTACCGCGCGTTCTGGTGGTCTCCGGACAGCAAGGTCATCGCTTTCTACCGGTTCGACGAAACGAACGTTCCGATGTTTCCCATTTACCATTCGGAGGGGGTGCACGGCACGCTCGAAAAGACCCGCTATCCAAAAGCCGGCGACCCGAATCCGGAAGTGAGTGTCGGGTTCGTGCCCGTCACGGGCGGGGACGTGGTGTGGGCAGACTTCAACCAGAAAGACGACCAGTATTTCGGCACTCCCTTCTGGATGCCGGACGGCAACCAGCTTGTCGTCCAATGGATGAACAGGGGGCAGGATACATTGAAGCTCTATTCAGTCGATCCTTACAAAGGAACGAAAAAGGAATTCTATCTCGAGCACCAGCCGTCGTGGGTTGAATGGTTCGGGACCGTCCATTTCCTTAAGGACAACAAAGGCTACATCCTGCAGAGCGACAAGGACGGCTGGAGCCACCTCTATCGGTATAGCATGGATGGAGAGCTCGTCAACCAGATAACACAAGGCAAGTGGGCGGTGGCTGACGTTCTCAATGTGGATGACGACGAACAGCTTGTGTATTTCACGGCAAAGAAAGAAGCATCGACGAACACGGATTTCTACAAGGTGAAGTTCGATGGCTCGCATCTCACCCGATTGACATCCGGAGAGTACACGCATCACATACAGCTTTCGCCGCATGGAAAGTATTTTACGGACTCGTACTCCAATCTCGCGCAGCCGTCCAGGATGGCTCTGTACACCGGTGAGGGGAAGCTTGTGAAGGAGCTCGGCGACAGCAAGACGAAGGAATTCGCGAACTACGCGTTGGCAAAGCCGGAATTATTCCGCGTGACGACTCCCGACGGCTATGCCCTGCCCGTGATCTGGACGCTCCCCACGGATTTCAGTGAAAACAAGAAATACCCGGTTCTCATCAACATTTACGGAGGACCGGCTTCGCCGACGGTTGCCAATTCGTGGAGGGGCATCGGCGAGCAGTGGCTGGCGATGCAAGGGGTCATCCAGGTAACGATGGATCATAGGGGGTCCGGGCACTTCGGGAAGGAAGGAGTCGCGTTGATGCACAGGAACCTCGGCAAGTGGGAAATGAACGATTACATCGAAGTCGCGAAGTGGCTGCGGGCCAAACCGTTCGTCGATACCACGAAAATCTGTATCAGCGGCGGCAGTTACGGCGGGTACACGACGTGCATGGCGCTGACGTTCGGTGCCGATTACTTCACCCACGGTATTGCGAGTTTTTCCGTCACCGACTGGAAATTGTACGATTCCCACTACACGGAGCGTTATATGGACACGCCGGAAGAGAATCCGGAAGGTTACAAGAACGGTTCTGCCATGACGTACGTCGACAGGTACAAGGGGCTGCTCAGGATTGTCCACGGAACGATCGACGATAACGTCCATATGCAGAACAGCCTGCAGCTCGTGAACGCGCTGGAGGATCAAGGGAAACACTTCGAGTTCATGGTGTACCCCGGCGGACGGCATGGGTGGGGCGGCCCGAAAGCGACCCATTCCAGGAATGAGTCGTACAGATTTTACTACAAGTACCTTCTTGAGAAGGAGTTTCCCGAAGCTTTGTTCAATCAGAAGTGACGGGAAGCGGGATCACGCGTTGCTGGCCGTGGCGCAGGAGTTTGAACGGAAATCGGCCCGCTGTCTGAATTTTCAGAACGAGGAGGGCGCGGGATTTATTTTCGCGCTCTCATCTTGACGCGTTTCAGCTTGCCCTCGATAACTGCCAGAAGCAAATCGAAATCGATCGGCTTGGTCAGGTAATCGTCGGCGCCGAGCTGCATGCCGGAGCGGACGATGACGTCGTCATTGAGCGCGCTGAGGAAGATGAAGGGAATCTGGCGGAGTTCCGGTTGTTCCTGAACCAACTTGAAGAATTTAAAGCCATCCGGTTCGCGGGGGAGAAAACTTATGTCGCTCACAATAATATCGACCGGCTCCTTCTTGAGTTTTTCCAGAGCAACGTTGACACTCTCGGCCTCGACGGCCTGGTATCCCCGTGCTTCGAGTTCCTCCTTGATCGCCTCACGGATTTGCGGTTCGTCATCGGCCACAAGAATCCGGCCTTTCACGGCAAGCCGCTGGATTCTCGAGAGGATGTATGGTTCCAGCCGTGACGCTTCTTCAGGTGTTATCCGGAATTTCTCCTTGAGGGATTCAAGCTTGCCCGCGTCTTTCAGGTTTAAGTCGCCCGAAATAATTCCTTTTTCCACATCCTGAACGTATTTCTCCAACCGGACGTCGGTTTCGACCTTCACGTGATCGTCGTAGGTCAGCTCTAACAGTTCTTTCAATTCCATGAGCTTTTCTGCTTCGTCGACGCTCGGCTCGCCGTTAGTGTAGGAAATTGCGAGTTTCTCCCGGTACAGCGCGAGGCATTCTTCCTTACTCTTGGGAATAGTAAATCCAAGGAGTTCCATCCTCCGTTCGTAATCGACGGAGAGTTGCTCCAACCGCGTCATGAGATTTTTTTCCATCTCGGCCCGGAGGTCGGTCCGCACTTTCTCCAGCTTTTCATTCTCGGTGGCGAGCATCGCTTCGCGCTCTTGTTGCAGTTTTCTTCTTTCGGCTTCGATCGCTCCGTCCGCCTCTGCCTGGACGAGCCGTCGTTCGGCGACCAGCTGTTCCTGGTACTTTCGCTGATGTTCGGCTTCGAGGTCCTGAACAAGCTTCACGCGTTTCTTCTCGAAGTCCTGTGCCTCGCGTCTACGGACCTGTTCAACCTGCTCGTGGATCTGGCGCTGGTGTTCTTCTTCGAGCTTCTTCCGCTCCCGCTCCGAAGACTCCTTCAGTTTCTCGAGTTTGTCATCGGAGTGTTTCTTCAGGGTCTCCCGTTCCTTCGAGAGTTTTTCTTCCAATTCCTTGTCGAAATTCTCACGGATCTTCTGCTGTTCAATCTGCTGCTGCTGAAGGCCTTGTTCACGAAACACGGTTTCCGTCTTGCGGAGGCTTTCGAGCAGCCGCTTGTTGAACTCCTCGCGCATTTTCCGCTCTTTTTCCTCAAATGCAGTGCGTTCTTTTTCCAGAAGCTCGGCTTGCTCCCGTTTCAGTCGCTCCTCGAGTTCATCCTGCTGTTTCGTATGATGCTCCACCAGTCGCGCTTTGATTTCACCTTCAAAAAACGATTGCTCTTTCTCAAACTGCTGTTTCAATCGTTCCTCGGAGAGACGGACCTCCTCATCGAGTTTCTTCTTGTATTCGCCCTCGAGGCGCTTGTGTAGTTCTGCTGCGCGCTGCTCGTACTGTGTTTTCAAAACAGCCTGTTGTCGTTCAAGCTTTGTCCGTTCCAGCTCAAGGGTCTTGGCGGCATTTGCCTCTGCGTGGTGGATTTCCTCCGTCAGCCGCTGCTTGTATTCCTGCTCCACCTGCTCGCGGACTTTCTTTTCGAGCACATCATGGTTGACGGGAGGATGCTCCGTCTTGTGAGCGGGTGAGGGCGCCGGGTGCGGCGCTGCTTCGGCCGCAGGAGAAGCTGCCGGAGCGGGTGGAGCTTCGTGGGCCGGTGGTGTTTTGTCCGGAGGAGTCGCGGCTGCGGGGTGTTTTCCTTCCTTCAGTCTCTTTTCAAAGAGTTTGATGCGCTCTTCGAATGCGACGATGTACGGACTGCTGGGATTGACGCGCTTCGCATCTGCGAGGCGTAATCGTGCCTGGTCAAAATTGCCGTGTTTGATGAGGGTATCAACTTCCCTCATGAATTGGTTAAAGAGATTCTGATTGTCGGTTAAGCTCAACTCTTGGCTCCTCTTTGATTAAGCGTGCAGTGCTTCAGATTGATGACTTGTGCTTTTGTTGTTCAAGTCTATCGTGAGAAGAAACTCTTATCCCTGCTTTGCGACATCGAGCACTCCACGTATTCTGTTGAGAATTTCCTCCGGGACGTAGGGTTTCTGGACGAAGTCCTTCGCCCCTTCCTTGAGTCTCTCCGATTTTGTGTGCGGGTCGAGATAACCGCTGCACAGTACGACCCGTACTTTGGGGTCGGTCTCTTTCATTTTCTTGAACGCGTCCCATCCGTTGAGTTTGGGCAGGCCGAGGTCCATCAGGACCAACGCAATTTCCTCTCGGTGCTTCTTGAACATCTCGACGGCTTCCATTCCGTCTTTTGCGGTCAAGACCTTGTATCCCTTCGTCTCGAGGAGCGATTTGAGCAAATCCCGGAGCACTTCTTCATCCTCGGCAAAAAGAATGGTTTCGGTTCCGCCGGGGGCCTCCGCCTGCAGCTCCTTCTTCATGACGAAATCCTCAAGATCCTGCGGCTGGACAGGCAGATAAATGTGGAATTTCGTTCCGCGGCCGACTTCGCTTTCAACGTCGATGAACCCATGATGGCTTTTTATGATCCCGTAGACCACCGCGAGGCCCAATCCCGTACCCTGTCCAACTTCCTTCGTCGTGAAGAACGGTTCGAAGATTCTCTCGAGAGTTTGCTTGTCCATTCCCGTGCCGGTGTCGGAGACCGTGACGCACGCGTAATTCCGCTCGCGAGCGTCGGGAAAACGGTCGCTCATCGAAGACCCGGGCGCGGTTCTTGTCACGATCGATAGCGTTCCGCCTCTCGACATCGCATCCCTCGCATTCACACAGAGGTTAAGGAGCACCTGATGGAATTGGGTCTGGTCGGCGACGACCAACGGGAGATTGGGCTCGAGGTCGACCTTAACATCGATGGTCTCGGGAAACGTCTGAACCAGTATTTTCTTGAGCTCATCGATCGTGGCGTTCAGGTTCAACGATTGAAACACGATCTCCGTCTTTCGTGCAAAGGTCAGCAGCTGGCGAACCAAACCCGCTCCCCGCTGTACACTCCTGTTGATCATATCGATGGCTCTCGTCAGAGCTTCCGGGTCGCTCTGGGTGCGCTTGAACTTGACCGTGTTCATGAGAATGATCTGGAGGATGTTGTTGAAATCGTGCGCTATCCCTCCGGCGAGCATGCCGATGCTTTCCATCTTCTGAGTGTGCCGGAGCTGTTCCTCGAGATTTTTCAGCTCGGTAATGTCCGTAAGCGCCCCTTCATAGTACTGGATCACCCCGCGTTCGTCCTGGACCGCATGGACATTTCCTAATGCGATGAGCGGCTTTTCGTCTTTCTTCTTCAGCGTGATTTCGAGATTGCGCGTATCTCCGTTTTTCGCGAATTCCTGCAACAGCGCTTTTTTCCCGTTCTGGTCGAAAGAGAGGTCCCGTCCCAGATTAAGGTGAAGGAGGTCTTCGGGTGAATCATACCCGAGCATGTGGGCGAACGAGGGGTTCGCCGTGATGATCCTGCCGTCGAGCGTGATTTGAAAAACGCCGTCGGGCACGTTCTCGAAGAGCGATCGGAATTTTGATTCGGAGACCCGCAGCGCCTGTTCCGACCGTTTCAGTTCCGTAGTGTCTCTGCCCACGCCGACGAAGCCGCGCAGTTCCTCCTGCACGAACATCGGAGTGAATGAAAAGTTCATCGGTACGGAGTCGGCATTTTCTGTCATCGTCTGCGCGTCGAAATTGCTCTCCTTCATCTTTCCCTGGAGCACGTAATTCCTGTACTCGTCGAGCATTTCGCCTTCTTCGATGAATTCCTTGAATGAGTGACCGATCCATTCCCTCTCGGTAAAACCCAGGAGGGGAGTCAAGCCCCCGCGCACCATCTGAATCTGGAAGAATTCGTCGGTGGTGATGAATACGTCCTTCATCACTCCGAGTGCGGACTTCAACGCGTCATAGACGGTGTTGACGATGATTTTGTGCCGGAAGACGAAATATGTGGCGACGATGACGGCGAGAGTCGAGAAGATGTAATAAAAATCCACGTGGATATGGAAGATCCCGATCAACACCGATTCCGTGAACGGACCGGGCAGCGCAAGTAAGAGAAGCGCGAATCCACCGATGAGAAGATTCGCCTTCTCAATTCTCTCATAGAATCCCCGTGTCGATTCATACAGCATCGCGATGCCGATGATGAAGAAAATGGACATCCAGGTTATGTAAAAAATATCTCCCGTCTGTGTCATTTTGCCGATCGCTGTTATCGGACGAGGGAGGAATCCCAGCAGGATCATTGTGTAACTGAAGAGGCCCGCGAAATAGATGGCTGCTATGACATTCTTTGAGTTAAGGATGTCATAACGGCGGGCGAAGACGACCATGAAGTGCAGGAAGAAAAACGGGGCAAGCGCGAACAGGAATATGACCGTATGTTCGAGGATTGCGCGAACGGTGTCGTTGGACTGGTGGTTGGCAAAGTAAGCGGCTACTCCGAAACTTACCAGGGCGACGACACAAAAAAAGTAAAATCGGGTGATAAGATGGCGTCTCGACCTGATGAAAATGATGAGAGCAAGCAAGAAATTAGCAGCCGTGTACCCTATGGAGACTTCGAATATCATCGGTGATCAACCTTTATAGAATATTTTCGGTTCCCACAAAACAGGCAGATGGCTCAAATGAGGCCGCCATGCCGGGAAAATCATGAACTAATATACGCCATGAAAGGGAAAATATCAAGTAGGGAAAACCGGTCTTTTTGGAGTGTTTTCCAGCGTGAGTGGAACGCGACAACCCGCAGGGTTTGCTTCCCGCCCGTCTCCCGGAGATGGGCGGAGGATCCCTAGAGGCTGTCGTCTGCCGTTACGCTGGCGATTTCTTCCACAGTCGTGGTTCCATCGCGGACAAGGTCCAACCCGGCCTCCCGCAGTACCTTCATCCCCTGCGATACCGCCAGCTTACGGATTTCTTCCTCGTTGATCGACACCCCCGCTTCCATGATGAGTTTGCGAATTTCCTTCGTGAAATAGAGCACTTCGTGAATGGCCTTGCGACCTTTGTAACCGTTCACGCAGTGGATGCACCCAACCGGGCGATAGAATGTCGTTTTTTCGATTTCATCTTTTGGAAATCCCACCTTTTGGTAGGAAATTGGCAGGATGTCTTTGTCTACCGCCTTACAGCGTTCGCAAAGCTTTCGAACGAGGCGCTGTGCGACAATGATGTTGATTGCGTAGGCCAGCAAGAATGGTTCAATGCCCATTTTGTACAGTCGGGCAATGACGCCGACAGCGTCGTTGGTGTGGACGGTCGAAAACGTCAAGTGGCCTGTGTTAGCAAGTTTGACGGCCATGTCGGCGGTAATGCGGTCACGCATCTCACCCACCATCACGATGTCGGGGTCGTGCCGCAAGATTGCCCTCAGCGCGCCCTCAAAGTCCAGCTTAGGATTCAGCTTCACCTGCCGCGCCCCATCGATGAGGTACTCGACGGGGTCCTCGACGGTCAGGACGTTCAGGCTCGGGTTCATGACTGCTCGCAGGGCCACCAAAAGTGTCGTGCTTTTTCCGCTTCCTGTCGGTCCTGTCAGCACAATGAGACCGGTCGGCTTTTCGATCGCTTTCTTGAACCTCTCGAGGGCATACGGCTGGAATCCAATGTTTTCGAGGGTCATTGTGGCTTCGGGGTCGACGAGTACGCGAATGACGATGGATTCGAATTTCACCTTGAGTTCTCTGCCGACAATGGGGATGACGGACAGGCGGAATCGTGTCACCTTGTTGTCGGTGATCCGTTGGGCAAAACCGTCCTGAGCCATATTCCTCTCGAACCGGTCGGTGCCCTTCGCAATGTCCTTCACGACCGCCGAAATCGCGTCCGTGCGAACGTCGTCGATCGTGCGCCATAATGTGAGGCGCCCGTCAATACGAAAATATATCTCGCTTTTTCGAGAGGCTCTTGGGATAATGTGGACATCGCTCGCGTTCAACCGGACGGCATCTCCAAGAATGTTGTCTATCACTTCACCAAGATGTCCTTTGAGAATTTCCTCGTCCAGTTCCAGCAGAGCTTTCTCGGAGTCATCCTCCATGAATCCAAAACCTTCGTCGCCGGGGCGCCCCTGCTGGTCGAGCGTCATCTGGCGATAGATCTCGTCGTACGTGTTCAGGGCGATATAGCAGACTTCGTACTTCGGATAGGGGAATGTGCGTGCGACGACGTGGATGGCGGCGCTTGTCGGCTCCGGCGTCCCGACATACAATTTCTGCGGGTCGTTGTCGGTAACCTGGAGAGGAAGAATTCTATGCTTTGTCGCGAGTTCTTTGAAGTGCTGGGGAAGAGTATCCAGCATCTTCTTGATAAACTGGAGTTTGTCGGAAGTGAGGTTGAGCTCTTCGAATTCGAAGGATTTAAAGGAGTAATACTTGGCGAATGCCTGCAAGACCTGTTCGCGTTTGGCACCGCACTCCTCGTAGAGGATTTGAAAAAGGAGGCGTTTGTCCTGGCCGTCGTGCGAGCGTTTCCATTCTACTGCCTGATCGACCATCTGTTGTGTGACAATTCCCTGAGCAACAAGCCATTCAATAAAGCCTGAAACGCCTTGAGTGGAAAAGGATTGTTTTCGATCGGTGATCGGGCCGGTCGGGGATTTCGTCTTGCTCATCTAAATTACGTTCTTCTCGCCCACTCCTTTATCAGGGAACGAATGTGTCCGTGGACCGGCTTATTCGTACCATTGGCTCACGCTGTTGACAATGTACTTGTTAAGCTTTGCCATATTCTTGACGATTTGTAAAGTCGAGCTGCTGTACAAAATCTTGGCCCCGGATTCAAGGTCAAGTTCGCTGGAAGGATTGCCGACAAAAACCAGGGAGCCGAGAATTTCGGACGTTCCGTCAAGCGTGAACTGGTTGCTGCTCTGCATCGAAGTGTAGCAGATCACGAGCCCGTTCCACCGCATATTTCCCGGGAGCCAGGCATTTCCGCGTACGAGCAAAACTCCCCAGCCGACGTACTGGCTGTCAAACATGGCGTAGGGGGAACTGCCTGCGTCAACATAGACAACGACAGGGTTATTTTTTGAACCCCAGTTTGCGGACGGGACGTGAAAGGGAGTCGTTCCCGTAGCTCGGTACACGTAGTCGGCGTTTGCAACCAGAGTGTCCACATAGGATGAGGGCGTCACCGTGGGGTCGACCTTTATTCTCAGGGAAATCTTTACAGAATTTCCCGATGAATTTCTGTTCCAATCGAAATACCAGTACTGCGAGGAACGGTTGTTGATATTCGCGCTGTCGCCGGGTGAAAATACCGTGACGTCGAAACCGTCGCTTGTTCTCGTGGCAGTCAATGCACCCGACGTGTCATGGTCGCGTCCGTCGATGGGGCTTGCGGAGGATTGCCAGAAGAGCCACGCCGGAGTTGCCTGCAAGTGTATCGCCGATTGGTAGAGGGGCGCAGGCAGGTACTTCACATGGTGGAAGAGACCCGCCCGTACGATATAGGATGTGGTCTGGTACGTCCCCGTGGATTGTACCTTGATAGTGTCGCCGCGGGGAATTGCAGTAACAGTGAAACTGCCCCCTCCGATGTCACCGGAGATGCTGAAGGAATCGACCGCGGCGAAACTGGAATCGATCCTCAGCCGGGCGACGCTGAGTCCGTCGTAGGCAATTTCGCGGGCGGCATCGTTCACAACATAGGACGAGATATTCTGCGACGATTGCGCGTTCTTCGTGTTGAGAGTCGTGTTGATGATGCCAAAGAACACCATCAAACCCAGTACCGAAAGTATCGCGTTATTCCCCATCTCTTCCCCTCAGTTCTGGATATAGAATGTCTTGGTCCAGAACAACGATGGAGCCGTTGTCGTTGTCTTTCCGGGATTTGTCAGTTCGACCATCACGTTGACGGATCGGATTGCCGCGAGACTCGATGTCGGCAGGCCCGTTGAATCGAAATACGCAAAATTCAGTTTTGATAAATGCATGTCGGAGATGATTGATGGTTCTCCGCTCACTATCCGGGAAATTCCAAAGTCCTGTGCCGTGTCGCTCGGCGTCCGGAATCCTGCCGGGATGATTGTCTTCGAGTATTGAACCGTTTTCACAGCCCCAGTATTTTGGAGGTCGGCAAGAAAAGAAAAGACGGAATCAGCCCGAAGGATCGCCGGCTTCGGCGCATTGTATCCGATCTTGTTGAGGTCGTTCTCGATGACCGACGCAATGGTCACCAGATTGGTCTCAAGAATGACGGAGGAGGTCTTCTCATAGGTGGACTGGTGCAGGTTGCCGACAAAACCCAGAATCGCGAGGGTGATCAGACCGACAATGAGCACCTGTAAAGTGATTTCTATGATTGTATCCATCGGGAACCGGTTCTTGTCATGACCTTGTATACACCACGACGGACTTGAGGACCAGCGGGGTCGACATATTCTGGTGACTCACTGTCACAATGATCATTTTATACCACGTCGGTGTCGGGGAAACAACTTCGGGATTCGCTTCCTGCACGTAGCATACGCTGTCCTGGATGGTAAAATCGCTGAGATTCTGTGTTTGCACCGTGCGGACGTAGCCGTTGTAATCGTCGATATCATTATACTTTTGCTGTGACAGGAAAAGGGTCTGGCTCACGGGGACAATCTCGTTTGTGATGATTGTGTCGAGGGGATCAGGTCCGAGGGAGGATGCCGGAGTGAGCTGTGACCGGTTGTAGATCATGTTGCTCCGCGTTGCGTTGTCATATGCCTTGGTCCTGATTTCGCCGATCATGAGATTGCCGAGTGTGGTTGCTTCAAGCGTCGCCTCGTTTTCCAACGAGGATATTGATTCGGACAGTATGGACGAGTTGATGGACATCTGCATGATCATCAACATCGTCAATGCCAACACCAGAAGCGGAACCTGACCTAAACTTATCATGCGTTTATCAGTTGAGTAAAGATGGAGACTGGTTGTTCATCGCGGCTTCCATCTCCTTGATCACTGCGGTGATCTTATGGAATTCGGTCGACTTGTCAAAAAAGTAATCTGCTCCCGCTTCGAAACATCTCTTGCGAAACGCTTCGTACGGGAAATTCGTCAACATCACGACGATGGTGTTTCCATCCTGCTGCTTGATTCTCGTGAGAACGTCAATGCCATTACCGTCTGGCAACTGGATGTCCAGTATCACCATATTGGGTTTCTCCCTCTCGAATGTAGAGAGTGCCGTCACGATGTCCCCCACATTGCCCACGATCTCGACCTTTCCGGGACTCGAAAGCCTTGCGGCGAGCCGTTCGCGAACAACCGATGAATCGTCTACTATGAGCGATCGTATCATGTGCATTCCTGTTGGTTTTTGGGGAGGTGAATTCCTTTCACACGCCATATACAATTTAATAGAGGGGGGTGAGAAAAACAATTGGAATTAGACCCTTTCTTTTGTAGTCTATTGGATGTTCTGCTGTAGTCCCCAGACCACAGTGATAACTCTTTGTCACTTCGACGGTTAAGAGTTGTACTCCTAGTATTAGGTGAATCCCAGGAGATCGTATTTGGCCAGCATGTGATCCACGGCACATTTTTCCCTTTCCCGGGCCCCGGAAAAGAACAGCCCTCCCCACCTTTCCACCACCTCCTCCAACGGTGCCGCCGGTTTTGCTCCCTCAGATGATCGGGAGGGCGTCGTGCGATGAGGCCCTAACTCCTCGAAGACTCAATGAGCTTGTGCTCAATCGCGTAGTGGGAAAGCTCAACATCGTTCTTCATGGTCAATTTTTCCAGTATGCGCTGTCGATAGGTGCGCACCGTCTTGACGCTGAGAGCGAGCTCCTGAGCAATTTCATTCGCTGCTTTGCCGGCGGCAAGCATCAGGAAAACCTGATACTCCCGGTCGGAGAGACTCTCGTGAGCCAGCGCTTTCACGTCGACTTCCAATCCATACGCTAGTTTCTCCGCGAGGGAGGGAGTGATGAATTTTCCTCCCGTATAGACTTTTCGAATAGCGTTGACCAGCTCTTTCGGCGTGCTTTCCTTATTCAGGTATCCCGAGGCGCCCGCCTTCAACACGCGAACTCCGACCTGGTCTTCCGGATGCACGCTGAGGACGAGGACGGGAAGACGTGCATAGTCGCGCTTGAGCTCTTTGAGAATTTCAAATCCGCCTCTGCCCGGCATATTGATGTCGAGCACGACAACGTCGAAAGTTTGTTCACGTACTCTGTCGATGACTTCCTGGCCATTGATCGCCTCGGCGCTGACGGTCATGTCGGACGCCTTGGAGATGATATGTTTTAATCCTTCCCGGACTACAACATGGTCGTCGGCAATAAGTACTCTTATCATAGCTCTCCACCTTCAATATCAGTTTTATGTCAATGGGATTCTTACGGTAACGGTTGTTCCGCCGCCGGGAAGTCTGCGGACGTCGATGCTTCCTCCGAACGGAAGTACTCGTTCTTTCATGCCAAGGATCCCGAACGAGCCCACCTTGTGCGAGGCCTCTTCGGAAATACCCTTTCCGTTATCCTGGATATCCATGACGATCGCGTCTGACTCCTTCTTGAGGACAATGCTCACCTTGCTTGCCTGGGCGTGGCGCGCGACGTTGGTCAACGATTCCTGGAGGATCCGGAAAATCGCCGTGGAGCGGTGCGGGTCTATCTGAAAGCCTTCAATCTGATACGAATAGGAACACTTGGTGCCTGTTCTGCGCTGGAATTCTTCAGCCTGCCATTCGATGGCGGCGGCAAGGCCGAGACTGTCGAGAACGGCGGGCCGCAGCTCGGTAATGGTTTTCCGCATGGACGTTATGGCCCCGTCAACAAGTGAGGACATCGCGTTGATTCTTTCGATCAGTTTTTCTTTCGACCCGGGACCTTGCTGTTCACTCAGTTCTTCGGCAAAAAAGGACAGGTCCATTTTCATTCCTGTTAACGCCTGTCCGAGATCATCGTGGATTTCCCGGGCGATCCTCATGCTTTCTTCTTCGCGAATGATCTGCAGCCGCGAGGCGAGGAGGCGCAACTGCTCGTACGATTCCTTCAATTGTTCCTCCGCGTGTTTGCGCTCGCTGATATCCTGCGCAATGCCGAGGTAGCCGATGGGTTTCCCTTCCTTGTCGCGAATGACGGACGTGTTGAGGGAAACCGGAAAATCTGCCCCGTCTTTCTTTCGGTTATAGAGCTCGCCCGACCAGCTGCCGAGCCGCGTGCGCTCGAGAATCTCTTTGTGAATGTCCGGCGGGTTAAGCGGTGAAGCGAAGAATTCCGCACCCTTGCCCAAAATCTCCTTTTCCTCGCATCCGTACGTCTGGAGAAAGCTCTTATTGACGAACACGAGCCGGTTGTCGAGGTCGGTCAGCGAGATGAGTTCGGTCGTACCTTCGAAGGCGTGAGCGAAAATGTGGAGCTGCTCCTCCGTGCGTTTCCGCTCGATCGCCAGTGCGATCTCGTTACCGATCGATGTCAGGAATTCGAGGTCACGCTGGGTGTAAGCGTTCGGGTCTTCGTAGTGCTGGACGACCAGTACACCGATGGACTCGGTTGCCGACTTCAGGGGTACCCCCAGCCAGGAAGGCGAATTTGTTCCAACCAATTCGACTTCTCCCTCTTTTACCAGTTGTTCGAAACGCTCCTGTGTGAGGAGGAGCGGTTGACCCGTCCGAAAAACGTAGGCAGTGCAGCTCTTCCCCAGTTGATGGGGCGCGAAGGGACGGTCGAACTTGTCGATGAAAAAGGTCGTGTCGAACATTCCCGTGGTCTTGTTGTACAGGAGGATGAAGCAATTCTCGGCGTAGATCACTCTTTTGAGCGACTGGTGGATGCGGTGAAGCAGTTTATCGAGGCTTTCAGCCGAACTCACTCCTTGAATGATCTCGAACATCACTTGCCGTTCCGACTCCGCTCTCCTGCGCTGGGTGATGTCGAGAATAAAGCAGAAACCCCGATCCTTGCGCCCTTCAAGAAGGGCAGCTCCGAGGAGGATCGGAACACGGGTTCCGTCTTTGCGGAGATATTCTGTCTCGAAGGGAAGGCATGCTCCGGTGGCGGCCATTTCCTGAAGCGCACGTTCGTTCAGGAGAATATATTCGAGAGGCTTCACATCGTTGAGGAATTCGTTTTCGGGAAGAACAGCCTCTTCGCTGTATCCGGCAATTTTGAGGAACGCCTTGTTTGCCTCCGTGACCTTGCCGCTGATGTCCCAGAAAACGATGCCGAGCATGTCGGATTTGAAGAGGTTCCTCATTCGTGCTTCACTTTCCCTGAGGGTCTCTTCAGCATGCCTGCGTTCGGTGATGTCGCGGTAGTTAACGACGATGGCCTGAACGTATGGATCGGCCAGTAAGTTCATTGCCACACCTTCCGCCCATCTCCAGGACCCGTTCTTATGAACCATGCGGCACTTAAAGGGGACCAAACCCTTCTGCCGATATGACAGCTCGTTGAACAACACCTCGAGGTCCGGTCGTTCATCCGGATGGACAAGTTCGAAAACGTCATGAGCGATGAGTTCTTCGGACGCATAGCCCAGGATTCTTCTGACCGAAGGGCTTACGTAGGAGAGCATGCCGCGCGCGTCTATGAGCGCGACCGCGTCGGAACTGTTTTCGATGAGCGCGCGGAATCGATTCTGACTGCGCAGAAGGGCTTCGTCCGCCCGCTTGCGTTCAGTGATGTCGAAGTATATCCGGTACACTCCCTCGGGCTGCCCGTCGACGACGATGGGAATTTCGTAGACGCTGACATGAACCGGCTCCCCATCCTTTCGTTTCCTCACCGTTTCAGTGAAGATCGTTCCGCCGTCGGGAATCTCGCGCAGCCGTGCCTCCGCTTCCGCCTTGAGATCGTCCGGAAGGATGATATCGCCGAGCGCCTTCTCCCGCACCTCATCAAGCGAAAATTGAAAAATGCTCTGAAAGCCGCGGCTAAGGTCGATTATTTTACCGTTCTTGTCGAGTTCGACAATACCGATGGGGGCGTTATCAAAGAGTTGCCGGAGACGCGCCTTCTCCAGCGCCATCTTTTCTTCGGCACGCTTGCGATCGCCGATGTCTCTTCCAACAAGGATGAATCCGATGACGCCTTCCCCTTCGACGATAGGCGAAACCGAGAAATTCATATGGACGCGCCCGCCGCTCTTACACGCGATCTTCATATCGAGGAGAAACTCCTGTCGGTGGCCCCGGCGGACACTCTCGCAATGCTTCTCAAGCGCCTCTCGTTCTTCAGCAACCTCTGTAAATGCGCGCCCCAGGAGATCCTGTTCAGAATATCCCCACTGCGCAATCGCGGCTGCGTTCACGCTTTCAATCTGGAGATGTTGATTGGTTCTGATGAACACGTCGCGCATCGCCGCCAGGGATTCAGCAGGGAAATGGGCGGACTTGTCGGGTCTGGTATTTTTACGAAAAAGGGACATCGTCACGGCAAAGAGGGCAATCGCCGAGAAGAGAAAATACCACGAACTATCGGGGTGCGATACGGTGAAAATGTCAGGATGGAAAGGTTGACCATAAAGAATAAGTGTGGGGAGCGCGAAGCCGGACAAATATGCTCCGGGTCTCGTGCAAGCCGTTGTAATCCAGCGAATGAACGAATTCAGTTGTGCGATTCTGATACCAAAGAAGATGGACATCCTGCCAAATCCCTGCTTTTCAAAATATAAACATACACTTCGGCAAACGCAAGTAGGCCTGTTTTCGTGGAAATCCGCCGGTGGAAGGAATCACTGACCGGGGAGATTTCCCCCAATTGCTCTTTCCAAAGCATACCCGCTGATAACCTGTTGGTACAGCGCTTCGAGGTAGAGCAACTCTGACTGCGCGAGGGCCGTTTCCGCGTCGAGAAGGTCGAGGTTGGTTATGACGCCGCTTTCATAGCGCACGGTCGCGATCGCGAGCGCCTCTTTCGCCTGCTCCACCTGCAAGGCAGAGGTCTTTATTTTCTCGGCATTCATCTGGACGTCGGACACGGCTTGCTGCACCTCGGTGAAGATCGAGCGTTCCAGGTCGCGGGTGTGTGCCTCCGACGCCCGAAGATTTGCCCGGGCTTCCTGCTCCTCGCTGCGCGTTCGGTATCCATTGAAGATCGGGACGGATGCTTCAACGGCCGCGACCCAGTTTCCCCGGAAAACGTCGAGGTTGGGAAAGTATCCGTTTTTCAAGCCGTAGGTGAGATCCACTTTCAGTGCGGGCATATCGCGCAAGGATGCGACGTGTGCCTGTAAGTCGGCGCTTCTCTCCGCGTCATGCGCTTGCACAAGCTCCACACGTTGTTTTTGCGCGATGGCGGTGAGCGAGTCGAGGTTTATGTTGACGGAAACAGGAATGAATTCCCCGCGCAAACGGATCTCCGCATTTACGGGAAGGTTCAGCAAACGGCGCATCATCGCCTCTTGTTTTTGATGTCCGTTTTGGAGGTCGAATTTCTTGTTCTGTGCGGCAGCGATGCGCACCTGGGTCGTCAGCACGTCGAAATCGGTGGCCGTTTCGGCGCGGACCTTCTTTTGCGCCATCAGAAGATGCTGGCTCAAGACGTCGATCTGTCGGTCTTGGACTTGGATGCTCTGGCGGAGGAACAGAATTGAGTAGAACGTTTGAACGGTAAAATATGCGAGGTTGGTTCTGATGACCTCAACTGCGGTTGTCGCGGATTGAACGCTCGAGAGACTGAGGTCGAGGGCCGCAGAGGTCTTTCCGAAGTCGTAAATTGTCTGCCGCAATGATATATGTTCATCAAAATTGTTTGCACTGAACAACTGGAAAGAGCCGAGACCGGGGAACCCCATTTCCGAGATCGGGTCGAGTCTCGTGTATCCAAGCTCCGCCTCGCTGACCGGGTAGTAGCCGCTGCGGCTTTGTTCGACGCGCGCGAGAGAGGCCTGGAATGCCTCGGATGCTTGTTGGACCAACGGATGACGCTCAATCACTTGCCGTACCGCCTGTTCAACCGTCAAAGAATCGGAAGTCTGTGGTTGTGCGGGCTGGCCGGTCAGGATAAGAAGCAGCGCCGGCGTGAGAAAGAATGATCTTTTCATAACCGTTTTTAACCTTTGCTGAGTACCATATGCTTATTCTATCGCGGCCGTTTCGGTTTTCTGTTTCCGCGTTCGTGCCTTCAGAAAAAATATCGGAACGACTCCGATGATAGTGATAATGGCCGCTATGAGGAAGTCGTCGTTGATCGCATCGACAAACGCTTGCGCCACGATGTGAGAACCAAGCATCGACTGCACCCGGAGCGACGCCGCCGTGATCGTTCCTCCGACAGTGGACTGGACAAAACGCTGCAGTATGGAGGATGTGTGCTGGAATGCCGGTGAGTACGGATTCACCATCTGGCCGTACGATGTCGTGTGGAATATTGTTCGCTGCGTGAGCAGAGTGCCAAGAATCGCCACCCCGAAGCTTCCGCCAACCTGCCGGATGACGTTGAACAATCCGGATGCCTGCGCCATCTTGTTCTTCGGAATTTCCGAGAGCGCGATGGTGCTCAACGGCGCAAAAACCATACCCATCCCGAAGCCGCGGATATACAGGGGCAACATGATTTGAGCGTGCTCGCTGAAAAGCGAAAGGGAGCTGTTGAGATACAAACTGAGTGCAAGGAGCGTGATGCCGACGACTGCCGGTATCTTCGGGCTGACCTTGTCGGAGAGTATCCCCGCAACGGGCGCCAGCATTCCCTGGAGGATCCCAACCGGCAGGAAAACCGAGCCGGCTTGCAGAGCCGTATAACCGAGAGAGTTCTGGAGATAGAGCGGCAGCAGAAACGTGCTTCCGAACATCCCGAGCCCAAAAATAAAGAGAATGGCGTTGGAGACGGCGAAATTGAAGCTCTTGAAAAGTTTCAGCTCGATCAAAGGGTGTCTGACCGTGAATTCCGTGATCAGGAATACAAGCAGCCCGAGGCCGGAGACCGCGAAGCAGGTGAGAATGAACGGCGACGTCCATCCTCCGACATTCCATGCCGCGTTAGCATCGGAAAGAGCGAGGAGGAGTGATGTGAGGAACGCGGTCAGGGAGAGGAAACCCACAAAGTCAAACGACCGGACGTGCTCGGTCTTGTATTCCCGCTGGATGATGAGCGTTGCAAACATGCCCACGATTCCGACGGGCACGTTGACATCGAAGATTGCCTGCCAGTCAAAATTGTCGATCAGGTATCCACCGACCATCGGACCGAGGGAAACCGAGGCGGCCGCCGCTATCGACCAGAATCCCAGGGCTATTCCGCGCTGGTGGGGTGGAAACTCTCTCGTGACAATCGCCATTCCGACCGGCATCATGAAACCCGCGCCCGCACCCTGGATGATCCGGAAGACGATGAGCGCGTTCTCATCCCACGAGAGTCCGCAGAGGAATGAGCCGAGGGTGAACAGCATCAGTGCGAAGAAATATGTCCGCTTGTACCCGAAATGATCCGCGACCCAGCCGGAGGTGGGGAGCATGACGGCAAACACGAGCAGGTACGCCGTCAACACCCATTCGACTTTGTCAACGCTGACGCCGAAGGCCGCCATGAGTTTCGGCAAACCGACGTTGACGATCGTCGCGTCGAGCACCGCCATGAACGTCCCGATCATGATGTTGGCAAGTACCCACCATTTGTACGACGCGTGCTCGTGGTGAAGCGACTCGTACCGGCCGATGAGCTGCGAGCGGATGAAGTGATGCGGCGATCGCGCCATTTCTTATTTCACCTTCACTTTGACCTCTACCGACATCCCCGGAAGAAGCGGCATTGACGCCAACGAATCGGGTGCAGGATCCAGGGAGATTTTTACGGGGACCCGCTGGGTCACCTTCGTGAAGTTTCCTGAAGCGTTATTGGGCGGAATGAGAGAGAATTGCGAGGCAGTGTTCGACCCGAGTTGAATGACCTTTCCGTGGAACCGATATTGCGTGTAGGAATCGACGGAAATCTCAACGGGGTCGCCGAGGTGAATCGAGGAGAGCTTGGTTTCTTCAAAGTTGGCGGTTACCCAGACGGTGCCGAGGTTGTAGATGCTGAAAATCGGTTGGGCAGGCTGCACGACATCGCCGGCAAGCGCCCATCGTTTGGAGACAATGCCGTCCATGGGTGAAACGATAATTGTGTTTTGGAGGTTTGTTTGTGCCACGCCAAGCTGCGCCCTTGCCGAGCCAACCTGCGCGACTGCAATGGACTGCTGGGCATCTGCGACATCCCGGGCCTTCTGCGCATGGTCGAATTGCTCCTTCGGGATAACATTGTCCTTGAATTGCTTCTCCGCCCGCTGATAGTCTTCATCGGCCTTCTCCAGATTGACTTTCGCAAGTGCGACGTTTTGTTCTGCGGAAACGAAGGAGGCTTTCGCCAGTTGTTCCTGTGCCCGCACATCGGAGTCGTCCAATCGAACGAGCAGCTGCCCGGCTTTGACCGTGTCGCCTTCGTCGACCGTTAACCGGGTGATGCGGCCGAGCATTTTTGAGCTGATTGCGACGCGGTCGGCGTCGATGTACGCGTCGTCCGTCGAATCGTAGGCGCGAAAATTCGTGTACCAATACCAGACCGCCCACGCTGCGACGACGATGAGCAGGAAGAACGGAATGAGAATCCGTTTCTTGCGGTACAGTGGAACCGTTTCTATATCTTCGCTGTCGTTGTCCTCGGCCGGCCGGTCGGACGGTGGAGGTGAGATTGTTGTGCTTCTATCATCTGCTTTCATGTTTTGTCCTCTTGTACTGCGTTGAAGGTCTGATGCCGCGAACAAAGACCTCGGCAAAATATCTCGTCTCAATGTCGAGCTGGGAATACGTTTTCCTGTCGGGGTGGGAGCTGTCCGCATCTCGCATCGTTCTCAGGTAAAGTCCCTGCAGTGCGTGAAGCAGGAGGCTTGCCGTACGCCGGGCGTCACACGCCAGGAATTCACCCGACGTATGACCTTCCTGAAAAACCCGCTGCAGGAAGCCCAGTTCCTGTTGTTCAAAATTTCTGAACAAATCCCGGAAGGTCGACTTTATTCTGGTCCATGAGTGATAATCGAGCCGGCTGAGATTCGCCAGCTCCCGGAAAAACTGCTGGCGCTTCTCGACGTAATGGTGGAGCAGTTCGGCGTACGAAAACTCGGCTTCCGACAGCTCATCGATATCTTTCGCGAATTGTCTTTGCTCTTCCCTGATGACCGCTCCGAAAAGGCTTTCCTTCGTCGGGAAATAGTAGTAAATACACCCCTTGACGACGCCGATGTCCTCGGCCACTTCTTCCATGGTCACTTTAGAGAAACCGTAATGGGCAAAGAGCCTGCGGGCCGCTTCGAGGATCAACTTCTCCTTCTTTCCGTACAGATGCGGCTGGGCGATACTAAACGATTTGACTTTCAGGGTCATTTAGTCAAATTTAGGGATAAAAACGGTGAGATGCAAATACGAGTGGTGAGCCACTTTGAATTGCGGGGAAAGGAAATCCCCTCCTTGGAGGGGTGTCGACGAAGTCGACGGGGTGGGTATCTATGGGTGAAATTCTACTCACACTAACACATTCAGAATGCGACCGGTTTTTGACACACCCCTGTAGTCCCCTCTCAAGAGGGGACGTGATGGCGTTTCCCCTCTTTGATGTCAATCATATGTGTACAATGACCAATTAAATTGACCCGCTACCCCAATACGCTGCCGGTGAAACGTCCAACCCCGCGCCAGGAGGAAACCGCGGGGAGTTCGCGGAACTCAAACCATCTTCAAGAAAAGAAGCACCAGGAGAACCGCACCCAGGAAAACACGGTATGCCACAAAAACATACGTCGTGTGGGTCTTGAGGTAGCGCAGGAGGAATGCGATTGTCGCGTAGCCGACGATACCCGAGATGATCGTTGAAACTATAAGCGGGGCGATACCCAGGCCGCCGAGATGGTGTCGTGCTTCGTAGAGTTCAAAAAATCCGCTGGCGATGACCGCGGGAATGCTCAGGAGAAACGAGAACCTCGCGGCAGCTTCACGGGTTAAACCGAGAAACAGCCCGGCCGTGATTGTCGTCCCGGAGCGGGATGAGCCCGGAATCAACGCGCATGCTTGCGCCGTCCCGATGACCAGTGCGTCCCGCCAGGTCGTGCTTTCTTCAGTACGGTTGCGTTTGCCGGCCTTTTCCGCCCAGAGGAGAAAGAGCGCGACGACGATCTGGCTCGCCGCAATCGTGCTGATTTCTTTCGTGAACGTGCCTTCGATGACGTGTTTGAAGGCAAGTCCGATGACGGCGACCGGCAGTGTGCCGATGATGATCTTCCCCGCGAGCTGCGACTGTCGGCTCCATGAGATTTTTCCCGCCGGTTGACGGTGTCCCAGATCAAGAAAAACGCTCTTCACCATTTCGATGAGATCCCGGGAGAAATACACGATGACGGCTGCGACTGTTCCTAACTGCATGATCGCGATGAAAGCGGTCCAGTCTTCCGGACGGCTCGCATCAATCAATCCCAGAAGTTTTCCCGCAAGCGTCAAATGCGCAGTACTGCTAATGGGGAGAAACTCCGTCAATCCTTGGATAATTCCCAGAAGAATCGCATAAAAGACATTCATTACATGTGCTCCAAACTAATCTGAAACATCTGAACTGTGAAAATGTTGTCTGTCGATGATAGTATTTTTGACGATTGGGGGAATTCAAACTAAACACTAAAACCGAAATTCGAAATCCTAAATTCCGCCTCTCAGAATCCCGCTACCCGGCGGAATCCAGAAGCGGGACAAAATCTAAATCCAAATACCAAAATCTGAAATGAAACCGAAAGACCAAAACGTATCCCCGATAACCTACCACCTATAACCCACCACCTACTTCTTTGATTAGATCCTGAACAAACCTCAAATCCCAAACCTGAAACCTCAAACCCTCACAATGGACCCAAACATCTGCACCCTACCACCTCATACCCTACAAGATCACAGTCCTTGTTGCAATTTACGAGATTGAATTTCACAAATAAATTGCTGAATACCAAACGGGACCGCTGATGAAAGCAACATGATGAAGGCAAAATGATGTAGAAACTAAGATGATGTGAAAACTGACGATAGAAGGTGAGATAACATTGATCCTCGAATCGTGTGGGCGCTCACATTTTCAACAGGAGGTATTGACAGGAAGACAGAACATGCTTAAATTATGCTAACCATTCCCTTCGCGGCAAAAGGGAATGTCAAGCGCAGAATTTTGCGTCCATTTTATGCAAGGGCCATATTCGTGCAAAGCCTTTCAATACTAAGCTTTCCTCAATATCATCGACCAAGAGATTTCTGTTTCCGTTGTAGCTCCCGTAGAAATGTCGTTGACAGCCTTGACATTTACGAATCAATTATCCATATTTCATTTCGATATACCGAAGTATTGTTAATCATTCCTATGTCAGTGTCGGAAGAGTTTTTGGAATTCTCATGGCACAGAAAGAACGACAGTGTCCGAACCCGCTCGCTGCGATGCAGGTTGTGCGGCAAGCTCGTTTGCTTTATGGGTCGATTTTCAATTGCGCCAATGATGTTGAACATTTTCGGCAATTAAAGAATGGGCCAAGTGGACGACAGTCCGGAAAAGGGACGACGAAAAAAATCTATGCCGGTGAATGAGTTGGAGGTCCTCCGGCGAAGAATCAAGGCTCTCGAAGCCGCGGAGAATGAACGCAAACAGGCCGAGGAAGCGCTGCACGAGAGTGAGGAGCAGCACCGTTCGTTGTTCGAGAACATGATCGAAGGGGTTGCCTATTGCAGGATGCTGTATGAGAACGGCAAGCCGGAGGATTTTATCTATCTCCACGTCAACAGTGCGTTTGAGAAACTGACGGGATTGAAGGATGTCACCGGAAGAAAAGTCTCGGAGGTTATTCCGGGAATCAAAGAATCGTCTCCGGAGTTGTTCGAGATTTACGGCAGGGTGGCCTTGACGCGTAAGCCGGAACGGTTTGAGACCTACGTCGAACCTTTGAAGATTTGGCTCTTCATTTCTGTCTACAGCCCGCAAAAAGAGCACTTCGTTGCCGTATTTGACAACATCACGAGTCGCAGGCAAAGTGAGGAGCAGTTGCGCTACCATGCCGCTCTCCTGGCAAACGTGAATGACGCCATCGTCGCCTCCGACGCTCAATACCGGCTAACCGCCTGGAACGCGGCCGCTGAATCTCTTTACGGTTGGAAGGCGGAGGAAGTCCTCGGGCGGAATGGACTAGAAATCGTACGCACCGAATGGCCCACGGTGGGCACGGAGGAGATGAGGCGCACGATAGCCGAGACGGGCCACTGGCGTGGAGAAGCGACTCAGGCACGCAAAGATGGAACGCGGATTTCTGTCGACTTGGCTTCGATGGTGCTCCGCGACAAAAACGGACAGATCACCGGCTATGTGAGTGTCAATCGCGACATCACCGAGCGCAAGCAGAGAGAAGAAGAGCAGGCGCATGAAACACGACTGCACAAATTCCGGAGCGAGATGACATATTTAGTCAATCGTCAGCTTTCGCTTAGGGAGATAATTCGGCAGAGCGCTGAGGTCATCATGCGTAACTTTGATATTGCTTGTGCTCAGATTTGGACTATGAATCGTGAAATGAATTCTCTGGAACTTCAAGCCCATGAAGAACTCAGTACGCTCTGCTCAGAATCCGATGAATGTATTCATATTGGAAACTTGCTTGCCGGCAGGGTCGTAGCTGAAGGAAAGACGATCGCGAGTAATTCGATTCTTGATAGACCTTTATTGATAGACGCCTCATGGGCACGTCACCATAATATTGTTGCCTATGCGGGACTTCCCCTTTTTGTCGAAGACCATTTAGTGGGCGTGTTGACCGTCTTTGCAGGCACATTGCTTCTTGAAAGGACGCTAAGTCCTTTGGCTGGCTCGGCGGTCACACTCGCACAGGGGATTATGCGCAAGCGCGCGGAGGAGGCGCTGCGCCGGGAGAAAGAGAACTTCCGCCATTCTCTGGATGAATCCCCACTCGGAGTGCGGATTGTCACGGCAGATGGAGACACGCTCTATGCTAATCGGGCTATACTGGATTTCTATGGATACGACAGTCTCGAAGAACTGCGAAAAACACCTTTGAGGGCTCGTTACACACCGGAGAGCTATGCCGAGTTTCAAAAAAGAAAGGAACAAAGACAACGGTGTGATCTTAGTGCCTCCGAGTATGGAATCAGCATCGTTAGGAAAAATGGTCAAGTGCTCCATCTTCATGTACACCGCAAGCAAGTGCTATGGGACGGCGCAAAGCAGTTTCTGGTCATCTACCAGAACATTACCGAGCGAAAACAGGCCGAAATACAAATCCAATTTCAAGCGAATCTACTTGCCAATGTCTCGGACGCCATTCTTGCTACAGATAGACAATTTAACGTTCAGTACTGGAATACTGCAGCTCAAAAACAATACGGCTGGACATCGGCAGAAGTCTTAGGGCGTCATTTTATTAAGTTTATACAGCCTCAATACATAGGGGATTCGCGCAAAACAGTTCTGCAAAAGATCGTACAGAAGGGATTTTGGACCGGTGAATTATTACATAATCGTAGTGATGGAACACTCTTCCCTGTTCATGTAACAATATCTGAGGTAAGAAACGCTGAAGGCCAAATTATTGGCCACGTCGCCGTTAATCGCGACATCACCGAGCGCAAGCTCGCCGAACAGGCGAGCAGGCGTTCGGCGGAATCGCTTGCACTGCTTGGGCACACAATTCGGAGTATTGGTGAATGCGTCAGCGTCACCGACACGGAAAACAGAATTCTTTTTGTCAATGACGCCTTTTCGAGAACCTATGGTTACACCCCGGATGAGCTCATCGGAAAGCCTATCAGCGTTGTCCGCTCCCCACGGACCCAACCTCCCACCGATGAGGTTTTGTATTCAACGTGTCAAGGCGGTTGGCGAGGCGAGATGATAAACCGGAAAAAAGACGGAACCGAATTTCCGATCGCTCTTTCTACTTCCACTGTCCGAAATGAGCAGGGACATGTGCTCGCACTAGTCGGGATCGCCATGGACATCACCGAGCGCAAGCGGGCGGAGGACAAGCTGCGGGAAAGCGAGGAGCGCTTTCGAACTCTCGTTGAAAGTCAAGGGGAAGGGATAGGCATCGTGGATGCACAAGAATGCTTTGTGTTTGCCAATCCGGCCGCAGAGACTATTTTTGGCGTACCGCGAGGCAGTTTGATAGGTCGAAGCTTGGTTGAGTTTGTCAAGTCGGAACAGTGGGAAATCATAGAGGCTCAAACCAACGTCCGCCGGGAAGGGAAAAGAAGCGTGTACGAGTTGGGAATTGTTCGTGCCGATGGTGAGACGCGCTATCTCCTTGTCACAGCTACTCCTCGCATACAGGATGAACGCTATAGCGGCGCATTTGCCGTTTTTTCAGACATTACCGAGCGCAAGCAGGCGGAAGAAGAACTCCGGAAATCTCATGAAGAGCTTCGCATGCTTGCGGATCATCTGCAAACTATCCGTGAGGAAGAACGGAAACGTCTGGCTCGGGAATTCCACGACCAGTTAGGACAATCAATGACCGCGTTGAAAATGGACTTGGTGCTCCTCCTTCGAACGATATCCGACGAAAAGCGAGATATACAACGCAAGCTCGTAGCTGAAGAACTACGGTCAATGCAGAAGCTTGTAGAAGATACGGTTCGGTTAATCTGGAATATCATAGCTGACCTTCGGCCGCAGATGCTCGATGATCTGGGACTTCTAGCAGCTTTCGAATGGGAAACCAAGCAATTCGAACTGCGCACGGGCATTTCCTGTAAGTTCAAATCATCTGCAGGAGATATCCAGTTGGATTCTAAAAAGTCCATTGCTCTTTTTCGCATCTATCAAGAAGCTCTCACAAACGTTGCACGCCACGCCAACGCTACTGTCGTGAAAAGTGTTCTTCGAACGGATAATGAAGTGCTCATCCTTGAAATCAGGGATAATGGGCGGGGAATTTCGCCCAGTGAACAATTGAGATCTAAATCTCTTGGTCTTATCGGTATGCGCGAACGCGCCATGATTCTTGGTGGATCGTTCGAGATCAATGGAATTGCCGGTAAAGGGACGACAATAATAGTCCGGTTGCCGTTATAAGTCCTTGGATCGTTATGTCATTCACAACCCTCTCCCCTTCAATTCCCCTCTCCCGCTCTTGTCCTGAGCGAAGTCGAAGGAGCGGGAGAGGGGAAAGGGGTGAGGGTTAAAAGGCGAAAAACTTAATCAATCTATTTCGGAGACAGGATACTAGAAAAGGGACACAGAGGTGACAAAAGTCTTCATCGTTGACGATCACGTTCTTATCCGCGAGGGATTGAAAAAAATCCTTCGTATCGAACCCAACTTCACAGTCGTTGGTGAAGCGCAGTACGGCTACGAGGCACTGGATAAATTGGATAAGTGCCACTGTGATATGCTCATACTGGATATTGCCCTTCCTGACAAAAGCGGACTGGAAATTCTAAAAGAAGTGAAAGCCCGGCATCCGAAAATACTCGTGCTTGTCCTGAGTATGCATCCTGAAAAACGTTACGCCCTTCGTGCATTGATTGATGGTGCAGACGGTTACCTGACGAAAAACAGCGCTGTTGAGGAACTTATTTTGGCACTGCAAGCTATTATGGCTGGCAAAAAGTACGTCAGTCGAACGGTTGCACAGGAATTGGTTGACAATCTCCAGAGTGGCCAAAAAAGACCCATTCATGCAAATCTTTCCGATAGGGAATTCCAGATCCTGCTTCTCATAGGCTCCGGGAAAACCGTTTCCCAGATTGCCGGGGAGATAAATCTGAGTGTAAGCACGGTGAATACTCATCGATTGCATATTCTGGGAAAAATGGACTTGAAAACAAACGCCGAACTTATGCGCTACGTATTAGAAAATCATCTCTTGGATTGATTGCACCCATCCATGTCCGCCGAAGTCCCGAAGGGACGTAGGCAGACGGAGGATCTAATTTGATTCTTCAGGAAGGTCCCGACTGAAAAGGAGGAGTAATACCGCCCAAGTGTCAGGAACCAATTCTCCAAGGCAGTCCTTTGGACCCGGCGCCACAGAAAAACACACCCACTTGCCTCCCTCAAGAGTCTTCCTTTCTTGAGACATCTGAAAAATCAAAAAAGCTTGTCATGCCCGAATGTTCCGCTTTTCAGAATCCCATCAACGTAAGCGGAATCCAGAAGGCGGGACTTTGATCGGGCATCTATAAATTGATTGCCGCTCGAAACGTGCCTGCCCGCGGGACAGAAGAGACTCCTCGCTGGGAGGGATCTGCGCCAGAAAGTCCGCAAAAGGCGGATGAGCCTCTGGCTCAACGGCGGACAGGTGCGCTCCCGACCCTCCCAGATGCTACCCCTGTCGCGATGGTCGGGAGTACACCTATCCGCCTTTTTTCTGGCGGAACTCCCTCCCAGAAGATCAGCAAAAGGCGACGTTCTGCTCGGTAAATTCAGGACTGAAGGTTGCCTTTCATCCAGGAAAACCTTGCGATGGTTCAGGTCCTCGCTGAACTCATCCCCTCTGATCCCCTTCCCTGCCTGCCGAACTTCACGGCACAGCGGTTACGTGAGGTCAGGCCGGCAGGCAGGCCTACAAGTAGAGAAGGGGAAGCACTTCCGCGGCCAACGTCCCTCTCTAAGTTTAGAGAGGGACCACAGGGTGAGTTCAGACAGATGATTCCATCCCCAACCCACTTTTGCGTAACATCACCCGATCAATCTACTTTCCGAGACAGGGCACGAATCCTCCATGGTTTTTTGCGAAGGTCCTGACTGAAAGAGAGGAGTACCACAAACAAAGTCATTCCAATCCATCATTAAGAATACGACATAAAGATCGCATTCTTTGCTATGCCGCTTGATATTGCATTCGCTTACATTATAGCTGACAAGAAAAGAAGAACTTCGTGCAAATACTCATTGCCGATGATCATGTCGCCATACAGCAACGGCTTGTCAAAATAGTTTCTCAAGTCCGCAATGCCCAGGTCGTTGGTGTAGCAAGCGATGGCATCGAAGCGCTCAAATTAATTCAAGATTTGAAGCCTGAACTGGCAATTCTCGATCTGCGCATGCCGGGGATGGATGGCTTTGAATTGATACGAAATGTCAAGCAAAACTATCCGTCGACCATCCTCCTGGTGCTTACAAACTTTGCAACCTCTGCTCATCGAGAAAGGTGTTTGAAACTCGGTGTTAAGTACTTTTTTGATAAAACGACCGAATTCGAGCAAGCAATAGAAATGATTGAAAGATTAGCCTCATTGTGTGACATACGTCCTGTGTAGCGGTCTCAGTGTCTCGAACAATACTCCAGGTTGGAGGACACGATAAATGAAGAGTGATAACAAAACGAAAAACGGACTGATTGAAGAACTAGAATCTGTTCGTAGGAAAGTGAAGAAGCTGGAAACGCTGCTGAAGAAACGCAAGCCCAGTGAACAGGACAGTACTGAGCGCAGACGGGCATCTGAAACATTACGGGAGAATGAAGAAAAACTCAGAGTTCTGTTCGACAATTGCTGATATGCATCTCCCTTTTAGATAAGAATCGCAAGGTAACATACGCTAATCCAGGGCTCGAAAAAAAATATTGGACAATTTCTGCAATTAAAGAATGGGCCAGATAAACGACAGTGCGGCTAAGGGACAACGAAAGAGATCAAAGCCGGTGAATGAGTTGAGCGTTCTCCGGGAAAGAATCAAGCTTCTCGAAGCCGCGGAGGATGAACGCAAGCGGGCGGCTGAGGAAGCAAGCCGCATGGTGACCGTTGTGAGAGACTCCAACGATGCGATTACGATTCAGGACTTCGATGGACGGATCACCGCCTGGAACCGCGGCGCCGAACGGATGTTCGGGTACAGCGAGGAAGAGGCGCTCCGGATGACCATTTGGCAACTGGCCCCCCCCAACAGAGCGGCAGAGCAAAAGGATTTCAACCGCCGGATCTTTGCGGGTGAAAAGGTCTCCTCGTTTGAGACTCAGCGGCTGTCCAAAGACGGGCGGCTGCTCGACGTCTGGCTGATAGTAACGAAACTGGTGGACGATACGGGAAAAGTAATTGGTATTGCCTCTACAGAGCGCGATATTACCGAGCGCAAGCGGGAGGCTGAGGAGGCAAGCCGCATGGTGACGGTGGTGCGTGACTCGAACGACGCGATCACGATCCAGGATTTTGAGGGAACGATCACTGCCTGGAACCGCGGCGCCGAGTTGATGTATGGTTATAGCGAGCAAGAAGCGAAGCAGAAAAACATTTGGCAACTCACCCCCCCCAATAAAGCGGCAGAGCAAAAGGATTTTACCCGCCGGCTGATAGCGGGTGAAAAGATCTCCTCGTTTGAGACCCAGCGGCTGACCAAAGACGGGCGCCTGCTCGACGTCTGGCTGACGGCAACGAAACTGGTGGACGATGCGGGAAAAGTAATTGGTATTGCCTCTACCGAGCGCGACATCACCGAGCGCAAACGGGCGGCGGAAAAGGAACTGGAATTAGCAAAAGCACGCGAGCTTGATCGCCTGAAGAGCATGTTCATCGCCAGCATGAGTCACGAGCTGAGAACACCGCTGAATTCCATAGTCGGCTTTACCGGGATATTACTAATGGGGATGGTGGGCGAGCTGAACGAGGAGCAGAAGAAACAGCTTACCATGGTGAAAACCAGTGCGGGACATCTTTTATCTTTAATCAATGATGTGATCGACGTCAGTAAAATAGAAGCGGAGAAGATCCGGCTTACCATTGAGGAATTCGATCTTTCTCGCGTTGTTAAGGAAGTAAAGGATTCTTTTGCGGGCGCGGCGGAAGAAAAAGCCCTTAAACTGAGCGCTGAGATGCCGAATAAAGCGCCGGTCAAGAGCGATGAACGAAGGATTAAGCAAATTATTATAAATCTGGTCGGTAATGCGGTAAAATTTTCAGATAAAGGGGGAATAAGAATAAAAGTGATTCGATCGGGCGGGAAAGCTGAAGTTTCAGTTAAAGATACCGGTGTCGGAATAAAAAATGAGGATATGGGCAGGTTATTCAGGCAATTCAGCCGGATCTTGGTTGAGGGGCAGCCGCTGCAGGAAGGGACCGGGCTTGGGCTCTATCTTTCGCAAAAGCTGGCCCTCGTGCTGGGAGGTGAGATCAAAGCGGAAAGTGAATTTGGCAAGGGAAGCGAGTTTACATTAACTCTGCCTCTGGAATACAAGGAAGGATAAATTATGAAAAAGACTGGTCCTGAGCGACGTAGAAGGATCTTGATCGTGGAAGATAACGAGAAAAACATGTATCTGATGAGTTTTATTCTGACGAATAGCGGGCATGAAATCGTCAAATGCTGTACTGGAGAGGAAGCGGTGGAAATCGCGGTAAAGGAGAAGCCGGACATGGTGATCATGGATATTCAGCTTCCGGGCATCGATGGTCTGGAAGCGACGCGAAGGATCAGGGCCTCCGAGGGGGGTGGCAACCTTCCCATTGTTGCCGTTACCTCATATGCCATGACCGGGGATAAAGAAGGAGTTATGGCGGCGGGCTGCAACGGCTACATTGAAAAGCCGATCAATCCCGAAACGTTTATTGCCGAGATCCAGAAATATTTCAAATGATGCAAGGAGGCAAAAATGAAAGTCCTTATCGTTGACGACAATAAACAAAATCTGCTTCTGCTTGAAGCGATGCTGAAGGGAGGTGGGCACGAAGCGGTGCGCGCGCGGAACGGGATCGAGGCGCTGGAAATACTGGGCAGGGAAAAGGTTGACATGATCATATCCGATATCCTGATGCCGGGCATGGACGGCTTTATATTGTGCATGAAGTGCAAAGAGGATGAAAAGTTAAGAGCAATACCATTTATTTATGTGACCTCAAGTTATACGGAAGCAAAAGATGAAGAGTTCGGAAAGAGCCTTGGGGCTGAGGCGTTTATCGTCCGCCCCATAGAGCCGGAAGAGTTTCTTAAAAATATAAATGAAATATTTGGAAACAAGAACGAGAAAAAAGAGTTCGCTCCCGCTATACTCAAGGAAAAAGACGTCAGGTTTTTGGAAAAATACAGCGAAAGATTGGCGAGAAAGCTTGAGCATAAAGTTCTTGATCTGCAAAAGGAGATCACCGAGCGCAAGCGGGCGGAAGAGATGCTGCTGGAGAGCGAGGATCGGTATCGGACATTCTTCAACACGTCGAGGGACAGCGTGTTTATCACTTCCGTAGATGGAAACTGGATTGACATGAATGATGCGGCTTTTGAATTATTCGGCTATTCAAGTCGAGAGGAACTAACGCACGTGAAGATCCCGAATCTTTACGCCAATGCAGAAGATCGTGCAAGACATATCAAGATCATCGTACAACGTGGCTACACAAAGGATTATCCTGTTGATTTGCGTAAAAAGGATGGTGTGGTAATACATACACTTATAACATCAGGGGCGCGACACGACGCAGATGGTCATGTAATAGAATTCATGGGAACGATCAAAGATATCACAGAGCGTAAGCGGGCGGAGGAGGAGCTAAAAAAGTCAGAAGGTAAGTTCCGGGCTATTTTCGATAACGCTAGCGACGGGATGTTTATTGTTGACCTGAAGGATCGAAAGTTCTTCATGTGTAATGCTAAGTGTGCAAAAATGCTGGGCTATACCCAAGAGGAGTTTTCGACTCTGGATATCGCCGATATACATCCCAGAGAGGACCTGCCTTTTGTAAACGAACAGATCGGGAAGTTTAGCAGAGGAGAAGAGGGTCTTCGCAGTGACATTAGATTCAAGCGAAAAGATGGAAGTAATTTTGTCGCGGATCTTCGCCCTGCCCTTCTAACAATTGCCGAGAAGAAATATTTACTTATTAACTTTAATGACGTCACCGAGCGCAAGCGGGCGGAAGAGGAGTTGCAATTCAGAAATGTCATTTTGTCCACACAGCAGGAAGCATCGATTGATGGAATCCTCGTGGTCGATGAAGACGCCAATATCGTCTCGTACAACCAACGGTTTGTAGACATGTGGGGTGTCCCGCTAGAGTTGGTCGAGAAGAAAGCCGACGAACCCGTTTTAGAGTTTGTTACGAACAAGACGGCGGATCCCCGGTCGTTTCTCCAGCGCGTTCAATACCTCTATGAGCACAAACGGGAAACAAGCCAGGATGAAATTGTTCTAAAGAACGGATTGATCTTTGACCGCTACTCGGCGCCGATGGTCGGATCGGACGATCGATATTATGGCCGCGTCTGGTATTTCGGCGACATCACCGAACGCAGGCGGGCGGAGGAAGAGCTGCGGCAACGCGAAGAAAAATACCGCAGTATCTTTGAGAATGTGCAGGATGCGTACTACGAGACATTGATCGACGGTACGATCCTCGAAGTCAGCCCTTCCATTGAGAACATGTCGAAAGGACAATATCATAGGAATGAGCTTATTGGAAAGTCGATGTACGATTTCTATTCCGATGTTGACGAACGACAAACTTTCATATCAGCATTACGGAAAGGAGGAAGTGTTACAGATTTCGAAGTGACGCTTAAGAACGGCGATGGTTCATCGATTCCATGTTCCGTTTCGTCAAAGATCCAGTTCAACGCTCAAGGCAATCCGGAAAAAATCATAGGCAGCATGCGCGACATCACCAAGCGCAAGCGGGCGGAGGAAGAACTGAAAAAGAGCGAAGAGAAATATCGGGACCTGATAGATAACATGAATGAAGGAATCTTCATTGCTGACGAACAGATGGTGATTACGTTTGCCAATAAAGCATTAGCCAATATTCACGGTTATGATAGCACCGATAAAATGCTCAACAGATATTTTACCGAGTTTATTGAACCCTCAATGAGAGATGAAATGGGTCAGAACATCAAGAAGGAAATGCAATCCGGAGAACTTCCAGCTTTGCAGGTTATTCCTGTTATCAAGGCAGACGGCTCGTTGGCTTATGTTCAGGTCCGACCAAGCACAATTTATAAAGGAAAACAAATTGTGGGAACAATGGGTATCGTTCAGGACATCACCGAACGCAAACGAGCGGAGGAGGAACTGAAAAAAAGCGAAGCAAAATACAGAGATGTTTTTATGTGGGCGCCAGTCGGCATTTATCAATCCTCAATTGATGGGAAAATCATAACAGCAAATAAGACTTTAGCGGATATGCTTGGTTATGATCTCGTTGAAGATCTCATTAATCGGGACATGGCAAAGGACGTCTTTTGCAACGAAAAAGAACGCCAAAGGTTAGTCGAACAATATGACACGGAAGGAGAGGGATCGATCGTGGACGCTGACATCCTTTGGAAAAAGAAAGACGGTACCCCAATTTGGATCATGCTCACCGCCCATGCTGTTAGAGACGGGAGCAATAAGACGGCTTATTACGAGGGATTCGTCCGCGACATTACTGAACGGAGGCAATCAGAGGAAAATATTCGGATGCTTTCCGGTGCTTTGGAACAAAGCCCTGCTTCTGTTGTTATAACCGATTTGGAGGGGAAGATAGAATATGTTAATCCGAAGTTTACGGAAATTACCGGTTACACTTTCCAGGAGGCGCTCGGTCAGAATCCACGCATACTGAAATCAGGTGATAAACCGGCTGAAGAGTACAAGCGACTATGGGAAACAATCACCTCAGATGAAGAATGGCGAGGAGAATTCCACAACAAGAAAAAAAACGGTGAGCTTTATTGGGAGTCCGCCTCGATCTCTCCGATCAAGGATGCATCCGGTAAGATAACTCGTTATCTCGCCGTGAAAGAAGATATCACAGAGCAGAAATCGCTTCAAACACAGCTCATGCGTGCGCAGCGTATGGAAAGCATTGGTACTCTCGCCAGCGGTGTAGCACACGACCTAAACAACGTGCTGACTCCCATCATGCTTGGCATAGAAATTCTCGGGAAAGCAATGCCGGACGAACAAAGTCAAAAAATGCTTGAAGTATTAGCAACCAGTGCACACCGTGGCAGTGATATCGTAAAGCAAATCCTCGGCTTTGCCAGGGGAGCTGAAGGAGAAAACGTGCTTATCCAGGTTCGCCATATCATCAACGAAATGACCAATATTATCAAGGAAACATTCCCGAAATCTATAACAATTAAAGCCGATGTTCCCAAGAAGATCTGGACGATTGTTGGTGACCCGACAAATCTGCAACAGTTGATGTTGAACCTGTGCGTAAACGCACGAGATGCCATGCCGGATGGTGGAACCATCCGTATCAAAGCGGAAAACAAAATCATTGACGAACATTATGCCACTATGAGCCTCGATGCGAAACCGGGTCGGTATCTTATGCTGAGCATAGAGGATGCGGGATGCGGCATGCCACCTGTCGTTTTGGAACATATCTTTGAGCCATTTTTTACCACCAAAGAAGTTGGTAGAGGGACAGGGCTTGGACTTTCCACAGTTCACGGTATTGTAAAAAGTCACGGTGGTTTCATTAATGTGCATAGTGAAGTTGGTAAAGGAACAACATTCAAGATCTATTTACCTGCCGCGGAGGAGACTAGTGAGATTAAACCGAGCTCAGAAGAACTCCCAGAAATGTTTCTGGGTCACGGGGAGCTAATCATGGTTGTCGATGATGAAAGCTCAATCCAACAGATTACCAGACAAACGCTCGAAACCTATGGTTATCGGGTAATTACGGCATCGAATGGAGCAGAAGCCATTGCACATTACGCGTCGAGCAAAGAGGAAGTTGCTCTGGTGTTAATCGATATGATAATGCCTTATATGGATGGACCAATGACGATTCGCGCCCTGCAGAGGATGAAGGCAAGTGCGAAGATTGTGGGGACGAGCGGTGATTCGGGGCGGGATGGTGCCGTTATGGCATCGATCCCCGGAGTGCATGCGTTCTTGAAAAAGCCGTATACGGCCGAGAAGTTACTGAAGACCATGCACGATGTCCTGAATGAAGAATAGAATTGTCGCTCAGGGGGACTAGGTTGTGGGTTTCGACGAAAACCAGGTTACTGGGGAGGGGCGTATCCTGTATTTGTATCATGAAAGGACGATACTTCAATGGCAAGCGAATACCTCAAACGAGCCGGCACATATGTTCTTCGGAATAATTTCGATGCCGCGGAGGATGAACGCAAGCGGGCAGCTGAGGAAGCAAGCCGCATGGTGACAGTGCTGCGCGACTCGAACGACGCGATCATCATCCAGGATTTTGAGGGACGGATCACCGCCTGGAACCGCGGCGCCGAACGGATGTTCGGCTACAGCGAGGAAGAGGCGCTCCGGATGACCATTTGGCAACAGGCCCCCCGCAACAAAGCGGCAGAGCAAAAAGATTTAGTCGTCCTCGATATCCGAATGCCGGAGTTAAACGGTATTGAAGTTCTTAAAAGAATCAAAGAGAGTAGATATCGAACGAAAGTCTGTATTCTGACAAACCATTCATATCCACGATACAAAGAAAGGTGTCTTGCCGAAGGTTCAGAATACTTCTTCGATAATGATAAAGATTTCGAGCAGATCGCCTCGATGATTGCCGATTTGGCGCAACCACATTTGGCAGAGACCCATGACTAATCTGCCGCGGACAGATCGGAACTACATTGTAGTGTTTGTTTTGGAAGAGCCCCGCTATGCTTTGCCTTTGTCCGTTGTGGAGCGAATCGTTCGCGCCGTCGAAATCACGCCTCTGCCGAAAGCACCTGAGATTATTTTAGGCGTGATCAATATGCAGGGGGAGATTATTCCGGTGGTGGACGTACGCAAACGCTTCCGTCTGCCAACGCGTGAAATGAAACCGGACGACCGCTTCATCATCGCGAACACAGCAAGGCGGCTCGTTGCGCTGGTGGTTGATTGGGTTGTTGGCGTCCACGAGCTTACGGAGCGTGAAATGGTAAGCGCAAAGCAGGCCCTTCCCTTTGCTCAATACCTTAAAGGGGTCGCCAAACTGGAGGACAACCTAGTGCTTATACACGATCTCGATCAATTTCTTTCTCTTGACGAAGAGCGGGTTTTGGATACCGCCCTTGCCAAAGGCGCCCAATGAAGCACACCCTCCATCCGAGCCTGTTGTCGCAACTGAGCGACCTTATCGCGGCCAAAACCGCTTTGCACTTTCCCCCGGAGCGGTGGGATGATTTGGAACAAAAAGCCGGTTCCGCGGCCAAAGAATTCGGATTTACCGACAAAGAAGAGTTTATACAATGGCTGTTTTCTTCGCCGTTGACCACCGGTCAGATGGATATTCTGGCGAGCCACCTTACCATCCACGAAACTTATTTCTGGCGCGAGCCGCAGGTTTTCGAGGCCCTGGTCGCGCAGGTCCTGCCTGCGCTCGTGCGCTCGCGGCAAAACAGCGGCAGGCACATAAGAATCTGGAGCGCGGGCTGCGCCACCGGCGAGGAACCTTATTCCATCGCGATCGCGCTTCACAGGGTTATACCTGCCTTGAAAGATTGGAATATCACCATTCTGGCCACGGACATAAATCCCCGGATTCTGCGCAAGTCCATGGCCGGCGTCTACAGTAAATGGTCGTTCCGTAACGCACCGCCCTGGCTTACAGAAGGTTACTTCCATTGCAAAAAGGACGGGGTGTTTGAGATTCTACCGGAAATCCGGGAGATGGTCACCTTTGCCTACCTGAACCTGGCGCTAGACAATTATCCTTCTTCACTGAACAACACGAACGCTATGGACATCATCTTTTGCCGGAATGTGCTCATGTATTTTGCGCCGGAGCGCGCCAGGCAAGTCGGGCGGGGCCTTTTTCGCTCTCTCACGGATGGCGGATGGCTGATGGTCGGCGCCAGCGAACTTTCCCAATTTCTCTTCCCACAATTTGCGTCAGTCCAATTTCCCGGCGCAATTGCCTACCGGAAGGAAACTCCGGGGTCTCCTTTGCTAACTGATTTCCCGTATGAGGCGCTCTCTTTTCAAAAGACAACAGATCAGCCGCCAGTGAAGTCACCTGCCTGGGTTGAACAGACTGCGCCGCCATTCCAATTCCATGAAGATGAAAAGGCTTTGATACCCGGGAACGAATCACTGCTCCGGAATGAATATGCCGCTGTTTTGGAACAACCTGCACAGGCAACCGGTCTGGAGACTATCGAGAAAACACCAGAAGAAACAGTGCAATCCAAAGCCCTTTTGATCCGGGCGCTTGCAGACCAGGGCAAACTCCCGGAAGCATTGGGCTTGTGCGAAGAAGCCCTGACTTCTGAGAAACTTGATCCTGGTTTACATTTTCTGCGCGCAATCATTCTTCAGGAGCTGAACAGAGTCGATGAGGCGGGCGTTTCATTGAAACGGACGCTTTATCTTGACCAGAATTTCGTTCTGGCGCACTTTGCACTGGGCAACATAGTGCTGCGGCAAGGTAAAGCGTCGGCGGCAAAAAAACATTTCGAGAACGTGCTTACGCTTCTAAAAGAGTGTAAACCAGAGGAAATACTGCCCGAATCCGAGGGCTTGACAGCCGGAAGATTCAGGGAAATTATTCAGGCCACCATGGAAACCGGAGCAATGGCATGAAGCAGGAACCAATGACCCAAACTCCAGCCGCCATCCTTAAAGCGCGCGCTCGCCTCCTGGCGCAGGAGCCGAAGATGGCCGCTGTGACGGGAATGTTCCTCGAAATCATCGAGTTCCACCTGGCGTCCGAAACCTACGGGATCGAAGCTATGTTTGTCCGCGAAATCCATCCGCTCAAGGATTTAACGCCGCTGCCGGGCGTGCCGCCTTTTGTGCTCGGTATTGCCAACGTGCGCGGGCAGATACTTTCGGTGGTTGATCTCAAGAAATTCTTTAATCTGCCGGACAAGGGCTTGGGGGAGCTCAACAAGGTAATCATTCTGCGCAACAGCCGGATGGAGTTCGGGATTCTTGCCGATGCCATACTCGGGACCCGTTCGGTGCCGCTTGACGCGATTCAGACGCCGCCCGCTACCGTCACCGGGATTGGAGCGGAATATTTGAAGGGAGTCACTGGAGAGCGTGTAATTCTGCTCGATGCGCAGAAGATATTGGATGATGGGAAAATGATCGTGAACGAATTGTTTTCTAATGATGAAAAAGGATAGATGTGTAGCACGGTACACTAATCTTAACAGAAGGAGAAACATAACATGAAATGGTCTGTTGGAGTTAAAATCGGAGCGGGTTTTGTGCTGGCAGTGGTGGTCATGGCGGTCATCGGGATAAGTTCATATTCTGCAATAAACAGGCTGATTGATTCCGACAACTGGCGGAAGCACAGCTATGAAGTGATAAATGAATTAACTAACGTTTTGTCTTTAATGAAGGATGCAGAAACCGGACAGCGCGGCTTTGTTATTACGAGCGAAGACCGTTATCTCGAACCTTATTACAAAGCGACACCCCAAATAGACTCTTGTATTAAAAACCTTCAGAAATTGACCGTGGACAACCCAGCCCAGCAGCAACGTGTTGCCGACCTGAAGGCGAGGACGGCCGAGAAATTCAACGAATTGGGCGAGACGATTGCTTTGCGTAAGGAGAAGGGCTTTGAAAATGCCCGTCAGGTCATCCTGACCGATAAGGGCAAGAAAGTCATGGACGAGATTCGGGCTATCATTGGCGAAATGGAAAATGAAGAGAATACGCTGTTGAAGCAGCGTTCCAGCCAAGTGGATGCCAGCACGGTTTCTGCCAAGAACGTCATTGTATGGGGTATGCTCGTAGCGGTCGTGCTGTCGGCGCTTACAGGCTTTATGATAAGCCGTAACATCGCCAAGCCGCTAAGCCAACTCACCGACACGGCGGAAAAAATCGCTGCAGGCGACCTGAACGTCACACTGGCTACCGAAAAACGACTGGACGAAGTCGGCCTTTTGACTCAATCGTTCTCCCGTATGGTTAAATCATTACGCGACATGGCTGGTGTAGCCGAGCGGATCGCTGCAGGTGATTTGCGGGATGAGATCAAACCCCAATCGGAAAAAGATCAATTGGGCAACTCTTTTGCACAGATGACCGAGAATCTTCGCCGTTCAACAACAGATATTTCCGAAGCGGTCAATCTGCTCGGCTCCTCTGCGAGCGAAATCCTCGCCGCTGCCACGCAAGTTGCCTCCGGAACCGCCGAAACCGCTACATCGATCAGTGAAACCACAACAACAGTCGAAGAAGTTCGGCATGCTGCGCAACTCTCTTCCCAAAAAGCAAAAGCAGTTTCTGATAACGCGCAAAATGTTGCCCGGATCTCTCAGTCTGGCCAGAAGGCTGTCGATGAGACGGCCGCTGGCATGCTTCACATCCGCGAGCAGATGGACTCCATCGCACAAACCACTGTCCGCCTGAGCGAGCAGGGCCAGTCCATAGGCGGCATTATCGCCTCCGTCACCGACATTGCCGATCAATCCAACCTTCTTGCGGTCAATGCCGCCATTGAAGCCACCAGGGCCGGGGACCAAGGCAAGGCATTCGCCGTTGTAGCGCAGGAGATCAAAAGCCTTGCCGAGCAGTCGAAGCAGGCCACCGCGCAGGTGCGCGCTATCTTGAACGAAGTGCAAAAGGCGACAAGCGCCGCGGTGATGGCGACGGAACAAGGGAGTAAGGCAGTAGAGACAGGAGTCAAACAGTCGGCGCAGGCTGGGGAGGCTATTCGAGAACTGGCGGAGACCAGCAAAGAGGCGACCCAGGCGTCAAGTCAGATAGTGGCATCGAGTCAGCAGCAAGCCGTGGGAATGGATCAGATTGCGATCGCGATGGAGAACATCAACCAGGCGGGCGCCCAGAATGCGGCGAGTATGAAGCAGGCGGAAACCGCGGCCAGGAACCTGCACGAGTTGGGACAGAAACTCAGGGGGTTGGTGGAGAAGTTTAAAACGTAGAAGCGGTAATACATAATGGATAATAAAAAAGACGAATTCCTGAAACGGCTTCGGGCGACCTTTCGGATAGAGGCGGAAGAGCATGTCCGCGCGATTTCCGCAGGCCTGATGGAGTTGGAAAAGACCCCGGCGCTGGAAAGGCGCGCGCAGGTGATAGAAACCATTTTCCGCGAGGCGCACAGCCTTAAAGGTGCGGCCCGCTCTGTGAGTCTGATTGACATAGAGTCCATTTGCCAGCCTATGGAGAGCATATTCGCTGCTCTTAAACGGCAGGATATCTCCTTGGCTCCTGTACTGTATGATTTACTTCACCAGGCAACGGATATGATCACGCAACTCATCGCAGAAACGGGGGAAGAGAGCGCCCCCGCTCTCCGATCGCGTAGCCGGGAGCTGATCCGGCAGCTAAAGGACATCTCCACGGGAACCGCGCAATTTGGAAAACACGAAGAACCTGTCCTGGCTACGGCGGCCATTGCAAGTAGAGGCGCAGAGTCCCAGACTGCCGGGGGAATTAAGGCCGTGCCAAACTTGACTGTGGAGAAACCGGTTGTCATGGCTGAGACCGTACGGATTCCAACTGCCAGGCTTGACCCGCTTCTACTCCAGGCCGAGGAAATGATCTCCGTTAAAATAGCCGCAAGTCAACGAGCTGTGGAATTACAGGAGATCAACAATGCACTTGTTTCATGGAAGGCCGAATCGGATACATGGAAAGCGCGGCAATCCCCTGGACTGGAATGGGACGAGCTATTAGCATGGAATAAGGGGCGCCTGAATGCGCTCCAAAGCCAAGTGGCCGCCGTGATCATGGGGGCCGAACAGGACCAGCGCGCGATCCGGCACCTGGTGGATGAACACCTGGAGGCGATGAAGAGCGTGTTAATGTTTCCGGTCAGTTTATTGGTAGAGGTCCTTCCCAAGTTTGCCCGCGATCTTGCGCGCGCCCAGGGCAAAGAAGTGGAACTGTTGATACAAGGCGCAGAAATTGAAATAGACAAGCGCATTCTGGAGGAATTGAAAGATCCGCTTATCCACCTTGTTCGAAATTGCATTGACCACGGCATTGCAAAGCCCGAAGAACGCACGCGAGAGGGCAAGCAACCCTGCGGAACAATCCGGATCACCTTTGTCGCAAAAGACAATCGCTGGATGGAAGTTTCCGTATCGGACGACGGTCCGGGGGTCGCTTTGGACAAAGTCCGGGCGGCGGCGGTAAAAATGGGCCTGCTTCCGGCGGACGCCGCAAAACATCCCGGGGCTCAGGAGACAGTGCAGCTCATTTTTGTTTCCGGTATGTCAACTAGCCCCATCATAACCGACATTTCGGGCCGGGGTCTCGGCCTCGCCATTGTGCGGGAAAAAGTGGAAAAACTCGGTGGAACCGTGTTTGTGGAAAGCCAACCAAGGGCGGGCACCACATTCCGGTTGTTGCTGCCCATGACACTTGCCACCTTCAGGGGTGTTTTGGTGCGGGCGGGCGAGTTCGTGTTTGTGGTGCCCGCAAGTAATGTCGAGCGAGTGTTGAGAGTGCGTAAGGAGGACATCAAGACAATTGAAAACCGCGAAACAATCCGGTTGGACGGCCACATACTGCCAATGGCCCGCCTGCGTGATACTTTGGAATTGCCTGTCCGGAAAAATGGGTCTGCAGGTTCCAAGACCCCCGGATTCACGGAGGCAAACCACATGCCTGTCATTGTCCTCACCTCCAGCGAAAAAAGTTTTGCTTTTCTTGTCGATGAAGTCCTGCAGGAACAGGAGGTGCTGGTGAAAGGATTGGGCGCGCAGTTGAAACGCGTGCGCAACATCGCGGGCGCCACAATTCTTGGAACCGGCAAGGTCGTGCTCGTGCTCAATGTCCAGGACCTGATGAAATCGGCCGTAAGATCAGCTGCAGTTACCCGGAAGGAGACGGTTACCGGGTCAGCCCCGGTAAAAACAGGAAGGATCCTCGTGGCCGAAGATTCAATAACGTCGCGCTCACTGCTAAAGAACATCCTGGAAACCGCGGGCTACCAGGTGGCGACCGCAGTTGACGGGACCGACGCTTTTACCCAGCTCCGCGGCAACGAATTCGATCTGGTGGTATCGGACGTCGATATGCCGAGGATGAACGGATTTGAACTGACTGCCAAGATTCGAGGTAACAAGAAACTCAGCGATGTACCGATAGTGTTGGTCACGGCACTCGAATCGCGTGAGGACCGGGAGCGAGGAATCGAAGTCGGTGCAAACGCGTATATCATCAAGAGCAGCTTCGATCAAAGCAATCTGTTGGATGTGATTCACAAACTTCTCTAGACTGGACATCATGAAGCCAAACCCGATCAAAGTTGTAATTGTGGAAGACTCACCTGTTGCGCAAGAATTCCTGACATACATCCTTTCCTCCGATCCGGAAATAAAGATAGTCAGCGTTGCCGGTAACGGTATCGAAGCGCTTGAAGCTGTCGCACAGCATCGACCCGATGTCATCACCATGGACATCCATATGCCAGTGATGGACGGTTTTGAGGCGACCAGGCACATTATGGAAACTCTGCCGACGCCGATTGTCATTGTCAGCGGAAGTACTGGGCCCAATGAAATCAGCTCGACATTTCGCGCGATTGAAGCCGGTGCATTGGCGGTGGTTCGCCGTCCACCGGGACTCGATCATAATATGTTTGACGCGGCATCAAAGGAACTGATCGAAACGGTGAAATTGATGTCCGAGGTGAGGGTCGTCAGGCGCATTCCCCGTACAAAGAAAGAGCCCGTTTCGGATCTGGCGACCGTCATGACAATGCCAAAAAGGACCGGAAGTATCCAAATTGCTGCGTTCGGAGCCTCAACGGGAGGACCCCTTGTTCTACAAAAGATTTTATCAAGGCTACCGCGGGACCTGCCATTCCCTATTCTCATCGTTCAGCATATCGCAGCGGGATTCGTCACTGGTTTTGCTGAGTGGCTTACAAGCACCACCCGTTTTCCACTCCACATTGCTTCGAACGGTGAGTATCCCCTGCCGGCACACGGTTATGTTGCCCCGGATGGCTTTCATATGGGAATGAAGAACGGCCCTCATATCGTGCTCAGCGATCATGCATCGGAAAACGGCTTGCGCCCTTCTGTGGCATATCTCTTTCGCAGCGTCGCTGAATCCTTTGGCCCAAACGCCGTGGGTGTTTTGCTGTCAGGGATGGGGAAAGACGGGGTAGAAGAGCTGAAACTCATGAAGGACTCGGGGGCAATCACAATCGCACAAGATGCAGAAAGTTCTGTCGTGCACGGCATGCCTGGCGAGGCTATCAAGTTGAAAGCGGCGACGTATGTTCTTTCACCAGAGAACATTGCCGCTATGTTGATTACGTTGTCGAAAGAGAGGAATAGGGAACAATTATGAAAACCAAAACGGATTCAGTGCAAGACGCTCTTGAGATCCTTATCGTTGAGGATAGCCCTACGCAGGCTGAACAATTGCGCTATATCCTAGAGCAGCGCCGCTACAAAGTTCTTGTGGCTGACAGCGGCAAGAAAGCCCTTGCCCTGCTGGCCGATCACAAAGCGTCATTGGTCATCACTGACATCGTTATGCCGGAGATGAACGGCTACGAACTCTGCAAACAGATCAAATTGGATGATGGCAATCGGGACATTCCTGTAATTCTGCTGACTTCGTTATCTAACTCTGAGGATGTTCTCGAAGGGTTAGCGTGTGGAGCCGACAATTTCATCACCAAACCATACAGCGAAGATTTCCTTTTGCTGCACGTTGAACAGATCCTTGCCAACAGAAAATTGCGCAAGAATGAGCGCGTGCGCGTTGGAGTGGAAATCATGTTCGGCGGAAAAAGGCGTTTTGTCACGGCAGACCAACAGCAAATGCTCGGCTTGCTCATTTCCACCTACGAGGCCGCCGTCTTAAAGAACAGAGAACTCGTTCAAACCCAGAACGAGCTGAAATTATTGAACGAGCAACTGGAAGAGAAAGTCGAGAAGAGGACTGCGGCGCTTACTGAAGAGGTCGCCCTGCGCAAACAAGCTGAGACACGCATAAAAAAGCAAAACCGGGTCTATGCGGTTTTGAGCAACGTCAATCAGACAATTGTTCGGGCACACGATACTGGCCAGCTCTTCAAAGATATTTGCCGAATAGCAGTTGAAGATGGAGAATTTCAGTCCGCCTGGATTGGAATTGTGAATTCTAATACAAAGAGACTTGATATTGTCGAATCCATGGGAATGTCTGAAGATTATCAGCCCGGAAATCATATTGACATGAAGGATACGACGTGGCATCAGACTCCAGCAGCGATAGCACTTCAGTCAGGAAAACATTGTGTTTTGAATGAGGTTGTGAACGATGCCCTTGCCTCCAATAGGCGAAAGGATAACTTACCGTTCGGATGCAAATCGGTTGCTTCGTTCCCGATAAAAGTGTTTGGCGGTCTGAGCGGTGTTATCAGCCTCTCTTCAACTCAAGTAGCATTCTTTGATGAGGAGGAAATCAAGTTGCTTGATGAAATGGCAATGGATATATCATTCGCGATTGAATTCATTCAGCAGGAAGCCGAGCGCAAGCGGGCGGAGAAATCACTGAAAGAATCCGAAGAGAAATTCAGAACTCTTGCGGACCAGTCGCCCAATATGATCTTCATCTATAAAAACGGCAGAATCGTGTACGCAAATGCGCGATGCGAAGAGATTATGGGATATACGAAAGAGGAGGCTTATTCTCCGGGTTTTGACCCTCTGACATTATTTGCGCCGGAGTATCGAGAGAAGGTAGCCGGGAACATCCTCGAACGTCTGGCGGGCAGGGAGTCCCTGCCATACGATTGCGCCATTGTAACGAAGGAAGGGAAAAGAGTTGAGGCGATTCTTTCGCCGAAGTTGATTACGTACGAGAATGGCAAGGCTATTCTCAGCTCGATAACCGACATCACCGAGCGCAAGCGAACGGAGAGGGAAATCTCAATGCTTGCCTTTGCCTTGAAAAGCATCAATGAGTGTGTGAGCATTACTGATACGGATAACACCATTCTTTTTGTTAACCAGTCTTTCTTGGAAACATATGGTTACCGTGAAAATGAGCTCCTCGGAAATAATATGAGTATCGTCAGTTCACCAAAAAATTCCCCGGAGATCATTGGAGATATTCTTTCGTCGACTATGCGTCGAGGATGGCATGGTGAAATATGGAATCGAAGGAAGGATGGCACAGAATTTCCCATTTCCCTATCTACAACGATTATTCGTAGCGAGGGTGCGCAGCCCATTGGTCTTATCGGGATCGCAACCGATATTACCGAGCGGAAGCGCGCTGAGGAGGCGCTAAAAGAGTCAGAAGCTAAGTTCCAGGCTTTTTTCGATAACGCTAGCGACGGGATGTTTGTTGTTGACCTGAAGGCTCGAAAGTTCTTCATGTGTAATGCCACGTGTGCAAAAATGCTGGGCTATGCCCAAGAGCAGTTTTCGAATCTGGATATCGCCGATATACATCCTGGGGAGGACATGCCTTTTATATACGAGCAGATCGGGAAGTTCAGCAGAGGAGAAGAGGGTACTCGTAGTGACATTCGCTTCAAGCGAAAAGACGGAAGTATTTTTGCCTCAGATCTTAGCCCTGGCCTTGTAACAATTGCTGAGAACAAATATTTACTTATTATCTTTAAAGATATCACCGAGCGCAAGCGCTCGGAAGAAGCACTCCGCAAGTCCGAGGAACAGTACCGCACGCTGTTCGAAGAGTCGATAGACACAGTGTTTACCTCCACGCCGACAGGGGAATTCACGGATATCAACCCTGCAGGGGTTAAACTGTTCGGCTACGGCTCGAAAGAGGAAATGTTAAATCTGCGCGCTGTGGGTGATTTGTTCTGGAAACCGGGCGACAGGGAGAGATATCTGGCGGCAATGGCGACGCAGGGATTTGTGAAAGATCATGAACTGGAGTGTAAGACAAAAGATGGGAAGAAGATTATCGTCCTTGAGACTGCAATTGCCGTCCGCGGCAACAGCGGAAAAATCGTAGCACACCGAGGTATCCTGCGCGACATCACGGTGCAGAAGCGTCTTGAGAAGGAATTCCTGCGCGCGCAGAGGATGGAAAGTATCGGAACCCTCGCCGGGGGGGTTGCGCATGACATCAATAATGTGCTGGCGCCAATAATGATGGCAGTTGAAATACTCCAGACGAAATTTCCCGACGAAGAGAGTACGCGCATTCTCCATACTCTTGCGACGAGTGCAAAACGAGGGTCGGATATTGTGAAACAAATCCTGGCCTTCGGTCGCGGCGTCGAAGGCGAACGCATTGTCATCCAGCCAAAGCATGTCATCCGGGAAATTCAAGATATTGCCACCGAGACGTTCCCGAAGTCGATCCATATCAAGCCCAACATCCCGAACAATCTCTGGACGATTCTTTCAGACCCAACCCAAATACATCAGGTGTTATTGAATATCTGTGTAAATGCGAGGGATGCGATGCCGAAAGGGGGAACGCTGACCATTTCTTCGGAAAATGTTATGCTGGATGAATTCTTTGCCGCTTCGAATAGAGAAGCGAAGCCAGGGCCCTACGTCGTCGTGACCATAACCGATACCGGGACGGGCATTCCCCCCGGAATTCTTGAACGGATCTTCGACCCGTTCTTCACCACAAAAGAGATTGGAAAAGGTACCGGGCTTGGCCTCTCAACGGCGCTCGGCATCGTGAAAAGTCACGGCGGATTCATCGATGTCCACGGTGCGCCGGGGCAAGGAACGAGCTTCAAAGTCTACCTCCCGGCACAAATGAAGGAACAGGAAGCCGTCACAGAAAAAGAACTTCCGGAACTCCCGCTTGGGAATGGCGAGCTGATCCTTGTCGTTGACGATGAAGCGTCCATCAGCGAAATCGCAAAATTAACCCTTGAGGCAAACGGATACCAGGCCGTGACTGCAAACGACGGCGTGGAAGCAGTAACAATCTGCGCCCGGGATAAGGGCACAATCAGATTAGTCCTCATGGACATGAATATGCCGGTGATGGATGGCCCCGCGACGATTCGCGCCCTGCGGATGATGAAGATAAACGCGAAGATCGTCGCGACGAGCGGTGCATCGGGGGGGGATGAGACCATGATGGAATCGATCCCCGGAGTGCATGCGTTTTTGAAAAAGCCGTACACTGCCGAAAAGTTACTGACAACCCTGCATGATGTCCTGAACGAGGGATAGGAATGCGCTCATGGGAATTTGGGAAATGGTAATGTCTCAGTTTGAAGTCGGGTCGTCTTCAGACCCCCTCTTTAATTCTCCCCCTTAGTAAGGGGGAGAAACAGAGGGGGTACTGGAGCGTGAGCGAAGGATGAGGTCTATGATGCACAAAAGAATACTCATGGTGTATTACAAGCGATCTTCGAAAAAATCCACGAGCGATTATGCGATGAGACCCCATGACGTGTTGGCAGATCGCGGTAATGGACAAAGAGATTTACTGACTTGTTTATGAACTTTACGTATTGATGGAAAAACAAGCCACAACATCCTCTCCTTTGAGGAGAGGATTTCAGCCAGGCTTGAGCCGAAGGCTCATCCGCCTCTGGCGCAAGAGGTGAGGTCTATTATAGTGAACGAACGATGAAGTTTCATTCATTCTCTATTCTGAGGTCACAATATAATGATCAGTGATTATCTGAAACTGGCGGACAAATTCATTCTTCGGAACGATTTCGATGCCGCGGAATACGAGGTCAACAAGGCTCTCAAGCTCGACCCGGGAAATAGATACGCTCTCGCGTACCTGGATCGTGTCCGGCATTTTCGGCAACAGTATGACGAGAAAAGAAAATCCGAGAAGAAAGGTCGAATCGTCATTATCGATGACGAACGGGACTATGTCGATATGCTGCGGTTATTGCTTTCAATTGCGGGGTATGAAGTGGTGACTGCTTTTTCACCGGAGGAAGCGATGAAGAAACTTCCCTCAAGTGTTCCAGACCTTATCCTGTGCGATATACATTTCGACAACTCGGAGTTGGACGGTTTCTCCGTGTACGAGCACGTCCGCACAATGCCGGAGCTCCTTGCCGTTCCGTTTATCTTCATCACGGGAGTGAAGGATGAAAAGATTCATACTTCAAGCCTTGAAATTGGGGTCGACAGCTTTATCGTCAAGCCCTTCAGCAGCGATATGTTGCTGGCGGCGATAGAAGGGAAGATCAAAAGATTCGGTGACTTGAAGAAGACAGGCAAAGATCGATGAACGGCCGGTCGCATCTTTCGACCCCACCTTCCGTCCTCCCCTTGGTAAGGGGAGGAAACTTCTCCCCCTTTTTCAAGGGGGAGAATACAAGAGGGGGTCAGGCATGGACGACACGATTCGAACTGAGGCACTGCCGACCCGATGTACCGATTGGAGATATGAACGGAGCACACCCCGAATATCATCGGAGGCCGATAACGACAATCACGGAGAATTGCTCATGGTGAAGAACAACAACCGGATCCTGGTCGTCGATGACGAAGAAGAGATGCGCTACCTGTTTACCTCGTCGCTTGAAAAGGAAGGGTACGCCGTGGAGTGTGCCCAGGATGGAGTCGATGCAATAAACGTTCTCCAGGTCAAACACTTCGATGCGGCACTCTTAGACATCACGCTGCCCCAAGTCGATGGGGTCGAAGTGCTGAAATTCATAAAAGAGTATTCTCCGTTGATGGAGGTCATCATGGTGACAGGGGTCGACGAGGTGACCGTTGCCGTCGACTGCATGAAGATGGGAGCGTATGACTATATTTTGAAACCAATTTCCTCGGTCCGGCTTCTCAATTCGTTGCGACGGGCACTCGAGCGAAGGCACCTCGTGCGGGAAAACGTGCTCATCAAGAAGGAGCTGGCGCGCCTCGTCGAATCATCCGAAATCATCGGTCAGAGCCCGGCGTTCAAGAAAGTCCTTGAACTTTCTGCCCGTGTTGCACCCACAGAGTCGACAATTCTTATCCAGGGAGCGAGCGGCACGGGGAAGGAACTCATTGCAAACTTCATCTACAAAAACAGCACGCGCGCGCAGCATCCGTTTGTCGTTCTCAATTGCGCCTCCATCCCCGACTCACTCATTGAGAGCGAGCTCTTCGGGCACGAAAAAGGAGCGTTTACGGACGCGAAGTCCATGAAACAAGGACTCGTGGAAATAGCGAACGGCGGGACCCTCTTCCTCGACGAGGTCGGCGACATTAGCCCTGTCGTACAGCCGAAGCTCCTGCGGTTCGTCCAAACGGGCGAGTTCCGTCGAGTCGGAGGCAACAACGTCGTGAAGTCCGACGTGCGAGTTCTTTCTGCCACGAACAAGAACCTGGTTGATGAGGTGAAAGCGGGACGCTTCCGTGAAGATCTTCTGTACCGTCTGAATGTCATCACTCTGGAAGTTCCGCCCCTGAAAGACCGCCCGGAAGACATCCTTCTCCTTGCAGAGTGGTTCCTTAAGAACAGATTGAAGACGAAAACGGAAATACAAATAAGCCCGGAGGCCGCGGAGGAATTGAACGGCTATGACTGGCCGGGCAACGTGCGCGAATTGGAAAATGTGATCGAACGGGCTGCGATTCTCTGTAACGGCAACCTGATTCGACCGCACGATCTTTCACTTCCTCTCAAGGCAAATCCGCTTCATGGTGGAATGAATAGAGAGGGATTCATCGGGAGTGCCCTCCCTCTGGAAGAAATCGAACGGATGCACATCGAGGGAGTCATCAAAGGTACCGGTGGTAACAAACCCCAAGCTGCCAAATCCCTTGGCATCAGTCTCAAAACTCTCTACACCAAACTCAGCAAGTATCAAATCAAGTAAACGGCTTGGTTGTGCATCATTCTCAATTCATTGCTCCGCCCGGCCATTCCTTCCGCCCTCCTTCTTAAACGGAGGAAACTTCTCCCCCTTATTCAAGGGGGAGAATACAAGAGGGGGTCAGGTAAGGACGGCACGACTTCAAACATAGGGTCTACCGGCGGCGTACCGGGATTGGTCCGGGTTCTGCCCGCACGCCGAACGGTTTTCCGCGAGCGCAGAAGTGAAGGTCAATCGTCCCTCGCCGGACGCGGCCCTTCTCATTTTCCAGTGCCGCTTTTAGTGCCCTGTCTCGGAAATAGATTGATTAAGTTTTGCGGGCTTTAACCCTCACCCCTTTCCCCTCTCCCGAATTCGGGAGAGGGGAATTGAAGGGGAGTAACTATGTTACAAATAAAATTGAGTCTCACCGTTAGTTGTGATATATTTTAATTGGCCAAATCATCAACTCACAACATAACAGGAGACTCAACATGAAAATGTACAAGATTAAACG
>JBEKTW010000024.1:0-71831 GCA_049515655.1 Bacteroidota bacterium
GTACGCTCACCTGGGCCGGAAGAACAACAAATAAATACAAGGAAAAACAACAGTGGAAATCACCAAAACATTTTGCTACCTTCGTAACCTCTACGGTTACCTTTTATTATGAGGCAACACGGTTACCTTTCCTTTTGAGGCAACTACTCCCCTCTCCCAATCTTGAGGTTTCAGGGGATTTTCAGAATATTTTACGAAACCTGGCCGGGAGTAAAATGCGTGTATCTACAGGCAGAAACCCATGCCTGCAAAGGTGCGCCCTGGCTCATCTCCAGGTCAGCGGTTGCAACCCCGGGGGAATCCATCCGCAGCGGCCTCGAACACGCGCCGGTGGAAGCCGATGATTTCGGTGAGCAGTCGGGATGCCGGGATTTGAACCCGGGACCTCCTGCGCCCAAGGCAGGCGCGCTTGCCAGGCTGCGCTACATCCCGAACCAATTATTGCCGCTACTGAATGAAATTCGTCAACTAACCTTCTTACAGCCCTCTCAATAGTGTTAGGTGAATAGTGAGATGCGTTAGGTGACATATTCTCTCTAAATATAAACAGTTATCGGCTAATTGTCAACACTATTTCGATGAATCGGGGAAGAACTCCGACATGTTCAATCCCTCCATCGCTTTTCTCATATCATCCTCATCGCCACCGATATAGTTGCGTGTTGCCTTCTCATCTGAGTGGTTGAGAACATTTCTGATCGTATTCGTTTCAGTCTCTTTTTGCCTTAATCTTGTTGCCGCCGTCCTTCTCAATGCATGAATCGTAACGTGCTTTCCTAACCCACAAAAATCTCGTGTGTCTTGGATATGTTTCTGGACGTAGCGCTTCTCCAATGGTTTACCAAGCTTGTCAACAAAAAGGTATTCTCCTTCTGATCCTTCCTCTTCGTAGTAGCGATGCATATAGATACCCGACAAGTTTTGCGAGTGTGCATTCCGTAAGAACTGAAGAGAAAGTCTATCTGATGCTCTACTTCGCAACCCTCAAGCATGAAAAAAAATGAAATGCATTTTTCGTGCTTGCAATGGCCCGGCCTGCTTCATTTGCCAACTGAAATGTTAGCTATTTTTTTGTTGTGATCCAATTGGTAATCATACCGACTCTTTCTCATCGCGGGTCGGCTTTTTTTTGTATGGAAGAAAAACCCTCGAACAGCAACACGTTCGGAGTAGCAGTGCTGTTCAATCCTCCATTCCATCCCGGTCATTCCATCCAAGTACAGCGTGCAATGAAGGCATTCAGTTGTTAGGCATATGCAAGATGGGGGTGGGCTGGGTCGGAACCAAAGCCGAGCATTCTTGGCAAATCACGTAAATCGACGAAATTCCCGTTTTTACTAGTGGAGAGGCCGGCTTCCGAACTGGACGCGCAGGCCGACAAACAGCCGCACACACGGCTTTCGAACCGGCAGTATCAAATCATGCTGATGCTCGCATCCGGAAAGACCATCAGCCAGATCGCCGGGGAGATTTCGTTGAGTATAAAGACCATAAGTACTTACCGTACCCGCATGCTGGAAGAAAATGGAGATGAAATCAATCGCCGAGATTATCCATTATGTGATACAGCGCAAACTCCTAGAATAGTTGATTTCTTCAATAAACTGCGGATCTCTGCTTCCAGTCCACGTTTTTTTCGTTTCGTAGGATACGTCCTACTCTTTCTTCACCCCCGCTCCTACAAGGAATACAGCCGAAATCCTATTTCTTCCGGGACGATTCTGTCGTATGTTGTTATGTAAGAATGCCCGCGATCTCACAACCACGGCGGTCAAAGACTTCTTGTGTGGGCAACGTTCTTTACAGCATGGTTCAGGTCTCACGACAACGCCGGTTTGTTATTGCTTTCGCAACGGGAATTGGAGAAAGGGATGATACAATGAAAATCAGGGTAATATGTCTATCGAAGGCGTTGAGGATGTACGAGGCTCTGAGCTTCGCCATGGATTTCAGGGGTCAGATTGAGGCGAAGTTCGTCTATTCAGGAATAGACGACACAGACCATTGGCTCGATAAAATTCCCAGGTATTATGTCGTGCGAATTCCTCTGCCGCAGGAGAGGAAAATTAGGGCGCATGATATGATAGTGGAAGAAGGGAAAGTCCTGGATAGACTTCCGATTGAGGAAGTTGAATCGACGTGATACAAAAACCGCAGAAGCCAGGCCATGCCCGGTCCGGACGACGACATGACCAATGATTCAGTTGGGGACAATCCGCCTGTGTGATCTTCTGTTCTCCCGTCTTTGGGTCCCCCCATGCTTGCACTGCTGCCTCCCCAGTGCAGCATAACTCAGAGACGGGATTTATTTATGGGAGACTGTAATCAAGGCACTTATTCTTGAATTCAGACACTCATGGCAAGGGTAAGGATAAACAAGATATGGAGAATCTAATGGAAAAATATAAGGGTTTGCGCAATGTGGCGTACATCTGTCAGAAGATGAGCATCATTGGCGGCATTTTGTGGTTGATCAATATTCTTCTCTTCTTCGTCGAGTGTTTTTCCGGCGGAACGCGGTTACGGAGCGTCAAGTCGTTATTGGAAGGCTACGGCGGGGCATTGATCGCGGCGATTGTCCCCATTTTGATGTTGTACTTCATGGGGGGTGTTATCTATCTTCTGCTCGACATTGAGGTGAACACAAGGAAGATCGAGTGACCTGACCACCAAGTGCAGCGTGCAATGAATGCATTCAATTGTTATGCATATGCAAGACCGGGGGGTGGATCCCGCCTAAGCGTCTGGGATTCTTGGCAGATACCATAAATCAACTCCTCACGTCGGATTTCTTTTGATCCCGTCTTTGAGATCCATCCGTGCTCGTACTGCTCCTCCCCAGTACGGCATAACTCATGGGCGGGATCTGTTATTGTAGTATAGAAGCCACAACCGAAACAGTAACACTTCCGGAGGAACATTACGTTTCATTGTTTAAGTCTACATCCAATACATTCCGGACAAAAAACAAAAAGCCCCGGTCAACATCGACCGGGGCTCGTGATTCGATTGACCTAAGACTCAGAAAGACCAGTTGACGATTGGAAACACGGGAAACTGCCCGCCCGTCTTGATGAAATTGATGATCCCTACTTGGAGACCTTTCATGCTCTCGGCAGAATTCACCAGACCGAGCTGAAACCCGCTGACATAGTCACCTGTATTATACCAGCCATATTGGAATCCTTCGACGTTCTTCTTGCTAAGGTTCAGAATACCACCTTGCAAACCGACAAAATCTCCGTCGCAAAGATTCACAGCACCCCATTGCAATCCTGTAAAACCGCCTGTGCCAACATGATTGACGAGTCCCCAATCGAGTCCGACCATGGAGACGTTCTTACCGTAGATGAGGTTTAACCGAAGGCCGGTGATCGAATTATCCTCCGGGAATACCTGGATAGGATTGAACAAAGCGATGTTGATTGGCTTGGACTGCCCGGCGCCTGCAATCGGCAACACGAGCGCCAGGATGGCGACAGCCCAAATGATTTTCCTTCTCATGATTTTCCCCTTTCTTTTTTTTATTGACCGGAAAATATACAAATATTATTAATGATGCGCAACACATTGATCATGGACTTCTCCAAAACAATATAAAAAAAACCCCGTCGAGTGGCAAGCCTGGTATCATCTTCCTGACCTGTATTTGGACCGCCAAGGGTTCAGTATTTTGGGGTCAAGACATGGAATTAACTAAGATTCCAGTTGGTACATAAAATGGGGGCAGGTCATTCACTGAGTGGATTAGTGGTCAACCAGGGACAGGGCGAACCCCGGATGTAACGGGATTCGCCCTTTTTATCATCCCGATGCCAAGAATGTGCATTTCCTTCGTATCTTTCATCAATAAGCTGGTCTGTAGGTCTTTCCGGCCGCTACGCCTCCACTTGCTTTTTTAATTCCAGTTTTCTATTTTTATGCGGTGATTCTTGTCCACTACATTTGGACCTGATACGATCCAGTGCGTCTCTTCGTCCTGTTAACAAGATCTGTTTCGTTCTGATGTTCTTTATTTTACGTTTCCCGTCGAGACCATATTTCGTATCAGGTTCCCGCGGCTGGACGTGCCATTGGCTTTGAGAAAGTAAGATTCTATAATGAAAAAAATCCGCCTGTTACTTATTGAAGACAATCGCCTTCTGCGCGATGGTATCACGGCCATGCTTAAGGAGCAGCCTGATATTATGGTGGTCGCCGCGTCGGGAACGGGTGAAGCCGTCATGCAGAAAATACAGGCTCTCAAAACCGACATTGTGCTTCTGGATCTTGGTTTACGGAGCCAGAACAGCCTGGAGACAGTAAAATCGATCAAGAAAAAATACAGCGAGGTTAGAATCATCGTCATGGACCTCGTTCCGGCACAAGCGGATGTCCTGGAGTTTGTCACGGCAGGAGTATCGGGATTTATCCTGAAGGATGCCTCAATCGCCGATTTTCTCAAAACCATACGCTCCGTGGCCGGCGGTGACAAGATTTTGCCCTCACACCTGACCGAATCGCTTTTTTCACAGATCGTCGAACATGCCGTCAACGGACGAGGAGCATCGAAAGTGATTGAATCGGTCCGCATGACGAAACGTGAGCGGCAGGTTATCGAATTGATTACAGACGGGTTAACCAACAAGGAGATCGCTCAAGCGCTTCACCTCTCGACCTACACCGTCAAGAGCCATGTCCATAACATCCTCGAAAAACTTGCAATGCACACCCGGCTCCAGATCGCCGGGTATGCTCATACCTCAGAAACCTTCCAGACTCGAGCCGAAACCGTTTCCCTGATAAACGAGTAGTTTTTCCTTCCAAAGGATTAATGCCCTTTTCATCCCTTTGGACTATTGTGTTGTACGATTAAGGTTATTATAATTAAGATATTGCTACAACTCATTGAAGTTTCGAGACAAAACACCACCATCACTTCTAAGATGTTGTAACGCCTTTTTGACGGATTTTATTACGCATAAGGAAAACATATCTATGGATAACATATCATGAAGACAAAAGGAAAACTGTCTCATCGTAATGTCCTTCCAAAATCTCCCACATTTATTCAAGGATTGGACGAAATTACGGACGGGGGATTGCCGAAAGGCAGACCGACGCTTGTATGCGGTGGGGCAGGTTGCGGGAAGACTCTCCTTGGCATGGAGTTTCTCGTCCGCGGAGTAGCACAGTACAATGAACCGGGCGTCTTTATGTCGTTCGAGGAAACAGAGGAAGAGCTCGCTGCGAACGTCGCTTCGTTGGGATTCGATTTGGACAGGCTTGTAGCGCGCAAAAAGCTTTGGGTTGAGCACGTTAAGATTGAACGGGCTGAAATCCAACAGAGCGGTGAATACGATCTGGAAGGTCTGTTTATTAGGATCCATCACGCTATTGAAAGCATCGGCGCTAAGCGTGTTGTGCTGGATACTTTAGAATCACTCTTTTCAGGGTTGCCAAATCCTCTGATACTGCGTGCTGAACTGCGCCGGTTATTGCGCTGGCTCAAGAGCAAAGGCGTCACAACAATAATTACTGCGGAGCGAGGCGACGGTACCTTGACGCGTCAAGGTATGGAAGAATACGTCTCCGATTGTGTCATTCTGCTCGATCACCGAGTGAACGAACAATCATCCATACGACGGCTGCGCATTGTTAAATATCGCGGTTCAACTCACGGTACGAACGAGTATCCTTTCCTTATCGATGAAGACGGTTTTTCTGTTTTGCCTGTCACTTCCCTGGAACTGAACTACTCTTCATCCCACAAGAGAATTTCCACCGGTATCCCGCGTCTTGACACAATGCTCTCCGGCAAGGGTTACTTTCGCGGTAGTACAGTGCTTGTTTCAGGTACTGCCGGCACCGGCAAGACGAGCATTGCCGCGCAATTTGTTGAAGCGGCATGCAAGAGAGGAGAACGCGTTCTCTTTTTCACGTTCGAAGAATCTCCTGGCCAACTGACGCGTAATATGCGTTCAATCGGAATAAATTTAGAGCCGTGGGTAAGAAAAGGGTTGCTTCGGTTTCATGCAATACGCCCGACGCACTATGGCTTGGAAACTCACCTCGCGACGAGTGTCAAACTGGTCAATGCATTTGGACCTAACATCGTTATTCTCGACCCTATTAATGCATTCGTGGCGGGAGACAACCATGCTGAAGTCAAAACAATGTTACTGCGCCTTGTAGATTTCTTGAAGATGAAACGGATCACCGCATTTTTCACAAGTCTCACCTCTGCCGACGGTGGTACGGAGAGTACCGACGTTTACGTTTCATCCTTAATAGATACGTGGCTTCTTCTTCGTGATATTGAAATCGGAGGTGAACGAAACAGAGGATTGTATGTGCTTAAATCGCGCGGCATGCCTCACTCCAATCAGATTCGTGAGTTCAGGCTGACAAACCACGGTATCGAGCTGCTTGACGTCTATGTCGGTCCGGGAGGCGTATTGACCGGTTCGGCGCGATTATCACAAGAGACGACAGACGATGCGCAGCAACTATTGCGTCAGCAAGAAATCAGGCGTAAACAATTTGAACTAGAGCGTAAGCGTGAAGCATTGGAAGCCCAGATTGTTTTGCTCCGGTCTGAATTTGAAGCTGAAGAATCAGAAACGGCAAAAGTAATCGGGTTCGCAAAGGCTAGGAATGAACATTTCACTCAGAACAAGGCAAGAATGGCGAAAAGTCGGAAAGGGGATATTAGTCTAAAAACAACAGGCACAAACAAGAAAAAGATAAAAAATTAAAGGAACGTACTTTGAAAATCAAGCATGGCCGATCGAAAACCAGCCGGCGAAAAAAGCTGCCAGCCAAAGCAAGAAGCGACAAATGGGTGTTACGTTTGTATGTTGCCGGACAGACTCCCAAAGCCATCACCGCATTCAATAATCTCAAATTAATTTGTGAAGCACAATTGAAGGGCTTATACCATATAGAAGTAATTGATCTGTTGAAGAAACCACAGCTTGCTCGTGACAACCAAATCCTGGCCCTCCCGACATTGGTACGTAAATTACCCATCCCAGTGAGGAGGATCATTGGCGATCTTTCCGACACAGAGCATGTGCTAGTTGGTTTAGACCTCATTGAACATCGCCCGCAAACAAAAGTCTAAAGAAAACACGCCATAGCGCCCCCTTCGTACGGCCCAGCCCTAAGAGAAACGCGGGTTTGACGAAAGTTACTCCATAAAACAAATCCGCCCGTTACTTCTTGAAGACAATCGCATTCTGCGCGACGGTATCACGGGGATATCAAAATCGTTCCCGCATCCGGAAACAGGGAGACGTCTTACAATTCGTAAAAGCTGGAGCTTCGGGGTTTGTCCTGAAGGATGGAACACTTGATGATCTTCTCACAATTCCCCGCTTACTTTCCTCGTTCCAACGATGTAGCCCATCTTTCGTCCCTTTGGGCGATTGATTCTCGGTTCAACTTAGTTGTATCTTAGTTGTGTGTGATCGTGGATTAGCGGAGACCTGGTCTTAGGAGGGCCGGGTCTCTCCGCTCTTCAAACGTCCGATCATGTGCAGAAGATGAACATGTCTAAGAATACGAATCAATCTGTTCAAAATTCAGATGCGGTATTCCCCGGTTGGGGAACAACCGTTACACTTCATAATATCACTGCAGTCACTCATCCGTCGTACGGTTCTACTGTTTCTGAGGAAACTTTGCGTGAACTTCACCTAAAGATTCCCCCAATCCCGGCGCGTCAAATAGGGGCGAATATGCGTCGTTTCTCATTTATTGCACAATAAAAGAGTTGACCTCTAAACATAAAATAAGGGTACTGTTATGTTATACACTGTTGCTGTTATTTTGATCGCACTGTGGCTCTTGGGACTTGTCACCTCCTACACCATGAGCGGCTTCATTCACGTTCTTTTGGTGATCGCCATTGTGGTCGTCTTGGTTAGAGTTATCCAAGGACGCAATGTGCTCGACAAAAAGGCTTGAGTCCGGGAATAAAGTCATACAAGTAGCTGTTATTGTCGCCAGACTATTTTGAGCGACGGTGCGAAGGGTTCGGACGTTTTTGCAGGGTGGCACTTCAGCGACTCCTGGAACGGCGTCTGTCGTCAAGGCGACCATCATGGCTGATCAATCAATCTCGCTAAATCCCGACGCAACAGTTGAAGGCAGATTGTCAGCACGTATTGCCGCGGTAAGATTACCGGAAATACTTTGTAAAGCCTACGCCGCAAATATGTGGAATTTTTTACGCAACAAAACATGTCGTACTTCATTTTCATTAACTCTATAGGAGATTTTTATGAAAATCAATACAAAAAACCCAACCACTGTCTTGAGCTGGTGGACGCGCTTCTGCTCCATAGGCGCATCCGCCTTTGGCGGACTCGGCCTCCCGCTTTCGGCAGGACTGACCCTTGCTTTGCTCTCCGTCGTTTTGATGGGCGGATGTAAAGAGGACGAGGGGGGAATCGTAAACGTCTTTAACGCACCCGCGGTGATTCGCACTTCCCCCCTTAATAATGCGACGAATGTGCCTCTCAACAAGACAAGTGGTGCCAGCAGGTCGGCTGGGGTCGCCGCTGTCAAGATAATCACGGCAACTTTCAGTGCACCGATGGACCCGAAATCGATTAACACAACATCGTTCACTGTATTGCAGGGCGGGGCCTCTCTTTCGGGAACGGTCTCGTACTCTGACACGACCGCAGTTTTTGTAGCCCCGAACGGTCTGGGACCAAATCTCACCTATACTTGTACAATCACAACCGGGGCCACGGATGTCGGTGGTAATGCACTTGCAAGTAACTATGTATGGACCTTTACGACGATTGCACCCGGGACACCAACGCTCATCGCGCCCGTTAATGCAGCGGTCAATATCTCAACGAGTCTGACGATGATTTGGAATGCCGTACCGGGGGCCGATACCTATCGGTTGCAGGTCTCGACGAGTAACCTCTTTGCCACTACGGTGTATAACGACTCGACACGCACGGGCATTTCGCAACAGATATCGGGCTTGACGGTTGGAATGACCTATTACTGGCGTGTGAATGCGAAAATTGCCGGTGGAACGAGTGCTTACTCCACCGCGTGGAGCTTCACAACCATCGCACCGCCCGCGGCACCGGTCTTAGTCGCGCCTATTGCTGCAGCGCAGAATCAGGCAACGACTCTGACGTTGAGTTGGAATGCTTCGACGGGAGCCAACACGTATCGTCTGCAGGTCTCGACGAGTAACCTTTTTGCCACTACGGTGTATAACGACTCGACGATAACAGGGACCTCGCACCAGATAACGGGCTTGGCAGTCGGGGCGACCTACTACTGGCGTGTGAATGCGAAGAATGCCGCCGGGACAAGTGCTTACTCCACAAGGAGCTTCAAAACCACAACCATTGTCGGTTCTCTTCAGCCGCCGACTTTGGCTGCGCCAGCCGATTCATCGGTGAATATCTCAACGAGTCCGACCCTGAGTTGGAATGCTTCGACCGGAGCCGCTACGTATCGTCTCCAAGTCGACACGAGCGCCGTTTTTGCCCACACGGTATTTGATGACTCGACGCTCACCGGGCTCTCGCAACCGATATCGGGCTTAACGGTTGGGAAGACCTATTACTGGCACGTGAATGCAAAGAATAGTAGTGGTACGAGTGCATACTCAACGATATGGCGCTTTACAGTCGGAGCATCGCCGCCTCCACCGGTAAATCTTCTTGGTTCGGCCAGCACGTATGGGATCATGGCAACCTCCGCGATCACCAACACAGGCAACTCTATTATCAATGGGGATGTTTCGTTGGACCCAGGCACTTCAATGACTGGATTTCCGCCGGGAGTGGTGAACGGCACGATACACATTAATGATACAGTGTCAGCGAAGGCCAGAGCCGACCTGTTGGCCGCATATAACACCCTCAAGGGCCTTCCACCAGGAACAACAATATCAGCCGGTGCGGATCTGGGCGCGTTATATCCTACGGGTATTCCACCCGGCACCTATACATCTGGTAGCACGATGATGGTCTCGACCCCTCTCGTTCTCGACGCAGGTGGTGACGCGAATGCCGTCTGGGTCTTCCAGATCGGTTCCTCGCTGACTACGGGAGCCAGTGTTTCGCTGGCTAACAATGCTCAGGCCAAGAACGTGTTTTGGGTTCCTACTTCGGATGCGACTGTAGGAGTAGGCACTATCTTCTATGGAACCATAGTGGCTGGCAGAAATGTCTCTGGTGTGACTGGTGCCGTGATAAACGGCAGAATATTGGCCGGAGCGATCACTGCCGGGACGATTGCTTTGGATGGCAATACTGTTAACGTGCCTTTGCCGTAAGGTATGAAGCCTGCCCGCCAGACATCGGTTTGGTGGGCGGGTTTTCGGTGTGATACCGGAGGCAGACATGATTTTGATGATGAAAATGAAGGACACCGGGGTCAATCATCGGTACACTTTTTTACTTGAGCTAAATGTGAAATACGGAACTACACTTAATAAAAGGAGCTATGTATGTATCAATATCGCACAGTAATCCGAAGCCGGAGGCTTACGGGCCTTTGGCTCAAAAGAATTATCTTCAGTTCTTTGATACTGATTTGCGTCAACGCAACAATTTTTGCGCAGGAAACTCAAAGGGCACAGCCAACGTGGTGGTTCGGCGCAGCCGCAGGCGCGAATTTGAACTTCTACGGCGGAACAACTCAAATGTTGAACTCCGGATTAACGACTCCGGCTCCCTTTCACAAAGGCTATGGAGGGGGTCTCTACCTTGCTCCACTTGTAGAGTATCGCCCCAATTCTGTCTGGGGTGGAATACTGGCAGTGGGATTTGATGACAGGCGCGGATGGTTCACAGATGTTCCCTATTTTAGGGGCGGGCAGAAGTTAGTGGAGAAGTTATCGGCGACGCCCAGCTATATTTCCATCGAACCGAGCTTACGGTACGCTCCATTCTCAAATGCCTGGTACATTTTTGGGGGTCCCCGAATCGGCTTCAATTGGCCTCTCCTCACGGAAGAACAAAAAGCATTTGTCTACACAGAACGAGGAAACATCGGCTCCAAAGACCAGTTCAGTGATATGAATGAAACAGTCGTCTCAGGACAAATCGGCATTGGTTACGATTTTGCATGCGCGTCTTTGGACAATGAGGTTCAAGTCAATCTTTCACCATTTATCTCGTACCAACCTTATTTTGGTCAAGACCCGCGCTCGGTGGAAACCCCGGGCTCGGTTGAGAACTGGGGAGTGGCGACCGTACGTGTGGGTATCGCAATCAAGTTTGGACGCGGTGCGGTTATTCCTCGGGTCGTGACTGCAGTAATTCCCGCGGTTGTCGAGGGTGATGTCCAATTTTCGGTTCGTGCGCCCAAGGCCGTACCCGCTAAGCGCAAGGTCCGGGAGACGTTCCCGCTTCGCAATTATGTGTTTTTCGAGGCCGGATCGGCTGAAATACCGAATCGATACGTGGCGCTGACGAAAGACCAGGCGGCAAGCTTCAAGGAGGAACAATTGCAAGAAGTTCAGCCGAAAAACATGACTGGTCGCTCACTTCGACAGATGACCGTGTATTATAACATCCTGAATATCCTCGGTGATCGTTTGAAAAGAAGTCCCGGAACGGCCATTTTCTTAAGTGGAGCGTCAGACAAAGGACCAGAGCATGGCAAAGCAAGGGCGGAAGCGATCAAGCAGTATCTTGTGGACGTGTTTGGAATCGATGGCTCGAGGATAACGACTGAGGGACGAGATAAACCGCGAATTCCATCAGAACAGCCGGGTGGTACAAAAGAACTTGATCTTCTCCGGGCCGGAGATAGTCGGGTTGATATTGAGAGCGAATCGCCTGAGATGATGATACAGGTTGGGGGCGCTTCCCACTACATGCTGAAGCCGGTGCAAATCGTTGCAGTGCTTGAAGACCCTCTTGACAGCCATGTTCTTTTCAATGTGGTTGGGGCAAAGGAAGTGCTCGCATCGTGGTCGTTGGAAATCACGGACGACCAAGGAAAGGCTCAACGCTTCGGACCATTCACACGAGACTTGGAAAGCATTTCGGGGAACGCCATCCTGGGTAATCGTTCCCAGGGCGACTACAAGGTCGTGATGCTCGGACAAACCAAAGGCGGAAAATCTATAAGGAAAGAAAGCTCGGTCCACCTGGTCCGCAGAGACGAACCGATGAAAGAAGCAGTACGGTTCAGCATTCTATTTGATTTTGACAAATCGAAGACCATAGCGAGCTACGAAAAATTCCTCACCGACATTGTCACGCCGCTCATTCCGGATAACGGTATCGTTGTTATCCACGGCCATACGGACATCATAGGAGAGGAAGAGTACAACTACGACTTATCCCACGAGCGAGCACAGGATGCCCAGAGTATCATTGAAGGGGCACTATCGAATAGCGGTAAGCATGGGGTCACATTTGAAACGTTGTGGTTCGGCGCAGATCTCCAACATGCGCCGTTTGACAACAACTTGCCGGAGGAACGGTTCTACAATAGAACTGTCATCATCGATATCGTCCCCGACTGAGGTCGTCAGCAGATGAATTCAACTATCGACAGCTTTTTTCCTAATTAACGTTTCATCATTCACTAACTTCAAGGAGATTTTTATGAAGATTTGTACAACACATACAACAGCGATTTCAGGCCGATGGATGCGTTTCCTCGGAACGATGCTGATGTTTGCTTTGATGGTGCCTGCCGTTGCCGTGTCTCAATCGACACCTGCACCGGTGAATCTTGGCACTGCTGGCGATTTCGTGATTCTGGCAAAAACAGGGATCTCAACCACGGGTGTCACTGCAATAACCGGTGATATTGGAGTTAGTCCAGCCTCTGCGACATACATAACTGGATTTGGATTAATAATGGATCCCTCCGGTACATTTTCGACATCATCGTTAATCACGGGGAAGGTGTACGCTGCCGACTATACTTCCCCAACTCCGACTAAGATGACTACGGCTATCGGCGACATGCAAACTGCATACACCAACGCAGCCGGGCGCACATTGCCTGATTCCCTTAACATGGGTGCTGGAAATATTACCGGAAAGACCATTGCTCATGGCCTCTATAAATGGGGCACTAGTGTTGTAATATCTGCGGGTGGTACCACTATCTCGGGCAGCGCAACTGATGTCTGGATCTTCCAGGTAGCGGGGAATCTAAACGTGGCCAACGGTGCCATTGTTACTCTCAGCGGCGGCGCGCTGGCTTCCAACATCTTCTGGCAGGTCGCGGGCCAGGTCACCCTTGGAACGACGGCTCAAATGAAGGGAATCATATTGTGTCAAACACAGATTGCGATGGGTACCGGCGCAACGTTGAACGGCAGAGCGCTGGCACAGACTGCAGTTACATTAGAAGCTAACATCGTCGTTAGACCGGTGGTGACCGCTGTCAAGAATGGATTAGCACCGGAAACATTCGCGCTCTCGCAGAACTACCCGAATCCCTTCAATCCGACGACGAAGATTGATTATAGTCTTGGGAAGGCTGCTCAGGTTTCTCTCAAAGTCTACAATGTGCTTGGTCTTGAGGTTGCTACGCTCGTAAACGACCGCCAGGAAGCCGGCAGCTACACCGTACCGTTCGGCACGACTAATGCAACATCCGGTCTCTCGAGCGGTGTGTATTTCTACCGTCTCCAGGCCGGATCCCTCGTCTCGACGAAGAGGTTGATCCTCATGAAGTAGTTCTTGTTGATAAAGCATGTGCCGCGTTGAAACGCGGTACATGCTTTCATTGTCCCGTGCTTCAGCGAATAGATCGGTCGAGAGAATTGCGAATGGATACGTCTGAATCGGTCGCGGACAATTGGGTGAGAGAGCTTAGGTCAGTTCAGGAGGACCCAAGAGATTCTCTGCGCGAAGACCCGAGGGAAGAATTGACTGCACAGGAAAAGAATACCGGAAGTCAGCCTGACGACGAACGTTCGCTGTATGACGGAGGAGAGGGCTGAGAATCGGTCTCATGACGGTGCTGCTCACCATGTGAAAGGTTGTAAGTAATATGAAACATCTTCATGTGCCAGTTATAGCACTTTGTTTGTTCCTGGCAGTTCAGGTGTCCGTTGCACAAGAGCGCAACTTTGGACTTGGCGTCATTGTTGGTGAACCGACGGGAGTCAGTGCAAAATTATGGACATCGCCCACGACGGCGGTCGATTTTGCTCTCGGTTGGTCGGTAAGAGGAGATCGAATCGGCAATTACAATGGCTACGATGATGGAGGAAGCCGCTTTCACTTCCACATGGATTATCTCTGGCATTCATTTGATGCTATCAGCTCGTCTGGAGGACTCCCCTTCTTATACTGTGGGATGGGCGGACGCATCAACACGCGCGCCGGCTATAGTAGTTCGGCCGCTGTCCGCGGTGTGATCGGCGTTGGATGGGTGCCGCATGAAACGCCAATAGATATCTTTCTTGAACTGGTTCCATCACTCCAGTTCACATCGTCAACAGGCATTGGGTTTGATGCAGGCCTCGGAGCACGGTATTTCTTTTGATGACAAGGTCATCATACAACGACGATGCATCTCATTCCAAGGATGTAGCCCATCTTTCATCCCTTTGCACGATTGATTTGGCGGTCGATTTAGTTGTATCTTACTAACGTGGTAGTGGATCAGCAGAGACTCCGCACCAGGGAGCCGGGTCATTGCTTCTTGAAGGACTCAACAACCAAACAGAGGATTTTTCTATGAACAAAGCACTCTCACTCGCCCTTCTTGCCGGAGGTATCCTTTTGATAATCTTTGGCTCTATTGCCTACAACTCAACGAGCTCCGACATTTCCCGTTTTTTTACCGGCTCAGCCACCGATAAATCAATGTGGCTATTGGTGAGCGGCATCGGTGCGGCGATTGCAGGCCTGGTCGGTCTATCGCGTGCGTCAAAGGTCACGTGAGATCTCTTTGAGAAGATGCCGACGGCAGAAGGGAGAAAAGTCGTAAAGAAACCTTCTGAGAAAACGGATGAGTCACTTAACACTCATATTAATGAACTGAATGGCAAACATCATGAAACTATTCGTCAAAGTCTTAACGCTTGCTGTAGTTCTGATTGCAGGTACATGGATAACACAGCAAAAAGTATCTGCACAAGGGACTGCCGTCAGCTTCCAGCTTTTTTATGATCAATTGAGTCCCTATGGCTCGTGGGTAGATTATCAAAATTACGGATACGTTTGGATACCCGATGTAGATCGGGATTTTAGTCCCTATGGCACCAACGGTCACTGGGTCTTCACCGACGATGGTTGGACGTGGGTTTCCGATTATCCGTGGGGATGGGCGCCATTTCATTACGGCCGCTGGGCGTATGATGATTCATTCGGCTGGTTCTGGGTTCCTCACAATGAATGGGGACCTGCCTGGGTGACGTGGAGGAGGTCTGAAGGTTATTATGGCTGGGCGCCCATGGGACCGGGTATAAGCCTTGAAGTGTCTCTTGGCGGGGGATACCGTGTACCGAACGATCGCTGGATATTCGTAAGCGACAGGGATATTAGCAGACCCGATATTGACCGCCATTATGTCGATCGGTCAACCAACATTACAATCATCAATCGTTCCACGGTGATCAACAATACTTACACCGATAATAGCCGGCACACGAAGTATGTTGCAGGTCCTGCTCGAGATGACGTGCAGAAGGTTACTGGATCGACAGTCAAACCGGTTACCATCCGGGATAACGATAAACCAGGCCAAACTCTGAGTAATGATCAGCTCCAGATATACAGGCCACAGGTGCAGGCGAGCAATAATAATGCCCGCAAACCTGTGCCGTCCAAACTGGTAAGCTTGAAAGCGGTGAAGCCCATCTCCGGAAGAACTCCGGGAAATCAGCGGCAGAATGCTAACCCGCCTGGTAATAAGGCGGTAGGAGTGCAAGCCCGGGCCGTCAATCCACCCGATAAGAACAAGAGCATTGCAAAACCAGCACAACTGCAGACTGTCAAGTCATCTACCAAGGAAGCAAAAAATCAGCAGCCCCGCGTCGTCAATCCACCTGGTAAGAACAAGGGCATTGCAGCACCATCACAACCGCAGACTGTCAAGCCATCCGTCAAGAAGGTGAGAAGTCAGCAACCCCGGGCCATTAATACACCCGTTAATAACAAGGGTACAGGTCAACAATCGAAGCCGAGGAAGGTCCCTTCACCCAATACGAAGAGGCAGTCACCCCAAACTACCACTTCCCCCAACAAGAAGGGTAAGGTTCCGGATTCTCAGCCCCCAAAACCTGATAAACAAAAACAGGATGATCCAAAGCGATCTGAACAGTAAGAAGATCATTATTCTTCGTGGATGATGCGCTTTGTTGATGGAAATGCTCCCCCCTCCAGAGAATTAGCCCATCTTTCATCCCTTTGCACTATTGATTTGACCCCCAACTTAGTTGTATCTTATCATAGAGAATTATCACGGTTCGGACAAATGGTAGCGTGTATGGTTCAAGCACCAGTGTTCCAACGACGTTCCCGTCGTCACAAGGGTGAATCGCGGCGGCTACGTTTCGAAATGTGTTAGGCAAAAGGTATCTGTAACTCACAAAAAAAGCAAGGAAGGAGAAGCATATGGTAACGCGTTCTGTTTTGATATTCTTTTTTGTGCTGCTGTCCATCATTCTCGCACCCCTGTATTCGGGAGTCGCGCAGAATTTGGAGGGGCGGTGGGTTCTCGGCTTTCACGGCGGCGGCAATGTGTGGATTAACGATTACAACACGGCGCTTGTCGGATCGGGTGGAGAAGTCATGCTTCGGTACGGCATCAGTCCAGTGTTCTCGGCGGGTATTCTTGTGGGATATGAAGAACTGAAGTCAAAGGAGGTACCCCAAGCGCCACCTTTTCAGGAGTATTTGAAGTTGCACGCGATTCCCGCGTCAGCCGACGTATGGGTTCATTTTTGCCCGGGTGAACAGGTCAATCCTTATATCTACGCAGGTGTCGGTTATATGATTTACAAGAGATTGAATGGCGATGGTGTCTATATCCCTAACAGCGAGTATAAATCATCGATTGACATGCCATTCGGTATTGGCATTGAAGTCTTTCCATCGAAGGACGTCTCGATTATTGCTGACGGGGGCTACCGGGTAACAGACGATTATCCCGATGCGCTCAAGATCGGGAAAATCGATGGATATGCAACTGCAAAGGTGGGTGTAAATGTGTACCTCGGCACCAGCGATGCCGACGCAGAGGCGCAGCGTCTAAAGGAAGCGGAGGCGAGGCGTGTAGAGGATTTGGCCAATGCGGAAGCACGGCGGGTGAAGCAGCAAGCCGATGCCGACGCAGAGGCGAAGCGGGTAAAGATGCCGTCGCAGAGGCGCAGCGTCTAAAGGATGCAGAGGCGAGGCGGGTAAAGGAATTGGCCGATGCGGAAGCGCGTCGGTTGGCGGAACAGAGTGGCCGCGATACAATCATCATTCTTGAAAAAGGCAAGACCGTTGTTCTGAAGGGTGTCAACTTTGAGACCAACAAGGCGACGTCGAGAGGGCTCTCAGGGCACTCCGTGCCAGTCCGGATCTCAACGTTCTGATTGTTGGTCACACGGACAATGTTGGCACTGCAGCCTACAACAAGAAACTCTCCTTCCGCCGGGCGGAGGCAGTCAAGTCATGGTTGGTAGGGAAGGGAATATCTGCGAAGCGCTTGTCGGTTGCCGGCAAAGGTTTCGATGAGCCCATCGACGATAACGCTACGGCCGAGGGTCGGGCAAACAACAGACGAATGGAATTCCGTGTGTTGGAGTAGACTTCTTGTGATTGTGGGAGAAGGCAGCAATTAGATCTTTGGTTGGCCCGAGGCAGCAGCGCGGTGGTTGGCAGGAATGAGAATCGCTGCCTCGGGCTTGACCGCTGCCAGCAAAGTTTACTCTCAAACAGGCAGGCAAATGTTTGGGTATGAGAGAAAGAGTCGTGCAGGTATCCAGAATTGAGAGTGTTGCACGGTTCTCAGTTGTTGGGCATTAATTGCACCAGTATATATGGCATAGGGAAGGAGTATTTCTATGAACAAAATCCGGTTGCTGCTTATTGAGGATAACCGCCTTCTGCGGGACGGTATCGCGGAGATGCTGAAAGGCCACCCGGATATCAAAATTGTTGCCGCATCCGGAAACGGTGAGAAGAGCATCCTCAAGATCCACAAATTGAAGCCCAACGTTATCCTCCTGGATCTGGGTCTGCGAAGTCTAAACAGTTTGAATGTCGTGGAAATCGTGAAGAAAGAATTTCCTCAGGCCAAGGTGATTGTGATGGACCTTGCTCCCGCGCAGGGAGACGTCCTGCAATTCGTCAAAGCTGGAGCCTCGGGGTTCATCCTGAAGGATGCGACACTTGATGACTTTCTCACCACCATACGTTCCGTTGCTGAAGGGGGAAAAGTTCTGCCTTCTATCCTGAGCGGATCGCTCTTTTCACAGATCATTGAACACGCGGTAGACGGAGGGAAAACGGATGTCAACAAGGCGATCCGGATGACCAAACGGGAACGCGAAATCATTGGACTGCTCAGCGATGGTTCAAGCAATCAGGAAATGGGCCGCCGACTTCACATTGCGACCTACACTGTTAAAAGTCACGTCCATAACATCATGGAGAAATTGGCACTTCACACGCGCCTGGAGGTCGCCAACTATGCCTACACCGACGGCACACTCACGAAGGAGATTGCCAGGAGCATCTCTATGATCAAGAATTAGTTTGGATGTGGTACCAACTCAAGGCAGGGCATTCATGGTTTTTGAGACTGCCATAATCCGGCGTTCGAACATCGCTCAACTTACAAAGGATCAATCACATGGACACTCTAGTTCTCATCGGCAGGATTATTTTGGGTGGATTTTTCGTTTACAGCGGGGTCAACCATTTCATCGGATTTGGGATGATGACACAATATGCGAAAATGAAGGGCGTGCCATTCCCCGCAGTTGCACAGGGCATGACCGGGCTTATGCTCTTGCTTGGCGGACTCAGCATCGTGTTCGGCATCTACCCCGTCGTCGGCATTATCCTTCTCGTCGCCTTCCTGGTTCCGGTATCTATTATGATGCACAATTTCTGGAAGCTCGAAGATCCGCAGTCGAGAATGGCCGACAAGGTCAATTTTATGAAAAACATGGCATTGGTCGGAGCAATTCTCATGCTTCTCGCCATACCGGCGCCGTGGCCTCTTAGCCTGATGCCGTAGAGGTTGCAGATCCACGCACAGACAAATGAAGTCATTCTCACGAATTAGCACAAGAGGCAACACTATGAAAAAATATAGGATGTTCGTCATCGGAGGAGTGCTCTGTTGCTGTTTCGCCCTGATGGCCGGTTGCTCATCATCCGAACTCGTCAATATATGGAGCGATTCTTCATTTCAAGCTCCTTTTCTGAATAAGATACTTGTCGTCTCCGTTAGTAGGAGTGCGGTGCAGCGCCGTATCTGGGAAGATGCCTTCAGCGTGGAGCTTGCGAAACATGACGTTGCAGCGACGGCTTCGTATCGCCTGTTTCCGGATGAGGTACCGGATACAAACCAGGTTACTCAAACCGTGCGATCAAATGGCTTCGACGGAATCCTGGTCATCCGCAGACTTCCTTCGGAAACGAATACTCAATACTTGCAGGGTTATGTGACCAAAGAACAGGACATGAGATATGATCGCCGCACGGACAGATTTGTAACATATTATCGAGAAATAGAGCACGCCGGATACGTCGATTCTCAAAAAGTCGACATTCGCTCTATTGACGTATGGACGACCAAGAATGACGGGCAAATGATTTGGAGTGCCACGAGCAAGACTCCTGAGCCGAATTCAGCGCAAGCAGTCCGGCCTGAAATCGTCAAGCTCGTTATGTCTGAATTGACACGGGGGCGTATCATCGCTTCTGAGCGTTAAAATGTCGGACTTCAACATCACGCGTCCCTCAGCGTTTTTCGGATTGATAAAAACGAAGGATCTCCTTACGGTGCTTTTCGACATCCTCTCGTGGTTGCATTATTTATAGCCATGAAGAACGAAACCAAGAGCAGAAATCGACGTCAATATCCGGTACGGTCCATGTTACCGGGTTTGCGACACTAGTGCTCCTACAACTGAAATTGTACATCAAGCGAGGATCAGAATTATGAAAACAGCGGGCATTGTCCTATTCACTCTGGATTTGTTGGCGACACTCTGCACGGGTTACACCAACGTCACGAAAGAAAAGGTTGTGGACCTGGAGGATCTCGAAACGGCAGAGGAAAACCAGCGCACCGTAAACTGGATCCCGTACGTCGGAATCGGAATGATGGTGATCGGTGGTGCTTTTCTCGTACTCGGCAGGAATAAATCGCTGACCTCCCGGTACGAATAGTCAACAGGAAGGGCTGTCCAATGGTCGCTACGAAAGAAATTATGGCATATGTTCCAGACACACAAACAGTGGGCGAGAAGGAACAGTTTGGCTTCACTGAAGCAAAGCAGATCGGAGATGCCCTCGGCATACGCTGGGACAAATTCGGCGTCGAGCAATTCGCAATGGGTTTGAACGTCGAGCTTGAACATGGCCGGAAGGATCCGGAGACGGATGTTACCCACGATAAGCCGATCGTGACAGGCAAAATCGCACTGGCACACCTCAATGAAATCCCCGACTACTATACACGATGAGCGGTGATGGAGAACGAGGCGGAGCGAGTGAAAAGCAAGCCACGAAGAGGAGGTCTGTGAGAAATGCGCCCGACGGTGAAAAATACAATCCTCGGAGTTTTGTTTGTTTTCGTCAATGCCGCGATGTACGTTCTGGAAGCGTGGCAAAGTAGTATATCATCTATCTCAACAACAGTGGGATCGGACCAAGGTCTGCTACTGCATTAAACCAAAAGAGAAAGGATACTTGCAATGCTATATACTATCGCTGTCATTCTAGTCGTTCTGTGGCTCGTCGGGCTCCTCGCTTCCTACACCATGGGCGGTTTTCTTCACGTTCTTCTGGTAATCGCTATCGTAGTCCTCCTGGTCAACGTCATTAGGGGACGAAAACCCGCGTGAGTCTCGCCCGTGTGCAGAGATCGATTACAACGTCGCACTCATCCAAATTCATTAACCAGTTAACCAATTAACCAGTTAACCATTTAACCAACTAACCAGGAAAACCATGAAGTATACCATTCTGACCTTCGCTGTCGTGGGGTTTATGGCAGGAACGCTCTTAATGGGCTGTAAAAAATCCTCAGAACAGAAAGTCGAAGCCTCCAAAGACACTGCAGGCCAAGCCGAACAAGATTTGAAAAAGGCTCAAACTGACTATCGCGCAGAATGGCAGACATTCAAGACTGAGTCTGAACAGAAAATCGATGCCAATGAAAAGAGGATTGATGCATTCAAGGAAAAGATAGAAAAAGCCGGTACGAAGGTCAAAAGGAAGTACAACAAAGCAGTGGCGGAGTTAGAGCAAAAAAATCGCGACCTCAGGCAGAAGTTGGAAGATTATAAGGACGATGGACAAACGAGGTGGGAAGAGTTCAAGACGAACTTCAGTAATGATATGGATTCGCTTGGAACAACAATCAAGGACTTATTCAAAGATAATGATTAACGGCAACAACGAAGCCTGGTCGTTCTCGTGCCAATGCGTCGGACAACGTAGGGGAAAATACAATGAAAACACTATGTATTTTGGTTATTTCAGTAATGTGTTCAGCTTTACTTCAGGCGCAGTATCGTGCAAGGCCTGGTGAACAATCAATATCAAGTCTGAATGACGGGGAAGAACAACATCTCTATAGGTTGGACTCAGAATATCATTCTTCCTTGGATTCGAATCTTGAGAATCATTCATCGGGAGACACTGTATACAATAAGTACGGCGATTTACGGAATGACGAGGCCGCACATAACCCGAGACAGCCTTTATGGATGCCTGTTCTCTATATTGTCGGGGCTAATGTGCTTACAAATGTGGTTGACACACATCTTCTGAAGAACGACTTTACACGTGTAGGCTTTGTTTCCTGGGGGCGTAATTTGAAAGCGGGCTGGCCATGGGGTTCCGGGTGGGAATGGGATCGAGACAGATTTGGCATGAATTTTTTCATGCATCCTTACAGCGGGAGCATTTTTTTTAACTCTGCCCGTGCCAGCGGATATAATTTCTGGGAATCACTTCCATATACATTATTCGGCAGTTATATGTGGAAAATTTTCGGGGAAAACGGGGTACCTGAACGTAATGATTTGATTAGTACTACTGTTAACGGCGCATTCGGGGGGGAAATGATTTACCGGTTGAGCTCGGATCTTCTGGATGATCAAACAACGGGGGCCGATCGATTCTTCCGGGAACTGGGCGGCGCCATTATCTCGCCTATAAGGTTTCTTAGCAGGCTTTCCCATGGGGAACTTACCAGGTTGACACCGGAAGAAGTATATCAGAAAGAGCCGCTTAACATAACATTATCCGGTGGGTATCATAGGGTTAATGAAGGAACGTCACTCCAGTCAGGAAGTAATACCCTTAATTTTAATCTTATTCTCGATTACGGAAACCCATTTGAAATAAGATCACGGAAACCTTTTGATTATTTCAGAGTTCGGTCCGATTTGGATTTCGGAATGGGTAGGAAAATTGTCGACAATATCACCGGGTATGGAATTTTATGCGGTAGTAATTATCAAACCGGCAATTTGGAAATGTTGGTCGGATTGTTTCAACACATGAATTATTTTGATAATTGGACTTTCGAATTAAGTACAATGGCTTTTGGGCCCAGTATAATTTCCAAGCTGCCAATGAGCGGGAGTTCAAGTCTTTCTACCAGTCTTCATCTTGCTTTTGTGCCTTTCGGTGGACTCAGCAGTCGGTTTGGACCCGATACTACAGAAGTCAGAGATTATGATTTCGTCGGCGGAACGGAAGCAAAGCTTGAAAACACATTCGATATTGGCGGATGGGCAGACTTTACAATCATAGGTTATTACTGGTGGCTTCATACCTATGTTGGAGTTGCAGCAAATAGTTACATAGCATTAGTCAAACCCAGAGTTGCATTGAGACTTTTCAACAATGCAAGCATCGGATTTGAACATGAAATTTACTACAGCGATAGATACCCGAGAGACTATGCAAGTGTACATTCCGTAAGAACCGAAGAGAAAGTCTATGTGATGTTCTTCTTCGAAGGTTTCAAGCATCAAATGGAATGAACTATTTTTTTCATGCTTGCCAATGTCAGAATAGAGGACTACTATAATGCCTTTAAGTAAGAGCAATTGGGTTCCGGCATAATAGCACGACGGGCTCGTTACAATGAAAAGAACGATCATATAAGATACGAAGTCTGCACAACGTAAAAGGAAATAATGAAAACATTATGTATTTTGGTTATTTCAGTAATGTGCTCAGCATTACTTCAAGCGCAGTATCTTGCAAAGCCTGACAAACACTCAACATCAAGTCTGAATGACGGGGAAGAACAACATCTCTATAGGTTGGACTCAGAATATCATTCTTCCTTGGATTCGAATCTTGAGAATCATTCGTTGCAAGACACTGCATACGATAGGCACGGTGATTTACAGAATGACGACGCTGCATTTAACCAGAGACAGCCTTTATGGAGACCTCTTTTAGGAATTGTCGGATCTAATATTGTCACAAATCTAACGGACACCTATATTCTGAAGAATACCTTTACCCATGTGGGCTTTGTTTCCTGGGGGCGTAATTTGAAAGCGGGCTGGCCATGGGGCTCCGGGTGGGAATGGGATCAAGACAGATTTGGCATGAATTTCTTCATGCATCCTTACGGCGGGGGCATCTTTTTTAACTCCGCCCGTACGAACGGATACAATTTCTGGGCATCGATTCCATATACATTTTTGGGCAGTTATATGTGGAAAATTTTTGGGGAGACCGGAGTACCTGAACGTAATGATTTGATTGCTACCACTGTCAACGGCGTATTCTTTGGGGAAATATTCTACCGGGTTGGCTCAGATCTTCTGGACGATCAAGCAACCGGGGCAGAGAGATTTTTCCGGGAAACGGCTGTTGCCATTCTTTCACCTACAAGGTTTCTTAGCAGGCTTTCGCATGGGCAACTTACCAGGTTGGCACCGAAAGAAGTATATCAAAAAGAACCGCTTGACATAACATTAACCGCCGGGTATCATAGGATTAATGAAGGAACGTCACTCCAGAGCGGAAGTAACAGCGTTAATCTTGGTCTTGTTCTCGATTACGGAAACCCGTTTGAAGTAATATCGCGGAAACCTTACGACTATTTCAGAGTCCGGGCAGATCTGGATTTCGGAGTGGGAAGAAAAATTGTTGATGCTGTAACCGGATATGGAATTTTATGCGGTAGTAATTATCAAACCGGCAATTTGGAAATGTTAGCCGGATTGTCTCAACACATGAGTTATTTTGATAACTGGACGTTCGAATTGGGTACAATGGCTTTTGGGCCCAGTATAATTTCCAAGCTGCCAATGAGCGAGAGTTCATGTCTTTATACTGATCTTCATCTTGGTCTAGTGCCCTTCGGTGGACTCAGTCGGCGGTTTGGACCAGATACTACACTAGTCAGAGATTATGATTATGTTGGCGGAACGGAAGCAAAGCTTGAAAACACTGTCAATATTGGCAAATGGGCAGACTTCACAATCGTAGGTTATTACTGGTGGCTTCATACCTATGTAGGAGTTGCAGGAAATAGTTACATAGCATTAGTCAAACCCAGCATTGTGTTCAAAATATTCAACACAGCAGGCATTGGATTTGAACATCAAATTTACTACAGCGATAGATACCCGAAAGATTTTGCAAGTGTGCATTCCGTAAGAACCGAAGAGAAAGTCTATCTGATCCTCTACTTCGAAACCTTCAAGCATGAAAAAGAATGAACTGCATTATTCATACTTGCGAATGGCAGAATAGAGGACTACCATCATACCTTTTGGTAAAGAGCGATTGAATTCCGGGATAACAACACGACGGGCTCGTTACTATGAAAAGAGCGATCAACTGAAGCACACCGCGAACAAAAAAAAGGATGTCTCTATGCGGCATAGGTTTCTTGTACCACTCCTTCTCATCCTCATCTTCGAGTTTTCCCCTTACGGGGCTGCAGACATCTTTGCGCAAAATCCTGCTATACGGGATTCCGTAGAGCAGAACAAATACAATCTCTCTCAGCTAGGAGACGAAACGGGGAGGTTCTTCACACAGCCGCTTCGTTGGGAAGGAAGTGATTGGCTCAGATTGGGCGTGATTGGCGCCGGGACATTCTTAGCTATGCAAGCCGATCAGCCAATCCGCACAGCAGTCCAAAAAGATCAACGATATTACTACAGCGTTCCCATTGAGGGAGGTAGAATCTGGGGAGAGTCGTACGTGACTCCGACATTGACCGTTGCGTTCTACTTACATGGATGGTTGACCGATAATTCTTCCACGAAAAAAATGGGTTTTGAAATCGGGCAATCTGTAATCTATTCGGCCGTAATTACCCAGATACTATCGAAATCCGTCGGTAGAGCAAGGCCGAATCAGAATCTGGGCAGGTCCGATTATCAACCGTTTACGATTTCTGGCGAGGATTATCATTCGCTTCCCGGGGGACACTCGTCGGCTGCCTTGGTACTCTCCACCGTTCTGTCAAGAAATGCACCTTCTGGTTACCTCAAAGTTCTGGCGTACGTGCCCGCCGTATTCACCCTCTTCTCCCGGGTGTATCAGGATTACCACTGGACTTCCGATGATCTTCTCGGTGCGGCAATCGGCTATTCTGTAACCGACTGGGTTGTCAATCAACACGAACAAAAAGAGAGCCGGGTTGAAGTGTCTTCTGTCTATCCGTTCACTGTCAGAATAATTATTAACTGAATCGCATGACTACAGCATATTCTTCCATCCAGAAAAACTCAACGAAAATTCTCCTTTTTCCCGGGACACGCTCTTACGCAATCCGGCATAAATTCTTTCTGTCACTTTTCCTCCTCCTTTTCTTCCAACCAGCCCTCTTCGCACAAAATCCCGCTTTACGGGATTCCGTAGAGGGGAACAAATACGATTTTACTCAATTCGGAAATGAGACCTGGAGTTTTATTAAACAACCGACCAAATGGGACGGAAGCGATTGGTTCAAAGTCGGGTTGATAGGTGCCGGATCATTTTTACTTGTTGAAACTGTTGACCAACCAGCTCGAGATTTGGCTTTCCAGGACAGAAGTTATGTAAGAAGCGTACCGATTGAGGCGGGCAGAATATGGGGAGAGATGTATTCCCCCGTGCTGCTCTTTGCCGGCTTTGCCACACATTCTTTGATAACGAATGACAATTCGACAAGGAAAATCGCTTATGAAATCGGACAATCCTGTCTCTACGCGGGCGCAATGGAGTATATACTAAAGAGTGCGATTGGAAGAGCAAGACCGTATTTGAACCAAGGTAAATCGAGTTATCGCCTATTCACATTGGATGACGATTATCATTCGTTTCCCTCCGGCCATTCAGCCGCGGCAGTTGCAATCTCAACTGTCCTTTCGAGAAATGTCGGCCCCACATGGCTGAAAATACTCGTGTACTTGCCCGCTGCAATCACTCCAGTCTCCCGGGTATACGAAGATATGCACTGGGTATCGAGTTGTTTTATCGGCAGTGCAATCGGCTACTTTGTTTCCGACTGGGTCGTAGATCTTCATGAACGAAATGAATCGCGAGTGCACGTGTCTTCGATTCTTCCACTCACCATCAGTGTAACTCTTAATTAGGCCGGATGATGACTCGATGCTCTTCATTGCATAAGACCGCAGAGTACATGTTCCTCTTTCGGAGAGCGTACTATTCCTCAATGCACCATAGAATTCTTTTATCACTCTTCGTTTTGATCATCTGTGAATCTTTCTCCGTCGCACAAAACAAATACGATTTCACTCAGTTTTGGAATGAGACCGGGAGTTTCATTAAACAACCGACCGCATGGGAAGGAAGTGATTGGCTAAAACTTGGTCTGACAGGTGCCGGCACATATTTGATCATGCAAGCCGATCAGCCGATTCGCGATGCAGTTCTAAAAGATCAAAGATACGACAAGAGTGTTCCGATCGAATTCGGTAGAATGTGGGGGGAACTCTATTCGCCGGTGGTGCTCTTTGGCGGTTTCGCCGTACATTCAATGCTCACCAGTGACATGGGAACAAGGAAAATTGCTTATGAGATCGGACAGGCTTCGCTCTATGCCGGCGCAGTGAATTATGTCTTAAAGGTGGGATTTGGCAGGGCGCGACCTTATACGGGTGAAGGGCACAACTCATATCACCCATTCTCATCACTTTTTGATGTGGATCATCAGTCATTTCCCGGCGGGCATAATACGGCTGCATTTGCCATTTCGACTGTTCTTTCAAGGAACGCCAAACCGGTTTGGCTAAAAACAGTAGCGTACCTGCCGGCCGTACTAACATTTGTCTCTCGAGTTTATCAGGATCAGCACTGGACCTCCGATGATTTTGCCGGCGCAGCTTGCGGTTACTTTATTGCAGCCTGGGTTGTAGATCTGCATGAACAAGATGAATCGCGGGTGCACGTGTCTTCCATCTTTCCACTCACCATAAGGATAGCTCTCAATTAGGTCCGATGATGACTCAATGTTCATCGCATAAAATCTCAGACCACATGTTCCTCTTTCGCAGAGCGTACTATTACACAATGCGCCATAGAATTCTCTTATCACTCCTCGTCGTGATCATCTGCGAATCTTCACTGTTCGCACAAAACAAATACAATTTCTCTCAGTTCGGAAATGAGACGGTCGATTTTGTCAAACAACCGTCGAAATGGGACGGAAGTGATTGGCTCAAACTCGGGATGATGGGGGCCGGATCATTTGTGCTTATCGAAACTGCCGATCAGCCGGCTCGGGATTTAGCTCTCAAGGACAGAAGTTATTTAAACAGCGTTCCGATTGAGGCGGGCAGAATATGGGGAGAGCTGTATACCCCCGTGGTGCTCTTTGCCGGCTTTGCCGCACATTCATTGATAACGAATGACAATTCGACAAGGGAAATTGCCTATGAAATCGGCCAGGCCTCACTTTATACGGGCGGAATTATCTATGTGCTAAAGACTGTGGTTGGCAGAGCACGACCGGATATGAACGAAGGTTCATCCAGTTATCACCCATTCTCATTCAGCGACGAGGATCATTCGTTTCCCGGAGGACATGCAGCCGCAGCATTTACAGTATCAACTGTTCTTTCCAGAAATGCCGGCCCAACATGGTTGAAGATACTTGCGTACGTGCCCGCTGCGATCACTCCAATCTCTCGGGTATATGAAGATAAACACTGGATATCGAGTTGTTTTCTCGGCGGTGCCATCGGCTACTTTGTCGCCAAATGGGTTGTCGATACTCATGAGGCAAAGGATAAACAAATTCAAAGCACGTCAATCACCCCTCTCTTCAATATGAGTGTTGTTATTAATTAAGGCTATTATCCGTTCAATAAAAGGAAAGGAATATGTCCATGGATATCACGAAGAACGCAGGGATGTTGCTGCTGGGCATCTGGCTCGTAGTCTCGGGTCTGGTAGCACTTGTCCCGGCATTATTTTTCAATGGTCTGGGAACGATACTGGCAATACTTGCCATTCTCGCCGGAATATTCATTTTGATGCGCAAGTAGTTCAATGCCGCTAGTCGATTGCGGAAGCTGCCGCACAGTTGCTTCGGTAAACTCCGTAGCCGCACCGGCCAAATCGCGATGAGCATTGCGCTTCACTAATGAAATTCCGATGGTCACAAGAAATGCAACCGTTCTGAACTAGCTCAAAGGAAGCAAAAGGGTGACAAAGAAATCAAAAAATCGGTTCATTCTTATCAATTTCATCGTCTATTCGCTGGCTGTTATCAGCCCGGTGAAACCAGTGTATTCGCAGTCTCCCGGAAGCGATACTACATTTCATCCTTACCATGTTAACTACTGGGTAACAGGTGGTGTCTTAATTGCGGGACTTGCGACCGAAAAAATGGGGGTAAACTGGATATCGGCCAAGCCGAACCTGACGAATGCAGAACTACAGACATTGGATAGAAATGATTTTACCGCAATTGACCGTTGGGCTTTGGATCTGGACCCCTCGAATATGAGTTACTACGATAAACTTTCCGATCAAGTGGTTGGGGGTATAGTCGTTCTTCCGCTTCTCACAATGCTGGATCACAACATCAGGCAAGACTGGTTGAACGTGATTCTGATGTATTCGGAGACCATATTAATCACAAATAATATATACCTGTACAGTCCTTTCGGACCGACTTTTCAAAATAGATTCCGTCCTGTTGTTTACTACGATGCTCTTGGTACCAGTGACGTGAGAATGAGAGGCGGCAACCGGAATTCACTTTACAGCGGCCATGTTGCCTCTGCCGCATCGGCCACCTTTTTTACCGCAAAGGTGTATTGTGATTACCATCCGCAATTGGGTTGGAACAAATATCTTGTGTATGGTGCAGCAGCCATACCGCCTCTTATCCTGGCATATATAAGGTTGAGAGCACTCGCGCATTTTCCATCCGACTTAATGGTTGGTTTCGGAGTAGGGGCATTATGCGGCATAATGATCCCCGAACTTCATCGCATTGAAATCGAGCACACTTCATTTGGGTTATATTCTTCTTCTGAAGGGACTGGAATAAGTCTGAAATGGCAGCCGGGCTTTGGACAATAGGCATGTTTACTTCCGGAAATGAATTTCGTTGTGTTTCTACTATAGTAATCATGCTGTTGAGTCTGTGCCAATTTGCTGAATGGTTTTATAAGAGGAAAACATGCAATCATCATACCGAAATCAGAAGTTATAGATGGCCGGAATCCCCAATAATCGGGATCGGAGCCATTTCAATCAGATGTACTATCGAAGGAGAAACATTATGCGCTACATACTTGCAGCAATCGCCGTAGTGATCCTGGTGAGCACCGTCTGTGCTCAGGTTCACGTTAATCTTAACCTGAATCTGGATCGTCAACCAATCTGGGGTCCGACCGGTTACGATCATGTTGAATATTATTACCTGCCCGACATTGAAGTCTACTACAATGTTCCCCAGCACAAATTCTGGTATAATGAAAGAGGACGCTGGGTCAGCGGATCATCGTTGCCTTCCCGGTATCGTGATTTTGACTTGTATAGATCTTACAAGGTAGTTGTGAATGAACCGGCACCGTATCGAAATCACAAAATGTATCAAGAAAAATATGGTTCGTATAAAGGTCGTCACGATCAGGAGCCGATCCGCGATAGCCGTGATTCGAAATATTTTGTAAACAAAAACCACCCCGGACATAAGAACTGGGTAAAGCAACAAAAGCATGATAATGGTAAAGGCAAAGCAAAGGGTCGCGACGATAAGCCCGGACGAAACTAACAGACACGACGAACAAGATCGGCATGGAAATGGTGGAAAATGAAATGAAGCCGCAGGTGGATAAGAACATCAATGTTTTTGAACAACCTGCGGAGACGGGGATCGGTCACAGGAAGACCATGATATTCAAACAACTCCGGACGCTGCGCTGGCCAGACTTGTCCACTCTTCTTGGCCTTCTGTGCGTTTCTTCTTCGGTGTATTGTTCCTTCAAAGGCGTGTTTGCGTTAGCATACGCCCTGATTCTCGCCCAATTCATCTTCGACTATGCCGATGGGAAGTTGGCACGTAGCATTGGTGGAGGAGTCCTAGGGGTCTACTTGGACAGCTTCTCGGATTTCATGGCAGTTTCCGCTTCGGTTGTGTTCGGTTGGTTTGTTGGAATAGACGGTCTTGCAATGTATATTGCGGGATTCTTGAATATAAGTGCGGCGGCAATACGATTGGCCTACTTCACGACAAATAAACAGAAGGGGTTCACCGGTGTTCCGACGGTATTGGCCGCAGTCACAGTTTCAACGATTGCTTACCTTGGATATTTCTTTGCCGGAGCAAGCATCGGCTGGTTTGTGATTTTCTATTTTGCTTCTGCCGTTGCAATGATCTCTGATTTGAGAATGAAGAAAATATAATCGAATTCCCATGGCTGAACAAAGCAATCCTTTCGTCGGTGGCGCGTCATTTTCACTTGTGAGTGCGGTGTCGACCCCACCTTCCGTCCTCCCCCTGGTAAGGGGAGAACACAAGAGGGGGTCCTGGCGTGGAAGACCCGACTTCGCTCTCAGGCGCTGCCCCTTTGTTAGAAAGTTTGCGGCGCCAATCCTGACTGTGTCAAGGACGACAAGCTGATCGGAACGTGAGAACATGGAGCTTATCTTTTTCCTGAAAGGACTGATTATAGGATTTGGGATGGCGGTGCCTATCGGACCGATCGGGGTACTGTGCATCCGCAAGACACTGGCTGAGGGGCACTCACGCGGCCTGATCATCGGCCTTGGGGCTGCAACCGCAGATTCGCTGTACGGCAGTATCGCTGCGTTTGGTCTCACGTTTGTCTCGGAGGTGATCGCTACCGAGCACTTTTGGCTGCGTCTGGTCGGAGGAAGTATACTCCTGTATCTTGGCATAAGGACATATCGTGCGAGGCGCAAGGATTCCATAATCCCCTTCGACAACAAGGGATTGTTGGGATCGTACGTCTCCGCCTGTCTCCTCGCACTTACGAATCCGGTGACCATCTTTGCCTTTGTTGCCGTGTTCGCTGCTTTTGGGCTAGGACACAAGCTAACTATCATCTCAGCGTGCACTCTTGTCCTCGGAGTGTTTGCAGGTTCGTGTCTATGGTTTCTGACTCTTAGCTACGTTGCCACGCTCTTCAGAAAGAAGCTGGACTCAAGTGGACTCAGATGGGTCAATAGGATTGCCGGCGTCCTGATGATTTTATCCGGGCTTGCTGCCTTTGTGAGTATGATTTGACCATTGGAACCATCAATGTTTGTCCCTGCACGCATTTATGACTGATCAGAATACTTCTCATCGCATAATGCGCCTCCTCATCATTGCGGCGGCGATCGTGGTAATCATCTGGGGTATCAATCAGGCACAGTCGGTCGTGGTCTTGTTCCTTGTCTCTTTTTTTCTCGCTGTCATCGGGACGGTGCCGGTACTCTGGATGGAACGGAAAGGCGTTCCTTCTGTTGCCGCTGTGTTGATTGTAGTGGCAGCTATGGTTGTTCTTCTGCTGAGTATCGGTGTGGTCGTAGGCGCGTCGCTCAACAGTTTTTCCAATGCATTGCCTTCCTACCAGACTCGCATACATGACATGCTTTTTGCAATCAAGGCGCAGTTGGCAAGGAAGGGCATCACAATTACCGACGAAGTCCTCCTCGGCTATGTCAACCCCGGGGCGGTGATGAACTTGACTGCTTCCTTGTTCACATCATTGAGTTCGGTGCTTTCCAATATTGTCCTGATTCTGTTCACCGTCATGTTCATTCTGCTTGAAGCCTCAAGTTTTCCGACCAAGCTTCGCTCCGTTCTCGATAACCCTGAAGCTGCTTTTCCGCAGTTTACGATGTTCGTCAATGATATAAAACATTATGTGGTCATCAAGACGTTGATAAACCTGATCGGGGGCATACTGATAACGATATGGCTGTCCATTCTCGGCGTAGATTACCCCGTCCTGTGGGGATTTCTGGCATTTCTGCTCCACTTCATACCGAGTGTGGGTTCTATTGTCGCGGCCGTTCCCGCCGTTCTCCTTGCCCTTATTCAACTTGGAGAAGGCTCTGCTGCACTTGCTGCCGCCGGATATCTGGTAACCGGCATCATAATCGGTAACGTTGTCGAACCAAGGATCATGGGGCGCAGGCTTGGCTTGTCTACGCTTGTCGTTTTTGTGTCTTTGATCTTTTGGGGAAGCCTGCTTGGTGTGGTCGGTGCGCTCCTCTGCGTACCTCTCACGATGACCCTCAAGCTTGCCTGTGAGGCGAATGAAGACACACGATGGATTGCTGTGTTGCTAGGATCAGAAGATTTCAATGAAGTTTCTCCACCAATCTCGAAGAAGAAGAAAGAACGATCATGAAAACACCACAAACCAAAAATGCATCATTCAAGCGGGGAAAACTATCGCTGCTGAAAGTCGTCAAGTATGCAGGTTTTTTTATTGGTGCTGTAATCCTCATCTGTGTAGTGATATTCATTTTCTCTCCGGATCCTTTTATCAACGCATTGCTAAAAGACCGTATTACGAAAGCCGTTGCAGATGCTTACCCGGGATCCTCCATACGCATTGGTACCATGCATTACAATGTCTGGAAGAATCGTTTAGGGTGCGATTCTATAACACTGAAGACGAGCCACTCTGCGTATACATGCAGTGTTGCTTCATTCTCCGTTAGCGGAATCGGTTGGATGAAAATTCTTCTGCAAAGAGATGTTACTCCTCATACTCTTGCAAGCTCCGTAATCGATGCACAAGACATTGCAGTTAAATTTCATGAGTCTCAGACCGGACTTCGGTTTGCGATGTTGCATATATCGGTACCTGATTCTGAAATGACGGTCGATTCAATTAAGTATTGTTCTTTACTTGACGATGAACAATTCTTCGCGAAGAGTCAATTCAGGCAAACCAGGTTCCGTTTTGATGTTCCTCAAATAAGAATAATGGGTTTGGATTGTCTCGCCTCGCTTCAAGGAAACATCTATAGTGCCAGAAGCATTACTCTGCATGAATTATTTGCCGATATTCTGGTGAACATGGATAAGCCCTATGACAGGAACTCATCCAATCCGCAGATGCCGAACGAAGCCCTATCTTCGGTGAAGGAATTAGTTAAAGTGGATAGTGTGACAGTCAGAAATGGGGGGTTGAAATATTGCGAGAGGTATGCTGTAGGAGCAAAACCCGGTGTGATTACATTTAATAAAGTCAATGTTTCAGTAAGTGGAATTGCTAATCATACAGCTCGAACTGACACAACAATTATTCATGGGGAGGGACTTTTTTTGAATTCCGGCACAATGAAACTGTTTATGGCAATTCCCCTCACATCAAGGGATTTTTCCTTGCGATACTCCGGTTCGCTAAGCACGATGGATCTTACCGAACTAAATGGCTTCATTGAAGCAGGCGAACATCGTCGTATTAAATCCGGAACCCTTCAGTCTGCCACATACAGCGTCAACGTTAATTCGGGGCATGCCATCGGTACCTTGAGGGCCGAGTACAAAGACGTCTCCATTGTCATCCTCAACAAGACTACCGGAAGTGATAAAGGAATATTCGACCGGATCTCTTCCCTGTTTGGTAAAATATTTATTATCCGCGGGACCAACATGCCGGATGCAAAAGGCGTAATGAAGATCGGCGAAATAAAATACACCCGGGATCCGGGAGATTATTTTCTCCAGTATGTGTGGTTTGCTCTTCGAAACGGCATTGCAGACGTAGTTGGATTTCCTAAAAAACTACTTCCAGATAAGTAATGAAAGTGGCTATCCACTTATTGTATCGAAGAATTGGGAAGATTGCAGAATAAACTTGGAAAAACCAAGGAAGAATTACGCAAGATAATTTCGAAACTATAACGGTCAGTTTGCCGAGAGATCTAATGCGCGCCAGTTGCGCGAGTTTGCGGCATGCAAAAAGAAAGCCTATGAACTAAGCTTGTGCGTAAGCCCGCTCGGTACAAGTAGTGCGGTGCAGGCTTATCCACTTTCGATTTCGACAGGTGAATCTAACAGATATAGGAGCAACCTATGAAGAGTAATGTGGGATTGTGGATAGACCACCGTAAGGCGGTCATTGTAAGCCTCAGAGACAGAGGAGAAAAAATACGTGAAATAACATCACACATGGAGAAACATGTCCGGTATTCCGGAGCAGCGCAGGAGGACTCGGCAGAGGATCAGCGTGACAACCGATTTACGGGGCATCTCAACACGTACTACAAGAAAGTAGTCACGTGTATTCGTGGTGCAGATTCCATACTGATACTTGGTCCTGGCGAGGCAAAAGTCGAGCTCAGAACACGTCTCGAGGGCGAAGAGCTCGGTGGGCGCATCGTTGGCATCGAAACAGTTGATAAGATGACAGATAACCAGATCGTTGCAAAAGTTCGACAACGCTTTCTGAAATAGAATCTGCCCGTCCGGGATGTTCTCTCTAGAGGAAGAGTCATCGTCGTACATATTGTCACGACGGAATCGTCAAAAACATTTTCTTAAGCAACACAGAACCCAAAATCAAAACAAAGGGTATTAGAATGAAACCGAAAGCAATGTATACCTTGGCGTTTGTGGTGGTTGCGGCCGCAATGTTCGTCACGAGCACATCGACCGCGCAAGTGTCCAACCCATCCGGGCCGACCCCGGTCAATCCTGGCGCCCTCAGTGCGACTACGACTATCCTTAATCCTGGCGTGGTCAGTTGGGTACACTTCGGTGACTTGAATATCACCACGGGTGATCAGCAGAACTACGCCGACTTCAAGGAAATCATCCAAGCCACCAATCAGTATCTCAAGAACGGCGTGAATTTCGCGCTACTGCCGGGCGACAACGCGTATAATCACACCGAGAGTGAGTACCGGCTCATCAAGCAAGCAACGGATCAATTGCAGGTGCCGCTGTATGCCATTCCGGGCGAACGCGATCACAAGGGCGGGACCACTCTCTACAACCAGTATTTGGAGCCAATGAATTACTTTAGCTTCACGGCGGATAAGTACCACTTCGTATTTCTCGACGTAATGAGCGGCATCAGCGATGCTCAGAACTCGTGGCTGACCAATGATCTGGATATAGCGGCGAAGGCCGGTCTCAAGAGTGTGATCTTTATGCACTCCTATGCCCAAACATCGGAATTGAAGAATGTGATCCAGCGTGACAGTGTGATCATGGTCGATGCAGGACACACGCACTACAACGACATTGCTAACGATGGAAACACGATCTATGCCGCCACGCGCTCAACCGGCGAGGTGACCGAAGGGCCGGTAGGGTACTCAATCATCAACCTCGATAACGGTGTGGTCAGTTGGAAGTTCAAGCAGATAGGGAGTTGGCCGTTTGTGATGATCACCTCACCACCGGATAAAGTGCTCATGATCGGCGGTTCACAAATCGTCAAGGATACGGCCGACATTCGCATCAAAGTTTGGGATGACAAGGGCGTTGCTTCGGCAACCATGCAGATCGACGGTGGACTGGCAGTGCCGATGGACCGCATCGGCACGACACAAATGTGGAGCGCGCGCTTTGACGCGACCAAAGTTTCCGACGGCGACCACAGGATCTCGGTGACCGTGACTGGCGCGGGCGGCAACACGGACCAAGACGTGGTTACCGTAACGGTCAACCATTCGGGCAGCGTCCCGCAAGTGCAGCGGTCTTTCGGCCCGGAAGGTAACTCTGTCGGCTCTTATACCGAAAAGGGGCTGCTCGGCACTCACACCACGAAGTCCGGGCGTCCTGATAAGGGTGTCAAGGGTGGAAAGCACTGAGACAAAGGTAGCAAAGGCGATTCAGGCAAAGCGAATGAGCCTGGCCAACGAGGTCATCCTGCAGGGTGACACGGTGCCGGTAAAGCCGGCCGACGGTCCAGGTGACCAGCAGCACCCAGATCATTAAGGAAAGGAAGAAACGGCGACCGTCAAGGATCTCAAACCGCGCGGAACCATCAATCTGAAGCTGGCGAATGATGGCGATGCCGGGAAGACGGAATTCATCGAGCAAGAAATCACGACATGGTTTCACGGGAATGTGACAATATGACAAATGCAGACGATAGACAACACCGCTCGATCCTGCAAAGAATTGCACGCCGGGTGATGACGGAAAGAGGACTTTTTCCGGATTTTTCTGTTCAGGCGATTGCCGAGCTCAACGGAATCCATGGGCCTGCCAAAAAAGTTGAAGAATCGACCCGTGATCTCAGGAATCTTGCGTGGTGCTCCATTGATAACGATGATTCGCGCGATTTGGACCAGCTTACCGTTGCCGAAGCCATGCCTGAGGGGGCCGTAAAGATCCTTGTCGCCATTGCCGATGTTGAAGCTGTCGTCAAGAAGCAGTCAGCACTTGACGTTCATGCGAAGCACAACACCACCTCGGTCTATACAGCTGCGCAAGTATTTCCGATGCTGCCCGAGAAGCTCTCGAACGATCTCACATCTCTCAACTTTGAATCAGACCGCCTTGCCTTCGCCATTGAAATGGTCATTGCCGGGGACGGGTCGCTTCAGAGTTCAGATATTTATCGAGCGACGGTTCGCAATCATGCAAAGCTTGCCTACAACAGCGTTGCCAGTTGGCTGGAAGGGAGCGGGCCGATGCCGCAGGCTATCGGCACAGTCAACGGTCTCGACGAAAACCTCCGACTCCAGGACGGCGTGGCCCGAAAGCTGAAATCCCTCCGGCACGAGCACGGTGCGCTTGATCTCGAAACAATAGAGGCTCGCCCGGTCTTTGATGGAGACGAGATTAAGGACTTAGAAGCTGAAAAAAGGAACTGTGCCAAAGATATAATAGAGGACTTCATGATCACGGCAAACGGTGTGACGGCGCGATACCTCGCAGCCAAAAAGTTACCGTCGCTGCGGCGCGTTGTCCGGACACCAAAACGCTGGGATCGAATCGTCGAGCTTGCCTTGCAGCAGGGTTTCACACTTCCTGAAGTGCCCGATTCAAAAGCACTGGATGAATTCTTGATATCTGCGAAATCCGCCGATCCTCTCCGCTTTCCCGATCTTTCTCTCAGTGTCATCAAGCTCCTGGGAGCTGGTGAATATGTCGTGGAACTTCCGGGAGGGAGTTCTGCCGGACACTTCGGTCTTGCGGTCAAGGATTACGCTCACTCCACAGCACCGAACCGCCGGTATCCCGATTTGATCACGCAGCGGTTACTGAACGCAGCGATGGCGGAAGGTCCCGTGCCCTATGCGACCGATGATTTGGAGACGCTCGCAAAACACTGTACAGAAAATGAGGATGTGGCAAAAAAGGTTGAACGGCAGGTTGAAAAATCCGCAGCGGCTATGGTACTGGAGTCAAGGATAGATCGACGGTTCGATGCCATCGTCACCGGCGCATCCGCAAAAGGGACGTGGGTCCGTCTTCTGCATCCCCCCATTGAAGGAAGACTCGTGAGTGGCTTCGAAGGCTTAGATGTTGGTCACAGACTCCGTGTACAGTTACTGCACACAGATGTGGAGCGGGGATATATTGATTTCAAAAAGGTAGAATAAGAAGTAAAGTCCACAATAGATGACATGTTAAAATCAATATTCATTGAATGTATTTTGCTTTGTGCTTTCGGAATACTCAGCGCCCATGCACAGTCGAAAGCTACAGTACTTCTTCGGTCTACGGACGAGGATGAAGGGATCGATATCTCTGTCGACAAGTCGATCTACTTTCCGGGTGACACGGTTCTTTTGGTCATTCAACGAAACGATATTACCGCGACAGCGGGAATCATTACTCCGATACTGGGTATCGAAGGAACAACGCTCACACCAATTGGACGACTTATATACAGTACTGTCATTCCTAAAAATGTAACGCCGGGATTATATCCCATCAGGCTTAGAGTAACGGACTCCGAGGGGCGCCGATTTCGATATGTAACGGATTGTGTTGTAACCGTGGAAGAAAACCAAGATGTTGAACAACTCAGTCGATACATCAGCATTGTTCCCGCAGCCGGCAGTAACAATATCCGGACGGCAGTTACACTGGATCGCGAGCAAGTTCGAAATCTTGAGGTGCGGTTTCAACGCGATAGCATTAGGCTTCGCATGGGACCCCAGTTCCTTAGAATAACGACAACGATACTGTTGCGAGACGGCATAGCGGCTCCATCGTACGATCGACGTGTAGTAACATTTCGGAGTCATGGCAATCCCAACAAAGATCGAGCAATGTTCATTCAGTATCGCACCGCCTACGGTGCGTACGCCAATATCCGTCCGGAAGAACTTGAACAAGTGCTGGTGCCGGTAGATTCACTGCCTGATTGGGCAATTCTTGGTATCCATATCGAACCCGATTACACTATTAAAATCGGCGCAGTGGATCGTTCGAACACTATGACACAATATTTTCGGGTCAGAGGCCCGACAATTGAATTAGGATTTTCACTCGCCATCCCCAAAGTGTTGTACGATACACGTGCCAATGATTCGATTCAATACGGAAACTCAAGCGCGATGGTACGGATGTATTTTATCAGTTCACAAACAGGAAATCGATTTCCTGTCAGCGCCGGGATAGGAATTTTCGGTGTAAATTCACCGGTTGATGTTGGAGTCGGTCGGGGCGGCTTTGCCATGTCGATGTTTCTGGATCTGGCGGAGATGGTACGAATAGTCAATCTCGGTTTTACTAAAAAAATAAATATTGGTCTGGAATTGGACCCGTTTTTACCCGTTGGGAGAAAAGGACGATTGTTACTTGTCGCGCAAGCGGGTTTTTCATTTTGACAGATAGTAACAATTCAGTAGCCATAGAAAATGATTTCGTCGTGTCTCGCGGGCCTCGGCAAACAGCCTGTGAAAGTTAGTTGACGAACATTACAAGGGGTGGTCCATGGGAATACACATAAACGACAACGAACAGAACCTGCTGCCGCCGGCTGATCTGGCACTAGAAATCCAGAGATTGCAGGAAGAGCTCATAAATGAGCGTGACCGGAATCTCCGCACACTTGCAGACTTCAAGAACTATCGTCGCCGCATTGAGCGCGACGGCAATAAGCTTTCCGAGGAAGGTAAACGGGTCATGATGCTTCCCCTGTTGGATATCATCGACGATATGGAAAAAGCATTGCAGTGCGCGAGCGACGCGGAGCAGCCCGTTGTGAAAGGAGTAAGAATCATCCATAAGAAACTTCTTGCGCTGTTGGAGTCGCACGGAGTTCTCCCTTTCGAAAGTGCCGGTACGCTCTTCAACCATAATCTGCATGAAGCTGTGGCGATAGCGAAAGATGAAGGCAGTGAACCGGGAACCGTTGTCGATGAACTCCGTCGCGGCTATCTCTGGAACAATGAATTACTGCGCACCGCGCAAGTGCGAGTTGCCGGATGATGCATATCCTGTGCGATAGGGGTCGGGAATGAGTGCACAACGGTAAGACCATGACCTACAAAGACTACTACAAGGAATTGGGGGTTGAAAAGACGGCAACGCCCGCAGAGATCAAGAAGGCGTATCGAATGCTTGCCAACAAATATCATCCCGACAAGGCCAAGGGAGACAAAGCGGCTGAAGAAAAATTCAAGGATATCAACGAGGCCAACGAAGTCCTCAGCGATCCGGTGAAACGAAAAAAGTACGATCAGTTTGGAGCGGATTGGAAACACTACGAGGAAGCAGGGGCGCAGCCGGGAGGATTTGATTGGTCGAAGTACGCAAGCGGTCGCGGCGGGCAAACGCACCGGACGGGCACGCAGGAGCCCGATGGCATGTTTAACGACGAGGGTGTCAATGATCTTTTTGAGATGCTGTTCGGACAACGCAGCGGCCGGCAGCGAGGAAGACCGGGCGTTGTCATCAAAGGCGAGGATCTTGAAGCAGAAACTACCCTTTCGCTTGAAGAAGCGTATCACGGCACGGCGCGGCTCCTCCGGCTCAATGGTCAAACGATTAAGGTAACGATCAAACCAGGCATCGCAGACCAGCAAACGCTGAGAATTGCAGGCAAAGGAGGACGCGGATTAAGCGGCGGTCCAAACGGCGATCTCTATCTCACCGTCAAGATTGCGCCGCATCCGGTATTTCACCGGAAGGGAAACGATCTCCACCGTGACCTCCCCGTCGATTTGTATACTGCGGTCCTCGGCGGAAAGACTCAGATCAAAACATTGAAAGGCAACGTCACAGTCAATATTCCGAAGGGGACGACAAACGGGAAAGAGCTCAGACTTCGGGGACTTGGGATGCCGGTCTATCCAAAGAAGAATGAGTTTGGAAATCTGCTGGTGAAGGTCGACATCTTGCTGCCGGAGCATCTCAGCGAAGAGGAAATAGACCTGTTCACAAAATTGGCGGCACTAAGGAAATAGGTTGGCGGGATGAAGCATACGGATGAGCGCTTCACAGAGAACCGCTACAATTTCCCTGTACATCAATTAAAGTCATAATCATTCACTTCCCAATCGAGGACACAATGAAACTAAATATCGAAATTGCCGAGAACCACTTGAAAAAAGTCGCACTTCTCCTCAATACTTTACTGGCTGATGAGTACGTGCTCTACACGAAAACACGCAACGCCCATTGGAACATTCAAGGACAGAACTTCATCGAGCTGCATAAGTTCTTTGAAAGCCAATACGACGCACTGGACATCATTATCGATGACGTCGCTGAACGGGTACGGGCGCTCGGGCACTTTGCATTGGGGTCGCTCAAAGACTTCACGGAGATTACCCGGTTGAGCGATCACAATCAGGATTTCACCGATCAGAATCACATCCTACAAACCCTGCTGGACGATCACGAAGCCACGATCCGTTCGCTGCGCAATGACATCGCGCTCATTGCTGAAAAACACAGTGATGTGGGCACGGCCGATTTCATGACCGGGCTGATGGAACAACATGAAAAAATGGCGTGGATGCTAAGAGCACATTTGTCGTAAAGCAACACCCGTTGAACGTACAAGAGGAATGCCTTGAAAAACACAGTTGATTTTCTCTCCTGGGTGGGCGTCGCGCTGGTAACGCTTGTCCCTATCATCAATCCCGTTAGCACGGCTGTCCTTCTTCTTGGCATCAGTGCCCATCTCAGCAGGGAAGAACGGAACAATCAGATCCTGCGGGCATGCATTTACATGACGGCTATCCTGGTCACATTTCTTCTGTTGGGGCATCTTGTTATGGTTGCTTTCGGCATCTCCATCCCCGGCATTCGCATTGCAGGTGGATTGGTCATTAGTTTTCTCGGATTCCGGATGCTATTTCCTGACGAGGGTCAGATTACCGGAGAAGGGAAGCAGGAGGCACAGGGGAAAACGGACATCTCCTTCAGTCCCCTTGCCATGCCGAGCCTGAGCGGTCCGGGCGCCATAGCGGCCGTCATTACAATGTCGTCATCCATAAATGGAAGGCATGGCATCGCCAAGGTATTCGCCTATGCCGGGGTAGTGCTGGCAATCCTCATAACCGCGATACTCTCGTGGCTTGTTCTGCGGGGAGCAGGAGCTTTGCGTCGCGTCCTTGGCGTAAACGGAATCAACAGTCTTTCGCGGATAATGGGGTTTCTTCTCATTTGCATCGGCGCTCAGTTTGCGATCGATGGTGTGCGGGATCTGGCATTAGATACCGAGTTTTGGCAGAAATTGTAACAATAAACCTCATGGAGATCCCCCATTCTATCCACATCAAAACTGTTCAACGAAGCTGAATAGACCTACGACACTTTCAGCAAGTATTAAGAAAGCCTGGCGCATACTTGGTCCTGGACTTATTACAGGGGCAAGCGATGATGATCCTTCGGGAATAGCAACCTATTCACAGGCAGGCGCTGGTTTCGGATTTGCAACTCTCTGGACTGCAATTATCACTTTTCCTCTCATGGCTGCGGTGCAGGAGATGTGCGCGCGAATCGGTATGGTAACTCAAGAGGGACTGACAGCAACATTAAAGAAACAATATCCGAAAAGTATTTTATATCTCATGGCGGTGTTTAGTTTTCCCGCTATTACACTCAACATAGGCTCGGACATCCAGGGAATGGGGGCCGTCGCCAATTTACTTATGCCTCATGTTCCAACTTTTGTTTTCAGCTTACTTTTTACGGTTCTACTGATTTCCTTTATTATCAAATTTCCGTACCAAAAACTCGCTGTTGTGTTAAAATGGCTTTGCCTTTCGTTGCTTCTGTACGTCGTGGTTCCGTTTCTGGTGCATGCGGATTGGGTGGAAGTCATGAAAAATACTTTCATTCCTACTATTCATTTGAACAGAACTTTTTTTGTCGTACTTGTCGCCATTCTCGGTACCACTATTTCTCCGTACCTTTTTTTTTGGCAAGCCACCATGGAAGCGGAAGACATTTCTCATAGCCATAAGAGAGTTATAATCAATAAACGAATCTTGAGCGATATGAAGATGGACATTGATTTCGGAATGTTATTTTCAAACCTCGTTATGTTTTTCATAATCCTTACAACGGGCGCTGTACTGTATACCGCCGGTATCAGACAAATTGATACTGTGGGACAAGCGGCAAAAGCATTGGAACCATTGACAGGCAAACTTACCTATGTGCTCTTTGCTATCGGTGTCATCGGGACAGGATTTCTGGCAATACCTGTTTTGGCCGGCTCACTTTCGTACATCCTGGCTGAGACTTTCAATTGGAAGGAAGGATTAGATAAAAAATTTCACGAAGCCAAAGGGTTTTACATTACACTCATTGTGTCGCTCATAGTTGGATTGTCTCTGGATTTTCTGGGCATAAGCCCGATACGAGCTCTTATCTTCACCGCTGTTTTGTATGGATTGACAGCCCCGGTAATGATTGCCATCATTATGCACATTGGTAACAACAAGAAGGTAATGGGAGAATTTACCAACAAGAGATGGTCAAATATTCTCGGATCAATAACGCTGTTCCTGATGAGCGCTGCCGCCGTTGCGTTGATGTATTTTCAATTGAAGTAGAGTGGTGCAGTGTCTTTGTTCGATTCACTATTTCGAACGCTTCTACAACGCAATGGCAATCCTTGATTTTTATCGTTTTTTTTGGCTCATTATAGTATTGAAAACTCGAACACACAGATTCGCAACGATATCTCTCCTTTGCTGCGGGAATGACCTTTCTTAATCCGCTGGTTCTCTTCGGGCTTGTCGCCGCAGCCATCCCGGTCATCCTTCACCTGCTGAACCTCCGCAAACTCCGGACGATAGAGTTCAGTACGCTGACGTTTCTGAAAGAGCTTCAGCAAACGAAGATCCGGCGCCTGAAAATCCGACAAATCCTCCTGCTGTTGATACGGACCCTGCTGGTCGTCCTCATCGTGCTTGCCTTTGCGCGGCCCGCGCTCCAGGGGTCGCTGGTCGGACATATCGGCACGCACGCACATTCTTCCGTCGTGTTCATCTTCGACGATTCATTCAGCATGAAAGCGGCGGATGAATACGGCGAGCTCTTCAAACAAGCGAAGGAAACAGTCGGACGTTTGATCGATTTACTCGAAGAAGGGGATGAGGCATTCCTCATAAAGCTGTCAGACCTTCCTCAGGCCACCGTCGAACCGGCAACCCACGACTTTAATGCCTTGCGAACGATGATCCGAGAATCTCGCGTCTCGCCGATTCGCCGGCCGATAGAAGACGCTATACGCCTCTCCGCGAAACTCCTCGCGGAATCGAAAAATGCCAACAAAGAGGTGTACATCATCAGTGACCTCCAGCGGACCCTTTTTCCCGTCGACCGCATACAGGGTCAATCCCGCACGCCGGCTCTCTTTGATGACCGCGTCAGGTTTTTTGTGGCCGATATAGGGACGAAAGTCGCTCCAAACGCGACAATTGATTCGGTTGAAGTGACGACCAAGATACTCGAAACCAACAAGCCGGCTACTGTGTATGCTTCGGTCAGAAACTTCAGCAGCTCGGCATTGCGCAATTATGTTGTGAGCGTCTTTCTCGACGGCGTCCACGCCGCCCAGGGCAATGTCCAGGTCGAGCCCTGGGGCTCTGCGTCTGTAAACTTCACATTGACTCCGAAAAGGTCCGGTTTCCTCAAAGGATATGTGGAACTCGAAAACGACGCTTTTGAGGAAGACAACACGCGGTTCTTCACGATGTCCATTCCGAAACGCATTAATGTTACAATCTCTTCGAATACCAAGGATGAGGCCCGGTATCCTCTCCTTGCCCTCGAGACCAAGACCGGGGAAGGGGAGAACTCGCTGCTCAATGTGCAACACGTAGAATCTCAGAAATTCTCCTTCGTGGATTTGAAGAACATCGATGTTCTGGTCCTGATGGGCACGAAATCATTATCATCGGGCACGAGCGACCGCATCAGGGATTTCGTTGAGCGCGGCGGCGGGTTGATCTTGTTCCCCGGTTCCGATTTTCAATCGAACGATTTCAATGCCGGTCTTCTACCGGCATTGTCTGTGCCGCCCGTTGAAACTGTGATGTCCTTCGACGCGCAGAGCACAATTTCATTTCAAAACATCGATTTCGACCATCCTCTGTTTGCAACGGTTTTTGAAAACTCCTGGAAGGGTGCGCAGAGCAATAAGCGCGCGATTGAATCGCCGGCAATCCTGACCGTACTGAAGCGGCAAACCGGAATTCGGGGCCGGTCGATCATCACGCTGAGCGACGGGCATCCATTCCTTTCCGAACATAACGTCGGTGAAGGTAAAATTCTTTTTTACTCGGTTGCTCCGGTTCCTTCGTGGTCCGATTTCCAGTTGAAGGGAATCTTTGTCCCCCTGATGTACCGGTCGGTCCTCTACGTTTCGTCGCGCGAGCAGTCCCAGGCATCCTCGACAGTGGGCGATGAGGCTTTCATCAGACTCTCGGGGAATGCGACGACCGCGAGGGGTCAATTCACACTTGTGGCTCCCGACGGGAGCGAGGAATTCGTACGACCATCGGGCACAGCCTCCCCGCAGGGAAGGAAGACGGCAATATCCTCCGAAGGGAGATGGATACAACGAAAACTTATGCTTCCGGGAATCTACGAAGTCCGGAACGGTTCAACGCCGGTATCGGTTCTCGCAGCGAATGTGGACGCGCGGGAGTCCGACGGAAGGCGGATTTCGGGCGACGAGCTTTCCGAGTTCTGGAAACGATTCGGTGTTCAATCATCATTCGTTCACTTTCTCGGACACGGTGAGCAAGTGCAAGCTGCGGTCGTGCAGTCCCGGTTCGGAGTGGAGTTGTGGAAGTACCTGATCGGTCTGGCGCTCCTGCTCGCGCTGCTTGAAATGATCGTCGCCCGCGACAGCAAGAAGGAAGCGCAGTCATTGTTTCCAACAACGGGGTCGTAGACTATGGAGCTCAAAGAAACTTCGAGAAGAGAACGGGCGATCGTGGTTGGTGTTCTCACCGACCGTGGAGAACGCGCGCAGGCTGAAGAATACCTGGAAGAGCTGATTCTGCTCGCGGATACGGCCGGAGCCGAGGTTTGTCACAAGATTACCCAGGAACGGAGCGGAATCAATCCCGCTACATTCATCGGCAGCGGGAAAGCCGAAGAAATCGGAGAACTGGTCGGTGAAGAGAATATCGACTTGGTGATTTTTGACGACGACCTTTCTTCGGTTCAGGTGCGGAACCTCGAAAAGATCATCAAATGCAAGATCGTCGACCGCAGCGGCCTGATTCTCGACATCTTTGCTTCCCGGGCACGTTCAAAAGAGGCGATGACCCAGGTCGAGCTTGCCCAGCTTCAATACACGCTTCCGAGATTAACACGACAGTGGACGCACCTTTCCAAACAGTACGGCGGCATCGGGACAAAGGGTCCGGGTGAGCAGCAAATTGAGGTCGACCGCCGCGCAATCCGGAAACGCATCGGCATGCTTAAAGAGAAAATCGACCGCATCGACAAGGAACGGGTCGTTCAGCGCAAGAACAGGGGCGACTTCACCAGGGTCGCGCTTGTGGGCTACACCAACGCCGGAAAATCAACCCTGTTCAAGTTGTTCTCGGGCGCCGAGGTGCTCGTCGAAGACCGTTTGTTCGCAACGCTCGACACGACGGTGCGTCACGTTGCCCTGTCGCCGACAAAGGGAATTCTCCTTTCCGACACGGTCGGTTTCATCAGGAAATTGCCATCCCATCTTATCGCGTCGTTCAAGAGCACGCTCTCGGAGACGATCGAAGCCGATATTCTTCTCCATGTCGTCGACGTCAGCCATCCGCGGTATGAGGAACAGATCCAGGTTGTACGGTCGACACTGGAAGACCTGAAGGCTTCCGACAAACCGACGATCACGGTGTTCAACAAAATCGACCGGCTCGGCGACCGTTCCGTCCTCACCGCGTTGTCCAAGACGTACGAACCCTCCGTGAGCATCTCCGCGACGCGCAGCATCAACATCGGATCACTCACGTCGAAACTCCTTGAGCTTGCAGAACACGATGCCGTTGAGCAAACCATCAGAGTGAAACAATCCGACTACCGGACCATCGCAAAGCTGCATGAAATAGCGGAAATCCTTGAAGAGCGTTATGAAAAGAATAACGTGGTGGTCAGATTTCGCGTGAGCTCAAAGAACATGGAGCGATTGAAGATCCTGTTTGGCGAGGACAAAGGCAGGAAAATCACTATTCTCTAACTCTAGAGTATTCTGGAACCATCATGCTCAACATTGCCGTCGAAGCCGCCAGAGAGGCCGGGAAATTCATCAAGATGCATTCAGGGAAGATGCGTGAAATTCAACAGAAGGCGGACCAGGAGAAGAACCTCGTCACCGAAATCGACCGCCGATCGGAAGAAATCATCATCGGCTTGATCAGGAAACATTACCCGCAGCACAGGATCCTCGCGGAAGAAAGCGGAGCCGGGGGAGCGGGCACTTCGGACTACCGGTGGGTCGTCGACCCGCTGGACGGGACGACCAACTTCACCCACGGTTTTCCCGTGTTTTGCGTTTCCATCGGCGTGGAGCATAAGGGGGTAATAATTATCGGAGTCATCTACGACCCCAATTTCGACGAGCTCTTCACGGCAGAAAAAGGGAAGGGCGTTTTTCTCAACGGGAAGAAAATATCCGTTTCGAAGATACCTACACTGAGCAAGAGTCTTCTTGTTACCGGTTTCCCGTATAACATCGTGGAGAATCCGAATAACGCCGTTGAACATTTTGTGAATTTCCTGATGAAGGCGCAGGCCGTTCGCCGCATGGGTTCGGCGGCGATTGACTTAGCCTATGTCGCTGCAGGCCGGTACGAAGGGTTCTGGGAGGTTGCCCTCAACCCATGGGATATGGCAGCCGGCGCCCTGATGGTTCAGGAAGCAGGAGGGATGCTGACGAATTTCAACGGCGGGGCATTCAATATCTATGACAAGGAAATTGTTGCGAGCAACGGATTGGTACATCAGGAGATGCTGGATGTTATAACGGCAGTAGGATCACTCCGAAAGAAAGTTTCCTAACTATCCGGATCAGTGCCGGGAATCCAGCGGGACCGGATGAGCGGAAGCGCTGCCGTAAACTATTTCTTTAGCTGCCGGAGTTTGAACAGGAGGTTCTCCAGGACGTACGGCTTCTCAACAAAATCCTCAGCGCCGTATCGTTTCGAGTCCATCGCGAGCTTCAGATCGGCGACACCGGTCAGCATTACCACCTTGGTCGCCGGAGTATTCTGCTTGATGAATTTCAGGACGTCGATGCCGTTCACCCGGGGCATGCGGATGTCGAGCAACACGATATCGAATTGCTCTTTCTGGAGGAGGGCGATCGCAACATCCCCGTCATCTGCTGTGCCCACCTCATACCCCGCTTCCTGTAATTCGGCGCCCAGGGCCATCAGAAGTGGCTCTTCATCGTCGACGAGGAGAACGCGTACCTGTTTATCCATAAATACACCTCTACAACCTTGTGTTAGTGAGATTCGTCCTTTATTATGAACCGTGGCAAGGTAAACAAACCTCCGGAAAAAAACAACTATTTTTCTTCTCCGTCGGGTCGTTTTGATCCGAGAATCAAGGCAAAAGAATTCACTGAGTTTTCAAAATGTATTATTGAGCAGGCCTCGGATGGACTCCCGATTTGTCTAGCATTGCAACCACGAGTTGGGGGGGAGCCGTCCTTTGAGCACCGATAACGAAAGACTGTTTTACCCGCTGCCGCACGGATTCCACGATGTCCTTCCTGTCCGTCGTGAGGAGAGCGAGAACCTCGTTGTTTTCGACGTGGTCGCCGACCTTCTTTCTCAGAAGTATTCCGGCCTTCGGGTCTATCGCGTCGTCGACTTTCGTTCTTCCGGCGCCCAGCATCAAGCTCGAGAACCCGCATTCGAGGGCATCGATACTTCCGACGTAGCCCGCGGAAGAGCTCCTGACCTCGACCGCGATTTTTGAGCCGGGATATTTTTCGGGATGATCGACAAAGGTGATGTCACCGCCCTGCCGGCCCACCATTTCCACGAACTTACGGAATGCCTGGCCGGAATGGATTGCCTCGCGGCACAATCCCATTCCTTCTTCGACGGATTTCGCCTTTCCGCCGAGGTTCACCATCGTTCCGCCCAGCACGTAGGTCAGCTCCATGAGGTCGGGAACATCCTTTCCCTTCATGCAATCGATGCATTCTACGACTTCATTCCAGTTGCCGATTGCATATCCGAGCGGCTGGCTCATATCGGTAAGAAAGCCGACGGTCTTCTTTCCAAATTTTTCACTGACAGCGATCAGAATTTTTGCCAGTTCCATCGCGTCGCTCTGGGTGCGCATGAACGCCCCGCGCCCGGTTTTGACGTCGAGAACGAGCGCCTCGATGCCTTCCGCGAGCTTCTTGCTCATGATGCTGCTGGCAATGAGCGGAATGCATTCCACCGTTCCCGTCACATCGCGGAGCGCGTACATTTTCTTGTCCGCAGGGGCGATCTCCCCGGTTTGTCCGATCATCGCGACTCCCACTTCCGCGACGACAGCTTCAAATTCTGATAAAGAAAGGCTGGTGCGAAAGCCCGGGATCGATTCCAGTTTGTCGAGTGTGCCGCCCGTGTGACCGAGTCCGCGACCGGAGATCATCGGCACGGGCACACCACACGCGGCGACTATGGGCGCGAGAATCAAAGAGACCTTGTCCCCGACACCGCCCGTCGAGTGTTTGTCGACTTTTACGCCCGCGATGCGCGACAGGTTCACAACAGAGCCGGAATGGAGCATGATGTCGGTCAGCGTCGTTGTCTCTTCAAAATCCATTTTCTGAAAGTACACTGCCATCAGGAACGACGACATCTGGTAATCCGGAATTTCCCCATTGAGATACCCCTTCACGAGGAATTGCAGTTCCTCGCGCAACAATTTGCCGCCGCCCCGTTTTTTGAGAATTATTTCAGTAGGATTCATGAGGATTGACGATTGTGGATTTCGGATTGGGGATTTGGGAATGTCGAAGAGCGAATTGTCAATTTCGAATTAATGAATATTGCGTATTTCGGGTCGCGGATTTGGGATTTCGGATTGAGGATTTGGGAATATCGAATCGCGAATTGTCAATTGCGAATTAGTGAATGTTGCGTATTTCGAATTTGAGCTAATTATTCTTTTCATTTGCGATGCAATGTCCGGAGGGCCTGGAGGATGGCGCAGATCGACTTCGCGTCGACGATTTCTTTCCGGTCGATCATGTCGACGGCTTCCGTGAGAGGAACGATCTCGACGGTCATTGTTTGTTCACCTTCCTCGAGTTTCCGGCCGCCCGGTGATTTCGAGAGGCCGGTCGCAAGGTAGATGTGGAGAACCTCGGTGCAGAACCCCGGAGAGGTGTAAATCGCGAACAATTTCTTCCATTCTTTCGCCAGGTAGCCCGTTTCTTCTTCGAGTTCACGCTGCGCGCAGTGGAGAGGATCCTCGCCCTTGTCGAGTTTGCCGGCCGGCAATTCCCTCAGAAACTCATTGAGGGGGTAACGATGCTGCCGGATCAGAATGATTCGTTCGTCGGGGAAGACGGCTAGGGCAACCGCACCGCCGGGATGTTCCGCGACTTCGCGGATCGCCGTCCGTCCTGAGTCGTACTGGACGTCGTCGACGACCACGTTGAACACTTTTCCCTCGTACAGTCTATTTCGTTTGAGGAGCTTGAGGTGCATCGGGATTGACAATGTGAATGATCCTGTCGGTGATCAGGCTCGATGATAGCTGCTGGTCAGGCATTCTTTCCGGTAGGATTGTTTTCTCTGCTGCCGGGCTTGGAGATCGGGACACCCTTCGCGCACAGGGGGCACTTGTCGGGAGTGTACGTAATGACCTTCATGGTAATCGTGGCGAAGAGGTTTTCAATCGCTGCTGTTCCTCCGCTCCGGTCGACGATTGCTCCGACGCCGGCAACCGTCCCGCCCAGGCGCTTCGCGATGGTGATGACTTCACTGACAGAGCCGCCGGTTGTGATGACGTCCTCACACACGAGGACGCGTTCGCCTTGTTTGATTTCGAACCCGCGGCGCAGTTGCATCATGCCGTCTTTTCGTTCAGCGAACAGAGTCCGCGCTTCAAGCTGTCGTCCGACTTCCTGGCCGACGACAATCCCGCCAAGCGCGGGGGCGATGACGACATCGATGTGTTCGCTCTTGAACCGCCCGGCGATGATTCCGCAGAGTGTCGCGGCATGCCGGGGGTACTGCAAGACCTTCGCGCATTGAAAGTATTGAGGGCTGTGCAAACCCGAAGTTAGCTGGAAGTGGCCCTCAAGCAGTGCGTTTGTTTGCTTGAAGATGGCGAGAATTTGTTCGTGTGTCATGAATTAGGAAAATTACTGTTTCTCTTTTGACCCTTTCCCTGTCCCCGACTGCGTCGGGAGCATTCCTTTCCCAAACCTGTCCTCAGCGAAGTCGAAGGATGGGAGAGGGATTATAGGGTGAGGGTTTGTATGAGATTGTTCGGGAAATTATTCTATTCCCTTCGCGTTTCTCTTTCAACAGCAGCTTCATCTTTTGCAGGTGGTCACAAATTGTGACCACCTCGTCCTCGCAGATACCGTCACAATTTATCTATCTCTCCCGAAAGCAGCGCCATAGGAATCCCCTCGTCATCAGAAAGCAGTTCTTTGAGAATTCATCATCTTCTTCCACTCGCTTCGAAGGATAATATGCTTGGAATCGATCGCCCGGTCGAGCGCGAGAATCCCGTCGATGTGGTCAATTTCATGCTGGAGGAGCTCCGAGAGCCTTCCGGCGGCCGTGAGCGTGTGCCGTTTCCCCTGCCCGTCAAAATATTCCACAGAAACATTGACGTGCCGTCTGACCTTTACCAGAATATCGGGAAACGAAAAACAATCATCCCACAAAGTCATGAGGCTCCGGGAACGTTTGACGATCCGGGGATTAGTCAGCGGGAAGGGTCCGTCCAGGTTGAGGAATATGATTCGCTGAGAGGTGCCGATTTGCGGAGCGGCAATGCCGCTGCCGAAGCCCCGCCTCTTCCGAAAATCGGCGAGCGTGTCCCGCAGGTCATCGATCGTCCGGTGAACGGAACGATGAGATAAGTTCCTGACCTTCTCGCACTTCCTGCGAAGGATTGGGTTTCCGAGAAGAAGAATTTCTTTGACCGGCATACGTCAGTTTGGCGGTTGATGATGAAGAATGGTCAAGCGTGAAATCATATCAAAAGAATCCGTCGGCTCTCCGAACTTTTCCTAGGGTGTGACCGAGAAACCGCTCTCCGACCTCCGCGAACTTGTGGGGAATATCGCTGACGAAAAGCTGGACGTTCGCTTTGTGCTTGCTCGGGTTGCGCAATCCGCGCTCCTCCAGAATTCGCTCCACTTCTTCCGCCACAGCTTCGCCCGAATCGATCAACCGGACGCCGTCACCGAACACAGCCGCAATGGCCTGCTTGAGAATCGGATAGTGAGTACATCCGAGGACGAGAGTGTCGATTTTTTGAAGCTTCATCGGAAAAAGATATTCCTTCGCTATTAACTCTGTCGCCTTGTGGTCGATCCAGCCCTCTTCGGCGAGCGGAACGAACAACGGGCACGGCTGCGCGACCACAGTGATAGAAGCATCGAGCAAATGAACCGCGTTGGTATAGGCATTACTCGCGATCGTTCCCACCGTCCCGATGACACCGACACGTTTACCTCTCGTTGCTTCCACCGCAGCCTTCGCGCCCGGGACGATGACGCCGACGACCGGAACATTGGCGTGCTTCTGCACAACGTCAAGCGCTACCGAGGAAACGGTGTTGCAGGCAACGACGATCATTTTCACGTCATGGCTCATCAGAAAATCGGTATCCCGCGCCGCGTATTCGCGGACCGTTTGCGGGGACTTCGAGCCATACGGAACCCGGGCAGTGTCTCCAAAATAGACGATGTTCTCATGCGGGAGATGCCGCGTCAGGGCGCGAACGACCGTCAGGCCGCCGATGCCGGAATCGAAGACACCGATGGGCTTTGCGTGCAAGGGCTTCGTGGTCATAACCTGAAGCAATATAGGAAATCGAGCCGGATTTATCAACCGAAGCATCTTCTTGAAATCAGGCAAGATTTTCGCTATCTTCCATACGTATGGAAACGTCGGGAAAAGCAACAGCCAATCTGAAACTGAACACGGACATTGTGCGAAAGCTCCTTGTGGACTTCATCCGCGATGAGGTTTCTACCGCCGGCTTCAAAAAGGGGGTTGTCGGTGTCTCCGGTGGGGTCGATTCAGCGGTGGTCGTCACGCTTGCGGCAGAGGCCCTGGGAAAGAAAAACGTCCTTGCCGTCAACATGCCCTACAAAACCAGTGACCCGTCGAGTGCGGCGGACGCGAAACTGCTCGTCAAGCAGCTCGGCATCCGCGGTGAAACGGTGGATATCACGCCGATGGTCGACCCGTTCATTGCGAACAGTCCCGGGATGGATAACATCCGTAAGGGCAACGTGATGGCCAGGGAGCGAATGATTGTGCTGTACGACATCTCGTCGAGGGAAAATGCGCTTGTGGTCGGGACGAGCAACAAGACGGAGGTGCTGTTGGGTTACGGAACACTCTTCGGCGATACTGCCTGCGCTATTAATCCTCTCGGTGATTTGTACAAAACGCAGGTCTGGCAGTTAGCGGAAGCGATCGGAATTCCCAAGAAGATTGTCAAGAAAAAACCGTCGGCCGATCTCTGGCAGGGACAAACGGATGAGGGCGAGTTGGGTTTTACCTATAAGCAGGTCGACCGGCTTCTCTATTATATGGTCGACGAACGTTTGACCGATGAAGAGCTGGTTCCGCTCGGGATCGAAAAGAAGTTTATCGCGAAAGTGAAGCGCATCGTGCAGCGCAACCAGTTCAAGGGCCGGCCTCCTGTCATTGCAAAAGTTTCTCACCGAACGGTCAATATCGATTTCCACTCCGCAAGGGATTGAGGAACCTGAAGAGCGCGGGCTTTTCAGGAGAAGTACATGAAGATCACCTTAATATTCTTTGACGTCATCCTGACGCGCTTTTGGTCAGGGTCTGAACTGAGATTACGTTGCTGACGTCCGGATGCCGATCAGAAACATATCGGCAAGACGGAGAGATGTCATCCCAACTAGCCCTTGCGATCAAATACCCTTGCCGGACACCATAATATTATTGCCACCCCATGTCTGAATCAGTCATCGCTGGCACACTCTACATCGTCAGCACGCCGATAGGCAATCTGGAGGATATCACGTTTCGTGCGGTCAGCATCCTGTCGGGTGTTGACCTTGTCGCGGCGGAAGATACTCGCAAGACGAAGTTTCTCTTGAATCATTACAACCTCCAGAAGCCTCTGGTCAGTTTTTTCAGCTTCAACGAAGCACGTCGTACCCCCGACCTCATCGCCAAGCTCAGGAGCGGAACATCCATCGCGCTGGTGACGGATGCCGGAACGCCGGGAATTTCCGACCCCGCGTTCCGGATCGTACGTGCAGCGCTGGATGAATCTGTCCCGGTGGTCGCAATTCCCGGTCCTTCGGCATTTCTTGCCGCGCTCATCGTGAGCGGGCTGCCGGTCGAACGATTTGTGTTCGAAGGCTTTCTTCCTGTCAAGAAAGGAAGGAAAACGATGCTGGAGAGACTCGGGAGCGAGGAGCGGACAATTATTCTGTACGAATCGCCTCATCGACTTCTCAAAACATTGCGGGAGCTCCATGAGCATGTCGGCAATCGTGAAATCGCCGTCGCGCGGGAGTTGACGAAGAAATTCGAGGAAGTTGTCCGGGGCCGGATTTCCGATGCCATCGACCATTTCTCAAACCATAAAGTCCTCGGTGAATTTGTGATCGTTCTCGGTGGTTCTTCCGGAGACCACCCTGACTCAAGTGGATAATTTTCCATCATCCATCTTCGATCGGCGTTTGTCATCAGTTATCAGCAGCATCAGTAGTATCAGCGTAATCAGCGGTAAGACTTGATTTTTCGGCTAAACTATGGTATATTGTTAGCACTCTGTCAAAGAGAGTGCTAATGGCTACGAAATGCAATCTCTTCTTTGGTAAAACAATTCTAATTCATCAAAAATCAATCATTTAGGAGGAGTTTATATGAAGATTAAACCCCTAGCAGATCGTGTTGTAATCAAGCCGTCGCCGGGTGAAGAAAAGACCAAGAGTGGGCTTATTATTCCGGACACGGCGAAGGAGAAGCCTGTCGTTGGAGAAGTTGTTGCCGCAGGTCCCGGTCGGAAGGCAGACGACGGAAAGGTCATTCCGATGGAGTTGAAAGTCGGCGATAAAGTGCTGTACGGAAAATATTCCGGGACTGAAGTCACGCTCGACGGTCAGGAATATCTGATCATGCGCGAAAGCGACATTTTTGCCGTTGTGTAGACAAGAGGTCGCTTCAAATGACGTCAGGCAAACAACCCGTTTCAACGAAATCAAAAAGCTTAAACATAAGAGGAGTTAAAGAATTATGAGTGCAAAGATAATTACGTTCGAGTCAGAGGCGCGCGCCGCGTTGAAGCGGGGTGTCGACAAGCTGGCCGATGCGGTGAAAGTGACGCTTGGTCCGAAAGGGCGCAATGTCGTCATCGATAAGAAATTTGGTGCACCAACGGTGACAAAGGACGGCGTAACCGTTGCGAAAGAGATCGAGCTCGAGGATCCCATCGAGAATATGGGTGCCCAGATGGTACGTGAAGTCGCCAGCAAAACCTCCGATGTTGCCGGTGACGGCACAACGACGGCCACTGTTCTTGCACAGGCGATTGTCCGTGAAGGAATGAAAAACGTGACTGCCGGCGCAAATCCAATGGACCTCAAGAGAGGCATCGATTTAGCAGTGCAGAAGGTCGTCAGTGAACTGAAGAAACTGAGCAAAACGGTTGGCGACGACAAAGAGAAGATCGCCCAGGTCGGCGCAATCTCAGCCAACAACGACCGCACGATCGGCGAGCTGATTGCCAACGCGATGGAACGCGTCGGCAAAGACGGCGTCATCACGGTCGAAGAGGCCAAAGGTACGGAGACGACTGTCGAATGGGTGGAAGGAATGCAATTTGACCGCGGTTATCTTTCGCCGTATTTCGTGACGGATGCCGACACGATGGAAACTGTCCTCGAGGATCCATACATCCTCATTCACGACAAAAAGATCAGTGCGATGAAGGATTTGCTTCCGATTTTGGAAAAAATTGCACAGGCCGGGCGGTCCATCCTCGTGATCGCGGAAGACCTTGAAGGTGAAGCGCTCGCGACGCTCGTGGTGAACAAGCTGCGCGGCACGTTGAAAGTGTGTGCCGTAAAAGCTCCGGGATTTGGTGACCGGCGGAAGGCGATGTTGGAAGATGTCGCCGTCCTGACGAACGGTACCGTCATTTCCGACGAAAAAGGTTTCAAGCTCGAGAACGCTCAATTGTCGTATCTTGGTACCGCGAAGAAGGTCACGATTGACAAAGACAATACGACCATCGTCGAAGGCGCCGGCAAGAAGGATGACATCAAGAAGCGCATCAACGAGATCAAAGGACAAATCGAGAAGACAACTTCCGACTACGACAAGGAAAAGCTTCAGGAGCGGTTGGCAAAGCTCTCCGGCGGAGTTGCGGTTCTGAAAGTCGGCGCCTCGACAGAAGTCGAGATGAAGGAGAAGAAAGCTCGCGTCGAAGATGCTCTGCACGCGACACGCGCGGCCGTCGAGGAAGGAATTGTTCCGGGCGGCGGCGTTGCCTATCTCAGATCGTTGAGTGCCCTTGACGGCATTAAGGTTGATAACGACGACCAGCAAATCGGAATCGAAATCGTCCGGCGCGCTCTTGAAGAGCCAATTCGCTGGATCGTGAATAATGCCGGTTTGGAGGGTTCCATCATTGTCAATAAAGTGAAGGAAGGTAAGGACGATTACGGATTCAACGCGCAAACCGAAAAATATGAGAACCTCATCAAGTCCGGCGTCATCGACCCGACAAAGGTTGCTCGTATTGCGTTGGAAAACGCGGCCAGCGTCGCGGCTCTCGTTTTGACGACCGAAGCAACGATCGTCGAGAAGCCCGAGAAGGAAAAGCACGGCCCGATGATGCCCCCCGGCGGCGGAATGGGCGATATGTACTAGAAAGCAGTTGAGTGCAGATGTAGAGAGAAAGCCCCCGGTGGGAAAAACCGCCGGGGGTTTTCCCTTTTCTTGAGGATTTCTCCGGTTTTGAGGGGGCAGGCGCTTCCCCTCTCATTCGCTCCGGCGGTTGACGTGATTTTCGGGATTCTCTTCTTGACACGACTCCGATTTTTCATTATATTCACCGTTGCTCTCAGAGACGACGCCCTCCCGATGCAGAGGAAGTGTTTCCTCTTCTTGCCGTCCATAAATTCACCATCAATCATAACACATATTTAGAGGAGGTTCCATGGACGCACTATTTTCAAAAATCATCAAAGCCGGCGACCGCACGTACTTCATCGACGTGAAGGAAGCGAAGAATAAATCAAAGTACCTGACCATTGCGGAAAGCAAGAAGGCGAAGGAGGGAGACAAGAAATTCTCCCGGTCGAGCGTCATGGTTTTTGATAACCAGGCGGAGCCGTTCCGCGAAGCGCTCGAAGAGGCGATGAAGGTCATGTCATAGACGGAACTGGCTCAACCCGTTGCTCCCCGGGGACGATTCCCGTTACCCCGGGGAGTTTTTTTATCCACCCATAGGGGGGACTTCAAGAACTGCTTACGTCCGGGGACGGCAGTGCATCAATTTCATTTTTGAGTGCTGTGCTAACCCCACCTTCCGTGAGGCAATCCAGGAACTACGCCAATCCGTCAACCCCGACATCTGTCCTGAGCGAAGTCGAAGGATGCTTCTAGTCGGGATCTATGCCTTGCCTGCTTAGTTTCATCTCGTTCCCAAATTTTATTCGGCAACGTTCTGGACGCGCAGGCTGGGGGGAGTTGCGGTGACATTGCTCGATTCGGCTTCCCCCGACCCACTCCGAACTCATCCCCTTGCCCCTCACCGCCAAGGCGGGATCTTCGACTTCTCTACAAGTAGAGAAGGGGAAGCGCTTCCATGGCCAGCGTCCCTCTCTAATCTTAGAGAGGGACCACAGGGTGAGTTCGAACGCGCACATCTTTGGGGTCGGATACAGAGCTACCTGCTCACTCAAGGGGGAGAATACAAGAGGGGGTAAATTGTGTGCGGCAGTTCTTCGAACTGAGGCACTTCTCCGGGGACAGGTTTATCGACAAAACCATGTCAAACGAAAACCATCGTTCACCGGACGGTCTTCTTCCGGTTTGCCAGCACGAAAATCACCCCGCCGACGATCATGATCGCTCCCCACCAGATATCCGCGTGAAGATTCCAGAGAACCTTCTGCTGCTCGGGGGGATTCGCGAGACCGTAGAGCCCCGAGATCGTTACAATCACTCCCAGGACCGAAAGTAGCAGTCCGACAAAATACCAGATTGGTTTCATGGTCTTGTTCTCCTTACCAGAAATATATATTGAGCACGGTCAGGATGATAAGAGAGAGAATCGCGACAAATTCGGGTCTCTTCATGAACGGCACAGGTTCGGTGATTGTCTCCGCGGTGAGGCCTTTCACCAGCCCGACGAGTTCCTCCTTCGGTTTTTTCCGGGTGAACAGGCTGATGATGATGGTGACGCTGAAGCAAATCAACCAGGCCCACCACGCCCGCCAGAAATTCGCGGCCATGTCACTGGCAACCGGAGAGAGAGTCAAGGTTGCGGTTCCTATCCACTGGAACTTGAGGGCGAGAAACAGGACGAAGGAGGATCCCATCCCGGCGAGGAGCCCCCAGAATGCCCCGGCCGGCGTAATCCAGACGAAAAACATGCCGAGGAGCATGGTCGCAAAGAGCGGAGCGTTCACCCACGAGAAGATCGCCTGCATATAATCCATAATGCTCGGAAAAGTCTTGGCCCAGTAGGCAGTTCCTACGCTAATGATGATGCCGATGACCGTCGTAATTCTCCCCATTTTCAACAACTGAGCATCCGTGGCGTTCTTGTTGATGAGCGAACGGTAGATGTCATACGTCCAGACGGTATTGAAGGCGCTCACGTTTCCGGCCTGGCCTGCCATGAATCCCGCCAGCAGAGCCGTGACTCCCAACCCAATCAATCCGCTCGGGTAGTACCGCTGGATGAGGAGTGGCAGAGCAGAGTCGTAGTTGATCTGGCCGCCGTCATGCAACAAAGCAAATCCCGATTGTGGGTCTCTCGCGAGGGCAAGCGCGACAAGGCCGGCCATAATGACGATGAAGGGAACGGCCATTTTGAAAAACGACGCGATGATTGGTGTCATGCGTGCTGAACGTAGATCCTTTGCGGAGAAAGCACGCTGCACGACCAGAAAATCCGTCGTCCAATACCCGAAAGAAAGAACGAATCCCAGTCCAAGGACGATGCCCGCCCACGTGATGACCATGCCGTTCTGGGTAGGGTCGGCGGAGGTTGACCACAATGTGTTGAAGGAGGAGGGGACTTTCGTGAACACCGCGCCGACTCCTCCGAGTTCGATGATGCCCAGAATAGAAACGAGGAAAAGTCCGAACCAGATCAGGAAGAACTGGACGATTTCCGTGAAGATTGCCGAGAGCAAGCCGCTCATGGCGACGTAGGCGCCGACGGTGACCGCCGAGACCCACATGCTGATATTCCAGTCCCAGCCCAGGAACGTGTGCAGGACGAGCGCCATCGCGTAGAGATTGATGCCCGAGACAAGAAGCGTCATCAGGGCAAATGCGAAAGCGTTGAGCACGCGGGTGCGCTCGTCAAAGCGTAACTTCAGATAGCCGGGAACCGAGTGGATGCGGCTGCTGTAGTAGAACGGCATCATGTAGATGCCGAGGAACAGCATTGCCGGAATCGCGCCGATCCAGTAAAAGTGCGCGACGTACATTCCGTATTTGTACGTGTTGCCGGTCATGCCGAGCAGCTCCAGCGCACCGAGGTTTGCGGAGAGGAATGCAATTCCCGCAACCCAGGCGCTGTTTTTCCTTCCCGCGATGAAAAAATCCTCCTGGCTCTTGGTGAATCGCTTGAGGTAATACCCGAGCCCCAGGATAAATGCGAAATAGATTCCGATAACAAGCCAGTCGTTGAATGATAGACCGATAGTGGTCATGTGGGGACCTTTCGAAAATGTTTCAAACGGTTTGCTCCATGAAACAGGTCGTTCCGATGGAACGGATCGTTAGTTGCTTGACGCAGCCGGTGGCAAAGGCTGATTCCATGAAGGCAATGTACTCACCGACCCTCTCATGCGGCAGGAAGGCGAGGATGGTTCCCGCGAATCCGCCGCCGTGTACCCGGTACCCGCCGGATCCGGTTTTTCTCAGGAATTGTTCGGTCAGCGCGAGGCCCAGGGCGACCCCCTGCTCGGAAGCATTGCCGGCGGCGTAGCAATTCTGCAGCCACTGGTGGGAGGACCGGCCTGACTCGGTGACGAGGCGCAGAAAGGTTTCTACGTCTCCTTTTCGTAATGCGGCTACCTGACTGTCCACACGCTCATTTTCGTCGATGAAGTGAAGTGCCCGCGACACTGCCCTGTCGCCTACCGCCTTGCGAAGCCGGCGGACGTTCTTCAGGATATCTTCTTTGGAAATGTCCCTGCACCATTCCTTGCCGAACTGCGCAGCTACGGATTTCATTTCCCTGGGAATGGACGCGTACTCCTCCGTCAAATCGGCATGGTGTCCGCCGGTGTTGACGACGAGCAGATTGTAGCCCGCGGCGGCAAAATCAAATTCAAATCTCTCGACACGCGGAGTGTCCGGATCCTTAAAATCGATCATGATCATTCCCCCCGTGGCGCACGCAGTTTGATCCATCAGTCCACACGGTTTTCCAAAGTAGGTATTTTCGGAGAATTGCCCGATGAATGCGATCGTTTGCGGGGCGACCCTGCCGTCGTTGTACAACGTGTTCATGATGGTCGCGAGAAGCACCTCAACGGATGCCGAGGAACTCAGCCCCGAGCCGACGAGGACATCGCTCGTGACACACGCATTGAATCCCCCGATCCTGTATCCGAGTTCCCGGAAGCGTGCGGCAATCCCCCGGACGAGTGCTGTCGTTGTTCCGCGTTCCCGAGCCGCCGGCGCGAGGTCGTCCAGGTTGACGCAAAACGGCTGGGTATATCCCTCCGAGTGAACGAGAATCTTCTTCTCGGGCGAGGGTGCAGCGGCCGCTATGGAATCGAGATTAATGCTTGCGGCGAGCACTTTGCCGTGGTTATGGTCGGTGTGGTTGCCGCCGATTTCGGTGCGGCCCGGAGTGCTGAAAAGGCGGGGGTCTGCAGTGCCAAACCTGCTGTGGAAATCCTCTACGAGGGCGCTCCATCGTCGTGTCTGCCGGGAAAGAATCTCCCGGTCAGAGCCGTAAAGGTGCGAAAGCCAGTCTTGAAGGGTGTCGGGACGGATCATGCTATACCGTTGGATCTGGCGATGAAGAATCTCGCACACACATCGCCGGAAAACCTTCCGTTCTTCTTGCATTCTGCAATGTGTTCTCGGAGAGCCGCGAGATCTTCGGCCTCCGGAGAGAAACAGAAGTCTTCCAGCATATCGCCGCACGAGGTACAAAAGACAATTTTCTCTCGCAGCGGCACGTCGTCGTCATCCAATGGACATTTGTTTCGCACAGCATGTCGTGTTATTTGCAATTCCATTATAATGTTCTTACCATTAAATATCAAATCAGGCGGGCAATTTGATATATGCAATATGGTTTCCCCGGAAGGCAGTGACGTGGAGAGTCCTGTCCCCGGGAAAATTCTCGCTGAGAGCGAATAGTGGAATGATGGTCTTCTGAGGATGTCTCAAAGACATGTTTTATTATTCAAATTCAGGAAAGGAGATGTGGGTCATGAAACCAGATGCTTGTAGGAATGTTCGATATCCCTCCGCACGATCTTGCCTTACCCTGCTATTTGCAGCCATGCCGCTGTTTATTATTTACGGATGCCACAAATCGGAAGTTAGGAGCGGCGCGAAGCCGGCGGCGACGATTCAGAACCTCCAGACGGCCTATGCGAAGGCGGTCACGTATGTGAGAAGGTACACGTTGTTTGTTCAACAGGCAGAGAAGGAACGGAACGCGGCCATTGCCAGTCTCTGTCGGGCAGTCGCGCGGTCGGAGGAGATTCGTGCGGGAAATCATGCGAGACTTCTGCGGAGTTTCGGTGTTGAGCCCGTAATGCCACCGGAAGAACGGCTCGCTGTAGGTACGACTGCTCAAACGTTGAAGATGGCGTTGAGTTGTGAGGACGTTCAGTACGACGAGATGTATCCCGGCATGATCAGGACCGCAGCCGTGGAAAAAGACTCCGCCGCCGCCCGCCAGTTTAAGATGGCTCGAGAAGTCGATGCGAGGCACCGGGAGTTGTTTTTCGATGCCATCAATCAACACGGAAGAGTCCCCAGAGTGGAATACTTGCTTTGTCCGGGATGCGGGTATGTGTTCGATTCCGACAAGAGTGATGAGTGTCCGGTTTGTCATCTCAAAAAAGAGAGCTTCGTGAAGGTGTGATAGAAAGGTTCGGTACGGTCTCATATGGGAAATTATCGGGCGATCCAGTTTGATCAGACCTCACCCGTAGCCCTTGGAGGAGAGGGCGTTAAGGCATCCGCGACATGAGTGCAAAGCTATTCCATCCTCTCCTGTTAGGAGAGGATCATAGGTGAGGTCTCGTATGGAGTTCTGTCGTTTGGCCCTGAGACATACCAAAGATCCGACAGCTTTTTTTTATTCCTGATTCGTCATTATAGTGCGAATTATTCATGGAGGATGTATGTCACAACCATTGTGTGAACCTTTTCGTTTCGGTCTGAAGCGACAATTGACTGCAATAATGCTCGTTGGTTTATTGACGTACTCATGCAGTGTTCAACCTACGAGACCGACTATCACAGTAATGGATCTCAAAATCCAGAATGTTGAAAAAATAAGAGCATGTTTGGAATCTGTCCTTGGGAGGGATAGCGCCGGCACTGAGGCAATGAGATATGTAACATCGTTTGAAGATCAACTTGCACAGATGTATCCTCAGGACAAGAACATGGTGGGGGAGGATCGCTCGACGCCTGAAGACCTTTACTTTCCTCGACCGAGACCCACTCCGCCGACAGACGCACAAGAGGTCCAGAACAAGGCACGACAGCGATCATTTGCCAGCTTCAGCACAGAAATGTCAAGAACCACGATGTTGAGAATGAACAAGTGCTACGAATCATATATCACGTCGGGCGACATCGGGGACGCCAAGAAAGCCTTTGCGCTAGGGTACATCGTACTGGCACTAAAGCCGCCGGTGAGTGAATCGGGACAAATTGAAGACACAATGGCAACGTTGTTGGATAGCCTTACCGTGAAAAAATAGATGGAAGAAAACCCATTGACCTTTGATGGAGGATATATGACGAAAGAGCGCGATAACTCATCGAGTATAAAAGTCCAGTTCATCTCTCTCAGTCCCCAATGGTTGGGAGTACTGTGCGTGAGCCTCCTTGCATATGCCTGCAGCGTGCCCCCAACGAATTCGGCACGCATCACGGCCATGGATATCAAATCGCAGAACATAGAGAAAATCAGGGGGGGGCTGGAATATCTGTTGGGCAACGATAGCACCGGCATTGCCGCGATGGACTATGTCAGGTCGTTCGAAGACCGAATTTCGGACTTCTATCCCAAGGACAAAAATACGGTCGGAACCAACTTGGCGCCGCCGCCCGACAATAGAGCCATTGCCAGGTTGTACCCGCCGGCTTCAACGGGCAGTACCACCGTCCAGGAAAACCAGGAGAGATCCCGGACACAGATCTACGCGAGCTTTGGAAAGGAAATGTTGAGGACTTCCAGGCTGAGGTTGAACGAGGGCTATGAATCGTGCCTTGCCTCCGGGAACATCGCAAGCGCGAAGATTGGATTTGCGGCGGGATATGTTGCCCTGACGCTCACGCCATCCGTGGCGGATCTGGAAGAAATTCAGAACAAAATGGTTAGATTGTTGGACAGCCTGACCGTGAAAAGATAGATGCACCGAAAATTATTGGCTCACCCCTAAGGCATCGGTCCACCTCGTGCAGCAGCCGCGCCGAATTACTAAGGCTCACTACGATGCAGGGGATGGCCGTCCTTTGTCCTTGTTTGATTCCTTGGACAATGGAACAGCCCCGGCTTGTGTTCCCGCATTTTTCGACGCCACCCCAATGGATCAATGATTCTACGCTATTGGTATCAACAGATCATCACACAAAGTGGTTTCGGGCCTTCCTTGATGGTCGGCTTCCAATCCAAATCGCAGCGGATTCGATTGAACCCCACTTCGTTGATGACGGCGAATATGTATTGTATAATGATTACCACAAAAATGCTGGATCAAATCCTTTGCGGTTTATACCGATCTCTAGGTGGAACAAAGACGGAGGTATAGATCCGGAGATATTTGACTGGCGTGTTCCCAACGCCTGGCTTTTGGGCGGCGGGTATGGGAGGGCTCGATTTCTGTTGTGTTGTGATACAAGCAGGGGAGATCTGTGGAGAATTTGGCTCCCGGATAGAAGAAAGGAACTGGTCAGGGGTTCATGCGATCTTTTGAAACGTATCACCAGTTTGAAGTTAAGTTGGGATGAAAGCCAATATGTATGCGCAACTGAAAACAGAACAAGGGACGAAATCGTGGTAATAGAAAACCTTTTCAAATAGAAATGATCGGCCAAACCATATCGCACTACAAGATCCTTGAAAAGCTCATCACCGCGCTCGCGCAGCTACTATTGCCGGTTGTGGGTGGTGGTGGGATTCTGGGACCGCGACTGAATATATGTGAGAAGGCGATGTTGCGTCATTGCAGAATTTAGCTGAGTTTGTTTTACTCACTCATGTCGATTTCACGAAGCCTAGTCAAAGGAAACACACATGCGAAAGTTAACCTTACTCATCGTCTGCTTTCTGTTCGTGTCTAGCGTACATGCTCAGACTTCAGACCAGATCGTTGACCATGCCGGGGCGAAGATACACTACAAGATTCTCGGCGATGGTAAACCCGTTCTTCTCTTAAGCGGCGGTCCAGGCTTTTCGTCCGACTATCTCACGCCGCTTGCGCAGGGGCTCTCGAAATACTTTCGGTGTATCCTTCTGGACGAACGAGGCACAGGCAAGTCTATCGTTGCAACCTATGACACTACGACAATAACAATTTCCCTGACTATCGATGATATTGAATATCTCCGAAAGTCCCTCGGATACGAACAATGGGCTGTGCTCGGCCATTCAGTCGGCGGCTTCATTGCGTCGGCGTATGCATGCACTTACCCCAGTTCGGCATCAACGCTCGTGCTAATAGGTTCGGCTGGGTTCAATGCAGGCCTGTGGAAGTACTATGACGCCAACATCTGGTGCAGGCTATTGCCATCCGATAAAGACCTTAGCAGGTACTGGGAGGATTCAACTATCGTAGCTAAAGATCCTCGACATGCAGCGGTAGAACAACAGAAGGCCGTCCTGCCGGCATATTTCTACGATCGAAAAAAATCGTTGCTCGTTAGTCAACAAATCAAAGACGAGGAGTATAACCCTTATGTGGACAATCTCATTTCGCGTGACATGGATAAGACCGATATAAGCGAAAAGAGCCGAACCTACAAGAATCCTGTGCTTGTTCTTCAGGGAAGGCAAGACCAGGTAGGAGAGTCCATGCCATATATCATCTCGCAGACCTATCCTAATTCGAAGCTTGTCTTCATCAACCGCTGTGGACATTTCCCTTGGATTGAGCAGCCTACGGCTTTTTTTGATACTGTGCGGGCTTTTCTCAACAAGCAGTGAAAACGCTAACAAAACAAACTGGCTGTCATTTGAGCGCCTGATATATTCAACTTAAAATCAAGTCGGTAAGGTACAATGAAAAGGTTATCTCTAATTACTTTGCTTTCAATCATGATCTGCTTTATGAACGTTTTCGGGCAGACTGATTCTCAAAAAGCAGGACCTGAATATAGTGTCTTGGATGCTTTTTCTGGAACCTGGAACATCCAGGTGGAAGCACGAGACAGTATATCTGGACCCTCCTACCACGTACATTGGACTCTTGAAGGTAAAAGAATATTAAATGGCTATGCGATTGAGATTTTACATCAATGGAAAACCAAAGACTTCACACAAAATGGAGCTGAAATAACAGGTTACGACCCCATAAAGAAAATATGCACCACTCATATATTTTATGATGATGGAAGTTGGCTTAACTCAACACCCATATTTACCGGAAAAAGAACTTGCGTAGAAAATGGAGAAACATATTATCCGAATGGTAAAGTCGATATTTGGCGATGTACGTGGAATTTCAGTGATGACTGGATGTCCTTGGTTGTCACATGTGAAAATTTGAAAGATAATAACTGGTGGAAGTCGTTTGAGGGAAAAGGGACTAAGAACAACAAAATGTGATTAAATGATTGTGTCAGACATTTAATGCAAGCTTTGTACAACTTTATAAGTTTTGGCTCTCCTTGAATAACGGCAGCTAACAGCGATGGCAGTGATGTTCACGTCATTTGAAAAGGATTATAGATTTCGCTCAATACTTTCGCGCACGGTTTCCATAACGTTAAAAAACCAGCCAATCCGCCGGCTGCTCGAAGCCGACTCGTCCTCATCGCGGGTCGGATGGACTTGACACTTCCTCCAATTATCCTTAGCTTAGCGATATCATTATCGGTAGGCCGTTCTTTGAAACCCATTGCACGATTGTGTGGTGGGTTTTACTGTTATAACGATATGAAGGGATGTTTATGAAAACTTACGGGATCGCTGTTGTCGCCAGTGCGATGCTTGTAGTCGCGTTTATAGGATCGGTATTTCCCCAGAAAAAGGAGAGCAATCATCATCGTCGGATGATCATGAAAGGCCAACGTGGACTGCGACCCCATTTTCCTGGAAGTCTCAAGGAAGAAGAGTTCTGCGACAATCAGATACCAGGTCTATCAATAGCATTCGGTAGAGGAAGAGCTAAGTCCCTATCGGACACAATGTATATTGAGATTTCCGTGGTAGCAGAGACTTGGGATACTAGTGCGAATGCTTGGCGTGTATACTACAAAGACGTCCTAGCCTACGACGCACATGGAAGGGAAACGGCCGATGTCGGTCAGGAGTGGAATGGTAATGGGTGGTTGAATGAATGGAGAGACACCTACGCCTACGACGCAAATGGAAACGAAACGGAGAATTTGAAGCAATCGTGGTCATATAGTGGCAGTGCGTGGGTAAACTACGATAGAGACAGCTACACCTACGACGCAAATGGAAACGCGACGGAGGATGTATATCAGACGTGGAACGATAGCACATGGGTAAATTACGATAGAGACAGCTACACCTACGACGCACATGGAAACACGACGGAGCATGTATATCGAACATGGATCGATAGTGCGTGGGTGAATGATTTGGATTGGACTTACGCTTACGATGCGAATAGAAAGGAAACGGAGGAATTAGGACGGAATTGGAACGGTAGTGCATGGGTGAATTGGTCGGATGCCACATTAACATACGATGCAAATGGCAACAGGACGGAGGTCTTAGGTCTGACGTGGAACGATAGTGGATGGGTGAACTCCCAAGAATACACCTGGGCCTACGACGCCAGTGGACAGGACACGGCAGATGTAGGTAAGATGTGGATCAGTAACGTATGGGCCAATTGGTCGAAATATACTCACGCTTACGATGCAAGCGGAAAGGACACGGCAGATGTCTATGAGTATGGGGACGGCAGCTCATGGGTGAATGGATACTATATCATCTACACGTACGACGATAATGGAAATGAAACGGAGAGATTATATCGGCAATGGAATGGCAGAGCGTGGGAAAACCAGGATAAAAAGACATACATCTGGCGGATGTTAGTCGCTGACGTACACGAGAAAGCGCATGCCGCCAGCAGTTTCGCATTGTCTGCGAATTACCCCAATCCCTTCAATCCGCAAACGACAATCTCCTTCTCGCTCCCAAAAGAAAGTTACGTCACTCTCAAGGTCTATGATCTGCTTGGAAGAGAAGTGGCAACACTTGCAAAGGGGAAGAAAGAAGCGGGGGAATATGCCGTTGCTTGGAATGCGGGAAGTGCGCCAAGCGGCATATATTTCTACCGCCTCGAGGCAGTATCGACCGCTGGTCCAAGCAAGTCCTTCATGCAAGCGAAGAAGATGCTGTTAATGAAATAAAATTTGAAATAATTTGAGGATGTTTTAATCATGAGCAGGGCTTTCATGAAAGAGGGCGACGATCAATGGTTAAGTGACATAGCTCCCACAATCAGTGCTTTGTTGATCTATTTGACACGAGAGAACAACAGCATTCGTGTCTACGAAGAAAAGAGAACGATTGATGCGAATGGGCGTGAAGTATTTCAGATGAGTAATGGTTTGACGTATTCCAAGGATGCTGAAGGAAAGTGGATTGTTGTGCCGGAGGAATAGAATTATTGTTTGGGAAGACCCCGCTATAAACTGGTAAAAGGCCAACACTCACAGGCCGTCCCAACCAGGTAAACACAAGCACCCAATCCACCGGCTGCCGTCCTCATCGCGGGTCGGCTTTTCTGTTTGACACTCTCTCCTGAATTCTTTACCTTTCCATGACATCAATTTGGGGCGAATAATGAGGTTATTACATCTTCCAGAGTACCCGTTTGTGCTGAAGTATATGGCACGGCGGTTTTGCGTTTGAGGATGGTATGATCGGAAACACGATTTCGCATTATACAATTATCGAAAAACTCGGAGAAGGAGGGATGGGGATTGTGTACAAAGCGCAGGACACAACTCTTGACCGCCTCGTCGCAATAAAATTCCTTCCACAACATCTGTCGGAATCGCAGGAGAACAAAGCGCGTTTCATGCAGGAAGCCAAAGCTGCTGCCGCGCTCAATCATCCTAATATTCTCAGCGTGTACGAAATCGACGAACGGGATGGCCAGGCCTTTCTCGTCATGGAATACATTAACGGAAAGACACTGAAGTCGTACGTGACCAATCTTAAACCCGGGGAAGGCATTCCAGTTCGTCAGGCAATCGAGTGGACATTGCAGATTGCTCGGGGATTGAAGGCGGCGCACGACAAACAGATTGTCCATCGTGATATCAAACCGGAAAATATTATGATTACACACGACGGCCAGCTGAAAATCATGGATTTTGGATTGGCGAAACTGAAGGGAAGCCGGGGGATCACGCGCACAGGAACTTCGCTTGGCACACTATCCTATATGTCACCCGAACAGGCACAGGGGATTCCTGCCGACCACCTTACAGACGTCTGGTCGCTCGGTGTCGTGTTGTACGAAATGTTGACGAGTGAGTTGCCGTTCAAGGCAGAGCATGAAGCTGCGCTTCTGTACCTTATTGCCAATGAAGAACCGCCCTCGCCGAGCGCACTCGATCGAAAAATCTCACATGCCGTAGACGCGGTAGTTAAGAAAATGCTCGCGAAAGACCAATCACTGAGATACCAGAATATGGAAGAACTGTTGCAAACATTGGAGAGCGTTCGCCTTGAAATCGAATCAGCGACGACCAGAACAAAAGCCATTGCCGTGTTACCATTCGACAACATCAGTCCTGATAAAGAAAGCGACTATTTTAGCGACGGTTTGACGGAAGAAATCATTGCTAATCTTTCACGGTTAAAAGATATGCGTGTTGTGTCCCGGACAACGACCATGCAGTACAAGGGGACGAAGAAGGATATCAAAACGATAGGCAGAGAACTTGGTGCGCGCTATATTATGGAAGGGAGCGTGAGAAAATTTCAGAATAACCTGCGCATCACCGCGCAGTTGATCGATGTCGAAACAGATGCGCAACTGTGGGCTGAAACGTACAAAGGCACTTTAGCCGATGTGTTCGATATTCAAGAACAGGTGTCGAAGCAAATCGTCGATGCGCTTATGGTGAAACTCACCCCGACAGAGAAAGTCGTCCTTACCAAACGCGCCACGTTGAATGCCGAAGCATTCGACTGTAATCTGCGCGCAAGAAATTTCCTCTATCGTAGGACAAAGAATACGATCAATTTCTCGATACAACTGTTCAAAAAGGCTATTGAACTTGATCCCCGCTACGCAAGTGCATATGCAGGGTTGGGGGAAGCGTACGCTTCGTTGTATCAGGATGTCGAACGGAGCGAGCACTATCTTGATAAGGCAATCGAATCCAGCTTGAAGGCGCTCATGTATGATTCCTCACTATCAGAGGCCTATGCCGCCCTCGGTCTTGCATATTACAATAAACGATCATTCGATGAGGCTGTAACGGCAAGTCAGAAAGCGATAGAGCTTGATCCGAACAGTTTTCTCGGATACTGGATTCTTGGACGAATATATCATAACACCGACAAGGATAAGGAAGCGGTGCATGTGTTCGAAAAGGTGATGGCTATGAACCCGGACTTCTATTCTGTGTATGGCGACCTGCAGATTGCCTATGGACGATTGGGTGAAAAAGAAAAATATGATAAAATTCTGGAGACTGCGCTCGTCGTGTATGCACGGTATTTATCGCAACATCCGGACGATGCCCGGGGGCATATGTACTTTGCCGTCGATTTAGCACAGGTGGGCAGAAAGGAAGAGGCGAAGGCGGAAGCTACACGGGCGCTTGAGTTGAGCCCGGATGATCCCCTCATGCTGTACAACGCCACTTGTTTCTACGCGCAGATGGGCGAAAAACGTCTGGCCATCGATGCGCTGAAGAATGCCATTGCCTCTGGCTACGCGAACTTCGAGTGGCTAACGCGAGATACTGACCTTGATAGCATCCGTAATGAGCCGGAATATATCGAGCTCGTGAAAGGTAAATAAGTTGGCCCAGGCATCATGATAAGGGGGAAATTATGAATTCCATCGGACTAATTGAAATAATCAAGCGTCGATACAAAAAGCATGGTTCGTCGTAAAGCAAACGCGAACTGTGCACAATATTGATGAACTACTCCCAGTTTAGGTACTACCGCAAATAAACCGCCCACACATTCGTAGGCCGTTAGTTCCTCAAGCGTACCCATTCGACCGTGTCCTGGCAATGACTTGTCCCCATTCCCATTGGTAGACTTCCTTGGCACTGCTTCGAACACCAGCTCTCCCGTTATCTTCTGGCCATTCTGAGCAGCCTTCTTGTAACCAAATGCGGCTTCTACTTCATAGAACGGAGCATTTCCCTTATTTTTACCGCCACCATATCGATAGCAACTTCATTCTCACCTCCCTTCGGAATGATGATGTCTGCCCAGTGCTTGCTCGGCTCTACGAACTCAAGATGCATCGGTTTGACAGTCGAGATATATTGTTGCATAACAGCCTCTATGGAGCGCCCACGCTCGATCAAATCGCGTTTCAGCCGCCTGAGAAGCCGCTCATCAGCATCCGTATCCACGTAAATTTTAATATCAAGAAGGTCCCGGAGCTCCTTTTCCACAAAAATCAGTATGCCTTCAACGATAACTATGTTCCGCGGTTCGATGCGCGCTGTTTTCAACTCGCGTCTGTAGGTCGTGAAATTGTATAACGGCTGCTCGATCTCCTTCCACTGGCGTAAAGACCTCAAATGATGGATCAAGAGCTTCGTTTCCAGTGCATCAGGATGATCAAAATTGATCGATTCTGCCGGAATCCCCCCGAACATCGAAAGGTCTTTATAATAATAATCGTGTTTAAGAACGACTACCTTGTCGAGCTCAAGACGGTCGAGAATTTTCTGTGTAACGGTAGTCTTTCCGGAAGCACTCCCTCCTGCAATTCCAATGATTAGCGGCTGTTT
>JBEKTW010000025.1:0-50028 GCA_049515655.1 Bacteroidota bacterium
TTCAACGTGGGCAACACGAAGACGGGTGGAATGACGATTGGCGTGCCGACGGATAGCTTGAAGGGATATCTGGCGTGGGTCGTCATGCAGTCGCCCGCGAAGGTCACGGGGTCGCTGTTCGTCAAACCGAGCTACCTCCAAGACGGTACAGCTCGTGGATTGGACTTCAAGGCGCCCGGCGGCGTATTAGCGGCAGACACGACGAAATCGTCGAACTGGCTAAAGGGTGCGCAGAGCTCACTCTCGCCAAAGTCGACTCAGGACAACGAGTTGTTTGGAAACCTTGTGGCGTTGAAGCTGAGCATCGCGGCGAGCTATGATACGATCACGCCGGTAGGACTGGGTGAGCTGATCTACAACGACGGTACGAGCAATCCGCTGAACGGGATGCATGTAAAGGACATTGCATTGCGAGCGGACACGCTGATGACCGGGTACCTGACGTACCGATGGGATACGACGTGGAACACGAAGCATACGGTGCCGAAGGCGAAGCTGGTGCGGATCCGGAACTTTGCGGATGCCGCGACGTATGCAAATCTCGCGGCGACGATTTTCCGTATCGATACGGCGTTTGAAGGGCCGCTGGATACGGTGAGTTTCTCGAGCGGACTGGTGGTCAAAGGCACGCGCCAGCTCGTGGATATAGGGTTCCTGCGAGCGGATCCGACTATCCAACCGTCGAGAAACATGGGGCCGAGATCGCTGGTTACGGCGGAGGACGTGACGCCGGTGGCGTACATGCTGTACCAGAACTATCCGAACCCGTTCAACCCGACGACGACGATCCGGTTCGACCTTCCTCAGCAGGCGGTGGTGACGTTGAAGATTTACAACATCCTGGGCCAGGAAGTGGCGACGTTGTTCAACCGTCAGCAGATGGACAACGGTACGCAGGAAGTGCAATTCGACGCATCGCGGCTGGCGTCGGGCGTGTACTTCTACCGGATGATCGCCGAAGGAATGAACGACGACGGGATGAAGACGTCGACGTTCATGACGGTAAAGAAAATGTTGATGATAAAATGACGAAGTCATTTTATCAGAAATCCCGCGTTCTTTCGCGGGATTGATGGGAACTTGGCGAAGTCATTTTATCAGAAATCCCGCGTTCTTTCGCGGGATTGATGGGAACTTGGCGAAGTCATTTTATCAGAAATCCCGCGTTCTTTCGCGGGATTGATGGGACCTGACGAAGTCATTTTATCAGAAATCCCGCGTTCTTTCGCGGGATTGATGGGAACTTGACGAAGTCATTTTATCAGAAATCCCGCGTTCTTTCGCGGGATTGATGGGAACTTGACGAAGTCATTTTATCAGAAATCCCGCGTTCTTTCGCGGGGTTGATCCTCAAATAAGAGGAGCATAGAAGGAGCACTCCCGCATACGTCTTGCGGGAGTGTTGCTCAAGTGATCGTGGTCTAAACGAAGAAGCGACCTGAAGAACTCAGTGATGCAGCCCTCTCTCCGAGGGCTGCATCAATCTGAGACGCGATGAGTGTTTTGTATGCCTCTTTCAATAACAAGCCACTACATAGGAGTAACTATGAAAAATCCAAAATATTTGATCATGCTGATCCCCTTGCTTTGTTTGTTTAGCGGCGCGCTCTTCAGCCAGAGTAACGGAGATTATCGTTCTCATGCGTCGGGCTCTGCGCCGTTCTACTGGGCCACGGCAGGCAACTGGGAAACGTACAATACTGATAGTGTAAAATGGCTTGCTGCCGTCAATCCGCCGGGGCAGACCAACAACGTCACTATTCGAGCCGGCGACACGATCTCGATCGGCGTTGCCGGTGGGGTCGCAAGCTGCTTTAACCTGACGATCGAAGCGAACGGAGGCCTGCAGAGCGATAACCTATCTGTTAGAAGCAGTGGAGTGACTTTCAGAGTGTTTGGTACCACTGCGACGATTAACGGGACGCTCGGCGTACCGGTTGTCGGTGACGGCATTAATCTTGACTACGCCGGGAGCAGAACGACGTTGACGTTTACAGGCTCAGGAACAATGGACATTGCAAGAGTGAGGATGTACACAGGAGGCAATACAGTGGTTTTTGACATGAATGCCAAACTGTACTACGCCGGCGGCGGCGGCGGTGGGGGATATGGTCTACAAGCAAACAGAGACAGTTCGACCTTCACAATTACTTCCGGCCATACGCTTGCCTTTGCTACGAATTCCGGGGTATCCGTTGGCACGGACACCAGTGCAGTTTCTTACACAGTGACTCTCAACGTGTCTGGAACACTTGCCGACAGCGGTGCCTTGGTTTTCAGAGTGAAAACGGGACATGCGGACACCTTGCGTATCTATAACGGAGGATCGGTGACGGTCGTTGGTGATTTCCTCGCTACCAGGACCGTTGACGGCGGCAGTCCGACCGTAACGAGTATCTCCGGCACAGGCACACTGACGTGCAATGGGACGGCGGATTTTAGCAATCCCGGAATGACGGTGACCGGCACAGGTTCTTTTGTATTGTCACCGGCGGCAACGTTGAACATCGGGCATCCCCAGGGTATTACTTCTTCCGGCGCCACCGGACAGATACAAACGACCACCAGGACTTTTGACACCAAAGCCAATTATGTGTATGTCGATACATCCGCGCAGGCAACTGGCAGCGGTTTACCGTCGAGCGTGAGGAGTCTCACTATCAATAACAGCAAGGGTGTGACATTGTCGGCCGCTACGACTGTTGATACAACTCTCACACTCACGAACGGTAAGCTGACGTTAGGCTCCAACGGTCTGACAATTCGTTCGTCGGGCACGATCTCAGGAGGTTCAGATGCAAGCTATGTGGTGACCGACGGAACCGGTGTGCTCGCCCGTAACAGCGTTGGCGCAGGGGATACCCTGTTTGCAGTGGGCACCGCTTCAAGCTACAACCCTGCCATGGTTAACAATGCCGGAACTGCGGATAATTTTTCGGTTCTGGTAAAGAGCTCGTTTGACCACAATCCACCGGACCTCAATAAAGTAGTTAACCGCCAGTGGACAGTCACCGAAGGAGTCGCGGGTGGAAGCAATGTGACGCTCAAATTGCAGTGGAATAATGCGGACCAGGCATCGGGGTTTGATCCCAATGGATCGGTCGCGGTCAGCCGGTATGTGACTTCCGCATGGGTAGACTCCCCGGCAATTGTAAATGGCACGGGCCCGTATGTTGCGGCGGCAGCCGGTTTTACATCATTTTCCAGCTTTATTGTTCAGAATGGTGCATTTCCGAGTTTTCATTCAAGACCCACCAGTGTGAACTTTGGAGGCGTCAATGTGAGTAGTCCCAAGTCGGACAGCGTGTTCGTGAAGAACGCAGGTTCTCAGACGCTCAGCGTGACGTCGGTTGTCTCCAGCAACCCTGTTTTCGCCGTGACGCCAAGCAACAAGACGATTAACGGCGGCGACAGTGCTAAGTTCACGATCACATTTACGCCGTCAGCCGGAGGGTTGACAAGCGGCAGTATTGTCTTTACGCATAACGCCGTAACTTCGCCGGATACCGTCCGGGTGTCGGGCGTGGGTCTGCTTTCGGGTGCGAGGTTCAGTGTCGACCGAAAGAATATTGGCTTTGACACGGTTCTCGTTGGGGCTTCGAGGCGGGACAGTGTCACTGTGATGGACATCGGAAACACGAGCCTGGTGATCGATTCAATCCGTGTCCGATCATCTGCGGATTTTTCGGTGAATCCGACCGGACCCGTTACGCTCTCCCCGGCGGCCACCGGGAAATTCTATATGGCATTCACACCGACGGCGGGAGGTGCTCAGGCGGCCCTCGTGCTTTTCTATAGTAACGCCGGTACGTCTCCCGATTCGGTGTACCTGACCGGATATGGAGTTGGGCCTATCTATAGCACCGGGACGCATCCGGGCGGGGCATCCTGGAACACGCCGAGTACCTGGCAGGGTGGAGTTGTCCCCAGAATTACCGACAATGTCGTCATCCGCGGACCGGACTCGGTCTATGTGACGACGATCGATACCTGTTATGGGGTGACCGTGCAATCCGGCGCGACGTTGGCCGACTCGGCGAAACTGGTCGTGACCGACATGACGGTGAATGGAACCGTGATCGTCTACGCCGATACGCTGAATCCCACAGACACGATGATTGTCGGAAACGGTGGAGTTTACGTACACGCGCTCGATGCCGGTCGGGTCCCGACCGGCAAATGGGGTACGGGTTCCCTATGTCTCATGACAGGCCTGGCGACGACCCAACCTGCGAACGTCAACCAGAACTTCTACAACTATACGTGGAATTGTCCCGGGCAGGTGTCGAACATGAATACAGCCTGGAATGGCAATACGGTCTCCGGGAATGTGACAATTCTTCAGACCGGCGGTGCCCAGTACAGGCTGACCAGCAACACCGTCGCCGGCACGGCTGATTCGATTACGCTCAATATTCTCGGTAACGTTATCCTCAATGGTATCAACCCGAGCGTGACAACGGATTTCAGATTCTCGTCAACATCCAGCGGGAGTAAGATTTATACCGTGAACGTCGGCGGCAACATCTTTGTCTCGGGAAATTCCCACTTCGCCTGGTACGGAAGCAGCGGCGGCTCCAACCAGCCGACATGGAAACTAAAGGGAAATTTCACCGCCACGGGCGGTATTCTGGAGAATCCCCTGCCGAGCGCAAAAATTGCCTTCGTGGGATCGGGCGTCACCCAGACCCTCAACATCGACACGACCGCGGGTGCCGTGACCCAAACAGGAAGACTCAATTGGCAATTTGGCGACACAACCGCCAACACGGTCGTTAATATCGGCACCAGCCAGTTAGGCGGTTCAGCATGCACGTCGGTACTAAAGAACAAAGCAAAAGTCATCGTCGGACCGACTGGCTTCATCGGTGGAGGAACAAGCACCGGTAGTGTCGCAAGTACCTTCACTATCGAAAACGGGGGTACGCTCGTCATTGGCCCCGCCAACGGCATCAGGGCTACGGGTCATGGTAGTTCGGGTGCTGTCCAGGTAAGCGGAACCAGAAGCTATGCCAAGGGCGCAAACTACGAATATGTAGGCGTCACCGGACAAAAAACGGGCAGCGGTCTTCCGGATACCGTGAACAGGATGACGATCAACAATGCGGCAGGCGTTACGCTGGATTCCACCGCAGGTGTTACAGTGAACGACACGATGTTTGTCGTGAACGGCTCGCTCACGATGCCTGGAGGTGCCATCCTGACGCTCGGCCCGACAGGTGCGTTAAACGAGACCCCGGGTCATACGGTGGTAGGAAAAGTCCGAACAACGCGGAAGGTAGGAGCGTCGTCGGCCGTGACGTTTGGCGGAATCGGTGCTGTTCTGACGTCGTCAGCCGTGGCACCCGATACGACGTCGGTCGTGCGCCTGACCGGCACCGCACAAACGGGCAGCGGGCGATCCTCCATCCTGAGGTATTTTGACATCGCTCCCAAGGTGAATGCGGGTCTGAACGCTACGCTCGATTTGTCGTACGATTCGACCGAGCTCAGCGGTCAGGATGTCACATCGATGATGTTGTGGAAGTCGACCGACGTCGGCTCGACATGGAGCTATCAGCCATCATCCAACAACATCGCGCAGCGCAAACTCACGGCCACCGGCGTCAATTCTTTTTCACGCTGGACTCTCGCTGATGCGGCAGATGAGTTGGCCATGCTTAACCGGCAGCTCATGGCAGCTCAGAGCTGGAATATGATCTCTTTGCCGTACGTTGTAGCCGATTCGCGGAAGGTAACAGTCTTCCCGCTCGCGAACTCGAATGCGTTCACGTACTTTCATGGCTACGTCATCAAAGACACGCTGCAAAATGGTGTGGGATACTGGCTTAAATTCCCTGCGAAGGAGACGGTCTTCGTTACCGGATTCGACATCATGCTCGACACCTTCGACGTCAGGAGCGGTTGGAATATGATCGGATCCATCTGCCGCCCCGTCCCGAAGAGCACCATCACGCAAATTCCTGATGGCATTGTGAATTCACAGTATTTCAGCTACAGCAGCGGTTACGCGATGGCGGACACCATCAAACCCGGCCAGGCATACTGGGTGAAGACAAACGGTGGAGGGAAGCTGGTGTTGAAAGGAACCTGGACGATGGCGAAGAAGGGTGCACTCTCCTCCGACCTCGTTTCACAATTCAGCTCGCTCACAATCACCGACAGGGGTGGTAACAAAGCGACTCTCTACCTGGGCCCGGAAAATAAACGTCTGCTGCCTTCCATGTGTGAGATGCCGCCTCTGCCGCAAGCAAGCGCCTTCGACGTTCGCTATGCATCGCAGCGCTTTATCGAAACATACGTTGCAGCGAGCGAGAAAGAACAAACCTATCCCATTACCCTCCAATCCGCTGTGTACCCCATCACGGTGCAATGGAAGGTTCTCGATGCCGCCAGGTCGTTCACGCTCACCAATGCGTCCCAGGGCCAGACGAATCTTCGGCAGACTCTCACCGGGACGGGTAGCCTGACCCTCGATAAGCCGGTGATAGGATTATTGCTGATAGCATCGGATCCTTCAGCGTTGCCCAAGGAGTTCTCACTCGGAGCGAATTATCCCAACCCGTTCAACCCGTCGACGAGATTTGTAGTCGCGATTCCACAGACAGCGCATGTCGAAATTGTTGTCTACGACCTCCTGGGAAGAAAGGTGAAAACCCTGCTGAACGAAGAGAGGTCACCCGGCTACTCCACGATTGAGTGGAACGGATGCACGGATAACAACACAATGGCACCAAGCGGCGTGTACTTTGTGCGGATGATGAGCGAGAAATTCACTGCCGTCCACAAGATCATGATGATGAAGTAAATCATGTCTGACCGTGTTCTTCTCTTTTCACACGAAGAGAAGAGCACGGTCTACGTTGTTGCTCGTGGAACAGCGACAGGCGCCGGCGGGAGCACTGGTGAAGAAGGTACATGCACCTGAAATGAAGAACTTTAGATACGACGATTATATAAGCAAACTGAACTTCCGGGTTATCGTGCTGCTGTTGATAGTGTCGGTGACGGCGAAAGCACAGATCTACGTTTCACCGGCGGGCGATGATGCGAATCCCGGCACCATTGGCCTTCCCTTTAAGACGCTGACGAAGGCGATCACGGTGGCCGGACCGGATAGCCTGATTTACATGAGAGGCGGTACCTATTCTATTTCATCAACGATCACGACTACGAAGAGCGGCCTGGCAGGTCAGTATATCAAGGTCTGGGCATACCCGGGAGAAACACCCGTTCTTGACTTCTCTACGGAATCCTTCGGGTCTCGCGGCATTCTGATATCGGCGGATTACTGGCACTTCAAAGGTCTGGAGATTAAGAACGCAGGCGATAACGGGATCTACATCAGTGGCGGTCACAACAAAGTAGAACAGTGTGTGATTCATGACAATCAGGATTCCGGCGTGCAGATCAGCGGAGGGGGAAACAATAATCTCATCATTGATTGCGATTCGTACCAGAATTACGATTCTGCCACTCATGGCGGGAACGCAGACGGTTTCGCTCCTAAACTCGACGTCGGTCCCGGGAATGAATTCCACGGATGCCGTTCGTGGAACAATTCGGATGACGGATGGGATTGTTACGGGGCGAATTACGGCACGGTGATCGAAAGCTGTTGGACGTTCCGCAACGGCATCAATATCTGGAGTGATGCGGCTTTTGCCGGAAATGGCAATGGTTTTAAGGTCGGCGGGAACTATACAATAGCCGCTCACACGGTGACGAATTGCGTGGCGTTTGACAACGCTGCAAAAGGATTTGACCAGAACCACAACGCCGGAGGAGTTACCGTCTCGAATTGTACCTCGTGGCGAAACCAGAGGAATTATTGGTTCCCCGATACCCTCCGGTCCGGCGAAAACGTCATCAGGAACAATATCTCTTTCCAGGCGACGTCGACACCAACATCGTTCAATAGTAGATTTACCGTGCAGGCCGCGAATAGTTGGCAGGGATTTACAGTCACCACTGCCGATTTCTTAAGTATGGACACATCGCTGGCGATGGCGCCGAGAAATCCGGACGGCAGTCTCCCGTCCAATGATTTTTTTCACCTGGCCTCCGGCAGTCCGTTGATCGATGCCGGTGTCTATGCCTGGATTTCCTACAACGGTCCGGCCCCGGATCTGGGAGCCTTCGAAAGTCCCGGTCCGGCAGTGCCAAAATTCACGCTTTCGGTCAACGCAACAAACGGATCGGTGACGAAGAATCCCGGCCTCGCCCAGTATGACAGCGGCGCGGCGGTGCAGTGCACTGCAGTGCCATCGGATGGGTATTATTTTGTGAGCTGGGCCGACAGCTTGACCGGCACACAAAATCCGGACACTATCCTGATGAATGGCAGCAAGACAGTGACGGCTAACTTTGCGGTCATCGTCGGACTGGCCGGGTCGTTCCGTACACACCAGAGCGGAAACTGGAGCGATGTCGCATCATGGGAACGGTTTGACGGTTCGGCATGGATCAACCCCGCCCCCAGCGTGCCTAGTTCCTCCGATGGCGCCATCACAATCCTTGGCGGCCATGCGATTACGTTGGATACGAATATAACTGTGGATCAGGTTGTGGTCAATGCCACTGGTAGTGTGATTGTGGCCGCGGGGAAAGCGCTGACTATCGCGGACGGTGTCGACAGCGTCGACATGGTCGTTAACGGTACATTGAACAATTTCGGCACGGTCACGCCGACGGGAAGGTTGAGCTTCGAAAACGGCGGACTCTATATCCACAGCGTTCCCTCGGGCGGAACGACCCTCCCTTCCTCCACATGGCGCGTCGGTTCCACTTGTAGAATAGACAGCAGTTCCGGTTCTTCTCCAACCAATCTTAATACGCAAGCCCTCTATAACCTCGTCTGGAATGCCACCAGTCAGGCGGCTAACGGCGGTCCAAATTTCGCCGATGGAGCGGTGATTTATGGCGACTTGACGGTCACCAGTACAAAAGGATTTCAATGGAGGATCGCGAATCTGTCCGGAGGGCAAACGAAAAATGTGTACATACGCGGCAATATCTATGTGAATGGTTCGACCGCCTTGTTGACGGCGACAGGGAGCGGCGCCGATACGCTCGCGAAGGCAATTATCAACGTGGATGGCGACGTGAACGTTTCCGCCGGACAATGGAGCTTGAACAACAGTTCCGCTGCGTATACCGAGTGGAAAGTGAAAGGCAATATCAACATAACGGGCGGCACACTCCAGAGCGGCTCGAGCGGATGGTATGGCCGGCGCACGTTGAACTTTGTCGGCGGAGGGACACAGTCATTCACGGTGTCGGCTCCCGGAACGGTAGGAACTGCTTCAACGACGTTCAAAGCTAGCAACAACTCCGTCGTCCAGGTGAATTTCCCCTTTACCTTGATGGCATCGGGAGCGCTCAATCTCGGAGGGGGGCAGTTTGTTACGACAGCGACGAATCTCATCACGGTTCCTGCCGGCGGAAGCGTCACCGGGGGGAGTTCGTCGAGCTACGTCAACGGACCGCTTGCCATGGTCGTTGCTTCTTCATCGGCGACGGTGAAAACATTTCCTGTCGGAAAAGGGACAAGCTATCGGCCCATTACACTGAGCGTGAACCAGGATGCCGCCACGGCTACCACGTATACGGCTGAGGTCTTCAATACGGCACCGGCCGCGAGAACGCTCCCGCCCGCTCTCAGCGCAGTCTCTTCCGTTCGATACTATCACATCGCAAAGGGCGCGGGGGCAAATCTCTCTCCCACACTCGGCGCGACCGTCCATTTGAGTTATGATACGGATGATCTTGTAACCGACGCCACGATTCTGCGTGTCGCGAAAGATGACGGCGCCGGGAACTGGATCAACGCGGGGGGCAGCGGAACGGCAAATACGACCGGTACGATTACCTCCAACGCTTTCTTTTCATTCAGCGATTTTGTCCTGGCGACTGCCGACACCAGCGTACACGCGGTTCTTCCGACGGTTGCAACAACCGCGATGAGCTATATCTCAACGACGTTTGCTGCCAGCGGCGGAAATATAACGAACGACGGCGGTGGGGCGGTTACGGCCCGGGGGGTGTGCTGGAATACTACGGGAACACCCACGATTCTTGACAGCAAGACCTCCGATGGAACGGGCGCGGGAAGCTTTGCGAGTTCGCTTACCGGCCTTTCGCCGGGAGCGACATACCACGTGCGTGCCTATGCGACAAACTCCACCGGTACCGGATACGGAAATGAGGTGATCTTCTCGACGCTTGCGTCACTGGTTCCTCCTACTGTTACAACGACTTCGATATCCGGCATTCAGGTTACGACCGCGATCGGTGGAGGCAATGTGACTGACTGGGGTGGGGATTCGGTGACTGCACGTGGAGTCTGCTGGAGCACCACAACCAGCCCGACTCTCAGCGGCAATCATTCTGTCGACGGAAGCGGCTTAGGCTCTTTTGCCGGCGGTTTGTCGCCCCCCTTGCCGGCGGCACGAAATACTACGTCCGTGCCTACGCCACGAACAGCGCCGGAACGGGGTACGGCGACACGGTGTCGTTCACCACTCAAACGCCGGCGAACGATACGACGGTCGTTGTTGCGAAAGACGGCAGCGGCAATTATACGACGGTACAGGCGGCATTCAGGGCCGTGCCCGCTAACTACACCGGCAAATGGACGATCTTCGTGAAGAAGGGAACGTATTATGAAAAAGATACGTTGGCGAGCGGAAAAATCAACGTCGTGCTCATGGGCGAAGACAGAGACAGCACGATCATAACGTACGACGACTATGCGGACAGATACGGTTCCGGCAATCCCGGTACCAGCGGTTCATTCACTATCGCGGTCGATGCGAGCGATTTCACGGCGAAAAATATCACATTCCGGAATACATATTCTCCGCAGTCCGGCGTCACCGGTACGCAGGCGGTCGCTCTGAGGACGCAGGGAGACCGTCATGAATACGTCAATTGCAAAATCCTCGGTTACCAGGATACCTACTACACGTGGGGCGGCAGCGCCACCGGTCGTCAATACCACAAGAACTGTTACATTGAAGGAACCGTCGACTTCATTTTTGGGCGCAATATCGTTGTGTTTGACAGTTGCACGATTCATGAAATACGAAATGGGGGAACAGTGACCGCCGGCAGCACCGATGCCACCTCGCGCTACGGGTATGTGTTCCGCAATTGCACCATTCTCGCCGACGCCGTCGGTTATGACGGCAACCCGCTCACTTCATTCTATCTCGGAAGACCATGGCAGGGCAGTCCCCGAACCGTATTCCTCAATTGTTATGAACCGTCCAATCTGAATGCGGCCGGCTGGCTGGCTTGGAATGTGACCCCCGCGTTGTACGCGGAGTACAATTGTTTCGGTCCGGGATCCTCAACGTCGGGCAGGGTCGCCTGGTCGTCTCAACTCGCCGGTCCCGCGGCTGCAGCCTATTCTCTTTCAAACATATTCGCCAGGAGCTCGGCGGTTTCCAGCCTCATTCTCTATGATTGGATGCCGGCAAGCGCGGGAACCGACCAGCCGCTCCTTCTCCGGATCACGGCATCCGCAGGCACGCATGGTTCAATAACGCCTCCCGGCGTCGCGAGCGTCGCCTATGGCGGCGGCCAGATCTATTCGTTGATACCGGACCCCGGTTATCACGTGACCGATGTGCTGGTCGACGGTGTCTCGGTCGGTGCGCCGACCGGCTATACCTTCACGAATGTCACCGCCAACCGTACGATCTCGGCCAATTTCGGACTGAACACATATCCGGTTGCGGTGAATCAGAGATGGAACATGCTTTCGGTGCCGTGCACTGTGCCCGACGGACAGAAAGGGATCCTCTTCCCGCATGCAGTCTCGGAAGCGTTTGCATATGCCGGCACGTATGTCATCAGGGACACTCTGGTGAACGGCGTCGGATATTGGCTGAAGTTTCCTGCGAAGGAGACGGTGATGACCGCGGGTGTCGGTCGGCTCTGCGACACGGTTGCCGTCAGTGCAGGCTGGAACATGATAGGCTCCATATCGGTGCCCGTCAGAGTCGAATCGATCGCCAGTATCCCGCCGCACATGGTGTCGGGAAACTTCTTCGGGTACGGGGACGGCTACACACTTTCGGACACCATTTATCCCGGTAAGGGATACTGGGTGAAGGTTAACCGGGACGGATCGCTTGTTCTGTCCGCGACGCAGTCCGGTTTGACCTCGTCGGCTCGCATCAGGATTGTACCGACGAGTGAAATGCCTCCAGCCCCGCCGGGACTTGGACCGTCGGATGGCGGAGCGATACCGTCAGGGTACTCCCTCGATCGGAACTATCCGAACCCGTTCAATCCTTCGACGGCGATCGTCGTCGGTGTTCCGCGTGCGGGGCGGGTCAGGCTTGTCGTGTATGATATTCTTGGAAGAGAAGTGAGAACACTGCTGGACGAAGACAAATCTGCCGGTTATCACACGATTGAGTGGAATGGATTGACGGATGAGAACGCAATAGTGACGAGCGGTATCTACTTCGTAAGAATGATCGTTGACAATTTCAGCGCCGTCCAGAAAATCGTTTTGATGAGATGATGGGTTCTGCTTTGAAATTCCACGGGTATTGTCTAAACTCTATATCAAGAAAGAACAAACAATTGAAACAACTCATTGTTAAGACTGAAATCCTATCGGGCAGAATGGCGTTAACTCTTCTGTCTCTGCTGTTGACGCTCTCGACGGTACTGCGTGCGCAGATATACGTGTCACCATCCGGGTCGGACACAAGTCAGGGTACTATTGAGTCACCGGTACAAACCCTCACCAAAGCGCTGTCCATGGCAGGACCCGACAGTATGATCTATCTGAGAGGCGGCACGTATGCGTGTTCTACAAAGGTGATCATCAGCAAAGTGAATCCGGAAGGCCATGACATCAAGGTATGGGCGTATCCCGGTGAAACGCCTGTCTTTGATTTTGCCCTTGAGACAAGCAGCGATGGAATAAGTCTGACAGGAAGCTACTGTCATCTGAAAGGACTTGAAATCAAAAACGCATTTCACAATGGAATCAATGTCTCCGGACACTTCAACGTCATCGAAAATTGTCGCTCGCACGACAACAGGAATTCCGGAATTCAAATGGGTAGCTCTTCGAGTTTGGCCTATCCAAGCGATAATCTCTTTCTCAATTGCGATTCATATCTGAATTACGATGCTCCCATCGGAGGCAATGCCGATGGGTTCGCGATCAAGTGGAAAATTGGAACGGGAAATGTCTTCAGGGGATGCCGTGCCTACAACAATTCCGACGACGGGTGGGATTTGTGGATGGCCGACAGCACTGTCGAAATCGATAGCTGTTGGGGATTTCGGAATGGCGTCGATAGCTGGCATTCAGGGAGTTTTAACGGCAATGGAAACGGATTTAAGTTGGGTGGAAGCTATGTCGCAACCCCTCATGTGGTGAAGAACTGTGTGTCCTTCGACAACGCGGGAAATACCGGGCGGGGGTTTGATGAAAACAATAACACCGCCGGGCAGACTCTCTATAATTGTACCGCCTACAGGAACAAGGGGGACAACTACCATTTCTTGAACACCGTCGTTCAAGGGGAACACATCATTAAGAACTGCATATCGTTTCAAGGGACAGTTAATATTGCGAGCGGTACGCAGGAGGCAAATAGCTGGCAGGGATTTTCCGTTGATAGTTCGGATTTTTTGAGCCTGGATACAGCACTGGCAGTGGCTTCGAGAAATGCCGATGGAAGTCTGCCGACCAACGATCTTTTTCGTTTGGCACGCGGAAGTTCGTTGATTGATGCAGGTGTCGACGTGGGCCTGCAGTACAACGGCCTGGCGCCGGACCTTGGGGCATTTGAGAGCGACTATCCCACCGCTGTTCGGGGCTCTGAAAACTCCGGTCTTCCAACAACGGTTAATCTCTCCCAGAATTTTCCCAATCCGTTTAATCCCACAACGATCATACGGTATCAGTTGCCGTTTGAAAGCAAAGTGATCTTAAGGGTATCCAATATTCTCGGTCAGACTGTGGCGATCCTGCGGAACGGGACAGAAACTGCAGGCAGTAAGACGGTCGAATGGAACGCAAGTGGATTGCCGAGCGGGGTGTATTTCTATCGGATGGACGCGACGAGTGTCAACGATCGCGGCAGAACGTTTCACTCCGTAAGGAAGATGCTGCTCCTCAAATAAAATATGATCACGAATAAGTCCCGTTGCTATTTGGCATGAGTGATAGGGTAAGATGTTTAATGAATAAACGAGAAAGCGGTTTCACGCATAGACGAAAAGGCATTATGGTCAATAAATGGGAATCGCCGTGCACGGCGCTTACCATTCTTCTTTCTCTGACCCTCCTTGTCGCCGGAGCGTTGGCGGCCGGCACGCCGTCGCCAAAGGATCTGAAGATGTATACTGCCAATCTGCCGTTCGCCATGCCTGTAATCGTGGAGCCGGCATTCCCGGATCGCAAGGTGAGTATCGCGGAACACGGCGCGGTTGCCGACGGACGGACGTTGAATACCAAAGCCTTTGCCGAAGCCATTCGTTCGTGTGCAGAGGCGGGGGGCGGGACGGTGGTGGTTCCGGCAGGAACATGGCTGACAGGACCCATCAAGCTTGAGAGCAACGTCAACCTGCATCTCGAACGGGGAGCGCTGATCCAGTTCAGCAGCCGTTTCGAGGACTTTCCCTTAATCAAAGGACTCGACGGTAAATCGAAGCGCTATCAGATAGCTCCGCCAATTTCCGGATACAGGCTCAGCAATATTGCGATTACCGGTGAAGGTATCATTGACGGCGCAGGTGAGGTATGGAGGCCGGTGAAGAAGGACAAGTTGACGGCACGCCAATGGGGGAAATTAACGGCTTCTGGCGGCACAGTCACTCCCGACGGGAATACATGGTGGCCATCGAAGGAGGCGATGGAGGGTGAAGCGTACCTCAAAGACCTTGAGAAGTCGCCTAAGGAACGCACTGTGGCCGATTACGCAATGGCCAGGGAATTTCTGCGCCCGAATCTCGTGCAGCTCGTTCAGTGCAACGGCATACTCCTCGACGGCCCGACATTCCAGAACTCGCCGAGGTTTCACGTCCATCCCTCGCAGTCAGAGAATATCATCGTGAGAAATGTGAAGATCCTCTGCCCGTGGTACGCGCAGAATGGGGATGGTTTGGACCTCAGCTCGTGTCGAAACGCAGTTGTGTATAATATCACCGTCGATGCCGGGGACGACGCAATTTGCATCAAACCGGCAAACATCGCCGGCAATCAGTCGCCCGGTCCTGCCTGCCAGAATATCGTGATCGCCGATTGCGTGGTGTACCACGGCCATGGCGGGTTTGTGGTCGGAAGCGAAAGCATGGGCGGCGCCCGCAACATCGCAGTCCGCAACTGTGTCTTTATCGGAACCGATGTGGGACTGCGCTTCAAGTCGCTGCGCGGGAAAGGAGGACTCGTCGAGAATATTTACGTCGACAGCATTCAGATGCGCGGAATCGTGAACGAAGCCATCCTCTTCGACATGTACTACGGCGGGGGAAGTCCGGAAGAGGAGGCGACAAAAGAAACCGGTTCGAAAAGCAGCGAACCCGTCACTGCGCTGACGCCACAATTTCAAAACATTTTCATCAAGCACATTATCTGCAACGGGGCGAGCCGCGCGGTGCTCATCAACGGCCTTCCGGAAATGCCCGTGAGGAATATTCACATGGAGAACATCTCGATCTCCTCGGAAAAAGGCGTGCTGTGCGTCGACGCCGACAGCATCACGTTGAATGACGCCGTGATCACTCCGCATGCCGGCCCGGTTTTCTCAATCGAGCAGAGCCGGGATGTCCTTCTGAAGAAAGTGAGCTATCCCGAAGGCGCGGAAGTGTTCCTGACCGTCGATGGCGAGAAAACGGGAGGTATTCTGCTTCAGGGCATCGACATCTCACGCGCGAAAAAAGGGATTGAATTGGGCAAGAACGTGCGGCCGGAGGCAGTCATTCAAAGATGAACAGATGGCGGTGAATATGGATAGTAATAGAGTTGAGGTCGAATCGCCCCGCCCCAGCGGGGGAAATTACAGGTGGACGGTATGCGCACTTTTGTTTTTTGCGACAACCATCAACTACGTCGACCGGCAGATTCTCGGAATACTTGCCCCCGTTCTGCAGAGTGAAATCAAATGGACCGAGTCCGACTACGGCTGGATCGTCACCGCCTTTCAGGCGGCGTATGCCCTCGGCCTGGTCGCGTTCGGATGGTTCATCGATAAATACGGAACGAAGATCGGATACACGGTCTCCATTGTGTGCTGGAGCGTGGCGGCAATGGCACACGCGCTCGTCAGAACGCCGTTCGGCTTCGGCGTCGCGCGGGCTGGACTGGGATTGAGTGAAGCGGGCAACTTTCCGTGTGCGATCAAGGCAGTCGCGGAGTGGTTTCCGAAGAAGGAGCGCGCGCTCACAACAGGCATTTTCAACTCGGGGGCTAATATCGGGGCTGTCGCGGCACCGGCAATCGTGCCGTGGCTGACCATCACGTACGGCTGGCAGGCGGCATTCATCGCCACCGGGGCAATCGGGTTTGTGTTGGTGGTGTTCTGGGTGCTGTTGTACGAAAGACCGGAAGAGCAGAAGAAACTATCGAAGGCGGAGCTCGAGTACATTCTGAGCGATCCCGCGGAGCCGGCACAAGCGAAAGTGCCGTGGCTGCGGCTGTTGAAATACAAACAAACATGGGCATTTGTTCTCGGCAAGTTTATGACAGATCCTATCTGGTGGTTCTACCTGTACTGGTTACCCAAGTTCCTGAACCAACGTTATGGCCTGACGATAACGAATTTAGGAGTGCCGTTGATTGCCATTTATATGATGACGAGCGTCGGCAGCATCGGCGGAGGATGGATGTCGGGCCGGCTCATCAAGAATGGGTGGACGATCAACAGGAGCCGCAAGCTCGTGATGTTCGTTTGCGCTCTCTGCGTTGTGCCGATCGTCGCGGCCTCGCAGGTCGCCGACCTCTGGGCGTCCGTGCTCTTGATCGGGCTGGCAGCGGCCGCGCACCAGGGATGGTCGGCAAATCTCTTCACGACGGCGTCCGATATGTTCCCGAAGAGAGCCATCGGTTCTGTCGTCGGGTTGGGCGGAATGGCGGGCTCGATCGGTGGCATGGTTTTCTCCGCGTCTGCCGGCTACATCCTCGAGTGGACGGGAAGTTATCTGACGCTCTTTGTTATCTCGGGATCCGCGTACCTCCTCGCTTTGTTGATATTCCAGATGCTCGCACCGAAATTATCACAGGTGACACTTACTATGCAGGAAACTCTATGAAGAATGCAGCGTTTGATGATTTGAAAGGAAAAGTGTGTGTGATTACCGGCGGAGGCGGCATTATCGGAAAGTCCCTCTCCGAAGGTCTGGCTGCCGCCGGTGTGCGGATGGCTGTAATTGATTTGGTGAAAGAATTGGCTGACGGCGTCGCACTCTCTCTCCGGAAAGAGTTTGGCGTGGAGTCGATTGGGGTCGTGGGCAACGTTCTCGAGAAAGAATCCCTCCAGAAAGCCCGGGAGAGGGTCAACAAGGAGCTGGGCAAGGTCGACTTCCTCATCAACTGCGCGGGCGGGAATTCTCCCAAAGCGACCACACAGGTGGAGTTCATGGACAAGGAGACGGTCGGTCATCTTGAACAAACATTCTACGGGCTTGATATCGACGGTTTTAGAAAAGTATTCGACCTTAATTTCATCGGGACGATTCTTCCGACGATGGTGTTCTCGTTGGACATGGTTGAAAAAGGGAGCGGCGCGATCCTCAACATCTCCTCGATGAATTCGTTCCGCCCGCTCACGAAGATCCCGGCGTACTCGGCTGCGAAAGCGTCGGTCAACAATTTCACCGAATGGCTTGCCGCCCATCTCGCGAAGGTGAATATCCGGGTGAACGCGATCGCGCCCGGATTCTTCCTCACGAACCAGAACCGGTTTCTACTCATCGATGAGAAGACGGGCGGCCTGACGGCGAGAGGGAACAAAATTCTTGCCGCGACTCCCCTGGGAAAATTCGGAAACCCGGAGGATTTGCAGGGCGCCGCTCTCTACCTTCTCTCCGACCTCTCGAAGTTTGTTACCGGGGTGGTTCTCCCCATCGACGGCGGCTTCAATGCGTACTCGGGTGTGTGAGTTTCTATGATATTCTACAGCAAAGGTTCGCCGGCTGAAACCTTAACGCGGAAAGACCTGAAGTCAGGGCTTCATCTCGCACTCCGTCAGTTGGGAAAACGGGAAAAAGTGCTCGTCGTTCCGCCGGATATCACGCGCGTCCATTCGCAGGCAGGAGCGTTGACCGAATTCGCCTGGGAATACTATAAGGAGAAGTTGACCGACGTTCTTCCCGCGATCGGTACACATTACCCGATGACCCGGGAGGAAATTCAATCGATGTTCGGGCGTGTACCGGCGAGTCTGTTCCGGGTCCATGAGTGGCGGAAAGGGCTCTCGACGGTTGCAGATGTTCCGTCCTCGTACGTTCGCGAAGTCTCGGAAGGTGTCGTCGATTACAATATCCCGATTCAAATCGACAGACTTCTCGTAGAAGGAAACCACGACCTCATCCTTTCCGTCGGCCAGGTCGTGCCCCACGAAGTCATCGGCATGGCGAATCATAATAAGAATGTTTTCGTGGGAACTGGGGGCGCAGAGGTGATCAACAAGACGCATTTCCTTGGTGCGGCATACGGCATGGAACGGATTATGGGACGGGCGAAGACGCCGGTCCGGGCTGTCCTGAACTATGCCTCCGACCACCTGACCCGCCGTTTGCCGATTGTGTACGTTCTCACCGTTATCGGAAGGGACGAACAGGGTAAACTCGTTGTTCGAGGTCTGTATATCGGCGACGATGTTGAGTGTTTCGAGCGCGCGGCGGAGCTATCACTCAAGGTGAACTTTGAGCTGCTGGAGAAACCGCTGAAGAAGGTTGTTGTGTACCTCGACCCGTTGGAATACAAGAGCACGTGGCTGGGAAACAAGGCCATCTACCGGACACGCATGGCGATTGCCGATGGGGGTGAACTGATCATCCTTGCCCCCGGGCTCGCTCAGTTCGGTGAGGATGCCGGCATCGACAGGCTGATTCGGAAGTACGGATATGTCGGTACGCCGAAGGTGCTCGGGTTGGTAAAGGACAATGAAGACCTGCAGCACAGTCTGAGTTCGGCCGCGCACCTTATTCATGGCTCGTCGGAAGGGAGATTCACGGTCACGTACTGTCCCGGAAAAATGTCAAAAATAGAAATTGAAAGCGTGAGCCTCCGGTATGCAGCCCTGTTTTCAATGCTGGAGCGGTACAATCCCAATAGACTGAAGGATGGCTTCAATCGCCTGAAGGATGGGGAAGAGGTTTTCTTCGTCTCCAATCCGGCCCTCGGACTCTGGTCGAGCCGGGAAAGATTTTTGTGAGATAATCTTAGAAAAGTTCCATTATGACGGATAAAATGAATTTTGGATTGATCGGCGTCGGCGTGATGGGGCAAAATCTGACGCTCAATATGGAAAGGAACGGATTTTCAGTTGTTGTCTACGACCGCGCTCTTGAAAAAGTGACCGAATTCCTTCAGGGAAAAGCGAAAGGAAAGCGCATCGCCGGTGCTCCATCCGTCGAGGCATTTCTCCGACAGCTTGACCGCCCGCGACGCATCATCTTGCTCGTAAACGCGGGCAAGCCCGTCGACGACGTTCTCGATCAGCTTGAACCTTTCCTGGAAAACGGTGATGTGGTAATCGACGGCGGGAACTCGTTCTTCATGGACACGGAGCGTCGTGCGCTGGCACTGGAGCGGAACGGCATCTATTTTGTCGGGTCGGGTGTCTCGGGCGGTGAGGAGGGAGCCCTCAAAGGTCCAAGCATTATGCCGGGTGGAGCGAAGGAAGCATACGACCTTATTGCGCCGGTGCTGACAAAGATCGCCGCGCAGGTCGATGGGAAGCCGTGCTGTGCCTACATGGGTCCGCGCGGTGCCGGTCACTACGTCAAAATGGTCCACAACGGCATCGAGTATGCCATCATGCAGTTGATTTGCGAAGCGTACGACATCATCAGAAGCGGGATGGGGCTTTCGGCTCCGGAGATTTCTCTCCTGTTCAAGGAATGGAACCGCACGGATCTCAATTCATATCTCTTTGAGGTGACGTCCAAAGTGCTTTCGAAAATGGATGCAGGGACGAACAAACCGCTGGTCGATTTCATCCTCGACACGGCCGAGCAGAAAGGGACCGGCAAATGGACATCGCAGAATGCATTCGACCTCGGTATTCCCATCCCGACAATCAACGCGGCCGTCGAGTCTCGCATGCTGTCGAGTTTCAAAGAGCAGCGGAAACGCGCTTCCCGGAGTCTTCGCGGCCCCGCTTCGCCCTCCCCGGGCGCCGAGTCAAGACTGGTAACGGATGTCCATGACGCGCTGCATGCTTCGATCATCGTGAGCTACGCCCAGGGCATGTCACTGTTGCAGGCGTCGTCCGCTGAGTACAAATACGATTTGAAGCTTGACAAGATCGCTGAAATCTGGCGCGGCGGGTGCATCATCCGGGCCAAAATTCTGGAACCGATTCGCGCGGCGTACGCGAAAACTCCGTCGCCTGCCAACATGGTGATGGATGAGTACTTTTCGTCAAAACTGAACGAATTGCAGGAACCATGGCGTCGAGCTGTCGGGATGGCCGTCCGGAACGGCATTCCAACGACGGCAATGAGCGCATCGCTGGCGTACTACGATGCGTACAGGCGCGAGCGATTGCCGGCGAACCTCCTCCAGGCGCAGAGAGACTACTTCGGCGCCCACACCTATCGCCGCATTGATAAAGACGGTGTCTTCCACACACAGTGGGATGAATAGATGAGATTTGTCGTCGACAAAAATATCCCGCTGGTAGAGAAGGCGTTTGGCGCCTTCGGTCATGTCGAGGCGATCGAAACGGCGAAATTCTCCCGCGAGGCCGTTCGCGAAGCGGATGTGATTATCGTGCGCTCGGAGACGCGGGTCGGAAGGTCGTTGATCGAAGGAAGCCCGGTGAAGTTTGTCGGGACCGCGACGATCGGTGTGGACCACATTGAGACGGAATACCTTGCCTCCAAGGGGATTGAATTTGCGAGCGCGCCGGGATGTAATTCGAATTCCGTCAAAGAGTATGTTGCTGCGGCGCTGCTCCATGTGGCGAGCGAAAGAGGGTTGACGTTGAGGGGAAAGACCATCGGCGTCATCGGTGTTGGAAATGTCGGGAGCAAAGTTGTGAAGGCGGCGGAAGCTCTCGGCATGACGGTGTTACAGAATGACCCGCCTCTTGCCCGGCAAACGGGGGAGAAGAGGTTTGTTCCGCTCGATGAGTTGATGGCAGCGGACATCCTGACACTCCACGTTCCATTGACGAGGACGGGACCGGATGCCACCTATCACCTGTTCAACCGTGAATTGTTCCGCCGGGTGAAACCGGGAACAGCGTTCATCAACACATCCCGGGGCGCCGTCGTGGAGACGGATGCGCTCAAAGAAGCGATTGCCGAAAAGCGGCTCAGTACGGCGGTCCTCGACGTGTGGGAGAACGAACCGGCAATTGGCGCAGAGCTTCTCTCTGTTGTAACACTGGGAACGGCGCACATCGCCGGATATTCGATGGAAGGAAAAATAAATGCGCTCTGTGCGGTTCGTGAAGCATTTTGCCGTCATTTCAAGATCTCTTCTTCGTGGAAGGTGCCGGAGTGGCCCGGCGCACCGACCGTAACGGATATTTCCGTCAATGCCGATGGCATGTCGGAAGAAATGGTCCTGGGGCAAATCGTGAAGCAAAGTTATGACATCGCGTTCGACGACGCGCAATTGCGCCGGATGCTGACATTCGCCGACGCTCGACGGGCAGAATACTTCATGAAGCTTCGCGCCGGCTACCGCATGCGGTGGGAATTTTCGAATGTGACGGTTCATCTCCCGGCCGCGCATGCGTCTCTGAAGGAATCAATCACGGCGCTGGGGTTCACGTGCGTCCCGGTGCAGGACAAGTTATGAAACGATCTTTGAGAAATGGACATAAGGAGTAACACATGAGCTATGGTCTCAACATCCGTCAAAATGGAGCATTCGACACTGTGTCGCTGGGAGCCCTTGTGCATCGTCTGGACCCGGGTGTCGTTCCCTTCCGAAAGGCCAACGAGTGCAAAATTCACGTGAGCGGCGGGGAGTTCAACGTCGTCGCCAATCTGTCCGATTGCTTTCGGATGAAGACGGCCATCGTGTCGGCCATGGTGGACTACCCCATCGGCGATTTGATCGCCGAGCGGGTGAGAGCGATGGGGGTGACGCCGTTCTACAAGCACTTTAAGCATAATGGCGTCAATGGTCCCAATATGGCAACGGTGTTCAGCGACCGGGGTCAGGGTGTTCGCGCGCCCGTGGTTTTTTACAACCGGTCGAATGAGGCCGCCGCGCAACTGAAACCCGGTGATGTCGACTGGAACACGATTTTCGCGGGCGGCGTTCGGTGGTTCCACAGCGGCGGCATTTTCGCGTCACTGTCGCAGACCACCGGCGAGTTGATCATCGAGGGGATGAAAGCGGCGAAGAAGGCCGGCGCGGTTGTCAGCTTCGACCTGAATTTCCGTGAGAAACTCTGGAGTATATGGGGCGGACAACAGAAAGCAGTCGACGTGGTCAGCCGTATCGTGGAAAACACCGATGTGCTGGTCGGCAACGAAGAGGACTTGCAGAAAGGGCTCGGGGTTCCCGGTCCCGAAGTGGCTGCGAAGTCGAAGCTCGATCCGTCGGCGTTCGTCGGAATGATCGGCAAAGTGGTAGCGAAGCATCCGCAGGTGAAGGTGGTCGCGACAACGCTGCGGGAAGTGCACTCAACCAACCGGCATAGCTGGAGTGCCGTGGCATGGATCGACGGTAAGACGTACAACGCACCGACATGCGAGCTGGACGTGCTCGACCGCGTAGGCGGCGGTGATGGATTCGCGAGCGGCTTTTTCTACGGGCTGTTGACCGGCGAGGCGCCTGAGGAAGCGGTGAAACTCGGCTGGGCTCACGGCGCACTGCTGACAACTACCCCCGGCGACACCACGATGGTGACCCTCGAGGAGGTGCGGTCGTTTGCCAGAGGTGGTTCGGCCCGTATCCAGCGCTGATGGTTGAAATGATGGATAATATCTAAGGATGACCAATGAGTTTAGCAATCAAACCAAAGGCTGACGCAGAATTCGACCTTCTTTCGCTCGGCGAGTGCATGGTTCGTTTGAGTCCCCCCGGGCACCAGCGGATCGAATTGACGCCCTCCTTCGAGGCGTATGCGGGCGGCGGTGAATACAACGTCGCGTACGCACTCGCACGCTATGGCATGAAGGCGGGATGGGTGTCACGCCTTGTCGATAATCCCCTCGGATGGTTCATTCGCAACCATGCCAGGAGCAGCGGAATGGACATCAGTGAAGTCATCTGGGTTCCGTACGACGGCAGCGGGCGTGAAGATCGTATCGGCTTGAATTTTACCGAAGTGGGCGTCGGCGTCCGGGCGAGCGTGTCGATGTACGACCGCGGCCACACGGCGATTTCCCACTTGAAGCCGGGTGAGGTTGACTGGAAGAGGATCTTCTCAGCCCGGAAAGCCCGCTGGTTTCACACCGGCGGGATTTTCACCGCCCTGAGCGATTCGTGTGCGGCAGTGGCTCTCGAAGCGATGAGAGCCGCGCATGAAGTGGGCGCGATCGTCAGCTACGACCTGAATTTCCGCAGTAAGCTGTGGTCGAGCAAGAAAGCGATCGAGACGACGAAGAAACTTATCCCGTATATCGATGTTCTCATCGGAAATGAAGAAGACTTTCAGAAAGTTCTCGGTTTTCAGGTGGAAGGGACCGACGAACATCTCAAAAAACTGCCGGTCGAAGCGTACAAAAACATGGTCCGCCGCGTGGTCGAAATGTATCCCGACGTCGGGGCCGTCGGCACAACGCTGAGAGAAGTGGTTTCCGGTCTGGTGAACAATTGGTCGGCGATGATGTACTATGACGGGGCGTTTTATCAATCCCGCAAGTTCGAGAATTTGGAGGTTGAGGACCGAGTCGGCGGGGGCGACGGGTTCTGCAGCGGGTTCATCTATGGCATGCTGATGGGTATGACGCCGCAGGAATGCGTGGACCTTGGTGCAGCCCACGGTGCCCTCCTCCAGAGTACGCGCGGAGACACGAGCATGGTCACGATGGAGGAGGTAAAGCACGTCATGGGCGGCGGCAGCGCGAGAATTAACCGATAATAACGGAGCAACAACGATGGCGGATGTATTTATAACCGAAAATTTCCTCCTGACGAACGACACGGCGGTCAAGCTGTATCACCGTTTTGCCAAAGACCAGCCGATCATTGATTACCATTGTCATCTTCCCCCCGCGGAGATTGAAGGGGATCGACGATTTGAGAATATCACCCGGATCTGGCTCGCCGGCGATCACTACAAGTGGCGGGCGATGCGCGCGGCCGGGGTTCCGGAACGGTTCATCACTGGTGACGCGTCGGATTGGGAAAAATTTCTTGCGTGGGCGAAGACCGTGCCGAAGACGCTTCGGAATCCTCTCTATCACTGGACGCATATGGAACTCAAGCGGCCCTTCGGCGTCTCTGACGTCCTCCTCGACGGGACTACGGCGAAAAGCGTTTGGGAGCGATGCAACGCCCGCCTTGCCGAGAAAGAGTTCAGCGCGCGCGGGATTCTCGAACAAATGAACGTGCAGGTCGTGTGCACAACGGATGATCCTGTTGACTCTCTCGAGTATCATCGGCGACTCAAAGGCGATAAGTCCTTTCGCGTCCGTGTCCTCCCTGCGTTCCGGGCCGACAAGGCACTAAACATCGAACAAGGCAAGGTCTTCAAGACATATGTTGAAAAACTGGGAGCGGCGGCGGATATCGAGGTCACGTCGTTCCAGAAATTCAAGGACGCTCTCCACAAACGGCATGCTTTCTTCCATTCCGAGGGCTGCCGGCTCTCCGACCACGGACTTGAGACCGTGTACGTGGAAGAATTCACGGAGAAGGAAATCAAATCGATATTCGCCCGTGCACTCTCCGGCGCTGCCATCGATGAGACCTCCGTGCTCAAATTCAAGTCGGCGGTCCTGCTGGAACTCTGCCTTATGGACCACGCGGCAGGATGGGTCCAGCAATTTCATCTTGGCGCGTTGAGGAACTCCAACCCGCGTATGTTCCGGGAGCTCGGACCGGACACCGGATACGATTCCATCGGCGATTTCGCTATCGCGCAGCCGCTGACGAGACTTTTTGCAAAGCTCGACGACCGCGACGCGCTGGCAAGAACGATTGTGTACAACCTCAACCCGGCAGATCACGAAGTCGTCGCCACACTGCTCGGCAACTTTCAGGACGGGAGAATTCCGGGTAAGATGCAGCACGGGAGCGCCTGGTGGTTTCTCGACCAGAAGGACGGTATCGAGCGCCAGATCAATGCGCTCTCGAACATGGGCATGCTGAGTCAGTTCGTTGGAATGCTTACCGATTCGCGAAGCTTTTTGTCGTACCCGCGGCACGACTACTTTCGCCGTGTCCTCTGTAACATCCTCGGGACGGAGATGGAGAGGGGAATGATCCCGAAGGACACAGACCTTGTCGGCGCCATGGTCGCGGACATTTGTTACAACAATGCGCGTCGGTATTTCGATTTTTTCAATGACAACACAACCCGCGTCTAACGACATGGGAGAAAAAGGAACAGACATGCCACTCACGCAGCTCATGACAACACTCCGGAAACCTTCAGGTGAGCCTGGAAAACTCAGGACGATTCAAGGAAACGGAGGACAGGGGATCGATGTTTATCCGGCGTCGGTCCGGATGCACGAAAATGAATTATTTTTCATCGGTCGGGAGAAGAGCGGAAAGAATCTCTATCGCGTAACAATCGATGGTAAGAACGGACGTTGGAACGGCCTCGAAGGGGAACCGGTCCCGCCCGGTACATTTGGCAAGAGTCTGCGAGCCCACCGTCATTGCATGGACCACGACAATGCCGGCATGCTGCGTGAAGTTTTTCCATTCACCCGTCCGGTGCTCCTCGGACTCGCGGATTCGTTTGGGTTTGGCGACCGCCTGGGAATCGCCAATCCTGCCCACCTTCGCGCTCTTGCGGGGTCACACATGCGTCCAGTCCTCGCGCAACAGTCTATTCGCGAGCTCGACCGCACTCAACGGACGGCGGAGGATGTTCTCGACGCGGCTTCGTGGGCCGCCTTTCAGGAAGGATTTACGGATGGATTCGGCGCGGATGCCGACCATCTCAAGACGACGGACGACATCGACAGGTATGCACGCGCGGGTTTCACAATGTACACCTTTGACCCCAGCGCTCATGTCGTCAATGAGGCCGTTACGCTTCTTCTTGATGAAGTGCGTCGGCGGGCAAAGCAACTTGACTCACAGCATCTGCGCCTCGACGATGTCCTTGCCCGTTACGTAAACCAGACCTTCCGGCTTGATGGCGGGATGGTGCTTCAACCCCGACAGGATGAAATTACCCGCGCGTTCGTGAAGTATGGCGGCGTCATCTTGCACACGTTGCTCATGTACCGTCATCTCAAGGATCGTCACGCGGCTTTACCCACGGAGGTCGAACTCTCGGTGGATGAGACGGATATACCGACCACACCCATAGAGCACCTGTTCATTGCGGGTGAATTGAAACGGCTCGGCGTGAAATTGGTGAGTCTCGCCCCCCGGTTTATCGGGGATTTTGAGAAGGGAGTCGACTATCGCGGCGACTTGCAGGCGTTCGCCCGGGAGTATGTGCTTCACGCTGCTATCGCGAAGATGCAGGGACCGTACAAGATCAGTATTCACTCCGGCAGTGACAAGTTCAGCATCTATCGCACCATCGGGTCGCTTCATCTGGGAAACGTCCACGTAAAAACAGCCGGGACAAGTTACCTTGAAGCGCTGCGAACGGTTGCGAAAGTGGAACCCGGGCTCATCAGGGAAATTCTCAGCTTTGCCTGCGAAAATTACGCAGAGGATCGAAAATCATATCACGTCACCGGACAGGTCGACCGTGTTCCCGACGCGAGGAAATGCTCGAATCAAGATCTGCTCGATCTCTTCGATCAGCACGATGCACGACAGGTCTTCCATGTGACGTTTGGAAAGGTTCTGACCACGCGCGACGCACAGGGGAATTATTTATTCCGTGACCGGCTGATGGCTTGCCTCGACAAGAATGAAAATGTCCACTATGCGACCCTCATCGCGCACTTCCGAAAGCATCTTGACCCGTTTGCGCATCATAACGGAAAAGGCTGATGAACCTGGAATGCGTACAGCCTCCGGTTGACCGACGCCCTATGTTTGATCGCTCATTGAAGGGAGTTGTCACGTGGGTCTTACTCCTTCTCCTTTGCGGCCCGCAGCGTTCGTTAACCCACGGAATCGTGGAAGAGAAGTCCCCCGCGCCCCAGCAAGCTTCATCATCCCCGCATTCGTATGATATCGTCGTGGCACCCGACGGGACCGGTAATTTCAAAACCGTGCAGGAAGCATTCAATGCCGTCCCCGATAATAGCGAAAAGAGGACAATCATCTTTCTCAAAAACGGCATCTACAAACAGAAGCTTGTCCTCACTGCCGCAAAGAAGAATGTGACCCTCATCGGCGAGAGTGTGGAAGGTGTCGTATTGACGTATGATGACCATACCGGCAGAGTCGTGGGCAATGATACCATCAATACCTGGTCCTCCTTCAGCACGTCGATTGAAGCCGACGGCTTTGTCGCCGAAAATGTCACGTTCGAGAACTCGGCGGGTCGTGTCGGACAGGCCGTCGCGTTGATGATCAAGAGTGACAGGGTAAAATTCAGACACTGTCGTTTCATCGGCAATCAGGATACGTTCTTCACGAATACGACGGGAAGAGTTTACGTCGATAGTAGCTACATCGAGGGAACAACCGACTTCATTTTTGGGAACGCGATTGCCGTTTTTCAGAATTGCGTCCTCCACAGCAAGAAGAAGTCTCACGTGACGGCAGCGTCCACACCGGAGGGTAACAAGTTTGGCTATGTTTTCGTGAACTGCAAACTGACGGCCGATTCAGGCATCAACGGCGTTAGTCTGGGCAGGCCCTGGAGACCTTATGCGAAGGTTGTTTATCTCCATTGCAGCATAGGCTCGCATATAAGTCCGGCCGGTTGGGATAATTGGAAAAACCCGGAGAACGAGAAGACAGCGTTCTACGCGGAGTACAAGTGTTCCGGACCGGGATCGGATGTTTCAGGACGTGTCTCGTGGTCCCATCAGCTTACCGATGAGCAAGCTGCACAGTATACAGTGCAGAAGATCTTTGCGGCAAATGCATCGGCGACTCCATTCAACAATGATTGGGATCCAACCGGATACTAAATAACTGACGACACGCAAAACTATTTTCGATGTCCGAAATCATGGACAAATCCTAAGCACTAAATCCGAAATCTTAAATTCCGCCTCTCAGAATCCCGCTACCCAGCGGAATCCAGAAGCGGGACCAACTCAAAGCACGAGATCCCATATTCAAAGGAGATTGCCATTCCCGAGAATTCGAATTTCGAACTTGGAATTTCGAATTTGTTTCGGATTTAGGAATTCGGATTTAGGGTTTGTATGGTGTTCCGATATTCGAATTCAGAGTGTTTCATTGAGATTCATGACTCTGCGTAACGTCACTAAATAATAAGAGAACTTCCTCCGTGAGATTCGCGACAAGATTACCGATATTGCTGTGTGCTGCTCTTGTGAGCATCGCGCAGATTTCAAGCGACCGCATCACGATCTACATGATCGGAGATTCCACAATGGCCGATAAACCCACGGAGGATAATCCGGAAAGAGGATGGGGTCAACTGTTCCCCTTATTCTTTGACAGCACGGTCATCATCGAGAATCACGCGAAGAATGGAAGGAGCACACGCTCATTCTTGGCGGAAAGCCTCTGGCAGCCGATCCTGCAGAAAATTCGTCCCGGCGACTATGTCTTCATCCAATTTGGACACAACGACGAGAAAAAAGAGAAAGTCGACCGCTATACATCGCCGGAAGATTATCGAAAGAACCTCGTGAAATTCGTCACCGAGGCGCAAGAGAAAAAAGGCAACCCGATCCTTTGTACTCCGATTGTCCGAAGACGATTCGACGAAAACGGAAAATTCTTCGATGAACATGGCGTTTACCCCGATGTCGTCAGGGAAGTGGCCGCCCGGTACAAAGTTCCTCTCATCGACATGCATCGGAAAAGTGAAAAGCTCGTCGTCGGGCTTGGACCGGATAGCTCGAAGCGAGCGTTCCTGTGGATTGAGCCCGGGAAATATAAATCGCTCCCGGAGGGCAGGCAGGATAACACCCATTTCTCGGAATACGGTGCTACGATAATGGCCGGGCTGGCAGTCGAAGGTATCAGGGAATTGAAAATTCCATTGGCTGAACACTTGAAGAAATGAATGGTTTCGCGAGGAACAACATTATTTGCCCGCGGGTAGAAGAACAGAAAGAATCTCGAAATATCTTGGAGCGTGAAGGATGAGCACATTGTTTAATTTGAGCGGCAAGGTCGCTCTCGTAACGGGTGCGAGCACAGGACTCGGTGCAGGCATGGCGCTGGGTCTTGCGGAAGCAGGCGCTGACCTTGTGCTGGTCGATATTGTCGATTCGGCCGAGACAGCCCGGAAAGCGAATGTTTTGGGAAGGAAAGCAAGCATTATTATAGAGGATCTTTCCAGGATGACCGGAGTTTCGAATGTCGTTACGAAAGGAGTGTCCGCGTTCGGCAAGATCGACATTCTCGTGAACAACGCCGGGATCATCCGCCGCACGCCTGCGATCGATTTTTCTGAGAAGGACTGGGATGATGTCATGGCCATCAACGCGAAGACCGTCTTCTTCCTGAGCCAGGGTTTCGCGCGTGACATGATGAAACGAAAGAGCGGGAAAATCATCAGTGTCGCTTCCCTCCTGAGCTTCCAGGGGGGCATCACCGTTCCTTCATACGCGGCGAGCAAAGCAGCGGTCGCTCAGATTACCAAGTCGCTTGCAAACGAATGGGCGCAGTACGGCATCAATGTCAACGCGATCGCGCCGGGGTACATGGTGACGAACAATACTGTAGCTCTTCGGAAAGACCCCGTCCGGTTCAATTCGATTACGGAACGTATCCCGGCCGGACGATGGGGGATGCCGGAAGACCTGCAGGGCGCTGTGGTGTTCCTCGCGTCGCGGGCGTCCGACTACGTTCATGGGCACGTCCTCGTCGTTGACGGCGGATGGATGGGGAGATAAGCGATGAAGCCGATAATTGTTATCCTGATTTCTTGTGTCTTCACGGTGACTTCTTCAGCGCAGGAAGTGGTCGTCCGGGTTGTGAACCCTGCGCCTTTCGACCGGCAGTTGGAAACCGTCGAAGTGCCGTGGAGTGAGCTCCAGGGAAAGTTTGCAGCCGGCGATCAAAACTCAGTCGCCGTCTTCGATAATGGAAAGCAACTGGTGAGCCAGACCATTGATATCGACGGCGACGGGACACCCGATGTGCTCCTGTTCCAATCCTTTTTCCGAAAGGGTGAGGACAAGTCGTTCGTGCTGAAGAAGGTCGACGGGAAAGTGGAATTCCCGGCCGTAACAGACGCGAAGCTGAGTTTACCGCGGAGAGACGTCGCGTGGGAAAACGACCGTATCGCTCATCGAATTTACGGATCGCCGCTTGCCGGCGATGTGCTTAACGGCATCGACGTCTGGGTGAAGCGCGTGCGCCACCGGATTATCGATACGTGGTACGCGGGGGATTCCCTCAAAGGGAATAAGAGAATATCCTACCATGTCGACCACGGTGAGGGTGCGGACTTTTTCAACGTCGGAAGGTCGCTGGGGGCCGGAGGATGCGCGCCGTGGAAAGATGGCGTGATCCATCAGCCCGGTCTCTTCGTGAAAGAACAGATCACCGCAACCGGCCCCATCCGGGCGATGTTCACCGTTTGGTACGAGAAGGATACGGTCGGAGGTCTATCATTCAAAGAAGAGAAGACCTACACCCTCGACGCGGGAAGTAATCTGGACAGGATCGACGTTAGATACTACGATGTCCGGCCGGATGACCGTTTGCAATTTGCTGCTGGACTCGTGAAACGCAGCAAGACAACGCGATACGCCAACGAGAAAGAGTGTTGGCTCAGTTTGTGGGGATACATTAACGATGACACTGTAAATGGTTCGCTGGGCATTGGGGTGGTGTTACCGAAGGCATCGTTCATAGAGATGAATGAGGACAAAGTTCATTACCTGATTATCGGTTCAACTTCCCCCGGGAATAGATTCACGTACTATGCCGGTGCGGGCTGGACGCGCAGCGGGGATTTTTCCTCCGCGGATGACTGGAACGGCTATCTTGCCCGCTTCGCGCATCGCATCGCGTATCCGCTCCGCATAACGGTGACCAAAACGAGTAAGTAAGTGATGTTACATAGCCCTATTATTCTTAGCGAAAAATTCTAAATTCGAATATCTAAATCCCAAACAAATCTTAAATCTTAATATCTAAATTCCAAACGGGTACCAAGTACCAGCGCTTAAGAAATCAAAAAGAAGTCTGTCGCTCTGGTTGATGTTTTGATTTTTGGATTTAGAACTTGGATATTGTTTGAGATTTCGGATTTAGTGCTTCGAATTTATCGATGATTCAATGCCCCGGCTTTTGGGCATCGAGCGTTGTCTTGCCTAAAGTCACTAAGTAATGTCGGCCTTAGCGCAATGGACCGCTGATCAAGAGCGGCATCCGTAATTCAATTAGGAATGAAACTTACATAGAAAGAAACCATCATGGATGTTCGTTTTTCGACCGACCCGCAAAGTTTCTCCAGGATGACCCAGGAGGAACTCCGTGAGATGTTCTTGATAGAATCACTGTTTGTCCGGGACTCTGTACCGATGGTGTACTCGGATATTGACCGCGCGGTCACAGGATCCGCCGTTCCTGCGAAACGGCCATTGAAACTTCTTAGCAGCCGGAAAGAAATGGCCGCCGAATATTTCGCCGAGCGACGCGAGGTCGGGGTCATCAATATCGGAGGTGAAGGTTCGATTTCATGTGACGGCGAATCCCATCCGATGAAATACAAGGACGCGCTGTACATCGGGAGGGGAACGAAAGAAATCATCTTCAGCAGTAAGAGCGCGAAGACGTCGGCACAATTCTACTTCGTGAGTTATCCGGCGCACAAGAATCATCCGACCGCGCACGCAAAGTTTTCAGACGCGGAACCCTCCCGCGTGGGAAGTCAGAAGCAAGCCAATGAGAGGACGATCTACAAGTACATTCATCCCAACGGCATTGAGAGTTGTCAGCTCGTCATGGGACTCACCGAGCTGAACGAGGGGAGTGTGTGGAACACGATGCCTCCACACACGCATCAACGTCGTTCGGAAATCTACATGTATTTCAACCTTCCTCCGGGCGCCCTGGTGTTCCACATGATGGGCCGGCCGGAAGAAACCAAGCACATCGTAGTCCACGACCGCCAGGCCGTTCTCTCTCCGAGCTGGTCGATTCATGCCGGGGTGGCGACGCAGGCCTACACATTCATCTGGGCTATGGGTGGCGAGAACCAGGTGTTTGATGACATGGATGGTGTAGAGCTCGACGGTATCAGGTAATGCCGGATTTATCCGGCGAACGGCTCCTGTTGTGTCACTCAAATGGTTTTAATGAGTCCTTGGGCCACCGTGTCATTCACAACCCTCTCCCCTTCAATTCCCCTCTCCCGCTCCTGTCCTGAGCGAAGTCGAAGGATCGGGAGAGGGGGTAGGGGTGAGGGTTAAAAGGCGAAAAACTTAATGAATCTATTTCCGAGACAAGACACTAGCTTCTGGAAAGAATACAGAACGGGGAACCTGGAATGAAAAAGCAGGATGTACTGAAAAGACTCTTTGAATCCGGTGTTGTGGCGGTCATTCGAATGAACGACCGTCAGCGGGTGGCGCGGGTGATCGACGCGATCCGTCTGGGCGGAGTCGATTGCATCGAGATCACCATGACCCTTCCCGGAGCGATTGAAGTCATTGCCGATCTTGGTTCAAAGGCCGGAACGGATGTCGTTATAGGAGCCGGTACGGTCACCGACCCCGAAACTGCCCGGGCAGTGATTGACGCGGGAGCGCAATTTGTGGTGAGTCCGATTTTCGACCCTCGCATCATCGCTTGTTGTCGGGAGCGGGACGTGGTGAGTATTCCGGGATGCTACACACCGACGGAAATCTTTGCCGCGACCGCTGCCGGCGCTGATATCGTCAAGGTCTTCCCTGCGAGGGAGTTGGGTCCGGGTTATCTTAAAGATCTTGCGGGACCGTTTCCCAATCTCCGGCTGATGCCCACGGGCGGCGTTACGATCGAGAATGTCGGAGAGTGGGTTGCTGCGGGGGCGGTGGCCGTCGGAATCGGCAGCGAGCTCCTCGACAAGAAAGCCATCGCGGAAGGACGATACGAAGTGCTGACCGAGAGGGCGAAGATGCTGGTAAACAATTTTCAGCTTGCAAAAAGAGTCGTCTTGCTGCCGGCTAGTGCCCCCACAACTTAGTGTTCACACATAAAGCGGGCACTAATTTGGTCCTCGTGTTACATTCCTGGCTGCAGCGACTCGCACCGATCTTCGGCGATTTTCGGTTCGAGAGTTCGTCCCTGTGTAAACCCTGGAAATTTCGCCCATCTACGCAAGGTGGGCAATTAGTTGACACTCGGCAGAGTCTTTTGTATATTCGCCAGGTATATTTCAAGGTATAGGGAATTGGCCAACTCACCATCAGTTTTAACATGCCTTGTTCGGCACTCAAGAAACAAGAACGCGAATACATGCGTCATTACACCTCGCCTGGGTTGCTATGACGCAATGCATGATTGCAGGACTTATACGCAATCGCTACATGGCAAATTTCATAAACTAATGGACTTATCTAACTATTATGAAGGCAAACCGATTATATCAACATCTTGAAAGAGACTTTATCACTTTAGTAATGAGTGATGAATGGGCACAGCATATGGATTCTGTTGCCGATTTTATTAGTGATAACTTTAAGAAAAGATCGATGGGTTTAGTTTGTGATTTCGCAACAGAAATAACCATAGTGTATACTGCTGTTTTCCCATCAAAAGAAGTTATGCAAAAAATCTTAGATAGTGGAACTCAAGACGCAATGCTTTTTGTCCATCACCCATCGATATGGGATATTAGAAAAGCTCCAGAAGTTTTTCAGCAAATGGAAAGAGAATTGTTACAGCAATTCAAAGAAAAAAGAATCTCTATTTACAATCTTCATGTGCCTTTGGATAATTATGGAGCGTATTCAACAAGTGTAACTTTTGCAAAAGCATTAAAAATAAAACCTGAAAAACCTTTTGCACCTTATTTCGGCGCTTTAGCTGGCGTATTCGGGAAAACGGATTCAACAACAGTTCAAGATTTAAGAAAAGTATTTGAAAAAGCTGTTGGCCACAAAGTTAGTTTGTATAACTATGGTGATAATGAAATTAAAGAAAGAACCGTTGCTGTTGTTGCTGGTGGAGGATTAGACGAAACTTTACAAGAAATTGCACAAAACGATGTAAATGTTTTAGTTACAGGTATCACAGTAAAAAATGACCATTCTAAAAAGGCGCATTCTTTTGCTGAAAAACACAGAATAAATATTCTTGGTGGAACCCATTATTCTACTGAAAGATTCGCTTGTGTATCGATGGTTGATTACTTTAAAAAAAATGGTTTGCCTTCTGAGTTTGTCGAAGATAAAGCAATAATGGAGGATATTTAAAATTTGCCCCTTCGCGAGTTTCTCGCTTCGCTCGAACCATGCTGCGCCCTCCTCGTTTCAGTCGTCGGGGCGTATAACGGCGGATATGAGGTTCGCCCATCTGGATAAGGAAAAGGAACTGACGTGTTTTTGTCTTTTGTTGTCTGAATGGAGTTGTTTTTCAAGCAAACGCTAGGCCTAAGGCAGCGTTCATGATCAACAATAATAAAGGAGATGCATTATGAAAAAGGTCTTACTCATGGCTTGCATTCTTATCTCATTTGCGGTAATAATCTTGGGCTGCAAAGCGGAGAAGGGTGATTCCGGACCAACCGGACCTCAAGGAAATGCCAATGTCAAATCGAAAACCGTCGCCGTCACCAGTTCAAATTGGGTGTATAGCACATCTCCAAACGAGTTCGCGGTCAACATTACGGACGGCGATATAACCCAGGATATAGTTGACCACGGTATGGTATTGGTTTATATGAGTAACGGGAGCGGTGCCTGGATCCCCTTGCCAATAATCGGATATACCACAGGTACGTCCGGCGGAAATACATATGATTTGGAGTACAAACTTAGTCCTGTCTATGGCTTATCTGGCGTGACCATTTGGTATTATGTCGTTACCGATCCTTTTGTTTGGATTCCTGCTAACCCTGGATCGCAGACCTTCAAAATCATTACAGTTGCATCTCTGGCAAAAGCTTCTGTCGCGCAGGTCGATCTGAATAACTATGAAAAAGTAAAAAATGCGCTTCATCTTGAGGACTAATGGACATCGCCGTTACGTGGATTTACACAGGAGGATCTCAATGAGAATAGTTGATCTAGATGAACACCGCCTCCCTCTCTATCTTGTTTGCCTCGAAGATTGGTCAGACGAGATCAAGGAGGCGGGCCATCACAAGGAGGTCTGGTATCAGCGGATGAAAGACAAAGGACTTCGGGTCAAGCTCGCACTGGATGATCAAGATACTGTGGGCGGAATGATCCAATATGTTCCCATCGAATACTCATGCGTTGAAGGTTCCGACCTGTACTTCATCAACTGCATCTGGGTCCATGGTCACAAGCAAGGAAGGGGAAGCTTCCAACATCGCGGGATGGGCAAGGCACTCCTTGAGGCCGCCGAAGTTGATGCTAAAGAACTTGGAGCCAAGGGGATCGTTGCCTGGGGTCTTCTTATTCCAGTTTTTATGCGCGCGTCCTGGTTCAAGAAGCACGGCTATCGCAGTGTGGACAGACAGGGCATTCAAGTTCTCCTGTGGAAGCCCTTCACTTCCGATGCCGTCGAGCCCAAATGGATTCGACCGAAGGGTAAACCTCCTCTTGCACAGGACAAGGTAACCGTCACCGCCTTTCGCAATGGGTGGTGTCCAGCTCAGAACCTTGCATTTGAGCGAGCCAAAAGAGCAGCGGCTGAGCCTCAGTTTGCAGACAAAGTCGTGTTTCGCGAAGTCGACACATTCGATCGATCAGAGTTACTGCGATTTGGGATCTCAGACGCACTGTTCGTCAACCACAAGCAAGTGTGGACCGGCCCGCCTCCCTCGTATGAGGAAATAACGAAACTCATAAGTAAACAAGCGAAGAAAACCAGATTACCAATAACGGGCAACGGCGCATAACAAACGGCAAAACGGCGCCCACCTTCATTTCGCTTCGGTGGGCAGGCTCGCACACCGGAGAGTAGAGGAAGTTCGATGTTTCGCTAAACGTAAAGAGCTCGCTCCATGCCGTTTGCCGCAAAAAGGATTTGTCGATTATTACAGCGGCAAACGGCACGGCGTAAACACGCCAGACGTCATCTATGGAAAGGCACGGCGGTGCAATCAGGATATAATGAACGAATATGAACTAGGAGAAAAATGATGTGAATCTAAGAACTGTACTTATTCTAAGCACTCTTTTTGTAAGCATCAATTCGCATGCACAAAACGCTTCGAACAAAAGTTTAATTGGAAATCGTTTTCTAACATTTAACACGGTTATAAGGGTAAATCAAATAGAGGTTTCTAGAGATAAAAATGTAGGATATGATGAGAGCTTACAACATACACCCGAAGGAGTTATAAAGTTCAGAGATGCTATTGATTCCGGATTTCCCGGCGCAAAAATAACGTGGGCTTTTAGCTGGCTTGCATTGCACGATACAACAGAGAATTATTCAAAAATAAGGGAGTTAGTGGTTGGCTATCATTGTAAGTACGGTGATGAAATTACATTCATTCCTGGAGCCTATTTTGCCAATGCATACAATACCAGGGAACAGGTAAACAAAGATTTACATGATGGCTTAGCGATAGTCTCGGAAATGGTGGGCAGTGGTTACCGTCCTCAAAGTATAGTGGCAGGTTTTTTATCAGCAAAGAACCAAGAGTATTTAGCAAATGAAGAAGGTATTCATGTGTGTCAGGGAAATATTTGGAGCCAATTTTCTATTGATAATCAAGATGGCGATGGATCGGTTGCATATCCCTACTATCCGTCTAAAGAACATTTTTGCAAGCCGGCACAAGGGAAAGATGATTTCATTGACTGTGTGAACCTCGATGGATGGACAACGGATTTTTTAGCAGCCCGTCGGCAAGGTTTTGCAGGTGGTTTTAATAGTCGGATGGGTGTCGGACCAATCGAAACATTGGGAAAATATGGGCAGAAAGTCGGGGTGGAAGAAATGCTCCATACAACAGCTGTTCACTTTGACAGCGGTTATAATCTGAATGGGTTCGCATGGGTGACAAACTGCTGGGAGGTGTCGCTTCCTATTAGTGTTGCGGGACTTACAGAATGGCTAAAAGAAATAAAAAAACGCTGGCCTGATGTTAAGTTCATCACTCAGGGAGAATTTGGCTTAATCTGGAGAGCGCATTATAAAGACAACGATTTTAATTACCGTTTTGAAGAAAAAGGCTCAGGCATTGGGGGGTCTGATGCTGACATGGAAATTCGGTGGTTTATGAACAAAGATTTTCGATTGGCATTATTACGCAATTGGAAGTTAAACACACCTGAAAATGTCATTGATTACACCCGGTACGATTTACCCGCCACAGAGCCAAACGAAATGACAAGAAGTTGGAGTATAATGGGAGAAATCAATCAAAAACAAACCAGACCTCAAGATAAGCCCATTCCCCTGTCGGAGCTTTCGAAAGATATACGATCAGACATAAAAAAATATTATCCAAAAATGGAAAGTAAATAGGGCAAAGAAATTAACGGTTGCTAATACGCGGTCATACGCCATAGGGGTTGTAGTGCTTCGAGCGTCGTATGCCGCTGATTCCACATAAGCGAATTGAACGATCCATCTTATTTCTCAGAGTTCTAAAAGTAATGCTCAATAGAGATGTTGCCGAACTCTGTGGAGTTCAAACACGGGATCTCAACTAAGCAGATCAGCGAAATGACGATCGTTTTCCATCCGATTTTATGTTCCACCTCAGTCGGCAGGAACATAAAAACTTGATGCTCCAATTTGGGACATCAGGATGGGGCAGTACAAGGAAGCTTGCCTACGCTCTTACAGAGTCAGGCGTAGCGATGCCCTCCAGGTTGTTTCATGAATTCCTGAAGCAGCAGTGAAGTCGACAAAGTCTACAGGAAGAGAGAGGTTTTGTAGACTCCGTAGACTTCGTTTGAAAAGACAAGAGAAAAAGAAAGAGTAACATGCAGGGCGATGGGGAATGAGGATAGCCTCATCCATTGAATCAATCGATTACGCGCACCATGCTTAGCATTTCCCCTATGCTGGCGAGCGTCGTTACCACTTGTTCAAGGCAATCGAGCAACTCTTATGATAACAGTTCTATGAGGAGAAAAAAGATGAGAAAGGTCGTTTGTTGTGGAAGAGACAATACGATGCAAAAGACCCTTCAGCTTTTGCTGTGGGAATTCGGACGATTGGTCCTTGCATTTTGCGGGTTTTTCATCATCGGAGGATGGAGTGCCGCCGCTCATCCGCAAGCAGATGATCGGATGAGCTTCGGACGGCATGCGCTTGACGATGCCATCGTCAAATGCCACCTGAAAACGGCCGTCAAGGTTCAAGTGACAGGCTCCGGTTCTCCGGAGAGCTACACCATCACTTTCAAGAAAGGCTCGGCGGTGATCAGTGCTTCAGATACCGCGGGGGCTCTCTATGGATCGCTCGAGTTAGCCGAGCGAATTCTCCGCCGCGGCAAAGCTGCCATGACGGGGCCCACCGTGACGGGGAGCCCATTCCTTCGGGACCGTGGTTGGAATCTCTTTTTGACTTTGCCGTGGAACTACGCAGCCGCGAACACAGACTACGACCCACAAGCGCTCGTCGATTCAAGCCGCTGGTTTTTCGCCAACGACAGGTTCTGGCAGACTCTTTTCGACCAGATGGCCTATGCACGGCTCAACTGGCTGGACATCCATGGTACGTGGGACATCAGTGTTACGGATGCGCCGAATCTCTACGCATACTTCATCCAGAGCGCGCAGTTCCCCAAGGTCGGCGTAGCTCCCGAGATCAAAGCCGCCAATCTCCGCCAGCTCAAAAAGATCATCCGCCTTGCGCACGCCCGGGGTATCCGGGTGAGCTTAATGGCATACGAGGCGCAATTCCATACGCCGCACGCACCCGAGCCGTATCCGGAGAATGAAGACGACCTCTACCTCTATACACGTGAGGCCGTAGAGAAAATGATTCGCCAGGTGCCCGAGCTCGATGCCATTGGTTTCCGTATCGGTGAGAGCGGGCATGGCGAATCCTTTTTCAAATGCTACGGCGAGGCTGTTAGGGCCTCCGGGCGCGATATTCCTCTCATCACGCGGAGTTGGATCGCCCGCAAATCCCAGGTGGTTCCGCTGGCAAAGTCCTGCCGGGACTTCACAGTGGAAATCAAATTCAACGGGGAGCAGTGGGGAGCGCCTTATATGGTGATGGGTGGGCGAATGGCAGGCTGGTACAGCTATTCGTTCGAGGATTATCTTAGTGATTCACAGGTGCCCGACGCTGTCCGGCTCTGGCCGGGTGGTCCGGTCGCGGGCGGAAGCCGATGGCCGGATGAGCCGTACAAGATCGTCTGGCAGGTACGGGCCAATGGCACACATCGCATCTTTCCCATCTACAATCCCGACGGTGTGCGCAGCACCGTCCGCTCAATGTCGGTTGGGACTGCATCTGGATTCGTTGTCGAGGGCATCGATACGTATTATCCGAAGTCGCCACGGTATTATCTGGCGGACTCAAGCGACGCGTTCTGTGACTGGATCCATGAGCGAGACTGGATGTTCCTGAATCTGTGGGGCCGCCTGGGTTATGACCCAAACACACCGGACGATGTTTTCGACGCTATGGTCGCCGACAAGTTTGGCAATGCAGCGCCAGGACTCGTTGCTGCATGGAAGGCAGCCGGAAGGATTCTATTGACTGCTTATTCTTCATTCTCTCTTGGGCCGGATCACCGCAATCACGCGATAGAGCTCGAATGGGGAGGTAACACCGACGATTATATTGCCGGTTTCCCGTTCGATTCTCATGTCTTCAAGTCCGTCCGGGAAGCCTTAGCCGACGGCACGACCGGCGGCAGCGACGGACGGATCTCAGCGTTGGAAACTGCCGCTCTTCTGCAGTCTGACGCATCCGTTGCGGAGCAAGCGTCTGAAATCGCGCCGTCCTCGGTTCCGCAGTCGGAACGGAAGAGGTTCAAGGAGATCGTTGTAGCGTGCGAGCAGGCTGCCCATCTCGGTAGGTATTATGCTGCGCGATTCCTCTCTGCGTATCGTGCCGCTCAAGCCCAAGGGGGCGTTAGCGGCGCCGCCGGCCATTCGACATACTATATGCAGGAAGCGGAAAAGGAATGGGGCGCTCTCGCTGCTTGCAGCTTCTACAAACCATTCACCGAGCGTTTGCGGATGCGGACTAATACATTCCACTGGTCACAAGAGTTGCCGAAGCTCAAGGCTGAAACAGAACGGTTGTCGCGCATCGCGGCACCGATTCCTGATACCGTCGCGCCGATCCCGGCGCGCCCCTCTCTCCCTTCGATCGCTCTTGAAACAGGACTCGACAAATTCAAAATCTCGATCCCTGCCGAAAAACTGACCCGTGCATGGGCGCTCGTCAAGCCACTGCCCAGCAGCGCGTTCTTTCACAAAATGGCTATGACACGGCAGGGGGACCGGTTTGGACTAGAACTCCCACGCGAGAATTGGGGGCATGCCGTCGCGGCTGAAGTCGAGCACGAAGGGCGTATCGACCGTATCCCCGGTCTGGAAGGAAACGCACCATATCTCGTGATTCCCTCGAAGGCCGGACCAACTCCTCTTCTATACTCAAGCGAGGAAGCGCTTACGTACCTCAACGCGGATGTTCTTTCGCCATCAAAGTACGGATTGCTTCTCATCGCGTCGCGCGCCTTGAACTTCCATCGCGATTTTCTCACTCCCGTCCAGCGTAAGGTTCTCGATCCTGTAAAGCGTGGAATGACGCTCATCGTTCTCGCTCAGGATTATACATCAAGCCGCTATACGCTTGACTGGCTGCCGAAGTCTCTCGGTGTCGAGACGCGGCCTGGGCGCGTGTTTGATCCCGCCGGTCTGCTCGGCATGTCCCGAATCGAGGGTGACGATATCATCCGCCAGCGTTTCGTGGCCAGTCCCGGCTGGGATGTATCGGCGGACGGTGGCGAAGCGGTCCTTCACTGGGGTATGGGCAGAATCATTCTGATTAACGCGCGTCTTCTCGAGCGTCTGCACGTTGCAGGGTGCGCGGCTGAGCTCGAAACCGTCCTCGCAAGCGGCGGCCGTGAAAAGCCCGTCGTGGTCGTGGACGCCGGCACAGAGGGAGGGGTTTATACATCGTCGCTCGTGACGGACTTCATGAATTCGCATAATATTCCGTTTCTCACTCTGGGTGAAGTGATTGCTCAAACGCAGGGCGTGAATGCAGCCAAGCCTATCTCCGGCCGTCTGGACGACGACGATGTTCTCGCCTCACTCAACATCCGCGGTGATCGGATGGTCAACAACGTCCTCGAAAACAAAGTGAAGGCGGCAGCGGCTCTGCCGGCGCCGGTGTCTCGCGAGGATTTCGAGCGCCGCCGTATCGCACAAAAGACTGAATTGATGCGAAGCCTTGGACTCGATCCACTTCCTGCCCGCACGCCGCTCCATGCAAAGGTGACGGGCGTCCTTCAGAGGCATGGGTATCGGATTGAAAAAATTGTCTATGAGAGCCGGCCGGACTTTCCGGTGACGGGACATCTGTATATCCCCGATGGCGTGGCAGGCAAGAAGCTGCCGGTCATTGTAAATCCGCACGGCCATTGGGAGTGGAAGAAGCAGGAGCCGACGGTGCAGGCACGCCTGATCGCACAGGCTCTGCACGGCTATCTGGCGTTCATTATCGATTCTCCCGGGTTCAGCTTTGAGGGGGATAATCACGTTGAGCGCCGCTTTGCCGGAACACACGACGATCTCCGACTCACCCTCGGTTCGCAAAACGCAACGAGCGTTTACGTCTGGGATCTCATCCGGGCTCTTGACTATTTGGAAACACGACCCGAGGCAGATATGAGCAAGGTCGGACTGACCGGCGCGTCGGGTGGCGGGCTTGCCACGATGTGGGCCTTCGCTGCGGAGCCGCGTTTCACGTGCGCGGCATCCGTTGTCTTCGCCAGCAGTCTCGAAATAAATCCGCACAACGGATGTCTCTGCAATCATGTCCCGGGATCACTCCAGATCGGGGACCGGGCGGACGTGCTGGGGCTGAGGGCGCCGGCTCCCGTCCTCATCATCGGAGCCGAGGAAGATCGGGAGTTCCCTGCAAAGGGTATGCGGTTGTCGGGCGATAAGCTCCGCCGGCTCTGGGGTCTCTTCGGAAAATCAGACGACGCTTGGCTGCGCATGTTCCCCGGCGGGCACGACTACAACCAACCTATGCGTGAGACTGCACTCGGATTCTTCGATAAATACCTGAAGGGCGTCGGTGACGGATCACCTGTCCCCGAACCCGCTCTCTCAACCGAGACGCCTGATTCTCCGGAGCTCTACGCGCTGCCGGACGTACCTCAACACACGCTGACCATGCGTGGCATCGCCCAGGGGATGTTCTCCCGGCCGCCGACCGACGCAACCGTTTCTAACTGGATTCAGCTCAATGGTGGACTTCCCGAAGCCATCGCTCTCGATGTGAAAACCGTGGAGGAAGTCGAGGGCAAGAGCAGCTCGACATTTATTTCCGAATCCGGGCTCACTGTGCCTGCGATCTTCTGGCCTGCTCGGGGAGACGAACGGGCAATTGCCGTACTTATCTCCGAGAACGGAAAAGCGGCGGCTTTCGATGAGTACGGCGTTGAGCGACTTCGTGAATCCGGGATATCGTGTCTGGCCATCGATCCGCGAGGACTGGGCGAACTCAAAGGGCTTGACTTGCGCCTTGCAACGTACCTCGGCCAGGCTCCGTACTTTGGAATGGCTTGGGATATTGCGCGATCTGTGGCTGCATTCATCCCGTCGGGGAAAAGGGTTGCCGTTGTCGGTCGCGGTCCAACGGCGGGCGCCGCTGCACTTGCTGCCGCTCTCATCGAGCCGCGCGTCGGATTCGTTGCAGGGCTGGCCACCCTCAGGGAATTCAACGATGCGTTCCGGGATGACGTTCCGCTCCTCGCACTCCAGCCGCGGGCGAACTACGCTCCTCCACTTTCTCGCCTGCGAAGCCTTGTCAAGGCAGAGACGGTGTGGAGCTTCCTGGGCGAGTCCGAACCGAACTGGGTTGAGGCGCTGATCCACTGGGCACGCCAATGATAACGCGGAATCCCATTCTCCGCAATGGTCCGCTGCCCGTCGAGATTGTTTTCCATCCATCGTGGTGGTATCGACATGCCGGCGTTGTCTTCGATGAGGATTTCTTCTATCATCCGGTGAGGCGAGTGGAAGCGGAGCGGACAATGGAGAAGGTTCTGTATGAGCGGTTTGGAGACCTTGGCTTGGGCGAAGACAGAGACAAAAATCTCCCGATGATCGGTGCGGTCCATAATGCAGCCGGCTATCTGGTATCGGAGATGCTTGGCTGCAAAGTCAAGTACGAAGAAGGAGGTCCTCCAGCAGTAATTCCGGCTCAGCACCAAGACCTGTCCATCGATGTTGACAGCGCTTTCTCCGGCAGCCCATTCCGCCGGCTCCGGAATCTGATCGAGACTCTGAAACGTACCTACGGCTATGTCGTCGGAGATGTGAACTGGGCCGGACTCCTCAACCTTGCCTTGGACCTGAGGGGGCAAGACATTTTTATCGATTTCTTTGACCGACCAACCGAAGTCAGTTTGTTCCTGAGCCGGATCGCCGACAGTATTGAGCGATTCACCAGTGCAATCTCCCACGAAACCGGAACGACGTCTATCTCAGTCAATCGAACAGTCCGGCACATTCAGGGCCCGGTTTTTCTTCACTCGGAGTGCAGTGTGACCATGGTATCTGCGGCGCATTATGAGAAGTTCATACTGCCTTTCGATCAAGTATGGAGTACGAGGCATCGTCCCTTCGGCATCCATTTTTGCGGACCCGATCCCCACCGTTTCGCCGAAGTCTGGACCAGGATTCCCCATCTGGATTTTCTGGATGTCGGTTGGGGTGGCGACATGCGTATTCTGCGAGCACGACTCCCTCAAACGTTTCTCAACATCCGACTGAGTCCGGTTGAGACCGTCGCCATGAGCCCGGAGGATATCCGCCGCGAAATAACGTTGCGCGTCAAAGATTCGGAGAATCTCTACCTCACCGGCGTTTGCTGTATCAACATGGACGACCGGGTGACGGACGAGAAGATCCGGGCCATCTTCAAAACTGTCTTTGATTTGCGTGGGGCAGCGGTCTGACGGTCGCGCGATGAAGAGTTTCACATCTGAATTGCTGGATTTCACCCAGGCCAACCTCCCAATGAGACCCTTTTTTGATGCGAGTGCAAAAAATCCACATTTGACTCATAGGGAACAAAACACCGATTCCATTGAGTTAAAGAAAAGCAGCCAATCCAACGGCTGCTTTTCTGTTTCATGAGCGGTTATCAAAGCCGACTCGTTCTCATCGCGGGTCGGCTTTCATCTCTCTCAGCTGGCCAGGCTTGAGGCATTTCTGTCGCAAATAATGCGAAAAAAGGAGAATTTGGATAAGTTGACCTTTCGTGGAATCTTTGTTACCTTTCTCCATCATTCCGTGGAGCCATAATGATCGGCCAGACCATATCGCATAACCCTCACCCTATAATCCCTTTCCCGCATGCGGGAGAGGGATGTGGCGCCTTGGCGCCACAGGGAGAGGGTTAACGAAGGATCATCCATGATCGGACAGGTCATTTCCCACTATAAAATTCTTGAGACGCTCGGCGAGGGGGGCCCGACTACGCTCCATGAGATGGAGCTTCGTCGGGCGGGCCTGTCCGCCGAAGCATGCCCTTTATGGTAAGGTGACCTATGATAGGAACCACGATTTCTCACTATAGGATTATCGAAAAAATAGGCGAAGGCGGGATGGGCGTGGTGTATAAAGCCGAGGATACCAAGCTCAAGCGCACCGTGGCGCTGAAGTTTCTTCCACCTGAACTCACCAGAGATACAGAAGCCAAAAAACGCTTCACCCACGAGGCCCAGGCAGCCTCCACTCTTGATCACAACAATATCTGCGCCATTTACGAAATCGGCGAGGCAAACGATGGACAACTCTTCATCGCAATGGCTTGCTATGCAGGCGACACTTTGAAATCTCGAATTGCGAAAGGTCAATTGGAAATTGAAAGAGCTATTGATCTCGCAACTCAAATTGCCCAGGGCTTGCAGCAGGCGCATGAAAAGGGGATTGTTCACCGCGACATCAAGCCGGGAAATATCATCATTACTGCAGATGGAGTGGCAAAGATTCTTGACTTCGGACTTGCAAAGCTGACGGGACAGGCAAAGCTTTCGAGGACCGGCTCGACTGTTGGCACAGCGGCATATATGTCGCCAGAGCAGGCACAGGGGCAGGACGTCGATCACCGGACAGACATCTGGTCGCTGGGAGTGGTGCTCTACGAGATGCTCACGGGAAAGCTACCATTCAGAGGCGAACACGAAGCTGCATTATTGTATTCGATCGTCCACGAGGAGCCACTGGCGATATCCGGGTTCCGGCCGGACATTCCGGGGAATCTCACCTCCGTCATTTCCAAAGCACTCCAGAAGGATCCCCGACAGCGGTATCTAACAGCGCGAGAGTTGGTGAGCGACCTGAAAGCTTCGAAGGCGGCTGGCATCCCATTGCCAAAGCCGGAGAAGTCGATCGTTGTGCTGCCGTTTGATGACCTAAGTCCGGATCGGGATCAAGAATACTTCAGTGATGGACTAACTGAGGAAATCATCTCGGACCTATCAAATGTTCGGGCGCTGCGCGTCATTTCCCGCAGCTCAGCAATGACCTTCAAAGGTACAAAGAAAACTATTCCTGAGATTGCCAGACAACTTACCGTGCAATATGTTTTGGAAGGAAGTGTGAGAAAGGCGGGGAACAGCCTCAGGATAACCGCCCAGTTGATTGATGCCGCAAACGATGCACACCTTTGGTCCGAGAAGTACTCCGGAACACTTGACGATGTATTCGATATCCAAGAGAAGGTCTCCAGGGCGATCGTCGCCGCTCTGAGACTCAAGCTTTCATCTGAAGAAAAACGGAATATCGCCGAGCGACCGATTGACAATATCAGAGCCTATGAATGTTATCACAAGGCCATGGCAGAGGTTGACAAGGAAACGGCGGATTCCATACGCCTTGCCATTCGATATCTTCAAGAAGCTATTGATGTCATGGGCGATAATGCGTTACTCTATTCAGCTATGGCGTATGCGCACCTGCAAATAGTCAATGTTGGTGCCGAACACGAGGACTTCCTCCGGAAGGCAGAAGAGTTCGCAAAAAAGGCCCTGTCACTGGACCCTGAATCTGCAAAGGCCCGTGCTGAGCTCGGCTGGATAGCAATGTGGGCAAATCCGCGAGAAGCTTACGGTCACTTAAAGAAAGCCTTTGCGATCAGTCCGGATGATACACATGTGCTACGGGGCCTTCTGATCTTCTTCATTCAGGAGGTTGGCAAAATCGACGCTGCGATCCCATTATGTGAAAAGCTTGTTCGCCTTGACCCGCTGGATTTCGGCACGAAATGGCTTCAGGGGGGAATCCATTTCTATAATGGGCAGTACAACCTCGCTCTGTCGCCGTTTCGCGCATCACTCGACGTGTCCCCCGAAAACCCGATTTGCCGATTCTACTACGCTCTCACCCTGGCATCTCTAGGTCATTACGATGATGCAATCTCTATCGTTGACCAAGCACCAAACGCGACAGATGTCAATGCATTTGCTAGGTTAGGGCGTATCCTGAAATACTCCTTACGGAAAGACAGAGAGAAAGCGTTTGAGGAGTTGAGCTCTGATTTGCTGGACACTTGCCGCCGGGATTGCACTTTTTCCCACCATCTCGCCGGCATCTTTGCCCTCCTCGGTGAGAGGAATGAAGCCTTGAATTGGTTAGAGAACGCATATGATAGAGGATTCATCAACTATCCTTTGCTTTCCGAAAGGGATCCTTTGCTCGCCAACATCCGCGGTGAGGAACGGTTCAAGAAGCTGATGGAACGGGTGAAGTATGAGTGGGAGCATTTTGAGGTGTGATGATGATCGGCCGGACCATATCGCATAACCCTCACCCTATAATCCCTCTCCCGCATGCGGGAGAGGGATGTGGCGCCTTGGCGCCACAGGGAGAGGGTAACGAGGGAATCGAACCATGATCGGAAGCACTATCTCTCATTACACCATACTTGAAAAAATTGGTGAAGGTGGAATGGGCGTGGTGTATAAAGCCGAGGACACCAAGCTCAAGCGTATAGTGGCTCTCAAGTTTCTCCCGCCAGAGTTGACACGCGACCCCGAAGCCAAAGAGCGTTTTATCCAAGAGGCACAAATGGCTTCTGCACTGGACCATCCAAACATCTGCAATGTGCACGAGGTAGGGGAGACGGACAATGGACAGATGTTTATTGCGATGGCTTGGTATGAAGGGGAAGCCTTAAATTTGCGCATTGCGAAAGGTCCGTTGCAAGTTGAGGAGGGGATTGATGTAGCCATTCAGATAGCGCAGGGGCTTCAGAAGGCGCACGAGAAGGGAATCGTTCACCGGGACGTCAAGCCCGCCAATATAATGGTGACGGTCGATGGAGTGGCAAAGATCATGGATTTCGGCCTTGCCAAGTTGGGCGGAAAGGCTCGATTAACACGGACTGGCTCGACCGTCGGTACTGCGGCGTATATGTCGCCGGAGCAAGCACAAGGACTGGATGTGGATCATCGGACCGACGTCTGGTCATTGGGAGTAGTGTTGTTTGAAATGTCAACAGGGCAGCTACCGTTCCGAGGCGAACATGAAGCAGCTTTGTTGTATTCAATCGTCCACGAGGAGCCGCAGAGCGCGTCCAGCTTTCGGGGAGAGATCCCACGGGAAGTTGTCTCCATCATCGGCAAGGCCTTGCAGAAGGATCGCTCACAAAGATACCAGACGGTGAAAGAGTTGGTGAAAGATTTAAAGTCGGTCTTGACACATGCGCCGGAGCTGCCGAAACAAGAGAAATCGATCGTTGTGCTGCCGTTTGAAAATTTGAGTCCAGATCCGGACCAAGAGTACTTCAGCGACGGGTTGACAGAAGAGGTGATTTCTGATCTTTCGGCTGTGCGGTCACTACGCGTGATTTCACGCAGCTCAGCAATGACGTTCAAGGGAACGAAAAAGACGATCCCTGAGATTGCCAGACAGCTCAGTGTGCAATACGTGCTGGAAGGAAGCGTGAGAAAAGTAACCAAGAATCTCCGCATCACAGCCCAGTTGATCGATGCACAAAATGATGCGCATCTTTGGGCTGAAAAGTACTCTGGTACACTGGATGATGTGTTCGATATTCAGGAGAAAGTGTCGCGTGCAATTGTCGAAGCACTGAAGGTGAAATTGACACCTGCTGAGAAACACAAGTTGGCAGAGCGCCCAATAGAAAATGTGCAAGCCTACGAATGCTATCTCAAAGCCAATGTGGAGGTATTCAAGTTTACAGAAGACTCAATAAACCGTGCTATTCAATATCTTCAGCACGGACTTGAAATCATCGGCGATAACCCCCTTCTTTTTTCAAGTATAGCATTGGCATACCTGAATTTGGTCAACATAGGCGTCGAACAAGAAGATTTCCTCGCGAAAACTGAAGAATTTGCAAATAAGGCTTTACTGGTTGATAACGATTTTCCCCTGGCTCATGCGGTTTTTGGGTGGATCCATATGTACGGAGATCTCGTCAAATCGGTTTATCATCTGAAGAGGGCATTAGCAGTCAATCCGGATGACACCATGTCATTAGCTTTTCTTGCTTTTGACTACATGCAGTTTTTCGGAAAGATTTCTGCGGCAGTTCCCTTATGTGAAAAGCTTATGAGAATTGCACCGTTGGATTTCCCAACAAACGCTTCTTCAAGTGCATTGTATTTTTATGACGGGCAGTTTGATCGTGCTCTTCAAGAATGGAGGAAGCTTTATGAAATGTACCCAGAAAATGCCTACAGTCGATTTTGGTACGCCTTGATCTTAACCTATCACCATGAGAATGATAAAGCCTTTTCTATAATTGATAACGCTGCTAAGGAAAATCCAGACAATGTACTTACCAAACTGGGACTTATATTGAAATACGTGTCTCAGAAAAATAAAGAGAAAGCATACCAGGTAATGACTCCGGATTTCCAGAAGACCTGCATACGGGATGCTTCCTATTCCCATCACATTGCCGGGTTTTTCGCCTTGCTGAACGAAAGGAAAGAGGCGCTGGATTGGTTGGAGAGTGCCGTCAATCACAGCTTCTTCAATTACCCGTTGCTTGCTAAGGATCCATTTCTCGACAACATTCGCGGCGAGGAGCGGTTCAAGAAACTGATGGAACGGGTGGAGAAGGAGTGGGAGCATTTTGAGGTGTGATGATGATCGGCCAGACCATAGCGCATAACCCTCACCCTATAATCCCTCTCCCGCATGCGGGAGAGGGATGTGGCGCCTTGGCGCCACAGGGAGTAACTATGTTACAAATAAAATTGAGTCTCACCGTTAGTTGTGATATATTTTAATTGGCCAAATCATCAACTCACAACATAACAGGAGACTCAACATGAAAATGTACAAGATTAAACG
>JBEKTW010000026.1:0-38555 GCA_049515655.1 Bacteroidota bacterium
TGTGAGCAGCATCGTGTATTCAGTTGCCGTCGACTATCACGGAACAGCGTGGTTTGGAACTGACCAAGGATTATCGAGATACGACAGAAAGAACTGGACCACGTTCACCCACAGCAATTCGCTTGTACCCAACGACGAGATAACGGCTCTCCTTATTGACTATAACGGAAATCTCTGGATTGGCACGACGAACGGTGTGGCAGTGTACAACGCGGCTGGTACGAAATTGTAGCACAGCAATTAGCTGCGATATAGGCAACCTACTAAGCGGCATCTATTTCTATCACCTCCAGGCAGGAAATTTTTCCGACGTGAAAAAATGCTCTCGATGAAGTAACTCTCGCGGATTAATCAGAAATCGAAGCCCGGCTATTGCTAGTCGGGCTTTTTTGTTGCATCGTGAAAATCATCGAACCAGCAACAGACAAGCCCCGACAACGACTGCCGGGGCTCACTCTATTATAGAGGAGACCGAGTGCACCACCGACCCGAGCGGTCTTACCAAAATCTTACCACAGCCGTTACTGCTCGTTACTGTGGGATAAAAAATCTTACCAAAATCTTACAAGTGCATAAAGAAAAGTGGTGTACCGGACACACATAATTGCCCAATACACCACGGAAATAAATGTCCCCAACGACTCATAATCTGCGGGTCGCAGGTTCAAGTCCTGCAGGGCCCACTTAATCTACTCGTATTCCGCGGTTTTCATCTTCATTCCTCAGCATCCCACAGAGCTGCTAACAAACTGCTAACAGAAAGGAGCAGTTATGCTAGCGCAGCATCTTTCCCTATTCAAACGTGCGAACGGTGTGTGGTATGTCTGCTATGAGCATTATGGCAGGCGTAGATGGAAGTCCACCGGCAGTACCACGAAGCAAGGAGCGCCCACATTTCTCACCGAGTTCACCAAGGAAAAGGTCAAGACCTATTCCCGGATGCGATTCTCGGAGTTTGTGAAGCATTACGTGGAACTCGATGGTTATGCCGTTCGGCAAGAGGCTCCCGGCAATCTTATGCCAATAAGTTACGACTCCGAAATGATTGTCAAACTGACAGGTTTTGCTAAGGGGCAGTCCACATTCATCCCAGGGCTACTCATGTGAGGAATGAGCTCCTATCCTTGATAGTGTAGGGAATCGTATTGATGAATGGTCTTGTCGCCTTCCATCTAATATTGCTACTCTTCGGTTGTTCCGATCAGAGGCGACCATTTTGATTTGACAAAAGTAATTGTTTACCTTTCATTGTTTGTATCCTTGTAGAACACAATAAGATGAACTCATTTTCTTTCCTGTAAGAGGCGTTATGAAGATGATTTTACCAATATGTATTCTCACTGTCCTTTTCAGCGGCAGTTCGCTCCATGCCCAAGGGGAGCAAACCAGCGGACCTCTGGACGCTCCTGCCGCGCAGAAACGGCCGCTTCTATTTGTCAGCCACATCTCAGAGAACTATGTTTCGGTGATCGATCCAGCGACGAACCGCATCGTCGGCAGAATTAAAGGCGGAAGGAAAACGATGAGCGTCGCCATCTCACCCCTGCAGGATGTCGGTTACATCGCGAACTACCTTTCGAACGATGTAACCGTATTTGATCAGCGAGCAGGGAAAACGCTGGCGACGGTTCCCGCCGGAGAACACCCCTGCTACCTGAATCTCACGCCGGACGGTCGCACTCTCTTGATTGGCCATGAATCTGATGACGGGCTCTGGTTCATGGATACCCGGACAGACAGCATCGTGAAGAAACTCCCGGAAGGATCGGGCTCCTTTTGCCAATCGAAAACGAGTGAGATGATTTACCAGAGTCAGATATTTACACCCTTTGTGGACATCATTGATCCTGCGAGGCTCTCGATTGTAAAGAAGATATCCGTCGGTGGTCGGCCCATGACCGGTGCGATAACACCCGACAGCCGGTTTCTCTATGTTTCTAATTTTGATCTGCAAGGAGTGCAGAAAATAGACCTTACTTCGGATTCGGTCATAGGGATTATTTCGAACGTGAAGAATCCCCGCGGCATCGCCCTATCGCCGGACGGCAGAACGGCGTATGTCCCCGACGTTGTCAATTCCAGGCTGTCGATCGTTGACCTGACAGCATCAACCGTGGTCAAGACAGTCCGCGTTGGCTCGCAACCCGTTTCCGTTGTTCTGGACGGAGATGGGAGCCACGCCTACGTTGCCTGCCAATCCGGCGCCTCGGTTTCCGTTATCGACACGCGGACAGGATCGCTGATTCATTCAATTCCCGTCGATTGGGATCCGATTCAGATTGCCTTCCTTTCCGCATATGCGCCCCCGTTCGACAGTCTGAGTGCCATAAGCAGCATCGCCATGCACCCGTTCGATTCTCTCAACCCGATCCTGGTGGATAATCTCTGCCGGAAAAAAGTGGTGATGATCGGCGACGGATACCATGAGCATGGAACGTTCATGCGACTGGTGACCGGGTTGCTCAATCGTTGGGTCGACACGCTTGAAGCCGAGAAAAAAGAGGGGGCACGTTCTGCGGGCTTGAGCGCAATCCCCCATAAGCTGATGCTCTTTCTCGAGGCCGACAGCGAACAGCTTGCCCTTAAGTTGCGTTCGATCCGGAGCGGCGATGCGGCGCCCTGGCTGGCGAGCATGCTGAAACTGGAAACCGAATGGGGCCACCTGATTGGCGGTACATCCGTCGATGTCGTCGAATACACCGCCGCCCTCAACCGTATCCTCGACCGAGTTGCGCGCCTCAATGCGAAGGACTCCACTCACCCGTATGATTTTAAGATCATGGGTCCAGAAGGAGTACCGCCATACAAGCCGTTTGACCGGGGGCAGACAAGGGATACCGCTGAGATAAGGAAAAAGCGTCTGGAGTGGGGGCGGACCAAATTCAACTGGTTTGCCCACGAGCGGGATCGGATAACCTCGAGCGCGGTCTGGAAGGCTTTAACAGAACATCCCGATTACAAAGGCGTGGTATTCTACGGTACTGCACATCTCATGCGGGAGAGGCAGAATAAGGCTGATCTGGGTGGGAGGGAATACGGAATCGATAGCGCATACGATTATTACCTCGCACACTTTCTCGACGGATACTTCGGGCGCGATAGTGTTGCAGTCTTCTTTTCGCACAGCAACCCGGGAGCGGAAGAAGCGAGCATTGCCGAAAATGCCCACCGCGGTGAGATCTTTGATTACAATATCTCCTGCACTCTCGTTCCGCGTGGACCCAGCCCGCTTGAACTCATGCCTTCGCGCACGGTTCTGGCCGCGTTCCGGGAGCTGATGAGAGACAGCGAAAAGGAGGGAAACGAGCATGGCCGGATGTTTGGCCGATTATACGCATTTCGGCTCTACCTCCAGCTCAAACGGTCAAACCTGAACGGGGGGATTATGACGCGTCCTCTCCTGGATTCAATCCGCGCTCACATGTGGGACACTTCCGCCGCTGCCGCGGCAAGGAGAGATGTATTGTTCGATTCGCTCATTGCCGTCTATGATGGCATTTCGAGCATTGATTCTCTACAGAACTGGCTCACGCGCCCGGCCAACGATTCGTCGTTCTACAACGAGATGCTGAATCTGGTGATAATGAACATTCCGGGAGCCGACTCGGTGCATGATTTCCGGAATCCGGTACATCTTCCGCTCGACACAACAATGCAGGCATTTGTCCGTGCACATCATCGGGACCTTGTCGAATATTTTCTGGTGAATCTCCTTTGGATAGGAACGCCCGACGAGAAGGCCCGCGCACTTATCTCTCTAACCATGCTCACGGGACAATCGTACCGGACAGCGGAGGAGTGGAGCGAGTGGTGGCGGGGGAGATACCAGTAACGGTCCGCGCTACAGTCACTACTCCCGATCGGTACAACCTGACCCGGTCTGATGTGTCCTCCGCCCAAAAAACGCACAATCTGCTTCGCTTCCACTATGCGATCCACGGCTCGGCCTTCATCCCATTCCGACATGCTCTAACGAGGCTGGATCACTCTATATATGCGCGGCTGGGTCGCGTCGGGTGTGGTTTTCTCGTTTCCATTCAAATTCCAGCAAGGTGCGGGGCTTCATTCCTGTTTTTCATCCGACCGTCGAGCTTTGCGGGTATGCTGTCCAGGTAGATTCGCGTTGCAAACGTGTTGAGCGGCCCCATGTTACCACTGCAATTCAACCTCGATTACCTGAATAAGAGGGGAAACTTCGGTATTTGGTGTTATGGCGGAACGGTTTGGAGTCCTGCAGGGCCCACTCCGAATTTTTCGAAACTTAGCAAGCGAGGTGAAACCGAGCGCAGCTAAATAACATCTGCTCCCGTAACTTGAGCCCGGCCTGCATTTGTCATTGCAATTTTGTAAGTTTGTGTTGACATGAAATTGGGCACATCCATGACGATTCAACTTACACCACTGCAACTTGGAGACATTTTTGACCGGACGTTCAAGATCGTTGCAAAGTCGTTTGGCCGCAACATCATCCTCATTCTGATTTTCCTTGGAGTTCCCTCGGTACTGCTTGTCCTCGGCCTCCAGGCGTTCTACTCGATGGTGGGAGATGCAATGCAGGAGGCCTCGGCGGGAGGAGGCGCCGGATTCAAAGATTTCTCGATATTTGTCGGTGCAATGCTCTTCATCGCGTGCGTAGCCGTCATTTACTTCCTGGCCAACCTGGCTTCGAAACTGGCCGTAACGTCGATAGCCTGCGGAGAGATAAACGACCGACCGTTGAGCTGGAGGGAAGCATTGCAGCGTACACTCAGTAAACGATTCGGACGTGCCGTGGGTCAGTCGTTGATGTGCTATCTTGCCATGGCGGGTTTCTTTCTCTTTCCCTTTGTTCTCGTTTTTCTCGGAGCGTCGACAGGGTCGGCCTTTCTCGGCCTTGTCGGGGTTCTGGCTTTCTTTGTCACGATTCCTCTCGCGGTCATGTATTGGATCCGCTGGACAATGGCCCTGAATGCGATAGCGTGGGAAGAGCAGGGAGTCCTCGGCTCGTTCAGCAGGAGCGAATTCCTCGTCAAAGGACAATGGTGGCGCGTCTTCGGTATATTGTTACTCTTGGGGGTTATTGTACAGTTTGCGGTTTCGCTCGTTTCTGCCCCGGTGATGTTCATTGCAATGTGGGATTCATTCGGCGAGTATTTCAAACTCCTCAGCACGATGAACCCGCAGAAAACCAACCCGGAACTCCCGTTGCAGATTCTCTCGTCGATGGGTCTCGGAATGGGATTGACCGCTTGCCTGAGCGCCATCCTTACAATGCTCGTCGAACCGGCCTACGTCAGTGTCCTCTACTTCGACCTGAGGGCGAGAACGGGCGAGTTCAGCCCCGAGCCGGAGGCCGGGACGCCGCTCATTCTACCCGACGAGATTTGATAAACGAGCTTCCATCAACCGGTCAAGTGGTCGTGGAAGAACCCGTGACCCCAGAGATTTTTCTTGATGGTTCATGGGAACGAGCGCATCGAAGTCCCCAGGCCGCTGCCATTCTCGCGATGCTGGGGATTGGCGTCCTATATTTCAACGGTCAATCGATCCTCATTTCCTTGACCATGGTCTTTTCAAACGTTTTCGGGAAATTAGCTCACCCACCGGCCGGTTTCTTCGAGCGGCTCGCCTACTACGCGGCGGCAATAAAGAATCCGCTTCGTTTGTCGATCGTGATTTCGCAGTATACTCTGATTCTCTTTCCTGTGTTGTGGCTGGTCCGGCGCTGGCATGCCAGCGATTACCGCGGGTACATTAGGTTGAAAAGCGGTTCCGTTCTTGAAGTCGCTCTTGCAATCGCCGGGACCGCCTTCTTTTTCCCGGTGAATCTCTCGGTAACGAGTTTTCTTGAGCGGGCTATCCATGCTCCCGATATTTTGATCAAGATAAATCAGACGTTGTTCACGGCATCGTCACCCGGAGAACTCTTCTGGCTGATATTCGTCATTGCCTTGACGCCGGCTGTCTGCGAGGAAGTGCTGTTCAGAGGGTATGTCCAGCGAACATTGGAACGGACCATCGGATGGAAAAGCGTCCTGGTGGCAGGCGTCATCTTTGGCCTCTTTCACATGCAACCGCTTGGACTTCTGTCACTCTCTCTCATGGGTATATTGTTCGGATATTTCTACTACAGGACACGGAGTCTGGGGCCCTCGATGGCGGCACACTGTACGAACAATTTTCTGGCCGTCCTCATCCTGTACGTTCAGTCTTCTGGAAGGGATCTCCACAGCGGAGGGCATCAAGACTTCCCGCCGTTCATCGTGATCATCTCGTTAGTGGTGGAAGCTCTCATTCTGTTTGTCTTTCACCGGGTAACCGGTGCAGTATCACGCACCCCGAGTGTCTCAACGGCATGAATCCGGACAGAAGCGGGACAAATCCGAAATTCCTACACCTACCGCCCAAAACCTATCACCTAAATCCTAGTATCGAAATCCTAAACAAATCCCAAATCCGAAATCGCAAACCTGGAACCCCAAACCTCACAACCTGCAAACCATAACCTATAACCTACCACCTCTCACCTTTCACCTAATTTCCGACCTCCCCGGACCCCCAAAAGATGTGTTCTGCATCACGAAAAGACCGCTTGAGTATTCCCTGTTTTTGGCGACGCAGAGAAGCGTTCCGATTATCCAATGATTCATAAGAGGTTAGCGTGTAATCCAGGGACTACGAACGAGCGATTACCGGATTACAAGAAAATGCGTCTCGTGCCCATTGTTTCGATAGGGTATCTCTATATATATTGGAGGGAAGCTTATGGGAAATAACGCAATACTCTCAGTACTCGGATTGATGGTGTTCTTTGGGATCATCAATACCACACTCAACACGAAGAACGTGCAGTCCTCCGAGAACATTGCTACGTACGTCAACACCGATGCCGCTCGAGAGATTGCCTATGATGGTTTGAGTCTCGCTCGCCTCTCAATTGATTCCAGCTTTGCCAACGTCTCATCGTTCACGCTTTCGGGAAATATTGCAGGTGGAAGTTACGTTGTCAACACCGTTGTTACCGGCGACACGATCAGAGTGCAATCGACAGGCAGTTATCAAGGAAATTCGTACACCGCGAGTGTCGGTCTCTTCCATCATATTAAATACCTGCCCGCTCCTACCTATATGGCAGCAGTTCACTTCCAGGCATCACCGGATTCGACACTTGGCTTGCCGCTGACCATTGACGGACGCGACCATGACACATCCGGAGCGTTGACGGGTACCAGAACGAATGACGTCTCCGATGTTACGGTACCGACGGCGAAGGATAGCATGGATATCAATTTTTATTCTTCCTCTATGTGGAATTCCACCGGGTCGCCGAATCCGCAGGGCACTGTTTCCCGAACTTCTCTGAGACTGAGAGTTGACGCAAGTGTGACACCCTCATCCTATATCGATACTCTGGTGGCGTGCGCGGATTATGTATACCGGGCAACGGGAACTACACCGATGCATTTGCCCAACGCGACGTGGGGTTCTGCTCAAAATCCAGTCATCGTATACGTCGATGCCGGCGCCTTGAACTCTGCCGCGTTTGACAGTCAATACGTAGGGTGGGGAGTTCTCATCATACGAGGAAATGCCTGGGCTCCGGGAAACCTGCGATGGAATGGACTGGTGATTTCCTATGGTAACTCGGTCGGATCATCTAGCTATCTGACACTGGATGGAAACAGCAGAATCCTCGGATCTCTCCTTTTCATGCACCATGGTCAAGACCTCCAAGTGGAGAGCCAAGCCCAGGTACTGTACAGCAGTTCAACGCTTCAGATCGTCAAGGGCATGGCGAAGCTCAGCAAGTACTTCGTCAATACCGTGAGCCAGTGGTTTGAATAGCTCAAGAAACAGTTAGTGGATTAGAAATGGAGAACAGGCCAGAGCGATCTGGCCTTCTTCATTTATATCCTATTCCCGTTCACCCCTGAATTCCTTCGTACGCCGTGAGGCAACCAAATGAACAGAATATGTCATCCTTCCTGAGCTAAAATCCGTTCTGTGTGATCAAGTGTGTCTCAATGTCGAACGCACAGGAGCTCTTTTCCATCCCGCGGCTCGTTTTCTTCACCTGGAGTGGCCTTTGAGTCGCTTGCTGAGTTGTTCTTGTCATGCCCGAAACATATCAGGGAGAAACATTCGCAAATCCCCGTGGCTGTGGAGCGCACGAGCGATGCGATAGAGAACTGTGTTCGGACATTGGGATTTCAACGGAAAAGTAATATATTCATTTTGTGAGGAGAAACTTCATTTTTGAAAATACTTAAGAGGTAATCCCGCAATGGCTCAATCACCAGAGAGTCGTGAGGTTTATGAATCGCCGAAGCACATTCCTGAAATCTTAGACCGCATCTCGGATGCGTTGATCATTCTGGACAAAGATTGGCGATGTACGTATATCAACAAGCAAGCGGGTGAGATTCTCGGCCGTCCGCCTGAGACCTTGGTCGGCAAACATTTCTGGTCGGAGTTTCCTGAAGGGATTGGGCAGTCCGCCATCAGGAATTTTTACAAAGCGATCGAAACGCAGCAGCCGATTTCACTGGAAGATTACTTTCCTTTGAGAGATCGATTGCTTGAAACCCGGATATTCCCATCATCCAGTGGACTGCTTGTCTTTTTCGCGGATATTACCGAGCGGAAACGAATGGAAGAACATCTGCGTCAATCCGAGGAAAAGTTTGCGAAAGCTTTCAACACGTCCCCCGACGCGATCTTTATTGCTGATATGAAGAATGAACGACTCTTAGATGCAAACGAGAGTTTCACACGACTCACGGGTTACAAACGCGAGGAAGCGGTCGGTAAAACGGCGCCCGAACTGGGGATATGGACCAGCCGCGACGATTACGACCGGTACATGTCGATGATGAGAGAAAAGAGCAGGGCAATCAACCTGGAGCTGAAGTTCCGGTCAAGGCAGGGCGAGGAACGCATCGGGCTGCTCTCGGGAAAATTGATCGACCTCCGCGGAGAATCATACATCCTCTCGACCATCCACGACATCACCGAGCGCAAGCAAGCGGAGGTCATGCTCCATGAGAGCGAGGAGCGGTATCGCGCCCTCGTGGAACAAGCCGCCGACGGCATCTTCATTGCCGACCATCAGGGCAACATCAATGAGACAAATACGAGCGCTTTGAAAATGTCGGGATATAGCAGGGAAGAACTCATTCGCATGAGTATTATGGACCTCATTCATCCCGAGGACCTTGTGGCAACCCCTATTCAATTCGACGATCTCCAAACGGGCAAGGTGGTCATTAACGTGCGTCGCATGGTGTGTAAAGACGGTTCGATTAAACCGATAGAGACCACTGCCAAATTCCTGACCGATGGAAGATTGCAGGGAGTGGTCCGCGACATCACGGACCGGCTTCGTGCCCAAGCGGAAATTTCGGACTGGAAGAACCGTTACGACCTCGTGATCGCAGCATCGGGCCAATTGGTGTACGATTACGATGTTTCCACTGGAGCGATCGTCTGGGGCGGTGACCTGCCGCGGGTAGTAGGTTTCTCTGTGGAAGAAATGACAGGCGGAATAGCGCAGTGGAAGGAAATGATCCATCCCGAGGATAGAGATGGGACCCTCCGCGAGCGCGATATTTCCGAAAAGAAACTGGCGTCGTACGACAAAGAGTATCGTTTCCGTCACAAGAATGGAAGCTATCGATGGATGCACGACAGGGGATTCTTTCTCCCGGACGAAACGGGAAAAGCAGGACGTATGATCGGCATGATGAATGACGTCAGCGGGCGGAAGGTGACTGAACGCATGAACACGCTTCTCGCACAAACGCTGAAGTCTACGAAAGACTCTATCAGTATAACAGAACTCGACGACACGATCGTTTTTGTGAACGACGCCTTTCTCGCTACCTATGGCTACCCGGAGGATGAACTCGTCGGCAGGAAAATTACCCTCGTCCGGGCACCGCAGGTCTCACCGCAGGTCGGCGAGAGGCTGTACCGTGAAACACAAATAGAAGGTTGGCATGGCGAGCTTGTTAATCGCCGCAAGGATGGTTCTGAATTTCCCATCGAGCTCTGGACTTCTTTGGTGCGGGATGAATCCGGGAAACCCATTGCTACCGTCGGTGTCGCGCGCGACATTACGGAACGAAAACACGCCGAGGAAGAAATCTTCTCGTCACGGGAACGTTTGCGTGAACTGGCTGCCCACCTTCAGACCATCAGGGAAGAAGAGGATACCCGGATCGCCCGAGAAATCCATGACGAATTGGGTCAAACTCTCACGGGATTGAAGATCGACCTCAAGTGGCTGGAAAAGCGCATATCCAAGAGGCAACACGCGGCGCACGACAAGCTCATGTCCATGTCGAGTCTCATCGATACGGCAATCCACACAGTAAGAAAGGTCTCAACGGAATTGAGGCCGGGAGTGCTGGAACTGGGGCTGACGGCCGCGATCGATTGGCAGACGAGAGAATTTCAAAGCCGCACAGGAATTCAGTCGACCGTGTCGGTGGATGTGCGGGAAGATCAGATTGATGAACAGCAGTCGACGAATATCTTCCGGATATTCCAGGAGATACTGACCAATATCATCCGGCACGCTCATGCGACGAACGTATCGATACTTCTGCGGATGGAAAATGAATTCTTCATTTTGGAGGTCAGGGATAACGGCATCGGTATCAACGAAGAAGAAACTCGTCACACCAAATCGTTAGGAATACTGGGAATGCGCGAACGCGCACTGCTCCTGGGCGGCAATTTGAACATCCGAGGCGCGGCGGGCAAAGGTACGACGGTGACCGTGAAAATACCCATTAAGCAGCCTGTCGCAGCACAAAAAGGAATGAACATATGAGAAACATTCTCTTGATCGATGACCACGCAGTCATGAGGGAAGGCATAAAACAGATACTCGAAGACGAGTTTCGGAAAGTAACATTCGGCGAAGCAGGGAATGCCGGAGAGGCGCTTGACCTTGTTTCACGGCAAAAATGGGATGTCGTCATTCTTGATATTGTTTTGCCGGGGCGCAGCGGATTCGATGTTCTCAAGGAGATCAGGCGGGTGAACCCGAAACTTCCGATTCTCGTCTACAGCATGCATGCCGAGGACGAATTCGCCATCCGTGCCCTGAGGTCCGGTGCTTCGGGATATCTGCCGAAATCGGATGTGCCGGAGCAGCTCGTGAAAGCGATCCGTCAATTGCTGGAGGGGCGAAAATACATCGGTGAGTCCCTGGCAGAGAGACTGGCTTCCGAATTGGACGGGCAGGCCGATAAACTGCCGCACTCACGTCTTTCGAATCGGGAGTATCAAATCATGTTGATGCTCGCATCCGGAAAGACGATCAGCCAGATCGCTGAGGAAATGTCGTTGAGTATAAAAACGATTAGTACATACCGTACCCGCATGCTGGAAAAAATGGAAATGAAATCAATCGCCGAGGTTATCCATTATGTGATAGAGCGCAAACTGCTCGAATAATTGAATTCTTCAAAGAACCGCGTATTTCCATCTCCATTCCACGTAATTTCCATTTCGTAGGATAATTCCTACTCTTTCTTCACCCCCGCTCCTACAAGGAATACAGCCAAAATCCTATTTTTCCCGGGGTGATTCTGTCGTATGTTGTTATTAAGAATGCCCGCGATGTCACAACCACAGCGGCCGAAGACTTCTTGTGTGGGCAACGTTCTTTACATCACGGCTAATGCTCAACGACAACTCGGGTTCATTATCGCATTCAGAACAAGAGTTGGAGAAAGGAAGGATACAATGAAAATCAGGGTCATATGTTTGTCGAAAGCGTTGAGAGTGCACGAGGCTCTGAGCTTCGCCAGGAATTTCAAGGGTCAGATTGAGGCGAAGTTCGTCTATTCAAGAATAGACGACGCGGAGCGTTGGCCCGACAAAATTCCCAGGTATTATGTCGTCCGAATTCCTCTGACGCAGGAGAGAAGAATCAAGGCACATGATATGATGGTGGAAGAAGGAGAAGTGCTGGATAGAATTCCGATTGAGAAAAGGGAATCGATGCGATATAATGACCGCAGAATCCAGGCCGTGCCTGAGCCAGAGGGCGACATGACCAATGATTCAGTTGCGGACAATCCGAGTGTGTGATCTTCTGTTCTCCCGTCTTTGGGTCCCCCCATGCTTGCACTGCTGCCTCCCCAGTGCAGCATAACTCAGAGACGGGATTTATTTATGGGAGACTGTAATCAAGGTACTTATTCTTGAAGTTCAGACACTCATGACAATGGGTAAGGTTAAACAACATATGGAAAATCTAAGGAAAAAAAATAAGGGGTTGCGCAATATGGCGTACATCTGTCAAAAGATGAGCTTCATTGGCGGCATTTTGTGGTTGATCAATATTCTTCTCTTCTTCGTCGAGTGTTTTTCCGGCGGGACGCGGTTACACAGCGTCAAGTTGTTATTGGAAGGCTACGGCGGGGCATTGATCGCGGCGATTGTCCCCATTCTGATGTTGTATTTTATGGGGGGTGTTATCTATCTTCTGCTCGACATTGAGGCGAACACAAGGAAAACGCAGTGACTGGACTCTTCAAAAGTGATCGAATTCGTATTCTAGTATATTGGATTCAATAGCTCACCAGGCCAACTTTCATTTCGTATATTTTGCTATCCCGTCTTTGAGATCCATCCGTGTGTGCGCGAACCGGTCGGCCACAATAATCGTGTATCATCGGACGATTCTCCGATCCAGCATGCTTGTTGTGTCTAATTGCCCGATTGCCTATCTTAAGGCCAATCTGTCGATTATCAAGCGAAAAAGAATTATGGCCCTATTCCAACAAGATCAGTATGCCGGATTTTCTGCTCGGCGTTGACATCGGAACCACGGGCAGCAAAGCGCTGCTGATCGATTCCGGAGGCGCGCTGAAGGCAAGCGCCACAACGGAATATCCTATGATGACCCCTCAGCCGCAGTGGGCTGAACAGCATCCGGATGAATGGTGGCGCTCGACTGTCGCAAGCATCAAAAGCGTTATCCGCGAGAGCGCCATTCTGCCGGACCAGATTGCCGCAATCGGTCTTACGGGGCAAATGCATGGCCTGGTGCTGTTGGATGGAAAGGGTGCCGTGCTTCGTCCCTGCATCATGTGGAACGATCAACGGAGCGCCCAAGAGTGCCTGGCAATCACGAATGCGGTCGGTGAAAGCAAGTTGTTGGAGCTCACGGGTAATCCTGTTCTGCCCGGCTTTACGGCTCCAAAGGTTCTGTGGGTGCGAGAGCATGAGCCTGAAGTGTACAGGCAGATTTCAAAAATTCTCCTGCCGAAAGATTACATCCGTTATCGACTGACGCAAAGCTTTCTGAGCGATGTCTCCGACGCGTCGGGGACGTCGATGTTTGATGTCGGAGGGCGCAAATGGTCGGATGAGATGCTTCGAGCGCTTACCGTACCGCGGGAATGGCTGCCCGAAGTGACGGAGTCGCCGGTGGCAAGCTCCCGTGTGAGTTCACGAGCGGCAAAAGAGACCGGCTTACGTGAGGGAACTCCCGTTGTCGGCGGTGCGGGAGATCAGGCCGCTCAAGCCGTGGGGGCCGGCGTTATCAAGGAAGGAGTGGTCTCGGTGACCATCGGAACATCGGGTGTCGTGTTCGCTTCGTCGGACGCATTTCGCCCGCATGGGAAACTCCATGCATTCTGCCATGCAGTGCCGAACATGTGGCATGTGATGGGGGTAATGCTCTCGGCGGGCGGTAGCTTTCGGTGGTACCGCGATGCGTTGTGCGGTTGGGACAAGGTGAAGGCCGATGTGCTGGGGAGAGACGCTTACGACTTGTTGACGGATGAGGCAGCAGAAATCCCGCCGGGGTGTGATGGATTGATATTCCTTCCGTATCTGGGCGGCGAGCGAACGCCGCATCCCGACCCAGATGCGCGGGGTGTTTTCTTCGGACTTACGCTCCGTCATACGAAGGCCCACCTGACGCGCGCTGTGCTCGAAGGCGTGAGTTTCGGCCTCCGCGATTCGCTCGAGTTGATGCGTTCTTTAGGAATCTCGGTCAAGCAAGTCCGTGCCTCCGGCGGGGGAGCGAAAAGTCTCTTCTGGCAGCAACTCCTTGCCAATGTGTTCAACACCGAGATCGTGACGGTCAATGTTACTGAGGGCGCAGCGTACGGTGCCGCACTGCTGGCTGGCGTTGGTGCAGGCCTCTACAAAGATGTCAGCGAAGCGTGCGAGAAGACGACGCGAATCGCCGGATCCGTGAGACCGGGTTCTTCAGCAGAGATTTATGAAAAATACTATCGGAGGTACCGTTCCCTGTATCCGGCGCTCGCTGCCGAATTCAAGGAACACGCCCGTCTGGGCGTTTGATCTCCCCGCTTACTTCCCGAAATATTCGAGCAGAGCGTCGAAATCCTTGTGTTCGGAAAACTTGCCCAAAACGAGAATTTTCCCCGGCTTGATGCTGATGTCTCCCTCAAACACTTCGGATACTTGATTCAAGTAATTCCATTTGTCGTTGATCAGGACTGCCACTTTTTCTGCACGCGGGACTTTCAGCTTGAAGTGCTGGGAGGTTTTGGCTTTCAAATTGCCGGAGAACGGTTCATGCAGCACCGCGCCGCCGTAGCTGAATGTTCCGTACATCTTTGGAAACACAGCGTTCGCCCCGCGGTCTGATTCCACCCTATAATCCAGTGCCCACTCATAGTTGCCGGTATCGTCTTTGTCTTTTGCAAAGAGGCGGAAAATGTAAGTTCCGTGCGACGGGAGCAACGCCTTCATGGTCACCGTGTCCCCGTCCTGCTGGACGAACGTAAATCGGTCGCCGAGAGTTTTGTTTCCCTCGGCGAGCGTCGTCATGCAGAAAACGGTTCCCGGCGCGAACAACTTTGCCGTTACTCCGCCGCTCGCCCGGATGGTTGCCTTTGGCTGGTCGACGATGCGCATTCCGAGCGAGAAGAATTTCGGCCGGAGATAAACAAGTTGGGCGAATTCATCCTTGGAAACAGGGTGGGGTAATAGCTGCCATTTCTCGTCTTCCGGGAAGTGAGCGTAAATAAACTCTTCGGGCGGGGCAAGAAAATAATAGGGCGAAAATCTCCGGTGAAATTTCTTGTCTTCACCGATGTAACCTGCGCCCCACGTGCAGTCCATGAGCTTCCATTCACCGTTGATTTTGATAGCGTTCCAGGCGTGGTTTGGTTTTATGCCGATGCCCTTCCCGATCGAGTACTGATAACCCTTCGCGAAGCCGCTGATCTTTACTACTTCCAGGCCGCTGTTGCGGGCCATCGTTTCAAACAGGCCGGAATACCCATCGCACACGGCCTTCCGCTCTTTGAGCGCGGTCTCCGCATTTCCCCCGGTAGGATGACCGGAAAAATAGCTGTCGAGGTCGTAGGTGATGTTCTCCGTTATCCACCGGTAGAGCGAGCGCGCCTTCTCTTCGTCGCTCGTGAACGGCCTGGTGAGCCACACCGCGAGCGAATCCATCGATGTTGCCTTCTCCGGCGGCACGTTCGAGGCATGCTCGTCGGCTTTCCCGAAGTTTCTGGAGGCCTCCTGCTGGGCCATCGCACCGGCCTGAGTGACGAGAATGGAGATTACCGCGATAATTGAAAAGTGATAAAGTCTCTTCATGGCTTTTCCTGTAACCCGCACATATAAGAAAAACTTTGAACTTGCTGCTCTTGAGCTTTCGGGTTGGATATGAACTCAGAGGATTACTTCAGCTTCAGCTTGTCTAACTTCGGCCTGATGACGAATTTGCAGTACGGAGCGTTAGAATGATTGTTGTAATACTTCTGATGATAATCTTCCGCCTTGTAGAATGTGGTCAGCGGTTCGATTGCGGTAACGATCGGGTCGGTGAAATTCTTCTGAACTTCCTTTTTCGAGTTCTCCGCGGCGAGTCTCTGCTTCTCGTCATGGTAGAAGATAACCGACCGGTACTGCGTCCCCTGGTCCGCGCCCTGACGATTCAGCGTGGTGGGGTCATGGCATTCCCAGAACACTTCCAGGAGTTTCTCATAGCTGACCCTCGCCGGGTCGAAGGAGATCTGGGAGACCTCGGCGTGGCCTGTCGCTCCCGCGCAGACGTCTTCGTACGTGGGATTTGGCTTGGTGCCGCCGGCATAGCCCGGAATGACGGATTTCACACCGTCAATCCGCTCGAAAATCGCCTCGGTGCACCAAAAACACCCAGCCCCAAAGGTGGCTTGTTCAAGATGGTTCATGGGCTTTCCCTTTTGGGGAAAACAAGATGTTGAAACGGTGAGCAAGGCAATGAGCATGTTCTTCATGCCTATGCTAACTAATAAATGACGCATAAAGTTTCCGGGGAACGGCTAGCACCGGCCAAGGCTCGCAACAAAATCATTTCTCGTGCTGACTTCTACGCGGCCAACATCTAAACCCTGCGAGCCGGCCGCAGTCCAGATCCCGACTAGAAGCATCCTTCGACTTCGCTCAGGACATGTGTCGGGATGACGCTTCGCGTCACTTCTTTATCACCTCAAAGCTCCCTTTCAGTCGAATATCTGCTGACGAGCTTCCGACCATCACCTCAATCGTCCCCGGTTCAAGAACATATTTCAAATTTTTGTCGAGATATGACAGATCATCCGGCGTTAGTGTGAAGCTCACCGTTTTCTTTTCCTGCGGCGAAAGTGTCACTCTTCGGAATGCTTTCAGTTCCTTCAAGGGCCGGGTGACGCTGGCAACCTTATCGTGAACATACAGTTGCACGACTTCGTCGCCATTTCGAACACCGGCATTCTGTACATCCAAGCTCACCTGGATTTTTTCTGAAGGAGCAATCTGCTTCGGCGTTATCTGCAAATTGGTGTAGTCGAACTTGGTGTAGCTGAGTCCGTATCCAAAGGCGAACAGCGGCTTTCCGGTCATGCTGACATAGTCATACCCGCGTCCGGAGGGTTTGAGGTTATAATAGAGTGGACACTGTCCGACGGCCTGTGGGAATGTAACGGGCAATTTGCCGCCGGGATTGTAGTTGCCGAAAAGCACATCCGCGATCGCGTTTCCGCCTTCCTCGCCGGGGTACCAGGGCTCGAGAATCGCAGCGACCTTATCCATCCAGCCGTTCATCGTGACTGCGCTGCCGTTGATCAGAACCACAACCGTCGGGACACCTGTTGCTGCGACGGCGGTGATGAGTTCCTCCTGCGTTCCGGGGAGATTGAGCTCCGCGCGGTCGCTTCCTTCACCCTCCACGATACCGACGGCGACGACGGCAACATCGGCTTTCCTGGCGGTCTCCACCGCCTTCTGCATTTCCATGTCCTCGCTCGCCTTAACGTTCCAGCCAAGACTGGCGAATGCCGAGCCCACATTCTCATAGTATTCAATTCGCAGGTCGTACTGCTTGTCGGCGACAAGATTAACCATGAAAAAATCCGCCGATGCGCCGCGGTCGTACCAGCTATCCACCATCTGTTTCCCGTCGAGGTAGAGACGAACTCCATCGTCGGTCATAATGCTGAACCGGTAGCCGCTGGTGGCTGTTGGAACGATTTTTCCCGTCCACCGGACGGAAAAGTGGTCGCTGTGGATCTGGGGAGCCGGCGAGCCGTTACCCCAATCGAAATTTATTTGTTTGTCTGTCCGGACGAGCTCCGGAGTTCCGGATAAATCCATGTTGTTGAAATACTCACCCTTCAAGCCGTGCTCGCCCGGCTTGCCGTCTGGAGGAACAAGGTGGTCGGAAGTGACTGGAGGGAGACCCGTCTCCATGAGATCGCATCCTTTCGCAAAGGAAACGGTCGCTGACTGGGGGACTTTGTTTTTTATTCCTTCCAGAAGCGTGACAACCTTTGTTCCAAACCCGCTGTAACCTCCAAGTTGCATGGTATCCGCATCCGGTCCGATAACGGCGATGGATTTCAGGTCTTTCTTGAACGGCAGGAAACCGTCGGTGTTTTTCAATAACACGATTGCCTTGTGGGCCGCCTCGAGAGCCAATGACCGATGCGCCGGGTCGTTGTTGATTTTCTCCGCGCTGGCGGGATCGACGTACGGATGTTCAAAAAGGCCAAGATTGAATTTTGCCGTGAGAACGCGGCCGACCGCCGTGTCAATGGTTGCTTCAGAGACTAATCCTTCTTTCACTGCTGCCACCAGCGGTGAGCCGTACGCATAAATATTGGGTAGCTCGACTTCGAGACCAGCTTCGACGGCCTGTTTTCCGGCTTCCTTCAGGTTCGCAGCGGTATGATGCAGGTCGAGGATGCCGCCGACCGAGCCGTAATCCGATACGACATATCCCTTGAAACCCCATTCATTACGGAGGACGTCCGTCAGCAGCCAGCGGTTGCCGGAACACGGCTGCTCATTGATTGAGTTGTAGGCCGCCATCACGGATGTCGCGTGACCTTCCTGGAAGCAAGCTTTAAAGGGCGGGAAGTAAATCTCTCGGAGAAGCGCTTCGGAAAATTCTATCGGATGGCTGTCGCGTCCCCCGTCGCCGACGTTGGCGACAAAATGCTTCGGCGTTGTGACGACGCCTTCAGCTTCGATGTTCTTGCAGAATGCCACTCCCATGCGCGATGTTAGGAGTGGGTCTTCGCCGTATGTTTCTTCGACACGTCCCCACCGTACATCCCGCGCGATATTGATAACCGGCGACAGTACCTGACGAACTCCGCGGCTTCTCGTTTCCTTTCCAATAACAGTTGCGATCCGCTCCATCAAGTCCGGGTCCCACGTTGCCGCGAGTCCGATTGCCTGCGGGAAACTCGTCGCTCCTTTGCCGATCAGACCGTGAAGCGCTTCATCGTGGATGATAATGGGAATCCCGAGGCGCGTCTTCTCGACCGCAAGTTTCTGGATTTTGTTCGCGAGTCCCGCGGCTTCTTTCGGGCCGAGAGGGCGAAGCGTACATGCCAATTGACCGACACCCCTTGTTATAATAGAATCCTTGCCCTCAATATCCTGGATTTCACACTGCAGTTGCGCAATTTTCTCTTCCAGAGTCATCCGGCTGAGAAGGTCTTTAACCCGCTCCGCGATGGGCAGTGAAGGGTTCTTGTAGGGGAAAGTCGTTTTCCTGGATTGGCCAAACGAGGAGAAAGTAAAAACCAGGCCGATGACAATCGCAATTCTTCCGCACGTAACGACGTTGTCGATTGTTTTCATAGCGCTACACTCCTTTCATGGGTATTTGATTGTTAATGGCAGCAAAGAAGAAATCGACGTAAGATACGAACATTAGAGGGGAAGGTCAAACCTCTAAGAAATTCAACCCTGGCATCTACGACCATCATGCATACAAGCGTAACAGGTTTCCATGATAAGCCGGTGTGCAATTCCGCCCCAAAGGGGCCCGAAAAGCGGGACACGGCATCGGCGGGCAGAACCTCCCCGGCTCGCAGCTCTCCAGATTGATTCTCCGACCCTAATTTGCTACCTTACAAAAAAACTGCTCATGATATCGTATCCCTCTCAATGGCCAGATTTCCGGTTTGCGAGCGACCGGTCGTTCCTCGTTACACTGGGGAATGAAATCTCCGAAAGCTGTCATCGGGAGGTTCTCCGGTTGAGCCGGCTTCTGCTGGACCATCCGCACAAAGGAATCCTGAATATCCACCCGGCGTATGCATCCGTTCTCGTCACGTTTGACCCGATGGTTGTGTCTCCGACTGACCTTGAAGGATACATCCGACCGCTGATGGAGAATGCCGGCTCGCTGGTGCTGCCGGAGCCGCGAACGGTGGAAATTCCCGTCTGTTATGGCGGAGAATTTGGACCCGACCTCGAAGACGTTGCGTCCCACAACAAATTGTCGACCGACGATGTTGTGAGATTGCATTCCTCGGTGAGCTACCAGGTGTACTTCCTCGGCTTCGCTCCCGGGTTTCCGTATCTTGGAGGAATGCTGAAACAGATCGCGATGCCGCGACTCGCGACGCCGAGAACGAAAGTCCCAGCGGGGAGTGTCGCGATCGGCGGTGACCAAACGGGTATTTATCCGCTTTCCACGCCTGGCGGTTGGCGCATCATTGGAAGATCTCCGCTGAAGCTTTTCAGCCGCGACCGCATCCGGCCGACATTGCTTGAAATGGGGGACCATGTGAAGTTTGTGCCGATCACCCGAGATATGTTCGCACAACAGAATATTGGATGAAGTATTTCTCTCACGTTCGGTTTGTGGCTCGCTGATGATAGATTCTTTAAACGCAGAGGGCGCAAAGGGACCGCTGATATTCATGATGCCTTCGGACAGGGCGTTTGATCGGTATGGCCCTGTTTCAGCCGAGGCAGTGACATCGATAAGGAAAAGAAAGCGCGAAGGACGCAAGGGAATAAATTCGAAATCAAAAATCGCAAATCGAAAATTTGAGGCATGATTGACACTCCGCAGCCACATATCCGGGTGATTTCACCGGGGTTTCAGACAACTGTCCAGGACTTGGGTCGGTATGGGTATGCACATCTTGGCGTCTCGGCGTCCGGTGCAGCCGACCCGCTGTCACTGCGGCTGGGGAATTTGCTCGTCGGCAACCCGGAAAACACCGCGGCACTCGAGATGACACTTACCGGCGGAACATTTGAATTCGAATCCGATAGTCTTATTGCCCTCACCGGCTCAGATTTTCGTCCGGAACTCGACGGCAAACCCGTTCCAATGTGGAGTTCGGTCGCAATGAAGTCGGGGCAACGACTCTGTTGCGGTTCAACAAAGGACGGAGCCCGATGTTACCTTTCCGTCAAAGGCGGTATCATGATTCCTCTTGTGTTCGGGAGCGCTTCAACCCACCTCCAGACAGGTCTGGGAGGTTTTGAAGGACGTGCTCTGGAAAAAGGAGATGTCCTGACGGCCGGTGTCGCCGATAAAATGAATTCTGAACCCCCGCGAAGAATCAATGCTTCATTTCTCAAGTATAAGTTGAGTCGCAATGTTCTCCGTATTGTCTCCGTTTCCCGGTCCGACATGTTTCCGCAAAAACTGCTCAATGTGCTCTGTACCTCGACATACACGATTCTGGAAGAATCGAACCGGATGGGATTACGTCTGGACGGACCGCCACTGTTGCACACAGGAACGAAAGAAATACTTACAGAAGGAGTCTCATCCGGAGCGGTGCAATTGCCGCAGAATGGAAAACCCATCATCCTGTTCGTTGAACATCAAACGACCGGCGGCTATCCTCAAATTGCGAGTGTGATCTCGGCCGACTTTCATATTCTCGGGCAGCTGAAACCCCGGGATGAGATCCGATTTCAACTTGTTTCTCTCAATCAGGCATGGGCGATGCTGCGGGACCAGGAATCCGCGATCGCTTCACAAAAACTCTTTATGCAGCTATGACTTCTACATCACAATCCTGGTACAGAACCGCGACCCGGGAGCAGTGGAAGACACTCCTCGCCGCTCAGCTCGGCTGGATGCTCGATTCGATGGACGTTATGCTCTACGCGTTCGCGCTGACGGCGATCCGCAGTGAATTTGCGTTGACGTCGGCCTTGGCAGGCGCCCTGGCATCTGTAACGTTGGTCGCTTCCGGGCTTGGCGGGATCCTCTTTGGATTTCTTGCAGACCGATTCGGTCGGGCGAAAGCGCTTATCTTTTCGATCCTCACGTATTCTGTGTTTACAGCGCTGACAGCGACATCGCAGACGATGATGCAATTGGTTCTCTGGAGGTCGCTTGTTGGCATTGGCCTTGGGGGCGAATGGGCGGCAGGATCCGTGCTCGTGTCGGAAACATGGGCACCGGAGCACCGTGGGAAAGCGATCGGTCTCATGCAGTCGGGCTGGGCCGTCGGTTATATCTTTGCCGCGCTTCTGGCGGCGGTTGTCCTCCCACAGCAGGGATGGAGGATGCTCTTTGTGTTGGGAGTCGTTCCCGCTCTTCTCACCCTGTGGATTCGTCGCCATATTCCGGAACCTCAAATATGGAAATCGGAGATGCAAAAGGCCCGGTCGAGAAAATCTCCTTTTGAAATTTTCCGTCCACCGTTATTGAGAAAGACGTTCATCGCCTCTGTCATCGCGACAAGCGTCCTGTTCGCTTACTGGGGATTGTTCACATGGATGCCGACCTTCCTTTCCTCATCGCTTGAAAAGGGCGGTGCAGGAATGAGCATCGTACAATCTTCGGGCTGGATTGTGGTCATGCAGGTTGGAGCGTTCTTTGGGTACGTCATGTTCGGGTTCCTCGCGGATAAATTCGGCCGGCGGTTCACCTTCATCGGCTTCCTGGCCTTTGCGGCAGTGCTCGTCCCGTTGTACGGTCAATTGGGCCGTCATGAAATCGTGTTGATGGTCATGGGACCGTTCATCGGATTTTTCGGACACGGGTACTTCAGTCTGTTCGGGGTTATGCTCGCGGAGCTATTCCCGACGCATCTTCGCGGAACTGCACAGGGATTCTGCTTTAATATCGGACGGACGCTGAGCGCACTTGCACCGTTCACCATTGGCGCTCTTGCAGATGTGTATGGAATCGGAAGCGCGCTCGCACTGACCTCGGCATTCTTCATCATCGGAGCGGCATTGATACTCTTACTCCCGGAGACAAAGGGGAGGGAGCTTGAAAATTGATGCATTTTGTCATTATATCATTTAGTCATTGAGCCATTGTGACAATGAATCAATGGCAAAATGAATCAATGAGACAATAAGATGATAACCAATCAACGAATTAACCAGTTAACCCATTAACCAATTAACACACTAACCAATAGACCAATTCATCAGTGACCAAACGCATCGACATCAACTGCGACATGGGTGAGCGGCCGGATGCTCTCCTGGACGGCACGGAAGAGCGACTGATGCAATATGTCACCTCTGCGAATATCGCGTGCGGCGGCCACGCCGGTGATGTCGCGAGCATGGAAAAAACGTTGCAACTTGCGCGCCGGTACAACGTTGGCATCGGAGCTCATCCAGGCTACCCCGACCGCGCTAATTTCGGAAGGCGTGAGATGCAACTCAGCGCAGATGAAATCGCGTCAACGGTGTATGAGCAGATCAGGACTTTGGCTGATCTTGCCCGCCGAAATATGTGCGAAATCGTTCATGTCAAGCCTCATGGTGCACTTTATACGAAGGCCTCGCATGATGCATCCGTGGCAGACGCTATTGCCCATGGAGTCGCACGATTGAGCAAGGATTTGATTTTGGTCGGGTTCGCCGGTTCACTCATGATCGATGTCTGGCAGAATCTCGGCTTCAGAGCTGTCGGCGAGGCATTTGCCGACAGAGTCTATGAGCCTGACGGATCCCTTCGCTCCCGGGAATATGATGATGCCCTCACGACCGATCCCGCAAAAGCTGCACGGCAGGCATTGAATATAGTAAACAAGGGAATTGTCATTGCACATGACGGTACCGATGTAAAGGTCAATGCCCGGACGATTTGCATCCACGGCGACACGCCGGGCGCGGTGGCAATCAGCAGAGCCGTTCGGGCAGAATACGGACGTGCAGGAGTTGAAGTGACACAAATTTCATCTTTTCTTGAAGAAAGCTTGTCATGAGATTCAGCGCGAATTGTAAGCGAATATGTCAGGATACAACGTAAAGCTACCGTTTTGAGGCGGGTCACGGACGGGTGTGATGCCGGTCAACAAAAACGCATGTCCCGGAGGTAATTCCACAGCGAATACTTAAACTTTTTTCCCCCGATTTTGTTCTAATATGAAATGGTCACCAACCAAAATTCCATCATTAAAGGAATTCTTATGCGCCTTCTCGGTACTATCGTTTGTACACTGCTCATGGCAGGTGCACTTTCAGGAGTGATGTTCGCACAGGTCCCGTCTGCGCCGACGCATCTTGTGGTGTCGACAATAATGGGCGGAGCTATGTTGGAATGGGATACATCGGCTCACGCCCTCGGATATAGGGTCTACCGGTCGATCGACACTATAGCCTTCGGAGGTATCGGTATCGTCGAGCGGCACAGTTTCGTCGATTTTTTTGTCTATCCGCGTTTCACGTACAGGTACTATGTCACGGCATTGAATCTCGCCGGAGAAAGTACACCGAGTGACACGGTGGAGTTCATGGTGGGTCCGCCGCCTCCACCTCCCGGTTTTGGTGTCATTAAAGGTATGGTCGCTGACGATTCGTCGGGAGCCCCGGTCAATGGGACGATCGTCCAGTTCTTCAAACCGTTTCGGGCATGGAGAATGCGGTTCGAACGCACCGATTCTGCCGGGAACTACTTTGCACGGCTTGATTCCGGAAAGTATCTGGTGCGCGCAGAGGCGCCGGGATATTTCCCGAAGTGGTACAACAACGTGAATGTCCCGGACAGCGGCTCGCTGGTAACCATCGGATCCCATGACACGGTCACTGCCAACTTCGCTCTTCATGCGTTCCGTCCGCCCGCGTTCGCACACGTTTCCGGTTCTGTGATAGACACGTCGGGTACCCCGTTGAAGGGAGCATGGGTGGCTTACATGCGGACTCATCGTGAGCTGCTTGAGCTTGAGCATCTATTGCATATCTTCGGCGGATTGCCGGCCGAGCGATTATTTATCCCGGACCTTGGTCACCTCCCCGGAGTCGTTTGGGCCGGGCGCACAGACTCGTCGGGAAATTATGCGGGAGCTGTCATCGAGGGTTTGCGATACGTGGCCCTCGCCTATAAACCCGGATACGCATTGAGATTTTTCGACGGGAAACGAAGTCCGTTCGATGCCGACCGTATTTATGTCACCGGTGATACGTCGGGCATTAATTTTGCGCTTCCGCTGCGGTCGGTTTCGTCCGATTCCATCGCGGGAACGGTTGTCGATTCCACCGGCGCGGGCATTGCGTCGCATGTCATACTTATCAGGTTGACGGTTAACGGCCTGCTAATTACACACTACCGCGCGACCGACTCCCTGGGGAATTTCATCTTCCACCATGTCGACCCCGGAAAGTTTCTCCTGAGGGCAATACCCGTCGATGGTTATCATCCTGCGTGGTACAGCGCCTCGCAATGTGGAGTCGAAAACTATCACCATGCCGACACCCTGACGCTGTCCGGAAGCATGACAGGCCTTCAGGTCTGCGTGAGCCCGAACTCCGATTCCGGATTTACGACTATCGCAGGCATGCTCCACGGCCCGCAAAGTTACTTCAGCACTCGGGCAGCCACGAGCATACCTGGTGTCGCGGTGTACGCCGTCTCCTCCACGAGCGGTCAGATTGTTGCTTATGATATAGTGGAGTCGGACGGCTCGTTCGCCATCGAGAATTTGCCGCCTGACACTTACACGCTGGTGGGCGACAAGGAAGGGTACACCTCGGCCGCATCGGCGTCCTTCAGCGTCGATGAAACGAACTTCGCGCTGACGAATGCCTCGCTTTCCCTCACTCCCGACGCGCCGCTCGCAGTACACGATCCGCCTCAGGCCGTCCCGGGCGTCTACAGGCTGGAGCAGAATTATCCAAATCCGTTCAACCCCACAACGACAATCGGGTATACGCTGCCGGAGAACTCACATGTCATGCTGGAGGTTTACAACGTGCTCGGTCAACGCGTCATGACCTTGAAGAACGGAGTAGAGAACGCGGGCTACAAGACGGTTCAGCTGGATGCTTCAGCCGCCGAAGGCGGACTGCCGAGCGGCATCTACTTCTACCGGCTGGAAGCGACGAGCACGGCGAAGCCAAACAATACTTTCACGATGGTGCGAAAGTTGGTCCTGCTGAAGTAAAGCACAGTTTACTTTCCGAACCAATAAGCGAAAGCCGTCCCGTCCGGAACAGACGGGACGGCTTTTTTTATTGTCAGCTGAAGGACCTTAAAAGTTCTCTTCGAGGTATCTGACTTTTTCCCGGAGGATGTTGAGGGTTAACTCGATCGTGTTCAAATGGGTCCGGAAAGAAAGCACTGCCAGCCTGATTACAAATTTTCCGCGTAGCGTCGTTGAAGAGAGAAATACCCTTCCGTCGCGCTGAATTTCCTGAACAAGCTGCTCGTTAAAACTGTTTGGGTCGCCCACCTTTGGAATGTACCGGAAGGTCGCAACGGAGAGGTCCGGGAAATTTCCTGCTTCGAAACCATCGATTCCGCTGATCTGTTCGTGAAAGTAACGGGTCAGAAGGATCTTTTCTTCCAGCGCGGCGCGAAAAGGTGCCACACCCAACAATTTTAGCGGCAGCCAGAGGCGTAATCCGCGAAAATGTTTGGTCAGCTCGGGAGAAAGGTCGGCAGGGGAGAGTTCATCGGTGGAGCGCAGCGCATCTTGCAGATAGGATGCCTGGTACCAGTGTGCATTACCAAGTTTCTTTTTGTCTTTCACGAGTACGGCACCGCTTCCGTACGGCAAGAATAACCCTTTGTGCGGGTCCATCACGAGCGAATCGGATTGTTCCATTCCCTTGAGGGTTTTTTTCCCCTCATCACACAGGACAAAGAACGCTCCATACGCTCCGTCGACGTGAAACCAGAGTTGATAGCGCTGGGCGATATTTCCGATGGCTTCGAGGGGATCGACCGCACCGACGTCGGTGGTTCCGGCCGCAGCGATGACGAGCCAGGGTTGTAGCCCCGATTTCTTATCACGAATAATCGTTTGTTCAAGCGCCCCGGCATTCATCCGAAAACGTTCATCCATCGGAACGTTTCGAAGGATACACTCCTTCAATCCTGCAATGCGAATTGCTTTGTCGACAGAATGGTGCGCCTGTTCCGTCGAATAGATGACAGACTTTTCGATATCCTTTGCTTTCAGGTTGTAGGCTTCGCGCGCCGTGACGATGCCGATAAGATTCGCTATGCTCCCGCCGGAGGTCAGGTTGCCCCCGGCGTCTGCAGGATATCCGACGGTTTTTGCCATCCAATCAAGCAGGAGATTCTCCATTCGTACAGCTCCGGGGCTGGCAAAGAAAAGGCCGGAGAAACGGTTGCTGATATCGGCCAGATAGTCGCCGAGCGCCGAGACGTAGATTCCGCCGCCGGGAATGTATCCCAGGTGTCCTCCCGATGCTGGATTCAATCCGGGCCTGTCGACGTTGTGCCGGAGTAATTGCAGCGCTGCTTTGATGTCGATCGGAGTCTCGGAAATCGGAGAATCGTACAACCCGATTCCCTTGTCGTCGGTCACGACATATGCCGGCAGGTCGTGAATGTGATCGAGAAAATTCTCCGCGTATTGAACAACCTCGTTCCTCAATTCTCCTCGCTGGCCAGCCGGCGGGTCCAAGGCAAGAGCGATTTGTTCGAGTCGTTTGATTCTGTCAAGCATAGAAGATTCACAACAGTTTATGAAAACGCATCCATTCGGATTGCATGGTTTGACCGGTTCTTACAGTCCCGCCCGGCGATGCCCTGCGTATGCCTTTCATGCTCCAGCAGCCACCGTTTTCTCCAGATGCCGCCGCCGTAGTTGGAGATGGTTCCATCGGCATTGATGACGCGGTGACAGGGGAGAAGGATCGCGATGCAATTTCGACCGTTTGCCCTGCCCACTGCCCGCGATGCGTCCGGCTTGCCCAGCTCTTTCGCAATGTGAGAATAGCACGTTGTTGTCCCCGGTGGAATTGTCTCCAGGATTTTCCACACGGAACGTTCAAACTCCGAACCGACCGTTTTTAAAGGAACCGTAAACTTCAAACTCTTCCCTTTGAAATAATTGTTCAGTTCGCTTCCGAGAAGCTCGAGGACGGAATTGTCGCCACGGATGACGGTGAAACCCGTTCGTTTACGAAGGAAAAGTATCTCATTTTTGAGTCCCCGGCGGTCGACAAATTCCAAGAGGTACAGCCCATCATTGTTCGCCATCGCAATCATCGGACCGAGCGGGGTCTCGAGCAATCGTGCCCTCAAACACACTGCGCTGACATCATTGCCGGTCAGTACGCCAAGCACCTTTTTGTGTGCTTGCCAAAATCCACCGGCCGATTGCACTGTTACACCTATTCGAGGAATGACTGGTTGGTTCATGTGGATATTGATTCAATCGTGTGTGGTATCGGTCACTGCCACAGGTTGCCTTATTGCCTGAATTCGTTGAAGCACAGGAGGATGCGAATAATTGAGAAAGACGTAAAACGGGTGCGGCGTCAGGTTCGAAAGATTGTCTACCGAGAGTTTCTTGAGTGCGTCGATCATGCTCTCCGGGCGCTGGATCGTGTCAGCCGCAAACCGGTCGGCTTCGTATTCGTTCTTCCGGGAAAGCAGGTGCATTGCAAGGGACAGAATCAATTCAATGGGAGAGTATAACATACCGAAGAAAATCAACCCCGCATAGACCGAAATGTCCTGCATGTAGAAGGCGTCGAAGAGTCCTCTTGTTGTGATAAAAAATGAAAGCAGGAAAAACATCAAACCCATGTGCGCGATGCTGATGACTATTGACTGAACGATGTGTTTCTTCTTGTAATGACCGATCTCATGGGCGAGCACGGCGACCAGCTCGGCCACGGTGTGCTTCGCAATCAACGTATCGAACAGAGCAATGCGTTTGTTCTTGCCGAACCCGGTGAAGAACGCGTTCGATTTGCCCGAACGCTTCGAGCCGTCCATGACAAAAATGCCCTTGAGCGGGAAGCTCACCGAGCGCGCATAATCGAGAATTGCGGTTCTCAGTTCCCCGTCACCGAGCGGAGTGAACTTATTGAACAGCGGCATGATCCATGTCGGAGCGATGAACTGGACGAGCAGAATGAAAACCGCAGTGGCGATCCAGCAATAGAACCAGGCCAGCGGTCCCGCGAACGAAAAGAACGCGAGGATCGCCGCTGCCAGCGGTCCGCCGAGCACGACGGCAAGTATCAGACCTTTAATGAGATCACTCGCGAATGTTTTCACGGTGGTCTTATTGAACCCGAATCGCTCCTCAATGACAAATGTCGAATAGATGCTGAACGGCAGCGAAAGGATTGATTTCAACAGCATCAGAAGTCCGATGAACAGCAAGCCGGTCCAGAGGAAGCCGAAATTCCATCGCCGGACGATCACGTCGATGTAGTTGAATCCTCCAGAAAACCAGAATGTGAGTATCACAGCGAGATTCACGGTCGCCGTAAAGATGCCGAACGTTGTATTCGTCTTCGTGTATGCCTGAGATTTCCCGTAGGCCGCCTCGTTGTAAACCCCGGCAAATTCTTTCGGCACCTCCGCGCGCAGGGTTTTCAGATTAAAGTAATCTGCGGCGAGCTGCAGGGCGTACTCGAGAAGGATAGCTGCCAGAATTATGATGGCGAAAATGTTCACGCGGTCAAATCATTTCCCATTCCAACGATATAACGAGCCAACGAATCAATTCTTCTTGACGATTTCCGTCGCGTTCTCTATCTCTTTCGAGAATTGATCAAAAACCTTGGCCACGACCTCGATTTGTTCGTTCGCTTCTTTCCAGTTGCGCTGTTCGATCGCTTCGCGAATTCCAGGCAATGTCTTGACGTCGTAACCGGTGTAAAATCCGGGAGCATAGATCTCATGAACGTACCACGGTCGCCTGGGAAGTCCCTCGGGGCGGGTGAGAGCGCGCTCAGTCCGGATAAAGATTCTGTCCAGTGCCTTCTCTGTTTCTGCCGAGAAGTGTTGCTGACCCGCATTGCGTTCCTTCATCAAATCGCTGAACTCCTTCAAACGCTGCTGGAGCGTGGCAAGAGAGTTTTGCAGAGGGGAAAAATTGAGATAGGGGACAGGCTCTTTGGGTTTCGGGACGACTACCGGTTCGCGCGGGTCGGATGCGACCGCCAGTGTGTTTTCCCTGATGAGTCGATTATTCTCCTCCGTTTCCACGCGCATGTCGTCGGCAAGCTTCGAGACTTCTTTCGTGAACTTTCCCAGAGATTCTCCAAAGTCGGAGAACTCGAAGGGAAGAACATCAGCATTGGCAAGACGGAGGACAATGCGTCCTCCGGTTTGGGCCAACGCAATCCCGTATTCAAACGTACCGTCACTGAACCGCATGTAGTGGTTGAATGAGTCGTAGATGGAGTGGTACGAACCTCCGCCGCCCTCTCCGCCATACCCAATGCTGAGGGACGCGATGCCGAGGTGTTGAAGGAAGGGAGTATAATCGGACCCCGACCCGAGAGGGAAGAGATTCAGGTCGCTATTCTCGCGAGCTTCCCGTTTCTCGTCAGGCGACCCAGAGGCGATTGAGCGTGCGCGGTCGCGTTCCAGCACACTGATGTGCCTCTCAGGGTCGGTGACGTCCCTGGCGGCTTGGTCGACGAGCCTCTCGAGTGAGCGCGACCCGCCTGCGGAGAGGTATCCCCGGCCGTTTGAGTCCGAATTAATATAGACGGCGGCTTTTTGCCGCAGTGCGTCGGCATGCGTTTCAACCCACTCTGTTGAACCGAGCAAACCCGGTTCTTCACCGTCCCAGGCGCAATAGATAATCGTCCTCTTTGGTTTCCATCCCTGCTTTACGAGTACGCCGATAGCCCGGCCCTCTTCCAGCGTCGCGACCTGTCCGCTAACGGGATCCGATGCCCCGTTCACCCATCCGTCGTGATGGTTGCCGCGAATGATCCACTCATCCGCACGCTCATCACCGCTGATTTTTGCAATGACATCGTAAATTGGAGTAATGTCCCAATTGGATGCGAGTTTGAGGTGTACGCTCGTCGGACCGGGCCCAATGTGGTATGTGATGGGCAAGGCGCCGCGCCACGCTTCGGGGGCGACCGGGCCGCCGAGCGCGCGGAGAAACGGGAGCGCGTCGGCATAGGAAATGGGCATCACGGGAATTTTGGTGAGTGTCGGCGCGTCCTTCACGGGCAGGCGCTTCGCGTCCTTCGTGGCGCCGACCGATGGAGTCAACGGGTCGCCGGAGTACAGCGGCATGTCGGCAACAGAGCCGCGCTGGGCGCCGTCCTCACTGCGATACGCGCCTTTGGGATACACATCGCCTTCAAAGTATCCGTCATCGCGCGGGTCCGAGTAAATGATGCAACCGATCGCCCCATGTTCGGCGGCGACCTTCGGCTTGATACCTCGCCATGAGCCGCCGTAGCGGGTAATCACGATTTTTCCTTTCACATCGATGCCGAGCCGGTCAAGTTCTTCATAATCCTTCGGCACACCGTAGTTGACGTAGACGAGATCACCGGTGACGTCACCGTCGATGGAGTACGCGTTGTAGATCGGCAGTTGTTCACCAGTCAGGTTCGATGTCGAATCCTCCGCGAGAGCAGGCTCGGCGAGCTTGGGCGTGAATCTTTCCGGCGCGAGCATTTCCAAAACACGAACCTTAGGTGTCGGAAACAAAACGTCGAACCTCTCAATTGCCGTCTCAAACCCCCACGATTTGTAGAGGGAAGCGATAAATTCGGCGTTTGATTTGTCGTAGGCCGATCCAACGTGGTGAGGGCGGGCCGAAAGGAGTTTCATCCATTCCCGGAGGTCGTCGCGTCGGAGGGACGAATCAAATTTCGCCTCGAGTGTCCGTTCCTCAGCTAATCGTGTTCCGCTGAAACCCAGGATGGGTTGCGCAAACATCGCCTCGGGGAGGATAAAGAGGCAAATCAACGTCGTCAACGTACACTTTGTTTTGCTCATCGTGGTAGTCCGATTGTTATGAAGGGGAAACGATAGATTTGTCTGAAAAGTAGAAATAATTTCAAGAAGTAGCAAGGAATCACACAATATGAAGGCCGCTCTGTCCATCCGGGGCGGTATAGCTTCAAGTCATCGATTGCCCGGTTGTAGAGGAGGCAGAACGATGTTCTCCAATCTATCCGATCTCAATCTTTACCGATTTTACATTCCAGATCTTTTCAGCGTACTCGCGAATAGACCTGTCAGAAGAAAATCTTCCGATACGCGCGACGTTGAGAATGGACATTCTGTCCCAGTTCTCCCGATCACGATATGCCTCATCGACCCGATGCTGACATTCCACATACGATCGATAATCAGCAAGAAGCATATATTGATCTCCATACAGCAGTAAAGAATCCACAAGAGGCTTAAAAAGTGTCGGATCCCCCCTGGAAAGAAGACCACTCGACAAGAGGTCGATGACTCCGTGGAGCTGCTCGTTTGATTCAACATACCCCTTTGGATAATATCCCTGCGATCTGGTTTTCCGAACTTCTTCGTCGTTCATGCCAAAAAGAAAGAAATTCTCTTTGCCGACTGCCTCGAGGATTTCGATGTTCGCTCCATCCAGTGTCCCGATGGTGAGCGCTCCATTCATTGAAAATTTCATGTTCCCCGTACCAGACGCTTCCTTCCCCGCAGTGGAGATCTGCTCCGACAGATCAGCGGCCGGATAGATTGCCTGGGCATTTTTGACGTTGAAGTCGGGAAGAAAGACGACTTTCAACCGGCCGGCGACGGCGGGGTCGTTATTCACGACACTTGCAACGGAGTTGATGAGTTTGATAATTAATTTTGCCATAAAATATCCCGGTGCAGCTTTACCGGCGAAAATGACTGTCCGCGGTACAGTGTCCAGGTGAGGATTGCGTTTGATTCTATTGTAGAGCGTGAGAACGTGAAGCACGTTGAGATGCTGGCGCTTGTATTCATGAATGCGCTTCACCTGAATATCGAACAACGTGTCGGGATCCACCACAACGCCCGTGCGTTCCCGGATGATTGACGCGAGTTTGGTTTTGTTTTCTTGCTTGATGTGCCGCCACTCTCTTCTGAAGTTGTTGTCGTCCGCAAACGGTTCGAGTGCCTTCATGTGTTTCTCCATGTCGCGGACCCAGGCAGTGCCAATCTTGCTGCAGATGAGCCGGGAAAGCTCTGGATTGGCAAGGAGGAGCCAGCGACGCACTGTGATACCGTTTGTAACGTTCAGGAATTTTTTGGGTGAAAGCTCATAGAAATCGTGGAGAACGTCTCGTTTCAGCAATTCAGTATGTAGGACCGCGACACCATTCACCGCATGACTTCCCACGCAGGCGAGATTTGCCATTCGAACGTACTTTTGACCGGTTTCATCGATCAACGACACGCGCGATACCAGCGCGTCGTCGGCATGGTGTGTCGTCCTCACGTCGTCGAGGAATCTGCGATTGATCTCAAAGATGATCTCGATATGTCGCGGGAGAACCTCTGCAAAAAGCGGCAGGGGCCATTTCTCCAGGGCTTCGGGCAAGAGCGTATGGTTCGTATAGCCAAACGTCTTCCGGGTGATGTTCCAGGCGGTGTCCCAGTCGATGGTGTATTCATCGACAAGCAACCGCATTAGTTCCGCTACTGCGATGGATGGATGTGTGTCGTTGAGCTGGACGGCATAGCCGTTGTGAAACTCCGTCAGGGGATGCCCCCTCATGAGATGGACACGAATCATATCCTGGAGTGAACATGAGACGAAGAAATATTCCTGTTCCAGTCGAAGTCGCTTACCCTGAATCCTGTCGTCGTTTGGATACAGGACTTTCGTGATGTTTTCCGATGAGACTTTCTCTTCGACGGCGCGATGGTAGTCGCCGACATTGAACGACTGAAAATCAAACGACTCAACTGCCTCTGCCTTCCAGAGGCGAAGGAGATTTACTGTGTTGACGTTGTAGCCGGGGACGGTTATGTCGCACGCGACACCGCTGACAGCGCGGTGAGGGATCCATCGCACCCGATAGCGTCCCTCGGCGTCCGTCGAGTGCTCCGTATGGCCGCCGAACTGAACCACGAAATTGATCTCCGGCCTTGGTACTTCCCAGGGGTTTCCGAGCCGGAGCCATTTGTCCGTTATTTCAACCTGCCATCCGTCGTGGATCGTCTGGTCGAAAATTCCGAATTCATACCGTATCCCGTATCCGACACCGAGAATTTCAAGTGATGCGAGCGATTCGAGAAAGCAGGCCGCCAGCCGGCCGAGTCCGCCGTTTCCGAGTCCGGGTTCCTCTTCCTGCTCCATAAGCGCGTCAAGATCCTGGCCGAGTCGCGCCACGACGTCTTTCACAGTGTCAAAAATTCCCAGACTGATGAGGTTGCTTCCGAGTTGCGGCCCTATGAGGAATTCCGCAGAGAGGTAGCTCACGGATTTTCCTTTGTACCCCATGTACGTCTCGATGGTCTGCATCCACCTGTGCATAATTCTATCGCGAACGGCCCAAGCCACGGCCATATACCAGTCGTTTCGCGTGGCAGTTCTCGGGACCCTGCCTTGTATCACGTGAAGGTTATCCATGATTGCTCGCTCAAGAGCATCGGGGGTGAGTCCCGTTCGGATATCCTGCTGAACGGAGTTTTTAGGTGTGCGATGTGAAATATCGGGCATTCTTTCAACCTGATTGTCAAGAGAATGTACGAGTAGTTGGAAGAAAACGCAACAGGCAGGCACGAGGTTGAAACTGGCGGGAATAAACCGTCCAGGCGGACAGTCATTCTGTTACTTGATAAGAAGCAGTTTCCTCATGTCCGTGAACGTCCCCGCCTGGGATTCACGCGAGGAGGGGTGCTATCCGGAGAAGACGATTCCCAAACGCGAAGTCCAAATCGGCTCAAGTAGATGGGGATCTCTCTGAAGAGATGATTTTCGCCCTCAATTTCCCGGACCATGGTGCGCTTGACGTAATTGAGTGAATCGCACAGAAGAGTAATCGAGCCTCCTTCACCGCCAGCACCGTTCACCTTCCAGCCACGCGCGCCATGGGCCTTTGCGATTTCGATCACTCGCCGCGCATCCTCGCCGACCAGAGCGGAATTCAGCCGGCTCTGCGCTTCGGTGTTCTCGACCATGGCATTTCCCAAGGCGCTGAAATCTCCTGAGAGCAATGCATCGCGGGACTTCTCCGCCGTCACGCGCAAATCGTTCAGGCGCCTGCAGTCCGGTCCTTCACCTTTCAATTCTTCGATCACCTTTTCGTGGACTTTCGTGGAGCTGTGCGTTTTTCCCAGATAGATAAGCACCAGTCTCTTTTCCAATTCCCACCAAAGAGTGTTGGGGATTTGAAGTTGCGTCACGGTTGCCTTTGGGTATTTTATCATCTCGATGAAGTTGATGCCTCCGTACGCAGAACAGAGTTGGTCCTGAATGCCGCACTGTTGATTCAACATTTCAACTTCAACGGAATGAGCTGTAGTGGCAACTTCATGCGGAGTCAATTGTCCCGGCGTGAGGCAGTCCAAAGCGCCGATGAGCGCGACCGTTACTGCAGCCGACGTGCCTGTCGACGCGCCGCTGGGGGCCTCGGAAAAGACCGTTACCTGGATTGCAACATTTTCCGGGATGTGCATTCGTTCAATCGCAGCTTCCAGGAGAGGGTGTCTGTCCCATGATTGACTCTCCGGGCGGGCAGCATATCGTTCGCCGTAGTTCTCGGCGTAAATAATAACGCGATCTCTGCTTCCATCATTTGGAAAAACCTCCAACTGAACTTCGACGTACGGGTAGACCCCGATATTGAAAATCTTCCCGTGTCCGGCAAACCACGTGTCCGTCCATCCGCCATTATCGCAAATACGTATTGGCGCTACACTGTTGATGATGCGTGACGGTCGGATCTTGTTCTCACCGTTCATGAATTCCGGCCCTGGAGGGAAGGGGAAAATCCGTCAAAACGATATTTGAAAGAATGAAACCTCGCGTGTCCATTACCGAAAATATACAATAAACCCTCAAGATAATCCAATGAAGGATGTGGTTTCATTCATGAACCGGTTGCATCGATTCTTAAAAAACTCTATCTTGAGACTGCTCTGATAGAAGAGAAAGACTGCAAGATGGCTTTTCCCTGCATTCTGACGCAGTCATTTTATGTCAACTTGTTGTAAAATACTTTAACAATGGATGTCGAGGTAATTGTTATTGGCGCTGGAATTGTCGGCCTGGCGTGCGCCCGGGAGAGTGCCAGGCGAGGATTTTCCACGCTCCTCATTGAGCGGCACGAATCTTTCGGCCAGGAAACAAGCAGTCGGAACAGTGAAGTGATTCATTCCGGTATCTACTATGACCCCGGTTCATGGAAAGCACGGTTGTGTCCTGCCGGCAACAGGACAATGTATGGGGACTGCCGGAGATTGGGCGTATGGCACAGGCGTTGCGGGAAGCTGATTGTCGCGGTCACGGCCGAAGAGGAACCGGAGATGCAAAAGCTCTACAACCGGGGGATCGCCAACGGCGTCGAGAACTTGTGCCTCTTTGATGCCGCCCAGGCGGCGAAGATGGAACCCAACATCCGATGCTGCTCTGCCATTTATTTGCCGAGTACGGGCATCGTGGATTCGCATGAGCTCATGAAAGCCTACCTGCATGAAGCAAGCTCTCTCGGCGCGGATGTCGCGTTCGGAGTCGAATTCATAGGAGTCGAGGACACGAAGGATGGATACCGGCTCACTTTGAAGGAACGCGAGGGAGCTCAGCAGAAGATAACCGCGCGGTTTGTGGTGAACTCGGCAGGATTGGGGGCGGAAAAAGTGGCACGATCATTCGGCATTGACGTCGACAAAGCGGGGTACAGGATGTTTCCCAACCGGGGTCACTATTATAGAGTGTCTCCGTCAAAGAGCCGCCTTGTGTCCCGTCTCGTGTATCCGGTGCCGCATCCCGAAGATGTCGGGCTGGGAATCCATATCACGGTCGACAAGGCCGGACAATGCAAACTCGGGCCCGATGCAGAGTACCTCAATGCAACCCCCGAGGACCAATGGTACAATTTTGACGATTCGGATGCCCGCCGGCAAAAATTCTTTAGCGCCGCGCACCGCTATTTCCCTTCTCTGGAGTTGCAGGATATCACGCCGGATCAAACCGGTGTGCGTCCTAAGATTCAGGCCCCCGGGGCACCGGCAAGGGACCTCGTCATCAAAGAAGAAAGTGACCGCGGGCTGCCGGGCGTGATCAACCTTATCGGAATCGAATCCCCCGGGCTGACTTCTGCGGCTGAAATTGCTAAGGAAGTTGTCCGTCAAATTGCGAACATGCATTGAGACTATGAGCCCCGTTCCGGAAGGTTCACCGTCCACAATCTTCATGGTAACGCTCAAGGCAAATGGGATTATGCATGATCGAATGATTCAGACCAAACCAAACACTCTTATCGTCAACGAGATCTTTCACAGCGTCCAGGGTGAATCGACCCACGTGGGGCGTCCGTGCGTATTCATCCGGCTCACGTATTGCAACCTCCGCTGCACCTATTGTGACACAGCGTATGCTTTTGAAGAAGGAAAGGAAATGCACGTCGACGAAATCCTCAGCGTTGTTCGCGCATTCGAGTGCAAACTCGTTGAGGTGACCGGCGGCGAACCGCTCTTTCAGGACAATGTGCATCCCTTGCTGACCCGTCTCTGCGCCGAAGGCTTCGAAGTGCTTCTGGAAACGAGCGGAAGTCTCGACGTCGGCGGGGTCGATCCCCGTGTGAAACGGATCGTTGATTTCAAGTGCCCTTCGAGCAGCATGATGAAGAAAAATCTCTGGGAAAACGTGAAGTATCTGCTACCGGACGATGAGGTGAAGTTCGTTATAGGCACCCGGGAAGACTATGAATGGTCCAAGAACATGATCAGGCTTCATGAAATCGACAAACGGTGTTCTCTACTGATGTCGGTGGTTTTTGGCGCCCTGGAGCCCGCGCAGCTCGCAGACTGGATTCTTGAGGATAAGCTGAATGTGAGATTCCAGCTTCAGTTGCACAAGTACATCTGGGAACCGAACAAAAAGGGGGTCTGATGATGTCTTCTCAACGCGAACTTGCGGTTGTCCTTGTCAGCGGGGGTATGGATAGCTGCGTGACCGCCGCCATCGCCCGCCAGACCTACGACCTGGCATTTCTGCACCTCAACTACGGTCAGCGAACCGAACAACGAGAATTGAAAGCTTTTCAGGATATTGCCGATTTTTATGGTGTCGACCTCCGGCTCGTTGTCGGTGTGGAACATCTGAAGCAAATAGGGGGGTCGAGTTTGACGGACAGCACCATTGAGGTCCAAAAGGCCGACCTGCAGCGGACGGATATTCCGACCTCATACGTGCCTTTTCGGAATGCCCACATTCTTTCGATCGCCGTGAGCTGGGGAGAAGTCCTGCGGGCGAGAAAGATTTACATCGGCGCGGTCGAGGAAGACTCCTCGGGTTACCCTGATTGCCGCAGAGAGTTTTATGAAGCGTTCAATCACGTTGTGAAGCTGGGAACAAAACCTGAAACGCATCTCAAGGTCGTTACCCCCGTTATCGCAATGACGAAGCGGGAGATTGTTCAAAAAGGTGTCGAGTTAGAGGTCCCTTTCCATCTAACGTGGTCGTGCTATCAGCGCGAAGACACCGCCTGCGGCGTCTGCGACAGCTGTGCCCTCCGGCTGAGAGGTTTTCGGGAAGCCGGCGTCGAAGACCCAATACCCTATGTCGAAAGCCTTCTCTTCCCCGGGTCTGGGCGGTAAAAATTTCCTTTCGACCGGAAAACTTTTCCGACCGCATGATGTTATATTGATGATTTTTTGCGAATAAGGCCTGCCCGGGTCGATTTTGTGCATATTGGGCCGTGGCACGGACATTGATAATAATCAAGCAGAAGAAGAGTTTAATTCACTATTCATTCATTTTATAAAGGAGCGGTACAATGGGACAACAGCAACTTTTACTCATCATCCTTGGCGTCATCATCGTCGGTGTCGCCATAGCGGTGGGTATCTCGATGTTCAGCGGACAGAGCATCCAGTCGAACAAGGATGCGATTCTTTCCGACCTGAACAACCTCGGAGCCGATGCATATCAATGGAAGATTCGTCCATC
>JBEKTW010000027.1:0-57095 GCA_049515655.1 Bacteroidota bacterium
TTCCATATCGAAGCTTCAACCTCATCCCGGATGTCGCCGGAGCAGGATTCGGGGTCACGTACAACAATAAAGGATGTTCATGAACGAAGGGACAATTATCCAGGTCATCGGACCCGTGGTCGACGTAGAATTCTCTGAAGGGAAACTTCCTTCAATATATAACGCTGTGAAAATTCCCCGCAAGAATATCGAAGGCGTTGACGAAGACCTGATTTGCGAGGTGCAACAGCATCTCGGTGAAGACCGCGTGCGCACCGTCGCGATGGATTCAACCGACGGCCTGGTGCGGGGGATGAAAGCGTACGACCTTGGAATGTCCATCCAGGTCCCGGTCGGCCCGGGGACGCTGGGACGGCTTATTAACGTGATCGGTAAGCCCATCGACGCACTGGGGCCAATCCAGAGCAAAAAAATGTACTCGATCCATCGACCGCCGCCCGAGTTCAGCGACCTCAGCACCAAGAGAGAAATATTTGAGACGGGCATCAAAGTGATCGACCTTCTTGAACCATACACAAAAGGAGGCAAGACAGGATTGTTCGGCGGAGCAGGGGTGGGAAAAACCGTCATCATTCAGGAATTGATTCACAACATTGCCACCCATCACGGCGGATTCTCCGTCTTCGGCGGCGTCGGAGAGCGCACACGTGAGGGAAACGACCTCTGGCTTGAAATGAAACGTTCCGGCGTTCTCGACAAGACCGTGCTCGTCTTCGGTCAGATGAACGAGCCACCGGGTGCCCGCCAGCGGGTGGGCCTCACCGCCCTGACGATGGCGGAGTATTTTCGTGACGAGGAAGGGAAGGACGTCCTGCTGTTCATCGACAACATCTTCCGGTTTGTGCAGGCAGGTTCAGAAGTGTCCGCGCTGCTCGGGCGCATGCCGTCGGCCGTCGGGTACCAGCCGACGCTCGGAACCGAAATGGGCGAGCTGCAGGAGCGTATTACTTCCACCAAGAAAGGTTCGATCACCTCGGTGCAGGCGATTTACGTTCCCGCAGACGACCTGACCGATCCGGCGCCGGCAACGACATTCAGCCACCTCGATGCAACCACGGTGCTGAGCCGTCAGATCGTGGACAAGGGCATCTACCCCGCCGTCGATCCCCTGGATTCCACTTCGCGAGTTCTCGACCCGGGCATCGTGGGCGAAGAACATTACTACGTCGCAAATCGGGTGAAAGAAATCCTTCAGACATACAAAGACCTTCAGGATATCATTAATATCCTCGGGATGGATGAACTGACGGACGATGACAAGGTGGCCGTTCTCCGGGCGAGAAAAATCGAAAAGTTCCTCTCGCAGCCGTTCTTCGTCGCGGAAGAATTCACCGGCACCCCCGGTCGATACGTGAAGCTCGAGGATACGATTCGCGGCTTCAAAGGAATTGTCGAAGGCGAGTATGACCAGATTCCCGAAGGCGCCTTCTACATGGTCGGAACGATAGAAGAAGTTCTTGAGAAATACAAGAAAATGGCGGCATAATCCATACGATGGCGGATAAGACCTTCAAACTGGAAATCGTAACTCCCCGGAAGGTTGTGTACTCGGGCGATGTCGTCAGTTTCTCTGCCCCCGGAGAAGTGGGAAGTTTCCAGGTGCTCTATAATCACGCGCCCTTGCTCTCGGCCATAGTGGTCGGCGAAGTCAAGATTCAGGAAATCGGGGGCAACGTGGCGCGGTATGCAACGAGTGGGGGTTTTGTCGAAGTTCTCTCGAATCGTGTCGTCCTCCTGGCTGAGACCGCCGAATCCCTGGAAGAGATCGATGTTCGTCGGGCGGAGGAAGCGAAGAAACGTGCCGAACAACGGCTTCAGGAGCCGAAGGAAGATTTGGATATCGAGCGGGCGAGGCTGGCACTTGCCCGGGCGATCAACAGATTGCGGCTTGCTCGACCGAAATAGCAATTTTGCATCAACGTATGAGTTTCGCACACTGATGATCACGACGAGGGCGGAGATATATCTCAGGGCTTTGCAGGATAATTTTGGAAGGATCAGGCATCGTGTCGGTAGCGGCGTCAAAGTCATGGGAATTGTGAAGGCGAACGCGTACGGTCACGGGCTGCCGGAGATTGCCGGGGCATTGACGAGGTCGGGCATTGATTATCTGGGTGTCGGATTTCTCCAGGAGGGAACCCTCCTGCGCCAGCATGGTGTTCAGGTGCCGATTCTCGTCCTCGGCGGAGTGCTCGGGAGTCAAGTGAAGGAATTCCTCCAGTACGACCTGGACATCACCGTGGCATCGATTGAAATAGCCGAACGCATTGAACATGAAGCATCCACGAACGGAAACAAGCGAGCGAACGTTCATTTGAAAATCGACACCGGGATGGAGCGCATCGGTGTCCATCCTGAACACACCCTGCAATTTGTTCAGCGTGTCAGCCGCCTGCCGCACCTTGACGTCAAGGGAATCTATAGTCATTTTGCGACGTCCGACGAGCGCGACAAGAGCTTCGCGCTCCTGCAGCTTGAACGGTTCACTGCGATTCTCGACCTTGTGCGAAAATCCGGAATTGAGATCCCGTACGTTCATATGGCGAACAGTGGAGCGATTCTCGACTTGCCCGATTCGTATTTCACGATGGTGCGGCCCGGGATTCTCCTTTACGGTATCTATCCATCGAGAGAAACCACCGAGAGCATTCCCGTGGAGCCCGTGCTTTCCTTGAAATCGAAAGTGGTGTTCGCGAAATCGGTTCCTGAGGGTACAAGCATCAGTTACGGGCGAACATACTACACGTCAAAGAGTACGAGGATTGTTACCGTCCCGATTGGATACGGGGACGGCTACAGCCGTCGTCTCACAGGCCGGGGAGAGGTGGTTATCTCCGGAAAGCGTCTTCCCGTCGTCGGAACAATCTGCATGGACCAGCTTATGGTCGACGGCGGGAGTGAAGGGAATATTCACGTCGGCGATGATGTCGTACTGATCGGTTCGGACGGCGAACAATCGATTTCGGTCTGGGAAATTGCCGACCTGATCGGAACGAACCCGTACGAAGTGCTCACGGGAATCTCAGCCCGCGTGCCACGGGTGGTAATAAACTAAGTGATATTATGTGGAATCGTCATTCTTAGTGGCAAATTCTAAATCCGAATATCTAAACTCGAAACAATTTCGAAATTCCAAATTCGAAATTCAAATTGAAGGACCGGGATTCTGAGAAGTGGAATTTTGAGCTTCGAATTTAGTGTTTCGAGCTTGTCTAGGATTTCGGATTTAGTGCTTCGGATTTCGGACGTCGAGACTAGTTTTGCGTAAGGTCAATAACGAAGTGAGAAGGTAACGTAATGCCGAATGTTTACGCAGTCGTAATGGCGGGCGGTGTCGGAACCAGGTTCTGGCCCCGGAGCAGAGAAAAATCGCCCAAGCAGCTCCTGGAAATCGTCGGAAAAGGGACGATGCTCCAGAATACGGTCAAACGCATCAGCGACATGATCGACCCGACAAATATTCTTGTCGTGACCAATAAGCTGCAGAGGACAATGGTGACAAAGCAGCTGCCGCAGATTCCGGACGACAATCTCATCGTCGAGCCCCTCGGTCGCAACACCGCTCCCTGCATCGGACTCGCGGCGCTCTTCCTCCGCCGCATGGACCCGGAAGCGGTGATGGTGACGCTCCCGGCAGACCATATCATGCAAAATGAGGAGGAATTCCGCCGGGTTCTTCGCCTCGCTATCTGGGTTGCTTACGAATCCGGACGCCTGATCACCATCGGCGTCCAGCCGACAAGGCCGGAGACGGGATACGGTTATATCCAGGTCGTCGATGAAGACGACAAAACGAATCCGTATTTTGCCCGCGGTGTCTACAAGGTTAAAACGTTCGCTGAAAAACCCAACGCGGCAACGGCCCAGCAATTCCTCAAGAGCGGAGACTTTCTCTGGAACAGCGGGATGTTCATCTGGCGCGCCGATGCAATCCTGAGAGAAATCCAGCAGCTTCTCCCCGAGCTGTATGATAGACTGCAGGAGGTCGATGAAGCGATCGGGACGAATGAGTACGACCATGTGATCGAAACGGCCTATCGCATCATCCGCGGTATCTCTATCGACTATGGCGTGATGGAAAAGGCAAAGGATGTGTACGTTATCAGGGGGAATTTCGGCTGGAGCGATGTCGGCTCGTGGGATGAGGTCTACCGCATTTCCGGGAAGGACGAACAAGGAAACAGCGTCACCGGGAAGGCGCTTCTCCTCGGGACGAAAAACGCTCAGGTGTATGCGGGAGATAAATTTGTCGCGACCATCGGCGTCGACGGTATCACGGTCATCGTTACCGATGATGCCGTCCTGGTCTGTAAGCAGGGCCAATCGCAGGAAGTCAAAGAAGTGGTTGATTATCTCCGCCGCAAAACAATGAATGAGTTCCTTTGATGGGCGCGAGCATCCGATATTCCGGGATTCTCATGATTACCGCCCTGTTGATTGGCTGCACCTCCGCTCCACGCTACACTGCGACGAAATCCGGAGCCGCAAGACCGTCGCTGGAACCCGGAAGCTTCTCGATGGTTGAGGAAGGCATCGCTTCCTACTATGCTTCGGAGTTCAACGGGCGCCCGACATCAAGCGGAGAGATTTACGACATGAACCAGATGACGGCGGCGCATCGGACTCTTCCGTTTTATACCAAAGTTCGCGTTACGAATGTGGCCAACGGCAAATCGGTAACTGTCCGCATAAATGACCGGGGTCCATTCAAGGAAGACCGCATTATCGACCTTTCGCTTGCCGCGGCAAAGGAACTGGGACTTATCGGCACCGGAACGGCGCGTGTGCGAGTGGAAGTCGTCGAGCTCGGACCAACGAACGTCATCAAGACCCCTTAAAGCATCGGACGAGATTATTATGCCGAAAAAATTAATCACCGAGTGGACGATCATGGAGGCCTCACGACGAGGAGAAAAGACGTTATCGGTCGATGCGCAGACGATTGTCACCGCGGCAGCATGGGATCGTGCACGGCAACTGGGTGTCCGGCTCGAGAAAAAGACCCGTGAAGCCGCTTCTCAGCCGACCGTTTCTTCGAAAACGTCCGAAGGACCGGCGAAGGGGCAACAGACTGTGGCTATTGGAAGCGACCACGGTGGATTCCAACTGAAAGAACAACTCAAGCCGTACCTGGAAAGCCTGGGATACAAGGCCGTTGACCTCGGGACGTATTCGGAAGACGCCTGCGATTACCCGGATTTTGCCTATGCGGTGGCTCGGATGGTCTCGCTAGGGGATGCCGCAAAGGGGATCATGATCGACTCAGTTGGATCGGCTTCTGCCATTGTGGCAAATAAACTGCCAGGAATTCGCGCAGTGTGCTGTTCCAACGAATTCTCGGCGAGGAGCAGTAGGGAACACAATGATGCCAATGTTCTGACGTTAGGTGGAAAAATTCATGGCGTTGAACTGGCCAAGTCCATCGTTAAGGTCTGGCTGGAGACTTCGTTTGCCGGAGGCAGGCACCAAAACCGGGTGGATAAGATATCGGAAATCGAAAGGCGATTTCTTAAACAGTAACACCCCTCCAAATTCCCTCAATTTCGCGGTTTTTCTCTTTCGACCAGTCGTCGAAAAGGACTTCCCTTGACTTTCAATAAAATATCCATTATATTTTAAGTATTAATTAAGTAATATCCCATAACTCTTTGAATATCAATAAAAGAACCAAATCGTTCGTTGAGGGAATTTTTGAACATGCGGGATCCTTCTCTCGTGATCTCGGGATCGCGGCCCTAACCCTGCTTTTGGTTGTGGCTACCGTATCCCCTGTTTCATCCGGGTTGAGTAACAAAGAGGATTCGAGTGCTCAAGTTCAGAATGCGCGGGCGACCGACAATAGCAGGGGGGAATCGTATTCCTTGCCGTATTTGAAGCTGGTGAAAGAATATGCGGATGTTTACGGGCTGGATTTTCGTTTTGTTTTGGCCCTTGTAAAGCAGGAATCCCAGTTTGATGCCCGGGCGATCAGCAGTCGCGGAGCGATTGGTCTCATGCAGATCATGCCGCCGACGGAAACAGAAATTTCGGACAAGCTTGACCTGCGAAGATCGCGTACTCCGAGGGAAAATATCCATGCCGGGATATACTACTTTGCAGAAATATTGAAACTATTCCCCGGGATCGACACGGAGAGTCAACTCCGTGTGTCGCTGGCCGCATATTTCGCCGGACCTGCCAGGATTTACGATGCGCAAGAGGTCGCCGCCTACATGGGTGAAAATCCGACATCCTGGTCCTCAATCAAAGGTGCTCTGCCTCTGCTTTCGAAGCGATTCTATTCTCTTCATCGCGCGATCTGGGAAGACGGACGGCCGAAAAGCGGGTATTTCGGATCGTGGCGCCAGACGCTCATGTACGTCGATAACATAATGGAAAACTACAAGGAGTATCAGAGGGAGTTCGATTAGGAGTTTCAGATAGAATTATCTGCTGTCAACTACCCACCCGCCGCGGTCTTCAGGACCATTCCTTCCACACATCTTCTTGTTCATCGCGTTGAAATTTTTTTTGCGAAAACACAAAAAAACTCTTGACACTTGTTAGAAAATTGTTATATTTACAACTGTTGGAAGCCGAAGGCACTGGCCTAATATGACTGCTCGGGAGGCGGTTATCTTAAGCCGCCGGTGCCTTCGGTGTTTTTTTGTGGGTACGTTCAGAGAGGGCGAGAGTTCAAAAAAAATGACGAAGTTGGAGAGAGGCTGTAGGTTCTTTGAGAGTCTTCAGTCGCATGTTTGAAGTTGCAGGACTTGACAACGGCGACACGGGAAATTGTAGGAAAAATGATTTTCATTCTACAATTCTTCCTACAGCGTTTTGAGAGGTAAGACCTGTTCGGGTACGCGAAGGCGGTCTCTGAGCGGGTTTTTTGATTTCTCCATTCCCTGAAATACAAGACTTGATATTTACGAAGCGTTTGGGTGAGTTGGCTCAGTTCATGTGTTACAGGGTGAGCACAAAAAGAGATTTGGTAATAGAGGAGATATACAATGAAACATTATCCCTTCAAAGACCGCGTTAGTTTTTTCCCCAAAGAGGAGAGTGCTTAAGGAACCGGGCGCCGCGTTTAGGCGGGGGTTCAGGAATCAGTTTAGGCGGATTCAAGCGCCTGAAGTTTTTTATACAACTCCTCGATTCCTTGTAAAAAATTCTTTCTCATCGTAGGTTCGGTTATGAGAGTAAAAATGGAAGCTGTAGAAGCACCCCCAGTAATAAGTGATGCTTTTACGATTTCTACTGTAGCTTCTAAGGCTGACATGGTAACCTCGTTAACGGTAAGGGTAATAGTGAACTATGGAAACGTAGCACATTAGCATGACAATTGCAATGACGTGATTTCTAAGAGACAGGACTTGCTTCAGGAACACGAAGGCGGTTTCTGAGCAAGTTCTTTCTGTTTTGTGCCTCCGAAAAAACTGGGTGGCGGCTGCAGTTGAAACTCCCTTCTTTAGTTGCTATATTGCACGAGTAGAACCACCATCCAAGAGAAGGAGAACATAATGATTAAGTTTGTCCACAAAGACGGCGACCATGTCATTGACCTACAGAAGACTCCATTCACGCAGCCATCAATGTTCCAGCCGATGGAAGGTATTATCCGTCGGGCAACCTCATCGCTTGTTTGCCCAGAACATGGTGCTAAAGCCTACGCTACCATTGTTCTCAATATTCTCAATGTCAACGGGAATCATAATTTCAAATGGGGCGTTACTGATTTTTGCTGTTCGGCTTTTGATAAACTAATTGGGTTATCTGTGCCGTCGCCTTTGAATCTCGCAAAGAGGTAGAAGCAACCATGACCAAAAATAAAGCCCCGGTCAATTTCTTGGCTGGGGCTCTTGTCTTTTGGTATGGAGCATCGGCATAGTAAAATCAAATGTCAGATTTGCCGAGACGTACAAGAGCACCTAATTTAATCTGAACCAATCATAAAAAAAGGCGGCTATCAGCCGCCTTAACTACCGCTTGTAGGGTTCAAGAAAACTAGGGGAGTAAAATAGCCGCTGCGATGACGGTCGTCCACAAGCCGTTCTTGTCGCCCTCTGCCGATTGTGTGACGTTGAATGACTTCACGATTTTCCCGCTCATCTTGTAAATCTTTTCACGTTCATCCCATGCGGTGTTGTAATCAAACTCGACGCCGAGCGTCGTCGCAAGCATAGTTGCCGCGAGATCTTCAGCATAATCTCCGGCTTTCTCGTCTGTCTCTCCAAACGGATGGTGCTCCGAGAGGTATCCATACTGTGTGCTGTCCGACGGGGTTGCGACTCCAAGCGATGCCGCGATGAGGCGATTTGGTTCGTTCGTGGAGTTGCGGGCGATCACGGAAAAAGTGATCTGTCCCGCTTGCAGCAATTTCAATCCCTCTTCAACGGAGATGCGTTTGCATCCCGGGGGGAAAATGCTGGAAACAGTGACCAGATTGCATTTCTCAATCTTCGCATCGCGTAGTGCCAATTCGAACGACTGAAGGTACTCCTTGTGGCGGCCAACGCCCTTTGTGAAGAACATCTTGGTGGGTACGTACACGCTTCTCTCCTAATTGAATTGTGGAATGATTAAGTGTTGCACCGAAGGCGGTTCTTCGGATGAGTAAAGTGAGTAAAAGCCGGATTGATCCAAACTATTCAAGCGCAAAGTAGTTGAGTATGTGAGATAACTGGTCGTTTTGGCTCCATCGGGAGTTACGTCAGACAGGCGAGCGGTGCATTCTGCGTTGAAGGTCGCGTTCGACGTCCCGTTTGGCGACGGTCTCGCGTTTATCGTACAGTTTTTTGCCGCGCGCGACGCCCAATTCAACTTTCGCGATGTTGTTCTTGAAGTAGATTCTCAACGGAATGAGCGTGAGACCTTTCTCCGATATCTTGGCGAACAACCTTCTGATTTCCTGCTTGTGAAGCAATAATTTCCGGTCACGCTTCGGGTCGTGATTGTTGATGTTTCCTTTTTCGAAAGGACTGATGTGCATGCCGATAAGCCACACTTCTCCGTCCTTGATGTTCGCATAACAATCCTGAAAGCTCGCATTTCCTTCACGAAGTGATTTGACTTCCGTTCCCTTCAGCGCGATGCCGGCCTCACAGGATTCCAGGACAAAGTAGTTGTGCCGTGCCTTTCGGTTGGTCGCGACGGTTTTCTCTTCCGGGGTTTCTGCACTCATAACAGTCGGGGACCAAACGTATCGGAGAAATCATCCACAGGGTATCGGCATAATGGGAATAATGATAAGAATTTTGATGGGCAAATGCAATATTTGCGCACCGCAGATGTCGGACGTCTTTTCCGACAAAAATGCCCATCCCGCTCCTCCTCGGCGGGATGGGCTCGCCCCATGGCAGGCGCCTCTGGCAGGACCGCCTCTGGTCGCCCTCCGTCAACCAGCGGCGGTCAAGCCTGCCACCTTCCCCAGAACCTCACAACCTCATGATTAGTGGGAAAGATGATATCATAGACATGGAAAGAACATACCACATCCTATTATCCTGTCATTTGGGGCAATCTGCAGAAACTGCAATCGTTTTTTCTTGGGGATTTCTCAACATTGCGAAGGTAGACCCTTCACTGAGTTTACACTGAACGCAGTGAATGTGTTCAGGGCAGGCTCGGCCAGGTGCGACTCACTTGTTACTCACATTTTATATAATTAATTGAGGGCTAAACCTGCGTTTCAGAAAGTAAGTGAGTCGCACCTTTCTCTCACAGACTCGAGGGATATTGAGACAAAAAGCCCGCCATGTCTTTCGAGATGGGGGACCGTGATTGCGGTTTCCCAAGGCACCGGAACTCTGACTCGACCGTCTGCCTTACCCAAATCCATGCCCTCCCTTGAAAGATCACTATTTCAGTAAGAGCATCTTTCGCACTTGGACAAAGGAGTGCTTGTCAACCCCTTGGACAGGAGAAGCCACGATACGACAAAAGTATACGCCGCTTCCTAACTGGAGTCCACGATAATCTGTGCCATTCCATACAACTTCGTACTTCCCTGGTTGCTTTGGTTCGTCGAGCAGCGAAACAACTGATTGACCAAGGATGTTGTAAATTTTGATTTGAACGGCGCTTTCCCGCGGCAGTTCAAAACGAATGGTGGTCGACGGGTTAAATGGATTGGGATAGTTTTGACTCAGGGAATAAGCCAAAGGCAGCGATTCCTGAAACTTTCCAACTGCGGAAATGATGTCGCGGATATCCCAATTTGCAGCGAAACCGCTTTCGACAGTATCGGTACCCAAAGTCAGCGTACCAACGAAGGGTTGGCCGATGACAGATCCCAAGCCAACGCCATTGTTGTTAGTGCTGTTCCCCCGCTGAAATCCGGAGTTAATGGAATACCAACCTATTGTTGGTTGCGAAAACAGGTTGGAAATTCCAGCAAGGACAACGAAGCTCAAAGAGAATATCTTTTTCATGGTTCACCTCAATGTAGAGTCACCAATACTTTTATCTTGCCTTTTCCTGAACTAAGCGGTTCGAGAGCTTTGCCAAGAATTGTTCCAATCTTTGGTTCCGTTGCTTTCATTGCATAACCTGGAGTGTTTGATGTTGTAAGTAGGTCACCAATTTCAATAGAGCCATTTTCGGCAGAGAGTTTACATGGAACGATACCAACAATTGCGAGTGGTATTTCATTGTCTAATTTGTCATCTATGTGATGTTCAGTTGCTAAAACCCCGGGTTTGGTTGAATAGATACCTGCCACAAGCGCCGAATAAGCGCTGGCAGATTTTTCAACTGTCCTATTCTTTGATTGACTAATTACGAGGACGTCGCCGGGTTCATATTCAAGAGGATGACCAATAGCTTCAATCGATTCGGCAAAATCCGCTCCACTATTTTGTGTGCCATTATTGAAATAAGCCTTTCCAGTGTTATCAATTCTCGCTTCATTGCCCAATCCTTGCGTTATTCCCACAAAGATGTTCCTTTGTGAAGTGGTTGGTGAGCCAGCGGGTGCTTGTGCTATTATTCCGTTGCCCACGCCTCCACCAACACCAACCACTCCGTGACCATTGGCAGAAGCCCCATACACCGCAGTACCATTACCTTGATGCACTCCGTACAATGCAACATTGCTGTTTGTGTTTTTGGAAACCAAGAAATATCCGGCTGTTCCGTCACCCTTGGTTTCCGAATAAACAGCATTATCCCCGTTGCTACTGTTTGTTATCGTGAATTCGCCAGCACTTCCCGTTCCGTTTGTTGTTGCATAAATTGCGTCACTAGCATTGCTTGAATTCGATATCTGAAAGTGACCGGCCCGGCCTGTGCTGAATGACATGCCCGACATAGCGGAGCCCTTTCCGTAACTTTCACCCCTAACACCAGCGTTGTCTGGCGAAGTTGTTGTTGAGTTATTGGAACCAACAATTCCAGAAACAAGACCATTACTTGTTCCACTGATTGCACTTCCTGAGCTAGTGTTTGTGAGATCCAACAACGTGCTCGCGTTGTTCAAGGACTTGGAGATGGGGAAGTTTATACTAAGGTTGCCGCTTACGGTGCCACTTATATCTCCGCTGGCACTATGGGTATGGTTAGTGAGCGCAAATGCGGAGGCATCATTCCCGTCAAGTTTGTCTGCGTTGAGATTAGTATTGAGGGTACCATCGTTTGTTGGAATGTTTCCTGACCCACTTCCCGGGATTTTCCCTTGCAATTGCGAAGCATTTACGCTAGTGAGCTGGCTTCCGTCGATTCCCACAACACCTCCTCCAGCGTCAACGAATGTGTTATTGTGACTTAATTTTGTTAAAGTCACGGCACCATCAAAAATCTTTGAGTTCGAAACGGCAGGACTTGCGAGTTTGCTGCTGTCGATGCTGTTCGAGGCAATAGTTGGAGTCATTCTTAGGCCAGTCGTGTCAATCTTAGCCACAGTGACGGCTTTGTCCCGCAAATCAGCCGTTGTGATTGATCCATTTTTGATCTTGTTGCTGTCCACAGCATCAGTTTGAATTGTTCGGTTAGAGACCGATGCAGTCGCGAGATCAGCCTCGTTGATTTCTCCATCCTTGATTTTTGAGCTTGTCACAGCGCCCGTTGCCAACTTGCTGCTATCAATGCTGCCAGGCTTTGGGACCGCCACGCCAGCCGAATCCGCATAACCAGCTTTTGGCGCTTTGAAATCCGGTGAAAGCTTTGTATTTGTTACCGAACTAGTTGCTAGCTTACTGCTGTCGATACTCCCAAGAGCTATGATTGGTGCGACCCTCAGGCCCGTCGTATCTATTTTGTCTTTTGTTACCGCTTTGTCGCGCAGGTCTGCCGTTGTTATCGATCCATTGATGATTTTGTCGCTATCAATGGAATTGTTTGGAATAGTTGTGTTTCTCACATAGTCAGCGCTGTCCGCGTCAGGGGCTTTGAACTTCGCTGCAACATCAGCCCGTTGGATAGTGCCGTCTTTGATGTCCGCGCTCGTTATTGTGCCGTCCTTTATTTTGCTACTGTCGATGGAGTTATCTGGAATGGCGAAGTTTCGTATATTTTCGGCCGAGTCCGCGGTGTAAGCATGCAAAGAATTCAAGCTGTAACCTGCAGATGCAAGCTGTATTCTACCCGAGAGCGGGGTGTTGTTTACACAAACTTGAAGCCAGTACTGACGGTCAAATCTTAGGGTATCAAAAGGTCCCAGCGTGACGTTGAACAAGCCACCAACGATTTGGACCCCTATTGTGTCTTTTTCCCAAACACTATCTTGTCCACTTTGGCTGGCAAAAAGAGCGAATCGGAGGTTTCTGGTTCCATCGATAAAGTTACCATTTTCCTTCAACACACCTTGGTATGAGATTGTCCTCGGTATCTGCCCGCTGACCGCAGAAAACACGACAAGCGTGATGACCAGAACAGTGAAAAACCGTTTGATTTCCTTCATGGATGTCTCCTCTGTGGATTTTGGAAAAGATGGAATTTCCATAGATATCCTTGCAATCATGTTCCCACGCAGAAGATTTTCAATCAAAAAACACAAAAGCCGAACTCTCAAAGGTGAAAGTCCGGCTTTTTACAAGCAGAAAAATGGTTTCTATCTGGTTGCTACGGTTTCAAAGTATCGTCTATTCATCGTCGGCTCATGCACAAATTTGTCTCCATCCCAGTAAAGAATGTCCTTACGGATGTTTTCAAAATAATCCTTCACCATGGGTTTTAATTTTCCCGCCATTACGCACTTTTCATACTCTGCTCTGTAGTCATCGGAGGGATGCACTGCAACGCAATGCATCTGAGTATTGAAGTCGTAATATAACCCTACACGCTGCCACTCTACCGCTTCAGACACAACAGCAGTAAATACGCTGTCCGAGAATCCCAAGCTGCTTGTTGTATTGCGGGGATGGCTTCCAATTTTCAATTCGAGGTCGGTTCGCGGAAATAGCAGAAAGTATTTCTCTTTTCCTGAAACTTGGTCACTGCACGGATCGAACGGCATTGAAGGTGCAGAGCCTGCAATGTGCCGGGGATCAAGGATCATTAACGCTGCTTCATCGAAAGAATTATTCTGTGCACCAACGATGATGTCTTTTGTTCCGTTGTTGTTCTCGTGGATGAGCAGAGACTCCATATGACCTCTGTGCCAAAATTCCCCTTTTGTCGTTCCATCTTTTCCGCTTAACAACGTGAGAACAGCGGGCTCCCAAGTCGTGTGGTGGGCGTAAACGAGAAGCTCAATCTCTCCGTCGTTGTCGAAATCTCCGCTCTGAAAACTCAAGGCATAGTAATCGTTTGTGAATTCACGGTCACCGAACTTTATTTGTTTGCCGAGTTTTCGCGACCAACGAACGCCGCCATCGCTTTCGAAGCAGAAGATCGAATCTCTAGGGGAGCTGTAAATTCCACCAAGTCCCGCGATAAGAATAACTTCATTCGATCCGTCTCGGTCGACATCGACAACTTGGACCACATATCCGTGGAGTTCTCTATTGGGTTCCTGTAACTTGAAGCCAAGATACCTTTTCCAGAGCAACTCATTATTCCGGTTATAAACCTGCAGGGAATCGTTCTGGTTCTTCACATAAGCTGGATTCTTGTCAGTAAACGACACCTTCGGTATGAAAAGTGTCAAGGCAACAGCAAGCGCAATGACGGTTATTCCGCTGCCTGCCGCCCTGTAAGGATGCCTTGCCACCCACCGTGCAACCCGGAATGGGAAGGCGATTTCCACCATGCGCAACGCCGGGCTGATGCGATGTTTTTTTTCAAGTTTGACTTCTGCTCGTACGGGCAGAAGCTCTTCGGTAGTTGACAATTCATGTGCTACATCAGCATAGAATGAGGCAATTGCGTCGTATAGCTCACTACACCCGGCACATTCCTGAAGATGCCGCTCAATCGCCGAACGCTGAGCATCTATCTCTGGAGATCTCAGGACAAATAGTTCTAAAGTTGTTTCGTCAATATGCTTCATATCTTCAAACTGTGAGCGGTTCTTTGTCATTTGTTCTTCGTCAATAGTTCTTTGTTATTTGTACTTTGTTCTTTGTCACTCGTTCTTTGTTGTTCAGCACTGTCACTTCGAACTAACGACCAATAACTAAGAACCAACAACCAACAACTAATAACCAATGACGAATGACTAATGACTATCCTTGTGTCCTTTCATTTCATGTTTCCCACAGAATCAAATTTCCTTCAGTCCTTTTCTCACTCGTTCCTTTGCGAGCTTTGCGAGATACTCGAAGGTCGTCCGGTGATGCCGTTCGTACTCTTTCCTGGTCAAATCAGGATAATAGTGACTCACATATTGGTAGTACGAGATTGCGCCGTTGGAGCCGAGCATGAACTCGTCTTCGAGCATCCGTCTGAGCGCATTGGAGTAACATTCAAATGTTTGTTTGTCGATTTTTCCGCTCTCGAGATATCTCTCCTTGATCTTTGCCGATATTTGTTCAAAGGCTAGCTGAATCGCAGAGCGAGAATCGATAACCGCGTCGGGTTTCGTTCCATCTTCCGTGGTCTGCAATTCGAAGGCGAGGAGCTCGTATCCCTTTTTTATCGCAAGAGCCAGTGAAACAAGTCGCACGGCGCGCCTGCATTTGTTCTGTGATTCCAGTGCATGCTTCAGCTCCATCACAATGGAAGGGATTTCGGTTTCGGTTGCCATGATGCGCTCGACGAGCCTCTGGAGGTCTTCATCCGAGAGAATCGGGTACTGCTGAAGGACGTTTCCGGACACAAATTCCAGGTGCTGTTCGCCAAACTGGTTTGTCAGTTGAAAATCTGCACACCGACCGACGGTGTTCTTGATGTTGCGGAGGATTTTCCCGAGCGGGGGATCGATCTCGTTGTACATCCGGAAAATGTTGTCGTTGACGGCTGTGAAGATGAGGCGACGAACGTGAATGAGGAGCCGTTCCTCGTGCAAGCTTTCAATGTCGATCTGCTCGTGGTCGAAATACTTCGCAATTTCAATAAGCTCGTTCCTCGATGAGCGCGTAAACAATTCGGCAATGCAATCGTGAACCATGTCCGGTTCGGACATTCCCATGAACTCCGGATTCAGTTTCCCGGAGAATATCTTCCTCCTGACAAGCTGGCGCGCGAAAGTGACGAACAGACGGTACAACTCCCTGAGTTGAAATTCGTCATAGTTCCCCCGTATGGCATGCCGGAGGAGATCTTTCAATGGAAATTTCAGTTTGACTTCCATACCGTATCTGAGTCGATCGCTGTGGAAAATAATGATTCGTTTCCAATTATCCAATCTCAGGCACGGACATACTCCGTCTTTGATGGTAGAAGTGTATTATTCCCATTTTCCAGATCTGCGCACACCCCACCTAATACGAGAGGGGGTCGAGCGTGGACATAGCGACTTCAAACTGAGGCACCACGTCCTGGATGCATTTCTTTGATTTTTCTTTACTATTTCATATATTTTTGTCCAGGATTCAGCAAGGGGTTGCCAATTTTCTTCATCAGTCAAGCGTCATGCTTCCGTTTCAAAGTGGAAATCGGGATTCCTGGTCTCGTATATTTCGATAAATACCACTTCCTAAGCCCCGAAGTATTCCCCTTGCGCAGTTTGGGATTTATGATTTCATCATTGTCCCGCTTCTGGATTCCGCTGGGGAGCGGGATTCTGAAAAGCGGAATTTAGTATTTCGATATTAGAATTTAGTGCTTATATAAGTTATGGCAGAACGACAATTTGATATTGCAGTTATCGGCGGTGGACCCGGCGGCTATGTTGCCGCGATCCGCGCCGCGCAGCTTGGATTCAAGACCGCGGTCATCGAGCGCGACAAGCTTGGAGGTGTGTGTCTCAACTGGGGATGCATTCCTACGAAAGCGCTGTTGAAGAACGCCGAGATCTTCCAGCATTTCAAACATGCCGAAGAGTGGGGAATCTCCTGCAAAGACCTGAAATTCGACTTCTCAAAAATCATCCAGCGGAGCCGTGACGTCGCGCTCAGGAATTCGAAGGGCGTGGAATATCTATTGAAGAAAAACAAGATCGAGCATATATCCGGTTCTGGAAGGTTGTTAGGTAAAGGGAACATTGAAGTCAGCCGGGACGGCAAACCGGCTGAGACTGTTTCGGCCAAACATATCATCGTGGCGACCGGGGCGAGGCCGCGCGCTCTACCGGGAGTGAAGTTCGACGGCAAGAAAGTTATTTCCAGCACCGAAGCAATGCTCCTTCCCAAGCTTCCCCAATCGATGGTCATCATCGGTGCCGGGGCGATTGGCGTTGAGTTCGCTTATTTCTACAATACCTTCGGCACGAAGGTCACACTCGTTGAGATGATGCCGAATATCCTCCCCGTGGAAGACAGGGAAATCTCGAAACTCCTTGAAAGCAGTTTCAGGAAAAGCGGAATCGAGATCCTCACGGAAGCGAAAGTCGAGAGCGTCGCCGTGTCCAACGAGGTTGCAGTAACGGTATCGACGAAAGAGGGAACAAAACAGGTGAAAGGTGATGTTGCTTTGATGTCGATCGGCGTTCAGGGAAATGTTGAGAACATGGGTTTGGAAGCTCTGGGCGTGAAGGTCGAGAAGAGCTGGATTCAGGTCGATGATTTCGGCAGGACGAATGTCGACGGCGTGTACGCCATCGGCGATGTCGCCGGATCGCCGTGGCTTGCCCACGTCGCATCGAAGGAAGGAATCGTCTGCGTCGAAGCGATCGCCGGGAAAGATCCGCAGCCGATTGATTATGACAATATTCCCGGCTGCACGTACTGCCAGCCGCAGGTGGCGAGCCTGGGGCTCACGGAAGAAAAAGCCGTCGCGGCGGGTCATGAGATCAAAGTGGGAAGATTTCCGTTCAGCGCGAGCGGAAAGGCACGCGCCATCGGCGAGACCGAAGGAATGGTAAAACTGATCTTCGATGGGAAATACGGCGAGCTGCTCGGGGCGCACATCCTCGGCGTCGAGGCGACGGAAATGATCGCGGAACTCGTGGTGGCCAAGTCGCTTGAAGCCACCGGGTCGGGAATTCTCAATGCAGTCCATGCCCATCCCACGCTCTCCGAGGCGATCATGGAAGCTGCAGAGAACGCCTACGGGCATGCAATACACCTATAGAGCATTGACGATTGAGGATTGAGGATTTGGTTGGTAGGATGTAGGAGGTAGGTGGTGGGTTGCAGGTAGTAGGTGATAGAATGTGCGTGTTAGGTTTCACGTTTCAGGTCTCGAGTGTTTTGGGATTTAGGAGTTGTTTAGGATTTCGGATTGAGGATTTGGGATTGATGATTTCGGATTGTTGATTGCGGATTTCGGATTTGGGATTTTACAGATTGTTCTTTAGATAAAATACGTGATAAAAGAAAAGACGCCAAAAAATACAATAACGGCCGTTCGTTTGGGTCTCACTGATTACGGATCCGCGTGGGATTTGCAGCGGCGGATCTTTGATTGCCGCGTTGCCGGAACTATTGGCGATGTTCTGTTGCTGAATGAACATCATCATGTGTACACTATCGGCAAATCGGGCGACCAAAATCATCTTCTTGCTAATAGCCAAGAGCTAACAGCTAAAGGCATGGCGGTCCTTTCCGTTGACCGCGGCGGCGACATTACCTACCACGGTCCCGGCCAGCTCGTTGCATATCCGATCTTCGACCTCAATGGGTACGGTCTCGACATCCATCGATATCTCCGCTCACTTGAAGAAGTCATCATCCTCACACTTGCCGAGTACGGGATCGAGGCGCGTCGGGACAACGAATTCACCGGCGTTTGGGTTGGCAGCGATAAGATCGCGGCGATCGGCGTGAAAGTCAGCCGTTGGGTCACCATGCACGGCCTCGCATTCAATGTCAACACCGACCTCTCATTCTTCGACCGGATCATCCCGTGCGGGATCTTCGATAAAGGCATCACATCGATCGAGCGGCTTACGGGAAAACAAGTTCCGATGGACGAGATCAGCGTGCTCCTAACAGAAAATTTCGGACAGGTTTTCGAGGCGGACATCGCCGAGCAGTGTGCCGGCGATTTCATGAAATCTATCGACCATTCATTCACAGAGAATCAAGGATGCCTTCAAGCATAAAAGTTGGAGCAATGGCGGCCCCGAAAGCAGCCCCGGGAGAATCGAAGGGGGGCGACGGACAGTCGCGGAACGCAAAGAGAACGCCGGGCCAGCTGCCACTTTCGAGAGAGCGGCTTATTGACGCCTTCCGGCTCATGCTCACCGCGCGTAAAACGGACGACAAGATTCTCGTGATGTTGAAGCAAGGGAAAGCCTTCTTCCATATCGGCGGCTCGGGTCATGAGGCCGCGCAGGTGGGCGCGGCGATGGCGTTGAAGCCCGGGTACGACTGGGCCTACCCGTACTATCGTAACCTCGCCTTCGCCCTCGGGTTTGGATATAGGGTTGAGGATGTGTTCCTCGACGCACTCAATCGGTCAAAGGGACCGGACAGCGGCGGCTTTGCAATGCCGTTTCACTACGGACACAAAGAGCTGCGGATCGTCGCGCAGTCGAGTCCGACGGGAACGCAGTATCTGCAGGCGGTCGGCACCGCGCTCGGTGCCGTGAGAGAAGGCGTCGATGAAGTGGTGTACGTTTCCTCCGGCGAAGGTGCAACGAGCGAAGGAGAATTTCACGAAGCGGTCAATTGGGCTGCGCGGGAAAAGCTCCCTGTGATATTTCATATCGAGGATAACAGGTACGCAATTTCCGTTTCGAAGAGGGAACAAACCGCCGGCGAATCGGTCTATCGACTCGTGAGCGGGTACGAAGGACTGAATCGTTACGAAGTCGACGGATGCGACATAATCGCTGCCTATTCAACCGCCGCCACTGCGGTGGGAAAGGCGCGGAACGGTGAAGGACCGAGCCTGATTCTCGCCCACACTGTTCGACTGCTGCCGCACTCCTCGTCGGACGACCAGCGGAAGTACAGGTCCGAGGAAGAACTCGCCCAGGACCGTGAGCGGGATCCCCTGCCGCGATTTGAGAAGTACCTGCTGGAGCACGGGGTCATGATGGAGGAAGAGGTCAAAAAACTCAAAGAGGAAATTATTGAGCGGATCGACCGCGCCGCCCAGGCGGCAGAGGATGAAGCGCAGCCGGATCCCGCCGACCTCCTGAAGTATGTCTATTCCCCTTCCGTTATCGTTCCAAAGGAAGAATTTGCCGAACCTGAACAGAAGGGTCAGAAGATCGTCATGGTGGATGCCATAAACCATGCGATGGCGGAAGAAATGGAACGGAATCCTAAAATGCTGATCTACGGCGAAGATGTTGCTGGCGAGAAGGGAGGAGTCTTTACCGCGACAAAGGGTTTGACGAAGAGATTCGGATGGGATCGTGTGTTCAATTCTCCGCTCGCAGAAGCGAGTATCGTCGGAACAGCGTTCGGTCTTGCCGTGCGTGGGTTCAAGCCGTGCGTCGAGATTCAGTTCGGAGACTATATCTGGCCGGCGTTCATGCAGCTTCGCGATGAAGTTGCAATGCTCCGGTTTCGATCCAACAATCACTGGTCGTGTCCGATGGTCGTTCGCGCGGCGGTTGGCGGGTACATCCACGGGGGCCTGTATCACAGCCAGAGTATTGAATCCATTTTCGCGCACGTCCCGGGTCTGCGGGTCGTCATGCCGTCGAATGCCGCGGATGCGAAAGGACTGCTCAAGACAGCTTGCCGTTGTGATGACCCGGTTATTTTTTGCGAGCATAAAGGGCTCTACCGGGCGTCGTTCGCCGCGGCTCCCGAGCCGGATGCCGAGTATTGCCTGCCGTTCGGAATCGCCAAAACCGTGCGGGCGGGGAACGACATCTCCATCATCACATGGGGGATGATGGTCCATCGCTCGTTGGAAGCAGCGCAGGCGATGGAAGAGGAGGGCGTGAGCGTGGAAATTGTGGACCTTCGCACACTGAACCCGCTCGATACCCAGGCGATTCTAAAAAGCGCCCAAAAGACGGGCAAGGTTCTGGTTGTTCATGAAGACACCCTCACGGGTGGTTTCGGCGCCGAGGTCGTTGCGATTATTGCGAATGAGGCGTTCACACGGCTCGACGCGCCGATAAAGCGCGTCGCTGCAAAAGACTCGCCGATTCCCTACGCACCGACACTGGAGAATGCCATGCTGCCGCAGACTTCCGACATTCTCATGGCTCTTCGGGAACTCGCGGCATATTGAGATGCTAACTGACGTTACGCTAGACAATTGTGAATGTCCGAAATTCGAAGCACGAAATCCGAAATCTTAAACAAAGTCTAAGCTCTAAATCCAAAAATCAAAACACCAATCAGAACGACAACCTCTTTTGATTTTTTAGATGTTTTGGTTTAGATGCTGGTACTTGGTGCTTGTTTAGAATTTGGATATTGAGATTTAGGAATTGTTTAGTGTTTCGATATTCGGATTTAAGATCTTCTTAGGTCCCAGATATTCGAATTTTTCACTAAGAATTGTAGCTCTGTACAACATCACATGGTAAAGAACCAAAAAATATTGAAAGCGTTCGAAGACGATCTGGCGCGAAAGACCAAACCAGATTACCGCAAGAACGTGAAGATTGTCAACGGACTCCTTCGGTACGCAAGGGGAATGGGAAAATTTCCTCCGAAGAATCCGCTGGAGGATATAGAAATTGATATCAAGTATGCACGGGCAATTAACAGTGTTCGATAAGCTCCTGGCAAAGATCGCCAAGCAACTCGATGCGGCACAAATTCCGTACATGATTGTTGGGGGACAGGCAGTCCTTCAATACGGCGAACCTCGCTTGACGAAAGACATTGATGTGACACTCGGGCTCGGTGTTGATGGGCTTCCGAAGGTTCTGAGCCTTCTCAGGAAGTTAGGATTACGGTGCCTTTTACAGTCGCCGAAAAAATTTGTTGAGGCGACGTACGTTCTGCCGGCGATGGATGCCGAATCGAGAGTGCGTGTTGATTTCATATTCTCCGACACTTCTTACGAACGTCAATCGATCAAAAGATCGAAGGTCATAGTAATCCGCAATCAGCGCGTGCGATTCGCGACGCTCGAAGATGTCATCATCCAGAAAGTGATAGCGGGGCGCGCACGAGACCTGGAGGACGTTTCGAACATGCTGATGAAAAACCCACGGGCGAATGCGCGTTACATCAAAAAATGGTTGGGAGAGTTTGAGACAGCACTGGGTATCGTTCTTGTTCGACGATTCAGCATGCTCATCACAAAGAAGAACACGTAAGCTTATTCAATAATTCTAAGAGAAGGAAATGGCAAAAGTCGAAGTCGTCATGCCCCAGCTCGGTGAAAGTCTCACCGAAGGTACCATCATCAAGTGGCACAAGAAACCCGGCGAAAAAGTGAGGAAGGATGAAACACTCCTGGAAATCAGCACAGATAAGGTCGACTCTGAGATTCCCTCGCCCGCATCCGGCGTTGTGACAAAATTGTTGTTCGACGAACAAAAGACGGTGGCTGTTCGCACAGTCATCGCGGAAATAGAGACCGATGCCTCGGCGGCAGTTGTTGACGCGGCACCGGCGCGCGCCGCTGAAACTTCCAGGCCCGCAGCGGCTCCGGGATTGCCGCCGAAGCTGGCGCCGCCATCGTCGCCTCCGGCAGCGGCTCAAGCCGGCGGCCGGTTCTACTCTCCCCTCGTGCTCAACATTGCGCGCGAGGAGGGGATACCGGTGGCCGAGCTGGAGAAAATTCCCGGCACCGGGGAAGGGGGAAGGCTCAGCAAGAAGGATATCCTCTCGTATGTCCAATCCCGCAAGGCTGTGCCTGCTTCGGCACCGGCATTTCCACTGCCTGCATTCACCGCCCCCGCCGCTCCGCGAATTGAAAAGACGTTGAAGCATGTCGACTCAGGCGACCTCGCGAAAAAATATCCTCCGCCGCAGTATGAGATTCTCCAGATGAGCAACATCCTTCAGAAAATGTCGGAGCACATGGTGAGGAGCGTGCAGACGTCGCCGCATGTGTACGCCGTTCATGAATGCGATATGACGAGAGTGGATGCGGCCCGGAGGAAGAACGCCGAGGCGTTTGAGAAGCGCGAAGGGTTCAAACTGACGTTCATGCCGTTCATTTGCGACGCGCTCGTGAGAGCGGTAAAGCAGTTCCCGTTGATCAATTCATCCGTTGAGGGGGACAAAATCATCCTGAAGAAATTCATTAATTTGGGGATGGCGGTGGCTTCGGAGAACGGTCTGATCGTTCCCGTGATCAAGAACGCCGATGAAAAGAACTTTGTGGGACTTGCGCGGGCGGTGAACGACCTGGCGACTCGTACACGCAGCAAACGGCTGACACCCGCGGACATAGAGGGGGGAACCTTCACCATCACGAACTTCGGGGTATTCGGCACGATGATCGGCATTCCGATTATCAACCAGCCGCAGGTAGCTATCCTCGGTCTCGGGGCAGTCAAGAAGCGTCCGGTTGTGATCAATCCTGCCGACGGCGGCGCAATTGCAATCCGTTCGATCGCGTACCTTACGCTTTCATTCGACCACCGCATTGTCGATGGCGCGCTCGGAGGATCGTTCCTTGAGACAGTCGTGCAGAATTTGGAAAACTTCGATGAACAACAGGTGATATAGGTAAGAGGTAATAGGTGATGGGTGGTAGGTGATAGGTGGTAGAATTTCGGATTTTGGATCTGTTCAGGAGTAGATATCGTGTTTCAAGTGTTAGGTTGCAGGTTTCAGGTTCTTGAATTCAGGTCATATGTTTTGTTTAAAATTTCGGTTTTAGAATTTTGGATTTGTTTAGTATTTAGGGATTAGAGCTTAGGATTTGACTCCATGGATTTTGTGATTCAGGAAATATCGACTCAACCGTCCGCGAGCCGCAGCCGTCGTCCGGAGTGGCTCAAGGCGAGAATTCCTTCGGGGGAGAATTATGCCCGTCTGAAGAGCATTATCGATACCCGGAAACTGCACACGGTTTGTGAAGAAGCGCGCTGCCCGAACATGGGCGAATGCTGGAATCACGGGACGGCCACGTTCATGATTCTCGGGGACATCTGCACGCGAAGTTGCGGCTTCTGCGCCGTGAAGACCGGCAAGCCGATGGAACTTGACGCAGACGAGCCGCGCCGCGTCGCGGAGGCAGTGCAATTACTCGGAGTTCGCCACGCCGTCATCACTTCGGTTGACCGTGATGAATTGTACGACGGGGGAGCGCAGATCTTCGCCGAGACGGTGCGCCGGATGCGTTCGTTGAATCCCGAAACAAAAATTGAAGTTCTCATCCCCGATTTCAAGGGAGAAGAATTCGCGCTGAACATCGTTCTGGACGCCTTTCCCGACATCCTGAACCATAATATGGAAACCGTTCCCCGTTTGTATCCCGATGTGCGTCCCCAGGCAAAGTACGGGCGGAGCCTGGAGCTTCTCGACCGGGCAAAGCGGCGGGGATTCGTGACAAAAACCGGGATGATGCTGGGGATCGGCGAACGGACGGAAGAGGTGGTCGATGTGATGACGGACGTGCGCGGTGTCAACTGCGATATTCTCACGCTTGGTCAGTATCTCCAGCCGACAAAGGACCATCTGCCCGTCGACCGTTTCGTGCACCCTGATGAGTTCAGGATGCTGAAGGAGAGGGGGCTTGCCATGGGGTTCCGCCATGTCGAATCCGGTCCGTTGGTGAGAAGTTCGTACCATGCGGAGGGACAGGACCGCCGATAACAGCTGATCGGAGATGATGAGATCATGAGATTCTGAGATAAGAGGACGTTGGAGGATGGAGGATGGAAGATGGAGGGGTGTGCGGATGAACCAGAACATTTTTTGATTTTGCATATTGGGCTCTCAGGCTGCAATGGCTGCGTCCTTGCCTCTTTCCCAAAATTTTCTTATTATTGTGCTGTTCTTGTCCCGCCGGTAGGCGGGATTTTTGTAGGGTACATTCCCCAAAAGCTTGTCATTTTGAGCATAAAAGACGGATTCTTCGTCCCCGCACGCATCGGGATTTAGAATGAAGAAGTGGGGTGAAGAACCAATTTATCAATAACGAGGATTTCTTGTGGCATTAGCTCAGCACATTACGCACTCGTTCAACAAGGACGAGATTGTTAAGAAGTGGTATCTGGTCGATGCCAATGGACAGACGCTCGGTCGCGTGGCGAGTCATGTTGCGCACATTCTGCGCGGAAAGCACAAGCCGATTTTCACGCCCAACGTTGACTGTGGGGATTTTGTTGTCATCGTCAACGCGGACAGGGTCAAGGTCGAAGGAAGGCGCACGGAATTAAAATCGTATTTCCATCATACGGGATACCCCGGTGGCACTGTTGTCCAATCGATGAAAGAACTGATGAAGACAAACCCCGAGCGGGTATTCATGCACGCTGTCAAAGGGATGATCCCGCACAACCGGCTCGGAGCGCGAATCCTGAAGAAGCTGAAGGTGTATCGCGGTGCCAATCATCCGCATGCTGCGCAAAAACCGGAAACGCTAAAATTCTGATCTCCGAACTTCTACCAATTGCTATATCGCCAAATCCCCAATGTCCAGTGCTCTTTACTACAGCCTTACTCGGAACCCGGAGCTTGGCAATTCGAAATTGAAAATTCGCAATTGGAAATTCAATTAATCCACAACAAGGATAAAGAATGATTGTTCATCCACACATTGCCGTTGGCCGTCGCAAGACCTCGGTGGCCCGCGTGATCGTCAAGCCAGGTTCCGGAGTTGTCACGGTAAACGACAGGCCCCTGGAACAATACTTCCCCGTCGATACGCTGCGCACCGAAGTGCTCCTGCCGTTTGTCGCTACGGAGACCATGGGAAAGTACGATGTTGTCGCGACCGTTGAAGGCGGCGGGCTGACGGGTCAGGCCGGAGCCATGAAGCTCGGAATTTCGCGGGCGCTGGTGCGGATGAATGAAGAACTGCGCCTGCTTTTGCGCACCAACAGGATGATGACGCGTGATCCGCGTATGGTGGAGCGGAAGAAGTACGGCCAGCGAAAAGCGCGAAAGAGATTCCAGTTCAGTAAGCGTTAAAAATTGTTAATTGGTTAAATGGTTAACTAGTTAACTATCCAACTACTCAACTAATTTAAATCACACATACTCCCTGATTTCTCCGGCAGTGTCGCGCCCGCATGCGTCGCACGAGGACGTGATTCCGGGGAAAGATGAGGGGAGTAGAGGAATCAACTAACTCAGGAGTAACTCCACCTATGCCACAAGTTGAACTTGCGGATCTTCTCAGTGCCGGTGCCCACTTCGGGCATCTCACCCGCCGTTGGAATCCCAAAATGAAGCCGTTTATTTTCATGGAACGTAACGGGATTCACATCATTGACCTCAAGAAAACCCAGGACCTGTTGAACGTCGCCTGCAGCGCGATTGCCGATATCGTCGCCGAAGGAAGGAAAATTCTGTTCGTCGGAACCAAGAACCAGGCCCAGCAGGTCGTCGAGGAAGAAGCGAAACGATGCGGACAATTCTACGTCACGGAGCGCTGGCTGGGGGGAATGCTGACGAACTTCACGACGATCCGGAAGAGCGTGAAACGTTTGACCAACATTGAGAAAATGGAAACGGACGGGACGTACGACAAGCTGACCAAGAAGGAGATTCTCTTTCTCGACAGGGAAAAAAGCAAACTCCAGAAGGTTCTCATGGGGGTCGTGGAAATGACCCGCCTGCCAGGCGCGCTGTTTGTCGTGGACATTAAGAAAGAAGAAATCTCCGTCAAGGAAGCGAAACGATTGAACATTCCGGTCTTTGCCATCGTCGACACGAATTGCGACCCCACAACCGTGGATTATCCTATTCCGGCGAACGACGATGCAATTAAATCAATCCAGGTGTTCACGAAGGCTGTCGCAGATGCCGTTATTGAAGGGAACGAGCGCGGGTCGGTCCAGCTTGAAGGGGCCGACATAGCCGGAGAGCCAAAGGGCGCGCCAGGAGAAATCACTGGAGAATAATGTCTTTTCAAAGAGAAAAGAGTTAGTGACTATGACGATTACACCCGATCAAGTAAAATTACTGCGCGATCGAACCGGCGCGGGAATGATGGATTGCAAGAAAGCGTTGGCGGATTCGAACGGCGACATGGAGAAGGCGATTGACTACCTGCGGAAGAAAGGCGCCGCCACCGCTGAGAAACGCGCCGACCGTGCGACGAATCAGGGCGCCGTGGATGCGTACATCCATGCCGGCGGCCGCATCGGCGCGATGGTCGAGCTGAATTGCGAGACCGATTTTGTAGCGAAGACGGACGATTTTAAGACGCTTGCGCGCGACCTCGCCATGCAGATCGCGGCGATGAATCCCCAGTACATATCGAAGGAGCAGGTGCCGAAGGAAGTGCTCGACCGCGAGCTGGAAATTTACCGAACGCAGGCTCGCAATGAAAAGAAGCCGGAGCCGGTGATCGAGCGCATTGCCCAGGGCAAGCTCGACAAATTCTACCAGGAATTCTGCCTGCTCGAACAATCATTCATCAAGGATTCCGGCAAGACCATCAAGGATTTGGTGCTCGAGATGACCGTGAAGACGGGTGAGAAAATCACCATCCGTCGATACCAGAGATTTCATCTGGGTGAGAATTCTCAGTAATTGAGTGAATCGTTCTGCGGTGGGCGGTATCGTCCATCGTGCCGCGGAGCAGCGCAGAGATACATCCCGCCCTTCGTGAAAGTCAGGGTGGGTCCCCGACTGACAAGGAAGAAGAAATGAAGACCAAACTCAAATATCGCCGCATCCTTCTCAAGATCAGCGGCGAGGCACTCATGGGAGAAAGCAAGTTCGGGATTGAGCCGACGGTCATTCGCCGGTATGCGGAGGAAATCAGCAGAGTGAACCGCCTGGGCGTCGCAATGGGCATCGTTATCGGCGGCGGCAACATTTACCGTGGCGTGGAGAACTCATCCGACGGGGTCGACAAAGTGACCGGCGATCAGATGGGAATGTTGGCGACCATTATCAACGGCTTGGCGCTCCAGAGCGCTCTGGAACACCACGGGGTCTTTACTCGACTCATGAGTCCCATCAAGATGGAAGAAATGGCCGAGCCGTTCATCCGGCGCAGGGCAATCCGCCATCTCGAAAAGGGCCGCATCGTTATCTTTGGCGCCGGCACGGGCAACCCGTACTTCACCACGGACACGGCGGCCGCATTACGGGCTGTCGAGATTCACGCGGATGTCATCGTCAAAGGCACTCGGGTTGACGGCGTCTACGATTGTGACCCGGAGAAAAATCCAAAGGCCTCCATGTTTCGGGAGATCTCGTACTACGAGGTGCTGGAGAAGGATCTGAAAATCATGGATCTCACCTCCATCACACTCTGCAAAGAAAACAATATGCCGATCGTTGTTTTTAATCTGAACAAACAGGGAAACCTGGAGCGTCTCGTGCGCGGGGAACGCGTCGGCACATACGTAACGCCAAACTCGACGACGCGACGTGCCGGCGTAAGAAAACGAAGTTCCCGGCGTTGATCGTTTTATCAATCTCTTGTAAAACACTGTAGCGAGAAGACCATGGTAAAAGACATAATGAAGGATGCTGAAAACAAGATGCACAAATCCGTCGAAGTTCTGCGCTCGGAACTGGCGAAAATCCGAACCGGCAAAGCGACCACGGTTCTCCTCGACGGGATCAAGGTCGAATACTACGGCTCGCAGATGCCGCTGACCCAGGTGGCCAATGTGAGCGTGAAGGACGTCCATACGATTGCCGTACAGCCATGGGACAAGAATATGTGCGCTCCCATCGAGAAAGCGATCCTCGCCGCGAATCTCGGGCTCAACCCGGTCGGCGACGGTACGATCGTCCGGGTTCCGATTCCCCCGCTCAATGAAGAACGCCGCAAGGAACTGGCGAAGCTCGTGAGGAAGTTCGCCGAGGACGAGAAGATCGCCGTGCGCAACATCCGGCGCGACACCATCGAGCACCTGAAACGCTCTGAGAAAGCGGAACACTTCTCCGAGGACGAGCGCAAGCGCGGTGAGACTGAAGCTCAAAAATTGACCGACAAATTCATCAAGGATATTGATGCCGTTGTGGCGCAGAAAGAGAAAGAAATAATGGAAGTATGATGGAGGATGGAGGATGTAGGATGGAGGTTGGAGAGAGGATGAGAGTGGGAGATGGTGAGATATTGAGATTATAAGATGATGAGATATTGCATTTTTAATTGACATAGGGAAGCCGAATCTTTGAAGGAGAGTCGGCTTTTTTGTTTTAAGCCCAGGGAAGAATAACCATCGATTCACCCGGGGGATTTGCCTCGTTTCTTGTTCGATTTGAGGGAAAAACCCCACTCCGAAACAAATACAATCGGATATTCGTAGGTTAAGGTAGAGAAGAAGACCAACAATTTTTGGACGGCATGGAAACCACGACATCAGCAACTCCGCCGCGTCGACTCTACAAGTCACGCCGTGAGCGCATGATCGACGGCGTCTGCGGCGGGATCGCGGAGTATTTTGAAGTTGACGCGACCATCGTCCGGATCCTCTGGGTGCTCGTCACGCTCCTCGGCGGGTCCGGTTTCATACTCTACATCATAGCGATGATCATCATGCCGGTGAACCCTGAGCACATCGGCGGCACGCAGCCGGCGGTCGGCGGAGCGCAACACACCGACCGGAAACGATTTTGGGGTGTTCTGCTCATACTCGTGGGCGCGCTGATTCTCTTCACTAATCTCGGCCTCTTCGCGGCGTTTCGATGGTGGCATGTTTCGTGGGATGTTGTCTTCCCCGTCGCGCTCATCATCATCGGCGCCTGGCTGATGTATGTGCACGCAAACAAGCCGGACGTCGGCACACACTCATCCGGCTCATCCGCGGCGGAGAATGGCCCGCCGGCTGTCGAGCCCCGGAGGGAATTAAAACGATCTGCCACGGAACGAAAACTTTTCGGCGTGTGTGCAGGGATCGCGAAGTACTTCAACGTCGACCCTACGATCGTCCGTGTGCTCTACGTCTTGCTGGTGCTGGCATCGTTTGGCTGGGGATTGCTGCTGTATATCATACTTGCTATTCTTGTGCCGGAAGAAAAACTCTCGACGACTTCAGGATAAGGAATTTTGTATGGAAGAACGCAGAAAGCATATCTCGTGGCTTGGCGTCGCGTTGATTATTTTCGGGACGGTCATCTTACTCCACCGGCTTCACGTCATCAGGGTTGGTTTTGACCAGATCCTCTGGTCGATGCTGATGCTGGTCGGCATCCTGGGAGTGGTGAAGGGTTTTTCCCGGGACCGGCGCGGCAAGATTTTTTGGGGAACAGTCTGGTTTCTATTCGGATTGTTCTTTCTCCTGCGCAGTATCGATACCATCGAGTTTCGCGCGCACATGTTCCCTCCGGCCATGTTTCTGATCGTCGGCATCGCGTTCCTCATGACGTACCTCAACGACCTGCGCGATTGGTATATCCTCATACCCGCGTCCATTCTGACCGCTATTGGAGGTGCATTCATCCTCGCGGACTTCGGATATCTTTCCCACTGGGAAGTGTGGGAGGCGGTGAGGACGTACTGGCCCGTCGCGTTGATCATTCTGGGAGCGGGATTGATCATGCGCCGGAAAATGCACGCGCCGTCAAATCCACCCACTGCGTAATCGAAGGACGTCCTTGTCACTCCTCGTTCCCAAGCTCCTGCTTGGGAAGTCACCAACCTTCGGAAGGTTCGCCATGGTCAAAGGTAACCTTCTGCTTTGAATTTACTGCGCAGAAGGTTACCTTTTGCTGACCTTGCGAAGGATCTCTTGTTCTGCATGGGAATGTCCAAAGTACGAACTCACCCTGTGGTCCCTCTCTAAAATTAGAGAGGGACGTCGGCAAAGTAAGTGCTTCCCCTTCTCTATTGGTAGAGAAGTCGAAGATCCCGCCATGGCGGGAGAGGATCAGAGGAGATGAGTTCGGCGCGGACCCTGAATAGAACCGTTTCAGGGCAGGCGCGGAACTGAACACTGCAATGCATTTTCCCAAATGGAATTTGGGAACGAGAAAGGACGGGCCTGAATCGACCTGAGTACGCTAGTGCGCCTCGAACCAGTTTCTTCCCGATCCAACCTCGACTTCGACCGGAACCGACAGCGGAAGCGCGTTCTTCATTTCGTCGGCGATGAACTTGCTGACTTTCGGCTCCTCGCTTTTTGCCGCTTCGAACACCAGCTCATCATGGACCTGCAGGAGCATGCGCATGCTCAACCCCAGACTTTTCATTTTTGAGCTAATTCTCACCATTGCGATTTTGATCATGTCGGCAGCAGTCCCCTGGATCGGCATGTTGATGGCCTGGCGTTCGGCATTTCCCCTGACGTTTTGATTCCGGCTGTTGATGTCGGGGAGATATCTGCGTCTCCCGAGGAGCGTGCTTACGTATCCCTCACGGCGGGCTTTGGTGATCGTGTCGGCGATATACTGGCTGACTTTCGGAAACCGCTCGAAGTACTTCGCGATGATGTCCTTGGCCTCGGCCTGAGAGATGTCGAGCCGCATTGCCAGACCGTACGGTCCGATGCCGTACATGATGCCGAAGTTCACCTCCTTCGCTTTTCTTCGCATGTCCCGGGTTACGCTGTCGAGTGCCACGCCGAACACTTTCGCCGCGGTGGTCGCGTGAATATCTTCGCCGTGGCGGAAAGCTTCCGTCATTCCCTCATCGCCGGAAATGTGCGCCATCACCCGCAGTTCAATCTGCGAATAGTCTGCCGAGAGGATCACGTTGCCCCGGCCGCCCGCGATGAATGCTTTCCGGATGCTCCGGCCGATTTCCGTGCGAATTGGGATGTTCTGCAGATTAGGGTCGCTGCTGGACAGCCGCCCGGTTGCGGCGACGGTCTGGTTGAAGGACGTATGGAGCTTTCCGGTGTTCGGGTTGATCAGCTCGGGCAGGGCGTCGATGTACGTCGATTTTAATTTCTGCAACTGGCGGTATTCGAGGAGTTTTTCCACTACGGGATGAGCATGCCGGAGGGTTTCGAGAACCGCAACGTCGGTGGAGAATCCGGTTTTGGTTTTTCGAACGACGGCAAGCTTGAGTTTTTCAAAAAGGATTTTGCTGAGTTGTTGTGTTGAATTAATGTTGAACTTCTCTCCGGCCTGGCCGTAGATCTCGTTCGTCAGATTTTCCAGCATTCGCCCAAGCTCTTTGGAAAGGTCGGCGAGGAAGTCGACATCGAGCGTGACGCCCGCGCGTTCCATATCCGCGAGCACCGTGGTTAGCGGAAATTCAATGCTGGTGCATAGCTTCAATTGTTCCTGATCCTTAAGCTTCTTGCTCAACACCTCGTAGAGACGGCATGTGATATCCGCGTCCTGCGCGGAATAGTCGGCGACCCTTTGAACTTCAACCTCGCGGAGGCCTTTCTTTTCTTTTCCGATTCCCACAAGCTCGTCGTACGTGATCATGGCATAACCGAGATGGTCGGCTGCAAGCGCGTCGAGGTTGTGCTGACCGTCGGGCCGGAGGACGTAATTTGCCACCATCGTGTCGAACATCACTCCCCGCGTTTCAATTCCGTGCGCGGCGAGGACCAGCATATCGTATTTGATGTTCTGTCCGATTTTCCCGATGGATGGATCGGAGAGAATGGGGGAGAGGCGGGCGAGGACGGATTCCAGGGGGAAACCGGGCTGATCCGGGATGGAGGATGGGGGATGGAGGATGGGGGATAGAGGATTGAGGATGGAGGATTGAGGATGGAGGATTGAGGATTGAGGATTGAGGATTGAGGATGGAAGGTGCGTGTCGTTTTCCGCTCCCGATTGATCCTCAAACAAACCAAGCCCGACATTCTCACCTTCTCCGGCCTCTGGTTTCTTGCCTCTGGCCTCTTGCTTCTGGCCTCTTCCATCAAGCATTTGCTCATTTCCCTGCGCTCTGTCTCCCTTGCCCGGTTGGACTGGCACGTACCATGCTTCCCTGGGTTGCAGGGCAAATGAAAGTCCTACGAGTTCCGCCCTGAGGGGGTCGGTGGAGGTTGTCTCCGTATCGAGCACAAAGAGACTCGACTGCCGGAGCATCTCTGCCAGAGAATCGAACTCTTGTTCCGTCCTGACGAGGTGGTATGTGTGCGCGTCGTTGGTGATATTCGCGAGTTCGAGTTTTTGGACGTCGAAGCTCGTGGCATCGTCCTTTAGTGGAGGCTGTACTGGAGGAATGCGATGGACGGTATCGGAGATTCTCCTCGCCAGCGACCTGAATTCGAGCTCGGTGAAGAGCTTCTTGAGCCTCTCCATGTCGCGGGGCCTGGCCTGGAGGTCGTGAATATTGACCGAGACCGGGGTTTTCGTGTCAATGGTGACGAGTTGTTTTGAAAGCAGGGCTTTGTCTTTGTTGTTCCGAAGCTTATCCTGTAAGCCCCTTTGGGGAATCTTGTCGATATTTTCCAGAATACGCTCGATGGATCCATACTTCTGGACAAGAGGGATCGCTGTTTTCTCACCGATTCCCGGAACGCCGGGGACGTTGTCCGATGAATCTCCGGTGAGCCCGAGGACATCGATGACGTTGTCTGGAGTGACTCCGAACTTTTCTTTCACCCCCGCTACGCCCACGATCTCCCACTCATCTCCTCTCTTGCCGGGTTTATACATCTTCACGAGCGGAGAAAGAAGCTGCATAAAATCCTTGTCACCCGTCACAAGGAAGGTTGCGATGCCCTCGCGCTCGGCTTTTTTTGCCAGGGTTCCCATGATATCGTCAGCTTCATAACCCGGGAGCTCCAGCAGCGGGACGTTGAATGCCTCGACGACTTCCTTTAGCTTATCCATTTGGGCCGATAAATCCTCGGGCATTTTTTCTCTTGTCGCCTTGTACGGCTCGTACATTTTGTGGCGGAATGTCGGTTCCCGGGTATCGAAAACGACGGCGATGTGTTCCGGCTTCTCCTCGTCAAGGATCTTCATGAGCGTAGTGGTGAAGCCATAGATGGCACTGGTGTTTTCCCCTTTGGAATTCAGCAGCGGATTCTTGATGAACGAAAAATACGCTCGATAGGCGAGGGCCATGCCGTCCAGCAGGAATAGCCGTTCCTGGCCGGGGCTTTCGTCTTTTCTTTTTGTCAAGGGAATTAGTCAGTATTCAAGGATGGACAAAGATAGCAATTTTTTGGGATTTCCCACAAAGATACGCCTGCCCGCTCGCCGATGTCCCGAAAAGCGGGACTTAGGCGAGCCCGCCGCACCAAAGCTGTGCTTTGGGCAGGCGGGGGTGAGGTCTGATCAACCTGGTATCATGCAATCATAAACTGAACGATTAGATTTAGATTGATCAAAAATGAGTGTCAAAACCATCCGGAGAACGATGGTGACTCGGATCCAAACGAAAGAACTCTACAAGAGACCTCACTCTGTACACCTCTCCTAAGAGGAGAGGATGGAATGGCATGGACGAGGCGATTCGAACTGAGGCGTTACCCAGGATCGTCTCGTTGGACTCATAGACAAAAAATCGTATATTTGGCAATCACATAAAGATAATTCATCGAGGGGTTATGAGACTAATCTTGATGTGCAGTGTTGTCGCAGTACAGCTTGTCCGTTTCGGTATCGAAGAGAATGCCTGCGCCCGGAATGACAGTTCTACGACAATCCATGGCAAGGTCTATCTCGACTTTAATAGAAACTCTCAGCGGGATTCAGGGGAGGCGGGGTTGGGCGGATGGAAGATCTACTTGACCGGACCCATTGACACCTCAGTGTTCAGCGACTCTGCGGGTGATTATCTGGTGTCCGGATTACCGGCAGGGACATATCTCGTGAGCGAGAGCTTGAGAGTGCAATGGATGCAGACCGCTCCGAAGACCGGCAGCTCTCCGTCGTTCCAAAACCCTGCAAACTTACTGATCTATCCGGAACATGAGAGAGGAATATTCAGAAGTCTGTGCGTGCTTGCGAAGGAGGCGTATGCCTATTTTGTCGGGGCTGGAGGGCACTCCTACGAGGGTTACTCTATATCTCCCTCTGATTCCGTGTTGGGGTCTGCATATCCTTGGTCTATTTTAGAAATCTCCCTGCAAACAGAAAACCAGATCAATGCGCAGGCAATCTCGAAATTTGTCGTCGCTGGCATGATTTCTGCCGTCATCGATTCATTCGGACGGGTGGGTAGTGTCGTCATCAATGATCCACTTCGTGTCGGAACCTGGATATCGTCCGACACCGACCAGACAAAAGACTTTGGGAATTCTCCGCTCGAAATCTACGGAAGGGTCCTGTTAAGTGCGCGTGATTCCGTCATTGGCCTGGCGGGGCGGAAGGTGCACGTCAGCGGACCGATCGATACTGTGTTGACAACTGATTCCAATGGTGACTACTCATTGCAAGACTTCCCCTGGGGGACTTATACGATCGTTGAAGATCAGTCTCCGGGCTGGTTTCAAACAGTTCCTCCGCAGTCAACGCAGTGGACTACCTACAGAGGAGTAGATTCTATGTGGGCTCCCCTAGATAGCATCGGCGAGAATTTTCTTGGAGCTTACGGCACGATGCTATTGCTTCTCGACACTGCTTATCAGGATTATTACCACTACCCTCTCGACGGTTACCATTTCGGGTACGAAGGTTTTTTCATTGATCCTTATGGTCTGGGTGGGATGAACGATCCTTTCGCTACATACACGGTGACGTTGGTGAGTGCTACGAGCCTCTCACTGAACGCGGTTTCCAAATTGCCGTTCTATAATGGGACTGGCATGGGTGAAACGATAAATGCAACGGGAGACATCACTCCCTTGATGCTCTTTGGCGATTTCTACATATATCAAAGTCACGCATCTCAGAAATATGTTAGACCATTCCTAAGAATTCTCGACAATGGTTACCAGACGTACCGCGCGAACTTCCCTGATGGTTATGTTTTTCGAAACGTTCCTTCAGGCGAACTACATGGAATCGTTTTTCATGATGCAAACAGGAACGGTGTGAGAGATCAGAGCGAAAAGGGACTGCGGAACACACGGGTGTACATCGGCGGACCCGTCATCGACTCGATGTCGACCGATACGAGCGGAAACTATTCATTTGCCAATCTCCCTCCGGGAACCTACGTCGTGAACGAAAAACTCGACTTAGGGATGAGCATCTCTCATCCTGACTCATTTGCAGTTCTCGCTTCCCGGGATTCTCTGATCTGGAATCTTGACCATATATTCAAACATTTGCATGGATTCGCCAGTGAAGCGTACAACTATTATCTGACGCCTTCCACTATGTTCGGGGGCAACGGATGTTACAACGCTTCCGACGGTTCGAGGTATCTCGTACCCCTGGAACTGAAGTACGACACATCCGGTTTCTACGAGGATTCCGTCGTTTCCTGCAAAGAAATCGAGTTTGTCGGACATTCTTCATTCGACTTTGGCGCAGTCAGTGTGAAAGTGGACAGTCTGGGAAGATTGCACGATATCTCGATCCAGGGCCGGTTTGCGAAATTGGGCTCCTGGATTGTCATGACTGATTCGTTGCATCGCAGAGTGAATAGTCTCAATTTTGGAAATTATACGGCGCTTGATACCGTCACGAGTGTGCGATCCGCCAGGGATGTTCCTCATTCGTTTGCGTTATACCAGAATTATCCGAATCCCTTCAATCCGACGACCGATTTCGAATTTCGAATTGCCAATTTCGGATTTGTATCGCTGAAAGTGTACGACGAGCTTGGCAGAGAAGTTGCTACATTGGTGAACGAGGTGAAGCAGCCGGGTGAATATTCGGTTAGGTGGGATGCTTCGAACATGCCGAGCGGTATTTATTTCTACCGCATGACTGCTGGACCTTTTGGCCAAGCGAAAAAACTCCTTTTGCTCAAATGACCAAGTGCTGTCATCAGCGGCCCCGCGTTCTGTCGCGGGATTGCTGATGAGGTAGAAACACCGACGAGTTCTTCAGTCCATTCGTTCTATTATATATAGCACCACGCCGACGATCGTCCTGTTGTGCTGTTCGGCCAGGTAGTGACGCCTACCTTGGTAGTCGGCGGAGTCATTGCCGTTGCGGGGCTCATACTCACACAATTCGGGTAGACTCGAGTATTGATTTAGGCCGCAGATTTCTCTATATTTATATGAGCCTTCTAAAGATTCTTCGACGGAGGGTTAGGCTAATGGTAAGTCACCGGTCTTGAAAACCGGCGTCCGAAAGGACTTGGGGGTTCAAGTCCCTCACCCTCCGCAAGACTACGTTCCGCCAGAAAAGGGCGGAACTTCGTCTTGCAAGCAGCTTGGATCGAAATGATTGGCGAATTATGGTCCCGAGAGATGGGGAAGCGCTGGCGGTAGAGTTCTGAGAATAAGCACATAGGGGGAGGTTTCATGCTTGACTGGTTTGTGTATGTACTTCGAAGCTTGACCAGGGAGTTCACCTATATTGGATCAATAGATGATCTGGAACGCCGGCTGGTGGAGCACAACGAAGGTCTTGTGCAGTGCACAAAGGCATACAGACCGCTGAGAATTGTGGCATACATTGCAGTGGAGTCAGAAAGCAAGGCGAGAGGACTTGAGCGTTATTTCAAGACAGGATCCGGGAGGGCAATTTTGAAAAGGAGAATTCTGGGCGATGCAGCGATGGAGAAAGAGCAGCGCTCTCCGGTGAACGGAGCCATCGTACGATTTTTGCTTGTTCCGGACGAATTTCCGCTATCAGTGCGCTGAAACAGATTCAAAAAGGAATGGACCGTGATAAGGTTCAACCGAGGAAGGTGCATTGGAAGTACATTGATTTCATCAAATACTATCTCATCATGGCAGCAATTGATACGTTTGATTGGCTTGTTTCGATAGGGTTGAAGGATCCTGATGACGAATTGAGGAAGTTTGTGGCAGCTCAGCGCGCGTGTCTCCTTACCCTCCGGAATGAAGACGAGCGTCAGAGATTTGTGAATGACCTGATGTTTGAAATCCGGAATCGTGCGGTTCCAAAGAAGACGGCCGGGCGAAAGACTAGTTGACCAACTTCACGATGATCTCCGCATGCCGGATCTCCGGCATTTCCCGCCCGGGACAAGGCTGTTGAGCGGGGTCTTCGCAAGGTTCATGTGGTCTGATGCGATTGGAACTGAGCATAATTTTTGCTATATTTTTGCTGCATAAAGCGGAAGCGCGAAATCCGAAATTCTAAACGGATCAGGTCGCAGGTGATAAGTAATAAGAGCTAGGAATTGTTTCGGATTTGGGATTTGGTTTGGGGTCGTAGTTCAGTCCCGCCAAAAGCATGCGGGATCTCGTTCACAAAAGAGGTTCACTCGACTTGGTTCGATGGCCGAGCGGGCGCATAAGGTATAGATTCATCGCAATTTGTTGGGGTCGTAGTTCAGTCCCGCCAAAAGCATGCGGGATCTCGTTCACAAAAGAGGTTCACTCGACTTGGTTCGATGGCCGAGCGGGCGCATAAGATATAGAGGTCGCGGGTTCGAGTCCCGTCGACCCCGCAAGAAGTTCTCCATTCCCGGAATAACATCCGAACACACCGCTCAAGTAATAACCGTGATCGACGTTAAAAGCTCAATTCCTATCCTCAGGTGTCGGCTTTCGCTTTTCTTCCCGATAGCGCTTCTCGTCCTCACGTCGGCGTTCTCACAGCCGAAGATTGTCGTTGTCGAAGGAACAACATTCGATTTCGGCAAGGTCGAGGAGGGAAACACGGTCACAAAAACACTCACGCTGAAAAATACCGGCAGCGATTCTCTCATCATTTCAAACGTTTCAACATCCTGCGGGTGCACGGTTGCAAAATCGAGTGCCAGAAATCTGGCCCCCGGCGATTCGGCGGCGCTGACAATCGCATTCTATACGAAGGACGTTGTGGGCACCTCGGTCAAGAGACAGGTCTTCGTCCGCTCGAACGATTCAACTCAATCGACCGTTACCATCACTATGGTCGCGACGATCCTACGGTTCATCGAAACAGAACCGAAATACATCAATTTTGGCGCGGTCAGTCTCGGGTCGACCGTGAAGCGGTCAGTTGTTCTCCGGAATATGCGTGATACCGTCATCAAGCTGTTGTCCGTTTCGACCCCGGACGCACAAATCGCCGGCCGGCTCGCCCGCGGCAGACTGGATTCTCATGGTGAGACCCGGTTGCTCGTTTCCTTGCGGCCCGTGAGGGTGGGGAAAGTTGCCGGCAAAATCGAAATTGCAACAGACAATCCGCACATCCCGGAAATCAGCATTTCCTATATCGCAAGCGTGAGGAAGTGAGGGAACCGGTGTGGCGCGCCGTCAATGTACAGGATTGTGCGATCGAACGACTCGACGCAGTTGACCGTCAAAACAACACTGCTGGCCGTGACTAGGAAAATGACCGACGATGAGCCCTGCTACATCAATTTCGCCACTGTGGAACTCGGATCCGTGGTCAACCGCACCGTTTTGCTGAAGAATATGTGCGATACTACCGTCAGGTTGGCACCGTGACGGTCCCGGCCACGCAGCCTATTACGGCGCGTCTCTCCAACCGGCCCGAAAAGCCCCCGGGGGAGACAGAACTCATGGTTTCGTTGAAACCAAGGAAAGCAGGGAGATGGATCCGCCAGATAGAGATCGGTATGGATGCCCGTCGGAGGCAGAAAACAGGCATTTCTTACGTTGCCGGCGTAATGAATGAGTTTCTTTGAATCCGCGGCAGAGTAGTATGAATTCAGCGAAAGAGAGGCTGAATTGACCAAATCTGTGGGATTAGCGCAAAAATTTTGCTCTTTCAAAAAAAATGATTTTTTTTTCCAAAAACACTTGACACTTTGTCAAACTTTTGTTACAATGAGTCAAGCAATAAGGATGGTGATAGACGTCTATCATTGAACGGCATCTCGCTCGCCTATCAGAGTGCCGCCGAAATCGCATCATCCTTGTTTCAACAAACTGACTCACAACCTAACGTTTAGCGCAACGGACATTGCTGTCATCGGTTCCTTAGATGGAAGACAGCAATGCATTTACGTGAACGTCGGGCATCGTGGAGTAGAAACAGGTGACGTTAATTTTCTCAAGAACCACATGGTCGTGATTGAGAGTAGAGCAAGGGCACCACGGAGATATGGGCGTTAACAATTGCTACTACTTCTCTGAACGTGCCGATGCGTCTTTTTTTCCCCATCGCGACGAAACGTGTGCCGCGATGCCAATGCCGTATCAATCTCTGCAGAATTTCAATCACATCACTTTAGAAGCAAAACTCAAAATCACTAATCCACAAATTACAATAAAACAATACAGGAGGATTTATGAAATCCTTTAAACTTGTTTTTACATTGATATTGCTTGTTGCCTTTGTTGGGGTAACCGCATTAGCCGGTGTCTCCAACCAGCTTAAGGCAACGGGCAACGTCAAAGCGACTCACATCCCGAGCAAGGGGCAACTCTCAGCGAGGGTTGTAGATGATGATCACGCTTTCCGGAAGGGACGCCCGATCGTTGAGCCGCTCGAGAGGGATCAAACCGGACGGACAATTGAAAAGGTGAGACCGTTCAAGAAGCCTCTTGAGCAGGTTCCTTCGAAAGCGATGGCACCAATCCCCGGTGGCGTGTATCGTATCGGAACAGGGCAAGATTTTGCCACCCTGTATGACGCGATGTACACGCTGACGTGGACCAACGTCCAAGGGCCGGTTACGCTGCTCCTGACGCAGACGTCCTACACCGAGAATGGATTTTACCTCGGTGCAGTCGGCAGCGCTACCAACACTATTACGATCCAACCCGACTCCAACGTCGCCTCGTGCGTGATAACACTTGCGGACGATGCGGGCCTTGGCGGCGGATGGACATTTGAAGGCTCAAGCGGTGTTACGATCAACGGGACGAAAAAGAATGGCACTGCCGGCGAGCAGGATCTGACGATTCAGTTTGCCGCAGGAGTGCCCGGAAGCAGCAGTGATGCGGTCATTCGTATGAGAGACGGCTGCAGCTACATGACGGTCGAGAACTGCATTCTGCCCGGATACATGGGCGCAGGCTCGGGTAATCCGGTCATCAACCTGACGACATCCGGTGCGCCGCAGAGTCATATCACCATCGACAACTGCCAAATCTCCAACGGTCGGTATGGTGTTTATTCCACGGGTAACAATGCTGCTACGTATGCTGATGCTGCAAATTGGGACGGGTATATCACCGTGTCCAACTGCGATATTGGTAGTGTGAACCAGTTCGGTATTGCCCTCAACAACGTCGCTTTCGGGAAGGTTGTGGGTAACAACGTACACGATGTAAACTACACGTATGCTTCAAGCAGCAATAGAGTAGCCGGCATTCGTGTCAACAACACTCACGATTCGAACATCGAGCTCAATGTTGTTGATAATATCAATAACCATGACGCGTCGGTTGGTTCGACGAATACAAGATGCTACGGTATCCGTATCAATGGCTACCCGGTTGGAGGTGATATAAGCTTTGACGGAATAAACACCCATAACCGGATAGTGAACAACTCTGTTTCAAGAGTTTTTGGAACCGGAACCACGGCGGCGAGTTTCCGCGACATCGGTATCGAAGTCGGCGGTGGCCGTGTCGACTCGCTGTACTACAACACCGTCAACATGGCGGGTACGTCGACTGACCTTGCAGGATCATCCGATGACGGATGTACCTGCGTTCAGAACTTTGGTAACCGCGGTGCAAACTACACCGGACATACCGCATACGCAGCACGTCTGATGGGCACTAACAACGTGTTGGTAAATACCCGCGTCACGACGGCTACTCCCGCCACTTGCGTTCGTCCATTCAACGATGGAACGATTGACTGGAGACCACCGTACAGCGATCACAACGTGATGTATGCGTCGGGACCCAACAATCAGGTCGGACCGAGTGCTGTGACGATGTACGATTGGGTAGTGGGTGCGAGCGGCGCCGACGTTAACAGCGTTGGTTACAATCCGTACCTGTTGAGCGACCACGATTCGCATTTCGATGCCACACAACCATCGGCGGCTTCAAACGTAGGTGTGGTTATTGCGTCGGTCGGCAAAGATTTGTTCGGGGTAACGCGCAATGCGTCGACACCGGATGCAGGAGCGGCTGAGAACGCCGTTACTGCGCCGTTGTATCACGATGCAATGCCCTTGGACCTGTCGGCTCCCACAGGTTTCCCGGCAGGACTTCCGTTCAATGGGGCGTTCACAATTGATGTCTGGAACAATACTCCGAATGCTGAGGCCGGCGTGGCTGTTCGGTTCAAGCTTTATGATCCGACGGCTGCACTCGTGTTCGACAGCACCAGCGGCCTCGTTGCATTACCGGGGCTAAGTGGCGCAACTGACACCATCTTAAGGCACTTTACTCCTGCATTGGGTGGGGTATATACATTCGTTGCCACGGTAGTGCTTGCCGGCGATATGGATGCTACAAACGATACTCTGACAGGTACTATCAATGCTGCCGGTTTAAAGCTGGCTCCCTACTCGTCGACGTTTGAAACCGCGCCCGAGCAAGACCAGTGGTCCGGTGACGGCGACTGGGTACTCGGGACTCCTGCAAAAGTTCGCAGGGCCGATGATAACGCCATACCTCAGGGTGGTTTTATTCAGGGTGCCCACAGCGGAGTGAATGCGTGGGTGACGGGTCTGACCGACCTCTCCGGCTCTACCGTTGGGACGTGTGAGAACCTGTACTCGCCGTTCTTCGATTTGAGGCCACTCTCGAACGGCTATTTATCGTTCTGGCATTGGATCGAGACCGAACCTGTTTTTGACGGCACTAACATGGAATACTCAGTCGATACCGGCAAGACGTATCATACGCTCGGCGTAGTGAATGACCCGAATGGCCTCAACTGGTATAGCACGGCCGTTTATGTAAATATCTTGGATGCAGGTCATTCATTCGACACGACGGGTGCACATGCGTTCGGGTTTGGCGGACCACCCAACTTCTGGACAAGCAACGGTGTAGTCGGATGGGTTGGTCCTTCCGATACAACCGACCGTCCGACAGGGCCTCGCGGCTACGTTTACGTACAAATTAAGTTACCGGGTACCGTTGTCGGCAAAGACTATGTCCGATTCCGGTATCGATACTTTAGTGATGCCTACGGAGAGTCTGACGGCGCGGCGTTCGACGATTTCCAGATCACCACAACGGAGCCGGTATTTGCCGGCAAGATCACGGGAACGGTGTATACGGACATCAATGGCGATGGCTTGCAGGGTGCTCCGGATACGGCTGAGGTTGGCACGCATGTCCAGCTCGCCTTCTTCGGCGCTCCAATCGAGACTACATTGACAGACGGTGCCGGCTTCTATTCGTTTGTCGGTCTCAAACCCGGTACATATGGTGTATCGATCATTGGGAAAACCGGTTGGGCAACAACGTACGCCTTGAACGGTGGAATTGTTACTCATAACGGTGTCGATTCCGTTGGTGGAGTTTACCTTGGTGACTACCAGGGCACAATCAGCGGTACCGTGTTCAGTGACCTGAACGACAACAGCGTGAAAGACGGTCTTGAACCCGGACTTGCCGGTTACAAGATCGACGCGCATACGGATTCTCTCGCTGGCGCGATTGTTGGATCGGCTGTCTCTGATGCGGACGGCAACTACTCCATCACTGTGAAGGTAGGCACCTACTATATCACTCAAGAGGCACAGACTGTATCGAGACAGACGTTGCCTACAGCTCTTGGCTCTGACACAGTCATAATCTCAGGCAACAGCGGTGCTGGAAGTGCCAACGTGACCGGGAAGGACTTCGGTGACTTCGTTTTCGGTAGCTTAACGGTTTCCCTTGTTAAGGACCTTAACGGCGACGGCATCGAGCAGGTGAATGAATTCAACCCTGCCCCCGATCCTCCGGGAATTGCGGTCTTCACCGTTACAAAGAATGGTGTGGCTCTTGGAAATCCAGACACAATCGGCGGCGGATTGAATCGATCCCAGTTCACGCTGATCAAACTGGATACAGGCACCTATAAAGCTACGCTGACGTACATCTCTCCAGGATGGATGCCAACGACGGCTACAGCGATTACCCAGGTGATGGGTGCCCCCACCGCAGCGCTCGTTGACACCTTCTTGGCAGAGCCGATGGTCACAATCAGCGGCGTGGTGTATTCCGACGTGAACGGCAATGGAGTGAAAAATGCAGCCGATACAAGTGGTTTCGCCGGAGTAACAATCACGTTGCGCGGTCTCCATCGCACATCGACGGTCACTACTTCTGGCGCCACCGGTGCGTACGCTGCATTCCTCGGCTTCGGCACCGACAGCTTGTACGTCACCGCGACAGTGCCCAGCGGTAGTTATTTGGCGACCACGCCTCTATCGCCCGCCGGCTTCGCAGTGGGCGCTCCTCCGGGCGGTCAGAATAAGGTCGCGAACTTTGGCTTCTTCAAGAAGTTCAATGTTGGCGGCACGGCGTATTACGATCGTAACCGCAACGGTGTCCGCGACGCCGGTGAAGAAGGGTTAGTCCGTATTCTTCAGTTGAGTGTGGGCGGAACACATATGCTCGACACGAGTGCTTCTGATGGCAGCTATTCGTTTGCGAATATTGGTATTGGAAACGATACGCTGCAGGAAATCACTCCTGCCGGTTGGGCAATTTCCAAGCCCGACAGCAACAACTACACGTTTGTCGGACCAAGCGCGACTAATCTCACGCACAACTTCGGCAACGTTGTCGTTGGCGACACTCAGAACGTGTTCCGGACATTCACGGCAACAGAGTACTTCCTTGCAGACACGGAAAAAGTCAAGACGTTCCAGACGAAGCCAGCCAAGTTGGTTATGCCCAACCTGATCACCGCAATGAGCGAGATACCCAAGAATCCGGGCATCGTCATCGGTGTTCCAGGCGTCATGCTGACTACCAAGATTAGCAAAGGCTACGTCCAGCCCGTCGACTACAAGGGCATACTGGGTACCTTCTATGGGAAAGGTGGTGTGAAGGATACGGGCTTCGCCCGTGGTCTTGACTACTTCAATGGGAACGTCAAGCCGATTCAAAACCTTCAGAAGACTCTATCACCGCTCTCGCAGAATAACATTATGGTGGCGGACCTGCTGGCCCTGAAGACCAATATCTTCTTGAGTGACTCCGGGCATACGCACGTCGGCTTGGGCGATCTCATCTACACTGAAACTGGTAACTCACTGAGCGGCTTAACGCTCAGACAGATCGGGGCAAAGCTGGATACGCTGATGACGAATTGGACTACCGTGTACAGCGTGTACACCAACTTTGACACGGTGATCCAGAAGATCAACGCGGCGTTCAGCGGTAACGGTGCGTTCGATACCGTTTCGTGGAATAGGGTTAAGCCAGGTTTCGTGGTAGTGAAAGGTGTGAAACCTCTCAGCGCCGTTCCGTTCCTGAAGGCGAACCCATCGTTCCTGGTACCGCGCACAGCTCCGCAGCAGACGTATGTTAACACGCCCCCGGCGAATTACACGCTGTTGCAGAACTATCCGAACCCCTTCAACCCGACAACGTCGATTCCGTTCGACTTGCCGCAGCAGTCGGTTGTGACCCTGAAGATCTACAACGTGTTAGGTCAAGAGGTTGCGACGCTGATCGACCATCAGGTGATGGATGCCGACCGGCAGGAAGTCACGTTTGACGCGAGTGCTATGCCGTCAGGCGTCTACTTCTACCGCATTTTGGCAAACGGCGTCTCCGATGATGGCAGCGCGGTGAAGAACTTCACGCAAGTGAAGAAGATGTTGTTGTTGAAGTAAGCTGTTACTCCCGCAGTTCCGTCCCGCGAAATCGGGGCGGAACGACGGGATGGTTTTATCCTCCGTCCAGCGAGAGCGGGACGGAGGAACTATGTAAAAGGGTTTGAATCGATTGGGCTGAACAGGAGATCCGGGGACGGTAAGTCATGGTGATCCCCGGTGTCCGGCAGTCCCGGGAGGTTCAAGATATCATAATTCGCCAGTTGTTCAATATTCTTGTATCATTGTAGGAGACATCACGATGAAAGTTACGTTACGGATTTCGCTCATTCTCGTGTTGATGCTCGCAGGGGTATCGATCCTCTCGGCTCAGCATTCCTTGAACTGGGTGAGGGTCACGATATCAGCGACCGAGGTCGACACGCTGACCTTCGGTGTGGATACCCGTGCAACTTACGGGATGGATACGGCCCTTGGCGAGTCAGAAGGTCCGCCATCGCCGCCACCCGCACCCGGCGGTTGGGCAATTTGGGAAGACCCGAATGGAAACGGCTTCGGCGAGGGCCATACGTTTCTCTTCGCTAAAGATTTCCGCGCGTACACGGGGCCGTCCCAGCTCGACACGTTCGAGGTCAACGCAATTCCAGATCTGGCTGTTTCGACCCAGCGCATTACCTTTACGTGGCAGGATTCGGCGTCGATCGTCGCAACGTGTGACAGTATTGTGATGCAGGACGCTTTCGGGGGCACCAATGTGAACTGGCTCCATAAACGGTCCGTGACGGTGTCGAACAAAAACATCCAGGATTTCTACATCTATCGCTACGGGGCTAAAATCAGCGGAGTCCGGCGTCTGAGTCCGACGGCACCGTCGAGCTTCTCGCTTCACCAGAACTATCCGAATCCGTTCAACCCCACGACGAATATCGATTTCGCGATCGCGAAAAGCGTGATGGCGGAAATCGCCGTGTACGACGTCCTAGGTCGCAAAGTGTCAACGCTGGTCTCTGGCCAGCTGGCGCCGGGGACGTACACCACGCAGTGGAACGGAACGGATGGTCGAGGAGTTGCGGCGGGCAGCGGTGTGTATTTTGTCCGAATGGTAGCTCACGCGAACGGTGTGGGAAGTCACGAAGAATTCTCCGCTGTGCGTAAACTCCTTTTGATGAAGTAAACGTAATCTTTCTCACGCGGACGCCCGCGTGTTTACGTACCGGTAAATGTAAGCTCAAAATGCGGGGGTTCTTTGGAAAAAAGAACTTCCGCATTTGTTTTACATACAGGTACTGAGTGTGGTTGAAAATTCGACCGCTTGTCCGCCTGCGTCCCGACTACCGTCGGGACTTCGGCGGGTACAAGACGCGGTCGGGAGCACGGCCACAACTTCAGACTGAGGCGCCACCGACGGAAATGCGGAGAAAGGGTATTGCAATGAAGAAATCAGCGTTTGGGAAACAACACATCGGAACTGTCATGCTTACTCGTCATACCAAACTCAACCTGCTGTTCGCGGCCATTCTCGCCGCTGCCATGGCGCCGGGGCTCCTCCTTGCCCAAGTAGCCTTCAAGATTCCGTTGCGCATTGTGGATGCCGCCACCGGCAACGCCACACTCTGGTTTGGGGTTCATCCTCAAGCCAGCAATTGTATCGACACGACGGTTTTCGGGGGGTGCGACAGCGCTTTTGAATTTGAGGCGCCGCCCATCAGTCCCAGCGGTGTTTTTGACACCCGGTTTGTCTCTGGACCTTCCACGGCGTGCCTGGGCCAGGGAGAATACACGAATATCCAGAAGTTCTCGAACACTGCCCAGATAGATTCGTACTATGTATACGTTCAGCCCGGAGGAGCCCCAGCCGCTTTTCCGATTACATTGTCCTGGCCTTCGGACCTCTCGACCCTGTGCGACAGCGCCTTCCTGGTGGACGAAGTCACAGGAGGAGCGATAGTGAACGCCAACATGGTCACGAAGTCCTCCGTTTCGTTCAAGAACAAGTCTGTCAATCAACTCGACATTTTCCTGTACGGGCCGAAGCATTCCAACGCATCCGTGGACGTTCCCGCGCTGACGTCTCCCGCGAACGATACCAGCGGTGTCGATACGAGTCTCACGTTTACGTGGCAGCCGGTCACGGGGGCGGTCGGCTACACGATACAGGTTTCTACCGATTCTCACTTCGGGTCGTTCGTCTTGAACGACACGACCTCGGGAACCTCGAAACAATTGAGCGGGCTTTCTCAGAGGAAGACGTACTACTGGCGGGTTAAAGCGAGCTCGGTTTACCTGAGCAGTTGCTTCCAATCGCCGGCGTTCCTGTTTACGACGACGATCAGTCCTCCGGGTATTCCTGTCCTGATCGTTCCGGCTGCGAACGATACGACCGTCATCCCCACCCCGACGTTCCGGTGGCACGCCGCGGCGAACGCCGATAGCTATCGAGTGCAAATCGCAAAGGACCAGAATTTCACTTCGGTCGTGGACGATGCCATAATCGCAGACACTTCGACACAGTTTGGTTCGTTCCAGAATTGTACCTCCTTGTACTGGCGTGTCTTCGGCAAGAATCCTTCGGGCTTGAGCGCTTCTTCCGAGGTCAGGAATTTTAAAATAGTGTCGGCCGTTCCGGGCACGCCCCGGCTCGTTACGCCGCACGCCGGCGATACCGTCCAGATCTCATCGTTGCTGCACTGGAGCCCCGCCGACCCCTGTTCGAACACGTTTCACCTGCAGGTGGCCACCGATAGTAATTTCAGTGCTCCATCGCTGGCCATCGATGTCACGCAAGCCGACACGACAGCCGGGATCAGAGCGCTGCAAAACTGTGTTTCGTACTTCTGGCGTGTCAACGCCGGCGGTTCCAAGGGAACGAGCCCGTATACCGCATTTGGGAGATTCACCGTCGCGCCCGGGGTCCCGTCCGCGCCGCAGCTTGGTCTGCCCAAGGACAAGGATACGGTCGCCACGACACCAACGCTGCACTGGGCTTCGTCGGATCCATGCACAAAGTCGTTCCGCCTCCAGGTTGCCTCCGACAGCAATTTCACGGTTGTGGCCCTCGACACCACGGTGACGGATACGACCTTTCAAGTGAGACCCTTGCAGAATTGTGCGTCGTACTACTGGCACGTCGCCGCGAAGAATCCGGCCGCCGGTTCGGGCCCGTACGCAAAGGCCAAAAAATTTGTCGTCACGCCGGCGATTCCCTCGCCGCCGGTCCTGCATCTTCCCACCGACGGGGACACTACAGTGACAATTCTTCCGACGTTGACCTGGGCTGGCGACCCCTGTTCGAAACAATTCCATCTCCAGGTCGCCACGGACACAAATTTTACAGTCTCGAGCATTGTGTTGGACACCGTCACCGGCATAACGTCGTATAGGTTTACGACCCGCCTGCAAACGAAGACCTGGTACTACTGGCAAGTATCCTCGGCGGGCGTGTTAGGTGCCGGCGCCTTCTCACGCCGCAGCTTTGAGACGGTGAAGATCGGTCCACCCACCGTTCCCGTTTTGATAAGCCCCGCCGACGGCGCAACCGGAGTTTCGCCAACGCCCACGTTCTCCTGGCATGCGGTCTACCAAGCCGATACCTATCGCCTCCAGGTCGCGCGGGATACTCAATTTACGTCCGTAGTGTTTGATGATTCGACGCTGACGGATACTTCGAAGCAAATCCCGGCGATTAGTTCCTGTTCACAGTATTACTGGCGTGTGCAATCGAAGAATACCGTTGGGATCAGCGCGTTTTCCTCACGGCGCGCATTCCACACTCAAGTTCTCACGCCGGCGACCCCATCGCCGATAAGTCCTCCCCCCAATGGCACGGGCGTTCCGGTGCAGCCAACGTTCGAATGGTCGAGCTCGTTCTGTGTCTCGACGTACGAGTTGCAAGTCGCACGGGATGCACAGTTCAATGTTCTCGTGTACGACGATTCGCTGATTACCGACACGTCGCGACAGATTCCCGCAATTCGCTCGTGTACACAGTACTTCTGGCGTGTACGGGCCAAGAATTACGTCGGCGTGAGCGCTTGGTCCCCCACGCAGACATTCCAGACGGTCGTGTTGCAGACGTCCGCTCCGTTCCTCAGCGACCCGCGCAATGACAGCACATACGCTCCGATCCAGCCCACGCTTGCATGGACCGGACCGTTCTGCGCGGCGACGTATGAGCTGCAGGTTTCTCCCGACTCGAACTTCAGCCGGTTGAAGTTCGACGATTCCACGATTCAAATCGCAAGCTGGGACGTCCCCAACCTGAACGGCAGGACGAGATACTATTGGCGCGTCCGGGCAGGTAACTCGGCGGGGTGGAGCCCGTGGTCGGCAACCTGGCATTTCACGACGACGCTCGTGGGAGTTGCCAACTGGGTGATCCCTCTGTCGATCAGAGAGACAGCCGGGGCGGGAGACACACTGTACTTTGGGGTGAATCCGGCAGCAACGTATGGCATCGACCCGGGTCTCGGCGAGTTTCAGCTTCCGCCCCCGGCAGTGGGGCAGTTCGATATACGGTTCGTCGACATTGCTTCACGACCGGGATTGCTGGGGGAGGGTGTTCGGGTCGACCTTCTTCCGTTCCATACGTACGCGCAGGTCGATTCGTACCATGTGAAATTTCAGCTCGGATTCGGCGCGTATCCCGTGATGCTTTCGTGGCCTCAGAGTTTCGTCCAGCAAATCTGCGACAGCATGCTGCTGGTGGATGAATTTGGCGGCGTAGTCGTGAAGAATCGTATGGATTTGGATTCATCGGCGGCGGTTTCAAACGTCAACATCTCTACACTCTATATTATAAAGTGGGGCGCGAAGCCCCTGATAATGGGGGGCGTCCTGCCGGTCGCATCGCAGATCCCAAAAGGTTACCAGCTCTATCAGAACTATCCCAATCCCTTCAATCCGTCAACGAGGATTGAGTTTTCGGTCGAGCGGGCTGCCCAGGTCCGTATAACCGTGTACGATGTGCTCGGGAGAGAAATCAGGATGTTGACCAACGGATTGTACGAGGCGGGTAAGCACGCCATCACATGGGACGGCCGCAGCGAGTCCGGGGCGCCGATGACCAGCGGTGTCTATTATATCCGCATGATTGTGACGGGCGGTTCCGGAAGCCAGGGAGCGGCGGAGGTCGTCAGCACGAGAAAAATGATCCTCCTGAAATAGTAAAGCGAAGCCAGTATCATTGAAGGAAACGCCCTCGTCGAGAGGGCGTTTTTATTTTGTGGATTTTTTTCGTATCCTTGATGCGCAGTTGTTCGTCCATGCAGGAAAAACATCGTAACTCCATGAATAGAGAAAGAGCTTTTCCGTTGACGGTTCCGTTGTTGTTGTCGGTGCTCATGTTGACGACAGCGTATGCCTCCGGCGGAAAAAGTACGGGTGACACCCGCAGCGGGATTAAACGGCCTGCGGGGGTTCCGCATTCCACGCTTCTCAATATCAACAATGTCGCAATGTGGGCGAACGACAACGGCAGCCTGGAGCGGCGCACCCAGGCTCCCTTGGCCGGAGTAACGTTCCCCCGGGGAACGACAACGTGCGTTTATGCGGGCGGATTGCTCTGGGGAGGGTATGTCGGGCAGGGAAGTAACCGGGAACTTTGTGTAGGAGGGCAAACGTACACTGCCGGAACGCTTCCCGGGCGCATCATCGCTCCCGGGGTCGCGGAGAATCCTGACAATCCGGACGTTCGCATCTATCGCGTTCGCAGGGACTGGCAAACAGCCAACCTGACACAGGACGCGGCAGAGTTTTTCGGGAAGGCGGTAGAGGATGTTACCAACGGCGACATTGCAGCCCTTCGCGAGCAGTACAGGCAGGATTGGGTCAACTGGCCCTGGCAAAAAGGCGCTCCGTACTATAACCGCGACGGCATTCAGGGTTATCAGCCCGCCCCCGACGGCTCATACGACTCCACCAGGGATGAACCGGGCCTTGCGGGTGCAGACGAGGTGTTGTGGCTTGTGTGCAATGACCTCGACGCTAACACCGTGAGTGCCCTCACAGCATCTTCCCCCATCGGGTTGGAGCTCCAGATAACGTGCTGGGCGTACTCTCACACCAGCAACCTGAGTAACGTGATCTTTCAGCGCTACCGGCTCATCTATAAAGGAACGGCGACCACGCCGGCAACCTCCATCATCGACTCGATGTATCTGGCAAAATGGGTTGACCCGGATATCGGAGACAACGGAGATGATTTCGCCGGCTGCCTGCCCGACCGGAATATCGGATATGCGTACAATTCCTCCGCCACCGACGTCGTGTATTCATCGTACAATTTGCCGCCGCCGGTTGTCGGATATGCACTACTCCAGGGACCGGTTATCCCCCAGCCCGGCAGTACGGCCCGAAAGAATTTCAGTTCTCTTCGAGACCATGCGAACCTTCCCATGACTTCGTTTGCATATTTCGCAACGGGAGGGCTTATGACCGACCCGTCGACTTCGGCAAGCCGAGGATCTTGGTGGACAGTTCTTCGCGGAAAGTGTTACACCGACCCTATATCCGGGAAATGCACGAAATTTCCGCTGTCGGGTGACCCGAGCACGCTCAACGGTTGGGTGGATGGCCGTGTCGATCCGGCGGGCGACCGGAAATTCCTTATCTCCTCGGGGCCTTTCCGGATGGCATTAGGCGATACACAGGAGGTCGTGGTCGGGTTGATGTGCGCCGAGGGGACCAACAATCTCGACGGTATCACCGCGATGGAGCACATAGACGACGGGGCGCAAGACCTGTTGAATTTTGATTTTGTTGCTCCCAGCCCCGTCCCCGTGCCTGATTTTCGCATCGTGGAGCTGAGCAACAAATTCATCTTCGATTGGGAATCCGATACCGCGACGACGCATCAGATCGAGCACTTCAACTCGCAGGGTTACAAGTTCGAGACCTACAAGGTCTATCAGTTTCGGGGTCCGGCGCTCACCGACCCCTGCGTGCTTTTTCCGCCGTTCAATATCACCAAGCCCCGATCGCTCCAGGTGACCACGGACCTGCTGCGCAATTACTCCCTGGTGAACGGACAGAAATATTACTATGCTATCACCGCCGTCGCTTACAATCCCGATTCGTCTGTCTATGAGAAACGGCTGGAGTCCGCAGTGGTGATCAAACTCGCGGTTCCTCACAGCCCCAATCCGGGGACGATTTATCCCTATTACCCGGGGGACACGGTATCCAACATCCACATGATTGCCGGTTTGGATGACGGCATCGTCCGGGCGATCTATTATGACCCTTTAAAAGCGGATGGCCACGCGTATGAAGTGTGGTATCATCGGCCCTACCTGAATTATAAGCCGACATGGGACTTCATCGACACGACCGCTTCCGACACATTGCTCCGGAGAATGACGATGGGCCTGCCCCCGATACGCATCCTGACCCGCGGATTTACTCTCGAGGTGAAAGAGCCGTTGTTCGGGTTCAAGAATGTCATGCAGACGGAATACGCGTTTAAGCCGGCCAATGACGTCGTGTTTAACGCTGCGAACCCTCAGGGAAATTACATGATCCTCGGAGGAGGTACTTCAGGGCTGGATACGATCGTCGGGTACACAACCAACGACCAGGACCTTGAATGGAGGTTTACGGGTGATTCCAGCTGGGCGGCATGGATCGAGGACGATCCTCTCGCCTCGAAATGGATCCGGGTGCCTTACACCATGTGGCAGATGGATCGAACGGGGAAGCTGCAGGGCAGGCAGGTGTACACGTTCATCACCGACCACGCTCAGGACAACACCTGGCATCCGGGCGTTTTGCTGGACCGCGAGTACAACGGAAAACCGATTAGCGTGTTTTACCCCGTTTCTGCGTACGTCGACAGCGTGGAGGAAAATCTGCACTGGTATGCTAGGCAGTATAACGATTCGATTCCGTGGGCGCCCGACGGCTTTCTCGTGAGGGCACTTCTTTACGCGGTTTCCTGGGATCGCAGCAGGGCGGAGCTCTGGAAAGCGTACATTGCCGACCTCGACGGAGACGGAATTCCGGCGCCCAAGGGGACGATTGTCCGCTTTGTCCAGAACAAGCAGATTCGCGATAACGATAAAGTACTCGTCACTCCCGGCTGCGTTGTGACCGATGATGTGGCGGCGGCGCGTGCGGAAGTTCAGAAGGTCAATGTTTTTCCCAATCCCTACTACGGACTGAATAGGGCGGAGCTCGACCGGTCGCAAAGGTTTATCACGTTCAACCACCTGCCTAGATACGCAACGATCCGGATCATCAACCTCTCGGGCGTCATGGTGAAGACCATCCACAAAGACGACGGCACGCAGTTCGCCACGTGGGATTTGAACAACGAAAACGCTCTTCCCGTCGCGAGCGGCATCTACCTGGCCGACGTTGAAATGCGGGATGTCAACAGCGTGGACCTCGGCTCCAAGATCCTGAAGCTGATGATCGTGCAGGAACAACGGTTCATTCAAACCCGGTGACGACGTGTCTCTGAAGTGCATGGCAATGCGGAACCAATCCTCCACTGAACAACATCTGCGGGCGTTCGCCGTCGCGATCGCGCTGTCGTTCCTGCTCGCGGTGGTCGCGTACGGAGGTCGCGCTGACAAGGCCGGCACTGCCGCGGCGCAGGAGCTGCTCATCCCCGTAGGCGCCGGCCCCATCGCCCTGGGCGGATCGTCGCTCGCGGTCGTCGCCGGCATCGATGCTCTCTACTGGAATCCCGCCGGTCTTGTCCGTGCGGCGAATGAGACCAACGCGACATTTTCGCACATGAGTTACTTTGCCGGGATCGGTGTGGATTACGCGGCCGTGAGCACGAAGCTCCCCGACATCGCGAGCATCGGCATCGCCGTCAAGTCACTGTCGTTCGGACAAATCCCGGTTACCACGGAAGATTTTCCCGACGGAAACGGCCAGGTCGCATCGCCGAGTTTCGTGGTGGTAAGCGGCGCGCTCTCGCGTCTCATCACCGACCATATCGCGTTCGGGTTCTCGGGCAACGTGATCTTCGAGAATATGGACAAGGTGTCGGCGACGGGCGTCGCTTTCTCGTTCGGTTTACAGTACAGCGGTCTGGGCGGTGTCGACGGTCTGAGTTTCGGCGTCACGGTCGACAACATCGGTCCGGCGATGACCTACGACGGCGACGGCCTGTTGCGGATGGGACAGGTTGACGACGTGCTGCGCCCCGAGACAACGTACAAGATTCAGGCAGCTTCGGACGATCTCCCATCCCTGATCGACATCGGGTTCGGATATATGATGTCGGCTTCAGAACGAGAACAGGTCCAGCTGACTGCGACGTTCCAGAACAACAATTTCTCCGACGATGAATACAAATTCGGGGCGGAGCTCATCCAAGACCGGATTCTATCGTTTCGAGCAGGATACAGCATATCGGCAGGGAGCGACAACGCCGATTACATATACGGCTTCTCGGGGGGAATTGGCGTTGCTGTGCAGTTTCAGCGTGTTAATCTGACTGTTGATTACGCCTATCGGTCGGCAAGTTATTTTAGCGGAAATCACGTCCTCAGCCTGAATTTCGGCTTCTGATGAACCCAAAAAAGTGGGCAAAATCCACATTATTCTATGATTTTTCGCAAGATTTAAGAGTTGTAAATAATTGAAAAAAAAATGTGTAAGGTCTTGACAATTTTTTGTAAAAGGAGTATATTCCATTAGCCTCATAAATCCTTATATTCTCGTGACCTAGTGTTTCAGTTGCACTTTTTTTTAACCGAAACGATTAGGTTGTTCGTTGGTACTAGAATATCAATCATCGTCCGTTGTTTGCTGCCTGTTCTTCTTTGCGAGTGCAATTTTTCTGAACGTACATTTTCATAACTCACAAACAAAATCCAACAATCCAACATAAGGAGTACGATCTTTATGAAGAGTATTTACATTTTGCTCGTCGTCCTGCTCGTGAGCAGCATGGCCGTTGCTCAGCGAACGCGTGTGCTGGTGAGCCGAGACGGAGAAGTGATGCCTTTGAAGAAGGGGGATCCTATTATCAAGGTCATCAACGACTACATGAAGCGGAAGAAAATGATCGATGCTACGCAGGCCGCCTGTGTCAACCCCATCCAGTTTGGGTTTGATCCCGGTACCTACACTTCGAACAGCACCTTCAATTTGTACCATAAAGAGATTCTCGGGATCAATGTGCAGTCGCCCGCCGACGGTGTGATGGACACCGTTTACGTTCTCATGGCGGGTGGTTACGTCAACGCGGACTCATCCCTCACGCTGAGGATTTTGTCATCACGCGCTTACCCGGGATCCGGACCGGGCTACGGTAAATTTGCCCCGTATCTGCCGGGGGAACTGGCGGGCATTAACCCGACTGATTCAGGAGGAGTAGCACCGACCAATATAGGTGTTCCGCTCTGCTGGGGATATTTCACGAACACCAATGACCTGGATGGTCAGGCCTACAATCCGGAAGGCGGCGTCGCCGCATTCCCCGGGGATGCAACCCCGCCGGATACTACGGCATGGGTGTCATCAATCACCAGAGAGTATCCGCACGCACCCGCAACATTCCCTCCAACGGGATATGAAGTTTGGGGACTCGGTGGATATCCATTCCGCCACGTTCACGGGGGCGCGATCAACAAGTTCAATCTGGGCATCATAGGCGCTCCCACGCTTCATGCGGGCGACCCGATCATGATGACATTCACGGTGCCGGGGGCGCATTGGGACCCGGCAAATTCTGCCAACGATCCCGCGAGGACGACTGTGGGAACTCATACCCTTAACCCCGGTCCGGACAATTTGTACCATACTACTCATGACTGGAAGTGGTACGAGCACGCCAGTTCCTGTGGCATTCCCGGTTGGGTCGACCGCGGCGGTTGGGAATACAACGTGTGGTACTCGATGACCGTTTCAGGCAATACCCCTCCTCATGTGGTCAACATCACGAGCCTGGGAACGACAGTCTCAGGCAGTGCGCGTGACGTCACTATCAACATCGAGGATTGCAATTTTGCTCATGCAGAGAGCGCCGGTGTCGCCTGGGCACATATGGCGTACTCCGTCGACGGCGGAGAGTACACGATGATTCCACTCGACTACTTCGGCGGAACGACGTATCACGGACAGATTCCGGCAGTGGCACCCCTTACGGGACAGCCGTACTCACGTACTATCCAATGGTATGTAGCGGCAGGTGATTCTCAGGGATTGGCCATGGATAGCGGCCTTGTGTATTCGTACAAGGTTCTGTCGTGGGGCAATCAGTGGTACAGGCCCGATACGAGTGTGTCGTGTACCCCTGTAAGCATTGCGGATGCACCCGGCAGCCATTATCTCGATACGACCAGTACCCAAGGGAGCAGCCCTCACCCGACATGGTTCCTCCCCCCATACTCAGGTCATGGGACGGGTACTAAGGATGATGGTACGGCCGGACCGTTCTATCTTGGCGGACCGTTTGTCTATTTTGGAGATACGGTAAATTACGCATGGATCACCATAAACGGCGCGATTGCACTTTCCAGGACTGCGACGGATACGATCGATGTGAGCGATAACGGATTCTATACCGACTATGATTTTCCGAGTGCCGAGCACCTGGGACGTGGAGATACGGCAGGCGCAGGCAACGTACCGAGGAACTTTATCGGTGCATTGTGGTACGACCTTTACTATGTCGATACAGGTCAGGTGCAATCGGGACGGATCTTCTGGAAATCCGATAGCTGCCGCTTTATCGCGGAATATGATTCTATCGGTGAGGAGTACGATGGCGCGGAGCTTCCGGCGGACGGTAATATCTACATTCCCTATGCAGCCACGTTCCGCATCATTCTGAACAGGTGCGAGGGAACGTTCGATATGCAGTGGGACAACGTCCAGGAAGCCTGGAAATTAGACACCATTTCCTCTGTGGCTTTCCAGGGGAATAATGGAAGGATCATTCGACCGGACAGCGTTGTGACGGAAGTGGGGAACTATCCGGGATGGTACAAGTTTTATCGCGGGACGGATAATGGTCCGATGAACCTGAAGCCGCGGGATGGTTTCTGTGTTCGTTTCCATCCATTCGTCGGGACGGCGGTAGCGAGCGGTTGGAACATGATTTCAGTGCCGACAGTGGTTCCGGACAG
>JBEKTW010000028.1:0-34808 GCA_049515655.1 Bacteroidota bacterium
CTTGTTGCCGTGCAGATGGCGTTGTTGATGTTTGGGTTGGTGGACCACTGGGCGAGCGCGGGAATTACACACAGCAGCGTCACCAGCAGACCGACCGTGAGAATTTGTAGCAGAAGATTGAATCTCATACACCCCTCCATGAGGATAGTGAGTGATTTTTGTGATTTAGTGTTTACGGATTTTTCCAAGATTATTTTCGCATACCCGTGTAGGGTCCGATCACTGATCGGACCTCCATGCAATGCGTACTGAGGAACCCAAGATGTCCCGTTGAGCTGTTCGCTGAGGGAGAGATGGGAGCGTTTGGGAAAGGAGACAATCAATAGGAAACGTTCTCAGGTCTGGATCAGTGAACACCGGGGAGATCCCCTCCGGTCCACAATTCCGACCATTATGATTGTTGAAACAATTTACTGGTTGGAATGCAGAAAGTCAAGGAAAATTCGACGAGCGAGATAAACGAGTTGATTGAAATCTGTTGGGCAGGTTGAATGTAGGTTTTCCCCTCACATCAAAACAGTGTTTTCTTGAGGGGTTGCTTCCGTGAGATTTCGTAATTCGGACATAAAACTCTTAATCGTGTGGGGAAATTGGTTGCAGAGTTCTTGCCAGCTGGGTCGAGGCATCACTGTTGAGGTAGCGGACTGTTCCCATCTTTCCAAAACTACAAATCCCTACCACCGTTCAATGATAGGGATTCTTCTGTAGTTAGTGTAGCGGGGGTTGGATGCCGCAGAAAGTATGCGCCATTTCGTTCACCGCCTGACGGCGGCTCGCTAAAGCTCGTAGGGGGGGACGGGCTATGATCGGGGACCCCACATGGGTGACCAATCCTTCTGTCCAAACCAAATCAAAGGACATAGAAATAAAAAGATCTTAGAAGAGTATTGACTTCTTTCCCTTTTTGTTTTATATTGACTAAGTAGTCAGTCAAATAGTACTGGAACAACCATGTCGCCACGATCAAAAGAACTATCCAAGCGAATGAAGGCAAAAAGCCGTACCGCCATCGTGTCGGCGGCGCTCGAATTGTTTGCAAAGAAAGGCTTTTCAGCGACCACCACCGATGAGATTGCGAAGAAAGCCAGAGTCTCCAAAGGGCTTATCTTCTCCCACTTCCGTACGAAACAAGCTATACTGATGGCGATCATCGATGAAGGAATGGACCAGTTGTTTCCCAGAACCAACAAGAATGATGATCCGCGACCTCCCAAAGAACAACTCATATCCATTATCAATGCCTGGTTGGGGCTATTGAAAGAGGAACCGTCATTGGTTCAACTCTCACTACGGTTGAATCTTGACGATGGCTGGCGGAAAATCTTACGAAGAAGAGGCAAACGGTACGTCGAGCTCTATCTTGGCAGGTTGCGCAGCCTGCTAGTTCAATTAGGATCAAGAAAGCCCGATCTTGATTGCTACCTGCTTGCCGTTTTCTTTGATGGCATCGCTGCAAATTATGTCGCCGCACCTGAATTGTTCCCGATCAATGCTATCAAAGATCGTCTGATTGAAACCTTGCTTTCGCAATGGGAAAGCCGACAAGAGAAATAGCTCTTCGGGTATTGGTTGCGTTATTCAGGAATGAGCTCGTGATACGAAGAACCCATTGCATTGCTTCGTTTGTACTGTTTTATTGCGGGCTCGCGGCAGCGGTTGCACAAACCTGGTCGTTGCACGGTCAAGCGTCCGGATGGATCACGTCCAATCCCGACAAATCTCCGGTTTCCCAAGCTGGTCTTCGCTACATCCCTGAATTGACTGTGGAGCAGAAAGTCCGTGGTGATCTTGGTGCCGACCTGGATTTGTCGCTCAATGACTACGCTACAGAAAGTTTCGAAAAAAGCCAACGGCCGGAATACAATGGGAAAATAAAACCATACCGTGCATGGCTCCGGCTCGCTTCAAATTCCTTCGAAGTACGGGCTGGTCTACAGAAAATAAGCTTCGGGTCTGCAACGCTCTTTCGGTCACTCATGTGGTTCGATAGAATTGATCCCCGCGACCCGCTGCAGCTCACCGATGGAGTTTATGGCCTGCTCGCTCGCTACTATTTCCTCAGCAACGCCAACATCTGGCTGTGGGGACTTTACGGCAACAACGATCCTAAAGGATGGGAAATTGTCCCAACAAAGGAGAAAAGCATCGAGTACGGTGGGAGAGTGCAAACGCCGCTCTGGACTGGAGAGGCTGGGTTTTCGTATCATCATCGGGAAGCGGATTTCACAAACCTGGCAGGGCTTCCGATTACCGCAGGCGGATCTTCCGTTCCTGAAAATCGATTCGCACTGGATGGAAAATGGGACATAGGAATCGGAGCATGGTTCGAGGCTGTGCTTATCCATGAACAAACTGAATTTCCCGGAATGAAATTTCAGAGGCAATGGACGTTGGGAGCCGACTACACCTTCCCCGACGTAATCGGGGGAAACGGACTCACCGTCCTGACCGAATACTTTCGGTCAGAGCATCCAGACGACGCCTTCGGTCCGGCGGACGGCCTCGGTTTTTCCGGGTGGTCCTTGAATTATCCGTTGGGTCCCGTTGATCGAATATCCTGCATCCTGTACCGCGACTGGACAAACCATGATTGGTACCGCCTTGTTACCTGGCAAAGAACATATGACAATTGGATAATCTACCTCCTCGGGTTTTGGAATCCACAGAGTATTCAACTCTATCAAACTCAACAAGGCAGCAGCCCCTTTGCGGGGACTGGAATTCAACTCATGGTCGTGTTCAATCACTGAAAAGCATTTTTCCCGCACAAACGAGCTAAAGCAAAGATGAAAAACGAAGCGAGACATGCACAACTAAATCAAGCGAAATGGGATAACTTGGCAAACTCCGTTGATAGCAAAGGCTGGAGGTATGATTATTTGAGGGCGGCTCAAAGTAAGGTCGTTTCTCTGTTGGATGTTAAAGAGGACATTCATTTTCTTGATGTCGGCTGCGGGACTGGATGGGCAATTGGAGAAGTTGCAAAATTGGTTAACGACAAAGGGTTGTTTTACGGTGTTGATTTATCTTCTAAGATGATAGAAAAGGCAAAAGGTGATTTTAGCGGTAAAGATAATTTTCATTTTATAAAGGCCAATGCGGAATCAATTCCACTGAATGATAATTTCTTTGATATCATCATTTGCACCAATTCTTTCCATCACTATTTGAATCCAAGCAAAGCATTGATTGAGATATTTCGTCTTCTAAAAAGGGGCGGGAAAGTTTACATACTTGACCCAACTGCCGACAATTGGATTGTGAAGGTTGTAGATAAGGTTGGTAAATTATTTGAACCCGAACACGTTAAACTTTACAGCACAAAAGAGTTTCAACGGTTATTTTATGATGCGGGGTTACGATATACGGCTTCGGAAACAATCAAAGGACACCAGAAAGTTCATATTGGTGAAAAATGAAATCATGTGCGGCATAGAGAATTATTCAAGCTGAGGTGCAAACAGCTGATACACTTTTTGGGAAAGTTGGGTACTAAATTATTAACTTAGCAGTTGTCATATCCGAACTACAATCGGTGTAGCTATGCAGAATTCAGTATTGATAAAGACGGAAAACCTGGACAAATTCTATCCGCTTGGACTAAGCACCCTGAAGGCGTTGGACAGGGTTACTCTCTCAGTGGCAAAGGGCGAATTCCTTGGATTAGTAGGTCCCAGCGGATCGGGCAAAACAACCCTCTTGAACATCATCGGCTGTCTTGACGTTCCGACAAACGGCAGCACAGAGGTGCTTGGCGAGAAAGTGGAATCGCTCTCACACAAGGAAGCTGCACGTTTGCGAAAGAACCATATCGGTTTCATCTTTCAGACGTTCAACTTGTTGCCGGTCTACACAGTGTTTGAGAATGTGGAGTTTCCTTTGCTGCTTCTCGGCATGGCTTCAACTGTGCGTAGGAAACTCGTGATGGATACACTGGAATGGGTCGGTTTGGTGGAGCGTGCCGAGTCCAAGCCCGCACAACTCTCGGGCGGACAAAATCAACGTGTGGCAATCGCCAGAGCTGTCGTCAAAAAGCCGGAACTTGTTCTTGCTGATGAGCCCACCGCTAACCTCGATGCCGAGAATTCACACAACATCATGAACACCATGGTACAGTTGAACGAAGAACTCAAGGCCACATTTGTGTTTGCTACGCACGACGAAAAGGTCATACGGTACCTCAAGAGAAAAGTCACCCTGGTTGATGGAAGAATCGAGAAGGACGAGAGACAACCAACAACGTGAGATAGACCATGTTCACTCTCAAACTCGCTTTGCGGAACATTCTCGGCGCCGGCATTCGAACCTGGCTCAACGTCGTCGCACTTTCCCTCTCGTACGTCGTCATCATTTTCGTGCAGGGCATATACAATGGCTTGAACGATCAGGTCGAACGAGCGACGATTGACGCGCTCTATGGCGGCGGGCAATTCTGGGAGAGAGCGTATGATCCCTATGATCCACTATCGCTCTCAGATGCGCATGCTCCCATTCCTGCGGAACTTCGAACCCTTGTCAAGAGTGATGAAGCGACTCCCATCCTCATCTGCCAGGCTTCGATTTACCCTGAGGGGCGTTTTCGGGCCATCCTCCTCAAGGGAATCGACCCGGACCAGCGTATCTTGTCCATTCCTTCATACCTGTTGAAGGGCGATCAAGGAAGTATCCCGGCTCTCATCGGGAACAGAATGGCGAAGAGTACTGGGTTACACAAAGACGATGAGCTAACCGTTCAATGGCGTGATCTTCACGGCACCTTCGACGCCAGAGACGTGAGGATTGTGGAAGTGTTGAACACTTCCGTGCAGGAAATCGACAACAACCAGATCTGGATTCCGCTGGAGCGGCTGCAAACCGTAACGGCGATGCCCGGGCAGGCCACAATGGTTGTGCTAAAGAAGAATCGCCAGCCTCTTGGCAAAGTTACCGGATGGGAGTTCAAAGATCTGGGTTATCTTCTGCAGGATATCCACACGCTGGTGAGATCCAAGACGGTTCAAGGCAGCGTCTTGTACGCCATCCTGCTGTTCCTCGCACTCTTGGCAATCTTTGATACACAGATCCTATCGATCTTCCGCCGCAGGAAAGAGATAGGAACGCTTATGGCGCTCGGGATGACACGGACCAAAATCATCGAGCTCTTCACGGTGGAAGGGGCGCTCCACGGAGTCCTCGCGGCCCTGCTCGCCGCGGTCTACGGAATTCCGCTCCTCACCTACGTTGCACGGACGGGATTTGCCCTTCCCGAAGTCTATGGTTCCTTTGGGTATGCCATCGGTGAAAAACTGTTCCCTACCTACTCCGCGGGATTAATTGTGGGAACCTCCCTTCTCGTGTTGGTGGTTACGACGATCGTCAGCTTCTTCCCGACAAGGAATATTGCACACTTGAAGCCGACCGACGCACTCAGGGGGAAAACAACATGATCCAATTCCTCCTCAAAGGGTTGCTGCGAGATCGATCTCGTTCGCTCTTCCCCGTGCTGATAGTCGCAGCCGGCGTCATGTTAGCAGTGTTCCTACAGGCCTGGCTCAATGGTGTGCTGTCGAGCGGCGTTCAGGCAACGGCGCACTACAGTACGGGGCACGTGCGCGTAATGACAAAAGCATATGCGGAGAGAGCCGACCAAATTCCCAATGATTTGGCACTCCTGGGCATCGATACGCTTCTCACGACGTTGAGGCAGAGCTATCCCGAGCTGCTTTGGACACCGCGCATAGCGTTCGGCGGGCTTCTCGACGTTCCGGACGAAAAGGGGGAAACAAAAGAACAGGCCCCCGTCAGCGGCATAGGGGTGAACCTTCTGTCCAGCGACAGTTCGGAATGGAAAGTGCTGAATATCCGACCCGCGCTTGTCCGAGGAGAATTGCCTAAGAAGCGCGGTGACATGCTGATAGCGGAAGAGCTTGCGAAGAAGCTCCATATCCAGCCGGGCCAAAAAGCAACATTGATCAGCTCGACAATGTACGGCAGCATGACGTTCGCGAATTTCACAGTTGCCGGCACGGTCCGATTTGGGGTAGGACCGATGGACCGAAGTGCAGTCATTGCCGACCTCTCCGATATTCAACAGACGCTCGACATGCAGCAGGGGGCAGGGGAAATCCTCGGCTTTTTCCGGGACGATCTTTACCACGAAGACCGGGCCGACATTGTGACCGCCGGATTCAACACTCGGCGAGCAAACGCATCAGACAAGTTTTCCCCGATTATGGGAACCCTACGTAATGAGAGCGGCTTGGGCGAACTTCTCGACTACGTGGCGATGTTTTCCGGCATCATCAACGGTGTCTTCCTTGTTGCGATGTCGATCGTGCTATGGAATGCCGGCTTGACCGGCAGTTTGCGAAGATACGGAGAAATCGGCCTCCGGCTGGCTGTCGGCGAAGATAAGGGGCACGTCTATCGATCTATGATAGTCGAATCCCTGGCAATCGGCGTTGCCGGATCCCTGGTCGGGACAGCGATTGGGTTGGCAGGTGCGTACTACCTGCAAGTACACGGATTTGATATAGGCTCCCTGATGAAGAACAACACCATAATGATTACCGACGTCGTACGTGCACAGGTGACCCCTCTCACCTTTGTGATAGGGTTCTTTCCGGGAATTGTCGCCACATTCCTCGGCAGTGCAATAGCGGGGATCGGAATTTATAAGCGGCAGACAGCGCAGCTATTTAAGGAGCTTGAAACATGAGATATCTCCTCTTGTCTATCCTTGTGCCAATCACGACCCTCTGGGGACAAACTCCCACCGGAGACGACATCCTAACTAAAGTGGATCACAATATGTTTTCGGAAAGCAAGATTGTCGTTATGCGTATGCTCATTCATGGAGAGCGCGGCAACCGGACGCTCGGAGCGAAATCTTGGCAGCGAGGTACTCGGGAGGCGTTTACGGAATTTCTAGCACCCGCGCGTGAGCAGGGGACAAAAATGCTGAAGCTCCAAGACATGCTGTGGACCTACTCCCCCTCCACGGATCGGACCATCTTGATTTCCGGACACATGCTGCGCCAGTCTATGATGGGTTCGGATCTTTCCTACGAAGACATGATGGAGGACCCACATTTACCAAACCTCTACACCGCGAAAATCTCCTCTGAAGAAACTGTGAATGGACGTCCTTGTTGGATCCTGGATCTTGCAGCGAAGAAGGAAGAGATTGCCTACTTCAGCCGAAAGCTTTGGGTTGACAAAGAGCGCTATGTCCTTCTGAGAGAAAACCTCTACGCAAAGAGTGGCAAGCTGTTGAAGACAATGGATATCCGTGAGGTGAAGGAGGTGCAGAAGCGATGGGTTGCAACGTCAATCTTGTACAAAGATGTCCTCAAAGAAGGAGAGGGGACGGAGTTTCTCGTGGATTCCATTGTCCTTGATGCCGCGATCCCCGATTATCTCTTCTCTAAGGCAGCGCTGAAAAGATAGACAGTAGGAGCAAAATCACGGTAATCCTATAATCCCCAAAATCATGGTCCCGCCACTAAGACGGCGGGCAGGTCAGACATGGGGAAAGACACGAAAGCCGGCCCACTGGATTGAGCCGGCTTTTGCGATAACGAGTATGTGCAGGCGAGGATCATTATCCTCAGCTGCATCGAATATCATTTCAACATCACTCCCGCGAAAGAACGCGGGATTTCTGATAAAATGACTTCGTCATTTTATCATCAACATTTTTCGAACGGACGTATACGTCCCCGCGGTCAGCCGGTAGAAATACAAACCGCTTGGCATGCTCGAAGCATCCAATTCCACCGACTTGTATCCCCCCTCCTGCAACCCATTCACCAGTGTCGCCACTTCCTGTCCAAGCATATTATAGACCTTAAGCGTGACGTAACTGGTAGCCGGCAACTGATAGCTGATAACCGTTGTTGGGTTGAAGGGATTGGGGTAGTTCTGTTGTAACGCGAATCGGTTCGGGATTTCGGATTTGAGATTGGAGACTTCTTCCCCCGGCGGAGCAGGAGGATTCTCACCATCCGGTACTATCCTGATGCGCGTTGACGGCACCAGCTCTCCCGTCGATGCCAGGATCAACTTGCCGCTCTGGTATACCTTCACCCAGTAACCTTTGCCGGGCTGAATCGTATCGGTCACGTGATACCCCGAGCTGTACCCGAAGAACTGCGATGCCACGATTCCTCCAGGACTGCTGCCCAGGCTCGCAACCGCAACTGGTGAGCTGATCGACCCTATTATATTCCATCCCGCTTGTACCGAGATCGAATCCCGCGTACGGACCAGTCCTGTGATCCGGACACTCTGCCCGCCGCTGAACTTCAGCCAGTAGCCGACACCATTGGCAAGGGTTGCTCTTGTGACGTAGCCACCCTGGTATGCGAAGGCATTAGAGGTTGCCGTCGGATACAGGGCTGATTTGCTGTAGCTGGCGACAGTCAGGGGCACGGAGATGAGGTTCCATCTGTCTGAAACACTGTACTGAGTTGTGAGCGGCACCCCCGCCGATGCCTGACCTGACGGTGCGCTCTTGTTCCCGTGGATGTCGACGGTGACCACGCGGTAGTAGTTTATCGTACCGGAGCTTGGAGATACATCGACCAACGTTGTATCCGACGTTTGGCCGATCTTGGTTGATGGTCCCGGAGTGAAGCCATCGGTGGTCGAGCGGTGGATTTCGTAGTAGCCGACATCGGGATCTGTAATGTCTTTGCTCCAGTGCACATTTACCGATGGACCGGCCTCCGGCTGTGCTGCCAGAGCGATTACGGCAGAAGGCGGCAAATTGTCCACCGAATAGCCGCTGTCAACATTCGAATCCCAGAACACAAATTGACTCGATGTTTGGGCTGAGATAAAGAACTTCACTCGGTGAGTACCCGTCGGTCCAGAATCTGCGAGCGTTGGTGCGGTAAAAGCGTAGTTCTGGAGATAATGACTTGCGAGGTTGCCCACCCATTCCCAGTATGTCGGACCGGTGGCTGTTTCGACCACACGATATGCTTCACCTGAGAAATCCAATGTCATTTCTCCGGGCATAATACGCTTTGCCGACTGGCTCAAGGAAGCGAGGTCAATACCCCGCCAAATGGAGTAGGAAGTAACTGTCTGATTCGGGTAGGTATCGAGATAGGATTGGTTCCAGCCGACCGATACTTTGCCGCCCTGATCTCCGCGGACATCGCTCACTGTCGTCAGCGCTGGTGCGGCGACTCCAAGGTATCCGAATCGGTCCACCTTCTGCGCATAGATGTCATCGTCGTTGCCGTTGCGATAGTCTTCCCATGTAATGATGGCGCCGCCCGAGCCGTCTGAAGCGAGAGTGGCCTCCCCTTGACCGTTTGGTGCAGAGCAGATTGCAACACCGTTGGCTGTCCACTGGGGAGTTCCCGAACCATTCACGTGTTGAGCATAGATGTCCGAATTGTTGCTGCGAGTGTCTTGCCATGTAATGATAGCGCCGCCCGAGCCGTCTGAGACGAGAATGGGACTCGCTTGATCGCCTGTCGCCGTGCAGATGCTGTCACCGTTGGTTATCCACTGCGGAACGCCGGAAGCATTCACCCGCTGGGCATAGATGTCATCGTTACTGCCACGATGGTCTGTCCATGTAATGATAGCGCCGCCCGAGCCGTCAGAAATGATAACGGGAGTCATTTGATCGCCTGTCGCCGTGCAGATTGCAATACCGTCGGAGTACCACTGGACAGCCCCCGAAGCGTTCACGCGTTGGGCATAGATGTCGTCGTTGCCGTTCCGATGATCGTACCATGTTATGATGGCCCCGCCCGAGCCGTCTGGAACGAGAACGGGGTTTTCTTGAAAGGCTGCCGCCGTGCATATTGCATAACCGTTGGCCGTCCACTGCACAGTGCCGGAAGCATTCACGCGTTGAGCATAGATGTCGTCGTTACCGTTGCGATCGTCCGCCCATGTAATGATGGCGCCGCCCGAGCCGTCTGAAGCGATCGTGGGATTCCACTGATAGCTTGTCACCGTGTCCATAGGAACACCGTTGCTAGTCCACTGCGTGATCCCGGAAGCATTCACGCGCTGGGCATAGATCTCTCTCTTGGTGCCGCGCATGTCCCGCCATGCAATGATGGCGCCGCCCGAGCCGTCTGAAGCGATCGCAGGACAGTCTTGCGAGTGTGCCTCCGCGCAGATGGCAACACCGTTGGCCGTCCACTGGGGAGCGCCGGAAGCATTCACGCGTTGAGCATAGATGTCCCAGTTGCCGCTGCGAGTGTCTACCCATGTAATGAAGGCGCCGCCCGAGCCGTCAGAAATGATAGCGGGAGTCATTTGATCGCCTGTCACCGTGCAGATGCTATCACCGTTGGTTGTCCACTGCGGAACGCCGGAAGCATTCACGCGTTGGGCATAGATGTCCCAGCTGCTACCGCGACGGTCTTCCCATGTAATGATGGCGCCGCCCGAGCCGTCTGAAACGATAGTGGCAGCATCTTGCTCGTTCGCTGCCGTGCAGATGGCGTTGTTGATGTTTGGGTTTGTGGACCACTGGCTGAGTGCGGGAGTTACATACAGCACCGCCACCAGCAGACCAACCGCTAGAATTTGTAGCAGAAGATTACATCTCATATACCCTCCATGAGGATAGTGAGTGATTTTAGTGAGTTAGTGCTTACACAGTTTGCAAAGATCATGTTCGAAAACTGGTGTTGAGGTGTTCGCTGAGGGAGAGATGGGAGCGTTTGAGGCAAGAGACAACCAATAGGAAACGTTCTCAGGTCTGGATCAGTGAACACAGGGAAATCCCTGCCGGCCCACCATTCCAACCACTATGATTGCTCGCATAATTTATCAATCGGGATGCAGAAAGTCAAGGGAATTGAGGCAGGATAGACGGATTACTGGGTTGTCTTCTGAATCGGTCAAACGTAGGTTCTTACTCTCAGATCGAAACAAAATGGTAAGATGAGACATCTGAATTATTATAAGAACTGTCATGTTGAGCGAAGCAGAACAAACGAGAGCAGTTGTCATTCTGAATCCGCCGAAGGCGGATGAAGAATCTCATCCATGTATTGTCAGATCCTTCGCGGAGTTTATCCTGAGCGCTAGCGAAGGACTCAGGATGACCTTTTTGAATTTTTCAGATGTCTCAAGATACGAAATGGCTCACTTTTAGGGGGTCACAAAATCTATTGCCCGATCTCTTCAAGCAGCCGCGCTATTTTCAGACGATGTTCAAGCAGGGGTTGCGGATCGGTATTATAATCCTGTCCGTTCTTAAAAACAGTACCCGGAAAATGAAGCAGGGATTTCCCCTCTTCCGCTAATTTGCTTCTATTCCCACGTAGGTTTTTTATCGCGTTCTCGAGCAGAATGAAGTATTCATAGTCCTCCAACCCTTCACGCAGCAGCTCAAGGCGCAGCGAAGGAACTGGTCCGGTGAGATACTTCCGCTTGTCGTTGTCCGGATCGCGGTTCGGCGGATAGAAAAACCTCCCGTCGCCGTTTCCCCAGTACGAGATCTGCCCCTGTGCCTGACCATAACTCGTCACGTACGACATCGGGTCGGCCCAGGGGTTCTGCAAATGCCCTTTCGGTGATGCCTCCGGGCTGTTCCAGTACGTTGACGACCAGACCAGGATGCCGCTCAAGCGGTACTGATACGACATCCACAACCAGACCCGCAGATTGACCGCCGGTTTGTCAATGAATAGCGATATCCACGGACTGCGCGGCTGGCAGCAGAGATACGACCAGAATTGACGCCCCTTCGGCACAAGACCCGCGATCACCGCCGAGTCGACGTGATGCCAAATCGTGCAGCTTATTTCGGTTACGTCCATGATGTCCGGACCCGGCGCCATTTCTGTGATGAACCGCGTCAGCTTCGGAGCCGCGGTGTGCAAAATCTCCATCCCTTCTCTCACGAACGCGTAGGATTTTTCATCGGGTTCGTCGAACCAGTAGACGTATTCCTTACCGAGCCAGCCGTTCTTTTCGAGATGATCCTGGACCTGCGACAGGTACTGTTTCATAAGTTTCGCGTACTCCGGCGTCCCCTGACGGAAACCGTGAAAAACTCCTTTCGACTGTGAGTAAAACGTACCCGAGGGCAATCCCTCCAGCGGGAGATTATAGGAATTGAATCCAAGCTCATCGAGATATTTTCTTGCGCCCTTGTCGAATTCGGAAAAATCAATCTCGACGTTCACTTTATCAATATCAAACTCAAAGTCCCCGTCCGTCAGCAAGTTCTCCGGGCTGTCCGCCGCTTTGAATTCAATGTCATCGAAAAATGTTGTGCCGATCCGTGTGCCCTCCGCGTCCTTGAAAGTGGCGTACAGGTGGATGGCAACGCTCCCGACATCGGGTAAGATGTTCCGGAGCATCATCTTCTCCTGCTTCCAATTCGTTGAACCCTGGTAGGTTCCCAATTTATTCTGAAATGGAAGGCACTCTCCTTCGTGGTTAAAGCATTCTACAAGAACAGTATATTCCTGTCCCTCAACGGCCGTGGCAGCAAACCAGGAAAGTTCATAGCTGCGATCCGGCCGTACCACAATTCTCTGCTTCGTTCTTGCTTCGGCAAGTCCGACAGGGCTTTCGTCGGCGAGCTTTAACGCCCTCCGGCCCCCGTGCACGTGATCTGAAATGTATTCACCGCCCTCCCAATTTGCTCCGCTGACCGTCACGAGCATGGGATACAGCTGTGTCGGGGTGGTCGGGCAAATGCGATGGTCCTTCATGGAGCGGTAGTACAGATCGGTTACCTGCCGGACTTCATCGTCGGTCTCAAGATTGTGATAGGACTTGATGAGCTCCGGGCTGATGCCGAACGACGATCGGATGTGAGTATGTTCGGGGAGCGTGAAACTGAAGACGTTCAGCCGAAGGGGAACGTGAGCCGACCACTTCCCCGAACGCACGATGACGGTACCCTCGTATAAACCCGGCGCGGTATTCGCAGGCACATAAACGGTGATCCAGAGCGGACTGTTTTCATTTCCGTATGCCGTGAACGGCCCTTCGTACGGCGGAAGCGGATCGGGCCACGACCCCGTCTGTTGTTTTCCATCGGTGGAAATGGAAACATTGACGTAGCCGACGTGCCGTACGGATATGTTGGCCGCGGAAATTCTTGCAGCCCCCTTGCCCACAAGGTCTGTGATCTCAAGATGAACATCATCCATCCGCCGGGATGGTCTCAGGATCAACTGGAAGGACTCATACTCGTTCCTCGCAGCGAAGACTAAGAGCGTCGTTCCGGTGGTAACAGGCGCCGGATCGTCCCGCATGATCTTATATGTCCCTTCCGCCCACCAAAGCACGCAAGTCTCATCGGCCATGATACGATACCCGACCGCGGGAGGACCATCGGGGGGTGCGGCATGAAGAGAAAGCCCGAAAAGAATTGGGAATATCAAGTGAAAAAGTGTCGATCGGTGAAGGTTCTTACGGATCATTGCAAACCTCAGAATTTGGTGAGAGAGTGGCGACGATACGATAGATATCCGGGGTATGGTGTTCTCCGGCATTCCGAGCCGCGTGGACGTTCAAGAAACGATTATTTCACACCGAAAATAGGAAAGAAAACGGAGAGAGTCAAGATTGTGATGGGAAGAAAGAAATATGTATACTCCATTGGCAAGAGGAATTCGGATCATCAAAAATTGAATCGGGGGAAACGTCATGAATGTCGCAATGGGAATTTCCCGTCTCTCATTAACATTGATACTTGCAGTATCTGTCGGCTACGGCGGTAACAAAAATTTCAACGCCTCAGGTAAAGACAAGATTTCTATTTCGCTGCCGACCTTAAGAGAAAAAATCAAAGGCGGCTGGGCGGGAAAAACGATCGGCGTCACGTATGGAGGTCCTACGGAATTCCGGTACCAGGGGACGATGATACAAGACTATCAGACCATTCCCTGGACGGATAGTACGCTGGTAACAACTTTTGTAAACGACCCCGGTCTGTATGATGACATTTACATGAATCTTACGTTCGTCGATGTCATAGAACGATGCGGACTCGACGCGCCGGCCGATTCATTTGCGATGGCATTCGCGCATGCCGGTTATCCTCTCTGGCACGCGAACCAGGCAGCCCGCTACAACATTCTCCACGGTATCATGCCGCCGCGTTCAGGTTATTGGGTCAACAACCCGCACGCTGATTGCATCGACTTTCAGATCGAATCGGATTTTGCGGGTCTGATGTCACCCTGTATGCCCAATACCGCCGGGGAGATTTGCGACAAAGTCGGCCATATCATGAATTACGGCGACGGTTGGTACGGCGGCGTGTATGTCGCCACAATGTACACACTCGCGTTCACATCAAATTCTGTTGGGGATGTCGTCGCCGGCGCTCTGGCCATGATTCCGCAGCAGAGCGATTTTTACAAGTGCATCAACGACATGATCACCGGTTATAAGAATCATCCCGATGACTGGAAAATGGCGTGGTTTGAAGCGCAGCGAACCTGGTCGGAAGATGTCGGCTGTCCTGAAGGTGTGTTCAGTCCCTTCGATATCGACGCCAAAATAAATGCCGCCTATGTCGTCATCGGGTTATTGTATGGGAAGGGAGATTTTGGTAAGACAATTGATATTGCCGCTCGATGCGGGCAGGATTCGGACTGCAATCCGGCAACGGCAGGTGGGATTCTTGGTACTATTCTCGGTTACAATCAGATACCTGAACTCTGGCGTAGAGGGATTCCTGCGATGGAGAACAAGAAGTTTCCGTACACGGCGCTGTCGCTGGATGATGTCTATGATATCGGATACAACCATGCATTGAAGAACATCCGCGCCCATGGTGGCGAGATTGCCAATGATCATGTGACTATTGCTCTTGAGCGCTGCCTTCCTGTGCGGTACGAACGGGGCTTTGAACATCTTGTTCCTGTGGAACGGGTAGCGAACGACGGCGGATATTCACTGAAATCACATTCCGAATACCAGTTGACATTTGACGGGACGGGTTTTGTGATGACTGGGTCTGTGAGGGGAGATGAACGCGCAGGGAAAGGATATGTCGCCGAAGCTGAGTTATACGTCGACGGCGCATTCACCGAACGCGCCGAACTTCCGCTCATGCATCAGCAGCGCCGGTACGATCTTTTCTGGAAATACGGCCTTCCGAGGCGGGGACACGTCGTGCGGATGCGCTGGCTTAATCCGGTGGAGGGGGTCGATCTCATTGTGGGAGATGTGATCGTCTATTCTGATGAACCCTCCCGGGGCATCGTCAGATAGACAAATTCCCACCACCCTGTCCACCTCTGAGCCAGAGGCTCAGCCTTTAGAATGCCGCAAAAAGAATGCGGCATTTCGTTCACCGCCTGACGGCGGTTCCCTCCACTTCAATCCTTCCTGGGACTCCTTCAATCTTACTGAGCGGCCGGCAGCAGGGACCGGAAGATGTATTTGCCCGGGACTGCCTCAAAGACGGCATACCCCTTCTCCCGGCGCAGGAACTGCAACCCCTTCGCCTTCTTGGCGTCGATTCCTCCTTCCGTAATCGTTCCGCTCTCACTCGACGGCACGTACACCGTGGCCAGTGTGTTTGTCGGCACGAGGACGTCCCACGTGAATTTGTCTTTCTCCCTCTGCCAGCGGCTGGAAATGAGGCCGTAGGGCGATTTGTGCGTCGCGTTCACGAACGTGAGGTCTCCCGTCAGAACGGGCTGCAGGACTATATGCTTGAAACCGGGCCAGGCCGGGTCCGGCCTGATGCCCCCGAGGTGCTCGTAGAGCCAGATGACGAAGTCACCGACCAGCATCACGTGGTTGCCCGAATTCATGGCGGGATCGGCGCTGTTGCCGTTCCAGAGTTCCCATATCGTGGTGGCTCCCATCTCCGCCATGTACCCCCAGCTCGGATAGGTCGTGTTCGTGGCAAACGTAAAAGCGATGTCGGGTCTTCCGAAATCAGTGAGCACACGGTTCAGGAACTGCCCGCCGATGAGCCCGGTGCCCACGTGGTTCTTGGTGACATTGGTGATATTGTCCACGAGGTGATCGAAGACTCTTTGCCGTTCTTCCGCGGGAACCATCCCGAAGGCCAGGGGAAGGACGCAGGAAGTCTGGGTCCCGTTGTCGTACTGTCCCTTCTCTTTGTTGTAATAGCGCCTGTTAAAGGCGATCTCCAAACCGTCCGCCATCGCATCGAAGCGCCGTGCGTCCGCCGGCTTCCGCAGCAACGAAGCGTATCGGGACATCAGCCGGAGATCGTGGTAGAAATAGCTCGTGGCTATCACACCGCCTGCGGTCTTGCGGGTGGGGTCGTTCGAGTGGATTAGCCTCAGATCTTCCGGAGGCACGCACCAATCTCCGTAATCGTCCCGCGTGATGATGCTGTCGGTGATGTATTTGCTCATGTGATCGATCCACCGCACCATGGCCGGATAGTGGCGCACTATGAGGGCGCTGTCTGCATACTGGTCAAGGAGGCCGCCGGGGATGATCACGGCACTGCTTGGCCAGGTGACATTGTCATTGTAGAGAGCCCAGTAGGAGGGGGAGACGTCGCTGATGCTGCCGCTGTCGTTCTGTGCATCGGCCATGTCCTGGATCCATTTTGAGTAGTGCGATGCCACGTCGAACAGGTAGGTCTCGCCTTTGGACTCGGAGGAACGGTCCCCAAGCCAGCCCTGCCGCTCGTCGCGCTGCGGGCAATCCGTGGATATGCTCCGGTAGTTTCCGCGCACGCCCCAGACGACATTCTTATAGGTGCGGTTGATCACGGGGTTCGAGCAGTTGAACTCGCCGGCGGTTTCAACGTCGTCGTTCACGACGCGGCCCTCGATCGACGAGAAGTCGGGCCGGCCGGGGTACCCCTCCAGCGCCACGAACCGGAATCCGTGGTAGGTGAACCGGGGCTCGTAGGTCTCGCTCCCGACGCCTTTGAGGATAAACGTGTCGGTCGCCGTCGCGCTGCGGAGGTTGTCGGTATTGAGCGTCCCGTCCGGTCTGAGGGTTTCCGCATGCCGCAGAGTGACCTTGGTTCCGCTGGGTCCTCGGACGTTCAACCGGCACCAGCCCACCATGTTTTGTCCCATGTCGAAGATGAACATGCCGGGCTTCGGTTCGGACACCGCGATGGGTTTGAGAGTCCCTGTTACGCGTATGGGGACAGACATATGGGAATGCAGTTCACCCTGAGGACCATGAACGACCTGTGCCTGCTCCCAGCCGGAATCGTCGTAACCGGTCTGCGACCACCCGACTAGTTCTTTCCGCGCGTCGTACTCCTCGCCGTCATACTCGTTGTTGGCAAGGATCGGGCCATCCGTAGTCAGTTTCCAGGAATCGTCGCTCAGAATGTCCTGGGAAGTCCCGTTAACATATTCGAGATGGAGCTGAAGAAGGAGCTTCGGGTATTCGTCGCTCTGCCCGTGCCGCGGAGCGAAGAACCGGCCGTTGCCGAGAACAACGCCGATCGCGTTAACCCCCTTTAGGATCGCAGAAGTCACTTCGTGCGTCACATAGTACACCCTCTTTGGATATTCGCTTAATGCGGGTGAAAGCACATGATCGCCGACCTTTTTCCCGTTGATATAAAGCTCGGAAAGACCCAGGCCGCTGATGCACACGGTTGCCCTGCGCAAGGGTTTCTCCGCCGTGAACTCTTTGCGCATCCAGCGCGCGGGCAAACGCCGGTCTGAAAATCCGAGCATCTCACCCCAGGGATGCATTCCAACGGGGCCGACCACCTTCGCGGCGACCCAGCCGGTGTCGATGAACTCAAGCGACTGCCAGCCCGCGTTCTCACGGTTTGTCGTTTTCCATAGGCTGTCCGTCCGGATGGTGAGTGAAGACCCGTCCGTGAACGTTATGTCCAGCCGGCCGACAAGACCGGCCGGATTGGGTTTTGTTCCGGCGTTGTGCACTGAAGCCGCGAGAAGGTTGGTTCCCTCGTGAAGAACACTTGTCGCATCGATGTCCGGCACCGTCATGAAATCGTCATTGCTCAACAACTGTTTGCCGTTCACGAATATTGCGGACGAGTCATCCCCCGTGATATGGAAATGCGCCTCTTTTACCGTTTTTCCTTCGGGCAGCTGTATCGCGCGCCTGAAGTAGCGTGTTTCGGCGGGGACCTCCTTCGTGGGATCACCTTCGGGGAACCAGACCCACTGCGTCCCTGTCAGGTGATACGTTTTGTCGACTTCATCCCGGCCGATCCACTGTGCACGCCAGTCAGCCGAATCCAGCAGGCCCATCGTCCATTTTGCCGTTTTACTCCAAGCGGACGCCTTTCCGTCCTTGTTCCAGATGCGCACTTTCCAGAAGCACTGCATGTGGGACTGAAGCGCCTTGCCGGCGTACCGGACATGGATCGATTGGTCGGACTCAATTTTATCGCTGTTCCACAGATCGGCATTGCCGGCCTTCAGGAGAGCCTCCGTGCTCGCGACCATGATCTGATAGGCCGTCTGCCGTTCGCCCCGGCTGCCTGAGGCCATCACCCAGCTTAAACGCGGCTGAAGAACATCGATGCCGAGGGGATCGCGCAGAAACTCGCACCGCAGATCGGCAGGCTGCTGCGGAGAAGAGAGTATGGGGCAGTGAAAGAGCGCGAGAAAAACAAATGATGAGAACAATCTGATGCAAATCGTTTTTTGATGAGGTGTATGAACCATGGTGATCCTCCGATCCTCGAATTTGAACGATTCTATTGATAATTGAAGGAAACAGCTATAAAATAAGAAAAGATTATTCCGGAACAAATATCAGGCAGTCCCGAATAGGCTGCGGCCAATCACATCATCGGGCGAAAACGTCTGAACCACGATTCGCTCGATTCACAGGATTACCTTGATGGTTCTAATCCTCGCAATCTCATAATCCTAAGAATCATGGTTCAGACACTCCCGCGCCGTCTGAACCACGATTTAACGGATTAAAGGATTTCCATGATGATACAATTCATCTGCAGTTTCTCCATTAACTCCATTTGTTCATTCATCCATCATTCCATCTCTCCCTTTCTCATCATCTCAACTTTCTCAAAATCTCTAACTGTTCCAATATTCCAATTCTCCACTACTCCATCACTCCAACTCGCCTAAAATGACTTCGTCATTTTATCATCAACATCTTCTTCACTTCGACAAACGTTCCTGCTTGCCCGCCGTCTGTTGGGCGGGCGTTCAGCCTGTAGGTGTAAATCCCGCTCGGCAAGTTTGTCGCGCTGAACTCTACCGACTTGTACCCCGCATCCTGAGCTCCGTTCACCAGCGTCGCAACTTCTCTCCCCAGCATGTCATAGACTACCAGGCGTACGTATTCTGCTTTTGGCAGTTCATAATTGATGACCGTCGTCGGGTTGAACGGGTTGGGATAGTTTTGCCGCAGGGCAAACTCTGTCGGCAAAGCCCTTGTATCGCCAACTCCCAAAACGCCGCTCACCGTGACCGTGATTGCGTCCGAGTATATAGTATTACCGCTCAAATCGACGAGCCTCAGGCGATAGTTGTAGTTCCCGTCCGTTACCTTCGTATCCGTCCATTGGTAGTGATGTTGCAGCAGCGATGTCCCGGCACCGGCGATCAAATTGCTCACGGTCGCGTACGCTCCAGCGTTCTGAGCCTTGCGTTCGACGTAAAAGCCCAGATTGTTGACTTCGCTCACCGTTGTCCACTGCAACTGTAGGCCGGTTGTCAGCGTTGTGGCTGTCAACGACGCGAGCTGGATCGGCAGTGCGGCATCACTAGTCACACGTTGGGCGTAGATGTCATAGATGCCGCTGCGATAGTCTTGCCATGTAATGATGGCGCCGCCCGAGCCGTCTGAAACGATAGTGGGATACTGTTGATCGCCTGTCGCCGTGCAGATGGCAGCACCGCCGGCCGTCCACTGCACAGCGCCGGAAGCAATCACGCGTTGGGCATAGATGTCATAGTTACTGCCGCTGCGATAGTCATACCATGTAATGATGGCGCCGTGCGAGCCGTCTGAAACGATTGTGGGATGTTCTTGATCGCTTGACGCGTTGCAGATGGCAACACCGTTCACCGTCCACTGCACAGCGCTGTCGCCATTCACGCGCTGGGCATAGATGGCAGAGTTGCCGTTGCGACTATCGCACCATGTAATGATAGCGCCGCCCAAGCCATCTGAGAAGATACTGGGATACTGTTGATCGTATGTCGCCTTGCAGATGGCAACGCCGCCCACCGTCCACTGCACAGTGCCCGAGGCATTTACGTCTTGAGCATATATGTCCACGTCACTGCCGCGAGAGTCTTGCCATGTAATGATGGCGCCGCCGGAGCCGTCTGAAACGATAGCGGGATAGTGCTGATCACCTGTCGCCGTGCAGATGGCATTACCATTGCTTATCCACTGCGCAGTGCCGCCATTCACGCGTTGAGCGTAGACGTCCCAGATGCTGCCGCTGCGATGGTCTTCCCATGTAATGAAAGCGCCGCCCGAGCCGTCTGAAACGATTGCGGGATACCGTTGATCACCTGTCGCCGTGCAGATGGCAACGCCATTTGAATCGCTCGAGACAATCCACTGCCGTAAACCATTGGAGTCCACGCGTTGGGCATAGATGTCATAGTTACTGCCGCTGCGATAGTCCCACCATGTAATGATGGCACCGTGCGAGCCGTCTGAAACGATAGCGGGAAACTGTTGACTGCCTGTCGCCGTGCAGACGGCAACACCATTGGTCGTCCACTGGGGAGTTCCCGAGGCATTCACGCGTTGGGCATAGATGTGGATGTCTCCGCTGCGATTGTCATACCATGTAATGATGGCGCCGCCCGACCCGTCTGAAACGATATTTGGATCATATTGACCGCCTGTCGCCGTGCAGACGGCAACACCATTGGTCGTCCACTGGGGAGTTCCCGAAGCATTCACGCGTTGAGCGTAGACGTCCCAGTTGCTGCCGCTGCGATAGTCTTCCCATGTAATGATGGCACCGCCCGACCCGTCCGAAATGATAGTCGGATTCTCTTGGTCGTTTGTCGCCGTGCAGATGGCCGTGTTGACAGCGGGATCGGCGGACCACTGGGCGAGCGTGGGAGTTACGTACATCGCCGTCACCAGCAGACCGACCGCTAGAATTTGTAGCAGAAGATTGGATCTCATTCGTCCCTCCATGAAGGTAGTGAGTGATTTGATGAGTTAGTGTTGCCAGTTTTTGCCAAAATCATGTTCGAATACCGCCGTAGGGTCCGGTCACCGACCGGACCTACGGGTGATCCGTTCTGAGGAACGCCTGCCCGCCGAAGGCACGCAGGCAGGGACTCTACGCGGGTTGGTCGGGAGCACAGGTCCCTCCCAGTGGGTTTGCTGTAGAGTCCGATTCGCCCAAAAGATGGCGGACAGGTTCGTCCTGTCCGCCTCCGGCGGAAATCGGACGGCAGAGAATGTGCGTTCGGACAAACGGAGAATGTCCCCAAAGTCTATGTCTGTATGGTCTGTTGAGCTATTCGCTGAAAGGAGAGATGGGAGCGTTTGAGGCAAGAGACAACCAATAGGAAACGTTCTCAGGTCTGGATCAGTGAACAGAGGGAAGTCCCTGCTGGCCCACAATTCCGACCACTATGATTGCCCCGACAATTTACGGCTAGGAATGTTGAAAGTCAAGGGAACCTGGACGAGATAAACGAGTTGATTGGTTGCAGTGTTCTCCCGCTCGGGTTGAGGCTTCAGCGTTGAACCAGCGGACTGGTCGCTCCAGCGGGGGAAGGAATCTCCAATCTCAGATCCGAAATCCCGAAGCGATTAGGGAGAAGGCTGCTCCGGATACCCAATGAATTCCCGGGCTAACGCGGAGACCGGTTTTGAGCATCCTTCTGTACCACCGGCTATCTGTCCACTTTATGATAAACGATAAGCAATGATCCCGGCGTTTGGGGTATCTTAATGTCAAAACCCTCGCCTAACTCTTTTCCCGTTTCGGTCTTGGTGATGCCATAATCTTCGTAACTGATTTCATATCGCGCCGCAGGATTCAAACCGCGCAGTTTGATATTCACATTCGGCGCGCTGTTGGAGCTTCGCTTGAATGCCAAAACGATTCCGTCATCGTTCTCAGGCCGGTCAAACTGAAATGCCATCCATGCGTCGTCTGATATGTCGTACGGAGTGAGAGGGTAGTAATCCCCGTAAAAATACGGTCGGAGCCGTTTGAATTCTTCAACTGATTTTTTCGCCTGCGGCAGCGGGAAATTGGATTGATTCACATCCCAGCCCACGACCAAGGCGCTGCTTATCGAGCTGCGGAACTTGTACGTTTCAGGGTCGATGTTTCCCGTTCCGCTGCACGGCAAGTAGAAATTAATCCCGTACGTGTGGCACTGGTAACCGGTCGGTTCGTAGTATTGGTAATCTGTTCGCCAGAGCGGCGCGCTGCGAGATATTGTTTCTAGGTCGATTCTCCGCCCCCCGCTGGCACAATTGTCAATGACCAAACCCGGATGCCGGGCGAGCAGCTCATCCCAGTACGCATACAAACCTTCGACATATTTTATTTCAGTCATCCCGACCCGGTTGGATGAATCGTTCGCTTGCCAGTACGGCAGAGGGTCGAAATTGAAATCCTGCCGATACAGATCGATGCCTTCCTTTTCCAAGAAAGCGGAGATATAATCGGTCAGCCAGCGGCGCGCCTGCGGATTCCCGAGATTGAACAACCCGTTGTGTCGTTGCGGCAATCTCATTATCCATTCCGGATGTTCGCGGTCGAACCGGGTACCCTGAAATACTCTTTCAGGCTCGAACCACAAAAGGAATTTCTTACCCGTCTTTCTTGCGGCGTCCGAAACAGGACGAAGTCCATTCGGAAAATTTTTCCTGTTGACAACCCAGTTCCCGGCTCCTTCCCACCACGATGGGTCTCCCCCTTCGTACCAGCCGGCATCAATCCAGCAGACTTCGGATTCAATGTCGAATTGCTCGAGACGATTGATCATTGCTATGGCGTAACTTTCCGTGGCGCAACAGTATTCATTGCATGGGCGCGGTCCCCCGAAACCCACTCCGGTTGCGAAAGGTAAGGTGACCGGTTTGCCGTCTTTTTGCGGCGTGTGGTACTTGAGAATAAAGCGCCGCAGGAGATTATGGCCGACCATTCTATCGTCTCCCTGCCAATATAGCAGGAGGATGCTCGGGGTACGAATTTCCTCATCCGGATACAATGTCAGACGAGTCTTTCCCAGGCCGATAGACAAATGTATGATTTCGTTTGCGGTCCTCGCAACGGCGGCTTTCCATTCACCCGACCATCCAATTCCTACCATCAGCCCTTCACCCGGAGTTTCAATGTTGAAAAACGGCAGTGCCATTTCGTCGGAAGAACGTCCGCGGTCTGGGCCGAAAGTGATTTCAGCGCTGGAGTCTAACGGCTCGTCAATCGGAGCAAAATCTGTCCGTTCTGCATTGCTTCCCCGGGCGCGATGCAGTTCGTATGTCCCCTTTTTCCCGTATACGAAATCGGTTTCAATCGCCTTGATGGCTTCCAGGATGGGCGTATTTGCCTCCGATGGATTTTTCATTTTTATGACCCATTCCACCGCCGGATAATCACTGAAGGTTGTGCAAGAGGAAATAACAACAAGACCTGTCTTGCGGTCGGTGTAGGTACAGACATGCACGGTTCTTGTTTCATCTATCCTCTTTGTTTCTTCACTAAAACTCCACTGAGTAATAAATGATGACGAAGGCTTTCCGTCGTAACTGAACGAGAAGGGAGGCTGCTTGCCTTTTGAGAAATGTTCGCCCACGAACTCTTCTGCTTTCTTTGTCCCCTCAGGGGAAGGGTGGGTTTCATTATTCTTTTCCCGTGCCGACATCAAAGCGATGCCGAATAGTATGGAAAGAAGGAATGCTGTTCTCATGTTTAATAAGAGTATTATATTGTGTGAATTTCGCAAGAGAATAATAGGTATGGCTAAGCTAATGAAATTTCAGGAGAGTGTCAATAGCTTGACATATGTAAGATATTTTCTATATTGGTAGTGCCATGCTGATTGTTCTCACCGTCACAAATCTTTCCCCGGCAATGCAATTCCAACAAATACGCTATATCTAAGAAAGGAGACCGAAATGTTCCGAAGAATGTCCGCTTTCATTATCGCCCTGGTTTGCTGCTGCGCTCTTACGAATCCCTGTGCGAAGTCGAACCCCCAATTTCAACGAAAGAGATCGTCAATCATCGCAGAAAGCGCGAGGTTCCAGGTGCTCACGATGTCGCTCGTGAGGATGGAATATTCTCCTCTGAAAAAATTTGTTGATGTACCCTCAGTCGTCGTTCAGAAAAGAACCTGGGGGCAGACAAAATTCAACGCGAAAGAAGAAGACGGATGGCTCATTCTCCAGACTATGAAATTCAAGCTCAGATACCGTCTTGGTTCCGGAAAGTTTTCGAAAGACAATCTCAGCATTTCATGGATGAACGGGAATTCCCTCAGCTCGTGGGCCCCGGGGGATTCGGACAGAAACAACCTGGGCGGCATCACCTCCACGCTCGACGGGGCGAGGAAGGATGCCCTTCCTAAGAACCCGCCGGGCATCCTGAGTAGGAGCGGCTATTTTTTCCTGGACGACAGCCGGACGCCGCTTTGGGATAAGAGCAACTCATGGATTGAAACCCGCAGCGATACCGGAAACCAGGATTTGTACTTCTTCGTTTACGGCAGGGACTACGCTCACGTCCTGAAAGAATATGCCGATCTTTGCGGCAGCATCCCTATGATACCGCGCTATGCGCTGGGTGCGTGGGTCACCGATCTGAACTATGAGTATCTGCCGGGGACCGACATGGTTGACAAGTATCACTATACGGATGCCGACGTGAAGAGCATCGTCAACAGGCTGCGGGAAGCCGGAATCCCTCTCGACGTGCTGGTGCTCGATTTCGGATGGCACAACCTTGGGTGGAAAGGGAGTTATGACTGGAGCCCCATCTTCCAGGAACCGAAGCAATTTCTTGACTGGGCGCGGGCGAGCGGATTGAAAGTCACTCTCAACGACCACCCGGGCTATGGGAAAGAGCCGGTGCTCTCGATGGATGACAGTCGGGCTGCGGAGGTCCGCTCGATATTCAAGATTCCGCCGCCGAACAAACCGTCGTATGCCATAGACATTTCAAAGGACTGGAAGTTCAAGCTCGACCCGGACTCCGCGGGAATAAGTGAAAAATGGTACGACACCGGTTTTAATGACAGCTCTTGGCGCACATTTCAGACCCCGAAAACATGGGAGGAGCAGGGTTATCCCGATTACGATGGATATGCGTGGTACCGGAAGTGGGTTACTATCGGAAAGGATAAAAGTGCGGACTCAATCTATGCCGTCTTCGGTGGGGTGAATAACGAATACGACCTTTTCGTCAACGGGACGAAAGTGTCCCATCACGGATCATGGCCGGACTACGGTGTTCAGAGCATTCTAACAGGGACCTATGTTTCATCGCACGTCAGGTACGGCGAAAAGAACCTTATAGCGCTTCGCGTTCACGACTGGGGAGGGGATGGTGGGATCGTTGCCGCGCCGGTAATCATAACAGACCGCATTCCCGCGACCGGGATCAGGTTTAACCTTGCCAGGAAACAGGACGCTGAAGTGTTCATGGACGTGCTGCACAAGCCGTTGATCGATCAGGGAGTCAGTTTCTGGTGGGTGGACGGCGGACAGGGATCGTGCGAGATGGACGGTTTGAGCAGTCAAATGTGGACCAACCGCGTTTTTTACGACTTCACCGAGCGGCAGACAAAGAAGAGGGGTTTCATCTTCAGCCGCTACGGCGGCTGGGGCAATCACCGTTACCCTGCATTCTTCACCGGGGATACGCACGGTGAATGGGACGTGCTTGAATATCAGGTTCCCTTTACGGCGCAGGGAGGCAACGTGCTGATGCCGTATATCACGCACGACATCGGGGGATTTATCAACAAGGACATCAGTTTTTCCCTCTATGCCAGGTGGGTCGAGTTCGGCGCGTTCAGTCCCCTTCTCCGCATGCACAGCGCCTATGAAAATCCCCAGGAAGGCAATGCCAGGATGCCCTGGACCTACGGCCAGCAGGGGATCGATATAGTGAAAAAATATTTCAAACTGCGCTACAGTTTGCTGCCGTATATTTATTCATACTGCAGGACAGCCTGCGAGACAGCTCTTCCCGTGGTCCGTCCCCTCTACCTCGAATTTCCGGAGCTTGACCAGGCGTACTCGCATCCTTACGAATACTTCTTCGGCAAAGAGATGCTCGTCTCACCGGTGACCGACTCGGCGGGCAAGAAGGACATTTACTTGCCCCCCGGCGAATGGGAAGACTTTTTCACCGGGAAGGCTTACAGCGGCGGCCGGATGATCAGCGAAACATATCCGGTAGAGACGATGCCTGTGTTCGTCAAATCAGGTTCGATCATAGTCCGCCAGCCCGACATGGAATACACCGATGAAAAACCGGTCGATCTTCTGTACATCGACATCTTCGGAAAATCACCGGGCAGGTTTACGGTGTACGAGGACGATGGTCTTTCTCTTGATTACAAATTAGGACGGTATGCAAAGACCGATATTGTGTACAAATCGACGAACGACGGTGTGTCAACAGTAGTCATCGGCCCGGTGAAGGGCAGCTTCAAAGGCCAGGTTTCAAAACGCGGTTATACTGTGCGCATTCACGATGCTGGAGAGCCGCACGCGGTAAAGATCGGCGACCGCACGCTTTCGAAGGGGAAATGGAGCTGGGAGAAGGATTCCCGTGTACTCACGATAACGATCGATAAAAGGAGCATCAGAGAACCCCTGAAAATCATGGTGAAATAAGCCGCCGGATTTTCAGACGGCATTCAATGACGTTCGAAGGAATCGCACCGAGGGAATTTGTGCGTTAGCTCGCGCCGCTCCCGCCTGCGTCCCTTCGGAACTTCCGCCTACGCTGCGCTTCGGCGGACAAGTCGGCAGACAGGTCGCTTCGGCGGACTGGTCGGCGGACGAGTCGCTCCGGCAGGCAGGGGACTGTGGCACACGAATTATGTGAGGACCTCGTTAGATCCCATGACTTTAGTCATAGGCATGTGGTTGGTGCAGCACTCTCGAACTGCTAGACAGCCACATAACCCACAGCTTCAGCTGTGGGGAAAATCAACCCCATCCATAAAGAAACCGTTTTAACGGTTTATCACGGGGAGGTATGGCAATCCTGTAATCCCCAAAATCATGGTTCGGAATCGATGATGGTAAAGTTTGACTACCAGCGGTCTGTGGGTTGCAATTTCTTATCATTTTCATCATTTGAATCACGGATCGGAATCGATTATGGTGGAGTTTGACTATCAGCGGTCTGAAACAAGAAAGCCGCGCCGCCATTCCTGTCCACCCACGCGTCATCCCGACACATCCCCGGGAGATTCATCGGTCGCCGTTTGAACCACGATTCGCTCGATTCACACGATTACCTCGATTATCTTAATCATGGTAATCCTATAATCCCCAAAATCAAGGTTCAGACACGGGGAGAGACACGAAAGCCGGTCCATACAACTGAACCGGCTTTCGATTTGACGATAAGGCGGGGAATATCACTATTTAATCAAAACCATTTTTCGAACGGACGTATACGTCCCCGCGGTCAGCCGGTAGATATATAAACCGCTCGGCATGTTCGATGCATCCAATTCAACCGATTTGTATCCCGCTTCCTGCATGCCATTCACCAGCGTCGCCACTTCCTGTCCAAGCATATTATAGACCTTTAGCGTGACGTAACTGCCAACCGGCAACTGATAACTGACAACCGTCATCGGGTTGAAAGGGTTCGGATAATTCTGCTGAAGGGCAAACTCTGTCGGCAAAGGCCTTTTGTCGCCAACCCCCGACACGCCGCTCACCGTGACCGTGATGACGCTCGAATATGAACCAGCGCCGTTCTTGTCAACCTCATGGAGGCGATAGTAGTACGTGCCGGAGCTGACACTGTTATCCGTGTAAGAATAGTTGTGCTGTTCCAGTGATGTCCCGGCACCGGCAATGAGGGAGCTAACCGCGGTGAACGGTCCCGTCTTGCTGCTGCTGCGCTCCACGTAAAATCCCATCGTGTTCGTCTCACTTACTGTCGACCATTTCAGACTGACATTGTTGACGACTGCGCTCGCTGTTAATGACGCGAGCTCAATGGGGAGGCCTGTACCTCCAGACATGGTCCAATCGGAGGACGAACCGATCATTCCAGACGCTGCGCGAGTTTTCGGAGGATTCGTTACCCCTGAGAATGAACTGATGCTTAAAGACACTGCGTCAGAGCTTGGAGGGTTCGTCACGCTCGCGTAGGCAGTTCCACCCATGGATGTCCAGACAGCGCCATTTCCCTCCCATAGCCTTAGATTAAGGGAGGAGTATCCATTGCGTTCATCCACGTCTAATCCATAGGTGCCGTTCCGTACGCTCAGCGAGAGCGTGCGACTCCCCGAGCCGCCGGTTGTGGTGATTGTGTAGTACCGTTTGGTGGCATAACTCGTTGGACCATTGCCGTACGTTGGGAATGTGTTCGGAAATGACTGGAACATTGCCGAGGTCGGATTCGTGCCATTTGCCGTGTAGTATGTCGAAGCGTCGTTGAAAATGTAGGTTCCCGTAGCGTCGGTTCCGTTAAAGGCACGCCTGATTGTCCCGTTGATGATGCCGTCCGTCGCCGCGACAGCTCCGGGATCTGTGTTTGTGACATCAACTTTGTAAGAGCCGGTCGAGATATAACCCTGTTCAAGTGTCAGGATCCCGCCGACAATCATATCATTCGCGAGCGTCAGTGTGTTCGCAGCTCCTTTGTACAGCGTCACGTTGTTATACGGTGCCACGCTCGTGAGGGTGACATCTCCGACGCTGAATTCGATTGTGCCCGTTCCTGCATACAGGTGCGCTTGCGCAGCCGTCACCGTTACGTTTCCCCCGAGTGCCAGCTTCCCGCCGTTCGTCATATCAACGGTGCCCGAGTCGGCTGCGATCCCGGTGCCCCACGTGAAGGTGTTGTTGGTTGTAAGTTGGCTTGACGGACTGAAAACCAGGATACCGAAGCCGCTATCCGCAAGGGCGTTATCTCCAAGGTGCAAGCTGGTGCAGATGGCGTTATTGATATCAACCGTAACCGTGAAGTTGCCACAGATGGTAACGCTGTTGGTACCTGTCGGAACTTTGTTCGTCGACCACGTCAAGGTGTCGCTCCAGTTACCCGATTTCACCGCACGCGGTTGTAGCGTTGCTTGTGCCGTCAGCCCGAATGCAAGAGTAAGAAGAGCCAGCAGGCAAACAAAAAGAGTAAGTCTTTTCATAATACCCTCCATGAGATTGTTTGTGGAAATTATGATTTAGTTATGTATTGAAATTCGTTGTAGATGAAGAGCAAGAGCGAACAAAACACAGCATTCTGTTTCCAAGCGAAACCCAAAACTCAAACCCCCAAACGCGAACCCCAAACCCCCAAACGCGAACCCCAAACCCCAAACCCTACAACCTGAAACTTGAAACCTAAAACCTCCACGGACCCTGCTTCTCTCCTAAAACGACAAAACCTACCATACTCGCGTGTGGCAGGTTTTCAAAGAACTCTCATGTCCGCTCCTCTTGGGGCGTTCTTCTCATACTAACAAGGTAACGAATTCAGGAGAGAGTGTCAACTTAATCGCGTAAAGGGTTTTCGGATACCTCAAGTCCCCGCCACTATTCAATGATGGGGGTGTTAGTGAGGAGGTCGCGTGTCATCTCTTACGATGGAAGGCGACAAGCGCTGAGCAGGAATTTCTGTTGCGCGTCAGTCCCCTGTCGCAAAAGCAAATGTATAAGGCGAAGCTAGCGGGGCTCCCGATTTTGAATGCAGCGCCGATGAAATTGTTACGGTGTATACTGTGTATGGCTGCAATAGTGTCGAAGGAGTGAAATAAAAGCTAGAGGCATCCGAATAAATACCAAAGCTTCCGCCGACGGAAGGAGTTATGCTAAATGCACTACGAATTGTGCTCGTATCTATGGCATCGGTCGTATACACCTCTATGTAATATGTTGTTGAAACCTGCGTCGAACCGTTGCTGGGATAGCTTTGTGTTACTTCAAATGGCACCGTAGTGAAAGAGAAGGTGTAGGGCGATCCAAGAGAAATGCCGCTCGTTGAGGTGATCGAGCTGGCAATTGTGACTGTGTATCGGGTCGAGAGAGGGAAGGGCTTGATTGGGGAAAAAGAGAGAGCGCCGGAGTAAGGGAATGATATAAGTCCGCTTACCGATGGTGTTATGCTAAATGCATTCCGGGTGCTCGCGGTGTCGATAGCACTGTTGAAATAAATCCAAACCTTGTACCCGGGAATCACGGTCGTATCGCCATTACTCGGACTTGTGGAACCCACATAAAAGGGTGATGCTCCCGAGTTTGTGGGGCCTGTCATGAACGAAAAGCCGTACGGCTGAGACAGCCTTGCTTGCGCTTTCGACCGTATCGACGTATCGATTATTATCGTGTAAACTGTGTCCGGCAGGAAGTTAGTCGACGCAGTGAAAGAGAAAGTTCGTGGGTTTGATGAATATGAAATCTGGCCCGCAATAGGAGGATTTATCCTGAATGCTGCCGGAACTGTCGAAGTATCAAGTGAATCACTAAAAGAGACGGAAATTCTCGATGATGAAGGAGACCAGTTAGTGCTCCCACTACTGGGAGACGTACTGGTCACAGCGAAAGGAACGGTCGTGAATGAAGACGCAAAACCCCCGGCCAGTGGATCTCCGTTCTTGTCGACAGCATTAGATCCAATCGATATTGTGTAAGTTGTTCCGATAGTAAATCCCGAGCTGCTCTGGAAAATGAATTGGCTTGAATCAAAAAGACCTCCGCTGATGGATGCGTAATGCCACAATCCGTAAACCGGGGGTGAGGTGATTATCCGGGACCGAATTGACGTGTCCACCGATGCATTGAATCCTATCTGGAGAGTACTTGTACTGACGTTTATCGCACCTGAAACAGGGGCGAAGGTCTTTACGCGGAAATACGGCTCCGGTATGAATGTCATCTCGAACGAAGGAATCAGGTTGTTGCCATTGATGTCTTTTGCGGTCGAATCGATACGCAGGATATAACTTCGACCGACTTTCCATAGGAGAGGAAAGTTAAGGTTCGACCGGATTGGCGTAATTGAAGCCACATCTCCTTGATTGATCGAAATGGCGCTGGTGTCCGGCAGCAGGTCGCCAACGGTGGAAATAAAGTGAACAGCATGTTGGAGTGACGGTAGATCCATTAGCTTATTGAAGCGAACAGTGATGGTCGATGAGAAACCGTTGTATGGACCAATGCTGTTTGCGCCGGGAAAGGTGTAAATGACGGCGGGTTTCACCGCCTGGTCCGTCAACGAATTGACGGGTTCATAGATGGTGTCAGTCTCTTTGCAGGAGATGGAAATGACACATGCCACCAACAACAACCATGTTTGTTTTCGTATCACAAATCCTCCTGGCATATTCTGAATCGGATCAGGGAACGCGTGAATCATTGATCACTTCCCAGCGTCCCAAAGAATGTGGGTTGAGAAGAATTCTCTTGTATTGGAGAGAACGCCGCTGGAAATGACGGACGCAATATACGAGTCTGAAGAACAAAGTTCAAATCGGTACATCCTGCTGCACTTTGAATGTCAGACTTAATATAGGCATGGAGCCCCGGTGATCGTGTCGGGGCTCGTCGACTTGACTATTTCCCTTCTTTGCCATAACTTTGTGTCGAGTTTTGATATGGGTTTCCGAAGACTAGATTTATCTTTTCGAAGGGATGAAGCCATGCAAGCCATTAGAAGGATTCCCATCGGACTTTGGTTGTTTGTGGGATTATTCCTGTGCGCTTTCGGAGCAAGTGGACAGAAGCGCGACAGAATGGTCGGTGTCAATGTCGGAATTTCAAATTACGGTCTAACAAAAGATCAGCTGACGGAATCGTCGGTCGAAGAGATGGGGAGGAAGTTGATAGACGACTACGCTGACCAGCTCTCGATCTCTTCAAAAAACATAACGAAGAAGAGGATATATTCAAACAATGGATGGTGGTTTGTACAGTTTGAGCAGGCTATTAATGGCATTCCAGTGGAACAAACTGAAGTTGGATTTACGATAGGCGGATCTGGCAGGGTGATCAGTCTTGGATCGAGGATCTTTCTGAACGTCAATTGCTCATTTTTGCAATCCGTCGACACAGCCGGAGCCATCGCAGCAGTGGAAAGAGATTTAGGGACAAAGAAGTACAAGGTTTTTAGCTCTCCGAAGCTTGTCATACTCCCGACAAAAGTCGATACAGCGTATAAATACAACCTCGTATGGAGGCTAGTAGTATCTCCACCTTCTTATTTCATCTACTATGTCAGTGCGGCCGATGCAAAAATAATTTTGAAACACGAAGTAAAGGCTAATTGACCTTGATTTTGATTTAAAAAGGCAATACATTCTTGCCGTAAGTTTGACATGAGTTATTGAAGTGCATGCGGCGGCGCGGTTCTGTGGCCCGAGAGAGAACTGCAGTTTCATTTCTGCTTTTCCCTGCCAAGCCGCCCGGGCGCAACACGCACGCATTTCTGTTGGTATCAACCATAAAGGAGAACTCCATGAAAAGGATGATACTGTTGGCGGTTTCGCTTCTGACATTCGCCGGTTTGGTTTCCCAACCCGCCAATGCGCAATGGGTGCAATGCAAAGGTCCGTACGGCGGAAATGTGCTGGCGCTGGCGATTCGGGGAACCGTGCAATACGCAGGCACTCAATCGGGCGATGTTTTCCGCTCGACCGACGGCGGCGGAAGCTGGTCAAAAATCATGAGCGAACTGCAGAATTCCAATACAATGTATCACATCAACGCGATCGCGATCAGTCATGACGGAACGGTATTTGTAGGCACGACCAATGACGCCGCCTATCGCTCGACAGACAACGGGCAAAACTGGACTCATCTGAATACCCCGGTCGCCACTATCCAATGCATTGCGATCAACTCCCGAGGAATGATCTTCGCGGGCAGCGTGAACGGCGTGCTCCGGTCAACCGACAACGGGGACGACTGGGATAACATAGGCACGGTAACCGGAGGGGGTGTCATCGTTAATACTCCCCGAATCGCCGTGAGTCCAGGCGACGTCATCATGGCCGGTACGACAACGGGACTGTATCGGTCGACCGACGACGGCTTGCACTGGACGCTGGCGAACGACTCGGCCCTCTATCAGACGACCTCCGGACTGGCATACAAACCGGATGGATCGCTTTTTAACGTCGTCTACGGCGCAGGCGTGTTCCGCTCTACAAACGACGGGACTATCTGGACGATGATATCGGACAACACCGAGGCGTTTGCTCTCTGTGTGGATTCCGCGCATTCGGTCTACGCCGGAACTTATAGCGGGATCATTCGTTCAACCGACAACGGAATCACCTGGTCATCGGCAAGCAGCGGTATCGCATTCCCCGTCGTGAGCTGTCTTGCAACTGATTCGGCAGGGACCGTCTATGCAGGAATTTTCCGGGGCGGCGGGGTTTTTCGCTCAACCGATAATGGCGGAAGTTGGACAGAACGCAACACGGGGTTGTTCGAGCCGTGGATCTCGGCGCTGACCGTGACTCAGACCGGGCAGATCTTCACAGGGACCTACTCCTGCGGAGCATTTGCTTCAACCGACGGTGGGGATACCTGGTCGAGCATTACGGATAGAGCGAACAATTTCCAGTCCGATGTCATGGCGATGGCTGTGGATTCATCGGGGAATCTTCTTGACTACTGCGGCCAGGGACTCATGCGCTCAACGGACGGAGGGGTAACCTGGAACGGGATATTTTATGGGGGCAACAGTTTTCCCCCTACAAACTGTATCGCGGTCAACAAGAATGGGTGGATCTTCGCCGGAACAAACGGCAGGGGAGCTTACCGTTCGACTGACAGCGGCAGCACGTGGGAACAAGTCATGCCGCTTGACAGCACGCGGTGGGTGAACGGCTTTGCCTTCTCCTCGACGGGAACAATATTCGCGGCGACCGATTCCTTCATCTACCGTTCGACAGACAATGGCGCCGGCTGGACACAACTTCTCACGGGTCTCATTGAACCATGGATCGCTGCCGTTGTGTGCGGATCCGGCGCAGAGATCTTCGCCGGCTCCAATGCCGATCTCTATCGCTCAACGGATAACGGAGAGCACTGGACGGCCCTCAATTGCGGACTCGGCGAGATCCTTTCCATTGCTGTTACCCCCGATGCGGTTTTCGCCTCGGTGTATGGAGGAGATGGAATTTATTGTTCGAGGGACTCCGGAGCTACCTGGCTCGGTGAGGGCACGGGGTTGCCGGGCGCCAGACTATTTACTTCGCTGGCAATTCTCGATTCGACTCTCTACGCAGCGAGCCGGCACGACGGTTTGTGGAAGCGCCCTGTCTCCGAGATGATAACCTCGGTGGGCGGTTCGTCCAACATCCCACCCTCAGCTTTCCGACTGGAGCAGAACTACCCCAACCCGTTCAATCCTTCAACAGGCATTCGGTTCACGCTTAAGGTTGCCGACCGCGTCAGGCTTTTTGTGTACGACATACTTGGCCAGAAAGTGAGAACGCTTGCGGACCAAGAGATGATGGCAGGCAGCCACGTCGCCATTTGGGATGGGCGCGATGATAGAGGAAATCAACTCTCAAGTGGTATCTACTTCTACCGCTTGCAAGCTGGGAATCCTTCGGCAAGCTCAGGACGCGGATTCACAGACATCAAGAAGATGTTGATGATAAAATGACGAAGTCATTTTATCAGAAATCCCGCGTTCTGTCGCGGGATTGATAGGAACGTGGAGAAGTCATTTTATCAGAAATCCCGCGTTCTGTCGCGGGATTGAT
>JBEKTW010000029.1:0-56225 GCA_049515655.1 Bacteroidota bacterium
TGATATACTCCTTTTTCGACTGTTTCGTCACCGGTAACCTCATAGTATTTGGGTTACCTATATTATGAGGCAACGAATCGTTTTTCAAACCCTTTCGGTTACCTTTTTTATAGGGCAATTCGGTAACCGTAGTGGAAGTTGACTTTTTGCTTTGTTTTCATTACCTTGCCACACGTTAGCACCAACAATTCGTTGATTATTTAGCAATATTTGCGGAAGGAGTCCTGGATGCAAAATCAACATAGCATTCTCGTTGTCGATGATGAAGAAGCTCTTCGAACGGTCCTGAGCAGCGAGCTTGCAAGCGAGGGATATCAGGTAGAATCTGCTTCAGATGGGGATGAAGCAATTTCCATTGTTCAAAACAAAAAATTCGATCTCGTGCTTCTCGATATCAAAATGCCGAAGGTCGATGGATTCGAAGTTTTGAAGTTCATCAAAAAGAACTACCCTCAGTTGAAAGTTATCATGCTCACTGCATTCGCCGACCTCAAGAATGCGATTGAATCAAAGAAACTTGGTGCCGAAGACTTTATCAGCAAACCGTACGACCTTGTCGACCTTCTGACGACGATAGAGCGGGTGCTGACCGAATAAAGTCTCCTTCGCGGTTGAAGAAGGAGCCCGGAGATGCCGCAACGCTACAACATTCTGATCGTCGACGATGAAGCGTCGTTGACGACTATGCTCAGGGAGGAACTTCAGGAATCAGGAACGTACGAAATCGATCTCGCCTTTGATGGCGCCGAGGCCATCAATCTCATTCAGAAAAAATTGTACGATGTCGTTCTCCTCGACATCAAGATGCCGCGCGTGAGCGGTACAGAAGTGCTTCAGTTCATCCAGGAACATTCTCCCTCTTCCCAGGTTATCATCCTCTCGCAGTACGCCGACGTAAAAATGGCGGTCGAGACCACCAAGCTCGGGGCGTACGAAGTACTCGCCAAGCCCTATGACATCGACCAGATCGAGCAAACCATCGAGCGTGCCATCGAACGGAAGAAGCTCTCCATCGACAATAAGCTCATGGAGCAGGAACTCTCGCGAAAAGCGGGGACGTTCGAAATCATCGGAAACAGCAAGCCAATACAGGAGATCATCGAGCGTGCTCAACGGGTGGCAGAGAGTGATTCCATCGTGTTAATCCAGGGTGCCAGCGGGACGGGGAAGGAACTCATTGCGCACCTCATCCATCGCCACAGCCCGCGAAAAAACCGTCCGTTCGTGCCCGTCAATTGTTCTTCCATCCCCGACACCCTCCTCGAAAGCGAATTGTTCGGCCACGAGAAGGGAGCGTTCACGAATGCATACACTGCGAAACCGGGTCTCGCCGAGGTCGCCAACGGCGGGACGCTCTTCTTCGACGAAGTCGCCGACATCAGTCCGGTCATCCAGCCGAAGCTGCTGCGTTTTCTGGAAACGGGAAGTTTTCGCCGCGTCGGCGGCACGGTCGAATTGACCGCCGATGTCCGCGTTATCTCGGCGACGAATAAGAATCTCCAGGAAGAAGCGCGGGCGGGCCGTTTTCGCGATGACCTTCTCTACCGGCTCAACGTCATCACGCTCTACATGCCGGTGCTCACGAACCGCCGGGATGATATTCCGCTGCTCACCGAACACTTTTTGAAGAAAAAGTCGAAAGCGAAGGAACCCAAGAAGCTCAGCAAGGAAGCACTCGAGGCATTGATGATGTACGACTGGCCCGGGAACATTCGCGAGCTGGAGCATGTCATCGAGCGAGCCATCATTCTGTCCCGCGGCGAAACAATCGACCTTCCCGACCTCCACCTCAGAGACCAACAGGTTGAAGCCCCGACCGCTACCTTCAACCTCGACAATCTTGAGAAGCAACACATCGAAAAAGTGCTGAAGGTTTTCAAAGGCAACCGCAAACTGACCGCCGATGCACTCGGCATCAGTTCCAAAACCCTCTATCTCAAGATCAAAGAATACAACCTAAAGGTCGAGTAGTACAATCGACCTCGGGGAGGTGCCTCAGTTTGAAATCGTGACACTGCTCCCGACCGCGTCCTCGCGGTCGGATATTGGACCACGCCCGGTACATTTCAGCGGGGACGCTGAAATGAGCGTTGCAAGCGAGGACCCTGAATTGAAACGTTCCAGGGCGAGCGCTGAAATAAGCGGGGGAGGACACAGCACTCAATAATGAGAATAATACGCAATCGACCCGGAGCTTGCTTTTCCATCATTATTTTCTTAATTTTCTTACGAAATTCTTTGTTTCACGCCCTGCAGGTTCGTGTCACAGGGCGTTTCTCTTATTTACGTTAAACGAATGCCTTCCCTATGCTGAAGTTTCAGGGTGTTGATTACTGCCTCCTCGACGATTCTCTGAGCGAAGAGGAAATCCTGGTACGCAACACCGTGCGCGAGTTTGTCGACGACAACGTTCTCCCGGTCATCGAGAAGCACAATCGCGCGGGCACATTTCCTGCCGACCTCGTCCCCAAAATGGCTGAGCTCGGGATGTTTGGTTCGACGCTCCCCGCCCGGTACGGGTGCGCGGAGATGAACAATGTCGCCTACGGCCTGGTGATGCAGGAACTGGAACGCGGTGATAGCGGAGTACGAAGTTTCGCATCCGTGCAAAGCGGGCTCGTCATGTATCCGATTTATACGTTCGGCTCGGAACAACAGAAAGATTACTGGCTCCCGAAACTCGCGAAGGGAGAAAAAATTGGATGCTTCGGATTGACTGAACCGGATTACGGCTCGAATCCGGGAGGAATGATCACGCGTGCCGAAGAAAAGGACGGACACTATCTTATCAACGGCGCCAAGATGTGGATCACGAATGGAACGATCGCAGATGTGGCCATCGTCTGGGCAAAGTTGAAGGGCGTCATTCGCGGATTTCTGATTACAAAAGGAACCATGGGATTTTCCGCGCCCGAGATGACCGGCAAGCTCTCCCTCCGTGCGTCGGTGACCTCCGAACTGATCTTTCAGGATTGCGCCATCCCCAAGGACAACCTTCTTCCCAAGGCAGATGGACTAAAAGCGCCCCTGATGTGCCTGAGTCAGGCCCGATACGGGATCGCCTGGGGTGCCATCGGCGCAGCAATGGCCTGTTATGACGCTGCACTGAACTACGCCAAATCGCGCATCCAGTTTGGAAAACCGATCGCGTCATTCCAGATCACCCAGGAAAAGCTTGTGTACATGGTCACAGAGATCACCAAAGCCCAGCTCCTGTGCCTCCAGCTCGGTAAATTGAAGGACCAGGGAAAACTGACATACCAGCAAGTGTCTCTCGCGAAGCGCAACAATGTCCACCACGCGCTGGAGATCGCCCGCATCGCAAGGGAGATTCTTGGCGCCAACGGCATCCTCGACGAGTATCCCGTCATGCGGCACATGGCAAACCTCGAGTCTGTGAAAACGTATGAAGGTACGCACGAGATGCACACCTTGATCGTCGGAGAAGACATCACGGGAATCCCCGCGTTTGAATAATCACATAGAATAACCCTACATTCTCACATGCCAACTAAGAAATTCATCGGTGACGGTCTCACATTCGACGACGTCCTCCTCATTCCGCGAAAATCGAGCGTACTCCCGCGCGATGTCGATATTTCTACGAGGCTTTCCCGCAATATCAGACTGAACATCCCCCTCGTCTCCGCCGCGATGGACACCGTGACCGAGGCCGGGCTTGCGATCGCGATCGCGCGTGAAGGCGGCATCGGGATTCTGCACAAGAACATGACCATCGATCAGCAGGCGGCACAGGTGGACCGGGTCAAACGCTCAGAGAGCGGGATGATTCTCGACCCCGTGACGATGCATGCGCATCAGACGGTCGGCGAAGCGCTCCAGCTCATGGGCCGTTTTCAGATCTCCGGCATCCCCATCGTGAGTGAGGACGGAAAGCTCGTCGGTATCGTCACCAACCGGGACCTTCGCTTCGAACCGAACCGCGACCTCGATGTATCGGAAATCATGACGACCGGCAACCTCGTCACCGCTCCCCTCGGGACAACGCTCGACCAGGCCGAACGGATTCTCCAGAAACACAAGATTGAAAAGCTTCCAGTTGTCGACAAGAGCGGAAAGCTTCGCGGATTGATCACGTTCAAAGATATACAGAAGAAGAAAAAATTCCCTAACGCCTGCAAGGACCCGCAAGGACGCCTGCGTGTGGGTGCGGCAGTCGGAGTCACGGAGGATACACTCGAGCGGGCCGAAGCCCTGGTGCGTGAAGGCGTCGACGTTATTATTGTCGACACAGCGCACGGCCATTCGCGCGGCGTCATCGAAATGGTAAAGCGCATCAAGAAGTCCTACACCGGATGCGAGATCATCGCCGGAAACGTAGGAACCGCCGAAGCGACGAGAGATCTGATCCGCACGGGCATCGATGCCGTGAAAGTGGGAATCGGCCCCGGTTCGATTTGCACGACACGCATTATCGCCGGCGTCGGGGTGCCTCAGGTGAGCGCGATTTATGAATGCGCAAAGGTCGCGATGCGCTCGAACGTCCCGCTCATCGCGGACGGAGGCATCAAACAAACGGGTGATATTGCAAAGGCCATCGCCGCGGGGGCCGATTCCGTGATGATTGGCAGTCTGTTCGCCGGCGTCGAAGAAAGTCCCGGCGAAAAAGTGCTGCTCGAAGGACGAAGCTACAAGGTATATCGCGGCATGGGTTCACTCGAAGCGATGAAAAAAGGAAGCAGCGACCGGTATTTCCAGGACGTCGAAGAGGGCCTGCCGAAGCTTGTTCCCGAAGGCATCGAAGGCCTCGTGCCGTACAAGGGTTCCCTCGCTGACATCGTTTATCAGATGGCGGGCGGATTGCGTGCCGCAATGGGGTATTGCGGCTGTGCCAACATCAAGGAAATGAAAACTAAACCGCAGTTCATGAAAATGTCGGAGGCAGGACTCCGGGAAAGTCATCCGCACGACATCCGCGTAACCAAAGAGGCCCCGAATTACCGTATATGATCCCTGCCGGTCATCCCCAACGCGCACGTCTCGAAAAACTCCGGAGACTGTTTGACGGGCTCGGCATCGATGCGTTTCTCGTGACGTTCTTGCCGCACCTCCGGTACTTCAGTGGCTTCTCGGGATCCAGCGGCATCGGGCTCGTCACCCGGAAATCTGCGTCCTTCGTCACGGACGGGCGGTACGCGCAGCAGATACGGAACGAGGTGAAGGGTTGGCAAACTTTCATCGCGCCGGAAAGTTCATTCGAAGAGATCCGAAAACAGAAGTTGATACGGCCGGGCTGGCGTGTCGCAGTCGATGGGAATGCGCTAATTCTGTCCCACTACAAACAGCTGAAAAAACTCTTCCCTGCCGTTCGATTTGTTCCAAAGGTGGACGTGGTCGAGCAGATTGCGAGCATCAAGGATGCAAGTGAAATCGATAGTATCAAAAAGGCAGTCCTCATTACCGACAAGGTTTTTCTCGAAATCCTCGAACTCATCGCACCGGACGTCTCCGAGCTGGACATAGCTGCGGAAATCTCCTATCGACAGCGAAGGCACGGTGCCGACGGGGATGCGTTCGAGCCGATTGTGGTCAGCGGTGAACGGGGGGCATTGCCGCACGGCAAACCGACAGCGAAGAAGATGCGCTGGGGCGAATTCGTCACGCTTGATTTCGGGTGTGTCGTTCATGGCTACCACAGCGATTTGACGCGCACGATTGCGCTCGGGAGACCTTCACCCGAAGCAAGGAAAATCCACGACGTCGTCCTCACTGCTCAATTGCGGGCAATCGAAGCAGCGAAAAGCGGAATAAAAGCCAGTGAGTTGGATGCCGTTGCACGCAATTACATCAAAGCAGAGGGATACGATAAGCATTTTCGCCATTCGCTCGGACATGGCCTGGGTTTGCAGATTCATGAGGCGCCGAGAATCTCCGTGCAGAGCAAGGCGATACTGGCTGCGGGCAATGTCGTTACGATAGAACCGGGGATTTATGTTCCAAAACTCGGCGGTGTACGGATAGAAGACGATATCGTCATTGCCGACGGCCAATGTGAAATTCTCAACCGTTCTCCCAAAAATCTCATCATCGTCTAAACCGCGCCGATGAGTGCCCCCGGCTCATACACTCGAACGGTTCTCGTCATCGCCTATTACTTTCCCCCTCTGGGACTCAGCGGTGTCCAGCGAACATTGAAATTTGTCAAGTATCTTCCTCAATTCGGCTGGCAACCGATTGTCCTCACGGTGACGCCGACGGGATACTACGCCCAGGACTACACGCTCCTTGACGAGCTCCACCATCTGCACATCGACATTGTCCGGGTTGGCTCGCTCGACCCGAATCGACTCTTCAGGAAAAAAGGAGTGGTGAAGATGCCGTCAGAGCCCTGGCGCAAGGTCCTTACTTTCTTGAGTGACACATTATTTGTCCCCGACAACAAAATTGGATGGAAGCGGAAGGCGCTGGAAACCGTGGTAAAGATGTCCGAGGAAAAACCGATTGATGCCATTTTCGCTACAGCCCCCCCCTATACGGACTTCCTCATCGGCGCCGAGCTGAAGAAGAGACTCGGCAAACCACTCGTGCTCGATTATCGCGACGCGTGGCATGAAAATCCGTTCAAATACTATCCCACGCCGCTCCATAAGCTGTGGAACTACAAGCTGGAAAAAGCAGTCCTCCACAGCTCATCAAAAATCATTACGACAAATCGGCGCGTGAAGGAGTTGCTGCTCCGCCGCTTTAAGTTTCTATCATACGATGATGTGATCATACTCCCCCAGGGATACGACCCGCAGGATTTTTCCGACAGCAAATCTCCCGCAGTCGCCCGAACGCACAAAATGCGCATCACCCACGCAGGGGTGTTCTATGGTGACCGTTCCCCAAGATATTTCTTCGAGGCGCTCAGGAAGGTTTTCACCGACTACCCAGAGCTCAAGGGTCGTATCGAAGCGTGCTTTGTAGGAAATTTCCACGACAAGTTCCTGAAAATGATCACATCGATGGGATTGGAAGGCGACGTCACGACGACCGGCTACCTTGACCACCAGCATTGTGTTCAGTATCTTGTATCTTCCGATGTGCTATGGGTTATGCTCAACAACGACAGCCAGTCACCGGGCAAGGTGTATGAATACATGGGGGCGAGGAAACCGGTGTTGGCGTGCGTGCCGGACGGTTTTATTCGCGACACCCTCCGGGAAACGGATGCCTCCACGATTACCGATCCCACGGATGTAGCCGGCATCGCTTCCGGAATCTTGAACATGTACAGATTGTTTGAACAGAACCGGCTTCCCAAGCCAAGAGAAGATGTCGTTCAAAAATACGACCGCGTGAAACTGACCGGCGAGCTGGCAAAGATTCTCAGATTCCTGGTGGATTGACCTCCGGCATATGAACATTCTAGTCATCGGATCCGGCGGACGGGAGCACGCGCTGGTGTGGAAACTCCGGCAAAGCCCGCATGCCTCAAGGATTTTTTGCGCACCCGGCAACGGCGGCATAGGTGAGATAGCGGAAATTGTACCGCTGAAAATTACGGACATCGAGGGATTAGCAAAGTTCGCCCAGACCGCATCAATTGATCTAACAGTCGTCGGACCCGAGCAACCGCTGATAGATGGGATCGTGGATGCGTTCGAGGCGCGCGGATTACGGATTTTCGGACCGCGAAAATCGGCAGCGGTACTCGAAGGAAGCAAACTCTTCTCGAAGCAGTTTATGAAGAAATACAAAATCCCGACGGCGGATTTCTCTGCCTTCGACCAGTCGGAGTACACTCAGGCGAGACAATATCTCTTGAACGTTCCCTACCCGGTTGTCGTCAAGGCCGATGGCCTCGCGGCCGGCAAGGGCGTTTCAATCTGCGAGACGAAAGAACAGGCTCTCCAGGCCCTCGACGCGATGATGAGTCAGAAAGTCTTCGGTGAAGCTGGCTCGAAGGTCGTTGTAGAAGAATGCCTGACCGGCGAGGAAGCTTCTTTTCTCGCATTGACGGACGGAAAGGAATCCATCATGCTCGCGCCCGCGCAGGACCACAAACGCATTTTCGACAACGACCAGGGAAGGAATACCGGCGGCATGGGCGCATATGCCCCCGCCCCGCTCGCGAATGAAGAGATGATTGAAAAGATCAAGCGAACCGTCATCCGCCCGACACTGCGCGGGATGGCAAAGGAGAACCGCCCCTACAAGGGCTGCCTGTACGCCGGAATCATGATGACGGAGGACGGGCCAAAAGTGCTGGAGTACAATTGTCGTTTTGGGGATCCTGAAACACAGGTTGTCCTCCCGCTGCTCGAGACGGACCTGGTCGAAATCATGATGGAAATATCATCGGGGAAATTGACGACGACGAAGGTTGTGTGGAAGCAACAGAATGCCGTATGCGTGGTGATTGCTTCCGGCGGGTACCCCGATGCGTACGAATCCGGGAAAAAGATTTTTGGACTCGACGCGGCTGCGTCGGACCCGGATGTCGTGGTGTTTCACGCCGGAACGAAGAGAGAAAAGAAAGGGATGGTGACCGCCGGTGGACGGGTCCTGAATGTTACCGCAATCGGACCGGGCAATAACCTCGAGGAAACGATTGAAAGAGCCTATCTCGCGGTCGGGAAAATCACCTTCGACGGCGCGTACTACCGGAGTGATATCGGCAAAAAGGGAGTCCAGAGGTTGAAACAGCAACAACAAACAGGAGTCGCATGAAAATTCTCGTCACAGGAGGTGCAGGGTTCATCGGATCGCACGTCGTAGACGCATACATCGATGCGGGTCACAGCGTCATCGTCATCGACAATCTATCGACGGGCCTGAAGGAATTCCTCAACCCGCGCGCGAAGTTCATTCAGGCGGACATCCGGGACGAGGACATACGGGATATCTTCCGCGCCGAAGGCTTCGACGTCGTTAACCATCATGCCGCACAAATGGACGTCAGGAAATCCGTCGAGGACCCTCTGTTTGACGCTTCGGTCAACATCCTTGGGTCGCTCAATGTACTGGAGAACTGCAGGTCGTTCGGCGTGGGAATGTTCATTTTCGCTTCAACGGGCGGTGCAATCTATGGCGAGCAGGATTCCTTTCCCGCCGACGAGGAACACCCGGCGCGTCCTTTATCACCGTACGGCATCACCAAACTCGCGATGGAGAAATATCTTTTCTACTATCAACAGGTTCACGGCCTTCGGTACGTCATTCTGCGGTACGCGAATGTGTACGGCCCACGACAGAACCCTCATGGCGAGGCCGGCGTCGTTGCCATTTTTTCAACGAAGATGCTGAAGGGCGAACAACCGGTCATCAACGGCGATGGAAAACAGACAAGAGATTACGTTTTCGTGAAGGACGTCGTCCGGGCGAACATGCTCGCGCTCGAACATCGTCCGTCGGATATATTCAACATCGGGACCTCGATTGAAACGGACGTGAATGAATTGTTTCAAGAACTGCAAACTCTGACGGGCTCGCAATGCAAGCGGGTCAACGGCCCAGCCAAGAAAGGCGAACAGCGCCGCAGCCTCCTCACGTTCAAGAAAATCCGCGAGTCGTGCGGCTGGTCTCCCCAGGTCACTTTACACGACGGACTGAGGCAGACCGTAGAATTCTTCAGAAGTCATCGCTGACCTCTTTGATGTCCATCGACCCGAAATTCATTGACCGGCTGGTGAACGGCGACCGGACAGCCATCGCGAGAGCCATCACGATCGTGGAGAACGAGCGTGCGGATGCAACCGACCTCCTGAAGAGAATTTACCCTCATACGGGAAGAGCGTATCGCATCGGAATCACGGGACCACCCGGAGCGGGTAAGAGCACATTGACGAACAAACTCGCCAAACTGTATCGCACCCAATCGCTCCGCCTCGGCATACTCGCCGTCGACCCCACGAGTCCCTTTACGGGAGGAGCGCTTCTCGGCGACCGCGTACGGATGACCGACGTTGAGCTGGACGAGGGAGCATTCATCCGCAGCATGGCTTCGCGCGGAAGCCTCGGCGGATTGAGCAGGAAGGCAAAAGAGGCGGCCGATGTTCTCGACGCGTCGGGCTGCGATATCATTTTGATTGAGACTGTCGGCGTCGGACAATCAGAGCTCGATATTGTCCAAGCCGCGGATACGACAGTAGTGGTGCTGGTTCCCGAATCGGGCGATTCCATTCAGGCGATGAAGGCAGGACTGATGGAAATCGCCGACTTCTTCGTTGTGAACAAAGCGGACCGGGCGGGGGCAGAACAGGCGGTCATGTCGATCAGAATGGTCTTAAATTTCAGGCCGCACTCCCTCGGATGGATCCCCGACGTCATTCAGACCACCGCCCAGGAAGGAAAAGGGGTCGACCGGGTCGCGGAATTGATCGCAAAACACCGGGAATTCCTCAAGACGAACGACCTCCTGACCGCCAGACGCAGGCAGCGTTTGGTCGAACGCATCCACGAGCTGGTCGGCGAACGTCTCCGGACGGAGTTCTGGAACGAGGAGCGTGAAAAATTTCTTGCCTCGAAGATGGAGAGCATCATGTCGCTGAAGCTGTCCCCCTACGACCTCGTCAATCAACTGCTCGACAATTCAGGCCTTGATAGTGGCTCAGCCTGAAAACCATTAACGCAAAAAGTCAAAGATTGAAGGACGAGTATCCTTTGCGTTCTCTGCGCGCACTTTGCGGTTGAAAGCTTTAACGCAGAGCACGCAAAGAAAAGAATCGCAAAGGTCGCAGAAGGACGGTACCTGGAAATTAATGACCTTAGCGTTCTCCGCGCTTCCTTTTCGTTATCGGGGTCAGGCCTTCGGCTGAAACTGGGTCATACTGATCATACGCCCTGTCCGAATGCATCATGAACATCAGCGGTCCCTTTGCGCACTCTGCGGCTTTAATAATAAGTTGTTTGAGACCCTATCCGGACCACCGAGTTCTTGCAATTCGCTTGAAATCGTACTACATTTATTAGATTTCTCAATTACACCGCGAAGCGGAAATACCAACGATAGAAGAAATACGCATGGATTTTGAATTCACAGAAAATATGAAAATGGTCCGCGACGTGGCGCGCGGCTTCGCAGAGAAGGAAATCAAGCCCGTCGTGATGAAGTACGATGAATCTCAGGAATTTCCGTCTGACATCATCAAGAAACTCGGTGAGCTTGGATTCATGGGGGTCATTTTTCCGCCGGAGTACGGCGGGGCGGGCTTCGGGTACCGTGAGTACGTCACAATCATCGAAGAGATCTCAAAAGTGGATCCCTCCATCGGCCTCAGTATCGCAGCCCACAACAGCTTGTGTTCCAATCACCTCTATTCCCACGGAAACGAAGAGCAGAAACACAAACACCTCCCCGACCTGGCTGCGGGGCGAAAGATCGGCGCCTGGGCGCTGACTGAGCCGACCTCCGGCAGCGATGCAGGTGCCATGAGAACGACCGCGACGAGAGACGGGAACTATTACCTCCTCAACGGCAGCAAGAATTTCATTACCCACGGCTCGGTGGGAAGTGTCACCATCGTCATGGCAATCACTGACAAAACGAAGGGAAAGAAAGGGATCTCTGCGTTCATCGTCGAAAATAATTCTCCCGGGTTCATTGTCAGCAAGAAGGAAAACAAGCTCGGCATGCGATGTTGTGACACCTCGGCTCTCGCCTTCGATAATTGCCGCGTCCCGAAGGAGAATCTCCTGGGAGAGGAAGGGACGGGGTTTACGCAGGCGCTGAACATCCTCGACGGCGGCCGCATCAGTATCGCTTCCCTGTCGCTCGGCATAGCGCAGGGAGCGCTTGACGCCAGCGTAAAATACGCCAAGGAACGGCGGCAGTTCGGAAAGCCCATCGGCGATTTCCAGGCCATCCAATGGAAGTTGTCGGAAATGGCGACGCAGATCGAGGCCGCACGCCTCCTTACCTATCGTGCCGCGTACAAGAAGGACAACGGCGGTGATGTCTCAAGGGAATCCGCGATGGCAAAATACTACGCCAGCGAAATCGCCGCCCAGGCCACGGGTGAAGCGGTGCAGATTCATGGCGGTTACGGTTTTACCAAGGATTTTCCGGTTGAGAAATTCTATCGGGACGTCAAGCTCGTGACCATCGGCGAAGGGACATCCGAGATCCAAAAAATCGTCATCGCACGCGATCTCCTCGACCTGCGATAGCCCTATTACCTACTACCTATAACCTATTACCTATCACCCGTAATGACCCCTCCCGCCGGAAAACTTGAGAAAAATCTGATGTTCCACAAGTACGAGGACAACCTCAAGAATCTCATGCGCGTACTCGACGCAAAGGCCGGTGCGGTGAGATTGGGCGGTGGAGAGGAGGCGGCGGAAAAGCAGCACAAGAAGGGCAAGCTGACCGCGCGTGAGCGCATCGAAAAGCTTGTCGACCACGGGAGCAATTTCCTGGAGATAGGTTTGTTTGCCGCTTATGGAATGTACGAGGAATACGGCGGCGCGCCTTCATCGGGGACGGTGTTCGGAGTCGGCAAAATACACGGACGCGATGTCGTCATCGTCGCGAACGATGCGACCGTGAAGGCGGGCGCGTGGTTTCCCATCACCTGCAAGAAAAATCTCCGCGCGCAGGAAATCTCCATGGAAAATCGATTGCCGATCGTCTATCTTGTCGACTCGGCGGGAGTGTTTCTCCCCCTGCAAAGCGAGATCTTTCCGGACAAAGAACATTTTGGCAGGATCTTTCGCAACAACGCCGTCATGTCCTCAATGGGAATTCCCCAGATTGCTGCGATCATGGGGCCGTGCGTCGCCGGCGGCGCTTACCTTCCGATCATGAGCGACGAAGCCCTCATCGTCGACAAAACGGGAAACGTATTCCTCGCGGGTCCGTTTCTCGTGAAAGCTGCCATCGGCGAGGATGCCGACATTGAAGAACTCGGCGGCGCCGGAATGCATTCCGAAATCAGCGGAGTCACCGACTACAAAATGCCCAACGATGAGGCATGTTTGGAAGCGATCCGAAAGATCATCCAGAAGCTCGGGCATTTGCCCCGCGCCGTCTTTGACAGGATCGTCTCAAAACGGCCCCGGCTCGACCAAGGAGAGATCTACGGTCTGATGGCCGACGATAGAACAAAGCCGTACAACATTCTGCCTATTCTCGAATGCATTGTCGACAGCGGCGAATTTGAAGAATACAAAGCCGGGTACGGCAAGTCGCTGATCACGGCCTACGCGCGGGTCGACGGCTGGGCTGTCGGCATCGTCGCAAACCAGCGGGCCGTTGTCAAGACAAGAAAAGGCGAGATGCAGGTCGGGGGTGTGATTTACAGCGACAGTGCTGACAAGGCCGCGCGGTTTATCATGAACTGCAACCAAAAGACCATTCCACTTGTTTTCATTCAGGATGTCACGGGATTTATGGTTGGAACACGGGCTGAACAGGGTGGAATCATCAAAGACGGCGCGAAGATGGTGAACGCGGTCGCCAACAGCGTTGTGCCGAAATTCACGTTTATTATCGGGAACAGTTATGGAGCGGGAAACTACGCGATGTGCGGGAAGGCGTACGACCCGCGATTGATCTTCGCCTGGCCGACGGCCCAGATCGCGGTCATGGGAGGGAAACAGGCAAGCGAAACGCTGTTGAGCATCAAACTCCAGCAAATGACGGGCAAAGGGGCCCGGCAGATTCCAAAAGACGAACAGCAGAAACTCCTGAAGGAGGTTTCGGGCCGGTACGAAAGCGAGCTCGACCCGCTTTTCGCCGCGGCGCGCTTATGGGTCGACGGCATTATCGACCCGGCGGAAACGCGACAGATTATTTCACGCGGGATAGAAATCGCCGCCAATAACCCAGACCTCCCGAGGTTCAATCCAGGAGTCATTCAAGTCTAGCGGATGCGAAGCGTGCTTGCGATAGTGATCCTGACGTTGTCCACTCACAATCTTCACACGCAGCCTGCCGTTCAGGATCAGCCGGACAGCCTGCGGGCGTATTTCCAATTCGAGGAATCATCCCCCTTCAGCTGCCTGGCGGAATATTTCCCTCCTCTATTCATCGAGCACGGCATAGAGTTGAAATCGTTCATCAGGAGCACGACCTTTAAGAAATTACGTCAGAGGTTTGGCGACGCGAGAAGCGTCGATGCGATCTATGTCCGCTCGATGTCCCTCACGAACAACAATACCGCGCTGGCACTGCTTCTCGCCTCCCTTGCGACGTTCGACCACCGCGTAATCGGACTCAAAGTGCCATTGCTAAGAATACTGCTGCCGCTTTCGGATGAATCAGAGGAGGATTTTTCACGAAGAGTGAACAGTCTTCCCTCCCGTTTGTATCAGGACACCCCCCATGATGCCTCAGGCGACAGGGATAAACTCCAGCATTTCTTCGGGTCGGCATTTCTTGCGTTCATCACCGAATCACGAAATCCGGCTGAACGATTCGGGACATTCATCGAGGAAGGTGAAGACCTGTTCATCGTCGGCGGTGTCAATGATGAACGGGATATGAGGGCAAATCACCAGGGACAGGAATTCGGCCTTGCCGTGCTTAACAATAATCATCACTTTCCATCCGAATACCTGAGAATTGAGGTTGCCAACAAGGCGACGGCAGGCGCATGTCGGGCGCTGCCCGACGAACCATTTTGTTCAGGAGACTGGTAATGCATACAATCCTCGTTGTCGACGATGAGAAAAGTATCCGCGACTCCATCAAGATGATTCTCGAATATGAAAAGTACGGCGTCGCCTTTGCGGAAAACGGAGACAGGGCTCTGACGGTGGCCAGAGAGCGTCCCATCGACGCCATCCTGCTCGACATTAAGATGCCTGGGATGGACGGCATCGAAGTTCTCAAGGAAATGAGAAACAAACACCCGGAAATTCCCGTTGTCATGATCTCCGGCCACGGGACGATCGATACTGCAGTCGAAGCGACAAAGCTGGGCGCGTTCGACTATCTATCCAAGCCGCTCGACCGGGAAAAGCTTCTCATTACGGTACGCAACGCACTCCGCCAAAAGAGACTCGTCGTCGAAGTGAATAAAATCACCGGGAAAGAACACATCCTTGGTGAGAGTCCCGCAATCAAGGAAATCCTCGCTCTCATTCAGCGTATCGGACCCACCGACGCACGGGTACTGATTACGGGAGAGAGCGGTACCGGCAAAGAACTTGTGGCCAAAGCTCTCCACAGGGCGAGCAAACGCGCTTCGATGCCGCTCGTGGAAGTCAATTGTGCGGCAATCCCCCACGAGCTCATCGAATCGGAGTTGTTCGGACATGAAAAAGGCTCGTTCACAGGCGCCACCGCCCAGCGCATCGGGAAATTCGAACAGGCAGACGGAGGGACGATTTTCCTCGACGAGGTCGGAGATATGAGCCTCCAGGCCCAGGCAAAGGTTTTGCGCGCGCTTGAGGAAGGAAAGGTCGAGCGGGTCGGAGGAGATAAATTGATACCGGTCGATGTGAGAGTTGTTTCAGCGACGAACAAGAATCTGCAAGAGGAAATCAGGAAAGCGAATTTTCGGGACGACCTGTACCATAGGCTGAACGTGATTCCGGTGCATGTTCCACCGCTCCGCGAGCGACGCGAGGATATTCCGGTCCTGATACGGGCCTTCGTCGAGGACACCTGCGCCCGCAACGGCTTTGCCCTGAAGACCGTGTCTGACCATGCGGCACAGGCGCTCATGAACATGGAATGGACTGGAAACGTGCGGGAACTGCGGAACATCGTCGAGCGCCTCGTGATCATGACCCCCGGAAACATCATCGACGTCCCGGATCTGGAAACCGCCGCGTTGTCACGCAAGAGCGAAACCGACGACATTGTCGGGTCGAGCAGGACCTTCCAGGAGTTCAAGGACCGCGCCGAGGCCGCGTTCATCAAACATCAACTTGAGTTGCACAACTGGAATGTTTCAAAAACGGCCGAGACGCTTCAAATGGAACGAAGCCATCTCTACACCAAGATCAAGAAATACGGACTTGAGCGCGACAACGAAGGTAAGGACACGGGAATGGAGTGATGAACAATGGAGTAATGAGCAATGAGTAATCGAGAAATGGCGGAGGACGGAGATCTTGAGATTATGAGTAGTTGAGATTGTGAGTAAATGAGATGGATGAAGGAGTAGTGGAGAATTGGAGTAATGGAGAAATGAAAAGATTAGAGATGATGAGATAAAAAGAAGTTGAGATTCTGAGATTTGCCACAACGTTTTTTAATTTTTAATTTTGCATTTTTAATTGGATTGAGGATGGAGTACAATGAAGGGCATGTCGAACCGGCAAAAAATGATTGTGCGGGCAAGAGAAAACACGCAAAAGTATCGGCTCCTGTCGAAGAAGAACAAGCAACTCAGGGGTGAGAATCCCGCCCGTCAACGAACGACAAGGGCCGCTCCCTCCCGTGGATGAATCATCGACGGTTCTCTAGTGCCGTTCCAACAAAATGATTGTGCGTTAGAAATCCGTAGTTTCGCGTTGGAACGAGTACTGCGCCCCCTTTATATGTGAACATGAAGTTGTGGGGGCGCTAGAACCGGTTCCTTTTTCTCAACGCTTCATACATGACCAGCGCACCCGCGACGGAGGCATTCAGGGACGCAATCTTCCCAAAGAGCGGAATCTTTACAAGAAAATCGCACTTCTCTTTCACAAGTTTTCGAATCCCTGAACCTTCATTGCCGATAATCAACGCCAGCGGCAAGGAATAATCGACCTGTGTGAACGGCTTGTCTCCGTTGGAGTCGGTGCCGACGATCCAGAGTCCTTGCTTCTTCAGATCTTCAAGACACTGCACAATGTTCGTCACCTTTGCGACGAGCATATGCTCGCTCGCTCCGGCCGATGTCTTGACCACCGTCTGGTTCACTTCCGCGGAATGATGCTTGGGAATCACAACGCCATGCATACCCGAGCACTCGGCAGTTCGAATAAGGGCGCCGAGATTCTGGGGATCCTGAATCTCGTCAAGAACAAGGACAAACGGCACCTCATTGCGGTCTTTCGCATGCTTGAGGATGTCGCTCAGCTCGACGTATTTCTTGCTTCCCACGATCGCGACGACGCCCTGCGTTGTGGTATCACTTACGAGCTCGCGGAATCTTTGTTTGCCGACTTCGATGACCGGCACATTATTCCGTTTTGCGAGTCCGCGGATCTTCTCGATCTGGTCTCCTTTGACTCCAAAGAGGATGACGACCTTTTCGAGAAGGGCGCCGGCTCTCAGCGCCTCGTAGACAGGCTGACGACCGGCGATGATGTCGACCGTCGGTTTGCGATCGTGAACCCTCCGCAGCGACGATCGCTCTTCCTTCTCAACGTACATCGGCACCGACCTCTGCTCGCTCGCTCCTTTTTCACCTTCAATCATAATTCCACCAACTGTCCGTTAGTTTATCTTTCATTGTTTATTACTGCTTGTTCCTCGACGCGTGTCGTTTTTCAAAAAAGCGTCCAACAAAAAACATCGCGATTCCGCCGAGAAAGAAATACAACTCGCTCCACATGGAGCCGTACAACCCCTGTACCAAACCGACCATCAGCGAAGCAATCCCCAATGCTTCAAGAGCTTTTGGAAGGATGTTCACAACACGCTCGAGGTCGCCGTGTGCAGTCTCTCGAGCAGCTCCTTTTCAGGAACACAATATTGAAATGCAAACTTCTTGTTGATGCACCACGGGGATTCGTTCCCGAAATCGTTCAAATTCTCGATCCCCTTCACGGATTTTTATCTCCCGGAACTCAAAGGGCTGTTCTTTGCGGACGTCGAGAAGAATCGACTTCGCGGCCTCGCAGAGATGACAATCGTCCCTGGAATACAACTCGACGAGAATCATGACGGCTTCGCGACGTCCCGCCCACGACTATGTAACAAAACTCGAAGGCCAATAATTCCAACGAGAACCAGAAATACTGAAATGAGTTGCGCTTCCGACAATCCGAAAGCGATCCGGGGGTTGAGCCGGATGAATTCCACCAGAAATCGGGCAAGACCCGCGAGAATGAGATAGATCACGAACAGAGTGCCATCCGGAGTGTTTTTCGTTCGCAGTTTCCACAGAACGAAGAACAATCCGCAGGCCATCAAGAATTCATACATCGGAGCCGGGTGAACGGGGATCGTATCGGGAACAACGCCGTGCACGCCGTACTTCTGAACGATCTCGGGAAAATCTCTGAACGCCGCCGACGGCGGATACGTCCCGTTCGAATACACCGTCCCCCACGGAAGACTCGTCGGAATCCCGTAATCTCCATCTCCCGCAAGATGGCATCCAATGCGGGCAATGCCGTAACCGATCATGAGCCCGGGGGCAGCGGCATCGCAGATCTTCAGGAACGGAATTCCTTTCGTCCTCACGTACAACCAGATCACTGCCGTCGCAAGAATGAATCCACCGTACCACGTGAGCCCGCCGGCGGAAAAGGCCATCTCGAACGGCGCACGCACGAAGTAATCCCAGCTTTCGATCAGGTACAGGATCTTGGAACCGGCGACCCCAAAAACGACGGCGATGAGCGTAATCGTGCTGCCGAGCGCCGGTTCGAGCCCCTTCCTCTTCAGCTCGCTCGTCAGCAATGCGCTCGCAACGATGAACCCGATACCGAGCATCAGCCCGAAGCTGTAGACAGTAAAAGGACCGATTGTAAATAAACGAGGGTACATCTGATTTGCGATTTACGATTGACGATTCACGATTTGTGATTTCGGATTTGATACATCTGAAAAATCCCTGTGTTATCCTTCTCCCGTCCAGACTCTTTTCGAGACGGGAGATGGATCTGACAGAACCTACTCAGTCTGATACTTCTGCGCCGTGAACTCGACAAAATATTCTTCAGGACATTTCTTCACAGCAACATTCTTCTTGGAGATTGCAACTTCAAAAGAGTTCTCGGTGCCATCTATTCGCGTGACGATGATTCTCTTCACTTTGCTCAACACCGGATATTCTTTCCGAAATCTAGCCGGACCGACCGCGGGCATGATGGACCGCGGGGCATGCAAACCGCGGATGTTGAGCAAAAGACAGTTGTTCTCGACACTATCCTGAATAACTATTTCGTAACGAAAGTTGCTGAATTCCAGCGCCGTTTGCAGCTCCACGGCGGTCACGTACTCATTTTCACGTTCTTTGTATTTTGGCTGGACGATGAGACGATATTCGACCGAAGCCGTTGGCTTAATTCGTTTCGTCCGCTTCATTTCTGCGAGGCAGATTCTGCAATGTCCGGAGTACATCCGGCACTGCGAGCGATTGCTGCTCTCCCGTTTTCATGTTCTTCAAATTGACAGACTGCTGTTTGAGCTCATTTCCGCCCACCACGAGAACATATTCTGCACGCTGCCGGTCCGCTTCCCGCATTTGCGCTTTGAGGCTGCGGTCGAGCATATCCAGGTCACAGGAAATTCCGGCACGGCGCAGGGCGAACGCCTGTTCGAAAATCCAACGGCGGCCTTCCTCGTCGGCCGCGACAAAATAGACATACGGGTGTACATCGACTGCGTCGAGCGATTTCTGCTTATCCACGACCATCATGAGTCGCTCCATACCCGCCGCAAAGCCCACCGCGGGAGTGTTTTTACCGCCGAGTTCCTTGACGAGCAGGTCATAGCGTCCACCTCCTACCAGGGCATCCTGGGAACCGAGATCCGCGCTCACGATCTCGTACGCAGTTTTGGTGTAGTAATCGAGTCCGCGTACGATGCGGCCATCCACCTCGAAGTCCACTTTCAGTGACTCCAGGGCCGACTGGAGGCGCGAAAAATGCTTATCGCATTCCGGGCACAGGTGGTCCTTCATGAGTGGCGCATCTTTGGTGATCTCACGGTCGTGTTCGTCCTTTGAATCGAGAATCCGCAACGGATTTTGCTCGAATCTCTGCTTGCTCTCCTGAGACAGTTCGTCAAACTTTTCCTTCAAATACTTTTTCAGGAGTTCCTTGTACTGCGGCCGGCAGTGCTCGCAACCGACGGAGTTGATTTTCAGCGAGATATTCTTGATGCCGAATCGGTTGTACACTTCGACGGAGAGCGCGATCACTTCCGCGTCGATGTCGGCCGATGCACCGCCGATCGCCTCTGCGCCGAACTGGTGAAACTGTCTCATCCGCCCGGCCTGCGGACGTTCCTGCCGGAACATCGGAGAGATGTAATAGACTTTCGTCAGAGGCTGCTGTTCGCCCAGATTGTGCTGCACGTACGACCGGATGACGGAAGCCGTCATTTCCGGTTTGAGTGTCAGGCGGTCCCCCCCGCGATCCACAAACGTATACATTTCCTTGCTCACGATGTCGGTCAGCTCGCCGATACCACGCGCAAAGAGCGCCGTCTCTTCAAACGCCGGCGTTCGAATTTCTTTGTAATTGAACAGGTGCATCACCGAGCGCAATTCTCGCTCGAGCGCCTGCCAGCGATAGCTCTCCTCGGGGAGAATATCCCGTGTACCTTTAATCGACTTGAATTTCAATGAAGGAAGGATCTCGGATGATTCAATAAAACAGTTTAGATTTCAAAATACGATGCTTCTTCTTTCCGGAAGGTCTCCAGCACTTCCTGCGACGTCTTGGTTTCAAGGAGCTTGTTCCGGAATTCCTCTTTGTTCATCAATCGGGAAATGCGGCTCAGTAGCTTGATGTGGGGTCCGACCATATTGTCTCTGCCGACGAGCAGGAAGACGAGGCGCACCGGCTTTTCGTCGAGCGACTGGTAATCGATGGGCTGCGCCGTCACGCCGAACGCGGCGACAACATCCGAAACTCCCTCGGTCTTTCCGTGAGGGATAGCGAATCCGTTGCCGACGCCGGTGGACATAATCTTCTCGCGCTCGAAAATCGCCGACCGTACTTTTTCCTTGTCCAGCACCTTGGAAGACTGGCCCACCAGATCGACCATCGAGTTGATGATATCATCCTTGGTGCTGCCCGCAAGATTCGTCACTACGAGCTTTTCTTCAAGAATATCGCTAATTTTCATCGATATTTATTTTCTCTGCGAATGGAGAGGTACTACCCTTCATATCATGCATAGGGCAAGTTTCATGAAAAGTGGTTTAAATGTAAGAAAAAAAATCTTCGATAGCAACCTGAAAATATTTCAAATTGTCTGAACCGCTGATAAATCTGATGCAATGATGTTCATGATAGTTACTTCAGGCGTTGGCCCGGAGTTTTCGCTCATTCGTGAGTCTCTTGAATTCAAGCTTTTTCGCACCGAAGTTGAGCAGGAGTCCGATCTCAAGATCGTATGTTTCCAGGCAACTTAATTCCTGTACTGTGAACATGATCCAAAAATCGCTGAACATTCGCACACTTCTTTTATCATCGTCATCATTTCATCATATAAATCAGCGGTTCAGACGGCGTGCGATCAAACCGTAATATTGCCTCTTCGACGAACCCGGACCCGCATCCCATTGTCTGAACCGCTGATAAAACTGATGCAATGATATTCATGATGATAGCTTTTCATGAAGAACGTCAACTTCCGGGCAAGCTAATCCGTGTACACCGTGAATACATTCCAACAATCGCTTAACATTTGCGATCCTCTTTTATCACCGTCATCATTTCATCATATAAATCAGCGGTTCAGACGGCTTACGATCCAACCATTTTGTTGACGTCAACGAAATGATCGGCTATCTCACCGCAAGGCTTGCTTCAGATCGGCCATGAGATCCTCCACATCCTCCAATCCAACACCAATCCAACAGAGATCCTCACCAATCCATCCGTGACACCGATCTTCGCGCGCTGCTCCGGTGGTATCGAGGCGTGCGTCATCGTTGCAGGATGGCTGATGAGCGTTTCCACGCCGCCCAGGCTCTCGGCAAGAGCGCAGAGCCGGACTTTGCTCAGGAATTTCTTCGCCGCTGCCAGACTTCCCAGGTCGAACGCGATCATCCCGCCGAAATTCTTCATCTGCCGGCTGGCAAGCTTGTGCTGCGGGTGAGAAGGTAGCCCCGGGTAATATACTTTCCGGACCTTCCTTTGTTTCGACAGCCATCTGGCAATAATCATCGCGCTCGCTCCATGCCGCTCCATACGGACAGGCAGCGTTTTGGTTCCCCGGAGACAAAGCCACGCGTCAAACGGGCTGAGAATACCGCCGGTCGCCTTCTGAAGAAAACGAATGCGCTCGGCAATCGCTGGCTTGCTCGTCACGATGATACCACCGAGCATGTCGCTGTGACCGTTGAGATATTTCGTCAGACTATGGACAACAACGTCGATACCGGACTCCAGCGGCCGCTGGAGATACGGCGTCGCAAAGGTATTGTCGCACACCGAAATGAGGCGATGACGCCGGGCGAAGCGGGCGATAGCTATCAGGTCGGACACTTCCATCGTCGGATTTGTCGGCGTCTCAATGAAGATCATTTTTGTGTTCTTCCTGACCGCCTTTCTCACAAGCTGCAGCTTTGTCGTATCCACAAAATCGAACTGCAGACCATAATCTTCCAGGACCATTTTGCCTATCCGGTACGTCCCGCCATACACATTGTGAGACACGATGACGTGGTCGCCCGGTTTCAGGAGACGGAAAATGGCATCGATGGCGGCCATGCCGGATCCGAAGGCCATGCCATGCTTGCCGTTCTCGAGCGCGGCGATATTCTGTTCGAGCGCCGTGCGCGTGGGATTGGAAACACGCGAGTATTCGTACCCTTTACTTTTGCCGAGGCCCTGTTGGACATACGTCGATGTGAGATGCACCGGCGTCATGATTGAGCCGGTTGTCGGGTCGGGCTGCTGACCGGCATGGATTGCTTTGGTAGAGAGGCGCATGGGAGATTGTAAGATTATGAGATAATGAGATGATGAGATAAAAGATGCTGAGATTATGAGATGTTGAGATAAAAGACGTTGAGATGATGAGACATGCAAGTACGTTTATTCGTTTAATTCGTTGTTTCGTTTAATTTTGCATTTTTAATTGAGAGACAGAGATTATGAGCAGTTGAGAAAGAGCGGATTCAAATATGAAATCCCAAATCCACAATCCGAGATCCAAAATTCCAAATCGGCGATCTTTACAGATTCGCAATTGACAATTCGTAATTCGACATCCGCAATCCTCAATCGTTTATCTTGCCATATATTCGATGACGTCATACCGTGTCAGAATCCCGATGATCTTATGTTCTTCCTCGATGAGGACGGCGGAATCCTTTTTTTTCAGAAAATCGATTGCATGGTCGATGGGCGCGTCCGCCCCGATGATGGGAAAGGCCTGCTCCATCACCTTGCTGACCGGGACGTCGAGCAACTGGTTGTCCTCCAGCACCGACGACATCAGGTCGTTGTCGATCAACGTACCGACGACTTTGCCCTTGTCGATGACGGGCAGTTGTGATACATCATGCTCCTCGAAGAGGTCGAGGGCATCGCGGACAGTCGAGCCCGGATTGATCGCGATGAGTTGCTGAACATTCTTTGATTTGGCCTGCAGAACGAACCGCACCGTGATCCGTTCGGGAATAAGAAATCCGTTTTCCCGCATCCAGTCGTCGTTGAATATCTTGCTCAGGTAGCGTTCCCCCGTATCCGGAAGGAGAATGACCATCACTTCATTGTCTTTCATGCGGTCGGCATATTTGAGCGCCCCGGCAACGGCCGTGCCGGAGGAACCGCCGGCGAAAATTCCCTCATCGCGTGTCATACGCCGCGCCATGAGAAACGATTCCTTGTCCGTAACTTCGACCATGTCGTCGATCACCTCAAGATTCAGCGTTCCCGGTATCCAGTCCTGACCGATGCCCTCGACTTTGTACGGCTTTCCGGCCGGAAGCTTCCGGGTGGAGTAGTATTCCCGCAGCACCGAGCCTCGCGGGTCGGCTCCCACGATTCTTATCTTCGGATTCTTTTCCTTCAAAAACTTCCCCACGCCCGTGATCGTCCCGCCGGTTCCCATGCCGCAGACGAAGTAATCAACCTGACCGCCGGTTTGCTCCCAGATCTCAGGACCAGTCGTTTTGTAATGCGCTTCCGGATTCTTCGGGTTGTAAAACTGGTTGGCGAGTATAGAGTTCGGCGTTTCCCGGACGACGCGTTTGGCAACCTCCGTGTAACTTTCGGGCGAATCATGCGGAACGGCGGTGGGGGTCACAACCACCTCGGCACCGAACGCCCGGAGGAGACGGATTTTCTCCTGGCTCATCTTGTCGGGCATCGTGAAAACACACTTGTACCCTCTGATCGACGCCGCAAGAGCAAGTCCCATGCCCGTGTTGCCTGACGTCGCCTCCACGATTGTACCGCCGGGCCTCAATCGCCCGTCGTGCTCGGCGTCCTCGATGATCCCGAGGCCGATTCTGTCCTTCACCGAGCCGCCCGGGTTGAAACTCTCGACCTTCACGAAATAATGCCCTTTGTATCCTTTCGTGATCTTGTTCAGCCGCACGAGTGGCGTGGTGCCGATTGTCGTAAGGATAGTCTCGTGGAATTTCATTTTCTTGAGATCGGTCAACATATCAACTCCATTTTTTCGTCCGTGTCTCGAACTTCAGTTCGAGACCCAGGAGCATGTTTTCATTTCATGTTTCTTAATACAGCCATCGCCTTAATCAACATATTTCTGCTGTTCTTATACGTGAGCGTTCGAGACGCCTCCTCGAACGACAGCCATGCAAACCCCCGGTGCTCGGCTGAGATTCTCACGCTCTTCTGCCGGGTTTCAGCGAGGTAATAGAAAACCGTTTTTAAGATGTCTCTCCCCTTGCGTCGATAGGTGTACTTCAGCGCCTTCCGAAACCCTTCGACAAAGGATACGCGTTTGATGCCCGTTTCTTCCATTAATTCTCTGCGAGCGGTTTCCTCTTCTGTCTCACCGTCCTCAATTTTCCCTTTTGGGAACTCCCAGTGCCCTAAATCGTGCTCAAGCAGGAGAAATTCAAATCCAGCTTTTCCCCTTTGAAAAACAATCACGCCGGCAGAAATCGGTCGTTGGTTCTTTGCTATTGGTTCTTGGTCACTTGTCAATGGTTCTGGCTTCTGGCCTTTGGCTATTAGCTGTTGGCTTCTCGTCTCTCGCTTCTCACCCTCTCATCATTTCAACTACTTCCTTTTCTTGCTTCTGTCTTCCATCGTCCATCTTCCATCCTCCACCCAGTCAACAATTCAAAATGCAAAATTAAACGAAACAACGAATTAATCAAATTAAACGAATAAACGTGCTTGCATGTCTCAACATCTCAACTACTCACCAGCTCTAATTTTCCAATTTTTCCATTACTCCATCTCATAATCTCAGCTACTCACAATCTCATATACTCAACATCTCAACTTCTCATCATCTTCTTTTCTTATTCATCAGGCTTGCGGCGAAGGCAGCGCCGAAGCCGTTGTCAATATTCACGACGGTAATGCCGCTTGCACATGAGTTCAACATCGCTAGCAAGGCCGTCACTCCCTGAAAACTGGCGCCGTAGCCGATCGATGTCGGAACCGCTATGACCGGCACGTCAACCAGGCCGCCGACGACGCTGGGCAGCGCTCCCTCCATCCCAGCGACGACGATGATAATATCCGCTTTCGAGAGTTTTTCGCTCTGCGAAAACAGCCGGTGAATTCCGGCAACGCCGACGTCGTACAGGGTTTCAACGGGATTTCCCAGCATTCTCGCAGTAACAACCGACTCTTCGGCCACGGGGATGTCGGAGGTGCCCGCCGTGATCACGAGAATCAATCCACGGTCTTTTTCCGGCTTCTCCGGCTCGTTGGCCGTAATGACCCGCGCGGAATCATGGAAGTGCGCGTTACGGACCTTCTTCTTCACAGCTTTGAAATGGGCTTCTGTCGCCCGTGTTGCCAGCAGCGGCTGGGAATGCCCGGCAATTTTCGTCGCGATTCCGGCAACCTGGGCAGGCGTTTTTCCCTGGCACAGGATAACCTCGGGGAATCCCTGCCGCAACCGGCGATGATGGTCGATCGTCGCGAAGCCGAGCGATTCAAATCGAAGGGCGGCGAGCTTTTCGAGCACTTCTTCCTCGCTCACGGCGCCAAGCTTCAAATCATGAAGGATTCTTTTGAGTTCACTTTTTGTCATACGGGCGATGAAAATATACTCGTTTTTGCGAGGAGAAGCAAGAATGAAATCTTGAAAATCAACGGCGGGAGAGAAACTTACGGCTTTGTAAGTTTGCCACTTTTTTTGTATTTTTGTGAGAATCGTAGACCAAAAAGCGTTCGAACCTTTGCTGTTTCCCTGCATCTTCAGTCTCTTAATCGGCTATTGTGCCGGGTCATTTCCCACTGCCTATCTGCTGTTGAAGCAGAAATCAAACGTCGACATTCGTGTGACGGGGAGCGGAAATGTCGGCGCAATGAACGCCTACGAACTCACTCGTTCGAGGCTAGTCGGCTTCGGGGTTTTCGCGATTGATGCACTCAAGGGAAGTTTCGCGGTGCTGTTGTCGATGGCGTTGTTCGGCCAAGACTTCGCTGTGCTGGCAACTTCAGGCTTAGCGGCGATCATCGGTCACGATTATCCGGTCTGGTTGAAGTTCAAAGGGGGAATCGGGCTTTCGACGACTGCCGGCGTCATGCTGGTGTTAGGATGGGGATTCGTCATCGTGTGGTGTTTGATATGGACGGTGAGCTATCTGACTTCGAAACACATCCACGGGTCGAACATCGTTGCATCAATATTGAGCCCGGTCGTTCTCGTTTCGCTTCCCGTAACCGTCATCGCAGGAACCCTCCCTCCATTCGCCGGAACTGCGGAGGTCAGGGTTTTTGTTATCATTGTCTGCTGTTTGATCTTACTCCGGCACATTCGGCCGGTTAGGCAGATGTTGGGAAAATCCTTATAATCGATCACCACATACTTCATCCATGGAAAAATTGAACGTTGCTGAATTGCAAGAGATGGCAAGGCAAATCCGCCGCGACATTATCAAGATGCTGTTGATTTCAAAATCGGGGCATTCCGGCGGGCCGCTCGGGCTTGCCGACATCTTTGCATCTCTTTATTTCAACATCTTGAATGTCGACCCAAAAAATCCGCGAATGGATACGCGGGACTATTTCTTCCTTTCCGCGGGACATTTATGCCCGGCCTGGTACGCTACGCTCGCCCGGCGGGGTTTCATTCCTTTGAGTGAACTGACCACCCTTCGGAAGATCAACGGCAGGTTACAGGGTCATCCCGCGCCGCCATGGACACACGGAGTGCCCGGAGCCGAAATCGCCTCCGGCGCCCTCGGGCAAGGGCTTTCCGTTGCCGTGGGCTGCGCGCTCGGACTGCGCCTGGACAAGAAGCCGAACCGCGTGTACGTCCTTCTTGGGGACGGTGAACTGGACGAAGGACAGGTGTGGGAAGCGATGATGACCGCCGGCCATCACCAGGTGGACAACCTGATCGCGATTGTCGACAGGAATGATTGCCAGATCGATGACCGCACCAGCAAAGTCATGAACCTCGAACCGCTCGCGGAGAAATGGGGTTCCTTCAACTGGCACGTGCTCGAATGTGACGGAAACAATGTTGAACAATTCTTGAAAACGATGAGACAGGCCCAGGCATTGAAAGGAAAACCCACCGTGATAATCGCGCGAACGTTTATGGGCAGGGGGGTTTCGTTCATGGAAGACGATTACAAATGGCACGGCGTCCCTCCAAATGAGGATCAGGGCAAAAAAGCTCTCGGGGAACTCGCACCGACAAAGCATGGCGACTTCATCAAGTTCGACTGGGAACAACAACTCATGGGATCACGATAGCATGCCCAAATATTCATCCAAAGAACTGAAAGCCACGCGACTCGGATTCGGCGAAGCTCTCGTCGAGCTGGGAAACGAAAATCCCAATGTCGTCGTCCTGGGGGGCGATGTGACTGGTTCTGTCCGGACCGATTTATTCAAAAAAGCATTCCCCGACCGGTTCATCAGCGTCGGCATCGCCGAGCAGGATATGATGGGAACGGCGGCAGGCCTCGCGATCGCCGGAAAGATCCCTTTCGCATCCGCCTACGGTGAGTTTGCCACGGGCAGACCGTTCGACCAGATCCGTCAATCGATCGCGTACAGTCAGCTTCCGGTGAAAATCTGCGCGTCACATTGCGGCATCACCGTCGGGCCAGACGGCGCGACACATCAATCGCTGGAGGATATCGCTCTCATGCGCATTCTTCCACACATGACGGTTGCAAGTCCGTGCGACTATCATGAAGCAAAGAAGATGGTGAAAGCCACGCTCAGCTGGAATCACCCGATTTACATCCGGCTCTTCCGCGACAACACTCCCGTGTTCACGGAAGCGTCCTCGCCGTTCGAGCTCGGCAAAGCGGTCACGCTTATCGACGGGCACGACGTGACGATCATCGCGTGCGGCCTGCAAGTGTGGGAAACGATTCTCGCCGAGGAGGTTCTCTCGGCGCAAGGCATCAGCGCCAGGGTCATCAACATGCATACGATCAAGCCGCTCGACAAGGAGGTTCTGTTGAAGGCCGCTCAGGAAACCGGCGCGATTGTCACCGCAGAGGACCATCAGATCCACGGCGGTCTCGGCGGCGCGGTTGCGGAATTTCTTGCTCAGACCTGCCCGACGCCCCAGGAGTTCGTTGCCGTCAACGATACCTTCGGCGAATCCGGGCCGGGCGACGAGCTGATGAAGAAATACGGCATCGCCAAGGACGGCATCGTGAAAGCAACCTTGAAGGTTTTACGACGTAAGAAGCAATAAGAACGATTCGCAAGGGGAAGATGAATATGGCCAAGAAAATATTTTCGGTATTCGTTGTCATCTGCTTACCGTTGATAGTCGCGTTCTGGTCTGGGTACACGGTCGGGAATCGCCATTCCCAGCAGCCGGAGAACGGGCAAACCGATGAGTCCTACATCCGCCAAGCCTCGTATCCGGCATCTGCGCGCGACAGCCTCGCAGAGCAACTCCTCAGCCAACGGCACAACGCAATCACACGCGCAGTCGCGGCCGCAAGTCCGGCTGTAGTGAGTATCAATGTCACCGAAGTCCGGGAGTATCAGTGGCAGAGTCCCTTCTCCCAGTTCTTCGGCAACGACCCGTTCTTCCGCCAGTTCTTCGGAGACAGGACGTACCGTCAGGAAATCAAGAGTCTCGGGTCGGGATTCGTCATTTCTCCGGACGGGTACATCGTGACGAACGACCACGTCGCGGGCAACGGAAAAGAAATCACCGTCACGACAACGGCCAAAGAGAAATTCAAAGCGGTCCTGGTGGGGACCGACCCGGTTTCGGATATTGCCCTTTTGAAAATCGAAGGGAAGAATTTTCCCGCACTCCGGCTCGGCAATTCGGACGACGTGATTATCGGAGAGTGGGCCATCGCCCTCGGCAACCCTTTCGGACTCTTTGAAATCAGCGACAAGCCGACGGTGACCGTCGGTGTCGTGAGCGCCACCGGGATGAACCTCAGCGTTGAAGGAGGACGTTCCTATCGCGGCATGATTCAAACCGACGCAGCCATCAACTCCGGCAACAGCGGCGGTCCGCTCATTAACGCCCTCGGAGAAGTTGTCGGCGTCAACGCGGTGATCTACACGCCGAATCAGGGCGTTTCGGGCGTCGGCGGAACTGCGGGCGTTGGTTTCGCCATCCCGATTAACCGCGTGAAGAGCGTCATCGCGGAATTGAAGAAAAGCGGAAAAGTGGAGCGCGATTTCTGGACGGGACTGGAAATCAACGCCGTTGATTCCCGTGTCGCCCGTTACTTCGGCCTGGATAAGCCGGAGGGAGTGATCGTCAGTGACGTCAAACGAAGCAGCCCCGCTGAGACAGGCGGATTCAAGGTGGGCGACATCGTCGTCGAGGTCAACGGGGAACATATCGTAAACGAGGAAACGATCACGGAAATCGTCAGTGAAGCAAAAGCCGGCGATGTTCTGAGAATGAAGGTTCTTCGCGAAAAGAAATACATCAACCTCGAGCTCAAACTGGAAAAACGCGGGTCATGATCGCACGCTATACACGCCCGGAAATGGGCGCGATCTGGAGTGAAGAGAACAAGTTCCGCACCTGGCTTGACATTGAAATCCTCGCCTGCGAGGCGCAGGCCGACCTCGGCGTCTTCCCGAAGAAATCTGCAAAGACTATCCGCCGGAAGGCGGCGTTCGATGTACGGCGAATCGAAGAGATTGAGCGCAAGGTGAATCACGATGTCATCGCCTTTCTCACGAACGTAGGAGAGCACGTCGGTCCGGATTCACGGTTCATCCATCTGGGCATGACGTCGTCGGATATTCTCGACACCGGACTGGCGATCCAGATGAAACATTCCGCCGACCTCCTGCTGAAGGATTTACAGAAACTCGCGGTAGTCCTTGCCCGGCGGGCGAAGGAATTCAAGCACACGATCATGGTCGGGCGCACGCACGGCATTCATGCCGAGCCCACGACCTTCGGCCTGAAACTGGCAATGTGGTACGATGAAAACCAGCGGAACATCAGACGACTTGAGCAGGCGCGGGAGACAATCTCGTTCGGACAGATCTCCGGGGCCGTCGGCACCTACGAACATCTCGACCCTTTTGTCGAACGGTATGTGTGCGAAAAACTGGGACTCAAGCCCGCGCCAATATCATCCCAAGTCCTCCAGCGCGACCTTCACGCTGAGTTCCTGACGACACTCTCGGTGGTCGGCAGCTCGCTCGAGAAGTTCGCCACTGAAATACGTCTTCTGCAAAGAACCGAGGTACTGGAGGCCGAAGAATATTTCGCGAAAGGTCAGAAGGGTTCATCCGCGATGCCCCATAAACGCAATCCCATTACCTGCGAGCGGGTTGCCGGGCTTGCGAGGGTTCTCCGCGGAAATGCCGTCGCGGCGCTGGAAAACGTCGCACTCTGGCACGAACGCGATATCACGCACTCATCGGTCGAGCGCATCATCATTCCGGATAGTTGCATTCTCCTCGACTACATGATCGCGACGTTTACGAGGATTGTCGACGAACTCGTCGTCTATCCTGAGAACATGATGAAGAATCTGGAAAAGACCCGTGGGCTCATCTTTTCGCAATCCGTCCTCCTCGCACTTACGAAAAAAGGAATGAAGCGGGAGGACGCTTATACCGCGGTGCAAAAGCTCGCGATGGAGGTCTGGTCGGGCGAGACGCGGAATTTCAAGGATGTTCTGAAATCAGACAAGACCATTTCCTCATTCTTGGGTTCTCGCGGATTAGACCAACTGTTCGATTTGAAAAAGAGCATCCGCAACGTCGATTACATTTTCAAACGCGTTGGACTGCGATAGCCTCTGCGCCCCTCGCGTCTTTGCACGAAAAAGAATAACCGCAGAGGACGCCAAGGAGACGCAAAGGTCGCAGAGAAAGAAGTACTGACAACGCTCACAACACTTGAAAAGGAAAAACCTATGAAAAAATACCAGAATTTCATCAACGGGAAATGGGTAGATGCACGATCCGGAAAAACGTTTGAAAATCGAAACCCCGCCAACTGGGATGAAGTCGTCGGAACGTTTCCCAAATCGGGAAAAGAAGACGTCGGCGAGGCGGTGAAGGCTGCCCGGTCGGCATTCGAAAAATGGCGGCTTGTCCCGGCGCCGAAACGCGGCGATATTCTGAAAACGGTCGGCGATATCATGGTCAGGCGGAAAGAGGAAATCGCCCGGCTCATGACGCGTGAGATGGGAAAAGTACTGGTGGAAACGCGGGGCGACGTCCAGGAAGGAATCGATACCGCGTACTACGCCGCTTCGGAAGGAAGACGACTCTTCGGCCATACGGTTCCCTCCGAACTGCCAAACAAGTTTAACATGGCTATCCGGGTGCCGGTCGGCGTTGCCGGCGTCGTTACGCCGTGGAATTTCCCGATGGCGATTCCGACCTGGAAAATCTTCCCCGCTCTCCTCTGCGGCAACACCGTCGTCTTCAAGCCCGCCTCCGACACTCCCGCTACGGCAACGGTGCTTGTCGAGATTCTCCTGGAAGCAGGCGTCCCCGAAGGAGTCATCAATATCGTTCATGGCGGCGGCGGGGAAGTCGGTATGGCAATCGTCGACCATCCCGATGTCGACCTTGTCAGCTTTACCGGCTCGACGGTCGTCGGCAAGAAGATCTCGGAAGTTGCCAGCAGAACATTGAAGCGCGTTTCATTGGAGCTCGGCGGCAAGAACGCTCAAATCGTCATGGACGACGCCGACCTCAGCCTGGCGCTCGACGGCGTCCTCTGGGGCGCTTTTGGAACGACTGGCCAGCGCTGTACCGCAACCAGTCGTTTGCTCCTCCACGAAAAAGTGTACGACAAGTTTATGTCGATGCTCGTCGACCGGACGAAGAAACTCAGGTTGGGAGACGGTTTGAAAGACACCACCGACGTCGGCCCCTGCATCAACGAAGGACAACGCAAAGTTGTCCAGGACTACGTCGGGATCGGTTTGAAGGAAGGAGCAAAGATAGTCGTCGGTGGGTCGATCGCATCGGGCGATGATTTGAGCAAAGGGTGGTTTCATCAACCGACAATCTTTTCCGATGTCCAGCCCGAGATGCGGATCGCAAAAGAAGAGATTTTTGGCCCGGTCTTATCCGTCGTCAGGATCAATTCTCTTGAAGAGGGTATCAACGTTCTCAACAACACTGTGTACGGATTGTCATCCTCCATATACACACAGAACGTGAACGCCGCCTTTAAGGCGATCCGCGACATCAAAGCCGGGATTACGTACATCAACGGCCCCACGATCGGCGCCGAGGCACACATGCCGTTCGGCGGTGTGAAGCAGACCGGAAACGGGCACCGCGAGGGCGGATGGACGGTGTATGAATTCTTCAGCGAATGGAAAACCGTCTACGTCGATTACAGCGGCAAGTTGCAGCGCGCGCAGATCGACTCCTAGCCAGCTGTAGGTCCGATCTCCCGATCGGACCACATAGCCAACCAGCCGTGGGGAGGCGGGGCCATAGCGGACAAGCAGCCCTTGGGGACTACCCTCCGGAAAGAGGCGTGTTTTTGTGGCATATATGATATTATCCCTCCATTTGCCTCAAATCACAAAACCTCAAAATCGAGACATCTGAACAATTCAAAAAGGTCATTCTGAATCCGCCGGAGGCGGATGAAGAATCTCGCTATTGACCTGTTTTAGATGTTTCGCTTCGCTCAACATGACAATCTTAGGTGTTTTTCAGAAGTCTCAAATCTCAACCTCTCACCATCTCATTATCTCATCTACTCATCATCTTCCCCGCTTTGAATCTCCCACGTTTTTCATTATATTTATAAAGTATGTTCCGTGACCTGACCATATCGAGAATTGCTTCAGAGCATTCACGGAGAGCTCCCTACAAACTCTACTTCGTCTCACTCTACGAGCACCAGGAGTTCTTCTAAGAAAACAGAGATCTTCTAATTCTGTTAGAACAAATCTCTTTTTCCTGGAACGAATTATCTGAAAGGTGCTTTATGATCCACCCCGATTTCACATCTTCTGATGCAGGACTCTCTGCCGTCAGATCACACATTCAACCGGCGGAAATTCAGCAGCTCATTGGCAAACACATGCTTGTTGATGTGTTGGATTTCGTCGTCGACCTGGAGCGGAGCGAAGGAGCGTACATTTACGACTCCAAATCAAATCGCCGGCTCCTCGATTTCTTCACTTTTGTCGCCTCCATGCCCATCGGCTTGAATCACCCGAAGATGATGGCGCCGGAGTTTCTGGAAAAACTCGCGCTAGTCGCCGTCAACAAGCCGACGAACTCGGATGTGTATACGCTTGAGATGGCGGAATTCGTCGAAACGTTCGCCCGTGTTGCGATGCCCGGATACCTTCCGTACGTTTTCTTTATCGAAGGCGGAGCGTTGGGCGTCGAGAACGCCTTGAAGGCGGCATTTGACTGGAAGATCAGGAAGAATTTTGCAAAGGGCCTTAAAGAAGAGCGCGGTACGCAGGTGATTCATTTCCGGCGCTGCTTCCACGGCCGTACGGGCTACACGCTTTCGCTTACGAACACTGACCCGGTGAAGGTCGACCTATTCCCGAAATTCAAATGGCCTCGCATAGACAATCCGGCGGTCCGATTCCCGCTGAATGAGGAGAACCGGAAAGCCGTCGAGAAAGCTGAACAGCTTGCTCTCAACCAGATCAAGGATGCCATCCGTCAGAACAAGGATGATATTGCATCGATCATTATCGAGCCGATCCAGGGCGAAGGCGGTGACAACCACTTCCGGAAGGAATTCCTCGTTGCGCTGCGGACCGTTGCGGATGAAAACGACATCATGTTGATTTTCGACGAAGTGCAGACCGGAGTGGGTCTGACTGGAAAGATGTGGGCGCATCAGCATTTTGTCGAGCCCGACCTCATGACTTTCGGTAAGAAAACCCAGGTCTGCGGCTTCATGTCGAGCAAACGTATCGATGAAGTACCGGAGAATGTCTTCAAAGTGGCAAGCCGGTTAAATTCCACATGGGGTGGTAATCTCGTCGATATGGTACGGTCGCAGCGCTATCTGGAAATCATCGAAGAGGAACACCTCGTCGAGAACGCACGGGTGATGGGAGAACATCTCGTTGCACGGCTGCAGGAATTGCAGATGGAGTTCCCGAGGATGGTGAGCAACGCGCGCGGTCTGGGACTTTTCTGCTCAATCGACCTGCGCAGTCCGGGTGAACGCAACGATCTGCGCAAGAAGGCGTTTGACCGGGGTTTGGTTGTTCTGGGAAGCGGGGAACGCTCGCTCAGATTCCGTCCACCGCTCACGATCCAGAAGCACGAGATCGAGGAAGGTCTCAGCATCCTCCGGGACTCGCTCAAAGAAATGAAGGCTTGAACCCTGCAAGAGATCGCCCCGAAAGGGCAAAAAGCCCTGGCTTCGTCAGCGAAGTCGGGGCTTTTTCATTGAATTTGACTATAATTCTTTTTTCACGTACCTTTTTTCATTGATCACATTATACAAGGGGTTCCCATGAAGGTTAAATTCCTGTTCATCCTGACGCTTATTCTCGCGTCGAGTGCATTCGCTCAGTTCCCCCCTTCAGCCGACAACGAAGTGAGGGGCGGGTTGGGCATGACGTGGATCGACAACCAGCCGTTTTATGCCGTTCACGTGCGGCCGGAATTCACTTTTTCCAACATCGGTCTCGGTCTCGACCTTCTGATGGAATTCGACAGCCAGGGCCACCTGCGCAAGGCAGACTTCCAGCAATTCTCGGATTACGTCAGGGTTCTCCGATATATTCGCTACAACAAGGAAACCGACCCGGTGTATGTGAAGGTGGGAGCTCTCGACTACGTGACGGTCGGCCACGGCAGTATCATCAACCAGTACAACAACAGTCCGAGCTTCGACGCCAGAAAATCGGGTCTCCAGTTCAACTTGAACTCCGACCTCGGGGGCATTCAGACGGTCTATGGAAATTTCGCTCAGAGGGGCGTGGCCGGAATCCGCGGCTTTTTTAGACCCCTCCAGCTCACATCAGCGTCCGATATCCCCATCATCAGCAATATCGAAGTCGGCGCCACGTACGCGACAGACTTCGACAAGTACGCGAGGATTGAATCGTTCGACAGCACCGGTTCGCCGGTTACGAACGGTTCTATGAATATCGTCGGCGCCGACATCGGCCTACCGCTCGTGAAGAATAATTTCGTGAAACTTGTATTGTACGCAGACTATGTGAAGATTCTCGACTTCGGAAGCGGCGCGACCGCTGGCATCATGTTCGACGGCGATGCCACCGACCTCCTGAAATTGGGCATCAAACTCGAGCGAAGGTTTAATGGCGACAACTACATGCCTTCCTACTTCAACTCATTCTACGAGCTTGAGCGCGTCAACACACAGGCGCTCGAGAGCAAGAGTCTCGCATTAAGGTATCTCACGAACAACAATAACGGCCTGTACGGTCAACTGCTTATTCGCCTGGTCAACACCTTCGACATCGTCGGAAGCTTCGAGAAACTGGACACGGATTCCAGCGGCATCCTGCACGTTTTCACGAACATCGCCCCCAAAGACGCATCGTTTATCGCAAGGGCCGGCTACGACAAGGTCAACATCGCGGACTTTTCCGACCTCGTGACAACGGACAACCGGTCGCTATTGTTCGCGGAGATTGGATACAAACCGATCGACTATATCATTGTCTCCACGGTGTACATGTGGACGTTCGCTCCAGTGTACGATGACAACAAAAATGTCACCGGTTACGAAACCCAGAAAAAGATCGAGCCAAGAATTACTTTTGTGGTTCCCATCAAGTAAAAGCACGCACCGACTTCCTGAAACGATAAACCCCGACCGATGCACGGCCGGGGTTTTTGATTTCAAGAACACTTGAGAAACTTCGTCTCAGGAGCGAGGTCTTTGTAACTATTGAACCAGCAGTCCCGCAACAGAATGCGGGATTTCTGATAAAGTGACTTCGTCACTTCATCATCAACATTTTTCTGACCTTGACAAAGGACTTGCCATCGCCACCCATACCTGCCGCTTCAAGTCGATAAAAATAGAGACCGGACGGGACAGACATTCCCGAATTATTGGTCGCGCCCCATCCGACCGAGCTAACTCCCGCGTCCTGAATCCCGTCAACGAGTGTCCTCACCTCCTGACCGAGCACATTGTACACTCTCAAAGTCACATAACTCTGTACCGGTAGCTGGTAACCGATGACCGTCGTCGGGTTGAAGGGATTAGGATAGTTTTGTTCCAACTGAAACTCCTTAGGGGTTGTCTGCAGCACGGTGGACGATCCATTTTTCTTGAGATTCAGGATCCTTACGTGAGAATCAGTGATCGTGACATTTCCTGTACCGCTCACTTCAATATCCCACGATGGGGTATGAGCATCGCTTGCCGATTCATACGAAAGAGTATACGAACCCCCTTCCCCCTTCAAATCCCAGGAGACTTCCAGCGGAAATCTTGCCCCTTGAATATCGATAGGAACTGAAGCATCGCCGGATCCCTTCGGCGAGACCCAGACGGCGAATCCATTTGAAAAGCGGACATCAAACGCTTCCTGCGGCGGTCTTGGGGGCAATTCCACCACGGCAACGTCCTGAGGAACCCCTTCATGGCCGCCGAAATAGAGCGTCCGGCTCTTTCCATCGCGATCTTGTACGGTGATCATGTTCATACTCTCAAGCGACGTTACGATTGATGGAACGACGGCAGGATGGATGCGCATGCCACCCGAGCTGAGCACGAATTCACCGTTGGAACTTGCCTTCACCCAGTACCCACGATTTGGGAACAAGGTATCGAAGGGAGTGAGGATGTTATATGTCCCATATTGTGCGTCGTACGAAAAGAACGGTTTGAGGATGCTGTCGGGGGTCTGGATAATATTCTCTACTGCGACAGGGACGGAGAGTGTGCCGATGAGATTCCATCCCTGGCGAACGTGAACGGTGTCCAGAAATCGCTGTTCGCCATGGATCGGAATGCTGTCGAACGAGGCAAATTTCAACCAGTAGCCGATGTTGTTCACAATCGTGTCGGCGATTTTGTAACCATGGCCGTAGATAAAAGCGCTTGATTGACTTGACGGATAGATTGAACTTCTTCTTCCGTCCGTTACCCTCAGTGGGAGCGATAGGAGATTCCAGCCTGCCCGGGCGTAGTATCCAACCGTCGACGGATAGAAATTTCCGAAAGCGAATCCGGTTGAATCAAGTCCGCTTGTCATCGTCACGGTCGATGTCCCGCTTCCCGACGGAAGCGTGAGGAACCAGCCGGCGTGCGTGCTTTCGCTTACGGTATACGTGCCCGGTCCAAGATTGGCAAACACAAAATTTCCCGTCGAATCAGTAGTATCCACTGCAGAGACCGGTCCATTGAGATGCACGTTCCAACGGGCAAGACCCACTTCTCCGCTGTCCCGGACTCCATTTCCGTTTGCGTCGTTGAACACCAGGCCGCGAATCGTTCCAAATCTGAAGACACCAAAATTCAAGCCGGTGGTATCGATTCCGCTGTGCATCACCACGGAAAAATTTCCAGCCGGCAATGTTTGCACGCGTCCCGACGCCAGACTTTCACTCACCGCAGTCGTTCCGGGACCAACTCCTGTGAATGAAAAATTTCCCGCGCTATCGGTGATCGTCGAGGCGGCGCTACCTCCGCTGAGAGAGATCTTCACTCCCGCAAGGCCATGTTCTCCGGGGTCCATCGCCCCATTCGCATTGAAATCTTCGAACACAACTCCGTGGATCGCGCCAAGCCGGAAATTTCCGAATTCCTGTCTTCCGACGCTCTTCGTCAAACTGTCGAGGGTCACTGAATCGGCGTTCGAAACATTGGACGTCAACACCCAACCGGAGGGTACATTCTCGCTGAGGACGTAATGTCCCAATGCCAACGTGTCAAAGAGGTACACGCCATGAACGTCCGTCACCGTCGATTCCGCGGAAGCGCCGCTCAATCGAAACGTGACACCCTGTACACGCGGCTCGCCCGGATCTCTTTGACCATTACCGTTGACATCTTCAAACGCCATCCCGGTGACGTGCGGTGAAGAACCGTAGTAGTTCACAGCCGCCAGCGCATTGAGGATTCCCCAGCCAATCAGATTGTTCGGCGATCCGGCATTGCTCGCTGTCTGGCGCATCGCTTCACGCACCTGCATCGGTGTGAGATGCGGGTTTGCGCACAATACGAGAGCGGCAACACCCGCAGATAGCGGACACGAAAATGAAGTGCCGTCCCCACTCCCATAGGAACTATTTCCGCCGGCGGAAGCAAGATAATCACTCACTCCCATTGCCATGATATCCGGCTTGATCCGACCGTCGAACGTCGGCCCTACGGAACTGAAAGAGGCCCGGCTGCCGGAGGCATCGACCGCGCCCGCGGTGATGACGCTGTCGCCATCCGCAGGAGCCATCAGCGTGTTGTGGGAAGCATTGTAGCCGCTGTTGCCCGCGGCGTTTACGACAACGATGCCGAGGCCGACTGCGCGGTCGGCGGCACGGGTAATCAGAGTCGTATTTCCGTCCATGTTCTGCCACGTCCAGCTCGTGTACGGCGGATTGAACGTGAGATAAACGAGCGAGGTACTGGTGACATCGACGCCGATGCTGTCCGCCCATTCAATTCCCTTCGCCCAGTTGTCTTCCTCGATGGGAGTCTCGCTCGAATCGTTCTCAGTGCGTGCAAGAATGAAATCGGCCTTGAACGCCGGACCGATCAGTTGGCCCGGTTTGTAACCGCCGATTGCGGAGAGCGTCGATGTGCCGTGCCACCCCGCGCTCGGATCGTACGGTACAACACTCGCCTTATGGTCGACAAAGTCATGCTGGGCAATAATGTTCATCGAACCGAACGCCTCGTGCGTCTGCAATCGCACTCCGTCATCGAACATGCAAATGACGACACCCTGACCATAGAATCCAAGGTCATGTACTGCCGGCACGTTGATTTGATTTAATTGTGTGAACGACGGTCCATAATCCAATGAGGCGGCCCCCTGAGTCCGAGGGGCTCCGAGGATTCCTTTCGCTGCGCTGAGGTTTTCCTTCGATGCATCCCTTTTCCATCGACCGACGAGGTCAATCTCCTTGACAAACGGCATGGTGCGTATTACTTCCATTTGTCGTCGCGTAGCCACGGCACTGACCGCATTGAACCACTTCAATTGGTGTCGTACCATGACGACATTTTGTCCGACGGCGCGCACGTACGCTTGCTCGAGCGGAAAATCCGCCGCGTCGACAAGCGACTCCGACGGCCGGGTCTTGAGCCGTCGCTTCAACGATCGCTCCGAGACAAGCTGCCGGGCGTCGTAAGCGGCAACCTTTGCCCTGTCCCCTTTATCGGCAAAGTAGATTATGACAATCTCTTTCTCATCCGGGCGAAGGGTCTGGTACCGCTCTCCCAATTTCTTCCCCAAGGGGGCGATATGGCCGGCGGCCGCGAATGACGAGACGACAAAAAGCATCAGTACGGTATTACTAAGTCTCATAGTTGAAAACATTGCGTTTTTTCCCAAATATGATTGCTTTGACGGGTTCCAGCTTGATCCATGCCCCTCATGCAGCCATGTTCTCTTTAGTAATATCGGGAAATTTGGGATGAGATGGAAGTTTGAGACTCAAGAAAAGTTTTTGTATCTTTCAAACGCCCGTTTGCAGCCTTTTGGCCTGACGACGAGGGCCATCCGTAAGATCAGTCTTTCGATTATTGGAATTAGGAACTCATGGAACGACAAATCTTCCTTTTTTTCCACTTCATGGGGATGGGACTTTTCGTGACAGTCCAGACGGCCGGCCTCATCCTTGAAATGCAATACAGGAAAGCTCCCACTCTGGAAGCAAAGGCTGTGCTGCTTCGCGCGTTGAAGCCCGTAGGATTGCTCAGTCCACTTGCGGTTGTCATCACGTTGGTCACAGGCATCGGGAACATGGTTGAGCTCGGGTTGGGCGTGTTCTCTTTGGGCTGGTTGACCGCCAAGATCATCTTTTTTGCAATTGCCGTTATCAGCGGCCTGCTGTTCAGCGTCAAGGCACGAAAACGGGGAGCGTTGGTTCGAACGATGGTGAAGGGCGAAGCTCCGGCAACCGCTGATGGGCTCATAAGGGATTTTGACAGACAGGTCGGATTGTTTTACCTCGTCTCCGTGCTCCTCCTTATCGTTATCGTGGGCCTTGCCGTTTACGGAAGGACGGGAGGCCAGTAAGCGATGGGAGATGCTCACGCAGCAACCGGCGAATGGGCCAACGGTACGAATGTGAAAACCCGAAATCAACATTATAGCTCAAACGTTTATTCACAACTTCATAGAGGTGATTGCATCATGAAAACAGTTCTTTCGTTGTGCCTCGTTCTTTTGCTCGCCTTCATCGGGTGTTCGAAGAAGCTCGAGCAGGTGAAAGTCGGCGAGATGAACGACTACAAAGACCCGGCGTATGGTTTTAAGATCAAATATCCCAAGGAGTGGATGCAGCTTGGAACGGCGGGGAAAGCGCTTTTCACCAAGTCACAGGAAGTCGCGAACAAATTTCAGGATCCCAAGACGGGCGAAGAGGGCGCGCAAGTTGCCGCCGAAGTCGTCAAGTACGGGGGCAAAACAGCCGACAGTCTCATTCAAGCAGCGAAGGAAGACTTGAAACAGACCTGGCAGGGAATTGAGCTTCAACCCGACGTTCCGGTTACGGTTGGGGGTAAGCAAGCGACGAAAGTTCCATATTCGATCCGGTTGACTGCGAAAATAAGTATCATGGGATATGAGATCTTTGTCCCCGGGGACACGGCGCTCTACAAGCTGGATTTCGCCGGCTACGGCGAGCAATACAACGCCCATACACTTGTGTTCGACGCGATGCAGGCGTCATTCGAACTACCGGTGGTTGTTGCGAAAAAATCCGATGTGTGGCAGCCATCAACGAATCTCGAAAAATACACTTCCGATTTCTTCACGATGCAATACCCCGACAATTTGAATTTTGTCCAGCAGAACAAGGGTGATAAGGACCTCGTCATGGAGATGCGCGCCGACCGGCAGGATTGCAGCATCCATATCGACGTCTTTGGAGCAAAGAAGCTCACCGTTGACAAAGTGTGGGAACAAAACAAAGGCCGATACAAGGAAAAGAACAGCGGTGAATCCTCGATCGACGGGAACAAAGCTCACTGGGTCGACTACTCCCCTTCGATAAAAGACGTCAATAGCCGTGCGTATTTCGTCGTGAAGAACGACAAAGTTATACGCATCACGCTCAATTGGTTCGCGCCGCAGAAAGATATCTACTTCACGACATTCGAAAAATGCATTGATTCAATAAAATTCAAATAATTGAAAAATCATGGATCGTAATCTGGTCACAACAACATTTACACTCGACGGGTACCGCGTTGTAAAGCAACTGGGACTCGTCCGGGGAATTACCGTTCGTTCACGTTCCATCGTCGGGAACATCGGAGCAGGTTTCCAGACTCTCTTTGGCGGACGCATTTCGCTTTACCAGGAGCTTTGCGAAAAAGCTCGTGAAGAAGCATTCGACATCATGGTACTGCACGCGCAGGAACTCGGAGCGAATGCCATTCTCGGCATGCGGTACGATGCAAACGAAGTCGCCGCCGGCGCAACCGAGGTTCTCGCGTACGGAACCGCCGTGGTCGTTGAAAAGGCGTAATCCATGGACATAAGGAATCGCACCGTACTCGTCCTGGGAGGATGGGGATTGGTGGGCTCTGCCATTTGCCGCAAGCTCGTTGAGGAGCGGCCGAAGAGACTCATTGTTACCTCCCTCCTGCGCGAAGAAGCACAAGACGCCGTCGCCGAGCTGCAAAAGGAATTCCCGAAACCCGGGAAGGCGTTTTTCGTTCCGTGGTGGGGAAATATTTTTGTTCGCCATCAGCTCAAGGACAAGAGCAGAGAAGAAATTCTGACGAACGAGCGCACCCGTTCCATGCTGATTGAGGATATGCTGGACGAACTGACCGAAGCCGTTCTTCAGCGCTCATCGATCTTTCAGCTCATCAATGAATTCAAGCCCGACATCATTATCGACAGCATCAATTCCGCGACTGCGATCGCCTACCAGGACATCTTCCAGGGCGCGCGGGATACGCTGCGGCAAATGAAAAAAGCAAGGTCGGCACACAATGTCGATGAGGTTTTCGCCGCAACCGAACGGCTCCTCTGCACGCTCTACACGCCGCAACTCATACGACACGTCCAGCTCCTCTACCGGTCGATGCATGCCTGCAAAACGAGCATCTATGTCAAGATCGGAACCAGCGGCACCGGCGGAATGGGATTGAACATACCCTACACACACAGCGAGGAACGACCTTCGAGTGTTCTGCTGAGCAAGTCCGCCGTGGCCGGAGCGCACACCATGCTGCTTTTCCTCATGGGTCGAACGCCGGATGCCCCCATCACGAAGGAAATCAAACCTACGGCGGCAATCGCCTGGAAGAAAGTGAGCTACGGCGAAGTGAAACGCCGCGGGAAACCTATCGAACTCGTGGACTGTCCCCCGTCCCAGGCGGTCAAACTGAACGGGACCCTGCACATCCGCATGAAGGAATTCGCCGCACCGCTTCATAAGACACTTAAATCCGTCTTCATCGACACGGGAGAAAACGGAATCTTCTCCCACGGCGAATTTCAGGCAATTGCAACCCCCGGTCAGATGGAGTTCGTCACCGCTGAGGAAATCGCGGAGAGCGTCATTTATGAGATCAAAGGGGGGAACACAGGACACGACATCATCAACGCGCTGGACAACGCCACACTTGCCCCGACGTACAGAGCCGGCTATCTGTTCGAAAGCGCGCACAAGGCAATGGCCGATCTGGAGAAGCGGCACGGAGTCGACAGCGTTGCGTTTGAGGTTCTGGGCCCGCCCCGGCTTTCAAAACTCTTGTACGAGGCGTATCTTCTGAAACTCTGTTTCCACGATATGAAAACTGTCGCCGGTACCAGATCTTCTACGATGTCGCAGAGACTTCTCGCGAAAGTAGAGAAAGACCGCGATCTGCGTGCCCGCATAATTTCTATCGGAATTCCCATCCTCCTGCCTAACGGCAAAACATTCTTGCGGAGTGATACGATCAAGATTCCCCCCTTCCAGGGTGAGAATGAAATTCAGATATCTCCGAAAAAGGTAAACCTCTGGGCACACGACGGATGGGTTGATCTACGGGTTGAAAATATGGAGCTGTGGAAATCCCGCTTCAAGGAAATCGTCCGGATGGCCGAGGACATTCCGTCGAGCGATACGAGCTCACGGTATATGTACACCCGTGAGTACTGGCAGAATTTCGAAGCTATTGAGCCGGGAAAACTCGCCGGATGGATTTTCAGCTATGAGGAACAGGGAATGAGGATGAAGGACTAAAGGAAGGCTGTTGGCTGTTAGCTGTTGGCCAATAGCTAAGGGCTAATGGCTACTAGCTGTTGGCCAACGGCCAATAGCTAAAGGCTAATAGCTATTCATACCTCAGCGATTCGATCGGGTCGAGGTTGGAAGCCTTCCAAGCCGGGTACACTCCGAAAACTATTCCAATGAGTGAGCAGATGATGAATCCGATCGCCGCCCAATCAAATGGAATCACCGGAGGGACTTTGAGAAGCAGCGCCGCGACATTTCCCGCGAGGACGCCAAGAATGATACCGATGATCCCACCCAGTTCGCTCAACATAACCGCTTCCATGATAAACTGCGCCAGAATATTGTTCTTGCGCGCTCCGATCGCCTTCCGTATACCGATCTCTCTTGTACGCTCGGTCACCGAGACCAGCATGATGTTCATGATTCCCACACCGGCGGCGATCAAAGCAATTGCGCTGATGAGCATGATGCCGAGCCGCACGTATTTCGTCAGATCGTTGAAGCTCTCGATGAGCGAGTCGTTGGAGAAGATATAGAAGTCGTCGGGGTCGCCGGGCGCGACATGGCGGGCAGCCCGCATGATTCCCCGCACCTGTTCAATGCAATCATCATAGACTTCCTTGCTCGCGGCCTGCACCATGATGTGAATGTCGCGGTCTTCCCCGTAAATCTCGAAGAATGTCGTCAGCGGAACTGCCACAAAATAGTCCTGGTTTCCGCCGAGCATCTGCCCCTTTGACTCGTTCACCCCGACAACCTCGTATTCCTGGCCATCGATGCGAATCGTTTGTCCGATCGGGTCGGATTTGGGAAAGAGTTTTTGGACGACAGCCGCGCCGATCACGGCCACATGCCTCGAGCTGTTCACTTCATTGGTGCTGTAGATACGGCCTTCACTCACCGTCCAGTTGTTTGTCGCAAACCCGTCGACGTCCTCGCCCACCAGAGCAACGTTTGGATTTGTTTTCAGCCCGCCGGGGGTCGCGACCTCCTTGCCGCCGGTCCAGGCCTCAAGGCCCACCGCTAGTGCCATAGTTGCTCGCTGCTTCACCGCCAGGCCCTGCGCATACCGGATTTTTTTCCGATTTCGCAGCTTTGCCCTTTCCCGGGGACCGCCCGACTGAAATTCGGGGAATCTCTGAATCTGGAAAGTATTCGCGCCGAGCTGCGTCAGACCGTCTTCGACGCTGTTCACGAGCACACCCATCGCCGTCATCACCGCGATGATGGAAAATACTCCAACGGCAATTCCCAGGAGGGTCAGAATCGAACGCAGCTTGTTGGTGCGCAGAGCATTGAGTGCCATGACGAGGCTCTCCCGCACTTCATACGCGATTGTTTCCATCACCCGGATCATGAAATCACCGCCGCCTTATTCGTACCGTAACGATTCAATGGGGTCAAGGCTGGCCGCTTTCCAGGCGGGATACACTCCGAAAACGACGCCGACGAGTGTACATGACCCGAATCCAATTGCCACCCAATCGAAGGGTATCACGGGAGTGACGCTCATAAACACCGCCATCAGGTTTCCTGCAATGAGTCCGAGAAAGATGCCGATGAACCCGCCCAGCTCGCTCACGAGAACCGCTTCCAGAATGAACTGTGTCAGGATATGGTTCTTCCTGGCCCCGACGGCCTTACGGATTCCGATCTCACGGGTTCGTTCTGTCACTGAGACGAGCATGATATTCATGATGCCGACTCCTGCGGCAAGGAGAGCGATCGCGCTCACGAGCATGATTCCCAGCCGGACATACTTCGTGAGGTCGTTGAATTGGTCCATCACCGAATCATTCGACCAGATGAAGAAATCATCGTCCAGACCCGGCGAGACATGCCGGACGCCGCGGAGAATGCCGCGGACCTGGTCCATGCAATCTTCGTAGGAATCGGATCCGGGCGCGACAACCTTTATGGAGACATTTTGATTTCGCCCGTACACTTCAAAGAACGTAGTAATGGGGATGACGACGAAGTAGTCGTTGTCCCCTCCCAACATTGAACCGCGCGGCTGGACGACTCCGACGACCTCGTACTCCCGGCCATCGATCCTCACGATCTGGCCGATAGGATAGATCTTGGGAAAGAGTTTCTTCGCGACATCGATCCCGAGAACGATCACGGGCTTTGCCGAAGCGAGCTCTGTTGTACTGAAGAGCCTTCCCTCGCCGATAGTCCAACTGTTTGCCGTGAATCCCTCGATATCCCTGCCGGTGATTACCACGTTCGGATTTGTCTTGTCGCCCCTCGGTGTGGCGACGACCTTGCCGAAATCGGCGCAGAACATACCGACGGCCTTGGCCAACGTGGCATTTTCCTTTACCCTGAGGCCTTGCTCAAATGTTATGTCCCTTCTGTTCCGGAGCTTGGCATGTTCCTCTGCACTTCCCATCTGGAACATTGGGTACTTCTGAACCTGGAATGTGTTGGCACCCAGCGCGCTCATTTCGCCCTGGATACTGTTGATGAGCACGCCCATGGCAGTCATAACGCCGATGATGGAAAAAACACCGACTGCTATACCGAGGAGGGTGAGAATAGAGCGGAGCTTATTCGTCTTGAGGGCAACCAATGCCATCCAAAAGCTTTCCCTGATCTCGAGTAAGGTCGTCTCGATGGCGCGGTGCATACGAACCCTATTCGTAGCGCAGGGCTTCGACAGGATCCATCTTGGAAGCCCGGTACGCCGGCAGGAATCCGGAGATTACGCCGACGAGGAGTGAGACTCCGATTGCCAGAAAAACCACGGAAAGCGGCATGGCGGTCGGAAGAACCTGATCCGCAATCAAGCTGAGCGGATACGAGATCGCAAGCCCTATCAGGCCGCCGATAAGACAGATGAGAGCAGATTCCACCAGGAACTGGAGAAGGATCGTCCTGCGGCGCGCCCCGATGGCCTTGCGGACGCCAATCTCCCTTGTCCGCTCGGTTACGGAAACGTACATAATGTTCATTATTCCGATGCCGCCCACGAACAGAGACAGCCCCGTGATGAAAAAGCCGACACCGGCGATGACGGCGGTCATCGCGCCAAAAACCTGGGTAAGCAGCTCTTGCTCGTTGATGCTGAAATCGTCCTCCTGGCCCGGCTGAAGGCGGCGGGCTTTGCGCATGATCCCGCGGAGTTCTTCTTTCGCATCGTCGAGGTCCGCGTCCTTCATGACGCGGACGTTGAGCGTTACATAATGGCGCTGGCCGAAGTGACTCATGAACGAATTGATCGGGATAAAGATCCGATTATCGGATGTGAAATCGCCGAAGAGGCCGCCTTGTTTTTCAAAGACGGCAAGCACCTTGTACGGGTATCCACCAACGGTGATCGCCTGTCCGATGGGGTCGACCGACGGAAACAGCTGATCGGCGACGTTGGCACCGATGGCGCACACAGGACGGCCTCCATCGGATTCTTCCTGCGAGAAAAACCTTCCGTCCTGGATAGTCGTTCCCGACGCTTCCTGGTACGCGGCTGTCGTCCCCGTGACGAACGCATTCAGCATCGAACGCGAACCATAATGGCAGTCCTTGGTCGTCGTGGCGTCCGGAGCGATCGCATCGGCGAGAGTTGCGTGGCGGGCAATATAGTCCGCGTACTCCAGCTTCATATCTCTGCGATTCCGGTACTTCCACCAATCATTGTCCCCCACCCACGGCCACTTCTGGATATACAGGACCTTCGATCCAAAGGCCGAGGCGCTTTTCTCGAACGCCCGATTGAGACCCTCGATCGCAGTCGCCATGAGGGTGACCGAAACGATGCCGATGACGATACCGAGCGTGGTGAGCACCGAGCGCATCTTGTTCGCCCGGATGGCCCGGAAAGCGATCAGGAGTCCCTCTTTTACCTCAGAGAGGAAATGCATCAATGCTCCACAGGAACCTGCACCGTCGGGGTTTTGCGCCGGGCAACCTTTTCATCGCTCTCCACAACACCGTCGCGAATGCGGATGATGCGGTGGGCATGCTCCGCGATATACTCTTCGTGTGTGACGAGGATTATGGTATTACCGCGGTCGTAAATCTCTTCGAACAGCACCATGATCTCGTCGCCGGTTTTCGAATCGAGGTTTCCGGTTGGCTCATCCGCGAGTATAATGGATGGCTTCGTAACAATGGCCCTGGCGACTGCGACACGCTGCCGCTGCCCTCCCGACAATTCGTTCGGCTTGTGATGAACGCGCTCACCCAGACCGACCTGCGTAAGCGCTTCCATGGCCATCCGTTTGCGGTCACCCGCGGAAACACCGCCGTAAATGAGAGGCAGCTCGACATTATGCAAAGCGTCGGAACGCGGGAGCAGATTGAACGTCTGAAACACAAACCCGATCTCTTTGTTTCGAATCTTGGCAAGCTGGTTATCGTTCATGTCGCTCACGTTGACTCCGTTGAACTCGTACAACCCCATGGTGGGCGTATCGAGACAACCGATGATATTCATCAACGTCGATTTTCCGGAACCTGAAGGTCCCATGATGGCGACATACTCGTTTCGATGGATCTGGATCGAAACGCCGCGAAGGGCCGGGACTTCCTCAGCGCCGCCCATATCGTAAATCTTCTTGATTTGCTGAAGATTGATTACTGTCGAATTGTTCATATGGTCCTCAAACCGTTCTCAGGGCGTTCTATTTCGAACCGGGATTGGTGGTTTTCTTTTTCTCGTTTTCAACCTTCACTTTGGCGCCGTCTTCCAGCTCTCTGCTGATCGCCTTATAGCTTCCCGAGACGACTTCCTGATTCTCTTTCAACCCGGAGACGATTTCGGTGTATGAATCGTCCGAGATTCCACGCTTCACTTCAATCGATTTCGCGACATTATTCTCGATAACGAACACGACCTCTTTCGGCTTTTCGGTTTTTTCCTTTATCCTCGAATCATTCGAGGCCATTGCAGCACTTTCATCCTGCCCCTTTTTCTCCTTGGACGACCTTGCGGTTACACTCTGGACTGGGACGGTAAGGACTTCGCTCTTGGTTTTCGTCTCAATTGTTCCGGTCATCGACATTCCCGGCCGCAGGACGACGTCCTTGTCGATAATTCGTACACGCACCTCGAAGTTCGTCACTTCCTCCTGCGATCCCAGGCCTGTTGTTTTCGCGGTGTTGCCGATCTGGTACACAATACCCGTCAGTTTCCGGTCGGGCAGCGCGTCGACTTCAATCCTGCCGGTATCGCCAAGCGCGATGGTCACAATGTCGTTCTCACCGACGTTGACACGCGCTTCCATGCGCGAAAGGTCCGCCACGGTCATGACGTTCGTTCCCTGGAATTGACTCGTTCCCAGAACCCTCTGCCCGAGTTCAACGTCGAGTGAGGATATAATGCCGTCCATCGGCGCATAAATCGTCGTCTTGCTGAGACTTTCAGTGGCCTGGCTCACTGCCGCCTCCGCCTGGTCGTGCTGGGCTTTGACGACTTCGTAATTTGTCTTTGCCGCTTCAAGGTCGGAAATCGAGATCAACCCTTTATCAAACATGCCCCGGGCGCGCCTGTAGTCTGCCTCACTCTTGTCAAGGCTTGATTTTGCCGACATCTGCTGCGCCACCGCCTGATCACGCAGAGCTATATAGATGTCTGGCTTTATTTTCATAAGGACTTCCCCCTTCTTGACCTTCATGCCCTCCTTGAAGGGCAGCGCAATAATTTCGCCGCTGACTTCGGGCGAAATGACCACCTGGACCTCCGGCTGGATCTTTCCTGTCGCCGTCACGGTCTGGGTGATTGTCCGGCGACCGACTTTCTCGGTCTGCACAGTATAAACAGTTTCCTTCTTGCTTCCGAGAATCACCAGAAGCGTCAAGACCACGAGGGCCGCACCGATGATGGAGAAGATGATAACTTTCTTTTTCGATTTCTTGTTATTTGCCATAGCAGTTTTCTCCGGGATTATAAAATCTCGTTATCGTACGATCACTCCTAAAACATACTCCATCTGTTTCTTGGCGGTCAGATAGTCTACAACGCCGCTGACTTTGTTGCTCACGGCAATCGTGTAATTCGCACTCGCTGTGAGAAGGTCGAGCAGCGTTCCTGAGCCGAGATTGTATTTCTCTTCGGCAATTTGTCTGTCCATCAGTGCAGACGTAATCGTTGTTTGCGATACTTTTACCTCTTTCTCCGCGGCCTCAAGGTCGAGAAGGGCTTTACGGACGTCGACGCGAACCTGTCGTCCGTTCTGCTTCACCAGTTCTTCGGCGTTCATACGGCCCACCTGCGCCTGCTCGATCTGATTCTCTCTGGAAAATCCGTTGAATATCGGCAAACTTGCACTGAGGCTGATGCCCAGGGATCGATTGTCCGTCAAATAATTGGATCCTGTAACATTGTCGAAACCGCTGTAGCCGAACGAACCGCTTGCGCTGATCGTGGGGAGATAACTTGCGCGAGCCATGGATACAGATGCGTCCGCGCCGTTCAAAGTCTCAACCGATCCCTGGTAATCGGGCCTCTTTCCAATCGCGGTGCCGACCAGGGTCTGATAGTCTGAGTACTTCGCGTTAAGCGGCGCAAATTCAGTCGTATCGATGTCCGAAGGAATGCCGGTGAAATCAAATGTGTACTCCCTACCGACATCGATACCAAGAAAGGCGATCATATCTGCTTTTGCTTTCTCGTGCGTGTTCTGAGCTTGAATCAACGCGAACTCGTCGGCACCGACCTGCGCCTGCTGCCGGTATACATCTGCGAGCGCAAGAGCACCGACCTTGTTCGATTCGACGATCCGCTCAAGTTGCTTCTTGTCGCGCTCCAGGTTATCGTTACTCACTTTCATCAATTCATAGGTTCGAAAAACATACAGAAACGATACGTTCGTTTGATTGACCGTCGTCTGTTGTACCCGATCCAGAGTGTACTCGGAGGCATTTGCATTCGACTGGGCATAACTAATATTCGAAGTGTTGGCAAATCCGTTGAAGAGCACAATGCTACCCCTTACACCAGTGTTGTACGAATTTGAAGGGGCAAATCCCGGGTTGGGCACGAGCTGATCTCCTTGGATGGAAAAGCCGGGCGTTGCTTTCCACTGCTCGCTACGTGAGAAGGAAGCATCCGCCTCGAAACTTGGGAGCAAGCCACCCTCGGCTGCAGTGACGCCATATTGCTGGGCCGAGAGATTGTTTCGTGCCTGTATAACCGATGTGTTCTTTTGAATCGCTATATCGACAGCTTTATCAAGTGTCAGCGTCACAGGTTGCGATGACGCGGTTGCCGCCACCAAAAGGGGCAAAATCATGCAAATTAGAGCGTTCCTCATCGAAGTAGTTCCTTAGGATTTACTGTTCAAGTAATGCGAATAGCCACAATTATGCTATCCAAGTTAACGAAAAGTTGACTAAAAAGTTACACTATCTGGTGGATGTGTTTCCGAGGAGAACCTGGTCCTTTATCTGGAGGAGATACTCCAGAGCGGCATCGTGCTCGTTCGGGATCCGACCTTCGAGGACCGCTTCTTCTATCATCCCTTTCAGGATCCCGACGATCGGACCGGGTTCCACTGCGCATACTTGCATGATTTCATCTCCCCGCACAGGGGGTTGCCAGTTGCGAAGGCGGTCCTTTTCCTCCACCTCCTTCATCTTCTGGATGACGATTTCATAGTTCTTCAAATACCGCGCGACACGCTGCGGATTCTGAGACGTAATGTCGGCGCGGCACAGGAGCATCAGATCATCGATTGTGTCCCCAGCTTCGAAGAGAAGCCGTCGAACGGCGGAATCTGTTACCTCACCCCCGACCAGCACCATCGGGCGAAGATGGAGCCGCACGAGCTTCTCGACGTACGGCAGTTTATCGAACGGCAGTCGCAGCCGGCGAAAGATCGGACTCATCATACGCGCGCCAAGCTCCTCATGTCCGTGGAACGTCCAACCGACGTCTTCCCTGAACGCCTTCGTGCGCGGCTTGGCGATGTCGTGGACAAGCGCGACGAACCGTAACCACAGATTGTCCGTCGTGGCGCAGATGCTGTCGACGACTTTCAGCGTGTGAAGGAATACGTCCTTATGATGATAATCCCGGCGCTGCTCCACGCCAGCCAATTCGACCAGCTCCGGGAAAATATGTTTCCCGAGTCCGGTATCCAGGAGAAGCTTCAACCCGATGGACGGCTTCGGCGAGGCAAGGATTTTGAGGAATTCATCGCTGATCCGTTCTTTCGACACAATGGCAATGCGGCCCGCCATCTCATGGATCGCCTCGCTCGTTCTCTGCTCAATGTGAAAATGCTGATGTTCCACCGATTTTTCAGGGTCACGCAATTGCGAAGCGAACCGGAGAGCCCGCAGCATCCGGAGCGGGTCGTCGTCGAAAGTTTTCCGGGGATCGAGAGGCGTCTTTATGATTCGTTTGCGAAGATCCGCCTCCCCGTTGAACGGGTCGACGACTTCCCCGAATCGCTTCTTGTTGATGGAGGCGGCGAGCGCATTGATCGTAAAATCCCTGCGCGAAAGGTCGCTCTGAAGCGTCGCGTACTTCACATGCGGCTTGCGGGAATCGGAATCGTAGCTCTCTTCGCGGGCCGTGACAAACTCGACCTTCCCGCTTTCGAGCGGGATCATCGCCGTCCCGAATTTTTCATACTCCACGACCCGTTTATTGCCGAGCTCCTCTGCGACCGAGTGCGCAAACGAGATGGCGTCTCCGACAACTACAATATCTATGTCTTTCACGTCTTTCCCGAGCAGCCGGTCCCGGACATACCCGCCAACAACGTACGCTTCAGTGCCCTGCCTGTCGGCCATGGCGCCGATCCGGGAAAGGACATCATCGGTAATTTCAATGTGCTTTGCTTCAGACATAACGATGGGCTGCGGTCCGGCTCTCAGACCGGAATCTGCTGGCGGTTAATCGATTCAATGATTTGAGTAGCGACTTCAAGGGCGCGCAGGCCTTCCTCGGCAGAGACCACCGGGCGCGTTCCTTTCTGGATTGCTTCCACAAACAACTCAAGCTCGTATCGCAGCGCATTGACTTCTTTGATCTCCGGCTGCTCATAAACGATTTTTCGTTTCAATTTCCCGGACGTGATTTCCCCCAGCATCATCGTCGCCTGGGCCGAAGGGTCATCCTTATCCACAAGACGGAATACCTCTGCCATGCCTTCAGAAAAATCCACCGAGATATAGGCATCGCGCTGGAACAACCGCATTTTTCGCATCTTCCTTTGCGAGATCCGGCTCGCCGTAACATTGGCGATGCATCCGTTCTCAAACTGGATGCGCGCGTTCGCAATATCGATAGTATCGGAGACGACCGCGACGCCGTTCGCGTGAATGCTTTTGACCGAGGAATTCACGAGACTCAGGATGATATCGATATCGTGAATCATCAGGTCCAGGACAACGGCAACGTCGGTGCCGCGGGGGTTGAACTGCGCGAGCCGGTGCGACTCGATGAACATGGGATCGACATGGTACTTTTCCAGCGCCAGCAAAGCGGAATTGAATCGCTCAATATGCCCGACCTGAACCTTGAGGCCGGTCTTCTTCGACAGTTCGAGAATGTGTTGGGCCTCACCGATCGACTGCGTGATCGGTTTTTCGACGAAGATATGTACTCCCCGTCCGAGCGCTTTCTCCGCGATCTCCGAGTGCGTGCTCGTCGGCGTGACAATGCTTACGGCCTTGACCTTCGTCAGAAGCTCATCGAGAGTCGAAAAGGCGGCCGTCCTGTATTCGCGGGCGACCTTTCTTGCGCGATCCTGGTCAACGTCGGTTACTCCGACAAATTGAACCGACGGCATGTCCGCGTACATTTTGGCATGCAGCGAGCCGAGATGACCGACGCCGATGACTCCGACGGGAAGTTTTTCCATAGATGATACATCCTTCATAAATGACGTTACGCAAAACAACGTTCGATGTCCGAAATGTTGCGGCAGCCTGTCCGCTGTCTTTTTGGCGGAAGGCGCACCCTCAGCCAGAGGCTGATGAGCCTCAGGCTCAGCCTCCGGCGGGGAAGCACGAAATCATAGACAAATCCTAAGCACGAAATCCGAAATATCAAACAAATTCCAAGCACTAAATCCAAAAATCAAAACACCAATCAGAACGACGGCCTTTTTGATTTTTGGGATGTCTTGGTTTAGACGTTGGTACTTGGTGCTTGTTTAGAACTTGGTATTGAGATTTAGAAATTGTTTAGAGTTTAGATATTCGGATTTAAGATTTGTCTAGGTTTCAGGTATTCGGATTTAAAATTTTTCTTTACGCAATATAGCTCCGCGCAACATTTAATGATTTAAGCCTCTCGTGCTTTGAGGACGGGGAAAGAGGTTTTCAGCCAATCGAAAAAATCGCCAACACTGTGAAACAGATGGTCGACATCCATTTGCAGCACCTTTTCCTTGCCGTATGAATCCCAAACGACGGCGGCGATAGCGACACCGGCATCCCGGGCGGCTTTGATGTCGGACACGGAATCGCCGACCATCAGGACTTCGGCCGGCTCCAGGGCAAACATATTGACGACCTTCCGGATGCCTTCTGCCGACGGCTTGTGGTTCGTCACATCGTCGCCCGTGACGATGATGTCAAAATAGTCCATGAGGTCGATATGCTTCAGGGTGATGAGTGTCGTGCGCTTGCCTTTTCCGGTGAATACTGCCAGCAGAACCCCTCGGCCTTTGAGAAATTCCAATATTTCCTTGATTCCTTTGTACGCTCCGGCCATTTTCGGGTGATGCGTATCGTAGAAATCGCAGAACTCGTTCATTGCTTCCGATGAATGTTCACTGCCGACGAGCCGTTCGATGGCGACGCCTTCCGGCGGCCCGAACATTGCGGCGATTTCCTGTGGCGAAAAAGTTCTGCCGACGTATCGTTCAGCTATGTGGTTGAACGATGCATAGATCAGCTCGTTGGTTTGCGCGAGCGTGCCGTCGATATCGAAAATAACACAAGAAATGCGTTTCATGCATGAAAATATACCAAAAAACGGGGGAGATTCAAAGCGGTTAAGATTATGAGAGATTGAGATTTTGAGACAAAGAGATCATGAAAGGGAGAAAGGGTGAGTGGGAGAATGGGTGAAACGGTGAATGAGTGAGATGATAAGATAGTGAGAAGCAAGGGGCGAGAAGCCAATAGCTAATAGCCAAAAGCCAATAGCAATGAGCAATGACGAATGACCAATGACTAATAACCAATAATAGCTAGTAGCCAAAAGCCAATAGCAATGACTAATGACCAATGACTAATAACCAATAGCTAATAGCCAAAGGCCAAAAGCAATGAGCAATGACGAATGACCAATGACAAAGAACCAAGTAGTCAGAAGACAGAAGACCGCACTAAAAAGCTAAACGCGAACAGCCAAGAGCTAACAGCCAAAGATTTTAGAAAAACACTTGACAAGAACAAAGCCGTTTTGTACCTTTGAGTGTCAGGGACATATTCCGATATTTTGAGGTGTGCCTACCGTCGTTTGATCGACACACAGTTAGTTATCTTGGTTTGCCCAAGTCTAGCGAAAGGCGATGCCAAAGATTATTAAAAACTCCCGAGTGTTGTCGGCGCTCCTTCTTTCTTCATGCATCATTATCACCCTTCCGAATGCTTTTTGCCAGCCAACTTCTATACCAAGAAGCAAGTTCAATTTTTCAGCAACAGGGTATGGCGACAAGGAAATCGCCAAGGTCACCGGAGCCTATCAAGCAGTGAAGCAAGGTTTTGGGTTTACTCTCTGGGAAGGTGGTCAGGGTATGATTGGGTTTGTTCCCGCCTACTTTGAGACCGGCCGTCTCTCTGAAATTGGTTGTGAATATCCGGTCAACAGCGGGGACGAACATTTGGACCACGGCGGACTCTGGGTGGGAGCCTTGGTCAAGACCAGCAAGTCCGGTCAGCCACAGTTTGTAAAACAGGTAACAAAGACAGATGATATGTATATGCCTTCCCTCAGAGTGTATGATTGGTACACCAGCCCAACCGACACGGGCCATCCGTGGCGTCAAGCCTCACGCTCCAATCAAACTGTGACAAATTACTGTTTCAACCCCCAGGATACCGGTGCCGTTTCAGAAAGCGATTACTATCTTGAGTACACAGACACGAATTGGGTTCCGGGGTTTCAGAATCATTGGCCCCTTGGAATTAAGATTCTTCAACGATCTTACGCTTGGGCTTCAGCCCTGAGTGATCCCATTCTGCCGATGGAATACTTGATTATCAACGTCAGCAAGAATCAACTGAGAAGTATTTATGTCGGTTTCTCAGTCTGGCCAACGGTGTATTCTGACCTCGACCTTATAGGCAATGCAAATACAGGCTACTGGGCCGACCTTCGGACGGCACATGTGAGCAACCCGGCCGATCGACGGAGCACACCATTAGGTATCACTGTTCTCGATACACCGAGGCCACTGGATAGTCCAGCCTATTATTCCTTCAGGTGGTTTACTTACCTCGAATTGCCGATAGGTCACTACCCAGACTATGATATCATGAGCGGTGCGGCATTCCCGGGTCAACCATCGATACGGCCTGATCAAGAAATAGCCCCTGCG
>JBEKTW010000030.1:0-34857 GCA_049515655.1 Bacteroidota bacterium
TACTCGCCCGGTTGCTTGACCTCATTCACCAGCACGGCAACCTCTCTTCCGAGCACGTCGTACACTTTCAACGAAACAAATGATCCGCCGGAGGCGGAACCAATGACAAATGACACCGTTGTAGTCGGATTGAACGGATTGGGATAATTCTGGTCAAGAGAAAACCCGGACGGCATATTTGAGAGTGTGGTAAAGCCGAGAGAGATGCGGGTTGTGGGTCTTGGGATTTGAGTTCTTCCGGCTGAGAATAGCGAGACTTGCCTTCCGTCCACATTGAGATATGCGGATACGGACAGCTGCCGGATTTGCCAGCTCACAGTGACTGGGTATTTTGCCGATGACATCAGAATGGGAATAGTGTGCGTTCCGCTTCCACCCGGAGATTCGAGAAGGTTATTGGAAGCAAATCGAGCGTCGAAAATGCCCGCCGGAGGCAGCGGTGGCATCTCGAAACCTTGCGAAGCACTGGAGGTAAAGTAAAGTGTGCGCAGCGCTCCGCTTGCGTCAGAGATCACCAGTTTATTGAAGGCATCAAGTGCGAGTCTTTTTACAAATAGCTTCAGCAGCGAACGGTCCGCCTTCGTCAAGACTTGAGCGGACGAGCCTGAGTTCAAAGTCAGTTGTCCATCCTGCTTCACCTTTACCCAATAGCCGTGGCCCGGCTGAATCGTGTCCGCGATCTCGTAACCGCCGGCGAATGAATATCCATAGAATTGTGACGCGATGATGTTATCAGGCACTGTGCGAACTGCATTCACCGGTACCGGAGTTGAAATCGAGCCGATGATATTCCATTTTGTTACAAGATGAGCTGTATCTGAGGCAATCGAAGAACCGGCGAAACGCACTACGGGCGTCAGGAGCTTGTCCCAATAGCCCAGCCCGATTGTCATTGAGTCCTCCCGTATGTAGCGGAGAGCGTAGCTGTACAGATTTCTGCTCATATATGGGCAACGGGCGATAATAGGTAGCGAGACGAGCTGCCAGCCGCTCCCGCAGGAATCTGTAATCACTGTCGAGGCCGCCAGGCCGGTCCCCGTGCCCGTGACACGTACCGTGTCAGGTGAACCGGCGGCATTATGGCTGAATATGATGTTCCCGGACTTTACTCCCGGACTTGCCGGACTGAATGTCACAATAAACGTCGAGCTATCACATGGGCTGACAGACACGCTTATGGGCCCGACCGTAAAACTTGAGTCGCCGGCTGCAGCCAGCTCTACAAGAAGCGTCGCGCCCCCGGTGTTCTTCACTGTGATCGGCATGGTGGTTCTGCATGAAACCATCGTTTCATCGAACGAGAGGCTGTTCGTTGAAATGACAAAGCGCGGATGCTGGGCAGACAGGATAATCCCGCGGCGGTAGAAAATTCTAAACCTCTCGTCGCAGCAGCTTATAGCCGTTCCAGTCTCCATCACCGTATGGATCGTTCCATTCGAAACCACTATCGAGAAAGGGAAAATTTGACTGGTGTCCAGTACGTCGTAGGGGGTAGTCCACGACTGTCCACGATTGGTGCTCACCGATGCCAATGCGGAGCCGTGTCCCCAGGGGATATCATGGACCCAGGTAACAGCGATGATGCTGTCTTTCACTATTGCCACAGGGTCGTATTCCGCTGGGATCAAGTCGAAGCGCCGGGCCGGTTGCCAGGTTGTCCCGTTATCGAAACTCCATTTCCCCTTCAGGCCGCAGCCCATATCCGTAAGACATCCATATTCCTCGTCCCGGCACACGGTAATGATCAAGCTCGAGTCGGCCTGGGAGTCCCCGCCGATGCACGTCAAGGACGTGGCCGGAGCGTCCGTGTACAGGAGCGTCGAGTCCGGCCATGTCATACCGAGATCGCGGCTCCTCCTGTACTGGACAACCCACTCCGGGTAGCCGGGGAGCACATAGCCCAAGAGTTTCGCAAGATGCAGCGTATTATTGGCAAACGCGATATAGCCCTCGCTCCCTTCGAAAGTTGAAATCGGTTCTGTCCACGTATCTCCGCCGTCCGTTGTATGCACAACTCGGTTGCCTTGATAACTAAGGAATACAACAGTGTCTCCTCGAGCGCCGCTTGTCCACAGAAAAGGAGCGGATGCGATTTCCCTGGGCGGCGACCATGTTGTCCCTGCGTCATCGCTGTACATGCTGTAAGTAGCCCAGTGTGTCCCGTGGTCTTTCGTAGCTTGAAACAAACCGTGCAGCCGCTTACCTGCAGAAACGAACCAACACCAACCAGTGTAGACTCCATCTCCGCTGCTTAGGCTGTCAGGGGCGATTTCCCTCAGCGGCTCGAAGCTCCGTCCTCCGTTCGTGCTGCGCATGTAGGGAAATTTCATGAAGCTGTTCGTCCAGGTAACATGGATTGTGTCCCCCTGCGCAGCAACGCATGGATCATACGCACCCCAGAGAGGAAGAGTATCAGGTGATAGCATGACCGGCGGCATCCAGACAATCCCCTCGGCCGTGTCACCGGCAGAGCTGGACTGTGCAGCCGCAATCTGCAATGCGGCAAGGAAAGTAACAAGGCAAAACAAGATCGTTTTCATCGCGCTTCCTCCAACTTTTCAGTTGTTGAGTTCGGAACTCCATACCAGAACTTCGAGCTGTCAGCGAGTGTCGCAATTGTTGCTTCAGGCGTATGCACCTGATACCACACTATCCCTCCGTTTCTGCTTGTCCACGCCGCCGACCGGCGAGTCCCGCTTGCTGTCATGATGGTCCCGGTGAGGTAGGCAACCTTTTGATTATTCTTGAGGATGGCAAGCGCTGTCGGCTCGAATCCCTTCGGCAGTTGCCACGGCGGCATCCACCGTCTCCCGCCATGGAAGGAAACGTAAACAACATTTTGTCCGACTGCGATCACATGCTCAGGCCTGGTCTGACTCCAGACAGCCATTGCTATGCCGCCCGGCAGTGCAACTGCTTCCCGCCAATGGTTTCCTCCGTCGCTTGTCGATGACACTCTTCCGTGTTCCAGCTTGTACAGGACTTGTGCGGTTGCTCCCTGCAGGACGATCAACGCAATGAGCAATGACCAATGAGGAATGAGTAATGAGCAATGAGTAATGTGTGATGAGTTTTTCATTGTCTGTCCTTTCAAACAATTGTTTCAAGAAGCTTCGTCAAACCAGGCAAGAACGGTACTGCGGAGAACAGAATCACACCGATAAAAAACCCGCGGCATCCCTTACCCTCGGGACACACGCGGGTTTCTACTCGAACTTACCGACCGAATCGTAAGCAATTCTATCATCATGCCGCCGCTGATCTGAATGTTGCGATCGCTTCGCTAGGCCTTACAACAAAATACCATATTTCGATTTGAAAGTCAAGTTATTTTCCGAATAAACAAAAAAATAATTCTCCGATAAGCAGTCTGAATGTTCCCCGTCCGCAAAAACATTAACCCATTCTCTATGCCGAAATTCCTGACAATGTCAAGTGCGGTTCAGCAATGACCATCCGATAAGGCAGGATTGAGCCCTGAATGGCAGATCTTGTCAGATGATGCCTGCAAGTGCCGCACGAGAATTTGAGGCGCCGGAGCCGACAATCTGGAGGCTGCTAAACGCCACTTGCGATTTATTCGGAAAGGGAGCAAAGTAGTTGTTTTTGCCCAGTTCTTTTCCACGGGCTGTCCTAACGAAGCAACAATGTTTTTTTGATGTCTGTGAAGTTCCCTGCGCGCATTTGGCAGAAATATATTCCACTCGCAAACCGACCGGCATCCCATTGCAGCTCATAGTGCCCCGGGGGTTTTTGTTCCTGCAGGATCGTTTCGACTTTTCTGCCGAGTACGTCATAAATAACGAGGGAAACATCGCTCGTTCTTGGAAGGTCGAAGCTGATCGTTGTTGTTGGGTTGAATGGATTAGGGTAGTTTTGATAGAGAGCATAAGACTTCGGAACCCCGGATTTGTCGTTCGGACCCCGCACCGATACGACACCGCCGGTAGTGGTTCGTAGAATCGTGCCGTTTGATCCGACAATCGTTATGTTGTCGGCATCTGCGAGGGAAATGCCGTCAAGAGTACTTACCGTTCCGCTTGATTGGGTATGCCAGGTGGTTCCGCCATCGGTTGTTCGCAGAATAAGTCCCCCATCTCCGATGATGAATCCGGTGGATGTATCCGAAAAAGCGACGGCGTACAGATTATCGGAGGCTCCTACGTCTTGCTCGAACCAGTGTGACCCGCCGTCCGTCGTGGTCAGAACCATCCTTGCATTTCCGACGATCACACCCCGGTCCGGGGTCATGAAGGAGACGCCGTTAAGCTGTTGGTATGTTCCGCTTGGCTGCAGATCCCAAGAACTGCCTCCATCGGTGGTGTGAAGGATGACGCCTTGTAAGCCGACGACTGTTCCGGAATTCCTATCATTGAAAAAGATTCCGTTCAATTGGTTTGAATATCCGCTCGATTGCGTGTTCCACTCGATGCCCCCATCGCTCGTTTGAAGGATGGTCCCGTTGTCACCAACAGCCCAGCCAAGACCGGTGTTAACGAAATATATTCCATGAAGATTGTTTGTTGTCCCGCTTGCCTGAATCGACCACTCCGTTCCGGCGTCAGTGGTCCTGAGGATGGTGCCATTGCTTCCGACAACAACGAAAGTCGTCGTGCTCACGGACCCGACTCCATAAAATACGTAGTCGAGGGATTCAAAGAGTGTTCCACTCAATCGTTTGTTCCAATGCACACCGCCATCTGTTGTCGTAAGAATGAGTCCACTGTCTCCGACGGCGATTCCGGTGGACAGACTGCCCATGGCAACGCCATAGCATGTTCGTAGTGTGGCTCGTTGAACCCGCTGCTCCCAGCTTGTCCCGCCGTTGGTGGTCCGGAGAACCTGGCCATTGGCTCCCACCGCAATTCCGTTCCATACGTTGCTCAACCCAATGGAATAGAGAATGTCTGTCGTTCCGCTGGGTTGCAGGGCCCAGGTCACTCCACCGTCTGTCGTGTGGAATATGATTCCGCCATTGCCGACGGCAGAGCCCGTAAGAGAATCATCAAACGAGATTGAATGAAAGCCATAGCCAGGCGCACTTGATCGGACCGACCACGAATTGCCCCCGTCGCTCGTGCGAAGGATGGTTCCGCTGCTGCCGACAATGTATCCAACATCGGAGCTCGCGAATGTAACATCATTGAAAAGGTCATGAATGCTCGATGATATGCCGAGCCAGTGAGCTCCGCCATCGGTCGTATGAAGAATCGATCCGAGCGCACTGCTCCATAGGCCATATGCTCCCACTGCTGTTTCTGTGTTAGCATCGGCAAAAGAAACGGAAGTAAGGCAACCAATGTGACCAGTTAGCTGGGTTGTCCACGTCGCCCCACCATCCGTGGTGCGAAGGATCACGCCGCTCCCAGCATATGGGTCATAGCCTACAGCCGCGCCAACATGTGCATCAACGAACGCGACGTCGGTTAAGGTAAAGGTCGTTCCACTTGATTGACTTGCCCAGGTCGTACCGCCGTCTGTTGTATGGAGAATCGTTCCATAGGTGCCGACCGCGGTACCATTCTCGGCGTCGGGAAAACTGCACGATAAGAGATCGTTCATAGTTCCGCCGATGTATTGCTCAACAGTCCAGGTAACCCCTGCATCCGTAGATTTAACCGCAGTGCCAGCAGCCCCGACGGCGAGAGCCAACGAGGAAGAAAGGATTTCAATATGGTACAGGAGACTTCCCTGCGGCAGTGGATTTTGCCAGAGCCAGCCCCGAGGCGAAATCGGCTCGATTCCCTCTCCATAGAGATATAATGTCGACGGCGCGCCCGATGCATTATAATAGAAAGAGATCCAATCATCAATCGTTCCCTTACCGACAGGGCAGAAGGATACGACAAATTGATGAGTTTCAAATGACGGGATAGTGTCGCGTCGCGGCAGGATGGTGTACGATGTACTGTAGCAATGCGCAGAGATAATGAGGGGCGCGTAGCCCGTGTTTGAGATTGACACGGTAGCGCTTTTCGTACGACCGACCTCGACCGGGCCGAAGTCCAGGTGAGGGGTGGAGAGTGTAAAAACCGGGAAGGCGGAACCGCCCGTGCTCGTATGGAGAATCGTTCCGTTCGCGCCGACGATTGTTCCGGTGAGAGAATCAGTAAAGACGACTCCGTATAGATTGTTTGTTGTCCCGCTCGGTTGCCTGACCCAGGTTTGTCCGTTATCTGTCGAGCGCAGGATTATACCGCTATCGCCAACCGCCCATGCATCACCAGCACGGAACTCTGGGCCAAGCCCGGGGGCAGAAACGTAAATGCTGCGAAGTGTCACAGATACATACGTCGATTCGATCAACCATGTGGCCCCTTCATCCCTCGATACAAAAATGCTCCCGCGTGTACCGGCGATCCAAACTGTGTCCTCAAGTGTAGCTACGGAGTAATAGTCATAGTTTGGATTGGCGTTCAAGACCGGCCATGAGAATCCTGCAGAACCGGAGGAGAGCACTGTCCCGTCGTCGCCGCACAAGTACAGCATCCCTACCCCGGCTTCTGAAAACATATCGATAGAATGGAGCGAGTGCGTCGTTCCCGTTCCCCCGACGGGTTGGGTCCAGCTTACCCCATTGTTACTTGTTATGAGGATCGTGCCACTATCACCGCACACCCACGCAGCTTTGCCTCCTGTGTTGGGAAGGGTCGTGACGATCGAGTTCAGGTCCACCGTCACGCCGCTCGCCTGTTGAACCCAGTGATTCCCTTGATCGGTAGTCCTCAGGATCGTTCCGTTTGCCCCAACTGTATAACCGGAATCCGTCTCACGAAAGCGCACAGCGTTGAGTGTCTTCGCAGTTCCGCTGTTAACGGACATCCAGCTCTGTCCCTGGTCGGTCGTTTTTAAAATGGTTCCATTTCCTCCGACGGCAAACCCCGGAGACGGAAAGTATTGTTGCGAGAAGACATAGATCCCATGGAGATCATTATTGGTCCCACTGGAGACATTCGTCCAGCCTGATTGCGGTTTACATGCAGTCCACGAGATGAAGAATATCGTGAAAAGCAGCAAAAAGAGTCTAGTTCCGGTATTCATGGCAGCCCTCCGCGGTCATTTCAACAATAAGAGCTTCTTGCATTGAGTGAATTGGCTTGATCTCGCGCCGCCGCCCTCCGACGCTTCATTCGCGGTCAACCGGTAGAAATAAACTCCGCTGGCGAGATGTTCTGCATTGAATGTTACCTCATAACTGCCGGCGAGCTTACGACCTTCTGTTAATCGTGTAACCTCTCTTCCCAGGAGATCGTACACGATGAGCGTCGCATCGCTTGCCTTTGGCAGGTCAAATCGAATCGTCGTCGACGGATTGAAAGGATTAGGATATGCATCATACAGACGGTATTCCTTAGGAAGCGGCGTGCCAGTCTCTCGCACTTCAGTCACTTCATTGAAGTCGGAGAGGATCTTCATCATCAGGGATTTCGCACTCGATGAATCGAGGTTGTACAGTGAGAAGCTGAGATAGTATGACTTGTAGGTGCTATCCATTGCACGTAAACCGACAGGTTTCCCTTCGAAAAGCGAATCAAACGGACTTGAATGATACGTATAGATCACCTGTGAAGGAAGATTTCCGGCAAGCCGTTCGACGTAATTCAATCTTCCGCCCGAGGCAGCAAGCTTTTGCTGGTCGAGAGTAACCGAAGGGAATCCCTGAAATCCGAATGCTCCGGCGAAATTCCATGTGGTATCTACCTGAGTGAAGGCATTAATTCCGAAGAAGTCCGATAGAAAGGGTAACCAGAACTTCGGATATTGCGAGGGTAAACCCTGTCCCATTACCAGGAGGTTTCCACCTCCCAGGAGATAGCCTTTGAGCGCGAGTGGGTATTGGTCGGCCGGTGAGAAATGCAGTGACATTTCCTGAATCCATAGAACAGTGGAGTAATTGCCAAAAAAATAGACTGCGTTGGGGTCACTGCTGACGAACACTGGAGGGGGGAAGGCAACGTGGTAGGGAAATCCCCGCAGCAACCAATCATATGACCATCCTGTGGCCATGCTGACAGAGCATAGAAGTATCGCCTGGTCCATATGCACGGTGTGACCCAAGAGAGCCGATGTTGGGGGACTCACAGCATCCGTCGTATCGACAGCTTCAACGTAATAATAGTAGCTTGAATCCTTTTGAATGGTTGAGTCAGTATAGTTAACTTCATGCCGGAGTGAGGCATTGAGTTTTACGAAGCCGCTGTCGTGCATCCGACTCCTGTAAACGTTGTACCCGGCAAAATCGCCTTCGGAGTTCGGTAGCCACGCTAGGTGGATGGAAGTTCTTCCCGGTCCTATAACGAAATTGGCAGGGGTCGAGGGTGGGATCAAATGTCCGCTTATCTCTTGCGAGAACGCGCTTTCAAGACTGTCGCGATCGACGCTCGTCACTCTGTAGTAGTATGTCTGGTTACCCCAGACCGTCGAATCCAGATACCCCGGTTTTGTCAGCAATGCACCGGTGAGTTTCCTGACGACGGTATCCCCGGTCGAATGGCGATAAACATTGTATCCTGCGAAATCCGCCTCAGTGTTTGCATTCCATTGCAGCTCGATTGTACGTTGATGACTCACGGCTGCCACGCCGCTGGGAGTGAGAGGAGCGGTCGACAACTCATCAGAGAGCGCGCTGAAGTTGCCTTTGTCGTCAATCGACCGAACGGCAAAGAAATAAGTCTGTTTCGGTACGAATCCTGAGAGGGTAGCCGTCGTGCTGTCCGTTGTCAGCGAATCTGTGTATTGGCCCGTGTGTGTTCCATAGTAGATTCGATAGGACATGACTTTGCCGAAGGGCGAGTGGTCGATTGAAGTCCACGAAACAGTAACAGGCTGTCCGGCTCCGCGGTCGGTCAAGCGAATGTTCGGCATGAGGTAGCCACTTGCCGCATAGATTCGCTTTGCGCGTGCAGCGTAGTTCAGCATATCGGATATCGTATATCCTGAAACCAACGCGAAATCGGCTCTCACCGTGTCTCCCGGATTCATCACGGGGAAAGGACCGAGTGAAAAGTAGAAGCGAGTGTCAAAAAGGTTTGCAGGCGATTGATTCGGCTTAATACGTTGTGCCGGGTCGTAACCTTCCCATGACATGCGTGCATAAATGAGTGAATCAATTGTGCCGGGATCGTTCCATCCATGCCATTGCCAGATGAGCTGTAATGAGTCGAGCGGTTTCGATGCACCCAGCAATGTTAGTCCTGATGGTGTCGAGCCCCAGTCGATAGGGTTGACAATGTATCCTGTCCGTGTCGTCGAGTCATATGCCGCATAGTTATATTGAGCGTAATTGCCGACGTAATAGGGACCGACGTCCATATCTGCAAACCATCCGACATAAACGTTGTGCAAGACATTCTTCCTGACGTTGACAAAATAGTATTCAAGTGGGAGGATTGCTTGAGCTGCGTCGTCGCGCCATGCATACGATTTGAAGAACACCTTCATGCCCATCGGGAAATGGTCGGGAGCGTAACTTAGTCTGAAGCTGAATGTATCCGTGGACGCACAGTACACATCCTGGTCGGAAACTGCCCCGTAATCTTCATCGACGTGCGGCTCGCCGTGGTCGGGCAAACCGTTTTTCTCGGTATATCTGCTCCTATCGTTCATCAACGGATACAACCCGTGGATATCAGGATGGCAGGAATCGTGCTTGGTGGGGAGATAGTCATCATACGCCGGGTCGGGATTTGTCACCGGGTCAAATTTGCCTTTGCAGCCAACTTCCATCGTATCAGGCACACCGTCTGCGCCAATATCGTCTGTTAACGGATTCCAATCTCCGTCATTATCCAACCCGTCGAGGTCGTCCTCATCCACTTTTCCGTCACCGTCATCATCGTAATGCAATCTGTTCATTGGCTTCTTGTAGAACCCGGGCCGGTTCGCGTCGTACAATGTATCTTCTGTCGATGTCATCCACATCCGGTCGCGGGCCGTGTCAGGAAGATTTGGCTGGAATTCCGTCCTCGCGTCGTCGCCGTTGTACCCTTCATCGACATGCCTGGTCCCGTTGACGAGGGCGCCAAACCAGGGTCCGCCTCCATATAGGTGTTCGATGCCGGAACCCACAGGGTAATCCAAACCGAAGAGCGTATACCCATCCGGTCCGATTCCGCCGCACCCGTCACCAACCGCCTCACAGCCGATGGTCATCGTGTTCGAAATCCACATCCGCATGTTGAAGCCCTGGTGAAAGTACTTTTTCCATGAGGGGCCGGAACCATCTGTAACCATTAATGGTCTGTATCCTCCTTCACGAGAGAAGCTGAATGTTTCTTTGTTCTTGCTGAGAGATAGTGAAACGGAAATGAATAAAAGAGTGAGTAAGACTGCAGCAAATTTCTTGCACATGTGTGGTCCTCCAGATCGATGTCAGTAGTGAGGCATTTCCAGGGCCAAAAAAATCCTGACGAAAATCTGAAAGAATATAACAATGGAACAATTGAAAAGCAACATAGTCAGAAACCTCAAACCTCAAACCTCGAACCAATCTTGCTTCAGTACCAAAAAATGCGTAGATTTTAGCTCAATATAATAGATATTTCGTCAGAGCCCTGAAAATGCTAAAATTTCTATCCACGCTTTTCCCGAGTAAATCTCAAAAGGACGTTCGACGTATTTTGCCGATCGTTGATGAAATCAACGGATATTTTGAGGAATATCGGGAGTTGTCCGACGAAGACCTGAAGGCGAAGACGGCAGAGTTTCGCGGACGGATCAAAGAGCGGACAAAAGAGATTGAAGATGAGAATACGGCCCTGAAGGAAAAACTCAAGACTGATGAAAACCTGTCGTTCGAGGAGCGGGAGGATATTTATGCCCGGATCGAGGAAACCCAAAAACGGCTGGATGAAACGACGAAAGAAGTCCTCGATGAATTGCTCCCGGAAGCCTTCGCGGCCGTGAAGGAGGCATGCCGGCGATTAGTCGGACAATCCTGGGAGGTCACGGGGCACAAGCTCGTGTGGGAAATGGTCCCGTTTGATGTACAGCTCATCGGCGCGGTTGTGCTGCACGAGGGCAAAATTGCCGAGATGGCGACCGGCGAAGGGAAAACCCTCGTGGCGACAATGCCCATGTACCTCAACGCCCTCCCCGGAAGAGGCGTTCATCTTGTCACCGTCAACGATTATCTCGCCCTGCGTGACAGTCAATGGATGGGAAAAGTGTTTGAAGTTCTCGGACTCACCGTCGGATGCATCCAGGCGCAAATGGAGTCCGCCCAGCGGCGGAAGGAATATGGCTGCGACATCACGTACGGGACGAACAACGAATTCGGATTCGATTATCTGCGCGATAATATGGTCGTCCAGCCCGAAGACCTCGTCCACCGCCAGTACTACTATGCTATCGTCGACGAGGTAGATTCCGTCCTTATCGATGAAGCCCGAACGCCCCTCATCATCAGCGGTCCGGTGCAGAGCGAAGACCACAAATTCGCGGAGATGAAACCATTTGTCGAGCGACTGGTGAATGCGCAGCGCAACTTCATCACGAAAATTGTCGCCGAGGCCGAGAAGTATCTGCAAGAGGGGAAGGAGGAAGAAGCCGGTGTGCAGATTTTCCGGGCGTACCGGGGCCTTCCGAAACATAAGCGATTGACGAAGCTCCTCTCCGAGCCGGCCAACAAAAAACTCATGCAGTCCACAGAAAGTGAATACCTGCGTGAGCAATCTCGACGGATGCACGAGATCGACGACGAACTGTATTACGCGATTGATGAAAAGGATCATTCTATCAATCTGAGTGATAAAGGCCGGGACCTGCTCGCCGGCTCGGGACGTGACAAGGATTTCTTCATATTGCCGGATGTCGGAACGGGAATCGCCAATCTCGAGAATGATAAATCTCTCACCGAGCAGCAGCGTCAACAGAAGAAGGATGAGCTGAATCTTCTCTACGCCGAGCGCAGCGACGGTATCCACACCGTCACACAACTCCTCAGGGCATACTCGTTGTACGAGAAGGATGATGAATACGTCGTCACCGAAGACGGGAAGGTGATGATCGTCGACGAGTTTACCGGCCGCCTCCTGCACGGGCGCCGCTACTCTGAGGGATTGCATCAGGCAATCGAAGCGAAGGAGGGAGTGAAAGTCGAGCGGGACACGCAGACGCTGGCGACCATTACGCTTCAAAATTACTTTCGACTCTATAAGAAACTCGCCGGTATGACCGGCACCGCCGAGACCGAAGCGTCGGAATTCTTCGAGATCTACAAGCTCGACGTGGTGGTCGTTCCGACCAACATGCCGATGGTTCGTGACGATTCCGATGACGTTATCTACAAGACGAAGCGCGAAAAATATAATGCCGTCATTGAAGAGATCCAGGCAATGCGGAAAGTTAACCGGCCTGTGCTCGTGGGAACGACCAGCGTCGAGGTCTCTGAGACGCTCAGCCGGATGCTCAAACGCATCGGAGTCCCCCACAACGTGTTGAACGCCAAGCATCATCAACGCGAAGCAGAGATTATCGCGTATGCCGGATTGCCGGGCGCCATTACGATCGCGACAAACATGGCGGGCCGCGGAACGGACATCAAGCTCGGTCCGGGCGTGGCAGATGCCGGAGGATTGCACATCGTTGGTACGGAGCGGCATGAAGCCCGCCGCATCGACCGCCAGCTTCGCGGACGTGCCGGCCGCCAGGGAGATCCGGGATCTTCCCTGTTCTATCTCTCCCTCGAAGACGACCTGATGAGGCTCTTCGGCAGCGACAGGATTGCAAGTATCATGGAACGATTGGGATTGAAAGAAGGCGACGTCATCCAGCATCCGATGATCACCCGCTCCGTCCAGCGGGCCCAGAAAAAGGTCGAGGAGAACAATTTCGCCATCCGCAAGCGATTGCTCGAGTACGACAACGTGATGAATCAACAGCGCGAAGTTGTCTACTCCCGCCGCCGTCATGCGTTGCTCGGTGACCAATTGCGCGAGGATATTTTTGAGATGCTGAGAGACCTCGTTGACAAGATAGTCGACAAGTATTATGAGCTAGGAGAGATCGAACCGCTGAAGGAGGCCTTGCGGACGAACCTGCTCGTCGATTTCGCAATTACCCCCGACCGGTGGCAAACCATGGGGAAGGATGGCGTGAGGGAAGAAGTACTCAAAGCCGCCCTCGGTTTCTACAAGCGCAAGGAGGAGCGTATCGGCTCCGAGAACCTCGCAATGCTTGAGAAAATGGTCGCCCTCCAGGTCATCGATGAAAAATGGAAAGACCACCTCCGCGAAATGGACGATCTGAAAGAGGGAATCCACCTTCGCGCGTACGGGCAGAAAGATCCTTTGATAGAGTATAAGACCGAGTCTTTCAACATGTTTGTGGAACTGCTGGACCTGGTCAGCACGGAGACCCTCAATCTGGTCTTCAAATTGTTCCCCACGCCGGCACAAGAAATGCCCGCACGCCGGGCACCGCGTGTGCCGCGACCCCAGGACATGAGACTGTCGCACGAATCCGCTCTCGGCATGGGATTTCAGGGAAACCATGAGCCGATCCCGAGCGAGGAGGTTGCGGGGGAACGGGGAAAATCCCAGCCGGGAAAAGCAAAACCGCAACCCGTCCGTGTCGGTGAAAAAACTGGCAGGAATGATCCATGTCCGTGCGGGAGCGGAAAGAAATATAAGCATTGCCACGGAAAGTGAGGACGATCCCTGGGAAAGAAGTCGGACAAAGATCTTCTGCACAAGTTCCAGACTGCAAAATCTTTCAAGAATGACAGGCCTGACCGCTTCTCCGCGGACGCCGCGTTCTTCCCTTCCACCTCTGAAAGGAGCCATAGCGTGAATTCCATCATGATAAGAGTTGTCGTTGTTTGTTTGGTGTGGGGTGCGATGGCCGTTGCGCAAAACCAAACCCAGCCCGACACCATCACCCGCCAAAACGTCGTTAGCGCAGAACGCATCATCGGTCTGAAATTCTCCGATGCGAAGCGCGATTCGATGCTCGACGGGCTGAAGGACCAGCTCACGAATTACGAGAACATCCGGAAGGTGCGGCTTCCCAACGACGTTCCTCCTGCGATTCTCTTTAACCCGATTCCCGTTGGGAAGATTTTCGATACCGAGAGGAAGCCGTTCAAACTCGGCGCGGCGGAAGCTGTCACGATGCCCTCACATTATCAGGATATCGCGTTCTACTCGATAGGCCAGCTCGGCCAGCTCATCAAATCGCGAAGGATCACCTCCCAGCAGCTAACGGAATTGTATATCGCGCGGCTCAAAAAATTTGGCCCGAGACTTCATTGCGTTGTCACACTGATGGAATCCACGGCAATTTCGCAGGCCATGCGCGCCGACCGGGAACTCGCGTCGGGGAAGTATCGGGGGCCGCTCCAAGGAATTCCGTACGGGGCGAAGGATTTACTCGCCGCGCGCGGGGCCCCGACGACATGGGGCTCGGTGCCGTACAAAAATCAGGTGATCGACGAAAACGCGACGGTTATTAGTCGCCTTGAAGATGCCGGCGCGGTCCTGGTCGCGAAGCTTTCCATGGGCGAGCTTGCGATGGGGGATGTGTGGTTCGGCGGAATGACCCGCAGCCCGTGGGACACGTCGAAAGGCTCAAGCGGGTCTTCGGCGGGCTCTGCAGCCGCGACAGCCGCCGGCCTGGTCGCGTTCTCCATCGGCACGGAAACCTGGGGCTCGATCGTCTCTCCGTCGTCGGTGTGCGCGGCGACCGCCTTGCGCCCAACCTACGGCCGTGTGAGCCGTACGGGAGCGATGGCACTGAGCTGGTCGATGGACAAGATCGGGCCCATCTGTCGCTCGGCGGAAGATTGCGCGATCGTCTTCAATGCAATCTATGGACCGGATGGAAAAGACCAGACGTTGTATGACCTTCCTTTCAACTACGACCCCGCCATCGACCTCACAAAGTTGAAAGTCGGCTACCTGAAGAATGATTTTGACAGCGTCAAGGAAAATAAATCGAGCAACGCGGCGACTTTTGAAGTGTTTCGCTCGATCGGAATGAAGCTTGTCCCCATCAAACTACCGAAATATCCGGTGAACGACCTGGCGATAATCCTGAACGCAGAGGCCGGGGCACAGTTTGACGAGCTGACCCGGGGCGGGAAAGATGACCTGCTCGTTCGACAGGTCAAAGATGCCTGGCCCAACGCTTTTCGACTCTCACGATTCATACCGGCCGTGGAATACATCCAGGCAAACCGTGTTCGTTATCTTCTGGTTCAGGATATGGAAAAACTCATGAATGAAGTCGACGTGTACCTGGCCCCACCCGAACAGGGGAATAATCTTCTCCTGACGAATCTCACCGGGCACCCCTGTGTCGTGCTTCCCAACGGGTTTTCGAAAGCGGGCATCCCCTCAAGTATCACGTTGATCGGCAAACTGTTCGATGAGGCCACACTCCTTGCCGTCGCGAAGGCCTTTCAAGATGCGACCGAATTTCATCTTAGGCATCCGAGGCTCGATTAGGATTGCCGTCCGTCGATGGAAACTAATCAAGAGGAAAAAAGTTTGGAGGGCTTTCGCGCAGGATACGTAGCGATTGTCGGCGATCCCAATGTCGGAAAATCAACGCTCATGAACGCGCTGATCGGTCAGAAGATCTCTATCGTTACGAACAAACCCCAAACCACCCGGCATAAAATTCTTGGTATTCTTTCGAAGGATCGGTATCAGGTCATTTTCCTGGACACGCCAGGATTGCTGAAGCCCAAGTACCTCTTGCACGAGGCCATGATGAAATTCGCGCATTCCGCCATGAATGATGCCGACATCATCCTCTTTATGATAGAGGCAAACGACCCGAAAACGGGTCCCGAAATTGAACATGACGCCGCGTTCCAGGTACTCAAGGGACTGAGGAAGCGTGTGTATCTCGTCATCAACAAGACCGACCTGATCGCGAAGCAGGATGTTTTGCCGATCATAGCATTTTACTCCGAGAAGTACCAATTCAAGGAGACCTTTCCAATTTCCGCCCTGAACCTTAATGGAACCGTGGAATTATTGGCTGCCATCGTCAATGATTTGCCGGAGCATCCTGCCTTCTATCCCGAAGATATTGTGAGTGAACAGCATGAGCGGTTTTTTGTGGCCGAGATTATCCGGGAAAAGATTTTCGAAAAATTCCGGGATGAGGTTCCGTACTCGACGACCGTCGACGTCATTGAATTCAAGGAGCGGGAGGGAAGGAAGGACGTGATCAGCGCGGAGATCTACGTCGAGCGGCAATCACAAAAAGGAATCTTGATCGGAAGGCAAGGCGCTGCGCTGAAGCAGATCGGCGAGCGTGCCCGCAAGGACATCGAGGTGTTCTTGGGGCGTCCGGTCTTTCTCGAGCTGCATGTGAAGGTTCGTGAAAAATGGAGGGACACGAAGGCCTGGCTTCAGCGTCTCGGCTACGAGGGGGAAGGAGATTCGACCGGGTCATGAACTCGGAACGCCTGCGCATGGTCGCGGGTTTCGCCGTCATTGCGATTCTGTGGGGATCGACATGGCTTGCAATCAAAATCGGCCTGCAAAGCGTTCCCCCGTTTTTCGGTGTCGCCATTCGTTTCACCGTTGCGGTCGCAGCGCTGTTCATTCTCGTTCGACTGCGACGGGAGCGATTTTTGTTTGACCGCACTTCCCTGATGCTGTACGCGAATCTAGGTGTACTTTCGTTCAGTTTCCCGTATGCGCTGGTCTACTGGGGAGAACAATACGTCGCCTCGGGTCTCGCATCCATTTTGTTCGCAGTTTATCCGTTTGTTGTCGCCATTGGCTCTCATTTCCTGCTGCCGGGGGAGCGGTTGAATCTCAACAAGCTGGGCGGCATCGTTCTGGGATTCGCGGGCCTGGTGATGATCTTCTGGTCGGACATTCATCTCGGGACGTCGAGCGCGCTGGGCATGGGCGCGATCCTGCTGAGCACCGGCATGCAGGCCGGGTCGTTGATTTTTGTGAAACGAAAACACAAAGATATCAGTCCGCCGGTGATGACGCTGGGCGGCATGGTCGTCGGCGTTTGTATTATGTACGTTGTCGCGTTCTCATTCGAGCAGACTTCCGATATTCATTTCGATGCACGGGGCCTCGGGACGATTCTTTATCTCGGGACCTTCGGTACGGTCGTCACATTTGTCATTTACTACTGGTTGTTAAAGAAAGTCGAAGCGGTGTACCTGTCGCTTGTTTCCCTCGTTTCGCCGGTGTTGGCAGTGACGCTGGGAGCATTGCTGCTGGACGAAGTTCTTTCTCCGCGAACCTTCGCCGGAGCCGGAATGGTGTTCGTCGGTCTTCTGGTGGCAAACAGGAAAGACCTTCTTGCCGTCATGCAAAAACAGAGAGAACGAATGATTTCTCAAAAAGAAATGGAGCGCTGAACCGTCATGTTCAATAAACTCTCGCACATCGGTATTGCCGTCGGGAATCTGGAGGCGGCTTCGGAGATATTTTCCCGGCTCTTGAACGTGAAGGTTTCCGGGAGCGAGACCGTCGCCGACCAGAAGGTACGGCTTGCATTCTTCCATGCCGGCAATACATCGCTCGAGCTGCTTGAACCGACATCGCCGGATTCTCCGATCGCGAAGTTCATTGGGAAAAGAGGAGAAGGTATTCATCATCTTTCATTCGAAGTGGACGACATTCGGGCTGAGCTCGCGCGCTTGAAAGTCGAAGGATATCAGCTTATCGATGAGCAGCCGCGGCGGGGCGCGGGCGGACTTTGGATTGCCTTCCTCCATCCCAAGTCGACGAACGGCGTGTTGATTGAGATCAGTCAGAAGATTGTGAATTCTTAGCAGGGTTTCCTCACACAGCTGCTTGCTTTTGCGGTGCCACCAACGTTCCCAAATGGAATTTGGGAACGTACCATGACCGTAACCTTCGCAAGGTTCGCGTAGATAAAGGTAACCTTCAGCACTGAACTTACGCCGCAGAAGGTTACCTTTTGCCTGACCTTGCGAAGGTTTGCTGTGTAGTTGGCAAATTTTGATATTCTGCCGTCCCTTCTTACCTTGAAATGTCATGAGTGAAGATGTCCCCAACGTTTCGATCAGTATCACGAAGGATCGGATTTCCCTGGCTGAGAAGTTAGAGAGCCTCCCCACCAAACCGGGCGTATACCAGTTCAAGAATGCCGAAGGAAGGGTTCTTTACGTGGGCAAGGCAGTCAACCTCCGCAGCAGGGTTCGCCAGTATTTCGCCGCGGGCCTGTCTGCCTCCGGAGGAGTGAGATCCCGCCAGTCCGGTTCCCGCATTGACGTCATGGTTTCGAAAGTGAGCGACGTGGAAATCATCGTCACCGATTCCGAGGTTGAAGCGTTGATTCTCGAAGCGACGCTCATCAAGCAGTTCAAGCCGCGCTACAACGTCAATCTCAAAGACGACAAGAGCTATCCGTACATCGTCATCACCAACGAGCCATTTCCCCGTGTTTTCATCACCCGTCGTATCGTTCGCGATGGGTCGAAGTATTTTGGGCCCTACGCTGACGTCAAGAACATGCGCTCCTCGCTCAAGATGGTCCGTGAGATTTTCAAGGTTCGGAGTTGTAATTTCTTTGTCGATGACGAGGCAATCCGCAAGCGAAAAATCAGGGTTTGCCTCGACTTCCATATCAAGAAATGCGACGGACCGTGCGAAGGATTGGTGTCCCGGGAAAAATACAATTCGATGATCAATGAAGTGGCACAGGTTCTGAAGGGGAAAACGGCGAGTCTTGTCCGCTCGCTTGACGCTGCGATGCAGAAGGCGGCGGAGGAGCTGAGGTTTGAGGAGGCGGCGGAACTGCGGGACAGGATCAACCAATTGAGTGTCTACAACGAACGGCAGAAGGTTGTCGATGCGGAAACAATCGACCGTGACCTCTTCGCCGTTGCGATAGAGGGGGACGACGCATGCGGTGTCATTTTCAAAGTGCGGGAAGGGAAAATCATCGGCCGCCAGCACGTGTACATGAGCGGCGTTGAGGGCAAAGAGGAACCGGACGTCGTCGAACAGTTCGTGGAACGGTATTATCTCGAAACCGAAGATGTCCCGGGCGAAATTTTCTTGCCGGCCGCGTCGGAGAATCGTTCCGCCATCGAACAGTGGCTGACGGAAAAACGGAAAGCAAAGACGGAAATAGTCGTTCCCCAAATTGGGGAAAAGGCGAAGCTCATGCTGATGTGCCGGAAGAATGCCGAGCTTCTTCTTGACGAATTGAAACTTCAGAAGCTGAAGCGTGAGGATTACATTCCGCATTCCGTCATGGCGCTTCAGCGGGACCTGCGCCTGCCGAAAGTTCCGAGGAGGATGGAATGCTTCGACATCTCGAACACGCAGGGGTCCGACAGCGTCGGTTCGATGGTTGTGTTTGTCGACGGCCGGCCGAGGAAAACGGAATACCGGAAATTCAAGATCCGGTCGGTCGCGGGACCCGACGACTTTGCGAGCATGCGCGAGGTGATTGAGCGGCGCTATGGCCGTCTGCTGCAGGAGCAGGGTGAGCTTCCCGACCTGGTGATGGTTGATGGCGGCAAGGGCCAGCTTTCGTCCGCCCTCGAAGTCCTGATCCGGCTGGGTTTGCGCTCGCTTAAGCCGGTTCAATCCGAAATCAGCAATCCCCAATCCGAAATCAAAAACCTCCCAATCATCGGTCTCGCAAAGCGCCTCGAAGAAGTCTTTGTCCCGGAGTCGAGCGATCCGCAATCCATCCCGAAAACATCTTCAGGCCTCAAATTGCTGCAGCGGATCAGGGACGAGGCGCATCGATTCGCCATCACGTATCATCGGACGTTGAGGCAGAGACGGACGCTGCAGACCGAACTCGACCTCATAGAAGGAATCGGGAAGAAGCGTGCAAAGGAGCTTCTGGAATCATTCGGGTCGGTGCAGGGCGTGAAATTCGCGACGCAGGAACAGCTGGCAGAGATCGTCGGAGAAAAGGAGGCGGCGAAGATCAAAGACTATTTCGGGGAGGAGGAGGCTGCGGAGGTTTGATTTTACGGCGATATTTGTTAGATTATGTGAAATTTTGGGCGATTAGCTCAGTTGGTTAGAGCGCACGGTTCACATCCGTGAGGTCATAGGTTCAAGTCCTATATCGCCCACAAGCATCGTCCTGGGAGGGAGTTGTACTCCCGACCATCTGGAAATCATATCGTAGCCGTAGAGTCCGTTTCGTAAACGGACAACGTAGCTGGGAGGGAGTTTCACTCCCGACCATCTGGAAATCACATCGTTGCCGTAGAGTCCGTTTCGTAAACCGACTGCGTGGCCTTTATTTCAGAATCGTGAGCTTTCGTGTGAGCGTTACATCTCTTGTCTGCAATCTATAGAAGTAAACCCCGCTCGAAACATTGCTCCCATCGAAGTTTATTTCGTGCACTCCGGCATTTTGTTCTCCAAACAGCAACGTCCGAATCTTTTCTCCAAGAAGATTATATACTCCTAAGTTTACCACGCTTTTCGCAGGCAGTTCAAATCGAATCGTCGTGACTGGATTGAAGGGATTGGGATAATTTTGACGCAAACTGAAAGTTGCAGGAATGGGTACATTCTTTCCCTTGACACCATAGACGATCGAATTAGAATAAGCGTACACCAGCATGCTATGGACAGAACTGTCAATCACTTTCAGACTCTCAGCGTGGGATATGTCTATGTTGTAAACCGAACCGTTGGTCAGACCATCATGCAGAATCAAGCTATCGAAGTCCCAGAACCAGACTGAGCGATCAGGTAAATAGAAGGTAGCTTGGAATCCTAGGTCGGGCCTGAATTCCACTTCGAATGTATCGATTTGAGGCTCATCTGTCAAACGGCGGATATCTTTCTGAAACAGGTCCCCTATACCCACTCCATAGTTTCCACCACGGGGATCAATCCACCACGCGAATCCTACATCAGGGGGCGGCGTACTCGGCGGACCTTCAAACTCGCCTAACAGCGTGTCCATACCGTACGTCGCTAGGTTGCATAGTCCGAATATCAAAGAATCCTGTTCGCGGCCCTCGTTCACTTTCAACCATGTTTTCTTATAATACGGGAACTGAGCAGGAAGACTGTTCACTACGACGAATGTGACGAAGAGCAAAATGGAAAGTTGTTTGCGTCGTTTCATGATGGATTCTCCTCTTGGTACTTTGATGCACCCTAATCCAAATCAATGATACCAATGTAATCTAAAAATTGGTTCGATAAAAGTCAATTTTGTTGAACCTTCTCAACCGGCCTGCCGTAGAGTCCGTTTCGTAAACGGACGACGTAGCTGGGAGGGAGTTTCACTCCCGACCAAGAATCTTACCCTAGGAGGGATTTGTACTCCCGACTTATCAGGTGGGTCGGGAGCGCAGCTCCCTCCCAGCCGAGCTGCCCAAAATTGCTAGTTGAAAAGATCTTTATTATATTAGGATCAGATTTTATCAGCGGTTTACCCTTTAAACCCGATCCTGCGAGGTCGGAAAGGAGAAAATGACTAAAAAAGTATATGAGATTGGAGTAGTTGAGATAAGGAGTCTTTTTATCTCATATACTCATCATCTTTGTACTCAACATCTTTACCCAGCCTCCACCCCAGACGGGGAACGGAGGCATTTTCGTTTTAGGCCGCAATGGAATCACGATCCAAAATAGCCGATAGCCACGATTTCGAGCGGACGCTCACGCGCCTCGCGCATGAAATCCTCGAGCGGAATCAGGGCGCGGAGACTATCGCGCTCGTCGGGATCCGTACACGGGGGGAATTCCTTGCCAAACGCCTGGCTACCATCATTCAAGAAATTGAAAAGAAACAATTACAGATCGGCTTCCTGGATATCACATTGTATCGCGACGATTTGCGCGAACCACGAGAAGCCGGAGAGCAGCCGGTTCTCAAAGGCACCAATATCCCGTTCGATGTCGCCGGGAAGAACGTCATCCTTGTTGATGATGTCCTGTTTACGGGCCGGACTATCCGGGCAGCGCTCGATGAGCTCATCGACCTGGGAAGACCGGCGTCAATCCAGCTGGCCGTCATGGTGGATCGTGGCCATCGAGAACTTCCCATCAAAGCAGATTTTGTCGGGAAGAATGTCCCGACATCGATAAGGCAGGAAGTGAAAGTCCTGATGAAAGAAATCGACGGGGAGGACGCCGTGCTGCTGACCGAACTCAACGGGGGATTATAATGCCGCTCGCGAGCCGACATCTGCTGGGTCTGGAGGGAATGCCGAAGGAAGACATTCAGCTCATCCTCGATACCGCGACTTCGTTCCGTGAAGTTCTGGAACGGCCGATCAAGAAAGTCCCGACCCTACAGGGGAAAACGATCGTCAATCTCTTCTTCGAGAGCTCCACGCGGACACGAATTTCATTCGAGCTGGCGGAAAGAAGATTGTCCGCCGATGTCGTGAATTTTTCCGCCGACGCCAGCAGTGTCCGGAAAGGCGAGACGCTGAAAGATACCGCCCGCAACATTGAAGCCATGAAAATCGACATGGTGGTCATTCGCCACGCGGCTCCGGGTGCGTCGCTTTTCTTGAGCAACGTGATCAAATCCAACGTCATCAATGCCGGAGACGGCGCCCATGAGCACCCCACGCAGGCCTTGCTCGACATGTACACAATTCGTGAAACCCTCGGCAAGGTTGACGGGGTGCGTGTGTGCATTGTCGGCGATATATCCCACAGCCGCGTCGCGCTCTCGAATATCTATGGATTGAAAACAATGGGTGCCATTGTGTCGGTGTGCGGACCGAAGACATTGATCCCGCGTGAAATTGATAAGCTCGGCGTCAACGTTCACTATAATGTGGACGATGCGATCAAGAGCGCCGATGTGCTTAATGTACTGCGCATCCAGCTTGAGCGGCAGGACCGGACGTTCTTTCCTTCCACAAGGGAATATCATCAGTACTTCGGAATCACGAAAGAGCGGCTGAGGAATGCCGGGAAGCATATCGTCATCATGCACCCGGGTCCGATCAACCGGGATGTCGAGCTCTCGGCCGACGTTGCGGACGGCGAAACTTCCGTTATTCTTCAACAGGTACTCAACGGAGTTGCGGTGAGGATGGCTGTCCTGTATTTACTTGGAACGAGTTCGTAGTTCACAGTTGACGGTTGATGAGCAGGATGAAAATACTACTGAAAAATGGACGGGTGATTGAGCCCACCTCCGGCATCGATTCGGTGTCGGACATGCTGATTGTCGACGGCATCATCGAAAAGATGGGGGCAGGAGTGAGCGGCGGAAAAGATATTCAGGAAATTAACCTGAAGGGCAAAATCATCGCGCCGGGATTTATCGATATGCACGTCCATCTTCGGGAGCCCGGGTTCGAGCATAAAGAAACTATCGAGACGGGGACACTTTCTGCGGCCTGGGGTGGGTTCACTGCCGTTTGCTGCATGCCGAATACCAACCCTGCCATCGACGACGCGTCGGTGGTCAAGCACATCATGGAGCGGGCACGAAGCGTGAACAACGGACTGGTTGACGTTTATCCGGTCGCCGCCGTGACAAAAGGTCGTGAGGGAAAGTACCTCACACCCATGATGGAACTCGTTGAAGCGGGTGCGGTCGCGTTTACCGACGATGGAGCGCCCGTGGAAAGCGCCGACGTGATGCGGCGCGCGCTCGAGTATGCATCCATGCTCGGCAAGCCGATCATTCAACACGCGGAAGAGGTTTCCATGACAAAAGGGGGCGTCATGAACGAGGGTTTTGTATCCACTGCTCTCGGGATGCAGGCAATGCCGCCAATTGCCGAAGAAATCATGGTTAACCGGGATATCAAGCTGGCTGCGTATGCCGGCGCCCGGTATCACGTCGCGCATATCAGCACGGCAGGTTCGGTCGATTCGGTCCAATCTGCAAAACGGAAAAAGCTGCCGGTGACGTGTGAAGTGACTCCACATCACTTCACGCTGACGGATGATTCTGTTCGCTCCTTCGGCACCGACACAAAAATGAATCCGCCGCTCCGGACGCGCGAAGACGTCGAGGCGATGAAAGAGGGATTGCGGGACGGGACCATCGATGTCATAGCGACCGACCACGCACCCCATTCGTACGACGAAAAACAGGTTGAGTTCATGTACGCACCATTCGGCATCGTCGGACTTGAGACCGCCGTCGGATTGGCAATCACCGAGCTCGTTCGTAAGAACGTTCTGACATTCGTTCAACTCATTGAAAAACTCTCCGTCAATCCAAGAAGGATCCTGTCGTTACCTCTCATCAAACTCGCCGAGGGAGAGAAGGCGAACCTTACGCTTATCGACCCCGAATGTGAATGGACCGTCGACACGCGGTTGTTTAGATCGAAATCAAAGAATTCTCCCTTCGACGGATGGGAACTCAAAGGGAAGGCAATCGGAGTTTTCAACCACGGACATTTCCTGCCGACGTAGTTGTCCCAAATGATCCACGGGCTTTCGGTCGTTTTAGGTCATAGCGGCTACACTTACCCCGTGATGTTACGCAGAATCATCATTCTTAGTGACAAATTCTAAATCCGAATATCGAAACACTAAACAAATCCGAAACTCGAATGCTCAAAATCCGAAAAATTAGGCTTCTCAAGACGGTTTTGAATTTAGAGCATTTGAATTTGTTTAGAATTTCGGAATTAGTGCTTCGGATTTCGGACATTCAACAAGGCTTTACGTAACGTCAGTTACCCTAAACCCCGTCGAAATCCCGGAGAAGAGCACGTCTGCGCCGGTAGCAAGGTGGCACATCATTTGCTGAATTGACTTTGATGATGCTTTCAAGTACTTTCTTCTTCTGGAAACGATGGTAGGGAATCTTCTGTATACGATCCTTTTCGCCGTGTTCCTGGAAGGGAACATTCCCGACGCCCCACCGATGGAGCGTTCCGTTGAGAGCGTGCATTCGTTCGTTCCACAAACTCATCGAACCGCATCGAAGTCCCGTCCCAAGCGCAATGCAAAAGAGGATTCCTTGAAAGCGTCCCACGTGTTTTCCCTCGTCCAAAAAGGAATTCAGGATGAGGATGTGGAGGTTTTCTCGGGTTGCTACGCAGCACAGGTAAATGTAAGCCTGCGTGAAATTGAGAGCGGTTATTACAGCGCTAACCAGGCGCGATATGTTCTGAAGAACTTTTTCGGTGCTCGCCGGGTTGTCAACTTCAAGCTGAGTACGGTCGTCGAAGATGAAACATCTCCGTACGCAACCGGGGCCGGGTCATTCGTGTACCAGGGCAAGCGCGAACTACTCCAGGTGTACGTCGGGCTGACGAAGACCGGCCATCAATGGATGATTTCACAATTCAATGTGTACTGATGCGGAGATTTTTTTATCATACCGTCTGACGCAAATATCTTTGTCTCGAGGGGACGATATCGCAGTATCGTCCTTTTTATTTTCCTCTTGGGCCTCCTGGTATTTGGAGGGGAACAGCTCTACCTCGGCTATGTCGAGCACAACTGGCAGAAGATCAAGGGGGAAGAGGAACGTGGTCTGGCGGAAACTCTAACGACCGAATTCCTTTCGTACCAACAGGAGACATCCGGGGCCGCCGATCGCGTTGCCAAATCTCCCGGGATGCAGGCCGCACTTTGCGGAAGCGGCGACACTGCTTCATTGCGTTGCTTTGAAATCCTCAGCCCGGAAAAGAACCTCGGCATCTCATTCGACGTTTATGATTCCCTCCGGCAACTCGTGGCCTGGACGGGTGCTCAACGCACAGTCATCGATCCCTCAGAGTTTCTCAACGAGGCATCTTCCTATGTTGCTCAGGGTCCAATCTATTCTTACATGATAGCGACGATTCCCGTCGTCTCCTCCGGGCCCGGCCACCGGGTGACGGGATATGTAGCGGCGCAGAGATTATTCGACGTTAATTATCCGATCAGCAATCGTTTCATCAACAATCAAGCTTTTGCATCGACGTTTACCGCCCGCTTGAATGTCTCGGCACGATTTGATTTCTCGTCCGACGCGAAGGCCATGACAAACGAGCAGGTGTTCTCCGTCGACCTCCACGGCATCGACGGGAAGACGATCGGATTTGCTTACGTAAACAGTCCAATGCTGTCGACGTGTCAGGACGATATTCGTCAGCAGGCACAGCGGGTGATCTTTCTGCTTCTCTTCGCCCTCGCCATCGTGCTGGCATATGGCATGCTGTCCATCGTGAAGTCTGTCGGATCGATCGGCGTGAAAATTGTCTGCTGGACCCTCGCACTGTGGATTGTCCGGTACGTCATGGTGTGGTGTGACCTTCCCGTGGGTTATATCAGCTCGGGGATTGGCGACCCTTCCTATTTTGCTTCCTCCTTCGGATATGGAATTGCCAGGTCGATCGTCGACCTGTTCATAACTTCTCTTTTCCTTTGTTGGAACGTTATTGTGATAGTTTCTTCTGTCATTGAGCGCCTGAAGCAATCCACGATGGACCGGAAAAATGCTTCAGCGGGAAGGAAGATTCTGACCATTGTTGTTCTCATTCTCCTTCCGTTAGTTCTTTGCCTATTGCTACGAGGATTTTCTGCGGCAGTTCACAGTGCAGTTTTCGACTCCACGCTGCGATATAACGACCCGATGTCCGTTTTTCCTTCATCCATGCTGTCGCTCATGCTCATGAGTCTGTTGCTCATCTCCGGTTCGCTGATGATGGCCGGAGTGATGATCTCGCTCTGGACATACCGGCTAGCAAACAGCCTGTTTTTGGATCGAAGCCGTACGCTCCTTCCCTCGCTCGTTGTCATCGCTTTTTTTTGTTTCGCGAGTTACGTTTTCGGTATCGTACATCCGAGCCCCCTTCTCGGCCAGATCGATCGCCTAGTCTACGTCCTGGGGATTCTCGGCCTCTCCGTTGTTTGTTTGAATAGCGTGGGCATTCGGGGAAGTGGAAAGAGGATGGCGGTGGGCATCGTCGTGGGATCTATTATTGCACTCGTTCCGCAGCTGGATCGGGAAGCTCATTTGTTGGACCGTAATAACGTTGAACTGGTCGCGAACGATATCGTTCGCCCGGCAAATTCCTGGCTGACCTTTGTGCTCAACCGCGCCCTCGACGAGCTCTCATCGGCTGAGTCTGCGAACATTCTCGAGCATGGAGACCCGCAGGACATTCAGAAGCTGGCATTTACAGGATGGGCGAAGAGTATTTTGAGTCAGCAGGGATACAATTGCGCCGTCATGTTCGTGGACAGCCGCGGCGACCAGGTCAGCGATTTTCATCTTGGAGGACACAGCCATTCGGCCAGGGAACAACATCTCGACCGCGTAGATTCACTCCGGACAGTAACTGTCGAGGAGAAGCCTTCGGCCGCCGGCACGGTTAAATCGTACATCGGGTATGCTCCGATTTCCGGAGAGAGTGGAAGATTGATAGGAGGAGTGGGGGTCGAGCTTTCCGCCGACAGGCAAGCGCTGCTGCGCGGCGAAACGCCCGAGATTCTGAGAAACTACCCGAAGGAAAACCCGGAAGCGCACCGTCGGACGCTGCTACTGTCAGAGTACTACCAGGGCAGATTGACTTCTACGACGGGAGAAGACTTTCCGGTCGGCCGGCAATTGCCGGAGAATCTACGGGAACTATCGGGAAGCGATTCCGGAGTTTGGGTTGAAGAATCGGTAAATGGGAAAAGCTATGAGAGCTATTTTGTTCAGAACGCATCCGGCTCTCCGGAAGATTCATGGATTTCTCTCAGCATGCAGTCGCTGGATTTTCAGTGGCATCTGTTCAGCGTCACGCGGCTGGTTATTTTCTATCTCCTGTGTTGTCTGGTGTTCGGGGGGGCGACCCTCGGCATTCAACGTATCCGCGGCGTTCGGATCCCTCTTGATTTCAGGACGAAGCTGTTGACGGCTTTTGTTATTGTATCCTTCATTCCCATCGCGATACTGGCATATTACAACCGGCAATATTCGATTCAGCGTGCCGAGGAGAGTACGGCCAAGCGACTGAGCGATCAAAGCGGCATCGTGGTCAACGCGTTGCAACGGCAGCTCGGAGTTGACGTGCCTTTTGACGTTTCCCGCCTGACGAACGAACAGTGTGAAAATGTCGCTAACAACCTGGGGGCTGATTTCAACGTCTACGCGGCCGGTCTGTTGCAGGCAAGCAGCAAACCGGAAATGTACTCCGCGGAACTGGTGAATCCCCGGCTTAGCGCGGATGCATATTACAATATTGTTCTGAAGAAGAGAAGTTTCTTCTCGGAACAACAATCCATCGGCATGCTGCCGTACCTCGTCGGCTACCGACCTCTTGTATCCGAGGCGGGCGAGATTATCGGACTCGTCGCCGTCCCGGGGCTGTATCGTCAACTGGAAATCGATGAGGACATTCTGCGGCGCAACGCATTTCTGTTCGGCGCCTACGCCCTGGCGATGCTGATCTCGCTTGTTGCCGGCAGCATTTTCGCAAATCAGATCTCCTCCCCGCTGCGCCGGCTGCAACAGGCGACACGACAAATCGCGTCGGGAGATCTTTCGCTGAACATTCAATCTCACCGCACGGACGAGTTCGGTGAGCTGGAACGGGCATTCGAGCGCATGACTTCCGAAATGAAGCGGGCACAGGAGGAGATGCTCCGGGCCCAGCGTGAACTCGCCTGGAAGGAAATGGCAAAACAGGTGGCGCACGAAATAAAGAATCCTCTGACACCGATGAAACTCTCAGTCCAGCACTTGCGACAGGCGTACAAAGACCGTGTCAGCGATTTCGAGAGTCTGTTCCATCGAATTTCAGAAACCCTGTTGGAACAAATCGAAGCTTTGAACCGGATCGCTTCCGAATTCTCACAATTCGCCCGTATGCCCGCCCGCATGCTTGAACCGCTCGATGTCCATGCGGTTCTCCGTGATACGGTGAGTCTCTTTCAGCAGTATCACAATGTGGTTTTTCAATGGCGGCTGGAGGCGAAAGACGCAATCGTTTCTGCCGATAGGGAAGAACTGCGCAGGGCATTCATGAACCTCTTTCAGAATGCGGTCCAGGCGATGAACAAAGAAGGGGAGGTATCCACTACAACAACGTCGTCGGGGGAGAGCCTTGAGATTACCATCGCCGATTCGGGACAGGGTGTCCCGGAAGATGTGCGTCGTCGATTGTTCGAGCCGAATTTTTCCACGAAGACGGATGGCATGGGGATGGGCCTGGCGATCGTCAAGAAGACCATCGACGAATTGGGTGGCACAATTGAAATTCGCAGTGAAGTCGGGAAAGGGACGGCTGTCATTATTCGCTTGCCGTTGGAGAAGGAGCGGGTGCGCCGCGCCGGATGAAGAGAGGGAGTAAGTACTGCGACGGAAAAATCCTACGGCGGGTTACAGCAGGATGATCATTCGTTCTGATGTGTTCTCGTCGTTTTCGCGACTTCGATTCGGCATGAGCACGCGCGGGGGCGGTGTCAGTCCCGAGCCCTACGGCATGAATCTGAGCTTCAACGTCGGAGACGACGAAAAGAACGTTATCGCAAATCGAGAGAAGTTCTTCGGCGACGTGGGAATCGGTGTAAATGCTCTAGCCATTACCCGGCAAGTCCATGGAGACACGGTAACATGTGTTCGCGCCCCGGGAAGCTATGCATCCTGCGATGCGCTGATCTCCGATGAGCCAGGAGTTTTTCTGGCCATCACTGTCGCAGATTGTTTGCCGGTCTTTCTGTTCGACCCCGTGACATTGTCCGTTGCTGCCGTTCATATCGGATGGCGGGGAAGCAAGCTCAGGATTCTGGGAAAGGCCATGAGCGCGATGGAAGAAGAATTTGGAGCAAAAGCTGGGGATCTGATTTCCTTCATGGGTCCTTCGGCGAGGGTGTGTTGCTACGAGGTCGGCGGGGAAGTCGCCGTAGGATTTCCGGAGAATGTTTTGAGGCGAAGTACTCCGGCCGGCGCCCATCTCGATCTCATGCAGTTCAACAGGAATATCCTGCTCGAGGCGGGCGTGCGCGAAACGAACATAGAAGTTTTGCACTACTGCACGATCTGCAATGGAGATTTATTCCACTCCTACCGTCGCGAGGGTAAGGAATCGGGAAGGATGATGGGAGTCATTGGGTTGGTAAGGGATGAAAATCCTAAATCCTAAATCCGAAATTCTAAACAAATCTTAAATCTCAATTCCGAAATCCCCAATCCCAAATCTCCAATCCGAAATCCCAAACTGTAAATCGCAAATAGAAAATCGAAAATGTGACGCGTAACTATTTACTGACTTCGGTTGTTAGTTAATGACACCGTTCCATTGTTTGTTACTCAAATTATCGTTACCTTTTTTCATGATATTGATAACGTCGTAGAGAGTTCTTCCTGATGTGCGGCATTGTTGGATATATTGGGCCGAAAAATTCCGTCCCCATCCTGTTGGAAGGTCTAAAGCGCCTCGAGTACAGGGGGTATGATTCGGCGGGAATTGCGCTGGTCAAGGACGGTCAGCTCCTGGTGAAGAAGAAAGCCGGCAAAGTGTCGGACTTGATTTCACTTATAGGCAAGAACGGTCTGAGTTCGTGTCTTGGAATTGGGCACACGCGCTGGGCGACGCACGGCGAGCCCAATGACCTCAACGCCCATCCCCACGTTGACTGCAATCGCGAGATTGCTATCATCCATAACGGCATCATCGAGAATTACGCCACTCTCAAGATAAAACTCGAACAGGACGGCCACGTCATCCGAACGGAAACGGACACCGAAGTGCTCGTTCACCTCATCGAAGAAATGTACAAGCGCTGCGGCGACCTGTTTACGGCAGTCAGATGGGCCTTGCTCGAGGTAGAGGGAACCTACGGAATTCTCGTCATCTCAACGAAGGAACCGGATAAGATCATCGCGGCACGGAGAGGAAGTCCGCTTGTCATTGGCGTTGGCGATGGGGAGAACTATGTCGCGTCCGATGCCGCCGCACTCGTCGAACATACGCGCCACGTCGTTTACATCAGTGACGATGAAATCGCTTCCATTTCCACGCATTCCTTCTTCACGAAAACGATTCACGATAAAGAGATCGCGAAGAACGTCGAAGAGATTACCTTTGACCTGGAACAGATCGAGCGCGGCGGTTATGATCATTTCATGCTTAAGGAAATCCACGAGCAGCCCGATTCGCTCCGCAACGCGATGCGTGGCCGCTTGTTGGTGAATGAGGGGACCGCGAAACTGGGTGGACTCGAGCCGGTGATGGACAAGCTCGATAAGGCCGGTCGACTCATCATTACCGCGTGCGGTACATCCTGGCACGCGGCGCTCGCCGGAAAATACATGATCGAGCAGCTCGCACGTATCCCGGTTGAAGTCGACTATGCCTCGGAATTTCGTTATCGCCATCCTATCATTCAACCGAATGACGTTGTGTTCGTCGTCAGTCAGAGTGGAGAAACCGCCGACACGTTTGGTGCGCTTAAGGAGGCAAAATCGAGAGGAGCAGCCGTTCTCGGTATCGTCAATGTTGTCGGCAGCACGATCGCTCGGGAGACGGAAGCCGGCGTATATATCCATGCCGGCCCGGAAATCGGCGTGGCATCGACCAAAGCGTTCACTTCTCAGATAACGGTTCTTTCCCTGGTCGGATTACTGCTGGCACGGCGCCGCGGGCTTTCCCGCGATCACGGTCGTGTGCTTGCGGAAGACCTGGCTTCCTTGCCCGACAAGGTACAGAAAGTGTTGAAGCTGACCGATCAGATTCAATCCATTGTGAAGGAGTTCCGTGGAGTTCGTAATTTCCTCTATCTCGGACGCGGGAGTAATTTCCCGACCGCCTTGGAGGGTGCGCTCAAGCTGAAAGAGATTTCCTATATTCATGCCGAGGGTTATCCGGCGGCTGAAATGAAGCATGGACCGATCGCACTCATCGACGATAACATGCCGGTCGTCTTTATTGTTCCAAAAGACGCGCTGTACGAAAAAGTGCTGAATAATATCCAGGAGGTGCGAGCCCGTAAAGGAAGAATCATTGCCATCGTCAACGAAGACGATACGAAAGTCGAGGAGCTTGCTGAGTTTGTTATCCGGGTGCCGCGCACCTACAGCTATTTTGGACCCATCGTGAACAGTATTCCGCTGCAACTTTTGGCCTACTACATGGCGATCGAGCGCGGCTGCAACGTCGACCAGCCCCGCAACCTCGCCAAGAGCGTCACAGTAGAATAGAGAGAGACGTGCATTTCCGGCCGGTTTGCCCGTCCTGCTCAATTCAGCGTCCTCGCTGAATTGCATTGAGCTTACACGCCAGGTTATCCGACCGCGAGGACGCGGTCGGGAGCCGGGCCAAAGTTTGATTTTCATTGAAAAATTCCCCATCTTTAGCAATTCCGAATCAATTTTGTTCTTTCATTAATAAAGATGTTGAATGACAACCCGTCAATTCGGCGGTAATTACTGGGCGCTCATCCTTGGTGCATCGAGTGGATTTGGTGGTGCAACCGCCGTTGAGCTTGCCCGTCGAGGGATGAATATCTGCGGGGTGCATTTCGACCGGGCGGCGACCATGCCCAACGTCGAGCGCATCATCAAGCAAATTCAGGATGCCGGCTCGCGGGCGTCATTTTTCAATATCAACGCCTCCGACCCCGTTAAGCGAACTGAAGTGCTTGACGCCATCAAGCAGGAATTTGGAGCGTCAGCAGATGCCACCATCAGGGTCATCATGCACTCGCTGGCATTCGGCACACTCCGGCCGTACTTAGCGAAGAACGCGGCGGACACATTAAGCCAGGCGCAAATGGAAATGACTCTTGACGTCATGGCCAACTCGCTTGTGTACTGGGTGCAGGGTGTGATGGCGCGGGGGATGATGAGGCCGGGGGGAAGAGTATTCGCGATGACGAGTTCCGGCGGTCACATGGTGTTGCCAAACTACGGTGCCGTCTCGGCCGCGAAGGCGGCTTTGGAATCTCACATTCGCCAGTTGGCAATGGAACTCGGTCCCTACGGGATCACGGCAAATTCGATCCTGGCTGGAGTAACGGACACGCCGGCGCTTCGCAAGATTCCCGGCGCGGCAGCGATGCTCGAAATCGCGAAGAGAAAGAATCCTCAAATGCGCCCGACGACTCCGGAGGATGTTGCACGTGCGATCGCGCTCCTCGCTCAGGATGAAGCGAATTTCATTTCGGGGAATGTGATAGGAGTTGACGGGGGAGAGGATATCGTCAGTTATATCGGGCAGAACAGTCCAGAAAAACTTGGATAACGATTTAAGAAATATCTCAGAGGGAACACCAATGGCAAAGAAAATTGTGAAGAAAACATCAGCAGCGAAACACACCCCATCTCGTGTTGAGCCGAAACCATTCTCCATCGCTGATCTTGTCCAGCAGCTCAACTCGTTCAGCGTGGACAATTACTGGGATCTGGGAAGATTCCTGGTGGATAAAGTAATGCCGGTCGCCCGGAAGCAGGGGATGTTTGAAGACCATGTTCTAAAACTGGTCTCTTCCCATCCGGGAGTTAAGTTTCCGTTTGCGGTGCTGAAGCAGTGCCAGCAGTACTATTCCTACTATCCGGATGCGAAGAAGCGAGATCTGCCGGAAGTATTTTATTTCGACCTCGCGACGAAGGTGGATGATTCCCGAAAGCGCGACCAGTATGAGAAATTAGCAGTCGAGCATCGGTGGACAATTTCCGACCTGCGGAAGAGAATCCGGGATGACGAGCTCGCGCGAAGGATTGACGAGCGGACGAAATACGGATTCGACTTAAGGGAACGAAACGTATGGACATTCGAAACCCCGGATCCGCGTTTTGGAAAGATGAACTACAAGGGCCGGATCCCAGGCCAGATCATCGCCAACGCACTCTATTATTATACCAAGCCCGGAGATTACATCGTTGACCCGTTTTCCGGATGCGGGACACTGGGAGATGTCGTCGATACAGTTCCGCACTTCCAGGACAGAAAATACAAGATGTACGACCTCGAACCCATCGATGCGAGGGTTACGCGAAACAACATTTTGCTGACGGGCTTGCCGGAGCAGTCCGGAAGCGTGGATTATATTTTTCTGGATCCCCCGACAGAATTCTCTCATAAGGATTCGTCCGCAGATTTTGAGGTCAGTCTCGACGCCGCAAGGGCAGAGTTTCTGCTGAAATTCAAAGGCATCGTCCGTGAGTGCGCGCGCATCCTGAAGTCCGGCGGGAAAGTTTCGATCGTTGTTGAGCCGGCGTTTGCTGCCTCGGAGTTTCTTGATTTTCCGTTTGAGGTTGCGCACGTGTTCAAGGAGTCGGGGTTCAAGCAGGTCGGGAAGGTGTATTTGCCGAGACGCTCGGGTGAATCGATGACAAAAGGGAGCCAGGGTATATCCGAGTTGAGAGGGATCCGGGTTCTCAGTTCTGATTGTCGGGAGCTGCTGACGTTTCAAAAGTCATAACGCGACCCGTTCGAACAAGGATGTCATCCCAAATCCGCCCACTTCCCTTCGTCATTCCCGCATGCTTCTAGCGGGAATCCAGTCTAGGATACCCGAAGGCATGAGGCGGGATCGAGAACCCAGCGGCAAAGCGATGCGGGGATTTTGGATCCGCCAAAAAGACGGCGGATCCTGAAAATGAGAGATGTCATTCTGAATCCGCCAAAGGCAGATGAAGAATCTTCTTTTCTGTTGGGTTTGAGAATCGCCGCTCAGAATGAGATCAAGAGGAATCTTCTTTTCTGTTGGGTTTGAGAATCGCCGCTCAGAATGAGATCAAGAGTTGGTTCGATGTCTAGGGTTGTATTTCGGATCCGCCCAAAAGACGGCGGATCCTGAAAATTTCATAACACTTAGCTTCATTCGCTCCGCTCATTCGCTAAGTGTTGAAATTTTCGGACAGGTAGCTCAGTTCCAAATTGACATGAGTTAGCGGAGCTAACTCATAGGTCAATTTGAGAATCCCGCCGAAGGCGGGATCGAGAACCCAGCGGCAAGGCAATGCGGGGATTTCAGATCCGCCAAAAAGACGGCGGATCCTGAAAAT
>JBEKTW010000031.1:0-34156 GCA_049515655.1 Bacteroidota bacterium
GCTGAATCTGCGGTCGCCGCCGGTTTGATGATCTTCAAACTATGTCCCAGCGAACGGGACTGGTCGGTCGCCCAACTCAATGTGTCTCCTCCAGGCGTATTACCGATTGTCCAGTACGACGGCAGTGTTCCCTCGAAGCCGCCGATCGTATTGATGTTAACCGGTTGCGTTCGTACGCTCGAAAACGGAGCGCACACAACGAGCAACACAAGTAATAACCCATACCGTTTCATAACAACTATCCCTTCATAAAGTTGATGATTAGTTGATTGTGATTTTTGCATGCCGTTGCTGCTATTGCAATACTGCTAAACTTGTCGCTGCCGTATTTATAAGCCACTGTGAAAACCTACGATTAAGAATCCAACGTCAAAGAAACGCTGGTGTTACGTACCTCATGATCTTGACCGGTGTCGGAAGATTCCCGGACAACAAGCTCCACCGGAACGTGAACAGTGGTGATTGTTTCCACCTTCGATTTAATAATACCCACTAATAGTCGAACGGCAAGTTTTCCCATCTCTTCTTTCGGTACTCTGACTGTCGTAAGTCGTGGCTCAACGTGTGAACTCATTTCGATATCATCGAACCCAACAACTGCCACATCATCTGGAATCTCTTTACCGACAGCCTTGAGATACCGCATGCACCCGATGGCCATGGCATCATTTGCAGCAAAGATTGCAGTTGGCTTACCCTCCTGCTTCAGCAATCGTCCGGCAGCATTGTAACCGTTATGCACTCGAGTATCTGTTTCATCAGTTACGACTAACGATGGTCTGCAGGTGAGATTATTCTCCTCCAAAGTCTTTTTGTATGCCTCATATCGTTCTGCGATGCTGGGATGCTGGAGATCGCCGCCAATAAATGCAATCTCTCTATGTCCACCCTGTATCAGGTGAAGTATCGCAGCACGCACTCCACTTCTATTGTCAATCAACACAGACGAGATCCGCCTACGTTTAAGTGCATAATCGACCAACACCATTGGCAAAGCGAGCTTGTCGATATGTTCAACGAGTGCTTCACTTATTCTCCCAGCAATGATAACACCGTCAACGTTTCTCTCAAGCAAATACCGCGGCACTGATGGGTTTTTCTTGTTAAACCTCTTACTTACAGTTGTGAGCAAAACGTAGTAATCGTGATCGCGGGACTCAAATTCAGTTCCTAAAAAAATCCTTGTATAGAATGGCTCAACTTGAGTGAAGTGGTCATCAGAAATAATGAATCCGATATTGCCGGTGAGCCTGGATGCAAGTCCTCGCGCACCACGGTGTGGATAGTAACCGAGTTCTGCGATTGCTTGTAATACTTTTCGGCGAGTTTCATCGCTCACATGGGGCTGGTTGTTGAGGACGAGAGAGACGGTGGAAATGGAGAGAGAGGTTTCTTTTGCGACATCCTGTATGGTTGGTCGTCGTTTCATGGAACCTTATGATCGAAGCGCTTTAGATGTTCATCGTCAAAATGCGCTCGAAATGGCCATAATTGCAATATTTTATAGGCTGAAGATAGCATTGGAGGATGGTGTATCGAAACCCTTCGATGGATGATACACAATTAATCTCTCATTGTCAAGTAAAATTTGAAAGAAAAATGTCAGCAGCCTCACAAATGAGTCAGGATTGCCGAAATGACACTGTCCGCACAGGCAGGTCATGACAATAGACTTCACAATCGGCCCGTGTCTTTTTGTAGTGAGAACGAAGTCAGCTTGAATGGCAAGTTCCAACTGAAAACGGTCGGAGTTTTGGGTGGGCATGCAGGAAGAAGAAGCCGACCCGCCCTGCTGAGAACGCAGCAGACGCCGGCTCGTGAATTGCAGCCCTTGCCACTTTAACGCTTTGATAGACCCTCCCTGGATCAAAGGAAATCGAATCTTTGTTTATGATTATATTCATTGTTTCAGGACCAGGGGTTCCGGAAAAAACAAATGAACTCGCAATTCCCTAACCAGTGTTTCCAGGCCGCCGCCTACGGACAATTTGTTTGCCTCACTGATTTATGTTATATTTCCAGGAGTTTTAAGTGTTCCTGGTAGGAGAATTCCTAACACTTCTGCTAACACTCAGTCTCAAAGAACCAACTAAATGCTTAATTTCGAGTTCAAAAACCAGATGATACCTGTAGTTAATAGAAAAACATTATGCACGCTATAATCCCGGTGGCAGGCATCGGCAGCCGGTTGCGACCGCACACCTACACTCTACCCAAGGTGTTGATCAATGTCGCTGGCAAACCGATCATAGGGCACATTCTGGACAAGGTCATCGAGGACGGGTTCGATAAGGCGACGATTATCGTCGGCTATATGGGTGAAAAGATCAGAGAATACGTGTCGTCGCATTATCACATCAACGTGAATTACGTCGAACAGGAAGAGCGGCTGGGGTTGGGTCACGCGATCTACCTGGCGCGGGAATCCTTCTCGACGGAACCGATCCTGATAATCCTCGGAGACACGATCTTCGACGTCGATTTAAAGACGGTGATTCAGGGTCAGCACTCCGCGATAGGCGTGAAGCGTGTCGATGACCCCCGGCGGTTCGGTGTCGCAGAGCTTCAGGATGGATTCGTTTCGAAACTGATCGAGAAACCGGAACATCCCACAAGTAATTTCGCGATCGTCGGCCTCTACTGGATACGGAATCCAAAACTGCTCGTCAAATGTATCGATGAGATTGTCAGCAGGGACCTGAAAACAAAGAATGAGTATCAGTTGACTGACGCGCTGGGATTGATGCTGGCGGGCGGAGAAAAAATAAGGACATTCAACGTCGACGGCTGGTATGACTGCGGAAAACCCGACACGCTGCTTGCCACGAACCGGCACTTGCTGGAGAAGAAGCCGTTGAATCGTGTGCTCGACGGTGTCGTTACTGTTCCTCCGGTATACATTTCCGAGCGAGCAAAAATCTCGAATTCGGTCATTGGACCTTACGCCACGATTGCCGACGGCGCTTCCGTGACCGACTCGATTGTCCGCGATTCCATCGTCAGCGAGGATGCCAAAGTCTCAAAAGCCCTGCTCGATAATTCTCTTATCGGAAATAACGCCGTAGTCAGAGGTATGTACAAGCGCGTCAATGTCGGGGATTCTTCTGAAATCGATTTCTATTAACTATAGGAGCACCGTATGTCATATTTGTTTACGTCTGAGTCCGTTTCCGAAGGACATCCCGACAAAGTTTGCGATCAAATCTCCGACGCAGTCCTCGATTCACTCCTCGAGCAGGATCCGATGTCGCGCGTCGCCTGTGAGAGTTTCGTGACCACCGGGCTCGCCCTCGTAGGCGGTGAAGTCACGACGAAAGGGTACGTCGATGTGCAAAGGATCGTCCGAGACATCATCAAAACCATCGGCTACACCGAGGCGGGTGTCGGTTTTGATGCAGACTCGTGCTCCGTTCTCTCCGCCATCCATGCGCAGTCGCCGAATATTGCCCAGGGTGTCGACGTCGGAGGCGCAGGCGACCAGGGAATGATGTTCGGATACGCATGCCGTGAAACACGGGAATTCATGCCGATGCCGATTATGTTCGCCCACAAGCTCGTTAAGCGCCTTGCTGATATCCGGAAGAACAACCGTAAATTAATGCCCTATCTGCGTCCGGACGCAAAATCGCAAGTCACGATTGAATACGAAGGAAAACGACCGATCCGGGTTGACAGCGTGGTTATCTCCACACAGCACGCCCCGCAAGTCTCTCAAAAGAAGATACGCGAGGACATTCTCACGCACGTTGTGAAGCATGTCATTCCCGAAGAGATGCTCGACAAGAAAACCCGATACTACGTGAACCCGACGGGACTCTTTGAAATCGGAGGACCGCACGGCGATAGCGGGTTGACCGGGAGAAAAATCATCGTAGACACGTACGGCGGGCGCGCCCCGCACGGCGGTGGGGCGTTTTCGGGGAAGGATCCGACGAAGGTCGACAGAAGCGCTGCCTACGCGGCCCGGCACATCGCAAAAAACATCGTCGCCGCAGGCCTCGCCTCGGAATGTCTACTCCAGGTGGCGTACGCCATAGGCATCGCCGAGCCGATGTCGATTCACGTTCAAACATTCGGCACAGGGGAAATTCCCGACGCCGAGCTGGAGAGAAATCTCAAGAGACTTGCCGTCGCCGGCGGTCCTCTGGACCTTACACCGCGGGGAATCATTTCACGGCTCGATTTGCGACGTCCCATCTACAAGAAGACCGCGGCCTACGGGCATTTTGGAAGGTCCGACGACGACTTCACCTGGGAGCGATCGGATTTGGTCAAAACGCTGCAAAAGGCAGTCAAATAGAGCGGGTTAACCGGGAATTCGTTAATTGGTTAATTACGTATTGGTTAATTGGTTGAGACTCAGGGGGAGGAAGAGTGGAGACGTCGGGATACAGCTTTGAGGATTTGGAGGTTTACAAAGCTGCAAGAGAGTATCGGAAAAAGATTTATCAGTTGGCAAGAAGAATACCTGAAGAGGAGAAATACGGTCTTCAAGCACAGATGCGGCGGGCAGCTTTGTCATTGACCAACAATATTGCGGAAGGTCACGGCAGATTTCATTACCAGGAGAACATTCAGTTTCTTCGCCAGTCACGAGGTTCGTTGGAGGAATTAATTGACGATCTGAACGCCTGTCTAGATGAGCAGTACGCATCAAGAGAAGAACTTGAAGTATTGAAAGATGGCGCCTATAAACTTTTGAAACAAATTAATGGCTATACAGCATACTTACGCAAGAGGAAGGACTCCGGCATCTAACAGCCTGATTGTGCATCCAATCAACCGGTTAATGAATTAACCAATTAACCACTTAACCAATTAACCAATCAACCCAATTATTTGAGACCATGGATTACAAAAAAGGAAAATACAAAGTTGCAGATTTAAAGCTAGCAAGCGAAGGAAGAAAACTGATCGCGTGGGCGGAATCGCGGATGCCCGTGCTCATGGCTCTTCGTGAAAAATACAAGTCGGTAAAACCACTCAAGGGATACCGCATCGCTGGTTGTCTGCACGTGACGAAAGAAACGGCAGTCCTCGTGAAGACATTTGTCGAAGCCGGCGCGGAGGTGAGCTGGAGCGGGTGTAATCCACTCTCAACGCAGGATGCGGTGGCGGCGGCGCTTGCCGCGAACGGGATCTCGATCTTCGCGTGGCACGGTATGTCGGTGAAGGAATTCTACTGGTGCATTGAAGAGACCCTGAAAATTCATCCGAATCTTACGCTCGACGACGGCGCGGATTTGATTTTCACCATTCATAACAAACATCCGGAATTTGCACAGAAGTATGTGATAGGCGGGACCGAAGAAACAACGACGGGCGTCCACCGGCTTCGTGCTATGGCAAAGGACGGAGCATTGAAGTATCCGGTTGTTGCGGTCAACGATGCCGAAACAAAATGGGATTTTGACAACGTCTACGGAACGGGCCAATCCACTCTCGACGGCATTCTCCGCTCGACGAGCGTCTTGTTCGCCGGAAAGAACTTCGTGATCGCAGGGTACGGGCATTGCGGCAAGGGTGTCGCGATGCGCGCAAAAGGCCTTGGCGCGAACGTCATCGTCACCGAAGTGAAGCCGACGGCCGCCCTCAAAGCAACGCTGGAGGGCATGCGCGTCATGACAATGGATGAGGCCGCAAAAATTGGAGACATTTTTGTGACCGCAACGGGCGTCAAAGACGTTATCGTGGAGCGGCATTTCAAAATGATGAAGGAGGGCGCTATCGTTTGCAATACGGGACACTATGACTGCGAAGTCAATCTCGTCGACGTCAAAAAAGTCACAAAGTCCTCGAAAGAAATCCGCCAAAATAACGAAGAATATCTCTTGAAGAACGGTAAGCGTCTGTATGTTTTAGCAAAAGGCCGGCTCGTAAACCTTGCGGCAGCGGAAGGACATCCCTCCGAAGTCATGGACATGTCGTTTGCAAATCAGTTCATGTCCCAGCTTCGTCTGGCATTCCTCCACAAGCAGGGCAAACGTCTGGAAAATAAAGTCTACGATATTCCCGTAGAGCAGGACCAGGAGATCGCCGCGGTGAAATTGGCGACGATGGGCCTCAAGATCGATAAGCTGACTGCGGCGCAGAAGAAGTATATCGACGATTACAGCTCGGGAACATAAGCAGAACCGCGCCCCATCTGGGAGGGAGCTTCGCTCCCGACCTTTCACGGTAAATTCGAAATTCGAATATCGAAATCCCAAACAAATCTGAAGTTCGAATGTTCAAAAATCCAAACGCGGCGCTTTCTGCCATTTGCGGATTTCGGGTTTGGAGCATTTGTCCCGCTGTTGCGGGATCGAACTTCGTGCTTCGCGCTTCGGATTTTGAAGAGAATATAAACTTCACTTATTCAACGTATTTCCGACCCGCGATACTAGTTGGTGGGCTGAAATCGCGGTCTCATTTCGGCGGCGGCATTCCCATCTTTGACCACTCTTCCTTCGAGGGACCATAGAGACCCGGAACGGGTAAGCCCGCCTGGCGCATGAGAATCGTCATTTGGGCGCGGTGGTGAATCTCGTGCTTCACGAGTGAGCTGAGCACCTTCGCGCGCGTCCACTTCTCGCCGTACATGTCCACCTCCTCCCGCAACGAAGCGTCAGTCCACGTCTTTTTCACAACTTCTGCGAGCGTATTCGCCGCTACCTCATACGCCGATGATATCGCAGAGGCTTTCGCGGGCACTGCCGCATCTTCTTTTGGGGCGTTGACCTTTAAACCGGCGTGTCCGCCCATTTCACCGAGCGTGAGTACAATGTGCCAGGCGAGGAATCCAAGCGACCGTCCTTCGGCGGTAACCGCCTGCGAGAGCGACCTGTCGTTGAGTGCCTTTAGCAACCTACGAGTCGATTCACTCTCGTTCTTCCAATCAATGATGAAGTCGTTGATCGTTGAATACATGATTATTCTCCTTTTAGAATGAATGAATTATTAAATCATTTATGGTGCGCAGAATCATCATTCTTAGTGACAAATCCTAAATCCGAATATCTAAACTCTAAACAAATTCTAAAACCTAATATCGAAGTCCTGAACAAATCCCAAATGAAAACGCCCAAATCACAAATTCTGGTTTTTTGAATTTGGAGCTTGGATTTTGTTTAAGATTTCGGATTTCGTGCTTCGGATTTGTCTATGATTTCGTGCTTCGAATCTATCTACGATAGTGGCAGATCGAACTGCCAGCAACGACTGAGCCGCTAAATCTCGAAATGGACTCTCACCGCCCCGATATTGACAGGTCCCCGGTCTTCGTTGTACGCAGGGTTTACGGCGAACTGGTAGTCGAGGCTGATCCCGAGCATCTTGTTAAGCTGGAACAGGTAAAAAGCTTCGATGATCCCCTCCGGTCCGTACTTAGGCAACGAGCCGTCACCAATGATGAAACCATAACCGCCGCTGTTCAGGTATTCTCGGTGCGCGTCTGAAATCCCGCTGAGAACGAAAGCGAGGCCAAAACTGTCGGCCCTGCGCCCGATCATCGCCAGCTTAGAAGTCATTCCCCCTGAAATAGTCCTGTCGATTTCCGTGTACGCCCACGTCTCATTCTGACCATCATTCCAGCCGATTCTCAGGAATGCGCCGGCATCGTCGCTCAGGCTCTGCTCGACGTTTATACCGAATCCATACTTGTGCCTGCTATATTGCTCTGAAAGTGTAATATCGTGATGGAACGACGTGTCGTTCGTGGCTTGGCCATAGCTTCCCATCCTTGCTGTGTTGTAGAAAAGCAAAGTCCGGATTTTACCCCGCCGATGTAGAAAACTGTAATTGAATTCACCTTCCACGGCTTGGCCGATTGATTTTGAGATGTGTCCATCCAGGTTGGGACCGTTCGCCGATGTTGGTTCAAGCACAGCCGCATATCTGAGCGCGAATGAATTTCCCCGGTAGTCGACGACGATGCCTTCAGTATAGCCGCGTGTATTCGCAGGATAATCCCACGCGCCGTTGTTGATCAACGCCCAGTTCATGAATTGGTTCCGGGGACTGTTGCTATACGCGTTGAGGTCGAAGTAGTCCGCGATGCTGAACTTCCCGGCGACGATAGTAAGCCGACTCGATGCGTCAACTGAGAGCGTCTTCTGCAGGTATGCCCGGACAAATTCCAGTCGCGGAGCGACTTCGCTCACGCGATACGCTTCCCCGTTCGGGAAGCCTGCCATTCCGGTGGAGAAGCTCAATCCTTTTCCTCCCCCAATCTCAGGGTCCAATTCGGCGTCAAAGACATCCTGAAACGAAGTTCTAAGGAACAGCGTGGTGGTGAGCGTCATGGCCGGCTGCTCATTCGACGACATGCTATTCATCCCCGAGTACGGGGACGGGAACCTGTCATGGTTTTGAATGATTATCGTCTGCTGAAAGTGGAGGCTCAGTGCATCAGACGTCGATGAATCGGCTTGTTCCTGTGCGGAGCAGCGGAACGCAAGAAGGAGTGCCAACGCCATCGCAGCCAGCATCGCGCCAGGAGTTCGAAACGTTTCTCGTTTTGGCCGACCTGGCCGGGCTCTTTCGTTCATCACTTCGTCATATATGTGAGAGGTATTTCAGACACCCCCCAGTATGTTTTTTTGCTGAACGAAAATCAAGTACCTCTCGTGTTGGCGCAATCTACGCGGAGTTATGGGAGCTTCTCCGACCGCTCTCCGTGGCCATCCGGATCTTCAAGAGGTTCAAGATGGCTGATGATCTCGGTCTGCATCGGAAAGGCGCCGTGAATTTCCTGTTCGATGTTCGTTGCAAGCTCGTGGGCGCGGGAGAGAGACAGGTCTTCGTGGAAAAGGAGGTGGAATTCAATGAGCAGCTTATTCCCGGCGTTCCGATGCCGGAGATCATGGAACTCAACCCGGTATTTTTCCGTTGCCCGTTGAAGAACCGCATTGAGCCGCTCATCAATAAGCGGATCGCTTTCATCCATGAGACCGCTTATAGATTGACGCATCAGCTTTCCGCCGGTCCAGAGAATATTGGTCGCAACGAAGATCGCGCAGATCGGATCGAACGGCAGCCATCCCGTCATGAGAATCAGGCCGAGCCCGATGATCACGCCCAAACTCGTCCAGCTATCGGTGAGCACGTGCTTGCCGTTCGCCTCGAGAACGATCGAGTGGTATTTTTTCCCTTGACGGACAAGGTACCATCCCAGCAGGGCGTTGATGACTGTTGCAATGGCGATATAATGCACGCCGGTATCGACATGCTCCAGATTCAATCCCCCAAGCCATTTGTGGACCGACTCGAATATGATATAGATGGCCGCAACGACGATCATCGCTCCTTCAAAGCCCGCCGAGAAGAAGCTGATGCGGTCATGGCCGTACATGTGATCCTCGTCGGCCGGCTTCAGGCTCAGGCGTAAACTGAAAGCCGCGAATGCAACCGCGAGGATGTGCACGACGGATTCCGCGGCATCCGACAGAATAGCTGCAGAACCCGTTATCAGGTAAGCATACATTTTCGCGATGAGAATGAGAATTCCAACAACGAGCGAAAGTTGAATCGCGAATGTCGTCTGCTTTGCAGTCTGCGCGAATGATTGTTTGGCCGAAGGGGTTGTGGCGTCCATGAAGGAGTTTACAGTAAGTTATTGCGGCTGTTCTTCCGTTTCAGTAAGAGCTCTCCGAGGACCATTGGGTCGGAGGTTGGGAGCTGGCAGGAGTAGTTTTCGCATACGTACGCTGTGGCTTTCCCTGCCGCGGTCGTTATGCGGTCGATGAATGGCAGGACCTGCGCGAGTTTCTTCTGTCCCTCGCTGCCATCCGCGAGAAGAAGAATCCTGTTCGGGACGAAATGCGCATGGACTGCCTTCAGCAATAGCCGGGTGTCTTCGGCATCGGGCTTTCCCGCGATAATGATTTCCAGGGGCGTTGACAGGCGCCAGTCGAGAGCGGCCAGCATCTGAGCATGGGCTGTCGGGTACTGGCGGATGCCGAGGCTCAACGCGTCGATAGTTTTTTCCGCGGTTGCACTCCATTCTTTGTTGTCCGTCACGCGCGCCAGGCGGAGCAGCGTGAGCGCTGCGACCGAATTCCCTGCCGGCTCGGCACCGTCATAGTCATCTTTTGTTCTGATGAAAAGCGTCATATCCCCGGGCGCCGTATCGAAAAACCCTCCCTGCTCGGGATCTCCAAAGAGTTCAATTTGTTTTTTCGCAAGGTCGATTGCCAACGCGAGCCATTGTATGTCGAATGAAGCTTCGTAAAGGTCGAGTAAGCCCTGGATGAAAAACGCATAATCCTGCAGCGTTCCGTCGAAGCGTGCTTCGCCGTCACGGTAGCGGCGCAGGAGCCTGACACTGACCGGATCGTACAACTTGGACGCCACGAAAACCGCCGACCGTTCTGCTGCCGACAGATGTTTCGGATCGCCGAGAACCTGGTACGCTCGTGAGAAAGCGGAGATCATCAGTCCGTTCCATGCAGTGATTATTTTGTCGTCGAGATGCGGTTTTGGACGTTTTTCGCGCTCAGCAAAAAGTTTCTTCCTTGAGTCGAGCAGGAGTTCTTGAATCTCCTCCTGCGTTTTATTGAACTTCCAGGCTGTTTCTTCAACCGTAGACCAAATATAGAGAATATTTTGCCCAACGAAAACATTCATCGGGTCGTGGAGTGCGTTTCCCTGATCTTTCACACCGTAATAGAAATCAACAATAGGCGCGATCTCCCGACCTAATATATCTTCTATCTCCTTCTTCGTCCAGAGATAAAACGCCCCTTCTTTCTTCATGCTCGGATTTGCGGATTCCGGCGTACTCTCCTGTCCGGCCGGGGTTGGCAGGCTCTCCGCGTCTTCCGCAGAATAGAATCCACCCTCGGAATGCGTCATGCTTCGAAGGACATAGTCCAGGATATCCCGCACCATCGATGCAAAGAATTCATCGCGGGTGATCTGGTACGCATCGACGTACGATGAAGCCAGTTGTGCCTGGTCGTACAGCATTTTCTCGAAGTGGGGGACCCGCCATTGTGCGTCGACGGAGTAGCGATGGAATCCTCCGCCAATCTGGTCGTACATACCTCCTTCAGCCATTTTCCGCAGTGTGGCCAGAGTCATGTCCAGCGGGGTGTGTTCTCCCGAGCGTGAGTAGTATCGGAGAAGGAAATTGAATGTTACCGGTTGGGGGAATTTCGGGCCGGCGCCGAATCCGGCGTGTTCTTTGTCAAAGACTTCCGCGAACTGCGAGCAGGCGGCCTGTAGCGTAGAATCGTCGAGCGGAACGGCGTCCGCGGTCTTAGTGTTCGCCCGCAGGAACTCGGTGATTTGAAGGCTTGACTCCACGATCTTCCGGCGCTCGGTGTGCCACAATTTGGAAATATGTTCAAGGAGCTGAGGAAAACCCGGGCGACCGACTTGTGGCGCGGGCGGAAAATACGTTCCCCCGAAGAATGGTTTCCGGTCGGGCGTGAGGAATACCGACATCGGCCAGCCCCCGCTGCCGGTGAGCGCCTGCACTGCCGCCATGTAAACACGGTCGACGTCGGGGCGTTCTTCGCGGTCGACTTTGATGCAGACAAAATGTTCGTTCATGAGACGTGCAGTGGCCGGATTTTCGAAATCCTCCCGCTCCATGACGTGGCACCAGTAACATGTTGAATAGCCGACGGACAGAAAGATCGGCTTGTCTTCCTGTTGTGCCTTCTGAAAAGCCTCCTCACCCCACGGATACCAGTCGACCGGGTTAGACGCGTGCTGGAGGAGGTACGGACTTTTCTCGTGGATGAGTCGGTTGGGTGTCCCGGCCATGTTTGATTGTTCGTGTATGAGTTCCGGCAAAGTGTTTATGAGGAAAAAGTCCGCGCTCTGGTATCATGATGCTACAAGAAAGCGATATCCAGAGGACGAGACCATTCCCACTATCGTCAACAATAATGTACAAAAGAGGACGATGAAAGTCGATTTCCCTCCTCCCATGCTCAAAATAGAAAAAGGTCGTTTGCAGCCACGACCTTTCCACCTAACAATTCAACTAACAAACTAATCAACCAACAAACCAGCTAACCAATTAACTATTTAACCAATTACCATTTAACCAAACCTTCGTGGAGCTGAAGGGAATCGAACCCTCGACCTCCTCGTTGCGAACGAGGCGCTCTCCCAACTGAGCTACAGCCCCAAGAACATTTTCAATTGACAATTGCCAATTTCGAATTGACCTTCCACTTTCCTTTCAGATTCCGGGATGCTTGGATCTCCCAGTCCCACCTCCGGCGGGATCCTCGATTTGACAGTGAACTTAACTTCATTGCATTCGTTAAGTTCAGTCGATTCGGGACTGAGCTACGGCCCCAAGAGTACTTTCAATTGACAATTTGCAATTCCCAATTGCAGATCCAATTTACAAAAAAATGGTTCAAAATAAAAATCCTTCACTGATAACTCCGTGGGGAATCGAGCGCATTCGCAGGCTATATCATAGTACCTTCCCGTCGGTCTATATATACCCCTTGTTTGGGGCGCTGAAACCTCTTTTGGGGGAATAAGGATATGGGGGTGATGAGCACATGTTCAACCAGAATGGAGCTTGCCCATGGATCAATGAACCTTCAACACGCTTTACCACCTTACGGAAAAGCTTACCCGCGATCCAGATGACAGGACTGAGCTGGTTTTGATGGCTTGGCAAGAATCACAACGTCTAGGAAAAGTCGAGATCCCGTTGCTGATCAACTTCATGAAACTCCGAGCACGAGAACTTTTCAAACGCTGTGCTTTCGGTGCGAAGGTGTGCGGCAAGAGTAGTCAAGATGTTCGGTACTTCAAGCCCACGTCTATGGATGCCGTTGGCCGTGATGGATTCTCCCTCAACGACACGTTAGGTTCTTACTCCTACGATCCGCTTGGAATGTGCGTGGTCAATGACTTCCAAGATTCTTTGACAGAGATAGAAGAGAAGATCGCTGACCGTTTAACTGCCGGATACAACGCAACGGAGATAGGAAAAAATCTTGGTCTTACAAGAAAGATGTTTCTTGACGCTAAAGCCAGGGTACAGGATAAAGCGGTGGCGTACTTGCGATGATTCGAATGGATAAGCGAGAGACGGCCTGCGAGTGTGGGTCGTTTTTTTTTACAGTCAGACATTGAATAAAAAACCCCGCTCGGAGTGAACGGGGTTTCGATGCGCACAATGGAGAGCGTTTTATTTCAATAACAATCCCGCGAAAGAATGCGGGACTTCTGATAAAGTGATTTCTCCGCGTTCCTATCAGTCCCGCGAAAAAAACGCGGGATTTCTGATAAAATGACTTCGTCATTTTATCATCAACATTTTTTTCACTTCGACAAATGTCCCCGCTTGCCCGCCCTCTGTTGGGCGGGCAGTCAGTCTATAGGTATAGATGCCGCTCGGTAGGTTTGCCGCGCTGAACTGCACCGATTTATACCCCGCATCGTGAGCTCCATTTATGATTGTTGCAACTTCTCTGCCCAACATGTCATACACCGTCAGATGAACGTACGCTGCCTTTGGGAGGTCGTAGTCGATAACTGTAGACGGGTTAAAAGGATTTGGGTAATTTTGGTGAAGTGCAAACTCAGTCGGCAAAGGCTTTATAGCACCAACTCCCAGCACGCCGCTCACCGTGACCGTGATGGCGTTCGAGTATGTAGTACTACCGTTCAAATCGACAAGTCTCAGGCGATAGTTGTAATTTCCGTCCGTTACCTTCGTATCCGTCCATTGGTAATGGTGTTGCTGTAACGACGTCCCGGCACCTGGAATCAACCCGCTCACAGCCGCGAACGTCCCCCCGGTTTGTGGCATTCTCTCCACGTAAAAACCGTAGGTGTTTGTTTCACTGATGGTCTGCCAATCCAGCCGCACGCCCCCTTCAACCATCGAAGCTGTTACGGTAGCAAGCTGGATGGGAAGCGCGTCATTCGTCCCGAGCGCATATTGTCCAAGCGTGGTGACCCCGTCGAACGTCACGGTGGTTGCGGCCACGCTTGCAGCACCCGACACTGCGGTCGTCCATCCGCCGTCGCCCGTCGCTGCACGTGTATACAAAGTGTACAGGGATGGATTTCCCGAACCGTTGTTCGTAAAGCTCGGGGGAACAGTAAAACTGAGGTTAAGCGAGAACGAACCCGGATCGCCGTCGTAGGAATTCAAAACCCAATATCGGTCAGCCAAGAGCGTCGTTGACCCGCTTGGCATAGAGTCCGGAGGTGCGAGAATCTGCGTCGCAGTGAGGTTCACCGGATTGGTGAACGGGGTTGATGTTGTCAGGATGATCGTTCCGAGCGTATCGGTTCCGTTTGTCACGGAAAAAACGCTCGCGCTCGATCCTCCGCCGACCGGCTCAGTCGCGGTCACCCATCCGCTGGTGGAATTCATTGCAAAATTGTAGAGTGTTCCGGTGTCGCCACTCGCACAGTCAAAGATGGTTGTATCGGTTCCTTCGTTGAACTGCCAGTACTCAAGCAAACCGGATTGAGTGCCACTTAAGGTTCGATACATATTTTCACGTATCTCTTGCGGCGTTCGGGCGACATTCCAGATCCGCACCTCGTCGATTATCCCGTCAAAAACCTCGCCACCGTTACAGCTGGCACATGTTTGACCGATTTTGAAATTTGCTGAGTACGGCACGTTATGCCCGCTCGGAGCATCACTCGCGACGACAGCACCGTCGAGGTAGATTTTTCGTGCCGTTCCGTCGAATGACGCGACCACATGATGCCAGACACCGGAAATATCACCGACGCTTGCAGTAATGTCATTGGCCCACCAATAGTTCATGAGCGCGTCGTCGGGAGAGCCGTTCAAGCGGAAAGCGTTGACTTGATTATCATTGCCGTAGTTCCCCCAGCCGACAATTCCTAAGGATCCCATGGAATTTGGTTTTATCCACGCTTCGATGGTATAACAACTGTCTCCAACCGGCACAGTCGGATTGACCGCTCCGACATAGTCATCGGTTCCGTTGAACAGCAGAGCTGACCCGGGAACCTGGTCGAAGGTTGAAGTTATTGTTTTTGCCCCTGCTGTTCGACGTGAATGACTCCCAAACGTGCGGTGGTTTCGCCCGTCGTTCGCGAAGAGGATCGTCGCCACAGAGAACAGAGCCAGCAGGGTAACACAAGATCTTGACATTTTGCACCTCTTATGTTATGGAAATTGCGAATCGCAGTTTGACTATTGCCCTCCAAATCTAGGTAAAATTCTTTCATGAGTCAAATTGCCAGACTCCTTTCGCTGGCGAGGCGACAACCCCAACCGCCGCCCGCCGGAACGAAGGCCTTTTCCTACCGCATCAGGACAACTTTCCTGGTTTCGGTGAAGTCGCCAGCCCGGATGCAGTGGAAGTATATCCCGCTTGATAACATGCCGCCGTCTGTCGAAAGAAAGACGCCGCTGGCGGTGCCTGCAAAGAGATTGGTGCCCATAACAGCCAGGCCAAGAGCCGTCGAGGCCATTCAGTCCGACTTGCGTCCATTGGGCTGGCAGAGCACACGAGAAGAGGATGCTCAATCCCACGAGAATTGATAAGCGTTCCATGACCCCTCAAGGGTAATGAATGGACTTGGAATATCTTTGAGGCAGGCGCTCGGCCCGCCGTTCTGGATTGCATGCCACCGGGGTATTTCGAATGTATTTGCTCGGTCGAAGCAGCATCGGCTGAAGCGGCGGAACTGGCAGACGCGCTGGACTCAAAATCCAGTCCGGCTTAACCCCGGGTGTGGGTTCTCAGCCGGAGGCTGATCCACCTCCGGCGCAAACTCCCACCTTCAGCACTAAAAAAGCCAACTTTGTTGGCTTTCTTTTTTTGCATGCCCTCCATTGCAATAAGATTGCAACAAGCAACCACAGATTTCGATCAACATTGAAAGCCAGTCATTCCCACAATCTCTGAATCGAATTCTACCTGTCTCAGATCGCCAATAGAACCATTGGGGGATGACCGTGTCTGGGCTCATAAAACAGAAGAGCAGCCGGTGAATTGACTGCTTTTTTTAACCTAACGGAATAAGACCTTCTCATGGCTTTCTCCTCCAACCTAACTCATCAAATTTACAGAATATTGTCCAAGAAGGTCTGACATACCTACAGTCCCGGACATCGGGGGAGATTATTTCAGAGAATAGGATTCTAGCCATGCCTGGCTGAACGGAACCTCTATATCTCCGACATAGCTCACGAGGCCAACTCCCGGGCAAAAAGACAAGATTGTGTAAAGGTTTTGAAACATGACAATGCAATTTGTGTACTGCCTGCTAGCTATTGTCGCAGTATCATTCTTGCTCCACATGTAAAACCAGGCTACACACGAATCACAGGCATACCAATACCAGCTGCTGTCTTTCGGGGCCGAGAATTTGAGAAACAGACTTTCTTTGTCACCAAGAAGAGAATACACATCTCCTTTTTCATCGTTGCGAAGTAACAGTGGATAACTTGTTTTGTATTCTTGCAATCCTATACCCAGGATTGGAACGGTGGTATCCATTTGATAATAGACTTTTCCATTCTTCGAGATCGCATCTATGACCTTCATTGTAATTTCTGTCGTGTCTGTCGTGTTAAAACCCAGCATCTTATACGTCCAGCTATTTCCAACTTTGAGAGGAAAATACTCCGTCGTCCCTAAGCTCGGGCCGGTTGGATTATTCTTACAACTACTCAAGGTCATAATCACGAGAATGAATATTGCTTTTCTCATAACATCCCCTTCGATGGAATTCTCATGACTGTGCTTTCTTCGAGTGTCACAGGCTGCGATTGGTGCTTACCGCATGAGCACAAGCTTCTTCGTTTCAACGAAGCTCCCGCCGTGTCCCGAAGGAACGGCTTCCGTTACAAGTCGGCAGAAGTAGACACCGCTGGCGGCATTTGCCGCGCTCCATGCCACCGATTTGTAACCCGGGGCCTGTTCTCCGTTCACTAGTGTTGCAATTTCTCTTCCCAGCACATCAAACACTTTGAGCGTGACGTGGCTTTGCTTTGGGAGCTGGTAGCTGATTGTTGTACTTGGGTTGAAGGGGTTGGGATAGTTTTGCTCCAGGGCAAACTCTGTCGGCAAAGGCCGTTTGTCGCCGACTCCCAGCGCGCCACTCACCGTTACCGTGATAACGCTCGAATATGAACCAGCGCCGTTCTTGTCCACTTGATGCAAGCGATAGTAGTACGTGCCGGAGCTGACATTGTTATCCGTGTAAGAATAGTTGTGTTGTTCGAGTGATGTACCGGCGCCGGGAATGAGAGAGCTAACCGCGGACAACGGTCCAGTCTTGCTGCTGCCGCGCTCAACGTAGAACCCCAGCGTGTTCGTTTCACTGATGGTCGACCATTCCAGATTGACATTATTGTCGACTGCGTTCGCAGTAAGCGACGCGAGCTCAATGGGAAGTGCATTTGGATTTCCAATTATCCACGGCGATAGCGATGTCTGTCCAGTGACCGTCGTTACATTCGGCGTTCCGATTACGGTCGTTCCGCCGGCCTGCACCCACACGCTTCCATTGTATTCCCAAGCGACTGCGCCTGCTGGGACGACATTCCAGCCAGCTTGTGATGTCAGCCATGTGAAAGCAAGGTCCACGCCGGAGCCGCCGGTGGCAGCCCCCGACAGAGTCCATGTCACACTGCCGGCCTGGGTGTTATCCGGCGTCGTCGGACTGTTGATGGGGACTACATGCGCCGTGTATGTGTAAGTTGAACCGGTGTTATTCGTTAAGGTAACAGGATTGTATGTTGTGGTCGACGGACCGATGGGGAACGAGAAGCTATCGGCAGTAGCGATACTGCGGGAAACGACCCCGTTTCCATCCGTAACCACACACTTGGTTGCCGCTGCACCGCTGACCGTCCCTCCAAGTGTGAGGGTCATGCTGCCGAGGACAAGGTTTCCCGAAGAAAACGTGAGCGTGCCGTTAATCGTTTTCGAGTTACCAAGCTCCACGTCGTTGCTATTGTTGATGGTGACTGGCTGTGCCATTGTTGCCGGCAGCTCAGCGCCCATCGTCTGCGCGGCGCTGCCTGCATAAACGAGCGAGGCAGAACCGCCATAGGTCGGCGTTCCGGTCACCGTCGCGGTTCCTTGCCGGGAGAGTGTTCCATTGATTGTGGCCCCTGTGATTGTCTTCGCGCCCGAGCCGGAGAGTGTCAGGTTGTTGAAAATATAACCACCCGTGGTCTGCGGACCAGCGGCGTTGAAGTGCAGTGTGCTCGTGTTCGCGTTAAAGGAACCTGGGCCAGACATGTTGCCGCCGATGTGCAATGTGCTGGATCCGCCGCTAAGCGTTCCGCCAGCAAGACGGACACCTCGAGTTACCGTATGTGTGTGACCGGTGCCGAGGTTCAGCGCGCCCGCGCTGACTGCCAGCGATTCAACGGATACATCGCTTGTCAATGTCGTGCCTGCCCCTGTGGTCCTGGTGTGGCTAAAAGTGCCGCTTGTCGTGAAGCCGGCAATGTTGGTTGCGCCGGTAACTGAGCCGCTGACGGTGACGTTGTTTGCACCGAAGTTGAGTGTGCCGCCTCCGGTGTTCGTCAGGTTGCCCTGTAAGGTAAGAGGTCCGCTCGCGCCTGCTGTCCCGGTTCCGCTGAACTGGAGATTCTGATACGTGATGCTCGAGTTAATTGTGGGGTTGGCGTTGTAATACTCGATTGTGACTCCAGCCGGTGGAATGGGGGAAAATGAATAATTGGCTGCCCACGTTGCTGCACCCACTCTCAGAGTTCCAGCGATGAGCGTATCCTTGGTAGCCGTAAGCAAATGCGTGGTTGCATCGAATGTGCCGGCCTTAAGAGTAAACATGCTCGTGTCACTGCCGGTCACAGTTATATTACTGCCAAGAGTTACTGTGCCACTTGCTTTGTTAATGATGAGAGCGCCAACAGCAGCAGCACCTGAGTTTATGACACCTGAAAGGACTTGGGTACCTGTTCCATTCATAGTTAACTTTACAGATCCAGTGGACGTACCATTGAAGGTCCAATGGCCTGTCACGTAAAAAACTCTTGCTACTGAACCAGTTGTTAGCGCCCCGGCGCCGCTAACGTTGCCATTAACAGTAAATGAGCCATTGGTGCCACTGGAACAAGTTCCCCCGATGGATAGCCCGGTGCAGGTCACATTGCCCGCCCCTCTCGCAAACGTGCCGCCATCTATGTAAATGTTTCCAGCAACGCCAGCTAAAGTGCTATTAACGTCTAGCGCGAGTTTTCCGGCTGACACAGTCAAGTGTCCACCGACCGTGAGGGTCCCCGCCGGAGGTGTTTTCGTGCCCGAACCGGAGAACGTGAGGTTCTGATAGCTCGGTACTATCGATACTGTTTGGTCAAGGTCACTTACGTAGGCGACCGTCGTTCCGACACTGATGTTGGCTGTACCCCAGGCTGGCCAAGCGGTTCCGACAATAGCTGAACCGAGATTGTACGTTCCACCGGTGAGATTCAATACACTGCCGGTGGCAGGAGTTATTACAAAACCGCCATCGTTAAACACAGCGTTTGGAGCGACATCGCCGATAGTGAGCGTCTTGATTGTGTCAGCTGCTGACAATGTTACGCCGGCGGTATTGTTGGACTTCAACACATTATACGTGTAACCGCCAACCGTTTGAGCAGAAGAGCCATTGCAGTTCACAGTACCGGTGGATGCAGTAAATGTTCCTCCATCTGAAAGATTTCCCGTAAGATTGAGGGTTCCAGCTCCGTTGAATGTTAGCCTTGCTTGTGCGGCAGTTCCTGAAAACGTAATGTCACCGGTGACATTGAGCGTGCCGGTGGAAACTGACACTGTACAGAACCGGCCGGCGGTAGGGCTACCGGGAATAGCAATGCTCCCTGCGTATAATGAACCTGTGCCTACAGAAATTGTGCTGGTGACAGTTCCCGTCGATGGAGCGTTCATGGTAATAGCGCCGTCAACGGTGAGTGAATTCGAACCACCGATAGTTACACCATTGTTTGCCGCCGGTGCATTGAGTATTAGACAAGTACACGAATAACCGCCATTCACTGTGACAATGTGACCGCTGGCAACGATGACCGTGTCGGATGCATCCGGAACATTTCCGCCGACCCAGGTGCCTGTTGAGCTCCAGTTACCAGTGGCGGCACTGGTTCTAGTCGTCGCCCGAGCTGTCGTTCCCAGCGCGATAATAAGCAGCGTGGTAACCAAAAATAGAATTGACTTTTTCATGAAATTCTCCCTGAAATTGTTTGTGAGTATTCATGATTTAGTGAATCAATGAAATTCGTTTGTAGTGAGGAAGAAGACTGAACAAAACAGGGCATTCTGTTTGGTCGCAAAACTCAGACTCGGCACTTGCCCAAGTGCTCGTATTCAAGGCCATTCGGACAAACGTGGACTGCAAATCAAGAGATAGTAATCAGAATAGTCAGAATATTTGGTGCCGCAAAATCTGGCGTGCGCCATTCTGGCTTGGTAGGGAAAGCGGTTCTCTATCAGGTCACAGAAGCGCACGACTCCATGCACTTCAATTAACCCATACAAGACTTATAACAAAAATGTACTGTCTTTCTAAAGCAATCGCAAATTAAAGAAACGAGGCGCATGGCTTCCGATGAATTGCTGCAGAGGGCTTCGAAACTCGGTGGCAATCTCGCCAATTGAACATCCTAGTGCAAATAGCTGGGGAATTCATGCGGTTTCTCCTGGCTCCGGGGTGCGATCCTGAACGTCGCCAAACCGAAGCCCCAGCGAATAACTGGGTTTTTTTTTATTCCTGGAATGGATTGGATTGAACCGTAACTGTTACACCAATTGGATTACAGCAAGGGATTAACTAAGTTCTAGTTGGTACACGACGGGAATTAAATGTTCACAAGAGCAATCGTAAGAACACCGGGGAAAAGCATGATCAATGGATTGACCACCGCCGAATTAGGTCATCCAGATTACGAACAAGCCCTTGTCCAACACGCAAGATACATAGAAGCGCTGAAAGACTGCGGACTCGAAGTCCGGGTATTGAGAGAAGATCAACGATATCCTGATTCAACATTTGTAGAAGATGTCGCATTGCTAACAAAAGACTATGCGATTGTTACCAATCCTGGAGCACCATCACGAAAGGGAGAAACAGCAGAAATCAGGGAGATTCTGAGAGACTATTACATCAATATTGAAGAAGTCCGAGAGCCAGGAACGGTCGAAGCAGGCGACATAATGATGGTGGGGTCACATTTTTTCATCGGCATATCAAAGAGAACGAATGAGACCGGAGCTCAACAAGTCGTCGGGTATCTTGAGAAATATGGCATGAGTGGGTCTGTGATAAAGCTAGAGAACGTACTTCATTTGAAGACAGGGGTGGCATATTTAGAGCATAACAACTTAGTAGCATGTGGTGAGTTCTTGTCGAGAGGAGAATTTCAAAAATTCAATATTCTGAAGATTGATGAAGATGAGAGCTATGCTGCAAATTGTATATGGGTGAATGACAGGGTATTGATACCAAAAGGTTATCCAAAAGCACGAGCAACCATCGAAAGTGCTGGTTACTCGATAAAAGAGGTTGATGTATCTGAATTTCGAAAACTCGATGGTGGCATAAGCTGTCTGTCATTGAGATTTTGAGAAGGCAAGTGCTTTCGCCTAATAGAAATGTGATCCAGATGCAGCCCCCGCCCTAACAGCTAAGCCGACCCGCGATGAGGACGGCAGCCGTTGGATTGGCTGCTTTTTCTTACGTTCCCGAAATGGGTTCTCAAGATCAAATAGCCTAATCCTTGATGCAGCGGACGCTAAGACCACGTTCCTTGATGTTGCCGCTCAGGTCGATGTATCTATTAATGTACGAAAGGTATAGGCGATATGCAGTCGTAGCAGTGGGCTCAGTGGAACTCCAAGCGAGCATGCCTTGCCCAAGATAGAGGAAGTTTACATAGTTGTTGCGGAAGCCTCCAAGCAAACCAGAAAAGCCGCTTGCGTCGGTACCCGCTCCACCATCAATACCCTGTCCTATCGCTTTCAATGCGTTCCCGTCTCCGCTTACACCTGCGCTGTCAGTCTGGAACTCAGCAAGTGTCGGGATATGCCACCCTGAAGGACAGATGCCCTGCGTGCCCGGTGTGGTATCGTACTGCATCGCTTCGTTCCACTGATACAGGCCGCCATATCTGCTGCAATTAGCCGTGTCATTATGGTAACAATACTTTTCAATTACGTGATTATCCTTTTGATCCTGGATGCTGTCCACCATTGTCCCCACGTCAAGATTTTCTTTTAGCCAATACTGACTACCTATTTTCACGACATGATAGGTCTTGCCCATATAGGTAACATCAGCCGTATTTTCTGGCGGACCAACGGGACCTTTGCAAGACCAAGAGAACGCAAGAGTAAGCATCAGGATCAGAGCAAGTATCGTTTTGTCACAGTGCTTTTCAGCAATCAAAAGAAGCATATCGCCCATGGTGCACACTCCTCATGTACTGTTAGAATCGGAAATCCCACGCCGCGCTGCGCGATGCAAGAAGGCAAAGAATTCGATTGTAAGCGTCAGACATGGATTGATCCGTACTGCTACTCCGGAGGTGTTGGTGTTTTCGGGTTGATGCTTGCACGCCTGGCTAGGCGAGTGGTTGGGCGGCAACAGGATCTCATTTTCAGATATTGGATGCTGGAAAGTAGCAGACAGCATAAGAGGTTCACCCAAAGTGAGTGAGACCACATAACATTATCCCTAGCAGATCTTGGGCTGGTGCAATATCGTCCGGCCATTGCGGAATAAACTGTTGTCGTTTCTCTGGGCCTATTTCATCAACAAGAGCTTCTTGACGCTAACAAATCTGTTGCCAGCAAGACTGGTTGCCTCGAGACGGCAGAAATATACTCCGCTTGAACAAGACGCCGCATTCCACGTCACCGTGTACTCACCCGGTGGCTTCACTTCATTCACTAGAGTTGCCATCTCTCTGCCGAGCTCGTCATAGACCTTTAGCGACACAAATCCTCCGCCTGCGGCGGAGGCAATCCGGAATTCGAAATTGGTCGTTGGATTGAACGGGTTCGGGTATGCATCTTCAAGTTTCCATTCTGCGGCGACACGCGGTATTTGCAACGGCATCCCGCCGGGCGGCGGAGGAGGCATATCGTTCGTCCTGATGATCTGGATACGGCTCGCCGCAGAATGTTTCGACATGCCCGCGGGTACCGGAGACAGAATCATGCGACCGTCCCTGCTCACTTTGACCCAATAACCTGACCCCGGCTGAATCGTGTCCGATACAAAATACCCCCTGTTGACCCAATAGCCGGACCCCGGCTGGGTCGTGTCGGATACGAAATAACCCGCGCCGTAGCCAAAGAACTGGCTCGTGACAAGTCCGGCAGAGTCGCTGGTGATATCCCCAGTCGGAATTGGCTCACGGACCGACCCGATCATATTCCAGCCCTGATGGACCGCGAGTGTCTCCGAGGTGAGCGGAGTGCCTAGAACCACCGATGTTTCCGGCAAGTAGAAATGCAGCCAGTACCCGACGCCATTGTCCAATGTGCCGCTCACAGAGTAGCTGGAATCTGCATACGTGAATGCCGACGAACTGGCTTGCGGGAACAATGTCGTCGCAGTCAGGCCTATCACCGGCTTGAGCTGCAGTGAGACCATATTCCACCCCTGGTTGAAGGTGAATGTCAGCCCGGTAGCAGGTCGTGCGCTGAACACACGATCACCCCATGTTCCCGCGAATATGCGCCCCGCCGAATCGACGATGAGTGTTGTAACGAATCCGGTCGTCAGTCCGCTGCTTGCCGGCGTCCAGCTTGTGCCGTTGTTCGTCGAAAGATACACGCCGCCGCCAGCGGTGCCGGCAAAGACATTGGATCCGCCGGACCCGACCACGAGAGCCCAGACGTCAGTATTCGTCACGCCCGAATCGACGGCCGTCCAACTCGTGCCGTTGTTGGTGGAAAGAAAGACCCCGCTGCCGGTGCCGGCGAAGAGCTCTGCCACCCCCGTCGAGTCCCGGGGGCCGACTGCCAAAGCACGAATCGTGGTATCCTTCAGCCCAGTATTCACTGCCGTCCAATGCGCACCGTTGTCGGTCGAACGATACACCCCGCCGAGATACAATCCTGCGAACAGGCTCTGGGTTCCTGACCCCGCTGAGTCGGGGGGACTGACTGCCAGAGCGTAAACGGGTTCATTGGGCAAACCGGAGTTCACCGCTGTCCAGCTCACGCCACTGTTCGTTGTGAAGAACACCCCGGCATCGGTTCCTGCGAAGACATTCGTTCCGCCCGAGCCATTCGTGCCGGTCGCCAGAGCAGAAACGATCGTGTTAGTAAGCCCGTTGTTCACGGCCTTCCAGGAGGTGCCGCTATTTGTGGAGACAAAGACGCCGCCGCCGTACGTTCCGGCAAACATTATTGTCCAGCCCCCCGAGGTGTCGGGGCTGACGGCAAGCGAGAGAACGGAAGTGTCCGTCAGTCCGACGTTTACCGCAGTCCAGCTTGCGCCGCTGTTCGTAGAAAGAAAGACTCCATGGGAGAATGTTCCGGCAAAAAGGAGCGAGCCGCCGCGGGCTCGGCTCACGGCAAGAGCCATGACATAGCCATCAGACGGCCCGTTCAATCCCGTCCAGAAATTTGCCGATTCCGGCGTGTACGGCCAGACGGGTGAAACGTCAGTGGCGTTCTCGCGCCTCCCGCCGCTGCGAAAACCGGGGTTCGATGCCGGGAGGGTGATTTTGTCGAACGTCACTCCGCGGAAGCGCCCTTGTGATATGGCCTGCCCTGTTTGCGGGGTGTGGCGCGGTTGTTGTATCTTCCCGTCACGGTGCTGTGCCCGGCCGCAGGTTGCTGCCAGGGTCAGCGCGAGCAGACAGAGGAGGGTTTTCTTGTTATTTTTTTTCACTTCGTAAAGTGCCAGTCATTGATGCAATATACTATTTTGTCGCGTATTCGGCCAATTTCGTTCTGATGAAATCGTTGAGCGTGCTCTGCCCGGCTCCAAAGACAGCCTCGACAGCTCTGTAGAAGCCCTTGTCGTCTTCCCCAAACGACATCAACTGTTTGAGCACTGGCAAGCCGCCTTTTTCCAAAGCCATTGTGCATAGCAACCCACCGAAGACGTATTGAGGATCAGTGGTATTATCGAAATGCGAGAAGGCTAGGAGATCGTTCAAATTAAGCTCTCGATGCTTTTCCAGGTATTGATTGATTCGCTTCATGTGCCAAAGAAGTTCATGACCTTTGGAACCGCCCAGCAAGGCGGCGTACCCTTCAAGAAAATAATGATGCGCGCTTGGGAAGAGCGGATTGATATAGATGTGCACGAACTCGTGTGGATACCACTCGCCCTGGCCTGCGCCAAATACGATATGGTTTGCTATGTCAGCTACACCTCCCGGACCCCGATTGTTACCCTCCCCGATGTAGAAGTCGAACCCACGCATCTTCATTATTTCGCTCAAATCGCTGGCAAGATAAAAGTCGGTAGGAACCGGCTTGAGATTCCAGGTCGTTGTGAGCGAATCTACGAACTCGTCCATTTGCTGAGCGAGCTTTCGGTTAAAACGATGGCTTGGTGGAAATACGAATGTAATACTGCCAATTGTTTCCCGCTGCCATGACCCCGTACTGATGGGAAGAAAGTTGCGGAGCTTGTATTGCCCATCCTCCTTTGTCGCAACAACATGAGTAATACAGAACGGCCGAGAAAAGCCGGAATCCGTTTGCGTAGCAAACACTGTGCGAATAAGGAATCCGTTATCCAGCTCTGAAACGCTCATGACAGTGGCCTTCCAATGCGGAAGGAAGTAGTACAGGCTTGGATTGAAATACGCAGAGTTCAGGAAATCATACTTCGGGTACCGTTTCTCTTCTGAAGTGAGCCAGAATGGATTATCGTACGTGCTGTCCGGATTTGAGTTGAGATATTTCTCCCAGACTCGAATCACCCGGGAAATCTCAACATTTGCAGTGTCGATGCCGCCACTCACATAGATACCAATGTGGGATTGCTGAGCGAAAAGGCTGCCATAGCAAAGCAGCAAAAAGGACATGCCTCTTGTAAATTTCATAAATCTCCTGAAATCAATGAAGAATGTTGTTTGCCGCCATTGCCTTATTTTGCCGTGCCCCTGATTACACTATAAGGGGAATGAACATTTTTGTCCGTTGCATGTAGCGTGCATATTCATCGCCAAACTTTTCGAGCATCTCATGCTCTTCGGTTTTTGCTGTCGCCACTATTGCCCACAGATTCACGAACGCGCACGCAGTTGTTAGCAGTGTAATATCCTTGAAAAAGATACCGGTGCCGAGCAGCACGAGCGATGCATACAGCGGGTGACGGATGTAACGATAAATGCCGGATGTAACGAGCGCAGTTGTGTTCTCGATCTGACCCTCCGGCTTCCCTGCTGTGCGCAGCGCACGGAATCCGCAAATAGGAAGAGGAATCGCTCCAACAAGAATCACCCATGAGACAAGTTGATTCCATCCCAATGGGCGTGCGAACCACACCGGCGCACACAAGAGTATCAGTACAAGGATGCTTTCCAACGAAAAGAACCGATATATACCATGGTAGCGGCCAGCCTTGATTGAGAACATCCATGAAAAGATAATATTTGTGATAGTACCGATTACCAGAATAACGACAAACACTGCAGTATTCATATTGACCATACAGCTACCTCTTTGTAAGCGTGACTCGCGCAAAGGGTTGAAGTTTTCCATTCTCTTCATCATCCATCAACCATTGCCAGGTATCAGCATCCGGGGCGAACACGAATGTCGTATGGAAAATGCTTCCGTCACTGCCTTTGAACAAGAAGGGGATCTCATCGCCGTTCCGCTTTGCATGGCCGATGGCCTGAGCCGAGAGACCGCCCCCACCAGTACAATCGAGCCACAGACATGCATACCGGCTGGACGGCCGATCCCAGCCGATAAAGACGATCGCTTCATATGCTGCCTCACCATTAACGTTCTTCTCGCGCGACACTTCATGAAGTCGTACGTACTGATGGCCCAACACCCACTCTACCACGATATCGTGAGTCGTCACTTTGCCGGCAATGGTACCCTGAAGAACCCACTTCCCGGCAAGATGATCAAGCAAGGAATCCTGAAACGTCGTTTGTTGCGCCGATACGGAAACAGAAAGCAGAACAACTAGCGGGATGATTTTTATGATTTTCTTCATCGATTGTTTCTCCAGAAATTTTAATGACGCCTGATAATTGATGTTACGCGAAACAATTTCGGATGCCCAGGATTTGAAGCACAAGATCATAGATAAATTCGAAGCATGAACTCATAGTCAAATTCTAAGCACGAAACCCGAAATCCTAAATTCCGCCTCTCAGAATCCCGCAACCCAGCGGAATCCAGAAGCGGGACAAACTCCAAGCACTAAATCCGAAATTCAAAAATATCATTCAGGACTTGCCTGAACTGACGAATGTCTTTAATGCAATAATACAACAATCCCCGTAATCGTTTTGAAATTAGTGTTTTGGATTTAGTATTTGTTTAGTGCTTCGATATTCGGATTTAAGATTTGTTTAGGATTTAGATATTCAGATTTAAGGTTTGTCTAAGTTTCAGCTATTCGGATTTGAAATTCTTCACTAAGAATCGTGATTCTGCGTAACATCACTTAATAAATGTCTAACATCATCCAATTGTTATCGACTACTCCCATCAACATGTTTTGCAGGAGCAGATCCCACCCGACAAAGCCCGTGAACACCCCTCCTTTGCTCTGCGCGGCGGTGGGCGCGAGCGGTTCGCCTGTGTCGCCGTTATAATCTTCATGCATTGACCCGTTGTTGTCGATATCCTTTGAGAGCATCGTTCCGAGTGTGAACGCAAGTTCCCGGCATTCGTGTTCGAATCCGTAATTCCTCAAGCCGATGAAATTCAGATAATTGGCATTGATCCAGACGGGACCCTGCCAGTTGGAGTAGGGGATGATGATGTTCTCGTTATTGTAATCCGGGTCTTGTTTGGAGAGACTGCGGATGCCGTGCGGAGCGAGCATGTAGTCGTTATTCCAGAGGTAGCGGCGGATCATTTCACGAGCGTCGTTGTCCGATAGCAGGTCTTTCTGAATGAGAGGAACAAAGTTCGAATAGCTTACACGCTTGATCGCCCTGCCGTCGCGCCGTCGAATGTTCCAGAAGGAGAATTTCTCCTTGTCCCAATGACGCTTCATGATATTAATTTTCAGCCTGGCTGCTTTCTCGTTGAAGTATGCAGCATCATTCGCACGTTCAATCCTCTCTGCAATTCTTGCCAGCGACAGATACTCGCGGTATTGAAAGACGTCAATATCCACGCCGAGGATAGCGCTCGCTTCGGCGGGGTCGTTGGACAGCACCACCGTGTTATCCGCACCGCTTTGCCCGGCATTATCCCAGAAGAAGAGACCGTAGCTCGAGTCGTACTGTGTCTTTTCGCGATACGCGCACGATTTCTTCATTGCATCATAGACCGGTTTGACCCATTCGAAATCGTTCATCGCTCTCGATGCGAGGTATGCCCCCTGTGCGAGGAACGGCTTCATGGCAAATTTCCCGAAGACAGGTCTGGGACCTTTTGTTGTCACGCATCCGGGGATGTAACCATCGGAATCGATCGCTGCCGCAAAATCGAGCACCCACCATTTGAGATACTCCGGTTTCCCGAGTGAGGTGAGATGGCAGCCGATGAAGAACCCGTCCCAATCCCACATCTGTTTATAGAATCCCGCCGGGATGAGGTAGTCATACTTGATGAATCCTTCCGCAGGACGGATCGATTGCGGGCGCAGCTTCTCGAACTTCGCTTGTATATCGGCAAGAAGCGCCCGGAGTTTTGCGTCCGGTACAGGCCTGGGGGTTCCACTCGCTAACGTGTCCTGGGCGTGGAGGGCTAGCGTTAGCAAAGATCCCAGAATGAGAACGAGTAAAAATTGTAGTCTTTTCATTTTATGTTTTGTAAGATGGTAATCAGTATTAGAAATATGCCGTCACCCCGCGGGTCATCAGGGCGATGATGTTCCGTTGACTCTGACCTTCCCTAATTGTCTGAATCAGAATTTCCAGGATTTTAGAATTAACAGAATTGTTGTTGCTCTTATTCATTCAGGAAATTCTCCCATTCTGTGAATTCTGATTCTGACTATATTTAGGGTTGAACAACAGCTTACACTGCAAACTCTTACTGCCATCCCGGTAAAAAGATTCGTGCCCCTGACAGTAAAGCAAAGGACATCGCCGCCGTAGGGTCCGTTTGTTTGAACCCATTTGGCGGGAAGCGTAGTTGTAAACAACAATGTGAGCAAGCAAGTGAGAAGAATCGCATTAAGAGTACGGATCGTCTTAGCTCCTTTCTTGCACACCATCGAACGGGCGATACCACAACTTCATTATTCGCCCTCGATTTGTAATGCAAGAAGGTAATGAATCTGTGGGCTTGAGTCAAGAAGGTAATCCTCACGTTATCATCTTGGCAGATTGTGGGGAATATACTGAGTTTTTCCTTGTCCGAGGATGCCGGACTATTCAGGATCAGAAGGCTTTAGCCCTGACAGCTGGAGCCGACCCGCGATGAGAACGAGTCGGCTTGATTACCAATTGGATCAGAACAGGGAAACAACTCAAATTCCGGTGAGTACGTGAAGCGGGGACAAGCCAGCGAGAAGCCGCCAAATGATTTTCAAGCGGTTCTCCTTTGGTGAATTCATGGGGGGCAAATGTGGTCTGCCTGCGCCTGAAAATTGGTGCTGAGCTTCTTGGGCCTTATTATTGAAACTAATAAGGTCTATTGCACTCATAATTGGCCCAACAGAAGATATCTCACGAACAATTCCGATGCCAGGAGCTATATAAATGACATCACCCACCGAGAAGGGTAATGCCGGTATGTTCGTCAATCTGACTACTATGACATGTTGATAAGTATTTCCGATCAAACTAATCGCAGTGTCAATATTAGTTATCTGAAAATAGCCAACCGAATCGTCTTTGCCGTCGGCATACCACTGAGCACCGACTCTGATCGGTTGCTGGAGGTAAACCTTAGAAATAACCGTTGTTTGTCCGTTGATCTCTACATTGGAGTATCTCGCATATCTGTTGCTCGTGACCGTTTCCAGATGGTTGTCAAAAATGATTATCCACAACGAATCATTAAGTGAGTCTTGTACAACAAAATATTTGGTTGATAACGAGTCAAAGGACCGGAGAATTGTTTGCGTATAGTTTAACGTGTCCAGCGTACGAGATGAATCCAAGGAACTAATGAGCCTGTACTTCCAATTTGTTCCCTCTTTCGAGGGTATCGCTGTCCTCAAATCCGTCAAATCGTAAGAATATGGAGAGTTGGTAGAGTTGTCTCTGCAACCGATCACGCCGAACACTATGACAAGGGCGATCACCAATAGAACTTCATATTTTTGTGCATTCATGGCTGTCCCTGATTGTCTTGACCTGGTTTACTCATATTTTATTAAGAGTCAATAGAAATCTTGGCAAAGTGTCAAGATTTTTCCGTATCTCAGCAAGCACCGCCCCTGAAACACAAAAGGAGCCGGTGGATTGGCTGTTTTTTTTGCCTAATTGACACGCTAGTTAGGGTGGCCTGCGAGTGATTGCGGGCTTTTATTGTCGTGTACTCAAAGGCTTGACGAGCCTGAAGGTACCGACTTGCCGTTTGTGGGCTGCTGTTTGCGATAAATTTTCCTGTAATTGGATTTGTCTATTTCTTGCTCTTCGTCGGCTTGAGTTCCATCCCGAGTTGCGTCATGAATCCTAGATTATCTTCTAGTACCCACCATTCCTTGACTTTTCCATTAATCAAAGTCATAATATGCACTGCTGACTGGGTCACATTCGCCCCAGCTGGTAAGATGTTCTCATATACGGCTTTTTGAGTACCTCGTCCGGTGAGTTTAACTACAACTTTATCGCCTTCTGTAACCACGTCATTTATCGTATGAGTCCAATCAGGAAAGGATGCATAGAAATTCTCAATACCCTTAAACAGATCATCTCGCTTCCATGGCTGCGGAGAACCTGGCGTATTAAGGCAAAAATCGTCTGACAATATCTCTTTGAGCTTTTCAAAGTTCCTATTGTCTATGGCACCGAAAACCTCGCGGACTAGTTCTCTATTTTGGTCTTGTATCTTTGCCGTTGCTTTGAACTTTTCGAGTTGTACCTTTTCGTTCTGGTTTTGGCATCCAACGAAGGTGAACAGCAATGCAGTCAACGGAATCACACCAACAAATTGAAGATGTGTTTTCTTCATTTTCGTCTCCTTCCTTTTTATATATGCATATGGCGGCTTAGAGTTCAACAAGGAAACAACCTCACCTTCTTATTTCCAATTCATCCAGGTCCCAGAACCTCGTAGTGCGATATGGTGTGGCCGATCATAGAGAACATCCTTTTCCGAACTCATCCCCTCTCATCCCATTCTCTAAAATTAGAGAAGGGGAAGCACCGGCGAAGCCACGTCGTCCCTCTCCGCTAGTCTTTAAAGTTTTCCCATTCGGTTTTCATTCTTTGAACGATCTTTTGGAACCGTTCATCATCCTTGAACTTTCTGAAGAAGGGATCATGTTCTGCGATAAGCGGATAATTTATAAACCCTCTATCAATGGCATTCTCCAGCCAGTCAAGCGCTTCCTTCTTGAGGCCGGTCATCGCGTAGATCTGGGAGACAAACTGAGACCACTGTGGATCAGCCCGGAGATATTCCTTCCATCCTGGCGTCATGAGCTGCCGCATACCCTCCTGATTATCATCGAGCGCGTACCGGAGGAATAGCATGATTTTGTGAAGAGGATCCTTCGGCTCCGTTTTTGTATATCTTTCGAGAACAGATTTCGCCTCGGTGGTTCTTCCATTGTAGACGAGTACAATAGGATAAAACAATTGATTCCACATATTGTCAGGTTCTGCATGATAAGCGCTTGAGACAGGACTGACCGCAGAATCAAATCTGCCTTCATAAAAAGCCAGAATTCCATGCATACCGATGCCGCCTGTACCGACCGGGTCAATTTTGACAAGGTCCGTAAGGCACGCACGTGCTAATGACATTTTCCCGACGAACGCGTAATCCGTCGTGAGCCAAAGTAAAGCATCGTAGTCGTGCGGATTGCTCTCAAGAGCAGCTTTCAAATGGAAAATGCTTTTCTTCGGATCATTACGCAAATTAGCATAGATGAGCCCAAGCGCCAGATGAGCCTGTGACGACTGCGGGTCCAGTTCGAACGCTTTTTGCACATACTCTTCAGCCTTTGCCAGATTCTCATCACGCTTTATTCCAAAATTCGCATAGTTCCAATGCAGGTATGCCATTGTTCCGTACAGAGCGGCGTTGGGCCCCGCAATGTCCAGACCATCATTAAGGTCCTTCTTCGCCCGGTCGAATGATTCCTCATTCCATTGAAGAATCTCGCGACGGGCTTTCAAATATGAATCATAGGCCTGAACATTATCTATGGGTCGTTCGGAGATTTTCTTGCTCTCTTCGGGACTCAGTTGTACACTCAGTGCATTCACAATCGAGCGTGAGACCTTCTCTTGCATGTCGAACACGTCCTTCAGCGTTCCGGGGTACGTGTCGGCCCATATATTTCTGTCGTCCCTAGCATCAATGAGCTTGGCGGCGATGCGAAGGTCGTCGCCTTCTTTCCGGACACTGCCTTCCAGGACGTACCGGACATTGACCTCCTCCGCAATATCCTTAATGTTCTTTTTTGTCCCTTTGAACGCTATGGAAGCATGCTGGGACCTGACATCGAGGCCATTGATCCGGGAAAGCTCTGTGATGATCTCGTCGGTCAATCCGTCGCTGAAATACTCATTATCTTTGTTTGGACTTATATCCCCAAACGGAAGAACAACGATCGATTTGTCCTGACCTGCCTGTGCAGACACGATACGTGGCTGTTTCGAAAGCCAGAAGAAATAGGCAAGAGCAATCATAGCTACAACGATAATTCCGCCTGCGGCAATCAGGGCAAACGTCCTTGTCTTCTTCTGGACCTTGAAAGCTGGCAATATCTGCTGCTGTACTTCCCTCAATGCGTTAACAACTTCCTCTGCACTCTGATAGCGTTTTATCTTTTCTTTCTCCAGGCAGCAATCGATGACCTTTTCGAGTGCTTCTGGCGAGTCCTTTCTCAGCGATCTCACTGGAATAGGATTTTCATTCAGGATAGAATAGCTTAGAGCGGTTTCGAATTCGCCACGGAATGGCAGATGCGATGTGACAAGTTCGTAGAGTACAATGCCAAGTGAAAAGATATCCGAACGAGCATCAGTTTCTTCACCGCGCACCTGTTCCGGTGACATATAAGCTGCAGTACCAACTGTGCTTCCGGTTTTCGTAAGTTTAATATTCCCCCGGAGTTTTGCCAAGCCGAAGTCCGTTAGTTTCGCAGTGCCATCCTCCATCAGCATCATGTTGTCGGTTTTCACGTCCCGGTGGATGATTCCGTGCTGATGTGCATGAGCCAATGCCTTGGACATCTGTATCCCATACTCAACTACTTCACTTATGGAGAACTCCTTATCGTCTGATTTCAATTGCTTCAGCTTTGCCTTGAGTGTGCCACCCGGGATGTATTCAAGGACAAGGTAACGCTGCTTGCCCGCCCGAGCACCAGCGTAGGCGAGTCCTTCATATTCATCAACATCATAGATGGTGGCAATATTGGCATGATTGAGTGCAGAGATTGCTTTGGCTTCTTGTTCAAAGCGTTTAAGCTCTTCGGCAGATGGATGGATAGTGGCAGGAAGGAACTTTAATGCAACATCACGGTCGAGCTTGGTGTCGTGGGCTTTATAGACAACGCCCATCCCGCCTTCGCCTATTTTTTCGATAATCCTATAGTGAGAAATCGTGGTTCCTATCATAGGTCACCTTACCATAAAGGGCATGCTTCGGCGGACAGGCCCGCTCCCGCAAGAAGAACGCGGGATTCTGAAAATCACAGCCACTCTCCGCCTTCGGCGGATCGTGGGTGATTTTCGAACTTCACCAAGTTTTTCGAGTATGGTGTAATGAGAGATAGTGCTTCCGATCATGGTTCGATTCCCTCGTTACCCTCTGCTATGTACAAAAGCAAATTGAGGGTAAAGAAAAGATGTTAGTTGTGAATTCAAACCAATCTGCTATCCGTGGTTCTCTCCTTAAAGAGACCACAATTAAATAATTCGAGATAT
>JBEKTW010000032.1:0-63653 GCA_049515655.1 Bacteroidota bacterium
AGCAACAAGTATGAATGACCGTACAAATCATTTCCTGCAGGTGAAAAAAATGTTGCTTCTCAAATAAGCGGTGCAGAAAAGAAGCAATCCCGCGTATTTTGTGCGGGAGTGCTGGTACGGTAAATGAATCCCCGGAACATTATTACTTCAAACAAACAAACAAACTAACAAACTAACTAACTATATAACTAGTGTAACAATTTGTATCGGAGAAAACCTATGAAACGAAAATCGGGTTATTGGATCCAGATTCTGCTCATGACGATCCTTTCGCTTGGACTGAATGCACAGGATCTAAAACCAATTGAGCTTCCGAGGCCTGATACATCGGGCGGGAAACCGTTGATGGAAGCGCTGAAGCTTCGTAAGTCATCGCGGTCGTTTGGGGCGGAGAAGCTGTCGAAGCAACAAATTTCCAATTTACTCTGGGCGGCCTTCGGGATCAATCGTCCCGACGGCCATCGGACTGCACCCTCGGCGATGAACTGGCAGGAGATCGATATTTACGTTGCCGTGGAAGACGGTCTCTTCTTGTACGATGCAAAGGCGCATAGGCTCAACCAGATTCTCAAGGAGGACCTCCGGGAGAAGACCGGTACTCAGGCCTACGTGAAAGACGCGTTCATGAATCTTGTTTACGTTGCCGACCTTTCAAAGACGAAACGGGCATCGCAGGATGACCAGAGTTTGTATACCGGCGCGGACTGCGGCTTCGTGGCGCAAAACGTCTACCTCTATTGTGCATCGGAAGGACTTGCGGCGGTCGTACGCGGTTCAATCGACAGAACCGTTCTTTCAAAGGCGATGAACCTCCGGGCCGATCAGAAAATCATCCTCGCACAGACAGTTGGGTATCCGAAGAAATAGTTTTTTGGCGGCCGGCTGTGCAAACGAAAGTTATCAATAACGATGGAACATACAATAGTTGCTTTCACCACGACCTGAGATGGCGGAAACTTTGAAATCGCTGGGAATATGCGTGGGCGCCTCAACCCTCAAGGTTGTCGAGCTTGATGAGGAGCGTAACATCGTCCGCTCCGTCGCGTGGAAACATGAATGCAACCCTCGAAAGGTGTTGAATGATACTCTGGAGTCTCTGAATCTTGAGAATTATTCATCGGTGACGTTGACGGGAAGGAAACTCAAAGACCTCGTAAATCTGCCAGTGATCACGGAGGTCGAAGCCGCCGAGCACGCCCTCAAGCATATTCTGAGGGACACAAAAGATACATTCAACGCGTTGATAAGCCTCGGGGGCGAAAATTTCATCGTCTATGAACTGGATGACCGGAGGAACATTGTCAACGTTCATACCGGCAACAAATGCGCTTCCGGAACCGGTGAATTTTTCCTGCAGCAAATCCGAAGGATGAATGTCGGGGCCGAAGAAGCAATTGAGCAGGCACGAGGTTCTACGCCTTACTATGTTTCCGGGAGATGCTCCGTATTCTGCAAGAGCGATTGCACGCATGCTCTAAACAAAGGAGTGCCAATCGGCACTATCTGCGCGGGTCTCGGGAATATGATCGCGGAAAAGGTTTTGGAATTGCTGAAGTCGGTGCAGAAAAAAAATATCCTTGTCGTCGGAGGCGTCACGAAAAATGCTTACGTCGTGGGCAAGCTAAGAGAGAGCGTAGAAAACCTTGTCGTTCCCCGGGAAGCGGACATGTTCGAAGCTCTCGGTGCGGCAATCTATGCCCTTGAGAACCGGAGAAAGCCCGGGACGAGAATCTTCATCGATGAGAAGAAGAGTTCATTCGGTCAATTGCCCGCACTGGCTGAGGCGAGCCGTCTTGTGGAATTCACAGAGCAAAAAAAAGGGATGGCGGAAATGGGGGACGAATGCATCCTCGGCCTTGACGTCGGCTCTACGACAACGAAAGCAGTTCTGCTCAGAACGAAAGATGACGTGACAGTCGCTTCCGTGTACCTGAGAACGAACGGCGACCCCGTTCGGGCGTCGAGAGAATGCTACAAAGAGATCGACCGGCAGCTCCACGGTCTGGATGTCGGGATCATCGGCCTGGGAGTCACCGGCTCGGGACGACAGATTGCGGGCCTGCACGCGTTGACGGATGGGATTGTCAACGAAATCATCGCTCACGCCACCGGTGCGACGTTCTTCGACAAAGAGGTCGACACGATCATTGAGATCGGAGGCCAGGATGCCAAGTACACATACCTTGTCAACGGTGTGCCGTGCGATTACGCGATGAATGAAGCGTGTTCAGCAGGCACGGGTTCTTTTCTTGAGGAGGCGTCGAAGGAAAGCCTGGACATTGATTACCAGGAGATTGGAAACCTCGCACTCCAGGCCACATCTCCACCAAATTTCAACGACCAGTGCGCCGCGTTTATCAGCAGCGATGTCAAGAACGCATCCCATGAAGGTATCGGCAGAGAGAATATTGTTGCAGGGCTGGTCTACTCCATCTGTATGAATTACAACAACCGAGTGAAGGGGTCGCGAAAGGTCGGCGAGAAAATTTTCATGCAGGGAGGAGTTTGTTACAACCGTGCGGTTCCCCTGGCAATGGCGGCGTTGCTCGGCAAAAAGATCGTTGTACCTCCCGACCCTGGACTGATCGGGGCGTTCGGAGCCGCACTGGAAATAAAAGACAAGATCGAAAAAAGAACGATCGGCAAAACGAACTTCTCTCTCGCAGAACTCGCCGGAAGGCAGGTCGAGTACGGCGAGAGTTTTGCCTGTCCGGGGACCAGAGAGAAATGCGACCTCGGCTGTGCCATCAATCTTGTTCGAATAAATGGAAAAAGCTATCCGTTCGGTGGGATCTGCAACAAATACTATAATACCCTGCGTCATGTCTCGATCGACCCCGGTTCTCTGGACATGGTTGCGAAGAGGCAGGAATTGGTCTTCCAGAGGAATGGGGGAGGCGCGGGGAAGACCGTCGGCCTCTCCAAGTCATTCTATACCAACATGATGCACCCTCTCTATTACAATTTCTTTTCGCATCTGGGCATGAGGGTGGTGCTGGGTGAAAGCGCGGACCCGGAAGGCGTAAGAATGTCTGCCTCGTCATTCTGCTTCCCCGGAGAAGTGGCGCACGGGATGTTCATGAACCTTCTCAAGAAAAAGCCGGATTACATCTTCCTTCCGCAGGTCGATGAACTTCACGTAGAGGGAAGCGGCGGAGAAGGAAAAGGACACCGGTGCACGTGTGTTCTTGCACAGAGCGAGCCGTACTATCTTCGCAGCGCCTTCAGGGAAATCGAGCCGAAGCTGATCTCCCCCGTGCTGGATTTCTCCGAAGGGCTGGAGCCCCTGGAAGAAGAATTCGTGAAGATCGCGAAAGAAATCGGGGAAAACGCTGACAAAGCGAAGGCGGCCTTTACGTACGCGTCCGAAAAGCAACGACAGTTTTCCGCGAAAAGGAAGGAACTGGGAGACCGGGCACTGGAAGAAATCGAACGGGACACGTCAAGAATAGGAATCGTGATCTTTGGCAGGGCGTACAACGCCTTCGCCGATGAAGCCAACCTTGGCATTCCGAGAAAATTCGCTTCAAGGGGCGTGTATGTTATTCCCTTTGATTGCCTGCGGTACGGTGCGGAAGAGTCCATTGAGAATTTGAATTGGGCAACAGGCCAGGAGATCGTCAAAGCGGCCAGGATTGTGAAAAGGCATCCGCAGCTCTTCGGGGCCTACATCACGAATTTCAGTTGCGGTCCGGATTCGTTTCTGGTCGGGTACTTCCGGGACATTATGAAAACCAAACCATCGTTGACGCTCGAGCTGGATTCTCACACTGCCGATGCGGGAATCAATACGCGGATCGAGGCGTTCCTCGACATTATCCAGCGATACCGGTCATTGCGAAGAGAGGACGGCGGGGAGCAGACGTTTAGGGCCGCCGGGCTGAAATCTTCCCGCGGTGAATACAAATTTGTCGCGAGCGATGGAAAAGAGTATTCAGTCAGGGACAAGAGAGTGAGGATGGTGATACCCTCCATGGGTACAATTTCGACTGAACTTGCATCGGCGGCATTCCGTGGAATTGGATTCAACGCGGAACCGGATTCCGCTCCCGATTTTCACACCCTCATGCTGGGGAGAGCAAACACTTCGTGCAAAGAATGTCTGCCGCTGATCCTGACCACTGCATCGCTGCTCGAATCGATCAAGAAAAGAAAATCGCCGGAGGAAATGCTGCTCTATTTCATGCCGACGGCACACGGGAATTGCAGGTTTTCTCAATACTATGTCTTTCAGAAGAGACTCATAGAAAAGAAGCGGGTGGAAAATGTCGCACTGCTGACGTTGACGGCGGAAAACAATTATGCGGGATTGGGAAACGCCGACCAGATAAAAATCCTCAAGTCCCTTGTTGTCGCCGATGCGATGGACGATATCAGGAACGCATTGCTCGTCCTGGCGGTTGACCACGACAAAGCGGAAGAGATTTTCACGACCCAGAAGCAGAAAATAAGAGAATGCTTCGAAAGCGGTGCCGGAAATTTGTATGGAGTACTGACGGACGTTTCACGCGAGCTTGGCAAGATAGAACTCAGGTATCCATTGTCGGAAGCCAGGAAGGTCCTGCTGGCCGGAGAAATATATGTGAGGAAGGATGAATTTTGTTCGCAGGAAGTCATCTCGAGACTGGCCAAACGGGACATCGTGACGCGAAGGTCATCGGTTCTCGAATGGCTCTACTACGTTGACTACGTCGTGAAAAATGAACCCGGTCATAAGTTCACGTTGGGAGAGTGGACGGAAATGTCCATACGGTCGCTCCTGCATCGCCGTGTTGAACGAAAGGTCAAGTCCATTTTCGCATCCAGCGGATTATGTGACCCCGTTATGATCGACATGGAGAAAATCATTGCAGCCGGAAGCCAATTCATCAATCCCGCCATGACGGGAGAAGCCATCGTTGTCATCGGGACGTTTTTCCGTGAGATGGTGAAGGATGTCCAAGGTATGATCTCCATCGGACCGTTTGCCTGCATGCCGACGAGGGTTATTGAAGCAATCCTCGGCCGCGAGTCGAAAGTTGCAGGAAATAAACGACTGGATTCGCTGGAGGATATTGATAACCTGAGAAAATTCCATACGTTGCCCTTCCTTTCCATCGAGGCGGACGGCAATCCATTCCCGCAGATTGTGGAAGCCAGGATAGAGGCCTTCGCGCTACAGGTGGAGCGACTCTGTAACGCGAAAAACGTTGGTGTCATGGTCCCACCGTGACACCAACTCCGGACGTGGACATGCAAAGGCCGCCAAGTGTTTTGCCACGCACCATACCCTTTGCGACCTTTGCGAATCTTTTCTTTGCGTGCGTTAAAGTTTCTTAAACCACTAAGAGCACAAAGAAACACAAAGATCGCAAAGCGCTTTGGCGCGGACCCCTTTTTGCGGCTTCTGCAAATCTTTTCTCGGCGTCCTTTCCGATAATGCTCTTAACTGCTTTGATTCCTTCAGCAAAATTCCCTATTTTGGTATCGTCTTCTCGTAGTATTAAGATATGCGTGTCAGATTTATCTTCTCAATGCTCTGAAAACATAGACAAGAATGAACATTCAGGAACTCGATCGAATTTTCAAACCCCAACGTATCGCTCTCATCGGGGTCACATCCAATCCTCTCAGTGTCGGTGGGAAAGTATTGAACAATCTGGTGGGCGGTGGATTTCAGGGTGTCGTGTATCCCGTGAATCCATCGTTCGAGGCCGTGCTCGGGATACAATGCTATCCGGATATCAAGAGTCTGCCGAGGAAACCGGATCTGGGCGTCATCTGCGCTCCGGCACCGCAGGTTCCTGAAATCGTACGGCTATGCGGCGAAGCTGGAATCCTCGGGCTCATCATCATTTCATCCGGATTCAGGGAGACGGGAGCCGAAGGCCACGCCCTTGAAGAGCAAGTCAGGGTACAGTTGAAGAAATTCGAAGGAATGAGAATCCTCGGGCCGAATTGCCTGGGATTCGTTTCACCGCTGCAGAATCTCAATGTTAGCTTTGCCCCCAGCATGCCGAAGGAAGGCAGCATCGCATTTGTTTCGCAGTCCGGAGCGCTGTGCTCCTCCGTGCTGGACTGGGCGCTCGAGGAGAAAGTGGGGTTTTCTTACTTCGTCTCGATCGGGAATACGCTGGATGTCGACTTCGGGGATCTCATCGACTACTTCGGCGAGGACGAAAAAACGAAGTCGATTATCCTCTACATCGAATCGATCGCAGATGCGCGAAAGTTCATGTCGGCCGCCCGGGCCTTCGCGCGGACGAAGCCGATCATTGCCTACAAAGCCGGGAGATTCCTCGAGTCGGCCGAAGCGGCTGCATCGCACACCGGCGCCATGGCTTCGGAGGACGCGGTGTATGAGGCGGCATTCAAGCGCGTCGGGATGGCGCGGGTTATGAACATCGGAGAGATCTTCGACTGCGCCGATCTGATTGGAAGAAAGAAGATTCCGTTCGGGCCGCGCCTCGGGATTGTCACGAATGCGGGCGGTCCCGGCGTTATGGCGACGGATTCACTCATCGCCGCGAACGGTGTTCTTGCCCGGCTCTCCGACGAAAGCATAAGCCAGCTCAACGAAGGTCTTCCGTCTGCCTGGTCGCATAGAAATCCCGTCGACGTGCTGGGTGACGCCCGGTCCAAACGCATCGTGAAAGCGGTCGAAATTCTTCTGAAAGACTCCAGCGTTGATGCCGTCCTGGTCATTCTCACACCTCAGGCGATGACAAACCCGACTTCAACGGCAAAGGCCGTGGGCCAGCTCGCCGCCGCCACACCAAAGCCGATCCTGGCGGCGTGGTTGGGCGGGAAAAGTATGCGGGAAGGAATTCAAGTCCTCAATGAGTCGGGTATCGCAACGTACGCGACACCGGAGCAGGCCATTCGTGCCTTCATGACGCTGGTGGAGTATTCCCGCAACCTTGAGAGTCTCTATGAGACCCCGAAGGACATTCCGGTTCAATTCCCACTGGACCGGAAAAAAATCCGATTCCAATTTGACCAGATCGCCGCCAGGCAAGGATCGGTTCTGTCGGAAAGTGCTTCGAAAACGATTCTGGAGGCTTACGGCATACCCTGCACCCACACCCGGGAGGCGGCGAAACCGGAAGAAGCAGTGAAGATCGCGAAAGAAATCGGCTACCCCGTTGTTCTCAAAATTCTATCTTCGGACATCACGCACAAAACCGACGTCGGTGGCGTGGCGCTTGACCTTCAGGACGAAGCCATGGTGCGTGACGCGTTCAGGCGAATCACGGCAAGCGCCCGCGAGAGGATGCCCCACGCTCATATCGAAGGCGTCACCGTGCAGGAGATGGCGAGCACTCATGACGCCGTTGAGCTGATTCTGGGAACGAAGAAAGATCCCACCTTTGGTACCGTCCTCATGGTCGGTTCGGGTGGAGTCGCCGCCGAGCTTTTCGCAGACCGCGTCCTCGGTTTCCCGCCGCTGAACGAACGACTGTGCCGACGCATGCTGGAATCGCTCAAGGTGTGGCCGCTTCTCCAGGGCTACCGGGGCAAGCCCGCGGCAAATGTTGAAAAATTGATCGAAGTCTTGATCCGCCTCTCATACCTCGTTGCGGATTATCCCGAAATCGGGGAGCTGGACGTTAATCCACTCCTCGTCAATCCATCGGATGCCGTCGCCCTCGATGCTCGTGTCGTCCTCGATCGGGAAATTATCTCCCAACCTATTAAACCATATTCTCACCTGGCGCTGCGACCCTACCCGGAAGAATTCGTGCATGAAATTACGCTGGCGGATACCCCGCTGACCTTGCGGCCCATAAAGCCGGAGGACGAACCGATGTGGTTTGAGTTGCTGGAAAGCTGCTCAAAGGAATCGCTCTATACCCGCTTCCGTGCGTTCATCAATTGGAAGACGCACCAGGTGGCGTCCCGCTATTGCTTCATCGACTATGAACGTGAAATTGCCATCGTTGCCGAGGTTGTGGAAAAGGGAATCCGCAAACTTCTCGGCGTCGGGCGGCTCATCGCTGAAGCGGATCTTCAGAGCGTCGAGTATGCCGTGCTGGTCACCGACGCATGGCAGAACAAAGGACTGGGGAGCGTGCTGACGCGCTACTGCGTGGACATCGCCCGGGATTGGGGAATGAAAAGAATTATTGCACACACAAACTCAGACAACCCGCGGATGGTCGCAGTATTCCGAAAGCTCGGTTTTGAGATCATTCCGGATGAGGCAGGGTCGGATATTACTGCCATACTCGTTCTTGCATAGTTCATGAATCTCTGACCGGCTCTTTGGAGTTCACAAGCGAGCCGGGCACGTCGTCGTTTCTTGTTTTCTATGAACGACAATTGAAAATCCCGATATGATATTCACAATAAAAGACCCGTCATGAGTTCAAAGCGCGTAACAGGCATCGGAGGAATTTTTTTTAAGTGCAAGGATCCCGCGAACATCCGCCGGTGGTACAAACGCCATCTGGGTTTGAATACTTCCGACCATGGAACGACCTTCGAATGGCGCAGGACGGACAAACCCGACCAGAAAGGATTTTCCGTGTGGGCTCCATTTCCGGAGACCACGGAATACTTCAAGCCCTCCGAAAAGAAATTCATGATCAACTTTCGCGTGGATAAGCTTGAGAGTCTCCTTGTAACACTGAAAGAAGAGGGCGTTACGATCATCGGTGGGGTGGAGGTGTTTGAATACGGAAAATTCGCCCATATCATAGACCCGGAAGGCAACAAGGTCGAGCTCTGGGAGCCGAACGATATCGAATACGAAAAGGTGGCCGGCAAGGCGCGAACCTATTGAAAATTCATCGTGTTACAGATGCCCGTCTCGAAGAAGCACTCAGCCCGAGCGTCACCGTGCCGCGGAAGAAGTGGGAATCAGGAGTGACTCATGCTTTTCGTGAATCATGAGCTTTGAAGTTGACCGTTTTATCCTTAATTTCTTATGAGGATGTAGCATCTTCTTAGGGGCAGTGGCAATGGCGCTGGTCGGTCGTAATATTGGTTTACAAGTGCTTCTTGCTCTCACGATGGCATTGTTGGCATGCAATCACACGCCACCGACAAGCATTACACCCGTCGGGCCAAAGTGGGTCTCTTTCAACAAATCCAACAGCGGGCTCCTCAATAATCACGTCAACGCCATCCTCACCGACGCCGAAGGAATCATCTGGATTGCAACTGACAGCGGAGCGTCCTCTTTCAGCAATGGGTTCTGGAACTGTTTCGTGGATAGTCTCTCCTACCCCATGTACGAAACCAACGGCAACCCTCATCTCGTGAGTATCGTTACATCGATCGCACTGAGCCCTGACCGGAGCCTCTGGTTCGGGCTGGCGGGAGGGGGTGTTTCCCGGTATAAGCGGCAGGCAGTCACGATAGTATGGAAACGGTTCACGACAGCAAACGGCCTTCCCTCCGACGACGTGCTTTCAATTACTGCTGACCAAAAACTCGGAGAAATCTGGTGCGCTACATTCGCTGGAGTCGGCCGATTCATACCCACCACAAACGAAGGAGGTGTGTGGAGACGATATGACACATCAAACAGCTTTCTCCCTTCGAACCACGTCGAATGCGTTGCCTATAACCTCATTGATTTCTCCATCTGGTTCGGAACACAGAACGCCGGCGTGACCTTTATCAACGCTTTCAAGGTGTGGCAACAGCCTATCAACGACTATGGACAGTTGAACTATCCGGTCGTCGCAATCGCATTCGATGTGAGTACTACGTGGTTTGCCACCTGGGATGGGATTTTTAGCTTTGCCCCGGCTACGTACGTGTGGCGCCAGTACGTCTCCGATAACACTCATGGCATTGTGCCGTCCGGAATTGTCGATGCAGTGACCACAGATTACCTGACGACGCGATGGTTCGGGACGAATGCGGGGTTGGTGAGACTGAGCGATACCTCGTGGACGAAGATCAACCGTCAGAGCACGCCGGAGCTTCCAAGCGATACGGTTACGGCACTCGCCCGCGATTTTCTGGGAAACCTTTGGATTGGAACGGTGAACGGTGTGGCCGTGTATAATGAAAGTGGAACGAGATTTTGAACTGTCAAGTTGAACAAGTGTAGCGCGGCAATTGTCTCAGGGGAAAACCATGAAACATCGAATAATGACTTTTTCGATCATTTTATCTGTGACAGTGTCATTTCAATTCGGATGTAAGAAGAATGAGTCGGGTCCTACGACGCCGCAGAATCATCCGCCGGTGATTCAGAGCCTCAAAAGTACACCGGCATGCTCATCGACTAATAGGATTCCATGCAGTTCTCGCGTGACACTATGGCTAAGTGCAACGGATGAGGATAACGACAAGCTGAGTTATATTTGGAAAGCCGGAAAAGGCACCTTCATTTCTGGAACTAGTACGGCAACCGCGGTATGGCAACCACCACAGGTCACAAGTGCCGAGGATGATACTGTTTCCGTGAGTGTCAGCGATGGTATTGCGACCGCCACCGCAAGCATTATACTGTATCTAAACCCGCCAATTCTACAAGCTCCGACACTCTTAGCACCTGCAAATCTCTCAATCGATCAATCGGTATCACCGACACTTAGCTGGAATACGAGCAATGGAGCGATGAGTTATGGGTTGCAGGTATCGACAAGCAATTCCTTCGGAGGTTATGTGTACAATGACAGTGGGTTAACAGTGACCAGTCAGCATGTGACGGGATTGTACAACAGCACAGCGTATTACTGGCGCGTGAATGCAAAGAGCAGTTACTACATTTCCGGCTGGTCAACCGTTTGGAGCTTTACGACAGTTGACAGCACGGGAAATCCATGCCCTGGAACTCCGACGGTAGTATACGCGGGCAAAACGTACATCACGGTACAGATAGGCAGTCAGTGCTGGTTGAGAGAAAACCTTGATGTCGGGGCGATGATTCAGGGAACCGATACTGCATATGATAATGGGGTGATTGAAAAGTATTGTTACAAGAATGATCCGGTAAATTGCAACACCTACGGCGGGTTGTATCAGTGGGAAGAGGCGATGCAGTACATGATGAAACCGGGCACACAGGGTATCTGTCCTCCGGGATGGCATGTACCAACGTTGGCTGAATTTCAAACTCTGGATACAACCGTAGGTGAAGACGGGAATGCCCTGAAAGCGATAGGACAAGGAGTTGGCAATGGGGCCGGCACTAACACGAGCGGATTTTCTGCGATGTTTGGGGCTTTCCGCTACCACGACGGCCTCTTCTACGATGTTGGAAGAAGCACGTACGTGTGGAGCTCGACCAGGGCCGATTCAACATTCACTTACTACCTGACCCTGTACCACGATGGCGGTGACGTCAACCTGCTCAGCAACCCCAAGGACTACGGTTATAGCGTCCGTTGCATCAAGAACTAGCCTTGTGAAATAAGAGTATTTCAAGTTGATATACAATATCGCACGAAAGGACTCTTTGGAAGCTGAGGGTGGAGTTCATTTGTAAACAGTAATTGGGATGGGAGACAATGCGGAGGCGGAAACAGATACGGTTAGAGGGATATGATTATTCCTTGCCTGGAGCATATTTTGTTACGATCTGCACAAAGGATAGGATCGAAATATTCGGACATATCTTGGATGGGGAAATGATACGGAACGATTGCGGGAACATCGTACAATCATGCTGGGAAGAATTGCCGTTGCATTATCCGCACATTCAATTGGATGAATTCGTGGTAATGCCGAACCACATTCACGGAATTATCATCATTCATGATAATACCGTCAACACCGTAGGGTCGAGGCATGCCTCGACCCTACCGAGCGGGCAATCAAATGTATTGGGTAATATTGTTGGATCATTTAAATCGGCGGCGACAAAACGCATCAACGAAATGCGGAAAACGCCAGGTTCATCGGTATGGCAATCTCGATTCTATGATCACATCATCCGCAACGAAAAATCCCTGAACAGAATCCGCGAATATATGAGAACAAATCCTCAACAATGGGAATGGGATAAAGAAAACGTGAAATGTATTGGTATGGATGAATTCGATCGCTGGTTGGACGAAGAAGGAAGACACAAGATTCCGAAAGGAAGAGATTCATGATCGTCCAAACAATATCACATTATCTATCGCGAGCCCAAAACGAGATTCTTCATGCGTCCTTAAATATCATTCAGGACGGATTCAGAATGACATTTAGGGACTTTTGAGATGTCTCAAATCATGATATTGAAATATCCTCCAATCGAATCTATTCTGTTCTTTGCCGTCTTCCTTTCATTCCCCACAGGGTCATATCCTCAACAGGTAGGCATCACGGTCAATAATCTCAACGCTGAGAAAGCATATCTTTCAACCATATCAGGAGAGAAAGCAACACAGGTCGATTCAACGACACCGACAGCCAAAGGCAGATTCGTCCTCAATCTTCGCGATCAGCGGTACCATCCTGGCTTGTATCGGATGTCGTTTGACAAGACCAGATGGATCGATTTTGTGAACGACGGTGAAGACATCGAAATGGCTACAACGGCGACTGCCCTCATCGAGAGCTTGCAGGTTATAAATTCGGAGAGTAACCGGTTGTATTATTCATTCTTAAAACTGAATAAACAATACAAAACAAAGACAGATTTGCTTCAGCTCGTTCTCGCCCGCTATCCTAAAGACGACCCTTATTATAGAACGACACAAACAACGATCACTCAATTACAAAAGGAGTATTCAGATTTCATCAGCAACGTGTCACAACACAAACCCGCTTCGTTTGTCGCGCGCTACATACATTCTTCACAATTGCCGGTCGTGGATTACAATCTCCCGCCTGACAAACAGCTTGTCAATCTGAAAGCGCACGCGCTGGATAATGTTGATTTCGGAGATAATGAACTGGTCAACTCGGACCTATTCACGAACAAGACAATCGAATATCTTACCTATTACCGTAATCCCCAGCTGCCCAGGGAGTTACTAGAAAAGGAATTCATGCTCGCAGTCGATACGATCCTGAATAAAGCCAGGATAAATCAGATCGTCTATAAGCATGTCACGGAATACCTGGTCGACGGCTTTAGGAAATTCGGTTTCGAGAAGTGTATCGATTACATCCTTGAAAATTACGTAATAAAGGATGACCTGTGCCTCGATGAACGTCCCGGAAGCTCCCTTGAAAGAATGATCAAGCAGAAGAAGGTCCTTCCGATTGGCGCTACGGTACCAAATATTGTCTTACCAGACACCTCTGGAGATATCACATCCCTGGCGAAGATTGGTGCGGAGAAGATTTTGATCTTGTTCTATTCAAGCTCCTGCCCGCATTGTCAGGCAACGATTCCCAAATTAGCTGAAATCTATAAGAGCAGGAACACTTTCCGCGTGATTGCGATATCATTAGACAGTAATCGCAGTGACTGGATCAGTTTCATACGGACGAACAAGCTCAACTGGATTAATCTCAATGATCCCAGAGGATGGTCGGGCAGTACGGCTTCAGATTACCTCATTTATGCGACGCCCACAATGATATTGGTCGATAAGGGCAAAAAGATACTTGCCAAGCCTTTGACGATTGATGAGCTGGTGAAATGGTTGTGAATGGAGGCGGTGATTTTTCGCTGCCAATTGTATTTCCCTCCCTGAATTAGTATCTTTTCCTCACATGTTATCCGGTTTCAAGATTCTCGAACATCCCGCTGACGTTGGCATCGAAGCGTCCGGTGCTTCGCTGAGAGAAGCGTTTGAGCACGCGGCAACAGGGCTGATGTCCATCATCCTTGATCTGTCGCTCGTGGAGATCCAAGAGTCGAAGATCATAAAACTGCGGGCAAACGACCCTGAACAACTCCTCGTGCGTTGGCTTTCAGAAATCCTGTACCTGTTCGATGGGAAAGGTTTTGTTCCGAAGGAATTTTCCATATCCGCCCTGTCACCTACATCGCTCACGGCCCTCATTCGCGGGGAACAGTTCTCCGCCACGATGCACCGCACAAAACTCGACGTGAAAGCGGTGACCTACCATCAGGTGATGGTCCGGGAAGAAACTGACGGAGCGTGTGTGAGGGTGTTTCTTGATATTTAGTCGATAGTTAGATAGTTGGTTAGTTGATTGGTTGAGTATGTTCCGGACCTGCGTCTGGAGTCTTGTTTCGAATAAATGTTGAATAAATCATCCGCATTCTTACCCTCACCCCTTTCCCCTCTCCCAAATTTGGGAGAGGGGAATCGAAGGGGAGAGGGTTGTGAGCGACCATGGTATCCAAACTCATCAATGGCTTCATTAAATATCTAAAAGCAAACACATCACGGCAATGACAACAGCCAGTTGTGAACCTGAAACGGAAAACTCTTAACTGAAAACCGTTAACTACGAACCGTCAACCACAAACTTGTTCTATGTTAAGGAAACTCGACAATTACCGCTATGTAATCCCCATCTCCTACAAAAAGGGCATGCTCATCGAGGGCCTGATCTATGCCAGTGATGAAATGATCGGGCACATTGAGAAGGATCAGACCATGGAGCAGGTCGCGAATGTGGCGACGCTGCCCGGATTCGTTGGCCGGTCGCTTGCTATGCCCGACGCCCATCAGGGTTACGGTTTTTGCATCGGCGGGGTGGCAGCTGCCGACCTGGAGGAGGGGGTTGTTTCAGCCGGAGGTGTAGGATTCGACATCAACTGCGGAGTGCGGCTTCTCGCCTCGCCGTTCATGGAAAAAGATGTGCGGCCGAAACTTGAGCAGCTCCTCAATCAGCTTTTCAGGGACATCCCGTGTGGGACTGGGCGTACCGGTTTACTCGAAGTAAACAAATCCGAATTGGACAACGTCTTGTCCGACGGCGCTCAGTGGGCCGTACAACACGGATACGGGAACGAAGCGGATATCGCCCACATTGAAGACTACGGAAAAATCCCGGCTGCCGACCCGTCGCTTGTAAGCCTACGGGCCAAAAACCGGGGACACGATCAGCTCGGCACGCTCGGTTCCGGGAATCATTTCCTGGAAATCCAGGTCGTGAGCGAAATCTTCGACCCTGAAACGGCCGCGAAGTTCGGGCTTCACTCTGATCAGATTGTCGTTCTTGTACACAGCGGTTCACGCGGACTCGGCCATCAGGTCTGCACCGATTATCTGGATGTGATGCAGGATGCGATGAAAAAATACGGTATCTCCGTGGTCGACCGGCAACTTGCCTGCGTACCCATACGTTCGAAAGAAGGACAGGAATATCTGGCGGCGATGGCGGCGGCGGCAAACTTCGCCTTTGCCAACCGGCAGATGATCACACACTGGACGCGTGAGGCCTTCAAGAGAATACTCGGCAGCGGCGACTTGAGAATGGTGTACGATATTTGCCATAATATTGCAAAGCACGAGGAACACCGGGTGGGCGGCACGACAAAGCACGTGCTTGTTCATCGGAAGGGGGCGACGCGGGCGTTTCCCAAGAATCATCTTTCGCTTCCCGAAGAGCTGCGCGATGTCGGCCAGCCAGTGCTCATCCCGGGAAGCATGGGCACGTGCTCGTATGTGCTGGTCGGAACCGAGCAAGCGATGAAGGAAACCTTCGGCTCGTCGTGCCATGGCGCGGGTCGTTCCATGAGCAGAACCCAGGCGAAGAAGGAAACAACCTCTGAACAATTGTTGAAGGAAATGAAAGAGAAAGGGATTCTTGTGAGGGGTCAATCCCGGTCGGGCTTGACGGAAGAAAAACCGGATGCGTACAAAGACGTCAACCAGGTTGTCGAAGTCGTTCACGGCGCGGGCATCGCAAGAAAGGTGGCGAAACTTGTCCCGATCGCGGTTATGAAAGGGTGATCGTAGGTCTCCATGTCAATTTTGACCCCATCACAACAAGACGCTGTCAGATTTGACCGTCACCGCGCAGTAACCGCGAATGCCGGTTCGGGCAAAACGACCGTCCTCGTCCAGCGGTTCGTCGATATCTTGCTCCAGACAGATACGCGCATCAATGAGATTATCGCCATCACTTTTACCGAAAAAGCGGCCAGCGAGCTGAGGAAACGAATCGCCGGACTCATCGGTGAGAAGATACGGGAGTTCGGACACCATTCCTCTTCCGATGGGAAGAGTCCGGATGCCAAAGCTCCGGGAACGCCGCGCCGGCTTGAACACATCCGCGACCAGCTTGCTTCCGCGAATATCGGCACGATCCATTCATTCTGTGCCAGGCTTCTCCGGGAGTATCCGGTGGAAGTGCCGCCGAGCGGCATCGACGCCGCCTTCACGGTCATTGAGGACCTTGATAAGGATCTCCTGATCAGAGAATCACTCCGGGAAACGCTGGAAGCGCTCTTGACGAATGACGGGGATTCACATTCACGTGAGGATGTCCGGTATGCGCTGCGGATGCTGGGGAAAACCGCCGTCGAGAGCTATCTCGCGACGTTTTTCCGAAAGAGGGAAGAAATTGAACGCCTCCTCCTTGAAGGTACGTTGGATGGTGACGATACGACGGACCGATGGAACAGGGAAATCGAATCGTGGCTTGTACTCCAGCTTGAGAACAACTCATGGCGGGAATGCGTGCGACGGTTAACCGGCGTCGCAAGCGGGAAATCCGTCCGGGACGTACATGACCTGATGCTCAAATGGACTGATGGTCTTTCGCCGCGAGAAAAGATCTCCCTGTTCAAAGATATCATCGAGCTGGTGCTGACAAAGGAGGGCACCATCAGGAAAACCTTCATCGGCCCGAAGACGGGACAGGATTCTTACCTGGCCGATCAGGGATGTCTTTCCCACCTTTATTCTTCGATGAGCGATATCGTGCGGGCCTCCACCGACCTCCGCTCCGCCGAGGCCCATCAAACATTGCTTCGACTGACGCGGATATTACTCGGCATCTACCGGAAAGCGATTTCGGTCTACGAACAGAAGAAGCTCGAGCAAGGCAAGCTCGATTTCGAAGATTTGCAGCTGAAGGCGCTCCAGCTATTACGCGCTGAAGAAATCAGGACGAAGGTCGCGGCCAGTTACAAATACATCATGGTCGACGAATACCAGGACACAAATCGCTTGCAGGATGATATCCTGCGGTTGCTGCTCTCCGAATTCAAAACCGGCAACCTCTTCATCGTCGGAGACGCGAAGCAATCAATTTATGGATTCCGGCATGCCGCAGTCGAGGTGTTTGAGAGAACAAAGAATGATTTGACCCTTGCAGTCGGCAAAGGAGATGCCGGCCATATCACGCTGGCCGAGAGTTTTCGTTTGTCGATGAACGTGGTCGATTTCGTCAATAGAGTCTTCAGCCGCACGATGTCCGCCGGGACGTCTCCGTTCGAGGTCGGCTACGGCGAGTTGGTCAACGGCAGAGCATGTCCGGGAGAAGGGAATGTTGAACTGCTTCTTGTCCCGGACCACGATGACGATGGTGAGGAGGCAGGGGAGACGGATGGTGGGGGAAGAGATTCGATAGCAGAAGAGTGTGACTTGATCGCGCGGCGCATTCTGCACCTTGCTGCGAGCGAGTACACCATCTATGAATCCGGCACCCGGTCCGGAAAGGCGGTGGAGACCCACCGCTCGTTTGAGTTCCGGGATGCTGCCATTTTGCTTCGCAGCCGGACGCACGTTGGCCGGCTGGAACGGGCGATGGAGTCGCACGGCGTGCCGTACGTTATATCGAGCGGTATTGGTTTCTATCAAACACAGGAGATCCTCGATTTCTTCAATTTCTTCAAATTCCTCCTCGACACCGGTGACGATGTCGCTCTCGTCGGGATACTGCGCTCACCGTTCTTTGCCATTTCTGATGCGGAATTGTTTGAAATCTCTTTGCAGAAGAAAGCCGAAAGCTTCTGGGAGAAGACCCGGCAGTACGTCGCGAACGGTCATCCCACTCATCAACTCCGGTACGCCGTCAAGGTTGCCGAAGAAACTCTCAATCTTGCAAATCGTGTTCCGATACCGCACCTCGTGTACCGGATTCTTCGACGAACGGGATGGCATGGAGCGGTTGCCGGGCTCTCGTTCGGCGACCAGCGGAGGGCGAACGTCGAAAAGCTGCTCCGGTTTGCACGCGAGTTTGAACAAAGGGGTCTTACGAACCTCTTCGATTTCGTCGAACGCCTGGAGAGACTCGTGGAAGAAGAGGAGCGAGAAGGCCAGGCAAGCGTCGACCAGGGCGAAAACGCCGTGAAGATCATGACGATTCACTCGGCGAAGGGACTGGAGTTCCCGGTCGTGTTTGTGCCTTTTGCCCACAAGAAATTTCAGTATGATAAGGAGCTGTTCTTTGATTCATCCCTCGGAGCGGCTTTCAAAGTCAGAGCTGAAAATAATCTGGATGAAACCGTCGAGCCGCCGCTGTACGCTCATTTGAAACGACAATCCCGCCTGAGAACTGAGGCAGAAGAGAAAAGGATATTTTACGTGGCCTGCACGCGAGCGCGCGATATGTTGGTGATTTCGGGCCAACTGGCCTCTGGCGTCAAGTCTTCATCGTACATGAAATGGACACTCGACGGACTCGGGCTCGACCCGGCGACTATTATTCCTGGCCGGGTTACGCTTCCGGAAACGAGGATACGTCTTCTGGAGCGTGACGGGTCGATCTTTGTTCCACGCGAGAGTCAGCATGCCTTGTCGATCGACATTGTAACAGGGAAGGAACAAATTCCGGTGCTGAGCGCTCCTTCTCCACTCTCCGAACAAGACGGGAAGATTGATAACCTGCTGATCGCTCCTCTGCAAGGACAAACAAGGGGCGAATTCTTTTCTGCGACACAGATCAAAACGTTCCTCGAATGTCCGGCAAAATACTACCTCAAATACGTTCTTGGATTGCCGGAGAAATCCGGGGCCCCCTATCATTTCGATGAAAATGAAGAGGCGAACGACAGGATTCTGGGGGAACTTGAAGGCTCGCTCACTCACGCGGTTTTGCAGGGCCTCGTACGTGCGGATGCGATGGAGGATAATGTGCGTGCACAAACCCGGCAATTGGTCAGGTCGACGGGGGGTATTGAAGAATCACAACGAGAGAAAATAGTCGATGCCATTGTGCACAACGTCTGCAGCTTCAGACAATCGGCGTTTGGTTCCAGTGTGCTCGCCTCGCCGGAGGTGAAAACGGAATTTTCCATCAGTGCGGTTTTTGGAGAGGACTTTCTCACCGGAACCATCGACAGGCTGTACAAAGACGGAAAAGGGCGTTGGTGTATTGTCGATTACAAGACTGATAGAGTGACCGCGGCAACGATGAACGAAAAAGCCGCGGCCTATGAACCACAGTTGGCGTTCTATGCCCTTCTCGTCAAGAAATTATTCAGTCAGGAATCGGTTCCATCCTCATTGGTTTTCTTAAGATTTCCAGATGTGCCGATTCACCATACCTTCTCTCCAAGTGAATTGGATGACTTCCAGAAGGAAATTGGGCGGGTAATCGGAAGGATAAGAGCCCATGACTTCAGCAGAAACTCCGAGATGTGCCCAAACTGCCCTTTTGAGGAAAACGGGAAATGTCTGGGTCTCCCGAGCTAGCGGGATCTTGGAAGGGAAAACGTAGAGTCCGTTCCCCAGAACGGACATCCAAGCCTGGGAAGGAGCCCTGCTCCTGGCCTGCTCGGTGGGTCGGGAGTACAACTCCCTCCTAGGGTAGTTGTCCGGTTACGAACCGGACTCTACATCACCTTTCTCATCATTTGGCCTGTTCTCCAATACTTCAGACATTTTCGGACAAAAAAGTGGATAGGATGGGCTCCTCTTTTGTGGATAAGTTGTTGAAATCCAATCATTTTCGGACATCCAAGCCTCTTTTCCCCTCTACCAGTTGTGGAAAACTCGTCAGACCAAAACATTGCTCTTAGCTTCTTCATCTCAAGTTTTTCTTAAGATAGTTCTTGCATCTTATTGAAAAATTAGTTATGCTTTAACCGTCCAAACTTTCTAATCTTCCAGTCATTCGTACTTTTCGATATCAAAGGGTTGCGTACAATACGAATCTACAGAAAACTCGTTAGGAATTTTCAATGAACGCCCTAAAAAAATATGAGGAGATCCTTGAGGCGATTTCCGGGGGTTTTTTTGCCCTCGACAAGGATTACCGGTTTACCTATTGGAATCACGCTGCCGAAGAGGGAACCAGGCTGAAGCGGGAAGAAGTCTTGGGGAAAAATGTATTTGAGATCTTTCCGAATGCCCGAAACGCGGAGCTTGGCGAGCGGTATCGCCTGGCGATGGAACGAAAAGAGTTTCAAAGCATTGAAACAGCGTATCGTGATGAGCGTTTCGAGGCATGGTATGATGTCCGCATGTATCCCACGGAAAGCGGCATCTCAGTTCTTTTCCAGGACATTACGGAGAAGAAACGTCAGCAGCGGCAGAAAGAAATGCTCATGGAGGTTTCCCTCGCGATCAATGTCGCACAGCATCTCGACGAATTATGCCTGAATGCAGGTGAGCGGATCGCCCAATTCATGGAAATACCCGCGAAGTTTGTATGTATCTATCAATTTGACCCGCGCTCGTCCCTCTTGCATCTCATGGCACCTTCGTTCCTCGACATTTCGGTGAATCCCGAGGTCGAACATCAAATCGTCCATCAGCAATCAACGACGATCGCGGTTGAAACGGCACTAACGAAACGGGTCATTGTGACCGACGAGCTGGCCCGGAGCTCTATCGCCGCCTACTTCCTGGTCGAAGTCGAGCAACTGAAATTGAAGAGTCTGATTTCCATCCCTCTGCTCGTCCAGAACGAATTGCAGGGTGTGCTGGAGGTACTTTCACAGAAGGCGGAGAAATACGCCCAGGATGATATGAACATGCTCTCCATTATTTCCAACGAGCTTGCTATCGGAATGAGCCGGAAGCGGTTAATGGATGAGGTGACGGTAAAGAACATCGAGCTGGAGAACGAGAAGAAGAAGGCCGATGACGCAAATGAAATGCTCAAGCGATTTCTCGCCACGTTCAGTCATGAGTTGAGGGCACCGTTGAACGCGATCGTCGGTTTTTCTGAGATTCTGACGACCGATTTAGACATGCTCCCGCGCGAGAAGGTGCGGGATTTCATGAAGAACATCAATATCAGCGGCAAACATCTCCAGAATCTCATCAACGACATTCTTGACCTGTCCAAGATCGAGGCGGGGAAGATGGAGCTGCATGTCGAGGCGTATCCGGTGTCCTACTTCACGGAAAGTGTCGAGCGTGTGTTACAGGCATCTCTCCAGCAGAAAAACATCAAACTCGTGGTGAATGTCTCGTCGGATGTTGAACATCTCGTCGTCGACCAGACCCGCTTCAAGCAAATCCTCGTTAATTTGGTATCGAATGCCATCAAGTACAGCAACATCGGGGGACAGATATGGATCGACATCGGCCGGGTGAACAACGAAATTGAAGTCCGGGTGCGCGACGAAGGAATGGGTATCAAGCCCGAGGAACTGCCCAAGCTCTTCAACGCTTTTCAGCAGGCATCCAATGCATCCTCCGTGGAGGAGGGGACCGGCCTCGGGCTGGTCATCACCAGGAGACTCATCGAAATGCACGGAGGACAGATCTGGGTGGACAGCGAGTGGGGAGTGGGAACAACATTCCGGTTCCGTATTCCGATGGTGGTCGCCGGCGAGGTTGTGGAATCCGCCGAGCAGCTGCTCCGGATCGCAAGCGTCCAGCCGGCGACCCTGCCCAACGGTGAGAAACCTATTGCGCTTATTATCGAAGACAACCCCCAGGCGAGCCAGCTTCTTCAAACGTATCTCCAGGATGCCGGGTACCGGGCCGAGGTGGCCAGAGACGGCGTGGAAGGACTGGAGAAAGCCAAACAACTCAAACCGGCCCTCATCACGCTTGATATGATCATGCCGGTCAAGGACGGCTGGCAGGTTTTGAAGGAACTGAAACGACATCCGATCTGCAAGAACATTCCCATCATTATCGTGTCGATTACGGATGAAAAGAAACTTGGGTTCGGCATGGGCGCGGTTGATTATTTCGTGAAGCCGGTGAATCGGGAAGAATTCCACAACGCATTGAAGCGCATTCCCGTCAATACAAGCAAGCCGTCGCACGCGCCGAAAGTGTTGATCATCGACGATGACAAAACTGCCTCAGAGCTCATCGAAGTCATCCTCGAAGCGGAGGGCTACAAAGTGGTCAGGACGCTCCACGGCAGGGAAGGCATTCAGCTCGCGATATCGGAGGAACCGGATTTGATTATTCTCGACCTCATCATGCCCGATGTATCGGGGTTCAACGTTGCCTACCAGCTCAAGCAGGAATCCAGAACGCGTAATATTCCCATTATTGTCCTCACCTCGATGGATGTCGACCCGGGCACCAGGGAGCAAATGGAAGGGTTTGTCACGGGTGTCATGAGCAAATCGCGTTTCACGAAGAATGACCTTCTCCGGGAAATCAACACCATCGAAAAAATGAAATAGCCCCCGCGAATTCTCTCTTTGTGTCCTTTGTGGTAAAGCTTTTTACTGCGAAGTTAGAACGATATCACCCCACCGGCTTGACTTTTTCCTGAGTAATTGCTTCATTAGTAATTAGAATAGACACGACGGCATGATGTGTCGTCTCTGCCGATGAAGCAACAATTCAGATGAACGGAGGGTATCATGTACCGGACCGGCCATGTTTTTCTGCTTTGTGTTGTTTGCCTTACGCTCGCAGTCAGTAAGAATGCGAGGGACAAGAAGTTCGATTTTACGCGCGAGGGAGGATTCCTGCCATCTTCAACCACCGCTCAATATCCCTGGCAAAAGTATTTCCACCAGGGATTTAACATGCAATTGTGGATTTCGAACACGATGACATTCGGATGCGAAGCGGTCGCCGGTCAATGCGGGGGCACCGGGCCGGATGGGCAGACCCTTTTTGGCCTCGATTTTCCCCTCGGCAGCGGCATCGAACATTTATTCGGCGGAGGGCCGTGGATTGGTGGTAAAATCAATGGGGTTCCGCACGTGGACGAAGGTTACAACGGCGACGACGGAAGAACCGAGTTTATTCCCAATATCCAGGACACACTCCGCGATCGAATGTGGTTGACGTCTGTCGCTGATACTCTCTACGACCCCAACAGGCCTGGATACTATAAGAAACCGATGAACAGGTTGGGATTCGACGACGACGGCGACGGAAAGATCGACGAGGATGAACTGGACGGTCTCGACAACGACGGCGATTGGAATCCGCTGACCGACGACATCGGAGCCGACGGGATTCCCGATACCGCAGAAATTGGGTGCAAAGGGATTTACGATCCGGTCAGCAATCCCGACCCTGCTTATGACGATTATCTTCCCAGCAAGCATGATTCCTGCCACCCCGATATCTACGGCAACTATCCGCTTATGAATGATAAGAATAGATACACGGAGAAGAACGGCATCCCCGACCATGGCGAACCGCACGTGGACGAAGACTACGGAGCTGTTTCCGACCAGGACGTGTATTTTGCCGCGACCGACACTTTTAAGTTTCCAATAGTGCCAGGCCACTATCCGATGGGTATTAAAGTCTTCTGCAAGTCGTATGCCTGGCGAGGCGACTTCGCGGATGGAGTTCTCCCGTTGGAGTTTAAGTTTATCAACGTTGGCAAGTATGAAATCTCCGATGTCTATGTCGGAATGTTCAGCGATTTTGACGTGGGCCCCTTCAATATTTCCAATTATACTTTGCACAATTATGCTGCATACATTCCGGATCTCCACACCGGATACGTCGACAATCCGGTGGATCGGGGATCAACTCCTGCAGGAGTGACGGTTCTCCACACTCCGCGGCCCCTCGATTCATTACAATATGTTTGGCAGTGGCATGGATGGAACTGGCCCGGGACAAATGACTCGGTCATCTACTCGGCGATGTCCTGGGAGGGGTTGGATAGCTCACAACGCATCAAGCCAAGCCAGTCGCCGGATACTCTGAGCGACACCCGGTTCTATTTTGCTTTTGGCCCGTTTGGCACACTACGCCCGCCAAGTCCTCAAAAGCCCGGGGGAGACACGCTGGATATTGTCATGTGCTACGTTAGTGGGTACAGCGTTGACGCCGGTCCCCACAATCTGGTGAATAACGTGCGGAACCTTTTCCTATCCTCCGTCGTCGGACAGAAAAATAAGCCGATTCCGTCCACGTATCAGTTGTACCAAAACTACCCCAATCCTTTTAACCCGATTACAGATTTCGAATTTCGGATTGCCAATTTCGGATTTGTGTCGCTGAAAGTCTATGACGAACTAGGCAGAGAGGTGGCAACGTTGGTGAATGAAGTAAAGCAACCTGGTGAGTACACGGTGCGGTGGAATGCAGAAGGAATCGCGAGCGGGATTTACTTCTACCGGCTCACCACGCCGACATTCACCGAGACGAAGCGAATGGTCTTGATGAAGTAGGACAGACATCCTTGTCTGTCCATCTATATCCAGCTTGGTCAGACATCCATCTCGGAATTTTCTAACGGTTGTACCAGAAACGAAGCGGGCAAGCCATGCAGGCTTGCCCGTTGAATTTAATGGGATCGAATTCTGTTGGGAGGGGATCCGCCCTACGTGAGCTTCGACCGCAGGAATTCTCGGTTCATTCGTGCAATGTGTGATACGGAGATCTTTTTCGGACACTCCGCCTCGCAGGCGTACGTATTCGAGCAGTTGCCGAATCCTTCCTTGTCCATCTGGTCCACCATCCGTTGAACGCGAACCTTGCGCTCTGCGTTGCCCTGCGGGAGCAATGCGAACTGGGAAACCTTTGCGCTGACAAACAGCATGGCGGAGGAGTTCCTGCAGGCCGCTACGCAGGCGCCGCACCCTATGCACGCCGCGGCATCCATCGCTTCTTCCGCGTTCGCCTTCGGGATCGGGATCGAGCTTGCTTCCGGAGCACAGCCGGTATCGACCGACACGTAGCCTCCGGCCTGGATAATCCGTTCGAACGCGGTTCGGTCGACGACGAGGTCCTTGATGACGGGGAATGCCTTTGAGCGCCAGGGCTCAACGATGATCCGGTCGCCGTCGCTGAAGTGCCGCATGCGAAGCTCGCAGGTCGTCACGCCGCGCTGGGGTCCGTGTGCGCGTCCGTTGATGTACAAGCCGCAACTGCCGCAAATACCTTCCCGGCAATCGTGATCAAAAGCGATGATATCCTCGCCTTTGAGGGCAAGTTCGCGATTGACCGCATCCAGCATTTCCAGGAATGACATATCCGGTGAGATGTTGTTTGCCTTGTATCCGCTAAACGATCCTTTGGATACCCTATCGTGCTGCCGCCAGATTTTCAGAGTGAAGTTCATAGATCCATTCAAATTCAAAATTAAAAATGCAAAATTAAAAAATATTTTCGTGATTCATTAATGAAGAAATCTAACCTTGTCAATCCACAATCCCCAATCCACAATCCGAAATCATTTGTAGCTTCTGGTTGACGGTTTAACGTATTCGAACGTCAACGGCTCCTTGTGCAATTCCCACCCGTTGCCTTTGTACTCCCAGGCAGCGACGTAAGAGAATTTCTCATCGTCCCGTTTGGCTTCACCGTCTTCTGTTTGGTATTCCTCACGCAGGTGTCCGCCGCACGATTCCTTGCGATGAAGAGCATCGGTGACCATCAATTGCGCCAGGTCGAAGTAATCCGCGGCCCGCATCGCTTTCTCAAGCTCCGGGTTGAAGTTGTTCGCAGTCCCCGGAACTCTGACGTCTCGCCAAAATTCTTCCTGAACCTGTGGTATGAGGTCGAGCGCCTTTCTCAAACTTGTCTCGTTCCGGGCCATGCCGCAATTTTCCCACATGATCTTCCCGAGCCGCTTGTGGAGGTCGTCCACCGTTTGCTTGCCCTTGATGGAAAGGAGTCTGTCGATCGTCTCTTGAATGCCCTTTGCAGATTCCTTAAACGCTGTGGCGTCGGTTTTTACCGGTGGGAATTTTGTCGAGGCGAGATAATCGCCGATCGTGTAAGGAATGATGAAATAGCCGTCGGCAAGTCCTTGCATGAGCGCGCTTGCTCCGAGGCGGTTTGCCCCGTGGTCCGAGAAATTCGCTTCACCGAGTACGTAAAGTCCCGGAATTGTGCTCATCAGATTATAATCGACCCACAAACCGCCCATCGTGTAGTGGACGGCGGGATAGATGCGCATCGGAGTCTCGTAACCGTTTTCGTCGGTGATCTCATGGTACATATCGAACAGATTGCCGTACTTCTCCTCGACCCACGGTTTGCCGTTGCGGTTGATCGTGTCGGCAAAATCAAGATAGACCGCCAATCCGGTCGTGCCGACACCATGGCCTTTATCGCACATTTCTTTCGCGCGGCGGGAAGCGACGTCACGCGGGACAAGATTGCCGAACGAAGGGTACATTCTCTCCAGGTAGTAATCCCGTTCCTCTTCGGGGATTTCCCGGGGACTGCGCTTGTCTCCAGCTTTCTTCGGGACCCAGATGCGTCCGTCGTTGCGGAGGCTCTCACTCATGAGCGTCAGTTTCGACTGATAATCGCTCGAGAGTGGAATGCACGTCGGATGGATTTGCGTGAAGCACGGATTTCCGAAGAATGCGCCTTTTTTATGCGCTTTCCAGATTGCCGTGGCATTGGAGTATTTTGCCATTGTCGCCAGGTAAAAAGTATTGCCGTAGCCGCCGGTGGCGAGGATCACTGCGTCAGCCACGTAGGATTCAAGCGCACCCGTTTCCAGGTTGCGGGCAACGATCCCTCTTGCCTGTCCGTCGATAAGGACGAGGTCGAGCATCTCCCGGCGCGGGTAGAACGTCACCTTTCCCGTCTTGATCTGCCGCGAGAGGGCGCTGTACGCACCGAGGAGAAGCTGTTGGCCGGTTTGCCCGCGTGCGTAGAATGTCCGTGACACCTGCGCTCCGCCGAAGGAGCGATTATCCAGCAATCCGCCGTATTCACGGGCGAACGGCACGCCCTGCGCGACACACTGGTCGATAATGTTGCCGCTCACCTGGGCAAGACGGTAGACATTCGCTTCCCTGGCGCGGTAGTCTCCGCCCTTCACCGTGTCGTAGAACAATCGCCACACGCTGTCGCCGTCGTTCTTATAGTTCTTCGGCGCGTTGATGCCACCCTGAGCCGCGATACTGTGGGCCCGGCGCGGCGATTCATGGTAGCAAAGGGAAATGACATTGTATCCCAGCTCTGCGAGAGAGGCGGCGGCAGAAGAGCCTGCCAGACCGGTGCCAACGACGATGATCGTATATTTCCGCTTGTTCGCGGCGTTGACGAGTTTTATGCTGAAACGGTGATTGTCCCATTTCTGCTGGATGGGACCGTCGGGTATTTTAGAATTGAGCGTCATTGTGAAATTCCAATTCGTTCAAGGATGCAAGAGAAAATAAAGCGGCATTGAAGCGAAGCCGAGGGGAATCAACAGCCAGACAATCACGCCGGCCCAGTCAATGAAGGGCGCGTATGCCTTGTCCCGAAGCCCGAGCGTCTGGAATGCCGATTGAAAACCATGCTTAAGGTGAAATCCCAGGAGAAACATCGCAATAAGATAGAGGACGCCGTAGAGCGGGTCTGAAAAAGTGGAACGTACGATTTCAAACATCGAGAAATGTTCCCCCGCCTGGTAGCGTGACGTGAACCAGAACTGCCGCATATGGATCACGAGGAAAATGAACACAATACTCCCGCTCAGAAACATTGTCCGGGAGGTGAGCGCGCTGGTTTCCCCCTTCTTCTGCAGTTCATACGCACTTCCGCGTGCCCACCGGTTGAGGAACCACGTGTACCCTCCGGTGAAGATATGGAGGAGAAAGATCAGGAACAGCGCAATCTCGATGATTCGGATGATGAGGATCTGTGGAAGAATTTCTGCGTAGGTATCGAATGCCTTCCCGCCGTCGTTTCGGAAAAGGAGAAGATTGCCGAAAAGATGAATCACCAGATACGAGACGAGGAGGAACCCCGTAAGCGCGGCGATGACCTTCTTGCCGACGGATGAGTTATAAAATTGCACAAGTGCTCGCATTGTTCAATGATGTAAATCGTTAAGGAATAGTTGATGGGAAAAAGAAGAACGAAACCGATGATGATATGAAACGGTTAGACCGGACTGTCATTGCGATGAAGAATGTAGGAAAAGATAGGGAAAGAAGCAATTGGATCGTCGCGCGCGTTCTTCCTGCCGGTAGTCGAAGTGCGGCGGCCGGCCGGTTGACAATCCCTGTCAGATTCGCTACATTAGACCCTTGCTGCTGCGATTTTGAGTCCCGGATTCGGGCTCAATCCTGAAAAACCCGCTGTTAAGAGGTCTGAATCGAAAATCAAATTCTCTCGTATACCTAAGATGTATCATCCTCCTGTAGACGAGAAAAATCATGAGGAGCCGCTCACAAATCAATAAGATGAAGGAGAATCGTCATGCGTAGAGCCTTGCTGGAAGTTGTTGCTTTTCTGCTCTTCGCCGTATGCCTGAGGGCGCAAACGGCTGAGGAGATTATCAATAAGTATATTAAAACCGTCGGAGGTGCGCAGAAGATCCGGAGCGTAACAACGTTGATCCGGACGGGGAAGTTTACCGGTGGGGGAGGGTTCGAAGCGAAGATCCGGCAGGAGAACAAGCGCCCCAATCTGGTGCGGGAGGAATTCACGCTACAAGCAATGACCGGCATCAACGCCTACGACGGCAAGACCGGATGGAAAATCGAACCCTGGGGCGGCAAAAAGGATGCCGAGTCTCTCGGCGAAGAAGAGATGAAGGGAATTCTCGAAGACGCTGATTTCGACGGCCCTATCGTGAATTACGAACAGAAGGGAAACAAGGTCAAGTTCCTCGGCACGGATCCGGTCGAAGGCACTGACGCTCTCAAAGTTGAAGTGACGCTCGCGAACGGCGACACCTGGACGTACTACATGGACACCGACTACTACGTCCCGATCAAGGTCGACATCAAACGCATGATCCGCGGAGAGGAACATGATTATGAAATGACACTGGGCGACTATAAGGAAGTCGACGGCTGGTACTTGCCACATTCAGTTGAAACCAATGTGAAAGGCAGTCCGGACCGGGCGAAGGTCAACTACGAAAAGATCGAGGCCAACGTGCCAATCAATGAGAGCGACTTCGCGAAGCCGGCACCGCCCGCGAATGCTCAACACTAAATCCACACTACGAAAAGGGTCTCAACATGAAGAAGATTACATTTACTCGATGGTTATCAGCAGTCGTACTCTGCGTTGCGGCGGCCGCCGGCGTGTCGGCGCAGGAAAAGAAATCCCCCGTGAAGATCGATCCGGAGACGATCTCGGGCCTGGGGGCGCGAAACATTGGTTCGGCAACCATGAGCGGTCGCGTTGCCGCCCTCGACGCCGTGCACGAAGGTCAGCGCCTCACCATTTATGTCGGGGCTGCAAGCGGCGGCGTCTGGAAATCGGTCAGTGGGGGCACGACGTTCAAACCGGTCTTCGACAAGCAGCCCGTCCAGTCTATCGGTGCCGTGACGATCGACCCGACGAATCCCAAAGTGGTCTGGGTGGGAACGGGAGAAACGTGGGCGCGCAATAGCGTCTCGATCGGTGACGGTATCTACAAATCGACGGACGGCGGCGACAACTGGACGAACCTGGGCTTGAAGGAATCCGAACGGATCGCCAAAATCCTCGTCGACCCTACCGACCCGAACACCGTGTATGTCGCGGTGACGGGAAAGTTGTGGAGTGACAGTGATGAACGTGGATTGTACAAGACGACTGACGGAGGGAAATCATGGACGAAGATACTTAAAGGAGCCAACGCGTCAACGGGTTGCGCGATGATTTCGATGGACCGTAAGAATCCGAAGACGCTCTTCGCGTGCATGTGGGATTTCCGCAGGAAAGGTTGGACGTTCCGTTCCGGCGGCGATAGCGCGGGAGTTTTCAGCGCAAGCGGTTTCTTTAAAACGACCGACGGGGGAGCTACGTGGAGCGACCTCGACGAAAAAACGGCGAAGGGGCTTCCTTCAAAGCCGTGGGGACGCCTCGCTGTGGCAATCGCTCCGTCAAAGCCCAACGTCGTCTATGTGTTTGTCGAAGCCGAGCCGCCCAAGAACGGCCTGTACCGGTCCGACGACGGCGGGCAGACATGGCAGGCGCTCGACCGGAGCCAGAATATGCTCTGGCGGCCGTTTTACTTCGCCAACCTGATCGTCGACCCGAAGAACGAGAACAAGATCTATAAGACCGATGGACCGCTTATCATGAGTACGGACGGCGGCAAAAGTTTCAGCTACATTTCGGGCGGCGCGCACGGTGACTTTCACGATGTCTGGGTCGACCCCGAAAATACCGACCGCGTGATCACGGGAGATGACGGCGGCCTTTGGTACTCCTACGATGGTTGCAACCATTGGTGGAAAGCCGACAACCTCCCCATCTCGCAGTTCTATCACGTCAGCGTGGACATGGACATGCCCTATCACGTCTATGGCGGACTCCAGGACAACAGCTCCTGGGTCGGCGTCTCGCAGTACCCGGGCGGTATCGCCAATAGCCAGTGGGAGAACATGTTCGGCGGCGACGGCTTCTGGATGTTCGTCGATCCGTCCGACCCGGATTATATCTACGCTGAATCTCAGGGCGGAGAGATCGGTCGGGTCAACCGGAGAACGCATGAAACCCGGAGCATCAAACCGCTGCCTCAATACAAGGAAGGTAAACTGCGATTCAACTGGAACACACCGATTCACGTAAGCCCGACGCAAAAAGGAACGGTCTATATCGGGGCGCAGTTCCTGTTTCGCTCGCGCGACCAGGGGCAGACGTGGGAACGCATCTCGCCGGACCTGACGACGAACGACCCTGAAAAGCAGAGACAGGAACAATCCGGCGGCGTCACGGTGGATAACTCTTCGGCTGAAATGCACACGACCATCTTCGCGATCGCTGAATCCCCGAGGGATCCAAACATCATCTGGGTTGGAACGGACGACGGCAACCTTCAAGTTACGCGCGACGGCGGGAAGAATTGGACGAACGTCGTCGGCAACATCCAGGGATTGCCCCCAAATGCCTGGGTATCATCCGTCGACCCCGGCCATTTCAGCGACGCCACCGCGTATGCGACATTCGACCTGCATATGTTCGGCGACATGCGGCCGTATGCCTACAAAACGACCGACTTTGGCCGCACCTGGACCTCAATTCTCAGTGAGGGAAATCCTCTGCGCGGCTATGCGCATGTCGTCAAAGAGGATCTCGTCAATAAGGACGTTTTGTTCGTTGGCACCGAGCTTGGATTGTGGATTACTCTCGACGGAGGCCGGCAATGGGCGCAGTACAAGGGAGGTGACTTCCCGAATGTTGCCGTGTGCGACATGGCCATTCACCCGCGCGACAATGACCTCATCATTGCCACGCACGGCCGGGGGATCTGGATCATCGACGACATTACCCCGCTCCGCGTGCTGACGCCGGAGGCACTCGCTCAGGACGCGATGTTCATTGAAGCGAATCCTCCCATACAGCGTATTCCGGCTTGGGGCGGGTGGTCAAACGGAGATGCCTCGTTCTCCGCTCCCAATCCCACCGACGACGCAACGATCACGTACTATCAGAAGAAGCGCCACATCTTCGGCGACCTCAAGATTGAAATCTTCGATGAGAACGGCAAGTCGATGGGAACACTTCCCAGCGGCAAACGGCGTGGACTCAACCGCGTGACCTGGGGAATGCGATTGAAGGCGCCGAAAGTCCCATCCGCTGCTACGGCAGCCGGCGGCGGCGTCGGCCCGCGAGTCCTGCCCGGGACATACACCGTGAGGATGACGAAGGACAAGAAGGTTTACACAACCAAGCTGACGGTCGGACTCGACCCGCGGTCAAAACACACGCTCGAAGATCGCAAAATGCAGCTTGACCTTTCCATGAAGTTGTACAACATGCTTGGCGACATGACGTTCGTCGTGGATCGGATCAACAATGTCCGGGCGGCACTCGATGACCGTGCGTCGAAAGTGGCGGCGGGCGAGCCGCTCGGCCAGCGTTTGCGGACTGCGTCCATGCGTGCCGATGAGTTCCGGAAGAAGATCGTTGCCACAAAAGAAGGCGGTATGATCACCGGTGAGGAGCGGCTTCGCGAGTTTCTCGCCGACCTCTACGGAGCCGTGATGGGATACGAGGGCAAGCCTACCCAGGCACAGGTGGAACGCACCGGTACGCTCGCGCGCGAGCTGGATGACGTTGCGAAGGACTTCGACACCTGGGCCGCCAAAGAACTAGCCGATGTAAATACCGGCCTGGCAGAGAAAAAGCTGGATACGATCGCGCCCCTCACGCGAGAAGAGTGGGAGAAGCAAAACACGCAGAAGTAGAACCCCCTGTCGCTGGACATCCCCCCTTCATTTTTCAAAGGGGGGACCGGGGGTTAGAAAAGGAGGAGAGGCAACGAGAATCCAAGAATAATTCTCGCGATGCAACCCTTCGCCCTGACCGGAAATATCTACCGTCCAGCGGTACATTTTTCCGCTGACTACTCGTCGTATTGATGAAAACCCCCTCCCAAGCTCCTGGCATGTTGTTTGCCCCTAATTTGTGGAAGCCCGTATGGTCGACAACACGAACATATGGATTGCGACATTGGATGATGAGGAGATGCTGTGTGAAATCCTCTCGAGTGAATTCACGAAGGCAGGCTACGTAGCATTGGCCTATTCCAATGATAAACGGGATTTCCTCGAGATGATGCCCGTTCTCATGCCCGATATTATTATCACAGACCTTTCGTCCCCCGGAATGAGCGGAATTGAGTTCATCCGGAACATACGGGGAAATCCTCTCTACAACGACGTCGCCGTCATTGTTGTGACCGGCCACAATTCGCCTGAACTTCGTATCGAGGCGAGGCGGCTCGGAGTGTATGAGTTTATCTGCAAGCCCCTTGACCTGAATTATCTATTCCTTGTCATTGAGCAAATTGCATCGGGGTTGAATGTTCAGTCCCCAAGGGGGACGCGATCTTCTCTTGATGGCAGGGGGTTAGGCTTTCCTTCGCCGTCTGAACCGCGATTCGCTCGATTCACACGATTACCTCGATTGTTTTAGTCATGGCTAGGGATATTTCTTACGAATAGCTGACCATCAGCGGTCTGAAGTTGACTATCAGCGGTCCGTTTAGTAAATTCTCCGGACCATCAGAAAGCCACATCAACCAAACCCGGGCAATTGTCACACCATAAACATTGCTACATAGCAGAATTTCAGAAGAGGGGTTCATGAACAAAGCTCTTGGCAAGCTCATTGTCATGCTTGTTTGCGTCACCGTGTACGCGGCGGCACAACACGAGAGATTGCTGAATTACAGTATTGTGGGATCGGCTTCGAGCGGCCATTCGCCGAGCTTCGGCAAGGCGATGGAGCGCCTGGAAGTACAGCGACTCTTGCTCGAGCTGTCATCCGGGCCGCGCGAGGTCAGGTACGTCGATTCCGTTCTCAACGGCACCGGTGTCTCGCGCGGCGATCTGGAGGATCTCAAGTTGATCAAGCGCAGCCACGATCGCTGCTCCCTCTCTTTCACACTCTTCACGTCGGCCGATGTCCAGAAGGTGCGTGAGGTCACTGAACGCTACGCGCCGTCGCTTGCCGCCGATTTCATTGCGAAGCGCCAACAGATTGAGAATGTTCTTCAGACGTACACTGTCCCAGGAGTTGACCGAAAGGCGGTTGCCTTTATCGTGGTGGGCTGCTTTTCGCTCGATTGGGACGGACTCGCTATTTGTGCTGAAGAGGACTACCGGCTCACGGAATCAAAGCGGCCGGATGGACGTTACGTTCCCTACGCCGAAGAGCGGTCGGCAATGAGTCGTGAAAAGATTTACTGGGGTAGCAGCAACGACCAGTATGATGACGTGCGCCTGACTTCATTCGGCGACCACTACTCACTGCCGCGACAAGCGTTTCCGGATTTCCTCTGGTCGCTGGGTGAATCGACACCGGATGTGGGTCTTCCGGGGATACTGAAGTCCTCGACGCCGGGAAAGAAGCGGGACAGGTTCACCGCCGCTGCCAACCAGCTCAGCGGTGTTATGTTTGCCTTACGGGACAGCGAGCGGACTGTCCGCGAGATCGCCCAGATCGCGTCACTTTCTGAGGCAGAAGTATCAACCTGGCTTGCACTGCTCTCCGGGATGGAGTATGTCATCAAAACGAATAGCGCGTATCGTCTCAACGTCCCTGTGTTCGACGGGCGTGACCGGGAGATGATCGGGCAGGTGAAGAAGATCGGGCGGGGCATCATCACCTCCTGGTTGAAGGCGCACTATGAGGAGATAAGAAACGAATTGAGCACCACGACTCCGGTGCTCAACGGCGTTCCGTATGAGGAGGGATTTACCATGATCTGGCATTTCATTTTTGGCATCACCAATCGCGAACTCGTGAAAGCCGGAATGTTCGCCGATCCCTATGCGGAGACGAGAATGCACAAGGGGTTTATTCCGACAGTCTATACTTCAGACGCCTTGTAATCACGGCAGGCGGACTCTCCTCAAAGGAGAGAGTGTTGACAATGCGCGGGAAGTTTGCTAAATTCATCGGGTCGACAGAAGACATTGGCGGGCTTACCAATGTGGGCTCGTGAAGAGTACCTCTTGCAGGAGGTTTTCCGGAAATGGAATTTTCAAATGAGCCGGGGATTCATTATCTACGTCCCCTGTCGACTTCATCGACTGCAGCAGATACCGCATAACCTCTTATAATCGTTAAAAGGAATGATCATGAAACACCAGAAAAAAGAACATCCGGGCAAATCAAAATATCTGTCTGGAAAGCGGGTTCTTCCCCGTCCGTTGACCAAAGACAGCAATATCGTGACCATAATCGACAATATGGACGCGTATAACGGCGGGCGCCTTAGGGCTGCCTGTCAGTTGCTCCGCGAAAGATATTCGCCCGACGACGTCACTGTGGGGTTGAGTATTGCCGGTGCGCTGACGCCGGCCGGCCTTGGCCCCTCGGCGATCATACCGCTGATGAACCACGGGTTCGTGGATTGGCTCACGGCCACCGGTGCCAACATGTACCATGACCTCCACTATGCTTTTAACCTCCCGATGTTTCGCGGCACTCATACGGTGGACGATGCCGACTTGCGCGAAAAGGGCGTGACACGGATCTACGACATACTTTTTGACTACGAGGACGTGCTCATGGAGACGGACCGGAGACTCCGGAAGATCATGCTACGGCGTGAGTTCCAGAAGGAAATGGGAACCCGTGAATTCTACTACCATCTCGGCAAGGTTATCAACGAACACGAGCGGAAGAATAATCTCGGCGAGGTCAGTGTATTGGCGGCGGCGTACCGAAATGGCATACCGGTTTTTACCTCCTCGCCGGGGGATTCGACCATCGGCATGAACGTCGCAGGTCTTGAGTTGCTTGCAGAGGCATCCGGCCTGCGGGACCGGTTCAAGCTGAAAATCAATCCGAGCATCGATGTCAACGATTCGACCGCGATCATTCTGAACGCCAAGAAGTATGAGAAGGGAAAGACGGGAGTCATCCTCATCGGCGGGGGGAGTCCGAAGAATTTTATGCTGCAGACAGAGCCGCAAATCCAGGAAGTGTTGATGATTCCGGAGGCCGGTCAGGACTACGACATCAACGTCACCGATGCCCGGCCGGACACGGGAGGACTCTCCGGCGCGCCCCCCAGCGAAGCTGCGAGCTGGGGTAAGTTAGACCCCACCAAGCTTGATGAAACGGTGACGGCGTACGTAGACGTTACGGTGGCCTTCCCCCTCATGGTGGCGTACGTGCTGCAGTCGACGAGGCCCAAGAAGCTGAAGCGGCTGTATGATCGGGGAGAGGAGCTGCGGGAAAAGTTGATCGAGTCCTATCTCAAGAACAACAAGGAAGTCACGGAACTCCGAACCTCTATTAAAAAGCTTCCCGTCTGATCATTGAAGAGATGTCGCGTCCGTCGTGGGTATTCGCGGACGCACTATAACCCGGGGCATAGTAAAGAGAAAGAACGGAATATGACAGAAGAACTTCTGGAACTGGTGGAGCGGAACGGCACTCCGCTTTTCGTGCTCGACCACAACAAGATACGGGAGAACTACCGAACATTCAAGAAACACCTGCCGCGAGTACAATGTTATTACGCAGTGAAGGCGAATTCCAACCAGCAGATTGTCGAGACGTTGTTCAACGAAGGATCAAGTTTCGATGTGGCATCGTACCGTGAATTCATGCAGGTGTACCAGCACATTAAGCACTTTGAAAAAAAAGACAAAAAGCACTACGTTTGGGACAAAATCATATTCTCCAACACCATCAAAGATCGTTCCACGCTCCGCAGGATCAAGGAATACAAGCCGCTTGTCACCTACGATAACAGCGCCGAGGTGAAGAAGATCAAGGAGTATTGCGATACAGCCGGATTGGTCCTTCGCCTGAAGGTTCCCGATACGGGTTCACAGGTGGAGATGAGCTCGAAATTTGGCGCGGAGCCGGCCGAAGCTCTGGACTTGATCCAGGAGGCGTTCGACGCGGGGCTGACCGTCGAAGGCATCAGCTTTCATGTCGGCAGTCAGTGCACGAACTTCAACAATTATACGGAAGCCCTTGTTATTACCTCCGCAATATTTAACGCCGCCCGCAAGAAAGGCTACAATCTGAATCTTGTGGACATCGGCGGTGGATTTCCGGTTCCGTATGACCCGCAGGTTCCGGAGTTTGAGAAACTCGGAGCGATTCTGAACTCCGAATTCAAACGACTTTTTCCGGACGATATCCAGATACTGGCTGAACCCGGACGTTTCATCGTGGCTACAGCCGCCTTGCTGGTCTCGGAGATCATCGGCAGAGCCCGAAGGGACGGCAAGGTGTTCTATCATATTAATGACGGTGTCTACCACACATTTTCCGGTGTTGTGTACGATCACTGGATTCCAAACTTCAGCGCCTTCAAGAAAGGTGACCCTGAAATCTGCGCGGTCGTAGGGCCGACCTGTGACAGTTTCGACAAAGTCTCTTTGTCGGTCGAACTCCCCGGAAATCTGGAGGTTGGCGATTACCTGTGCACAGAGAATATCGGTGCATACAGCATTGCTTCAGCGACAAAGTTCAACGGCATCGATGGAGCCAAGGTTGTGCATAAGAACCTGAGCCCTTCCCTCTAAGGATCCAGAAGACAGAAATCCCAGGCGTAGAGTCCGATTCTCAATCGGACTCTTAGGCGGTTCGGCACGCAGGCGGGGAGGTTGTCTAAAAAGTTCAGGTAATGGTCAATGAAACGGTTGAGCCGCGTGAAGAGAATCTAACCCCCCTGTCCTGCCAGAGATGTGGCGTCCCCCTTCATTCGAAGGGGGATCATGGGGGGTTCAGAAGAGCCATGACGAAAATCTGCAATCGAGAATCAGGGAAAAGAAGGGAAAGTCGTTCGCTAAGGAGACCGGGCGGATGATGAAAAGATCTGGATATTCGGACGGGGAGATCGCAGAGATGCTCAAATTATGAAACGGCTGAAGCGGTTTCTGGTTCGCTGTCTTGATTATTCATAGCCCACGACTGAAGTCGTGGGCAGGTCGGTTCATTCGGTTGAAAGGATACGATTATTCCGGAACTGCACGGCAATTGCAGGCCGTCAGGCGTCGGGCTCACAAAGCAATTCCTTGGTTTCCACGAGAATGTAGCCTCTCGTCTTCGCATTGTTGACACATTCCCGGCGTGAGTAGAAACCATCATAGGAAACAGCTACGACTTTGTTGGCTTCAAACTTCCGCCACTGCCACTGCCCGGGCTTATCTTTGTAAAACTGCCACCTATCGGGTAATTGAGTCATGGAGTAGCCTCAAATGTTAGCGATGTGTCGGGACCCAATGCTGTGTACACCTTTCGGAGGTCATGTTGAGTCACGTCTGGTAACAAACTACTGTGATGCATCATTATTCCTCTCTTTCCGAGGCGATCGGGTGAATCTGTAGGAAAGTACGTGTTGTGACTCTGGAGGTGATGGTGGAGGAATGGTTGATCGGTCATCTCAAACCAGCAGGAAGAGAATCACATATCTAATATGGCATATATTCCGGTGGTATCCTAATCACCAGGATGTCCAGCGCCGCTTTCATTTTACCGAGCGATTCGGCTAAACCTCCCCGTCCTGCTGATCACGCCGAATGGCGGGACTGTTGAGCATCTGCAGTGAGTCGGCGTGGCTCAGATTTCGACCTCCGTTTATGTCCCCTGACTTTCGTCGGGGGAGGACCACAACTAAACCAAACGATTAAGACGCGTTTCAACGGCTTCGAAGAAGGTTACCTTCTCCGAAGCAGGGACGAAGCTGAAGGTAACCTTCACCCATGACTGAAGTGATCGGCATGTGGTTGGTGCAGCACTCTCGAACTGCAATACGGCCGCATAATCCGCAGCTTCAGCTGTGGGGAAAATTATCTTAATCATGGTAATCCTGTAATCCCCAAAATCATGGTTCGGAATCGATTATGGTAGAGATTAAGTATCAGCGGTCTGAGACACGAAAGCCGGCCCACCTGAATGAGCCGGCTTGCGTGATAACGAGAGGATCGGGAAGGTTATTCCAATAGCACCATTCCCGATCTGACATCGAGCGGGATCATTTGAGTAGCAATGACTTCTTCACTTCGACGAATGTCCCTGCCGTCAGTTTGTAGGTGTAAATGCCGCTGGGTAGGTTCGCCGCGCTGAACTCCACCGACTTGTACCCCGCATCCTGAGATCCGTTCGTGAGCGTCGCCACCTCCCGTCCAAGCATGTCGTAGACCTTGAGCGTGACGTAACTGGCGACCGGCAACTGATAACTGATAACCGTTGTCGGATTAAATGGGTTTGGATAATTCTGCTGAAGTGCAAACTCTGTCGGCAAAGACCCGTTAACTCCCGTCACGCCGCTCACGGTGACCGCGATTGCGCCCGAGTATGTGTTGGTACCGCTCAAGTCGACGAGCCTCAGGCGATAGTTGTAATTCCCGTCCGTCACCTTCGTATCCGTCCACTCGTAGTGGTGTTGCTGCAAGGTTGTCCCTGCACCGGGAATGAGATCGCTCACCGTCGCGTACGCTCCGGTGTTTTGCGGCCGGCGCTCGACGTAAAATCCCAGATTGTTGGTTTCGCTCACCGTTGTCCATTCCAATTGTACGCCCGTTGTCAACGTTGTGGCAGTCATCGACGCAAGTTGGACCGACAGCGCTGCCGTATGAAGCTCCGCTGTGGGCTGGCTTTCGTTGCCGTGAATATCCACCGCCGTTACCCGATAGTAATACTGCTGGCCAACCTCGGCTGAAGAGTCTGTGACGGTCGTGTCGACTGTGGTCTGCAGCCGCGTACCGTCGTTGACCGGGAAACCGCTGGATGTCGAGCGATAGACGCTGAAATGCCCGACGTCCGGGTCGATCTTATCGGGATTCCAATGGATGTTGATGGAACCGTTCACCATCGGGAGAATCGCAGCGTTCTGCGGGGAAATCGGCGGCAGGTTATCCACTGAGTACCCGCTGTCGGGGAACGAATTCCAGAACACCATATTACTGTTCCTTGCACTCACCATGAAATAATACCACGGGGTTCCCTGCGGTCCGGAATCGGAGAGCGTGGTGACATTGTACGAATACCCTTCGAGCTCTTCTGCGTTAACGGAACCGACATTTTGCCAGTAGATCGTTTCCGTACTGGTCGGCGACAGGGGAAGTCTCAGATAGACCTTTTGTTTTCCCCCATTGGACTTTTCCAATTTGGAATACTTATCCGGGTCAAGAACGGCGTACGATTGATTCGCTGCCGATGGTTTCACCCCACGGTAAATATTGTATGTCCAAACAACTGTCTGTGGATAGACGTCAAGGTATGACGGATTCCACATCACCGTAACGTTGCCCCCCTGGTCATTGATAACATCTTTTACCTTGGCTATGCCGGGCGCTGCATTTCCCAAGTAACCGTAGCGGTCCACCTTTTGCGCATAGATGTCCCAGTCGTTGTCATTGCGATAGTCTTGCCATGTAATGATACCCCCGCCCGAACCGTCGGTAACGATCATGGGATACTCTTGAGCGTTTATCGCCGTGCAGATGGCAACACCGTCAGCCACCCACTGCACAGTGCCGGAAGCGTTCACCCGTTGCGCATAGATGTCATAACCTGCGGCGTTGCGATCGTCGTACCATGTAATGACGGCGCCACCCGAACCGTCGGTAACGAGTGCAGGATACTCTTGGTCTCCCGTCGCCGTGCAAATGGCAACACCGTTGCCCGTCCACTGTGCAGAGCCGGAAGCGTTCACCCGTTGCGCATAGATGTCATAGTTGCTGCCGCTGCGAATGTCCATCCACGTAATGATAGCGCCGCCCGCCCCATCTGAAACGATTGTGGGAAACATTTGAGTGTTCGTCGCCGTGCAGATGGCAACACCGTCAGTCACCCACTGCACAGCGCCGGAAGCATTCACCCGTTGCGCGTAGATGTCATAGCTGGTGCCGCTGCGATAGTCGTACCATGTAATGATGGCGCCGCCCGCCCCATCGGAAACGATCGTGGGAGAGAGTTGATTGTTCGTCGCCGTACAGATGGCAACACCGTTTGAATCGCCACTGACTATCCATTGTCTGAGGCCGGAAGGATTCACCCGTTGCGCATAGATGTCCCAGTTGCCGATGCGATAGTCTGGCCACGTAATGATGGCGCCGCCCGAACCGTCGGAAACGATGGTGGGAAATTCTTGATTGCTCGTCGCCGTGCAGATTGGAACACCGTTCGCTGTCCATAGCACAGCGCCCGAAGCGTTCACCCGTTGCGCATAAATATCATTGTCGCCACCGTTGCGCTGGTCTTGCCATGTAATGATGGCGCCGCCGGAACCGTCGGAAACGATTGTGGGAGTCGATTGATCGTATGTCGCCGTGCAGATGGCAATCCCCTGACCCCCGTTGCCCGTCCACTGCGCAAGGCCGGAAGCGTTCACCCGTTGCGCATAGATGTCCCAGCTGCTGCCGCTGCGATCGTCCATCCACGTAATGATGGCGCCCCCCGCCCCATCGGATACGATTATGGGAGACTCTTGATTGTTTGTAGCTGTGCAGACGCTAGCTGTCCACATCCAATAGCCGGAAGCATTCACGCGTGCCGCATAAATGTCAGCGTCAACGCCATTGCGTGAGTCTTGCCATGTAATGATGGCGCCGCCCGCACCGTCGGAAACGATGGTGGGAGTAGTTTGATCGTGTGCCGCCGTAGAGATGGCGTTGTTGAAATTTGGGTTGGTGGACCATTGGGCGAGCGCGGGAGTTACATACAGCGCCGTCACCAGCAGACCAACCGCCAACGTTTGTAGCAGAAGATTGTATCTCATACATCCTCCATGAGGATAGTGAGTGATTGTAGTGAGTTAGTGTTTACAGATTTTGACAAGATCATTTTCGAACGGCCGCGTCCATCTGGGAGGCAGTTGTACTGCCGACCGCAGAGAGACATGTTGGTCGGGAGCACAACTCCCTCCCAGCGGGTTCGCCGTGGAGTGTAGCGTCCGATCACTGATCGGACCTCCATGCAGTCCCTTCTGAGGGAGCCAGGATGCCCTGTTGAGCTGTTCGCTGAGGGAGAGATGGGAGCGTTTGAGTAAGGAAACCACCAATAGGAAACGTTCTCACGTCTGGATCAGTGAACTTCGGCAAATCCCCACCGGTCCACAATTCCGACCGCTATGATTACTGCGATAATGTACTGGTTAGAATGCAGAGAGTCAAGGTAACTGGACGAAACAAACGAGTTGATTGAAAATTCTTTTGGGGTCAAATGCAGGTTCTATTCCTCACATCAAAGCAGTGTTTTAGCATATTGGCTAATTGTTTTTCACGCTTGAATGTAATAATGAATCACTGTATATTATCACATAATAGTCTTTGTCGCAGCGCCGTTTCTCCTCCCGATGATCAGACCATCTTGAGTGTATGCTGACAGAGGCACTACTACTTCACCCCAACGTGACGAAAGGAGAGAAAAAAACATTATGAAGAACGAAAAGAAACAGAATCGCAAACTCACGACGGCTTCAGGAAAGCCGTACGCGGAACATGAGAACACGATGAGCGTGGGCCCGCGCGGGCCATTACTCTTGCAGGATTACATCTATCATGAAAAAATGGCGCATTTCAACAGGGAACGCATCCCTGAGAGGATCGTCCATGCCAAGGGGAGTGGCGCCTTTGGGACTTTCACCGTCACAAACGACATTTCGAAATATACCCGCGCCAAGGTGTTTAACAAGATCGGCAAGCAGACGAAGGTGTTTGTGCGGTTCAGCACGGTGGGGGGCGAGAAGGGGAGCGCCGACACTGAAAGAGACCCCCGGGGATTCGCCGTGAAGTTCTACACCGAGGACGGCAACTGGGATCTGGTCGGCAACAATACCCCGGTGTTCTTCATCAAAGACCCGAAGAAATTCGATGACTTTATTCATACGCAAAAACGTGATCCTCGCACGAATTGCAAGAGCCCGACCATGGTGTGGGACTACTGGAGCCTGAATCCGGAAAGCCTTCATCAGGTGGTGATCCTGATGAGTGACAGAGGTACTCCGTATGGCTATCGCCACATGAACGGGTACGGAAGTCATACCTTTTCGTTGATAAACGCAAAGAATGAGAAGGTGTGGGTGAAGTTCCATTTCAAGACACAGCAAGGCATCAAGAACTTCACCGCCCATGAAGCCGATGACATGAGGGGGAAAGACCCTGACTTCGCACAGCGTGATCTTGTGGAATCGATCGACAAAAAGGATTTCCCCAAATGGACGCTGAAGATCCAGGTGATGACCGACGATCAAGCGAAGGCGTTTCCATTCAACCCATTTGATCTCACGAAGATCTGGCCGCACAAAGACTTTCCGCTGATCGATGTAGGCGTGATGGAGCTTAATGAAATACCGAAGAACTATTTTGCCGACGTGGAACAATCTGCATTCGCACCGGCCCATGTAGTGGATGGCATCAGCTATTCTCCTGACAAGATGCTGCAGGGTCGTCTGCTCTCATATCCGGATGCCCATCGTTATCGCCTGGGCGCGAACTATGAGCAGATACCCGTCAACAGGTGTCCGTATATGGTGGCAAACTACCAGCGTGACGCTTCCATGCGCGTGGATGGAAACGGCGGAAGCGACCCGAACTATTACCCTAACAGCTTTGACGATATCTACGCTGACAAGCAATACAAAGAGCCGCCGATGCAGCTGGATAGCACGGTTGCCGATTGGTACGACCGCAACGGCGCAAATGACAATGACCATTACACACAGCCGGGTTTGTTGTTCAATAAAGCGATGAACGACTATGACAGGCACAACCTGGTGTCAAATATCGTCGGTGCGATGAGCGGAATCGCCGGCCCGAACAAGGAGCTCATCGTTAACCGCCAACTTTGCCATTTCTTCCGTGTCGACGTGAAGCTCGGAACGGCGGTGGCAAAGGGGCTGGGTGTGAATGTCGATGCTATCTTGAGTGAATTGAAGCACGAGCCCGTCAAAACTCATTAGGTGAACGATACTTGACCGCCACGTGTGATAGTACTCTTCTGGCTGTCAGGCGGACGTAAGCGGCGGAAGCCACATCGTCTTCGAACAAGAGCCCACTGGCTGGTAACAGACGGTGGGCTTTGTTGTCACCGAGATATTGAGCGTGTGTGGTTTAGATCCCGAACTCCGCCTTGTATCCCCTGACTTTGGTCAGGGGTAGGACGATCACAATTCACATTCATTCGAAAGGGGGGTCGAGATGGGTTCGCTTGAGTAACGAATGATATTGACAAATGAAGCTGTTCGTCGAAGCACAGACACAATGAGGGAAAAAGAAATGACTATTATTGTGGCGGGTGGCACAGGTTTTATTGGAAATGCGCTCGTCGAGAGACTACATCAAGAGCGGCACAACGTCGTACTTCTCACACGCAATCCGTCCAAGGTTGAGCAGAGTCGGCCGAATCTACGTGTTGAAGAGTGGGACGCGAAAACAATCGGTCCGTGGGGGGAAGACATGAACCGCGCTGACGCCATTATCAACCTGACGGGGGAGATCATCGCCGGCAAGCGCTGGACGAAAAGGCAGAAAGAGGTGATCCTAAGAAGCCGGGTTGATGCGACACGGGCTCTCGTACAAGCAATTGAGCAAGCCTCGAAAAAGCCTTCACTCTTGATCAGTGCTTCCGCGGTGGGGTACTATGGAAATGTACCGTCGGGAGACGTCCCGGAATCTTTTCCCCGGGGGACTGATTTTCTTGCGGCCGTATGCGGGCACTGGGAAGAAGAAGCGCTCGCTGCTGCGAAGTCTGGCGTGCGAGTCCTTACACCACGACTCGGAGTTGTCCTTGCACATGACGGCGGTGCACTCGCGCGAATGCTTCTGCCGTTCAAGTTTTTCATCGGTGGCCCTCTCGGAAACGGCAAACAGTGGTTTCCGTGGATTCACCGGGACGATGTTGTTGATGGGATACTATTCTTACTCCAGTCTTCTACGATCTCCGGTGCAGTCAATTTTGTCGCCCCGGAAGCATTGACGATGAAAGAATTCAGCCGGAGAATTGGTGAGATTCTCCACAGACCATCCTGGGCACCTGTGCCTTCTCTTGCTTTGCGAATACTCCTCGGCGAGATGGCCGACATGCTGTTGACGGGACAGCGTGTTATCCCGAAGAAATTGATTGATGACGGTTATGTTTTCCGTTATCCCTCCCTGACATCGGCGCTCCGTGAGATCGTGAGCAGTCATTGGCATTGACAAAACAGATCTGTGTGAACCGCAAAAAAGGTAGATTGTGGTGAACAATATTTTCCCATTCCAAAGGACCCTTCTTATGAAGATCATCGTATTTTTCCCGATTGTTCTCCCCTTACTCGGTTACGCTTCAGGAAAAGATACTACCGGAAATCGCTTGCGGGTGGTTCCGACAGTCGACCTTTCCCGATACCTCGGAACCTGGTACGAGATCGCTCGACTGCCCAACAGGTTCCAGAATGAATGCGCCGGGAACGTGACTGCGACGTATTCACTGCTCGACGATGGCCAGATGAAGATTGTGAACCGCTGCGTAAAAGAGAACGGTGATACCACGGTGGCAGAGGGGCGTGCAAAACGGGCAGGTGATGACGAGCCGAACTCGAAGCTGAAAGTCCGCTTCGCTCCAGCATTTCTTTCATTTCTTCCCTTCGTTTGGGGAGATTACTGGATCATCGATATTGCCCCCGGTTACAACTATGCCGTTGTGGGTGAACCCAATCGAGAGTATCTTTGGGTTCTCGCACGAACACCTACCATAGAGGAAAAAACGTTTCAGGAAATTCTCCAACGCATTAGCCAGCAGGGCTATGATCTGAACAAGCTCATCCGGACGAAACAGTCGCACTGAACCGGGCGCCGGCACCTGTCCACAAATGATTTCACGATTGCGTCCTCATCCTCCAGCTCAATGGTCATGTTTTGACACACTTATGACAATTCCATGACAGTCTTTTCCAAGATTCTTCGCACATTGTCATCGTCGAGGATGATGAGTGTCCCGGCATGAGCATTATTAACGAGGAACAGCCATGAGAATATCCGTTTGTGCTTCTGTCGTAGTTCTTTTGACCGGTACGCTGCTTCCGGTCGATGCGACGTCCCAGAATCGGCGTCTTGTAATAGTGAGCCCTCGCGTCGGCGGCGTCATCGACGCGCTGGAAGCAACAACGTACAAGCTTTTTCCAACCATCAAAAACTTCCACTCCGCCTCGATCTACCAGGCGCCGGACAGCTCGTTGTGGGTGATGGCCCAGCTAAAATCTGCCGAAGCGGTCCTCCGCGATTCGACTTTTGCAATCTCTTTCGAGCTTGTCAATGAGTACGCTGAACGGATCGATCATTGGGGAGAACTGCTGCAGGGGTCATATCGGATGGGCACATCACAACCTCACATTCTATGTGACGATGGAACTCCGTTGAATCCCCCACCGGTCGCATCCATGAAGAGCGTCATTTTCTCCGGTAATCAACCTACAGTTGCTCTTCCCCGTCGTTTTCCTGCTGACGCTCTTCCCCTCGCACCGGACACATCAGGACTTGTGCGTCCAAGATTTGCGACGATCCGCTTCGACGTCGCGTTAGGCCTGATGCTCAGCGATTTTTCGGAATTGAAGCAACTCACTGGAAGCGCGACCAGCATCTCCGTCCCACTGTCGTTCTATGTTCAGGTTCCCATTGCGGAAGATCCGTCAATCGTGATCATCAGCGGTTGGGGTTTTGCCCTCGGAGGAGCGGGTGGAGGGAGCGAAGCCTCGTTCTCAACCTTTCTTCTGTACCGTCCAGGCACTTCTTCTTCTCTCAAGCCGATCGTTGGACTGGGGTTTGGGTATACGAGTTACGAGTATGGTACAGACGGCTTTCTCGGTCCTGGAATGATCAGTATCCATGCTTCCGAGTCGTATCCTCTACTTATCTTCGGGCTGAATATTGTTCCTAATACTCTGGACATTTTGCTCACATGCCCCCTGACCAAAGGACTGAACACAACGTTCGAGTCGAATTCGTACACCATAAGACCTGCAGGCTTCGGATTAAGCCTGCTTCACTCGCTATGATAATTGAGGCCCATTATGAAATCTACAATCTGTTTTCTTAACCTTCTCGCTCTTGTCGCCGCCCTGGTCGGGAGCGGCTGCTCCGCCACGTATCAGGTGAAAACGAAAAGCGAGTTGGTACAGCGGGAGGGGAAGGGACCGATCCGAGCGCTCACCGTCGATTCACTTCTGTATACGTTGCAGACATTCTCGTTCAGCGACTTACTTCTCAGCGGACGTGGTACTCTGAAGCAGCATGGTCTGACCGCTCCGTTCGAGGGATCGATCCCATTCAATCGCATAGTCTTCATTGAGGGGCTTGAAACCAGCTATTGGAAAGCGGTCTGGGTGGTTCCGATGATGGCGGGAGTTGTCTCCGGTTTGTCGGCCATTGCAGAACCCCCCCAGTTCGAAATCCACCGGAGCGGCAGTTCCTGTCCGTATGTATACGCATTCGACGGTACGCAGTTCAAACTGGAGGCAGAGGCATTCGGTACATCAATCTCAAAGGCGCTCGAGGCACAAACATTCAGCCTTCTTCCTTCCCTTGTTCCCGTTGAAGGGAGCCTCACAGTCCGCGTCAGCAATGAACGGCCGGAGACTCATCTGCTTAACAGTGTGAACCTTTTCGCCGCGGATGTACCGGAATCCTCGTCGGTCGTCCTGGACGTCGACAATGTCCTCTGGCCACTCCCTCACGTCGTTCCTCCGGTAGGCGCCCGCGATCACTCAGGAAAGGATATCCTGTCCGACCTTATCACAGAGGATGGTCGTTATTGGAAGTCAGATCTAGCTAACACGGTACCCTTCTCAGGATTCCGGGACACGCTGGAGGTACACTTCGATGTTCCGCCAGGTGCATCGGAAGCGACGTTTGTGATCCACGCTATCAACACTGAGTTGATTTCCGAAGTGTATCGCTCCGTGGGCGCTGTTCTGGGAGATGCATCGATGCTGTTCTACCAGGCGCTGGAGCGGGACGCGGAACTCCAAAGTAGCATTCGGGAGTGGATTCGCGAATGCAACCTTCGAATTGAAGTGGCAGGTGGCACCAACTGGAAAGAGGTGGGTGTGATGCCTCCGGAGGCGAATGTGGCGCCATTCTCTCGCGCGGTTCGGATCAGCAACCTGGGTTGCCTTCACGGCCCGCTTCGCGTGAGGCTATCCTCGCTGACTGACGTGTGGCGCATCGATGCTGTGTCGATGGATTTTTCACCGGTGCAACCTCTCCCACTTCACCCACTGGATATTATGTCGGTGAGTGCCTCCGACCGAATGAATTGGGAAAGTGCCATTAAGTCCGGCGATTCATCCTATGCGCTCATTCTGCCATCCAATTATCTCGACATATCGTTTCGTTCGGACGCGGCACTCGGCATGCAACGGCCCGTTTACGTCTTCGCGGCGCAGGGATACTTGTATGAGTGGTTTCCGACGAAAACGGAACCCGCCTCGTCTGTCATCTCAGAAACAGTAACAGGCGGTGATCGGGTTTCAATGCTCAAACTCCTCATCAAGCAAAGGGATCTTATCCTTCCTCCTATATACGCAGGGTGGCGGAAAGCCAATGAGATGGAGAGCGACCGGTGAGACAATGCGAAAACGGCGTGCAAGAGCGAGATGATAAGAAGCGGGGGCAGGCCATTCCGTGAGTGAATCATTGATTTATGCTTACGAAATGCTATATTGGTTGGCGAAACCGCATTTCTATTAATACTTGCTAGCCCCCGTCTATGTGTAGCGGTGACGGGGGCTTTGCATTTTCAAGTTGACAATCTCCCGTCAAATCGTTATTTTTTTTCGGCATCAACTCTGGAGCGTTCTCCTTCCTAACTCTGTCACCACGGGGAACACTTCACTGTCGACGCGTTCATATGTGGCTGTGTAGATGTGTTGAAAGGATAATCGATGTCCGATACGTGGGTTACTGTCATGGGAAGTTTCGTTGCGGACCTTGCATTCCGCACGTCGCACCTGCCTGCATGGGGGCAGACGGTCATGGGGTCAGAGTTTCGGCTTGGACCGGGAGGCAAGGGTTCGAATCAGGCGGTTGCAGCGGCTCGTCTTGGGGGAAAGGTGAGTTTCATTAGCAAGCTCGGCAACGATCCGTTCGGCGATCTTGCGCGCAAAACGTACAAAGAAGAACGTATCGATTCCCGGTTTTGCTTCAGTACCTCGGAACACGCGACGGGCGCTGCCGCAATTATCGTGCATGATATCAAAGGCGAAAACGGCATCATTGTCGTCCCCGGCGCATGCTTTCAACTCACCATCGAGGATGTCGATTGTGCGATTCCGCTTATCACGGAATCATCAATTTTTCTAACGCAGCTTGAGCTGCCCGTCCCTGTTGTCGAGCACGGGCTGGAAGTCGCTCACCGGCTCGGCGTACCGACCATTTTAAACCCTGCGCCGGCTTTCGCGCTTCCGAATTCCATTTACCAGCACTGCGATTATGTCACCCCGAATGAAAGCGAGGCGGCCACGCTCACCGGCAAAGCCGTTTTCGATGTTGGCGATGCAGAGCGCGCGGCCGACGTTTTGCTTGCGCGCGGGGTCCGAAACGTGGTGATTACTCTGGGGGAAAAAGGCGCATTCGTAAAGAATTCTCACGTTGCTGAACTTGTTCCTGCCTTCGATGCCGGTCCGGTCGTCGAGACGACAGGAGCAGGTGATGCATTTAACGGGGCGCTGGCGATTGGGCTTTCCGAAGGACTCAACCTTGTCTCCGCTGTTAGATTCGGATGCGCTGCCGCCGGAATTTCCGTAACTCGGCATGGTACTGCGCCTTCGATGCCCAAACGCCTCGAAGTGGACGCATTACTGAAGCATTCATTGTAGAGGAGTCTTCATGTTCGTACCGACCACGTTTGCCGCCGCACTCATCATGACAATCATCAGCACTTTCTGCTGGGGCTCGTTTGCGAATGCCTTCAAGTTCATGAAGAATTACCGCTTCGAGTTATACTACTGGGACTACGCGTTGGGTATTCTCTTAACCGCGATTGCGCTTGCCTTCACGATGGGTACGGTTGTCGGAGGGGAAAGCGCGTTTCTCATGAATATGAAATCTGCCGGCTCGATGAATATTCTGTGTGCGGCCATCGGAGGATTCATCTTCAATATAGCCAGCGTTTTATTGATTGCAGGAATTGAGATTGCCGGGCTTGCCGTTGCCTTTCCGATTTCCATCGGCATTGCGCTCGTCGAAGGAGTTATCCTCAGTTATGCGATCCAACCGAAAGGAAATGCCTTGTTCCTTGCCGCCGGGGTCATGATGGCGGTGATTGCCGTTGTATTGATTGGCATGGCATACCGCGAGCTGCAAGGGCAGGATCAAAAGCTCTCACGAAGAGGGGTTATCATCTGCATTATTTCCGGGGTGCTGATGGGGATGTTTGCTCCTTTTGTCACGCGCGCAATGACTGCACATCAGCCGCTCACACCATACACGGTGGCGGTCTTTTTCACCTCGGGAGCGCTGATCTGCTGTTTCTTCTTCAATATTTACTTGATGAAAAAGCCGCTCGTAGGCGAGCCGATCGGTTTTTCGGGCTACCGGAAGGCTCCGGCAGCGTATCATGCATTCGGTTTGATCGGCGGGATGATTTGGAGCATCGGAATGGTTTTCAATTTTGTCGCAGCCAGTTTGGTGGGCATGGCAATCTCGTATGCGATTGGACAAGCATCGCCTATGGTTGCCGCCGCATGGGGTGTGTTCGTTTGGCACGAATTCCGCGGCTCGAATTCTCGTGCGAAAAGGTACCTCGCCGGCATGTTCGCCTCATATTTCTTGGCTCTGGTATTGATAGCCTTAGCGTACTAGCACACACAAAATAAAACCCGTTTAAGAAAGCGCCGTACTAAGTCATTTGTATTTGTACACCTAATAATGGCATTGAGGTATGCGAACAAAAGTAACAATCCTGATTCTCATGACGTTATGCTGCATTCCGGCATCAAGCCAAGAGCTGCCAAGAGTAATATATCGCGCAGATACGGCTGGTTACTTTTCAGATCATCTAAAGATTACCAAGCTTGATCGCCTTCCAGAATCGACAACCGAGATTCAGAAAAAAGAGAACTCGAATAAGACTGCGTACTATTATGTACATGAGGCTGATTTCACTAGGGCCGGGCCCTGGAATAGTTATGCTGTCATCGACAATATCGGAGAAGGAAACATCCTTGAGCTAAGATTTCTGGATCACGCATCGTACGGTGTTCGTTTGGACTGGATCAATGACAAGCTCCTTCATGTTAAAGAATACCTGGGACGAATCATCGCTCTGGATTTGATTCTTGACACAAGTAACGGAAAATTGATTTACCAGGAGGTTGAAGATTACTTCCAGATTCTTCACCCGGAACAATTGGAAATTAAATGAATACAAATCTATATTTGCTTATCGGTATTTTCCTGTTATCTCATCTTGCCGGCGCCAGGTGCCCCCTTATGCAGGACAAGATTGCCGAGTATGGTAACTACATATCGTTATTAAACACGCACGACTTGAATACGATCAAGCTCGCGGTTGAGAGGTACAGAGAAGTGGTCGATTCAAGCCACAAAGTATTTTGTGATTCTGCATTTTGGGTTTTCTGGCAATACTTCAATGCGGTTAAAGACAGCCAGGCAGCCGGTCTGGAAAAGGAAGGCGGCTGCCCAAGATTTGGAGAGTTTGCTGATGTCATCGACTATCCCGCCAACCCGGATGAGAATGCACTGAAAGAGAAATTAGAGACGGATCATCAAACATATCGGCAAGCTGATTTATCGTTGTTAGAACAACTGAATGCATTCGGGCTCAAGATCGAGTGCGTTGAAGGTTTTATTTGTGTTGCATCCGGCAAAGCCGACTACATAGTGAAGAATTTTTCCGGATACGTATCAGAGCCCACAAGAAATTATGTGGAACTGATTATCAACGACGAAAACAAACCGGTCGCAAAAGATGCCGGACTACAGATCTCTGTAAGAGAACTTGCCGGGAGGGCAATTCAATGGGAAACATTTATTCGCGATAATCCGGGGTTTGTCAAGATCGAAGAATGCAAACAAAAATATCATGACTGCTTGCACGCTCTTATGTCTGGATTTGAGAACACACCCGCTTTCGATTTTGAAACTCATATTCTTAAAAGCGAATTTCGGAACGCCTATGACTTCATACGAAAAGAATCAAGCGGGACTCAAACGGGCAAGATAATCCAGGGATATTACGAATTGTTAATCTCCAGAGGATTTGTATCGGACACGACCATTCAAGAGTATATCAAAAAGAGCACCCGCTACGACCAACAGTGATTCTCGCAGAACCGGGTGATGCGGTTTGGAAGGGTCAAATTCTCACCAGGAATGGATCAAAGATGAGGAGCACTCCACCGCTTAAGATGAAAATAGACAAATGAATGTAAACGACTCTAACGCCTCCACTTCAATCCGTACATGGCGTGTCATCTTCATGTTCTGTGTGGGACTTGCAGGGCAAGGAATGATATGTCTTGCTCAGAAGACCTCGACCGAAAATCGGTCATCGGAGATAACGTGGGGCGGCGGCTGGTTGCCGGAATCAGAGAAACGGGTCGACGAGTATGCCGCCTTCCGTGGAGTCTTCACTCTCAACCGCAGTACGAAACTGAGAGTCGAAATTCTCGGTGCGCATTGGTTTCAATCATGGATTGATGAACAGTTTTTGACTGACGGCCCTGCGCGTTTTCCACTCGGCTGGAGTCACTGTCACGTCTGGGCATCCTCACCGACGGCGCAGTTGTCGAAGTACGTTCTTGGTATATCTCCCTGCTTCGGTCGGGGGAGGGATCATTTTGAGTTCTGTCTTGTCCCCGGGAAGCTGGAACAGGGATCAGGAAGAGTTCCTTTCCCGAACGATTCCGGCACCGTGAATGTCCAATGGCATCGTGAGAAAGAGGGACAGATCGCCTACGAAGTTCAGAGCTCCAAACCGATCTGGATGCATGCCGGCGGAAGCTCAAATGCAATCAGAATCGAAGGCAAAAGTGTTTTGCCAATCCAGAGGCAAGGGAATGTCTGGATATTGAAAAAGGAAAAGGAGTAAAGTGAACAAGCAAGTTTTGTTAGTGATACTGCTTGGGAGTTGGTGTATCCTTCAACGGACGATCGCCCAGGAGGCAGACAAGCCCCCGTCAGGAAAAGCCCTTACCTCGCAGTCTGTACGCAACGGGTCGAAGTTCACAAGGGCTGAGCCGATCACGTACCCCGACCGCCGGCCCTATCCGGAGTACCGGCTCGATGCAAAGGATCAGGGACGCGTTCTGCTGCATGGCGATGGGCCTGATAGCTGCGATTATCTTGGCGCCAGGGAGGCGATCGTCAATGAGGTCGGTGAAACATATTATCTGTACTACGACGGCGCCGGGCCGAACGGATGGATCGCCTGCCTGGCCGTCAGTAAGGACCTGGTCAACTGGGGGAAAAGGGGGCCCGCACTTACGTTGGGCAACAAGGGCGAAAATGATGCTGCCTCTGCTTCATCTCCCTGGGTCTATAATGACGGCAAGGTCTGGCACATGTTCTACCTTGGAACACCCCACAGCACGCCACCCCCGGACATGATTCCCAGTTTTCCGTACCTCACGCTCAAGGCAAAAGGCGCATCCCCCGCAGGCCCGTGGATCAAGCAGAAAGATGTCCATCCATTCCGAACTAAACCCGGAACATACTATTCTGCGACGGCAAGCCCGGGACAGGTCATCAAGCATGGCGGCGAATACCTGATGTTCTTCAGCGCGTCGACGGACAACCCGATCAAACGCACGCTGAGCATAGCGCGGACAAAGAACCTTGACGGGCCATGGACAATGAACGCGCAGCCCATCGTACCGCCTGAAGAACAGGTGGAGAACTCTTCAATTTATTATGAGCCGGCTGACAAAACCTGGTTCTTATTTACCAACCATATCGGGTTAGAGGGGATCGAATTCACTGATGCGATCTGGGTTTATTGGAGCAAAGACCTGAACAATTGGGATTCCAAAAACAAGGCTGTCGTTCTCGATGGCAAGAACTGCACCTGGAGCAGCAAGTGCATCGGTATGCCGTCTGTCGTGAGGGTCGGGGACAGGCTGGCGATCCTCTACGACGCTCCCGGCGGTGACAGCAAGAGCCACATGAGGCGCGATATCGGTTTGGCTTGGCTGCAGCTTCCGCTGAAGCCGCCGGATTAATTCTCTTGTATTACTCATGATCGTCAACAGAGAGGAAGACTGAGATGAAACCCAGAATGAGAAGCAATATCAAAGTGGGCTTATTTGGGATCGGACTTGACACCTACTGGCCGCAGTTTGCCGGACTGTTGGACCGGCTGACCGGTTACCAAGCCCAGATAGCAGCCAGGCTCCGGAGCTTTGGCGTGGATCTCATCGATGCCGGGATGGTGGACAGCACCGGTAAGGCGCACGCAGCGGCGTCATTGTTCCGACGCGAGGAGGTTGATTTGATCTTCCTCTACATCTCCACATATGCGCTCTCTTCGACCGTCCTGCCGGTGGCGCAAAGAACCAAGGTACCGGTTGTGGTGCTCAACCTTCAGCCGACACCGCAACTTGATTACGCAGAATTCAATCGTCTCGGCGACCGCGGCACGATGACTGGTGTATGGCTTGAGCATTGTCAGGCATGTTGCGCGCCCGAGATCGCCTGCGTTTTTAACCGTGCCGGCATAGCATATCACCTCGTTACCGGGTTTCTTCAGGATGAGACGGCATGGCTGGAAATCCGCGATTGGGTGGAAGCCGCGAAAGTTGCCGGCGGCATGCGTGAAAATCGGGTCGGCGTGCTTGGACATTACTACGGCGGGATGCTCGATGTTTACAGCGACATGACACAACAGTCGGCTGTGTTCGGCAGTCATTTTGAGCTGCTTGAGATGTGCGAGTTGCATGCCTTTCGGGAAGCTGTCACCGATGCGCAGGTGCAAAATAAAATTGAACAGTTCCGGAAAGAATTCAACGTATCACGGGAGTGCGAGCATTCGGAGCTGGTTCGCGCCGCGAAATCCTCGTGTGCTCTCGATGCATTAGTGGAAAAGCACAATCTCGGCTCGATGGCTTACTACTACGAGAGCGTGGAGGGTAATCCCTATCGCGATACTGTCACCTCGATGATCCCCGGCAACACGTTGCTAACCGGCCACGGCGTGCCCGTCGCAGGGGAGTGCGAAATCAAGAATGTGCAGGCAATGAAAATCATGGATCTTCTGGGTGCGGGCGGCTCAGGATGAAGTAATTTACTTCGGGCACGATGGACCTGCGCATTGCGCGATTGCTGAAGGACCTGTAGGGCTCGTGCCCCTGCCCCTGTACCACGGGAAACCAGGCAAGGGACTTTCAATTCAGATGACTGTCAAGAACGGTCCGGTGACGCTGCTTTCGGTGGTCCAGGGCACCGGCGGGAAAATATCATTATTGACGGCGGAGGGGGAGTCGGTGCCGGGCCCGGTTTTACAAATCGGCAACACGAATAGCCGGTACCGGTTCTCCGTCGGTGTCAAGGAATTCATGAATGAATGGTCGAAGGCCGGCCCTGCACATCACTGCGCGATTGGCATAGGCCATGTGGCGGACAAGCTCCGAAAAGTCGGCGCGCTGCTGGAGATTGATGTGCAGCAGGTCTGCTGATGCGTGTGCGATGTACGAGAGCCTATGAAGACTACTCTGGCGTGACAATCGGGAAGCAAGGAAAGAACTAGCACTGTGAAGCTCTGCGACAGCCAGTATCGTGTATCAGAAATACATTGACTCAGTCTTTCGGCTTTTTACCCTCACCCCTTTCCCCTCTCCCAGAATGGGAGAGGGGAATCGAAGGGGAGAGGGTTGCGGGTGCCATAACGATCCAAGGACTTATTAAAACTATTTGAGTGACACGACACTAGAGGACACCTATTTTTCACATGAACATAGTGTATGGGCGGCGCTAACAACACATCCGTTGCGGTCGGAGTCGATGTCGGCGGTTCACACGTCTCAGCCGGTTGCGTGGATCTTCATACAGCTTCGATAGTCGCCGGCAGCAGCATCAAACTTCCGGTCGACCCGCATGGAGAAGCCTCAAAGGTTCTGCCTGTTTGGTCCAGGGCAATCCAGCTGAGCCTTCGGGCTGTCCCACGGAGAAAAATCCGAGGGATTGGAATCGCAATGCCGGGTCCGTTTGACTATGAGAAAGGAATTTCCGAGATCGCCGGAGTGTCAAAGTTTGACAAGCTCTTCGGGGTGAATGTGAAGAACTTCCTGAGAGCATCTCTCGAGTTCGAGATTCTCTTTCAGAATGATGCCTCATGTTGTGTGGTCGGGGAATATTGGTCGGGCGCGGCGTCGGGATTTCGCCGGGTCCTCGGTATTACATTGGGTACCGGCTTCGGCTCGACATTCTTGGAGAATGGCAATGTGCTTTCGGAAGGCCACGGCATTCCCGATGGCGGGTTTTTGTATGATGTTCCTTATCAGGAGAGCATCGCTGATGATTATTTTTCTTCACGATGGTTTCTTCAACGTTGGCAACGGCTCACCGGCGGGACAGTCTCCTCCGTCAAAGAGTTGTACGGCAGGGCGCTCGGGGGTGACTCCATAGCAATCGCGGTGTTCAATGAATTCAGCGATAATCTCGCCGGGTTCCTCGCTCCATGGTTGAAAGAATTCCAGGCCGAAGTCCTGGTCATCGGCGGTAATATTTCCCGTGCCGGGAAAATATTCTTGCACTGCCTTACGGAGGCCATTCATGGACAATACGATTCTGTCGAAGTGAGAATTGGATCATTGGAGGAGGACGCTCCGGTCATCGGCGCTGCAAAGTTACTTAAGGATTTCATGGATACTCATCAACATCACCGGCGGGAATCCCGCATTTCACTTCGCAATACCGCTCAACCGCTTGCACCCGTTTCTATCCAACCGACAACATCAGGAGTTTACGACGTTTATCCGACCTTCCCGATTGAAGATGGGGAGATCTTTGCGGGATTTGATACATTGGCCGATTGGATCTGCCAGAAGAAAAATGTCGTCATAGATGGTTACGTTGGTGTGTTCTGGGATATAGTCAGAGAAAAACTCACTGCGAAACTGAAGAAACACGGAAAGAGTTTTGTCTGGCGGGAGGTTCAAACCGCCATGTTGGATGAAAGGAATCTGGATAAACTCGTGGAGCCATTTCTCAATGGAGACGACCCGGTGTTCGGCAAGCGATGTGACAAGGAACTTTCGGATTTCTTCGTCAGAGAAAAACTGGAGAAGCTCGTTCCCGATTCCGGATTCGAGGTCAACATTCTTGCCGGACCGGGAGCTGCTCTGGCAAATTGGAAGGGAGCATTGGTCTATATCGATTTGCCCAAGAACGAATTGCAGTATAGAATGAGAGCCAAGAGTCTTTGCAATCTCGGTACATCGGGGCCTGGAGACTCGGCGCAGACGTACAAACGCTTCTATTTTGTCGATTGGGTTATCCTCAACAGCCACAAAAAGAAACTTCTGCCCGCCCTGGATGTCATCGTCGATGGACAGCGGCCGGATGAGATTACCTGGATGGCGGGACAGGCCTTCCGAAGCGGACTACAGAAGATGAGCACAAGCTCATTCCGTGTACGGCCATGGTTCGAACCGGGCGTGTGGGGCGGAACCTGGATTAAGAAAAAAATCCCCGGCAGTGCCAAGGATGTCGTGAACTATGCCTGGTCGTTTGAGCTAATCGTCCCGGAAAACGGTCTCATATTTCAAAAGGACGGGAGAATGTTGGAGGCGTCGTTTGATTTTCTGATGTACGCTGACAATGAGGCGATTCTCGGCGAAGCCGCGGGCAGGTTCGGCGATGAATTTCCCATACGTTTCGATTTTCTCGACACCTTTGACGGCGGAAACCTTTCCATTCAATGCCATCCTCGTCCGGAATACATCAAAGAAGTATTCGGTGAAAACTTCACGCAAGACGAATCATATTATATCCTCGACACAAAAAAAGGCGCCAGAGTTTATCTCGGCTTCCAGGAGAGCATAGACCCCGCACAATGGAGAAACGAGCTGGTGAAAAGCCTGGCCAATGGCACCCCGGTTGAAATTGACGATTACGTCCAATCGCATCCGGCACATACACATGATCTGTTCCTCATACCAAACGGCACAATCCATGGCTCAGGAGTAAATAACCTCGTGCTCGAAATCAGCAGCACTCCGTACATCTACACGTTCAAAATGTATGATTGGCTGAGGATGGACCTTGACGGGAAGCCGAGGCCGATCAATATAGAGCATGCGTTCAACAATCTCTGCTTCGACCGGAAGGGGAAAAAGGTTGGGGAAGAACTTATTGTAAAACCGATACTGATCGAGGAGGGTGTCGATTGGAAACTCTATCACCTCAAGACTCATCCCCTTCAATTCTATGACGTTCACCGGTACGAGTTCCAAAGCGAGCTGCGTATTCAGACAGAACACAGGTGTCTCGTGCTGAGTCTGGTCGAAGGATCCTCGGTTGTCGTTCAAACGGAAAACGGAATGCGGCGGCGATTCAATTATGCCGAGACCTTTATCGTGCCTGCGGCGGCGAAAAGCTTTCGTATCGAGAATGAAGGTCGTTCGCCTGCCAAACTGCTGAAAGTGTTTGTGAAAAGCGATGCCTGCAGCAATTCCTGAACTCTGGTTTTCACATCAGAAATGAAAGTGATGCATAACCAATCTGATACATCGAGCAAACAGAGGAATCCATTTTTGCTCTGGGGCGCATCGTTAACGGCGACCATCGGCGGATTTCTCTTCGGTTTCGATACGGCGGTGATCTCAGGCACGATAACGTTCGTAACAACCCAATTCCACTTGAGCACGCTCGCGGAGGGATGGTTTGTCAGCTCGGCGCTCGTGGGCTGCATCGTCGGCGTTGCATTTGCTGGAATGTTGAGCGACCGATTCGGACGCAAAAAGATTCTTATTCTTTCTTCACTGCTCTTTCTCGTCTCGACACTGGGTTGTACGTTCGCACCGTCGCACATTGCGCTTATCTTCTCCCGGCTTGTTGCTGGCCTGGCCATCGGCGTAGCATCGATGCTTGCGCCGCTGTATATCTCTGAGATCGCGCCTCCTTCTATTCGCGGGCGGCTGGTCTCGCTGTATCAATTCGCGATCACTATCGGGATTCTGTGTGCGTATTTTTCAAACGCATGGATTCTCAATCTGTCGCAGGGAGCCGCTCAACCGGAGGGAATGCTGCAATGGATTTACAGCAGAGAAGTGTGGCGCGGGATGTTCGGCACTATGATCATCCCCGACATCGCGTTCATAGTATTGCTTTTGTTTGTTCCTGAAAGTCCGCGCTGGTTGATCTCGCGAGGATTGACGGAGAAAGCAAAGGCCGTACTCGCAAAAATTCAAAGGGCTGAAAATATCAGTCTGGAATACGAGCAGATCGCAAGCACGATCGGGCGGGAAAAAGTATCGATGGCTCAATTGCTGAATCCTGCGATGAGAGTGCCATTGCTCATCGGGATATTGCTTCCCGTATTTTCACAATTCAGCGGTATCAACGCAATTATCTATTACGGGCCCAAAATATTGAAACAAGCCGGCTTGTCGATTAGCGATGCGCTTGGAGGGCAGGTCTTGATCGGATTCGTCAACGTACTTTTTACGCTGCTTGCAATCTGGCAGGTTGATAAGCTCGGGAGAAAGCCTTTGTTGCTCTATGGGATTTCGGGGGCATGCATTTCTTTATTGGCGGTTGGATTGTTCTTCGAGCTGCAAATCGCGAACGGCGCTCTGCTGATCATTTTCATCATGTTCTTCATTGCGTGTTTTGCATTTTCGTACGGACCGGTTACGTGGATTGTCATCTCGGAGATTTTTCCAACACACATCCGCGGCAGAGCAATGTCCATCGGTATATTTGCCTTGTGGGGAGCCAACGCGATTGTCGGACAGGTATTGCCATGGATGCTGGAGCGTTGCGGCCCGGGTGGAACGTTCTGGATCTTCGCGGCATTATGCCTACCCGCTCTGCTTCTTGTCTGGAAACTATTACCGGAGACAAAAGGCAGAAGCCTTGAAGAGATAGAGCATCAACTTTACGCAACGGTGGAGAAAGACCCGTAAAGTGAAATCTGGAATTTCGAAACTCGTGCTGCAGTTATACTAAACAAATTATTGAACTCACGGCACCCATATGAAAAGAATACTACTACTGATACTGACAATGCTTTGCGTCGCGGGTACTCTCGTAGCCCGCGCCGGTACAGACAATGGAACAAGAATTCTGTGGCAGATCGGTCACCCGGGTCAAGGCAATTCTCGATTTGCTCTTGCTCCGGACCGGTGGAGGGAATACAGACAGGATGGATTCTTTGTCGTTGGCCGCTCCGAAGAAGGAACCTGCTGGCCCTATGTTCATCCCGGACCTAAAGATCAATGGGCCGGCAGCCGGCAGCATACGTTCACTATTATTTTTGGGACGAGATCTCAGGCGGACACCGGCAGATGTTATCTCAAATTCGACCTGGTTGATACCCACAGCGAAGTTCCACCTCATCTGCGTGTCCAGGTGAACGGTCACGATTTCGATCAGACTCTGCCGAAAGGTGCGGGAGACGAATCTCTGAACGGTGAGCCTGAAAAAGGGAAGAGGTATGAATTTGAGTTCGAATTCCCGACGGGGTTGCTCGTTTCGGGCGACAACGAGATTGACATTACAACGATTTCTGGCAGCTGGTTTCTCTACAACTCGATCGGCTTGGTGACGCCCGGGGATATCAGACTGATGGAGGTTGCAGCTCGAACATCTGTTGTTTCAGTCAGGGCGCTCCCTTTTGTATTTGAGAAGAATGGCAAATTCTTTCAGACGATTCAATTGAGTCTGAAACATACGGGAGATTCGGCGGTCGTCGCTGTGCGTGTTTCCGGGACTGATAGTTCCCTTACCCCGATTAAAGCTGGCGTTGCGAGTACCGAGATACCGGTGCCGGCAGTTGTGAACGACAGCGTGGTTCATGTCGGCATTTGGGAAGGCGGCACGATGGTGGCCGATACCAACATCGCCGTGAAACCCGTCCGTAAGATGATCATCTATGTCCTTCCTCATTCGCATACGGATATTGGGTACACAGAGATACAAACTGCGGTTGAACAAAAGCAAGTTGACAATTTGTTGAAGGGTATCGAGTATGCCCGGAGAACTGCCGACTACCCCGAAGGGGCGCGTTTTGTATGGAATGTCGAAGTTTTGTGGGCAGCGGATTTGTATCAGCGCCGGTTGTCCGAAGAGCAGCGTTCGGAGTTTCTCGATGCAGTATCAAAGGGCTGGGTGGGATTGAACGGGATGTATTTGAACGAGCTGACAGGTCTCTGCCGGCCGGAAGAATTGTTGAGGCTATTCCGCTTTTCCACGCAGCTTGCCGGGCAATGCAACACAACGATCGATGCCGCGATGATCAGCGATGTGCCGGGATACACGTGGGGCACAGTGACGGCGATGGCGCAGGCGGGGATTAGGTATTTTTCCACCGCGCCGAACTACTTCGACCGTATCGGCGACATAATGGTGCAGTTGGAGAATAAGCCGTTCTACTGGACCTCGCCGTCGGGGAAGGAAAGTGTGCTGGTATGGATACCGCTTAAGGGTTACGCAATGTCGCACATCATCGGCAGTTTGTCTTCTCAGTTTGTAGCTGATTACCAGGGACAGCTCCAAAAAGACGGATACCCATATGATATCGCGTACATCCGCTGGAGCGGACACGGAGACAATGCCGTGCCGGACTCTGCAATCTGCGGATTCATCAAAGAATGGAACACGAAATACACATGGCCAAAGTTCATCATTTCCTCGACGAGCGCGGCCTTCCGGGCGTTTGAACAGCGCTATGGGGACCGGATTCCACGGCTCCGCGGTGACTGGACACCGTACTGGGAGGACGGCGCGGGATCATCGGCGCTCGAGACAGCGATGAACCGCGCCAGCGCGGACCGCCTCACGCAAGCGGAGGCACTCTGGACCATGCAGAATCCCGGAGGCTTTCCGGTAGCAGATTTCGAAGATGCATGGCGGCACGTTCTCCTCTACTCGGAACATACCTGGGGTGCCTGGTGCAGTGTCTCCGATCCGGAGAACAAAGCAACAAAAGAACAATGGGAGATAAAACGGTCATATGCACTGGAGGTTGATAGTATGTCCCGCGAGCTTCTCGTCGGAGCATTGCGGCGGGCAGGCGCAGGCAAACCCACAAGAGCCGTCGACGTTTTCAACACTGCCTCCTGGCAGCGCACAGATCTGGTATTGCTTTCAAAAGACCTCTCAGCGGCGGGTGATCGCGTGACCGATGATAAAGGCCGCCCCGTCCCTTCACAGCGGCTGACCACCGGGGAACTCGCTTTCGTCGCCAGTGATGTGCCCGCGTTCTCGAAGCGGCGATATACCGTTTCTGCGGGGAAGACGTTATCAGCGGGCAAGGCATCAGCACATGACAACGTGCTTGCCAACGATATTGTAAGAGTACGCGTGGACAAAAAGACCGGAGGAGTGACCGACCTTTCCATCAATGGAATTCAATGCAACTTTGCAGATACAGCTTCGAGCTATGCCATCAACGACTATCTTTTCCTTCCGGGAGACAGCATTGTAAATCTCCGGCGGAACGGCCCCGTGGCAATTACGGTGAAAGAACCAGGTCCACTCGTAGCCTCGTTCTTGATCGAATCCGGCGCTCCTGGCTGTAACAAACTGACGCGCGAGGTACGGCTGTTCGCAGGCTTCGATTATGTCGAGTTGATCAACACTGTCGATAAGAAACGGACATCGGTAAGCGACCGGCCGGGCAGTTGGGAGTTTGCCCAGAAGGGCGGCAAGGAGAGTGTTAACTTTGCGTTTCCTTTCAATGTCGAAGGAGGTGTTATGCGACTGGATCTGCCGCTTGGCACGATGCAGCCTGAGATCGACCAGATGCCCAGCGCCTGCAAGAACTGGTTCACCGTCGGCCGGTGGGCGGATGTCTCCAACGAACGCCAGGGGATTACCTGGGTTACACTGGATGCGCCGCTTGTCCAAGTCGGAGGCATCACCGCGACGCTGCTGGGTTCCCAAACTAATCCCTCTGTCTGGCGGAAACACGTCGCCCCCACGCAGGAGCTCTTTTCATGGGCCATGAATAACCATTGGAGCACCAATTACCGGGCATATCAGGAAGGTCCCGTCGTTTTCCGGTATGTGCTGCGTCCGCATCTTACCTTTGAGCCGGACGCTGCAACGAGGTTCGCTACAGCCCTGAGCCAGCCGCTCATAGCCGCGCCGGCCTCCGGCAAGCCGACTTCTCGCTCCCGCCTTCTCGTCGAGCCGGAAGGTGTGGTCGTCCTTGCCATGAAGCCCAGCGACGATCACAAGGCAATAATCGTCCGTCTCTTCGGTGCTTCCGGGAGAACACAGAAGGCAAGGCTCAGGTGGGCGGCCCCAGCGCCAAAGGCGATATGGTTGAGCAACACTAGCGAAAGGCCGTTGGAAAAAATCGGCTCCGAAGTCGAAGTCCCTGCCTGGGATGTTGTAACATTGCGGGCCAGCGGGTTTCGCCGATAGCCTGCCTGGATCTCTGCGGCATGCCTTGTAGGGCGGCGGGTCGCTCCGGCAGCCAGGTCAGACATCATCGGGCGAAAAAGTCTGAACCACGATTCGCTCGATTCACAGGATTACCTTGCTTATCTTAATCATGGTAATCCTATAATCCCCAAAATCATGGTTCGGAATCGACTGTGGTAGAGTTTGACTATGAGCGGTCTGAAACAAGAAGGCCGCCCCGCCATTCCTGTCCACCCAGGCGTCATCCCGACACGTTGTAGGTCGGGATCTGGACTGGAGCCATCTTGCCTACGTTCAGATGCCGATCAGAAGCATATCGGCAAGACGGGGAAGGCGAACAGAATCAACCCGTCATTCCCGCTTGAGAAGCACGCAGGCGAGGGCTATCGTCCTCGCCTGCAGCGAATGTCACTTAACTAACACCCCCGCGAAAGAACGCGGGGTTTCTGATACAATGACTTCGTCATTTTATCATCAACATCTTTCGAACGGACGTATACGTCCCTGCAGTCAGTCTGTAGGTATAAATGCCGCTCGGCAAGTTTGTCGCGCTGAACTCTACCGACTTGTACCCCGCATCCTCAGCTCCGTTCACAAGCGTCGCGACTTC
>JBEKTW010000033.1:0-53609 GCA_049515655.1 Bacteroidota bacterium
TGATTCGGGTCGATAGGCAGTTGGACCGCTGATAGGTAGCGTTGCGCAAAACGATGTTCGATGTCCGAAATCTGAAGCACTAAATCATAGATAAATTCTAAGCACTAAATCCGAAATCTTAAACAAAATCTAAGTTCTAAATCCAAAAATCAAAACATCAATCAGAACGACAAACATTTTTGATTCTTGGGATGTCTTGGTTTAGATGCTGGTACTTGGTGCTTGTCCCGCTTCTGGATTCCGCCGGTCGCGGGATTCTGGAAAGCGGAATTTAGAATTTAGATATTAAGATTTAGGATTTGTTTAGAGTTTAGATATTCGGATTTAAGATTTGTCTATGTGTTCGAGTTTGGAATTTTTCACTAAGAAAGGAACATTTATGCATCCTCCACATTTCCAAAACAAAGTTCACATAAGGAATCATACCGCCCGTCCCTGCATTTCAATAGTCCAACTGGCAGCACTCGTTCTTCTGACTACTGTGCTGTCATTCGGGCAGCAGGTCAAGAGTCAAGAACGCAGCGACGGCAGCAAGACCATCTTGACCTTATCAAACGATCAAATTGAATACTCCATCGTGATTGACTCCGGCAAGATCCTCTCCGATAAGTTGATCGGTCAATCCGGCTGGACGAAGCAGTACGGGAGACATCCTTCACCGATTGAAACCGACGGAGATTTTGGAATGGAGGTCATGTGGACCGAGTGGCAGGCGCCCAACTTCGTCAATAACGCCGAAAACCCGGCGAGATTGAACAAGAGTAATTTCAGAATTCAAGGACATGAGTTTAAACAACTTGACGGCGGGAAAAAAGAACTCATACTGTCACTCAAAGGGGATGATTTTCCCATGCTTGCTCAGGTTGTCTACGAGGTTGAACCGGCGTCCTTTTATGTACGGAGAAAACTCATTGTGGCAGATACGTCCCGTGGCGGCCACTTCCTCCAGAAGATTTTCCCCTGTGATCTTGTCGTGACGGGTGCGCCAACGATCATCAAGGAAGGCGGCTTCGGCCAGCCCGTTGCATTCCAGACCGGCGAGGGCGGAGGATTCTTTGGTCTCGAATATCCTGCGGCGGATAATACGGTTCAAACATTGTCGCACGAGATGCGCATGACCTGCGGACAGGAAATCGGAGAGAAGATCGGTAGAACAGGGATTGAAAGCGAATGGGCTGTCGAAGGTATCACGCCCAATGCCTACGTCAAATGGTGGTTCATGAAGTACGTGGATGATATTCGAGTTGCCCCGCTCAAACCTTACACGCTCTATAATAGCTGGTACGACCTGCGCTCACCGGAATACCCGCGGGTGCAAGAGGGAAATTGGATGAACGAAAAGAATATTTTCCACATTATCGACCTCATCAGGAAAAACATGATCGAAAAGCACGAGATCAAGCTGGACGCATTCGTCCTCGACGACGGTTGGGATGTGTATGAGAGCGATTGGGTGCTGAGGCAGAAGGAGTTTCCCCGCGGACTGAAACCCATTTCCGATGAACTCAGAAAGACCAACACGAGCTTGGGATTGTGGTTTGGACCTATCGGTGGATATTCGTTCCGTTCGAAGCGAACCGGATGGATGAAACAGCACGGCTATGAAATGGTCGGTGACCAGATGTGCGTTGCGGGCAAGAACTATAGCGCTCTTTTGAAGAAAAGGGTGACGGATTTCACGGCGGATGAAGGAGTCGGCTACTTCAAATGGGATGGAATTCAGTTCTCCTGCAGCGAACCCGACCACGGTCATCCCGTGGGGATCTACTCGCGCCGCGCAGTAATGGAGAAAGTGATCGACATGTGCCGGTCCGTTCGTTCAAAGAATCCAAATATGTTTCTGAACATCACTTCGGGTACCTGGCTCAGCCCCTGGTGGGTGAAGTACGCGAACACGATCTGGATGCAGGGTGCGGACTACGGCTATGCCGATGTTCCGTCCATCAGCCCGCGGGACGCGGCGATTACCTACCGTGATTTTGTGTTGTACGATGATTTCAAGAATCGGCAGATGTGGTTTCCGATAGCCAACCTGATGACCCACGGCATTATCAAGGGAAATCTCGAATGGCTGGGCGGGAAGGAAGAGCCGCTCGACAAATTTACGAATGAAGTCCTGCTGTATTTCGCCCGAGGAGTGGCGATGTGGGAGTTGTACATCTCGCCGGATATTCTCACCGACGGCGAGTGGAACGCCCTCGGGCAGGCAATGCATTGGGCGAAAGACCGGTTTCCGATTCTTTCGACGACTGAGATGGTCGGCGGCGACCCCACAAAGCGAGAGACGTATGGATATGTTCACATGAAGGGGAAGAAGGGAGTCGTTGCCGCCCGCAATCCGTGGATCGAGCCGAATTCGCTGAGTGTGAAATTGGATCCGGCGTTCGGCATAGACCCCGGCGCTTCTTCGCTCGTCGTTGAGAAGGTGTACCCGTCGCGATGGATCTCGCCAAAGCTTTATTCCGCCGGTTCGTCTGTGAACCTGCCGCTTGATGGATACGAGATGGCAATCTACGAAGTTTATCCGTTGTCGGAGGCGGATGTGCCGCTCATCGCGGGAGCAAGGTTCGGGGTCGACAAAGGAGACGCACAAAGTCAATCATTGACGGTGTATGAAACAACCGGGGACATCCGTGTCTTGAACCCGGAGTTGATGAAGTCGCTTCTTCTGGATGGGAAGGAGACACAACTTGCCGAAGTCGTTTCCGGCACACCACGGCAGCCGGAGCCGCTGGAGAAGCAGTCACTCACCGCGTCAAGCAAAACAGAGGTGAATTTGGAATTCACGCTCGGCGAGTCCGTCCGTAGTGCTTCCCTGGAGGCTCTATTGACACCCTCTGCGGGCGGCAATGCCAGGAAATTGCCGCTCGTGCTTCTCGCCGTCGATGGTAAAGTCGATACCGTCAAGAACGGACCGACCGAGGGCGCATCTGCCTGGTACACGCTCCGGGTTCCCGCGGGCAGGCATGCGGCGCAGATCCGGGTCATATCAAGAGAAAGCTCCGGTACCTGGCATGTGGCAGTCTGGATGGTTTGCCGGCAAAAGCAGCAGGGGGTGCCGGTAACCGTCGTTTCATCGCAGAAGTCGGCCCAACGGCCAATGCCTCCAATGCCGCTTGCGCCGGGCGAGGTTGTGCGAAATATAAAGATGGGTGAAGCGGATATTGAATCTTCAGGAGAAAAGTGATACCTTTAGATGGCATTTACAACTTTCAATTGGCAATTTGAGACATCTGAACCTTGAATATGAGGCAAGAAGCAAAAGGCAAGAACCAAGAAACGAGATTCATCGTTGCGGAGTCTAGCCAGCGAAGGTTAGACTCATTAGAAGGATAGTACGATTAACAAGTGACGTTATACATGAATGTAATAGAGTCTCGTAATATGTCACCTACAACCCTCACCCCTTCGGTTCCCCTCTCCCAATGGGAGAGGGGAAAGGGGTGAGGGTAAAAGCCAAAGGACTTCTTCTGAAAATCACTTTAGAAGAACTCTAGGCAAATGCGCAAATCGTAAATCGTAAATCGTAAATCGTAAATCTAAAAGAGGGACTTATGAAAAACATCATAGCATTCACCATCCTGTTTCTGCTCGTCTCATTGAGTCAGGCTTTTTCGCAAACGCTCTGGCTCGATGAATTCGATCTGTCGTCCATGGAATCGGGATGGGGAACTCCTCACGCGAAAAAATCGGTGGAAGGAAATCGTCTGTCCATCCACGGACAAACGTTCGAGAGGGGGGTCGGGACACACGCGATCAGCACATTCCTGATCAACCTCGACGGGAAAGGGAAGCGTTTCAGCGCTTCCGTGGGAGTCGACGATGAAATCAAAGAAGACAAGGCGAGCATCGATTTCTACGTGCTCGGCGATAAGAAGGTTTTGTGGGAAAGCGGCGTGATGAAGAGAGGCGAGGCTCCGAAGAAATTGGACGTCGACATTTCAGGTGTCAAGCAGCTCGGATTGCTGGCGGGCGACGCCGGCGACGGAAACGGATGGGACCATGCCGATTGGGCTGATGCCAAGATTGAACTTACTGAGAACGTGGCGCCGTCGGCAATGGTGACGAATAGCGTTCCTGAGATGTACGTCCTCACTCCGAAGCCGTCGGAAAAACCCAGGATCAACGGTGCTCAAATCTTCGGCGTCCGGCCCAGGCGTCCCTTCCTTTACACGATAGCGGCGACCGGAAAGCTCCCCATCACCTTTGAAGCCAGGAACCTGCCCGACGGATTGACGCTCGACCCTGCCTCCGGCCGGATCACCGGAACACTGAACAAGCGAGGCGATTACAGGGTTACGCTCATCGCGAAGAATGATCTCGGTGAGGCAACCCGTGACCTCCGGATTTCCGTGGGCGACAGAATTTGCCTCACGCCGCCGATGGGCTGGAACAGCTGGAACTGCTGGGCATGCGCCGTCGATGACCAGAAGGTCCGCACTTCCGCCGATGCGATGGTGTCCTCGGGGCTTGCCAACCACGGCTGGACGTACATCAACATTGACGATTGCTGGGAGGTGAAGCCCGAAGCAAACGACTCCATGCTTCAGGGCGAGCGCCGCAGCAAGGACGGAATGATCAACACCAACAAGAAATTCCCGGACATGAAGGCGCTCAGCGACTATGTTCACTCGAAAGGGCTGAAGCTGGGAATCTACTCCGGTCCGGGGCCGACTACGTGTGCGGGTTTCACGGCGAGCTATCAGTTTGAACAGCAGGATGCGATGCGCTATGCCGACTGGGGCATCGATTATTTGAAATACGATTGGTGCTCGTACGACGGGATTGCCAAGGACAAGACCCTCCCGGAACTCAAGAAACCATACGCGGTGATGCGCGCCGCGCTTGATAAAGTTCCGCGGGACATCGTCTACAGTTTGTGTCAGTACGGCATGGGAAACGTCTGGGAATGGGGTGCGGAAGTCGGCGGAAATTGCTGGCGAACAACGGACGATATCGGCGACACGTGGGAGAGCATGTCGGGAATCGGCTTCGGGCAGGCGGGGCACGAGAAGTACGCCGAGCCCGGACACTGGAACGACCCGGATATGCTCGTCGTGGGACTTGTCGGCTGGGGTCCGCAGCTTCATCCTTCCCATCTGACTCCGGACGAACAGTATACTCACATCACCCTGTGGAGTTTGCTGTCGGCTCCGCTGCTCATCGGCTGTGACCTGGCGCGGCTCGACGAGTTCACGCTGAACCTGCTCACGAACGATGAAGTGATCGACGTCAGCCAGGATCCGCTTGGGAAGCAGGCCTCGCGCGTGTCCGCTGCTGGCGGCAGTCAGATCTGGGTGAAGGAAATGGAAGACGGCTCAAAGGCAGTCGGACTGTTTTTCCCCGACTTCGCGGAAAAGAAATCACCTGCGGACTACATCAGTTGGGGGCCGAAGGGAAAAGCTCATGTAATTCTGAAGGCATCCGACATCGGCATCACCGGCAAATTCAAGGTTCGGGATGTCTGGCGGCAAAAAGATCGGGGAACCTTCGATAAGGAATTTGCGGCGGATGTGCCGTATCATGGCGTCGTGTTGCTGCGCGTGACGCCGGAAAGGTAGGCCCCCTCTTCAGAGGGGGTTACAAGAAGTCAGAAGCCAGAATTCAGAAGTCAGAGACTGCAGCCTTGCTCCCGACCGAGTCTTGTACCCGCCGAAGTCCCGACGGTAGTCGGGACCTAGGCGGGGGACATCCACCGAAGTGTCCGACACGCAGGTGGGCTCGCGGTCGGATGTACAACCACACTCAGAGAAGGCCGAAGTGGTCGCTCAAATTCTAAATGCGAATATCGAAAACCAAAACGTTGGCATGGTGGACTCAGTTCAGGTGTCGGGATGACGCTTCGTGTCACACTACGATCAAGAACGTGTCGTCACGTCCGAAGGACCCCCTCGGGGAAATGACGGGTTAGTTTTGTTTGCCGTCCTTTGTCTTGCAGACGTGTCCCAAGGGCCCGAAGAGGAACCATTCGCGACCTTCGGGAGAATCCGAATCAACTCCCAAATCCGAATGCTTAAAACCTGAAACTTGAAACCTACCACCTACGACCTACCAGCTATCACCTTTCGTAGTAACACGGTTAGACTTTTCCTTCGTTTGACAGTCGTCAAAATCTTTTGTATATTCGCCAAGTACATTTAAGGTGCGGGAATTGGCAAACTTACCATTAGATTTAACATGCTTCGTTCGGCAGTCAAAGGAAATGGGAATACGCATATATGCGTCATTACGCCTCCCGTCGGTTCTGATGACGCATTACGTTTTTGCAGGAGTTATGCGCAAGGCGGCGCTAGATTATTATGAAATTTGAAATTGAAGAATATCATCGAAATACTTCTGATGACGAGTTAATCGCCGACCTCAAACGAGTTGCGCTTCAATTGAGCAAGCGATCTGTCACAATCGACGAGTATAACGAACACGGTCGATTTCACAGTACAACTCTAACCCGTCGATTTGGAAACTGGATTAAGAGCCTCCATAAGGCTGGTCTTGAGAAAACTCGAAACATCAACGTCACAGACGAAGAGTATTTTCGGAACCTAGAATCTGTTTGGGAAAAGCTCGGTCGACAACCAAAATATTCTGATATGGCTAAACCATTATCCGAATTTGTCGCTGGAGCCTACGAGGACAGATTCGGCACTTGGAGAAAGGCTTTGCAAGCTTTCGTCAATTTCGTGAACCAAGCCGACGATTCACCTCTCGTCCCAAAGCGATCAGACAAAGCGACCAAACATCGCACATCGAGAAATATCAATTGGCGTCTTAGACATCTCGTTATGAAAAGGGACAATTTCAAATGCCGCCATTGCGGAAGGTCTCCAGCGAACGATGTTTCCATCCAACTAGAAGTCGACCACATTGTTCCCTATTCGAAAGGTGGCGAAACAATCTTTGAGAATCTTCAAACATTATGCAGAACTTGTAACGGTGGTAAAAGCAATATTGAACCAACAAAATGACTTATTCTCGCGCCGCCCTGCGCATAACAAGGCAAAAAACGACGTTGGTATGATCATGGAAAGAAAAGCCTCACTCAACGTTTCCGCTCACATTAATAACAATTTTAGTTCGCTCCAGCGTTGCGTTTTTTGCCGAAACGTTATGCGCTATTGCCGGCGCGCCGAGATTTGAAGTTATCAATTTCTAGCATTGTATAATGAAAAACAGATCAAACATTCTACTGTTCGTCATTTTTCAAATCTCGTTGTCTTTTATCGTAGCTTGTTGTGGTAATAGAGACAGTATTCCCGAAACGAAAGCACTTCAAATTTGTAAGATCCAACTCGATTCACTGGGTTTAAATCCAGATTCGGTAGATATACACATCTATCCCTATCCCCTCACCAGTGATTCAGCACATACGGCAGCGGGTCATATTCCCTTTATGCGTCAATCCGATTGGCTCAAACGAACACAAAACTATATCGGTAACAAGGCCTTCTGGGATTGTATTTGCCGTGTCAAGAGTAAGTCAATTGGATATTGTTTCATCTATATTGATTCACATTCTGGCGATGTGCTCTTCGTCTTAGATTTTGGTGCCAATGCTCCGAAGCATTGGATTCATAGCAACTACAATTGATATTTGATTGACGCGCCGGCAACAAGCACATAACACGCAAAAACACGTCGTTGGGTATATCACGGTCACAAAAACCTTGCTCAATATTTTTGTTCGCTCGAATGAGATTTCTATGCTCACAAAAATATTGCGTTGTTACCACAGACGTTAGGCGAAAACGGTTTGCGTATGGAAATCACTAAACCACATAATTGGGGCCTCGACCATTTTTCTGAGTTCATCGAGATTTCTCGGAGGCACCTTTTTGAATCTGTATCGAACCTCAAGCCCGAATACGAGCGGCTTGTCGCTATCGATGCGGTTTTCAAGACCGTCCAAGAGAACCTCAGCTATTCGGGCCAATGGCTTCCAGCACTCTTTTTTTTGAGAAGCCACTCGTCCTTTCTTTGCGCCTCAACTGCCAGTTTGAGTGGCCAATTGGCCGAGGCATATATGATTCTGCGTGGTTGCCTCGAGAATTCTCTTTACGCCCTATGGTTCAGCAAGCACAAGCAAGACGCCCCACTGTGGTTCCGGCGTAATGAGAGCCCCGAAGCCAAGAAAAAAGTCAAAAACGAATTCAGGCTCACAAAGCTCCTCAACCATCTTAAAGCTATTCATCCAATTGAGGGCAACATTGCTACGAACCTCTACGAAAGAACCATCGACTTTGGGGCGCATCCCAACCAACTCTCGCTCACCTCTACAATGCGAATGTCAAAAATGGAAGATGGGGCATTCGTTGAGATAGCATACATTTCTGGGGACCGCCTCGCCAATGAGTTGTGTCTTAAGACGACCGCCCAAATTGGTGTTTGCAGCCTCTCTATCTTTGGATGCGTTCTTGAGCAACGATACAAGTTACTTGGTATCGACCAACGAATTGATGATCTGAAAAAAGGTTTATAGCGAAAACAATGGGTTATACTGGGCACGCAAACCGTGTTCGCCTAACACGCAAAAATACGACGTTGGAACGGTCGCGGTCATCAAAAGCCTCACTCAACAGTTTTGCTTACTGGCGATGGGCCTATGAATAGATTCGCAAAACTGTTGCATTATTTTGCCGGACGTTATGTGCCATTGCCCTTAAAGAGTACACAAAGGAAAATAAATTATGAAATTGAAGAAACCCAAGTCGATTTGTTTTGTTGACGACGATCCTGAAGAAATACGGCGTTTTCGGGAAAACCTTAAAGCTCGTTATTGTATCGGGGCAGGCACATCTGTTAGTCAAGCCCTCGAAGATCTTAAGAAGAACGGTGGCAGAAGACCTAAATTGTTCCTTTTTGATCTCTATTACCCAACGGGACCTCTTAACACTAAGACAGAACTAGAGGAATTAGCGCATGCAAGACAAGAGTTTCTCAAAGCGGAAACGAAGTTTAAGGAAGTCCTGTGCAAACTCAGACAGTCCTCAGACGGAGGTTTCAGGCTGGCCAGGATAATTCACAAGAATAGGATTCGGAAGATTCCTTTCGCATTCTTTACTCGCAAGGGAACTCTTGAAGATGCCATCGCTGCGTATGATGGCGGCGCAGTCTCTATAATAAAGAAACCTGATCCTAATCAAGACCAAAATAAGTCGGGGAACCCACTTGATATGGCGTTTTCCAGTAACCTTAATAACATCAGTCGTGCAATCGAAGAAGCACTTACGCGGTCCACATTCTGGTGGAAATACCGATGGATAATTGTAACGCTCATTATCGGTTTAGTCTCCGGCTTTCTGTCTTCAATCGCAGCGTTGGGCTTTCATAATTGGATTACCATATTGACTGCGGGCAACGGCAGATAACACGCGTAAGACTGGCGCTCATTTGTTTGATGATGCGAAAAGAAATCCAAATTTTTTCTTAATATTAGTTGTCTTCGCTCCACCCCGCCAACCACAAAATAATTGGAATTAAGGAATGGTTGCCGGGGCGGCAGTTTTACGCGGCACGTTAGCCGCCAGCCTGCGTGCAGGAACTCATGACAATGAATGCCAAGAACGACAACCGAGAATCGACTTTCAGCAGGCTCGTTAAGGGCAGCCTTCGTTCAATTGCTGCATCATTCCCCGTCTTCTCTTCCTTTGCGCAAGCCTGGAGCGAATACGAAGGACACAAGCAAGCGGAGAGGGTTGACAAGTTCTTTCAGCACTTTGCCAATGAACTCCAACGACAGGAAGCGAAGATTCGAGCCGCAGAGAATCACATTAAGGAATCCGGGGAATTCCCTGAACTCATCGAACGCGCAATCGCTTCGGCACAGCGAACCAATTCGGAACAGAAAATCAAGAGGCTGGCTCAAGCACTTGTAAGTTGCATTTCGGCAGGGAATGCTGTCGACTATGGAGACAAATTGAGTCTTCTTGATGCTTTGGACTCACTTACGGAAAACGATATGGCGGTTCTTTCAATCTTCGTCGATGGAAAGACCAGACGTGTCGAGCAGATTTTCCGTAATACGAGCCTTAGAGGTTTAAGTCAGGACGAGAAATTGGGTCTACTTATACTCTCCTTGTCGAAATTGGAATCGAGAGCCATAATTGGCGAAACTTCGGCCCCAGGTTCAGATTTCATTGCCGGCATCGGCCCTATGGATGATTGGTTCAACCGTTGGCGTGCAAAGTATTATGTGCTGCTGCCCTTCGGAAAGCTCATCGTGTCATCGCTATCGTCGACGTCGTGAAATTTCAAATCACGCAGGCCGGGGGCTAACAAGCGTAACAACGACGTTGGAAATATCACGGTTTGATAAAGCCTCACTCAATGCTTTTGCTCAGAGGAAATTTGTCGTTTGATAGCCTGCCTGCGTGCCGAAGGCACTTCGGCAGGCAGGTTCGCAAAAGCATTGCGTTGTTTGCCGACACGTTAGCCATCATGCGCGGGCTAACGTCGGGGCAATTTTGAGGAGTGTTCTTTGAGCCAGTTGGAGAGTTGGGACTTTGTCAGTTTCCCAGAGGCAAGATCCATTATCGTTCGGTAAGCTTCTTCCTCCGTCGATGTGACTTCCCATCCGTTTTTCTGGAGAAAGATGTCCATCAAGACGAATGCAACGCGTTTATTACCATCGACGAAGGGATGGTTCTTGCAGATATGGAAACCGTACGCTGCCGCCTTATCGAAGATCGACTTGTTGGCATACTTGCCCGCAACGGTTATCTTGGGTTGTGCTAATGCCGAATCCAGTAATCCAGAATCACGAAGACCAGGCGCTCCACCGTATCTTTGAAGTAAATCGGCGTGAATAGTCAGAACAACTTCTTGCGGAATGAAATGAACTTCCATTACTTAGCGAGCGCGTTGAGCGTATTCCGGAATCTCTTATTCGTGCGTTCGTACGCGTTGGCCCACTCAGCAAATTGCGGGTTGAACGGGGTCAGGACGACGCCTTCTCCAGTCTCAACCAAGTGCAGTTCATCTCCTTCAGCGAGATGGTAATTCTCTACAATTGTCTTGGGCAACGTAATGCCAAGGCTGTTTCCGACACGCCGCACAGCAGTTTTGAGCATTTGATTTTCCTTTTATCTTTGAATACATTATAACAAATGTATTACTTAATGTCAATTCGCCCGCCGCTGCGCATAACACGGCAAATAACGACGCTGGAACAGGTCTGGGGAAATCAAAACCTCGCTCAATGCTTTTGCTCACATGGCGATTTGTCTTTGCAGAGGTTCGCAAAACCGCTGCGTGTTGCCGCAGGACGTTACGTGCCCCCAAAAGTGAATATGAAGACAGGTATTCGTATCGAATGACAAAGAAGAGATTTACACTCATAGCCCGCGTAAGCACGGACAATCGTCGGGCGGTCAAGAATGCCCTCGAAGAGCTCCTTGCGAGGGCGTCGATCACTTCGACCGATGAAGGGTTCTTTGTGAAGGCGATGATGCACGGCGGTAGCGCGCGGGAGCTGAACCGATCGCTGCTCTCTGCCCTGCGCCGGGCCGAACGAAAAACCCGCCTGCGCTCAGAATGGAAGTCAGGTAGTACAACGGAGCGTTTCTTCGACTATGTGCCAAAGGGACTAATACAACCATGAACGGCCGCACTCCTCAGCCGATCCAATTCGATCGCGTGGCGGATATCTACGACAGCTACGTCAATGTTGATTTCGATATTCCATTCTGGCTCCTTGAGGCGGGATCCGTTTCTGGAAAGGTCCTCGAGCTGGCTTGCGGCACCGGACGTGTCTCGATTCCACTCCTCAAAGCCGGTGTCGATCTTTCCTGCGTCGATTACGCTCCCGGCATGCTCGCTCAATTTCGCCGGAAGCTGGAGAACAGTCAGCTTTCCTGCCCAATATACTGTCAGGACATGGCCGAGCTGGCGTTACCCGATAGGTTCGACCTTATCTTCATTCCATTTCATTCCTTCTCCGAAATTCTCGACAGACGCAAGCAACGAGAAGCCCTCATGCGGATTTGCTCTCATCTGACGGAGCGAGGGGCATTCATCTGCACTCTGCAAAACCCGACGGTCCGCACCGTCTCGATGGATGGTACATCACACCTTGTCGGTGAGTTTCCGATGCAAAACGGTGAGATGCTTCTCGTTAGATCAACGCTGATATTTGATCCCGGAACGCAGGTGGCATCGGGCGAGCAGCTCTACGAACGACTGTCCCGGGACAAGCGTCTCATTGAACAGCGGCATCTTAACGTCAATTTCTATCTATTCAGTGAATCAGAGTTTGCAGGTCTCATCCGCGACGTCGGGTTTGAGATTGAGGCCCTCTATGGCGATTATGACCGCCGGCCATTCGACCAGGGAACCAGTCCATTCATGATCTGGAAACTGAAAAGGAGTGCGACGAGCGCGTAATGGGAGCGAAACAAACGCACAACACTGCAACAATGACGCTGAATACCCTTCCATCCCCGCATTTGGAATTGAATCGATTGTTGAATATTTTTATTCCATTACTCAATAATTGCCAAACTTTATATGCCCAGCCGACACATATTCGTCATCTTGCTGTTCTCAGTTCTTCTATTTTCCCGGTCTGAAGCCCAAATACCGTTTTCTCCCAAATCATACGTTTGCTACAAAGCCGATGCAGCTCTCACTATCGATGGGAATTTGAATGAATCAAGCTGGCAGAAGGCAAAGTGGACGGATGATTTTGTAGATATCGAAGGGGCTGCCAAACCGACCCCGCGTTTCCGCACCCGTGCAAAAATGCTGTGGGATGAGAAATATTTTTACATCGCGGCTGAGCTCGAAGAACCGGATGTCTGGGCAACGCTGACCGAGCGGGACGCGGTCATCTTCCATGACAATGACTTTGAAATCTTTATCGACCCCGACGGCGACACGCACGAGTACTACGAATTCGAAATGAACGCACTCAATACGGTGTGGGACCTCCTCCTTATCAAACCGTATCGCGACGGCGGTCCGGCAGTGAACGGGTGGGATATCAAAGGCCTCGAGTCGGCCGTGAAGGTCCGGGGGACCATCAACACTCCCGGCGACAAGGATACGGGATGGACGGTGGAGATCGCTTTTCCGTGGCCTGCTCTGAGGGAATGTGCCCACAGAGACACTCCGCCGAAAGCCGGCGACCAGTGGCGGGTCAATTTCTCACGTGTAGAATGGAAGGCTGACGCGAAGAACGGAAAATACCAGAAAGTCGTAGATCCCGCGACGGGGAAATCGTTTCCTGAGGATAACTGGCTCTGGTCTCCCCAGGGATTGATCGACGTGCATTATCCCGAGATGTGGGGATTTGTACAGTTCTCCGAGAAGATTGCCGGCACCGGTGAAGACGCTTACATCTTTCACGCGGAAGAAAACGCCAAGTGGGTGCTTCGGCAGATTTACTACGGAGAGAAAAAGTACTTTGAGAACAACAAGCGCTATATCGACGATCTGAAGGAGCTCAACGTTGGCAACCTGAATGCCGAGGGGTATTCTTCGCCTGTTATTCAACATACCAATGATTGCTATGAGGCTACAATCGAAAGTGTCAACGGGAAGGAGAAGTGGCACATCAGGCAGGATGGAAAAACGTGGAAAGACTAATTCTTAAAGCAAATCCGAAATTCGAAGAAGACATATCAACTAACTCTATCGGCTTTTTACCCTCACCCCTTTCCCCTCTCCCAAATTTGGGAGAGGGGAATTGAAGGGGAGAGGGTTGTGAGAGACGCAACGTCCAGACTTTCTTTGAATTTTCCAATACGTCGGTTTGCAAGTAAGACAATCGTTGAGTACTTTGGCGAGAACAGCGAAACCAAATCCGAAATTCGAATATCGAAACACTAAATAAATCCTAAACCCTAATATCTAAACCCTAGACAAGTTCCAGATTCCAGTATGTAAACCCTAAAAAGACCCGTCCTGCTGACGCGCTTTTCGTCAGCATCTATGTGCAGCGGTCAACTAGTGTTTTGACTTTGTGAAATTCGGATTTGGAATTTGTTTGGGATTTCGGATTTCGAGTTTAGGATTTTCTCGATCGTTAAACTATATATTTAGTGATAGATGAGATTATGAGCCTCAATCGTAGAAAGTTCATCAGAACTGCCGGAGGACTCGCCCTGGCCACCGTCACGGGAGCCATTCCTTCGCTGGGAAGCTGGAAGGAAAGTGGATCGTCCGACCGAAAGCTTCGCGTCGCGGTCTTCCACGAGCCGGCATTTCCCACTGTCGACTTTACGCCCATCTCAAAGGAAACTCTTCATAAGGCCTTGGACGGTTACGACGTATCATTTTTATCAGCGGCCGAAGTTGCTGCCGGTCTCAGCGTTGGCTCTCATGATGTTTTCCTCAATCCTTTCGGTTCGGCATTTCCGAAGGGGGGATTCGTGACGATATCGAAATTTCTCACGGACGGTGGAAATTTCGTGAATCTCGGCGGCATTCCCTTCTCCGTTCCGGTCGATAAGGAAGGAACCGGCTGGCGGCAGGAAGTTCGACAGACCACCCATCACAAGAAATTCGGAATTACGCAGGCGTTTCCCGTCCCGAAAGAAACCATCAATTCTTACATCCCCGATGAACAGATTGACGGTGCGAAGGAACTTTCGAAAGAATTCACGGCTGAGGAAATATACGAGCTGTACGTTCGCTTTGCATCGACCAAAGATTTTCCTGCTGAGGATGGGAGCGCCGGAGAGCGGGATGCGGTGCTCCGCCCCGTCGTGGTGGGCATCGGGAGTGAGAAACGGAGGCTTGCCGCTCCCTTTGTTCAAATCGACCGGTTTCAGGGTGACTGCGCCGGCGGCAGATGGATGCTTGCCAATTTCAAAGGGACGATCACTGCGAAGGCAATTCGGGCTCTCGTAGAAATTGCGTCACGCGGTGCGATGCAATTGAATGTACGCTCTTCGTTCGCCTGCTACCACGAGGGCGAACTGCCGTCGTTCACGATTCAGTTCAGATGTCCGAAAGGTAATGCGCAGTCAATTATCGACGATGAGTGCCGCATCGAAATCCTGAATGGACACCAGAAATCAATTGCGGCATTGACCGTGAAATTGCTGGGCGAAGGCCCGCTTGCAACAGGATACGTCGACGTTCCAGAAACCGAATCTCTTGTACCCGGCCTGTACCGTGTGAATGCCAGGCTCAAATTGAAATCACCTGTTGTGGACAGGTCGTACACGATGAAGTATACGACGGGCTTCTGGATGTTTGACAAAGAGCTCCTCGCCGGGGGAAGACCGCTGACTCTTGACCGCAATTATTTCCTCCGGGATGGAATACCGTATCCTGTCACCGGAACAACGTACATGGCATCGGATGTCCATAGGAAATTCCTTTTTGAGCCCAATCCGTACGTCTGGGACGAGGATTTCTCGGAGATGAAGAATGCCGGAATCAATATGGTTCGTACGGGTGTATGGACAGGATGGAAGAATTACATGCTCGACGTCGGCGCGCCCAACGAGTCTGCCCTCCGGAGTCTGGATGCTTTCATTCTCACCGCCAGGAAATATGATATTCCTCTGATCTTCACGTTTTTCGCATTTTTGCCCGAAGGCTGGGGCGGCACTAATGCATATTTGGATCCGCGATCAACGGATGCCCAGAAGGAATTCATTGCCGCGATTGCTCAACGCTATGGAGCTGTGAATGACATCATATGGGACCTCATTAACGAGCCGTCATTCTGCAATCCCCAGCATTTGTGGAGCTGCCGTCCGAATTACGATGCATACGAGTCGGCGGCCTGGAACACCTGGTTGCAGGAACGATTCCATTCAGCATCGAATGACGAGCGGCTTGCCCGATTGCAGGAACAATATCGTGCCGCTGCCAATGAATCCATTGACCTCCCCAGCCTCGAAGATTTTGAAAATGTGAACATCTTCACCGACCGCCTCCCGATAAAGGTTACCGACTACAAATTATTTGCACAGGAGATGTTTACCGGTTGGGTGAAGGAGGTCAAGTCCGCGATTCGCGATAACGGAAACGTCCACCAATTGATTACCGTCGGCCAGGATGAAGCGGGTACCGGTGATAGTCCGAGTCCGCAATTCTTTGGCGACGCGGTCGATTTCACGTGTATTCACAACTGGTGGCTGAATGACGATTTAGTGTGGGACAACGTAGTGACGAAAACGTCCGATAAGCCGAACCTTGTCGAAGAAACCGGCGTCATGTTCTATGAGAAGATGGATGGGAGTGCCTGGCGCACAGAGGAAGAAGCACGAAACCTACTGGAGCGAAAGCTCGCGATTTCCATTGGCGCGGGCGGGGCCGGCTTCCTGGAGTGGATCTGGAATACCAATCCCTACATGCAATCGGACAATGAAGCGGCGATCGGATTGTACAGGGTCGACGGGACGGCGAAACCCGAACTCGGGCCGGTCGTGGATCTCGCCCGATTCTTTGCCGCCAACAAGCACCTGATGGTCGGTCGAAAAGATGAAGATGTCCTGTTGGTTCTTCCGCATTCACAGCAATTCTCACCGCGCAATTATGCTTCCGAGGCGACCAAGCGCTGCGTTCGCGTCATGTATTATCATCTCGGCATGCCGGTCGCGTCGGTTTCGGAATATCGGCCCGACAAGATTCGATCGGCTCCGAAACTGATCGTACTGCCGTCGCCCAGGACATTGAACGATTCCGCCTGGGAAAAAATACTTGCGTTGGTTGACCGAGGCTCGACGCTTCTTATCACCGGAATTGTCGACACGGACGACCACTGGCTGCCCGTACACCGGCTCAAACAATTTGGTGTTTCTGCCGACAGCAAGCCCGTCGCTGAGGAGGAATTCCTTATGATTGATGGCCGTGAGTATCGGGTGAGTTATCGCGGAGACAAGATCCAGCGCCTGGAGAAGGCTGTTGTCGACGAGGATGACCCACTGGAGGTGATGACCATGCCTCACGGCAAGGGAATGATTTTCTGGTCACCGCTGCCCGTCGAAGTTTCCGAGTCTGTTGAGCCCACTGTTGCGCTTTATGAATATGCACTGAAGGGGGCACAGCTTTCGGCAGTGTTCTCTCTCGAAAAGAAGGATCCATCCGTTTTGGTCTTGCCGACAGTATTCAACGAATCGGTTTTGTACACAGTTGTTTCCGAATCCGACAGGGACGAGGAGGTTCGCATATTGGACAAAGAGACGAAAACAACGTTTACCGTGGATGTTCCGGCACAACGCACTGCGCTCGTGTTCCTGAGCCGCAAAGACGGAAGGATTTTGGCCAAGCTTGGATAACAATGCTGCCACTCATTGATTGTCGTTGAGAATCTCCGGCCATTGTTCTTGATTCTAAGGCCTTCTCTCATTACATTACAAGTGCAAATTAAAAAGTCAAAATTAGAAAAAATCCCTTCATTCCTGTTACGATATCCATCAATTCGAAATCGGCAATCCGAAATCCACAATCGCCTATAACTCCCGGAGAACGAACATGAAACAATCGCTGCTGTTAATTATTGCTCTGTTGGGTGCCGTTGTTTTTGCAGGAGCCCAGGACCGGAGCGGTACGTCTTCACGGTACGATAAGAGCTTTTTCCAGCATGAGATGGACCGATACAGATCGCTCTTTCAACAGCACCCGGCGGAGGTCGCCTCGGGCCAGAATATCGATGTGACATACTATAATATCGCCCTTCTCATCACCACATCGCCTCAGTATCTTCGGGGGGACGTGACGATGAAGGCGCTCAGCCGGCAGGATGGTGTCAATCAGATCACGCTTGACCTTATGCAAAGCATGACGATCGACTCGGTGAAGGTCGGCGGAGTTACGGCCGGTTTCAGTCAGCACTCCAGCACCTTCGATGTTACACTCGACCGTTCCTATAATACCGGCGAGTTGATGACGGTCGAAATATTCTATGAGGGAATCCCAGGAAGCAGCGGATTCGGCAGTTTTGAGTTTTCCTCGCATTCTTCAACGCCGTGGGTGTGGTCTCTGAGCGAGCCCTACGGCGCCAAGGATTGGTGGCCGTGCAAAGACCATCCCTCCGACAAGGCGGACTCGACGGACATGCGCGTCACGTGTGATACGGCATTCAAGGTGGGGTCAAACGGCAGGTTGGTTTCGATCACCGAAAACGGAGACGGAACCCACACTTATCACTGGCACGAAGGGCATCCGATTTCCACGTACCTGGTATCGGTGGCCATTACGAACTACGCGGATTTCTCAAACTGGTTCAAATACACACCAACCGATTCGATGCAAGTACTCAACTATGTTCTGCCCGAGCATCTTTCAGACGCTCAAACGAACTTGCCGCTTGTCGTGGGAGAATTGCAAATCTATTCAAGCCTGTTCGGTCTCTATCCGTTTATCAATGAAAAGTACGGACACTCGGAGTTTGGCTGGGGGGGAGGGATGGAACATCAGACGATGACGTCGCTCGGCGGGTTTGGCGAAGGGCTGACGGCTCACGAGCTCGCTCACCAGTGGTTCGGCGACATGATTACGTGCCGCACATGGCCCGATATCTGGCTCAACGAGGGGTTCGCCACGTTCTGTGAGCTCGTGTACGAAGAACATAAATACGGCGAGGGAAATTATTGGGGCGGTATCAACAGCGATATGGTAAGCGCACAACAGGCGACAGCCAGTCTGTACGTGAGCGATTCTTCGAGCGTCGGTACGCTCTTCGACTGGAACCGGGTGTACGCAAAAGGTGCGGTTGTGCTCCACATGTTACGGCATGTATTAGGCGACAGCACGTTTTTCCACTCCATGTACAACTACGCGAACAACCCGGCTCTGCGTTTTAGCACGGCAGGAACGGCGGATTTCCAGGCGGCGTGTGAAAGCACCTCCGGGAAGGATCTGAGTTACTTTTTCAATGAGTGGGTATATGGACAGAAGTATCCATCGTATTCGTTTACATGGTCTGCACAGCCACATTCGGGACTCAATAATATCAAGATCACGCTCGGTCAATCAACCGGCACACTGAATCCCTCGTATTTTTCGATGCCTGTTGATTTCAAGGTCATCGGTGCGAGCTGGGACACAACGGTCACGGTATTTAATGACTCGCTGATTCAAACATTTTCTTTTGATGTTTCACATGCACCGGTCTCAGTCCAGCTTGACCCCCGGGGATGGATTCTCAAACAAGTGTCTATAGCCTTTTCCGTGTCCACGCCTGCCATCAATTTTGGAATAATCAAGGTCGGACTAAGTAAAACGGACAGTGTCATAGTTACGAACCAGGGATTGACGAGCATAAGCATCTCGTCGGCGATTTCGAATGATAGCGACTTCAGCGTCACTCCGACGAGCGCTTCCATCGCTGTTAGTGCGAGCCGGACTTTTTATGTGACTTTTCATCCGACACGTATGGGACCAGAGGGGGGGCAAATTATTTTCACGCATAACGGATCGAATTCTCCCTATCAGATCGATGTAAACGGAACCGGCGGTCCGGTGCCCTATATTCTTTCCAGGAATTGGAATATCGTATCTGTCCCTTCCGCTGTTGCCGATCTCCACAAGGATGTGATCTTCCCGACGGCAATTTCGAATGCTTATCGATACAGTAAGGACTCAGGATATGTTGCCAGCGACACGTTACGGAATGGCGTCGGCTACTGGCTAAAATTCAGTAATGACACGACCATGGCTATTCCCGGTGTGCCTCGTTACTCGGATAGTATTACAGTGAATGCGGGATGGAACCTGATGGGTTCAATCTCCGACCCCGTTCTGTCATCGTCTGTCGTAGCGCTGGGGACCTCATTGCGATCACAGTTCTTCGGCTACAGTCATGGATATCGAATCTCCGACACGATCCAACCCGGGAAAGGTTATTGGATAAAAGTGGACGCGCAGGGGAGACTGGTTCTGAATTCACCGGGGCAAGTGCCCGAACACACCCCGAAGATGTACAACACTGAATTGCCTCACAGTCAGATTACGATCAGGGACGATGCGGGCAACGAACAGGTTCTCTATTTCGATAGTGAATCCTCCCCGGGGTCGGACATCGGCCGGTATGAGATGCCGCCTGTCGCTCCGCCCGGCATCTTCGACGCACGGTATGCTTCCAATCGTATGATTGAATTCATAAAAAAGGGGAGGTCGCAAGAGTTTCCGATTCTGATCTCATCGGCTGCATACCCCCTAACGATCAGCTGGGAACTGCAACCGCTGATCGATGCCGCATTAGAAATTGGGACGCGGGAAGTGCGGATGAGTCGAGTGGGAGTCACTCAAATCTCAAATCCAAAATCTCAAATCTCTCTAAAGCTCACGGGACAATCCGCGGTTCCAACAATGTTCGCTCTTGAACAGAACTACCCCAACCCTTTCAACCCGACGACAACAGTGTCATTTGCGATTAGTTCCGCCTCAGGCGGATCATTCGTGAAACTTGAGGTGTACGACGTATTGGGACGGGACGTCGTGACGCTGGTCAACGAAGTGAAACAGCCGGGGGAGTATAGTGTGAAGTGGGATGCGACTTCAGCGCCGACCGGCCTATATTTCGCACGATTGACGGTGACGAATGATGAGGGGCGGTTGTTGTACCGGGCGGCGCGGAAGCTGTTGCTGGTCAAATAGTCAATTGCCGTCGTGGGGCGGAAGGCTGCAGAAGGATGATCTGCGTTACGTTGCTGCCTACGTCCGGCTGTTCTCTTCTTCAAAAGTAGGACACCCGGAGCATGCTGTCGTTGCGACCTCGCTCCGGTGAAAACCGGATCGGGAGAGATGGATGACCATGAGGTTCTTCACGATCTATTTTCTCGAGGCGATGATCTTTCTTGTAAACTGCATGGTTCTCGAGAACGACTCTTTGTCGGTTACCGGAAACCTCATCGCATATCCCTCGGAGAACCTCTTTGCGTTCCTGAGTTGTTGCCGATGGAAATCGATATCCTGGTCCTTCAAGAGTATCTCTCTTTCTTTTTCGCGAACGGTCAAGCTGACCACGAATGAATGAGCAAGAGGAGTAATGTACAGAAGTGCCTTCTTGCTGTCGAACACCTTCAGCATCCAACCGCCGGTCTTTGAATAGCCCCACTCGCGAGTGAAGCTACTCGTGGTTGCCATGAGTTGATCGTAGTACGAGAAAGCGAGCCCTAATGCTCTCTTGAGACTATCGTTTGTCGGTTTAGACGTTTTGTCGGTAAATGGTCTTTCTCTGTTTTCCATGCCGGGGAGGTTCTTACGCATATAAGTGTGTTTTATGGACTGTCCAGCGCTTCCGGAGCCAATGTCTTTCCCATCGCTTTCATTTCAATGCCTCCAATGCTTTCTTCGCTTCTTCAAAGCGAGAATTCAGTTCGAGAGACTTACGGTATTCGGACCGTGCTTCTTCCTTTTTCCCGAGTTTTTCATAGATCAATCCCATCCGCCAGTGCGCATGCGCCCGGCTAGGTGCGTTTCTTGGCGGATTACCGTTCACGTACGTTTCGAAGAAGGAGAGACCATTCTCCAATTCCTCTCCGGAGAAAAGAGCCGCCTTTCCGAGTTGATAGTAAACGGGGAGGTTCGTTGAGTCTTCCTTCAGCGCAGCATGGAGCATCTCTCGCGCGCTGCCGAAATTCTTTTGCTCCACATAGTAGATGCCCGCCCCGAGGTAGAGTTCCGACCTTTTATCGACCGCATGGATTGCTCTTGAGAAGAGCTTCGCGGCCTTGTCCTCGTTTTTCTCTGTCAGATAGAACGACCAGAGCGCCTGGTAAGCGGGAAGCTTCTTTGAATCGACCGAAATCGCCTTCAGGTAACTTTGTTCCGCCTCATTGAGCTCCTTTTCGTACTGGTGAACTCGCGCGTTTTCCAGATATCCCTCGTAGGCGTCCAGCATCCCGATGGTGTCGGCTTGCGTGCGCGCTTTCTTCACGCTTCCCCCCATAATGCCGGGCGCCTGCAGATAGTACTGGATCAGACTCGACCGCGCTTCAATGTACTTTGGATCGAGTTGAACTGCAAGCTCAAAGTTTTTCAGGCAGTCTGCCGCGGCTCCAAATTTCTTGAAGATTCCTGCGCGCGCGGCCTTTGTTCCGTATGCGTTGCCGAGCATCAATCGATACCTGGCGTTCAGATTATCGAGCTGGGTAGCTTTTTCAAGATAGTCGATGGCTTCGTCGTAATCGTTGTCGATCGCCAGCACGCCGAGATAATAGTACGCCTCGGCGGTATCCGGGGATTCCTTTATGACCTGTTCAAAGAGTGCTTTCGACTCATCGGGTTTGCCCTCATCGAAGAGTTTTTTGGCTTTCTCGATATTCGTCTGACTCAACGTCAGGGATGACGTCACGAGGCAGAGAAGAAAAGCAGTACTGAGAATCTTCATCAGCACAACCCTGGCTAAACCAAGAATGTTCAATGAGTAATTAATTTAGGCGAAGAGCAACATGTCCGCCGTCATGCCCGCCATGGGCGAGGGCGTTTTCCAGGTCACAGGATACTCCCGGTGATCCTCTCCTGTGCAAGTGGGGAGGAGAAGTATATCATTCGAGATGTTAATGCAAGGATATCCCCGCTGCCGGCTACTAGTCCGGTGTGCGTCGTTCCCGGGGGCACAATGTCGTCAATATACCACACGATTTGTCCAATGTCAAACTTGGGCGATTTTTCAAGGATTTTCGACATTTGCTCAGAGAAAAAACTCTGATTCTTCTGAGGTCATGGAAGGGTCTCGTCCCGCCTAAAAGCGAATGGGACTTCGCTCAGAGTGACGGTCATGCCTATTGATCACTTGAGCAGCAACAGCTTCTTCGTTTCAATATAATTTCCGGCCTGCAGACGATAATAGTAGATCCCGCTCGCGACTCCTTCCGCATTCCAGGTCACCGTGTATTCACCCGGAGGTTTCTCCTCATTCACAAGGGTAGCCACCTCTCTGCCGAGAATGTCGTAAACCTTCAGCGATACAAATCCGAAATTGGCAATCCGAAATCCGAAATCGGTTGTCGGGTTGAACGGGTTCGGATAGTTCTGGTCCAGAGCATAGTGATCGGGGATTGCCGGTTGCTGATTGAGGATTTCCCCTGGCGGCGCGGGAGGCGTTGGGAGGCGTTTCGTTCGATGCGACGATCCGGATGCGGTTGGAGGCTTTCGTCATTCCTGCCGCTGCCGAGAGAATGAGCTTGCCGCTGCGGTCCGTCTTCACCCAGTATCCTCTCCCTGGCTGGATGGTGTCGCTGATGACGTAACCGTGCATGTAACCGTAGAACTGCGATGTGGTGATCCCTCCGGGGTCGGACGTGATCTGTGTGACCGGAAATGATGTTGAGATCGAGCCGATAATGTTCCATCCTTCCCGTACCTCCACCGTGTCTGTCAACCGCGGACTTCCGTCCAGCGACAAATAGCTGCTGCCCTTGAGCTTGATCCAATATCCCCTGCCGTTGACAAGCGTGTCCTTCATGGCGTAGCCGTTCTCGAAGGCGAACGCAGGCGAGGCGGCAAACGGGAAAAGGGCAGACCTGCGGCAATCGGGTACCGTCATGGGAACGCCGACCATGTTCCAGCCCATCGAGAGCGGAAAGATGAACCGTCCGGGCAGTGCGCCGGCCTCGTTTGACCAGCCGCTCTCAGCGCCGGTGCTATCGACAGCTGTGATGCGATAGTAGTACAAGGCGCCGTTCGTCAGGGCGGTCAGCAGCATGGTCGTATCTGCGTACCCGCCTGTCGTGTCGATGATCGTGGTCGGACCCGGCGATGTGCCACCGTAGATGCGGTACCGCACGATACCGAAGAGGTCGGACTGGCCCCAGGTCAGGAAGGCCTGCCCGTCACCCGGAACGGCAATGAGGGTCTGCCGGAACACTCCGGGGGCCGCATTGCAGTCCATAGACCAGCCGCACTCACGTCCGGTGCTGTCGACGGCGGTGACGCGGAAGTTGTAGGTCACACCATCGACCAGCCCTCCGACGAGCTTCGAGGTGTCGGCGGGTCCGCCCGCGGTGGAATCAACCAGCCTGGCCGGCCACGGCAGCGTGTCGGCATAGATCCGGTAGCGCACAACTCCAGCCCCGGCACCTGAAGTCCAGTGCAACAGCGTCCTGTGAATGCCGGCTGTCGCGGCGATCGGTATGGGAGCCGCCGGCACGGCGGACACTTCGTTCGACCAGTTGTTTTCATGGCCGGACAGGTTCACGGCGGATACCCGGAAGTGGAATTCGACATCCCGCGCGAGTCCGGTGATCAGGGCGGCCGTGTCTGCGACCTTCAGGGTCATTGAGTCGACCGGCGTGCGCGGATGGCTGAAGAGGTCTGCGTAGATCCGGTACCGCTGGAAATCCCCTTGATGGCTCTGCGTCCATGACAGCAGCACGATTCCATCGGATAGATCGGATGTCGTACACGTGCCCGGTGTCTGTGGTGCCGGAGACGTCTGCACGGGAGAGCCGCGTTTGGCAGCCTTTTCGGGCAGTGTCGGGTACCTGCCGACCGCACTCAGCCGGATGGTCGTACTATTGAGCACGTTCGGCAACGGCCATCTCCATACGCCGCCACCGGTCGTTCCTGCCAGTAACGTGCCCCGCTGCATGGAATCAACGAGAATCGCCAGCGAAGAGACGGAGGAGCTCTGGAATCCAGCATAAGGACTTGCCCATGATGCCCCGTTATCTGTGGAGAGCAGAATCCTGTTGTCGCTGGTTCCGGCAAAAAGGTTCGGGCCGTAGTAGGCGAGAGCGGAGACCGATGCAGACGCTGGAGTGACGGTGGTCCACGTTGTCCCAAAATCCGTTGAACGGTACAGGCCCGCGCCGTGGGTCGTGACTGCTGAAGCAAAGCGATTGGGACCAATCGCCGCGAATGCGGACGTCTGCTTGAGTCCCGTCAGACCCGGGGATGCGTTCGACCATGTCGACCCATTATCTGTAGACAGAAGGAAGTGTGCGCACCACTTGCCATAGGCAAAGACGTCGGTTTCCCCGCCGACCTCAGAGATGGTCAGACTTGACAACTCATCGGAGGCGGTCTTCGTCCATGTCGTCCCGTCGTCGGTGGATTGATACAACCCTTTGTGGCCTGCCAGGACGGTCGTGGAACTCCCCATCCCGTCGGGGATCACCGCGATGGAGGTTGTCTGGGTCAGGTCATAACACGGCGGACCAGCCGGGGGAAGCATTGTCCAGGAAACGCCGTTATCCGTTGACCGCGCGAGGCCAGCGCCCCATATCCCGGCAAGGAGATTCGTGTTTCCCGGCCCGGGGGCGGGGATGGTGGCGAGACACGTGACTGCGTGGTTAAATCTTGACCCCGCGTCCGACCAAGACCGGGCGCCGTCTAATGAGCGAAACAGGTCCCCGCCTGGGGAGAGAAGAGTCCCTTGAGCGTTCAGCGCAAAAACATCAGTCGCTTGCGACCCGTTGCCGCGCGGGGAGAATACGATGGACGAAACTGGTCCTTTGCCGGGGGCAACCCCGCTCCAGCTCGTATCAATGTTCATGAGTTGTGAGAGGGGGTATCGCCAAACGCCGGCGGAGCCCGTTCCTGCGAAGAGATTGAAGTCTCCGTCGTGGGAAGAAACCGTAAGCCCGGTGATAATACCGGGCGTCAGACCGGAATTGACCGCTGTCCACGTTTCACCATAGTCGTTGGAGGCGAGAATCCCACCGGTTCTATTCGTGGCGAAGATGTACGACCCCCCGGCCCCGTCGGGCGACACGGCGAACGACCACGGGATGAATTCCAGCGGGCCGACCGGCGTCCACGTATCGCCGTTATTCGTCGATCTCCAGATACCATGCTCCGGCGGGCCGTTAGGCTCGGCCCCCGCGAACAGATAGGTTCCTGACCACGTGGGAACTACGCAGAGGGACCAGACCTGGCCGAAGCCGTGAGCAACGTCCGTCCAGGTCGCTCCGTTGTCGCTTGACCGGAAAAGGCTGCTGCCCATGCTGGTGTGTACCAGGCTGGCGGAAAATACGTACCCCGTGCCGGGCGTGGCGCCGGGTGCCGCCGCGAGCAAGTAGGCGTCACTATCCGGCGGCGCCCAGGTAATGGGGTTCCATTCCCTGCCGCTATCGGATGAGATGAAGATCCCACCGGGCAGGTCGGATCCCGAATAGGCCGTTGCTGCAAAGACCTTTCCAGAACCATCTGCACTTACCGTGACCATCCTCATCGTCAACGAACGTCCATGGCTGCAGGAGTACAGCTTCCACGTTTGCCCGTCATCGCTCGACCGTGCAATGCTGTCCCCCTCCATGCAGGCCAGGAGATACGGTCCCAGCGAGGTAAACCCTCCCAAGGCCCGGTCCGATGATTGCGCCCAGCTCGCGCCGTCGTCGGTGGACCTGTAGGTGCGGAGAGCACCGCCGGCGAACAGGGACGTCTGTGTCGTCCCAACGGAATACACCTGCGTATTGGGGATGATCATCCTGGACCAGCTTCCTCCGCGGTCCGTCGAGCGGAACGCGCCTCCTGTGAACGTTCCGGCCATGAGCATCGTCCCGCCTGATCCGTTGCCGTCAGGAACGACAGCCAAAGGCCCGACAAGGGAATCGGTCAGGCCATAACCGGACGGGACCCAGGTGGAACCGTTGTCGGTCGATCGAAAGAGCCCCCTGAATTGGTCGGCCGCGAACAGCCGCAGGTGGCCGGCTGCCGCCGGGTCGGGCTGGATCGCGAGGCTACTAATGCCTAACCAGGAGGGTCTGCTCACCAGGGTCCAGGTTGCTCCACTGTCGACCGAAGCATATACGCCTCCACTACGCGAGCCGACCAGCACCAATGAATCCCACACGGCGAACGCACTGGCATTGAAGTCCGTGAACCCGACGCCGGCCGGGAACCAGTTGTTGCCGTCATTCGTTGACCGGAAGATGCCGCTCATTTCAGTCCCGGCAAGGAGCACGTTGCCGCAGGTCGTCATCGCCAGGATATTGCGGTCCGCCAGTCCCGTGTCGCACGGCAGCCAGCTGTCCCCATGGTCAAAACTGCGGAAGATCCCGCCCGGGTCCGCCGCTCCGGTGAAGAGCACATGGTCAGCGGCGACGAGGAAACGCGGGCTGAGATACATGCCCTCGAGTCCACTGGCCGACTCCTTCCACGTCCTCCCGTTGTCGGTCGACCGGGAGATCGAGTTGCCCGAGGCCAAGAGATATCCGTCCAATTGAATGATCGCCGAGGCCCCAGCAGTCGGCGTCGGCAGATTCGAGCAAGACCACGTAGCGCCGTGGTCCGGCGACCGCCACACTCCTATAGAACCTGCGAAGAGGAAGGAATCGGTCGCCACGAAACAACTGACTATGCCGTCGGCGGGGCCGTTGGTCTGGACCCATTGTGCAAATGACAGGGGAGTGATGCCCGGCAGGAGGATGGACAGTGCGACGCAAAGCATCGCCCTTTGGCTCATTCCCGCGATGAATTGGCTCGGTTTGTTCATAGCGCGTTTTCCTTCCGGGAGACACCTGACTCCCGTAAATAATCCTCGTGACTATTATGCATCCCGATCCTGACTCCCGGGATGGTTATTGGACTTTACTATTTCAATAATAGAAGCTTCTTCGTGGCAGTGAACCTTCCTGTCTGGAGCCGATAGAAATAAATGCCGCTCGGCATCCGGCTCGCATCCCACGTCACGGTGTATGCGCCGGGCTGCTTCACCTCATTCACCAGCGTCGCGACCTCCCTGCCCAGCACATCATAGACCTTCAATGTGACCAATCCGCAATCGACAATCCGAAATCCGAAATCGGTTGTCGGGTTGAACGGGTTCGGATAGTTCTGGTCCAGAGCATAGTGATCGGGGATTGCCGGTTGCTGATTGAGGATTTCCCCTGGCGGCGCGGGAGGCGTTTTCATCGTCGCTGCCGGGGCGGAAAGGATGAGCTTGCCGCTCCGGTCCGTCTTCACCCAGTATCCTCTCCCTGGCTGGATGGTGTCGCTGATGACGTAACCGTGCATGAACGTGTAGAACTGCGATGTCACGAGTCCACCCGGGTCGGAGGCGATCTGCACCACCGGCAGCGGGGACGCAATGGAACCGATCATGTTCCATCCGGCCCGCACCTCCACCGTGTCCAGCGTGCGCGGAGTCCCGTCCAGAGAGAACCAGCTGCTGCCGCCGAGCTTGATCCAGTAGGCTTTGCCGTTGGCGAGAGTGTCCTTCATGGCGTAGCCGCCATCAAAAGCGAAGGCGGACGAGACAGCGAACGGAAACAGGACGGACCGTCGATAATCGGGCACGGTCATCGGGACGGCGACCATGTTCCAGCCGATCGACAGGGGAAGGACAAAGACGTCCGGCATCGCGGGGACCTCGTTGGAGTAATCGCTTTCAAGGCCGAAGCTGTCCACAGCAGTGACCCGGAAGTAGTAGGGCACGCCGTTGGTGAGCCCGCCGACCAGCTTCGACGTGTCGGTCGGGCCTCCGGCGGTCGAATCAATGAGCGCCGCGGGATGGGGCGAGGTGCCGCCGTAGATGCGGCAGCGCATCAAACCGAGCAGGTTGGTCTTTCCCCACGTGAGCAGAACCTGTCCGTTGCCCGGAACTGCGGAGAGCGGTGGCCGGAAGAGACCCGGAGTGGCCGTGTTCACATTCGACCAATCGCACTCGAAACCCTGAGTGTCGATAGCCGTGATGCGAAAGTAGTAGGCGACGCAGTCCGCAAGACCGTGGAGGATCTTTGTCGTATCGGTCGCGCCGCCGATCGTCGAGTCGATCAGGGCGACCGGTGCCGCCGACGTGTCTCCGTAGATGCGGTAGCGTGCAACACCGGAGCGCTCGTCTTTGGCCCAGTGCAGCAGCACTCTGCGCATCCCGGGAATCGCGGTGATCTTCATCGGGGGGGCCGGCGTGGCGTTGACCTCGTTCGACCAGTTGTTCTCATAGCCCGAATTATCCATCGCGGTCACACGGAAGTAATACGGCCTATCCTCAAGAAGGCCGGTGACGAGGCGGACCGTATCGGACAGGGAGCCGGTGAGAATACCTATCAGTGACCGTGGATGCGGCACGGTATCTGCGTACAGCCGATAGCTGAGAAAATCGGAGTGATGGTCCCTCGTCCAGCTCAGCAGCATCCTGCCGTTGCGCGGGACGGAAGCCGTACTGCGGAGGTCGGGCTTGAGACTTGCGGTGAGTGAGACCTGCTTCACGTTCAGGCCCGGAGTGAGGCCGCCGATGGCCCTGAGGTTGATTGCCGCCGAGATGAGTGCGGTGGAGAGAGGATACCTCCACACCCCGCAGCCGGATGTCCCGGCAAAGGCCCACCCTGCCCCCGAAGAGTCGGCACAGAAGGCGAATGAGTGAATGCAGAGACTTTTCAGCCCTGAATTGAGCCTGGCCCAGCTTGTTCCAAAATCGGAAGAGAGATAGATTCCACCTCCACAGGTTCCCGTGAAGAGGGTCGACCCGCAGAATGCGAGAGCGTACACGGGCGACTCTTCGGGATGTACATTGTTCCATGTCGACCCGCCGTCCGTTGAACGGAGCAGGGCATCGTACATCATCGGGTACCTCATTTCTGCGCCGAGGAACTCCTGATTGCCCCTGGCTGCATCGCAAAAGATGTTATGAAGGGACCACCCGTCGATGATCGGCCGGACGTCTGCCCAGTTCATTCCCCCGTCCGTTGAGAAGTAGAGGCCACTCTTATAGCTGGCAAAAAGCCTCGTTCCCCCCGTGTCGCTGGTATAGGCGAGACTCCACGGCGGATAGGTTACACCGTTGGTCGCGGCCCAGGTCGATCCGTTGTCAGTGGATCGCCAGATGCCGCTACCGTGGCCCGTGGCGCCCAGAAGGACGATGGTACCCCCCGTTCCGTCGGGGACGACGGCAATAGAGAGCACGTTCCTGAAGGGGCCCTTGGTATGTTTGATGTTGCCCGGTGCGGGGGGAAGACCCGTCCAGGTGTCGCCATTGTCCGTGGACCGCGGGAGGTAGCCGCTGTAGGTGCCGGCAAGGAGGTTTGTGCCGCCCGGGCCCCCTGCGGCGGGAACGACAGCCAGGCAGCTGATGTCATTGTTCAGGCTCGGCACAATGTTCGTCCAGCTTTTGCCGTAGTCGGTGGAACGGTACAGACTGCCCTGGGGGGGATAGTTCGGCTCATAGCTTTCGGGTCTGGCTATCGCGAAGATGACCGACCTGCCCGAGCCGTCCCCTGTGGGGGAACTCACGATCGAGGCGATGCAGTAGCCTGTCAACGCGGCATCGACCGCGTTCCAGCTCGTGTCGTTGACCATCAACGTCGCCAGCGGCAGTTGCCAGACACCCTGCCCCCACGTTCCGGCGAAGAGGCTGGTCTGGCCGCCGAAATGGGAGATGGCGATCGAGCTGAAATCCAGGTGATTGTCGTAAGATCCGATGATCGCCCACGTCAAGCCGTTGTCCGTGGAGATGAACACATCGTTGCCGAACAGGCCGAACACATCCGTGCCGCCCGTGCCGTCGGGCGTGCTGACCATTGCGGAGACGGAAAACGACGAGCCCGAAGGAGCTGACCACGTATTGCCGTTGTCGGTTGAGCGGATGACGCCGGAATTCCCCGTACCGACAAGAATGGCCGTTTCCCCGTGCTGGGCCGACGCCAGCATGGCGTGTCCTTCTTTGCCTGTCAGGTCGTTGACCATGGTCCATGTGGCACCGTTGTCGGGTGAACGGAAGACGCCGCTGATCGTGGCCGCGAAGACGTAGCCCGTCGCGGAGGTGTCCGGTGGCGTTGCAGCGACGCCATACACGTGGAGATCGGTCAGCCCATTGTTGACAGCCCTCCAGGTGGTTCCGCCATCCGGGGAGATCGCCACGCCCGCAGATGTCGAGCCCGCGAAAATGTTCCCGGAGCCATCGGCACTGCCTGCGAAGCTGACACTCCCCGAGCTGAAAGCACCGACGCCTTCCCATGACTCTCCGTCATTCGTGGTGTGCATGACACCTCCCGAGCTTGTCCCGGCAAAGAACGACGGGCCGAACGAGGCGAACGACACAATTTCAGGGCCCTGCATCCCGATCGGCATCCATGTCGCGCCGTTGTCCCCCGACCTGAACAAGCCCTGTTCGTTCGCGTCTGCGAACAGCGCTGTGGAGCTGGCGCCGACGGCAGAGATGCCTGAACAGGGAATGACAGAGCTTGCCCACGTGGCGCCATAGTCCGTCGACCGCGCAACGCCCCAGTTTCCAATCCCGGCGAGCAGGGTCATCCCGCCCGTGCCGTCTCCGGCCGGGACGGCCGCCAGCGAAATGATGTTGGTGTCCGCAAGTCCCATATTGACGGCCGCCCAGCTGGCTCCGTTGTCGGCCGTGCGGTAGACTCCCGTCGGGGTTGCCGCAAAGAGGTATGTCGTGCCCAGGCTGTCTCCCGGCGATGCAACGGTGAGCGCCTGGATCGGGGCCTCGGGGAGACCGCCGCCTAGGCGCGTCCAGCTCGAACCGCCGTTGGACGAGAAAAAGACGTGTCCTTCATTAGACCCGGCGAACAGGTTACTGCCGTTCGCGGCCAGCGTGAGGATGTTGTCGTCCGTCAGGCCGGCAGACGCGTGTGACCAGTTCTTTCCCATGTTGGTTGTGCGAAAAACGCCATGCTCCGTGGTTCCCGCGAACAGCGTCGTCCCGATGACGGCGAACGCCTGGGCCGTCTTGTCAGTCAGTCCCGACTCCGCGAAATTCCAGGTTGCTCCGAGGTCGCTGGAGCAATAGACGTCTCCGGTGCAGCCCCTCATGGCAAGGAAGAGAACCGTATCGACAGCGGCGAAGACGTAGGGGTCGCACCCGTCGCCGTCGAGGCCGGTATAGCTGCGATACCAGGTTCTTCCATCGTCGGTCGATATATTGACGATCGCGTAGGTTGCGTAGATTTTCGAGCCATAGGCGAAGACCCCGTAGTTCGGCCCGTTGAGGCGCCCCGTCGACTTCCAGGAGCGTCCGTTGTCAACGGACCTGAAGACGCCCGAGATTGTGCCCGCGAAGATGCCCGTGGGGGTGACAGTGTAACTGTAGACGCGACCCATGCTGGGGCCGCCGGTCTGGATCCATTGTGCGAAGGATGGAGTGGTTAGGATGAATGCTGAAACCACGAGTACGAGAAAACGGACAGTGTTTTTCATGACTGATGCTCCTATCAACTTATGTTTTCGATTTGTCCCTATGTCGATGCGATGTTATGTCATGAACAACCCCGCGAAAGAACGCGGACCGCTGATAACAGCTGATCACGACACTTCGTTATTCTAACATCAGCCCCGATAAAAAGCATCGGGATTTCTGTTAAAGTGACTTCGCCAAGTTCCTATCAGTCCCGCGAAAGAACGCGGGATTTCTGATAAAATGACTTCGTCATTTTATCATCAACATTTTCTTCACGCTCGAAAAATGCTGAGCGGCGGTGCCCTCATCATTGTTCGCACTCACCTCCACCTCTATCCGGTAGAAGTAGACGCCAGAAGCGAAGCTGCGGCCTTCGGTGGAAAATTCAATTTGTTGCCATCCATCCTCCATCGCTTCCTGGTCGATGAGCGTTGCAACCTCCTGACCGATAGTGTTGTACATCTTCAGCGTAACAACACCCGGTTGCTTCATGTAGAACTCAATGGTGGTTGTCGGATTAAACGGGTTCGGATAGTTCTGCAGAAGTTCGAACCGGTCGGGCTCTGGCGCTGCAACCGCTGCAACTGGCTTGTTCTTTCCGGCCGCCGAGAATGAGCTGTCAATGTGAATGTACGGTATATCCGTCACAGCCTTGACCGCTGTCAATGTCAGGCTCGGCTTGCTTCCTCCAGGCTTCCAGGACGTATAGTCCATCGGTCCACAGAAGGCGGAATCAATTTTCCGTATGGTTTGATAGAGGCTCACGGGATCGAACCATTCGTACCCGGTCGGCATCTGGCAGTGATCGAGTCCGATCGTATCCCGGTAGGACGACATATACTGGTCGAGCACACCGGCGATGAATTGAATCGATTTTCCATTGAACGGATTTCCACCGCCTTCATCGAAGATCAAATCGCCGAAGCTAAGCGGAGTGACGCCTCGAACGCTTGCGAGGAGATTGACCTTGAGCGCGACCGCCTCGGCAAACAGCATATTATTTTGCATTGATGGCGGCAAAGATGACGCTTGCCTTGTAATCGAGGCCCCGCCGGTGTATGTGCCCAGACACGTCGGCGTCCCCGTATGCATGTTTCCACGGCTGTCGACGAGCGATTTGGTAACATCCGTGTAGTGCTTCATCAGGACCGTATGTGAGGAGTGCTTGTCACGCGAAAGGCCGACCTGAACCGTATGCCCAACCATTGCCGCCATGAGCATATCAACGGCATTGGGCATCATGTAAGGCAAAGGCATTGAATTCAAGGATCTGGGTGTATAGGACGCAGTCTTCGAGACGCCGGGGAATGTCCAATATGCGTGCGAGACGTTTTGCTTTAGTGTCGTTGTCGGCTTCGGATTAGCGCACACGCCCCCGATCAGCGCCGCCTGGCCGGAATCCAACCCACCCGGAAAAGTCAGCACGACCGTCGTTCTCGCGTCATTAAACGTCTGACCCGCCGGGGGCGCAACCACGAGACTATCGATGATGGGGTATTTGAACGTGATCTGCATCCCGGTCGCCGCGACCCGAGGTTTGAGCCTGACATTGTTCATGAATGTCACTGTGAAGGTCGCCTGGGTTACGAGGAGTTTGTTAATCGCGGTTCCGTATTTCTTCCCATCATAGCTCATTGCATGAGCGATACTGTCCGGTATGAATGTGCGGTACCCGGCGCTGAACGTGCTGTCGTAAGAGTTGCCGAAATCGGCAGATGTCAGATGCGTTGCAGAATCAAGTCTGATGGAGAGATACCGGAAGTCCGGCGGGAGCGTTTGCACCCAGCGTGTTCGCAGCGACTCGCTGAGCATGTAGCTTCCCGCCCAGAGGGAATCGATGAAATAATTCCCGCTGCCGTCAGTAGTAACTTCCTTTTTATAAAAGTGACGGTCAAAATCAACCCCGGTCAGTATAATCGTCCAGACGCCGATGCCGGATTCCCCGGAATCTCTCGCGCCGTTTTTGTTCGCGTCGTTAAAGCATTGACCGCTGACGGAGGCGCTCCTCGGAGCTGGAACTTCGGCGAAATTCGCGGTGTCAACCACGAAGCCACCGATCATATTGAAGCCACGCGTACGGCCCGGCGAGGAAATGATCCAATTGGGTGGCTTGGTCACCACCGCGATGTAGTAGTATCCCGGGTAAAGACTATCGAAGCTGTAATGGCCCGTGCTGTCCGTGTATGTAACAGCCGCGGTATCATCGGAGAGGCTCACCCAAATGCGTGCAACACCGGGTTCGCCGGTGTCCTTGACGCCGTTGCCGTTCAGATCGTTGAATATCCAACCCCCGATGGCGCAGGTCTTGCCGTACGGGGGCGGATAATAATTGCCAAAATTGAGGTCTGTGTAATTTGTCACAAGATCATGGACGAGAACGTCATATTCGTCGCCACGTGGGGGCAATGTCTGGTAGCCGGAAAAATCTTCCCAGACGTGATATTCGCCGGTATCCGTGACGGCGGATGAAAAATAACCGGAGGAATCGGTGAATAGATCAAAATATTCCGACCCATCGATCTCGACTTCCTGGTTGGGGACTAATGTTTCGGAGCTATCCCAAATGCCGTTATGATTCGCGTCGTTGAATACATGCCCCGAGAGGGTCACATACGGATGCCAGTTCCCGAAATTTGCCGTCATGACGCTATCCTGTGAGGCAATCGTGATTTGCCAGTTCCCGGATGAAGGCGAGATTTGGGTCCATCCCGGGTCGAGTTCCTCGGTGAGGGTGTACGTTCCCGTCGGCAGCACAAAACTATACATCCCTTGATCATCGGGCCAGGTGGTTTCTGAGAAGAGGCTTCCCGTAGCCGTTATCTTCCAGTCTCCATCATCCAGCGGAGGCTCGTTAGGATCCTGCGCTCCGTTCCGGTTGATGTCAAAATATGTAACTCCGGCGATTGTCCCGCCGGTGAAAACGACGACGTTATCGATGTACCATCCCGGGAAATCATTGCTGAGCTCGTCTCCGGTGTCAAAGTGGAAGCGAATATTGATGGTCTGATTAGCGTAGTAACTGAGGTCGAAGTCTGTAATGATCCATCCGCCGCTGTTGCCGGAGCAGGAATTGGTATCAGTCCGCAACTCATTCCATGTTGCCCCGCTATCGGTGCTAACGCCGACCGTGCAGAAATCTTTTCCCCGTTCGGTGATAAAGTTCTCATTGAAAACGAGATTGATCGGCAGCGTCGCTCCCGTGAGGTCGATCGACGGTGAGATGAGGGATTGATTGACGCGGCTGCCGGTGTTGTACTTCCCTGTGCTGTCGATCCCGCACCACCAGGAATGCGTGGGCGAGACATTATCAGCGATCGTCTGGTGCCAGAGAGTGTCGGAAGGTGTGTCGACGGTCCAGCCATTGACGCCCCTCTCCATGTCGTCGAGGAAGTAGACGCCGTTGGAAGTTCTGAGTTGTTTCTTGAAGACGATCTGTGCCTTGTGAATTGCCGCCTTCGAAGGAGTTTTTACAGTTCGTTGTTTATGTGCACGGAGCTTTTGTTTGCCGGCCTGCTGCCGCGTTTCTTGAACCCGCTGCGGATGCGACCGTTTGACGATGTGGACATTCCCCGCTGCGAAGGATAGGCAGCATGTCGCGAACAGGATCATCGCGATAAACGAAAGGCGAGAATATGTACCAAGAGAGTTCGTGACAGAATCTCCTTCAAGCAAGTAAGATAGGACAATTGCAGTCAGGTCCTGCAATTACTTTACGCGTCCTTGTTTCTCCTCAGTTCTCACAAATCTGATAGGCCCCCGTTGCCGGGTAGTAGTGCGGAATGCAGAGCTCCCGGCAATACTGTACTAATAATATACCCGTGAAATCATCCAATGTCAAATCTCATCGAAATAGTCTTTCGAAGAGCGTTAATCGTTTTCGGAGAAAACAGTCCGATTATCCTGAGGTTGCGGGGTGGTCTGAACCATGATTTGGGGGATTATTGGATTACCATGATGAAAGATGTAGGATAACGGGTCACCCTGACCGAATCCTGAGCGAGCCCGGAGCGGAGCGAGGGGGAGTCTCCGCCGGAGGCGGATGCGCCTTCCACCAAAAGGATGGCGGACAGGCTGGCGCAGAAGGGTGCCCGCAGCGGCAATTTGCAAACAGCGCATCATGCGGCTTACCAGCTGTGCTATTGGCCGGCTTTTCTCTTGAATTCGTATTCGCCAGACGGGTCGATCTGCTTCATCGAGACCACCTTCCCATCTTTGACGATGAACTCGAATACAAAGTCGGAAAAGGCCTGTATTCGGAATTTCCTCGACTTGTATGGAATGAGCTTGTACACCGGCTGTCCCGGAACACTGAAATAGAGAGCGTTGTCGCTCTTGAGCGACACGTCAAAGGTGGAGCCTGCATACTCGTACTTGCCGGTGTATACCTGCAGTGTCTTCGGGTCGCTGAGCGATGCGTCCGGCTTGCGCACGAACGCCGCTTCGGATTCATCCAGCGACATCACAGCCTGAGAGATCTCCCCCTGCGGGTTTGTCTTGAAATTCACCGACCACTGTCCATACTGCTCGTCGTTCGGCGTGTCGAACCTGTCAAAATGATAGTGCTTCAGCGGAAGCACAATCTTGTGGAAATCAAATTGGAGCGAGGAGTCATTCATCGAGATCTTCAGGATGCCGTACGCGGGATGTTCGTACTCGCCGGCATAGTCTGCAAGCGGATGCGAAGGTACGGTATGAGGAACCCGCTCTCCACCGGACTTCTGTCTTCCTTCCTTGTCCAGCTTCCTGGCCTCCGTTCGGTCCTTCAGGCGGCGCTCGCTCCACGGCGTTTCAGAAAGTCCGAGCAGACGCTCATAAACGTTGTAGCTGATTACGTTGTATAATGGCGCGCTGTGGTCGCCGATGACGAAGACGATCACTCCAACGCTGTCATACGGCATGCACGAAACCTGGGAGTGGATGCCGTCGAGGTCTCCGCCGTGGTACGCAAGGTAATGTCCCCTGTACGAGGCAAACCATCGTCCCATTCCATAGACGGAGTTAAGGATCTCATTGTATCCCCGCTCCTCCAATTGCGTATTCGGCATTGCGATGGACGGCGCGAGAGTGGCTCTCACAACATTTTGGGGAATGACCTGTTTGCCCCCGTACATTCCATTACTCATCAAAGCGATCAGCCATTGAGAGAGGTCGTTGATGTTTGAAATGATGGAGCCCGCGGAACCGATCCCCTGCGCCTCTTCATAATACGGAATTCGATGGAGGACGGTCGTATCGCGCTTCTCATTGAATGGAACAAAGTGATCGGGCTGTTTCAGCATCTCCTCGATACTGAAAACCGTGCTGTTCATGTCCAGCGGTCTGAAAATATGCTCTCGGACGAAGTCTTCCCACGTTTGATGGGTCAGGTATTCAATGACGTAGCCGGAGGCGGCGTACATCATATTGTTATACAGTAAACCCTGCCGCAGGGGCTGGCTTGGTTCAAGGTATTTGAGACGGTCAAAAAGCTCCTTCCGTGAGAAATCCGATTTATACCAGATCATGTCATGACGCGAAATGCCTGTACGATGCGAAAGCATGTCGCGGATCGAGACGGTGTTGTTGAGATCTTCGTTATAGAATTGTATGATCGGGACATATTGCCGCACCGGTTTATCCCAGTCCAATTTCCCCTCATCGACCAGCATGCCGACAGCAATAGAAGTGAAGAGCTTCGTGTTCGACGCGATCTGGAAAAGTGTATTGGGTGTCACGGGGAGTTTCTTTTCGTAATCGCGGTAACCGTATCCTTTGGCAAACACGAGGCGATCCCTCACGACAATGCCAACTCCCGCTCCGGGTGTGTTCCAATCCTTGAGAATCTTCTCCATGTAGCTGTCGAAGTCCCCAAGCTTCCTCTGGATGTTGTTGTCCTGGGCTTCTACTCTCAAGGCAAGAGAGAAACATGCCAGTATCACGAAAATCGTTTTTCTTTGTGCGTTCATGTTATTTCCCTTTCTGAGTTGTTCGATTATTCTCATGATCATCTGCGTTTAAAAGGTTTCTGGAGGCGCTCTTCTACCCACGTTCGATTGATCACCATTCCGTATTGATCGTGCCCAATTTGGTGACCTGCTTCATTTTTCAGTGCCATCCTATACTGCTGGATTGCGTCATCTCGCCGGCCAAGGATATCGAAAATATGTCCTTGCCAGACATACGCTGCGAACTTCGAGGTCGTGCTATCGGCGGACAACTCTGCCGTACGCCGAAATGCTTCCAGCGCCTGCTGATAGTACTCTCCGTCGTACAACATTAGTCCAAGCTTGAACCAGATATCCTCACTGGTCGGTTTCAACTCTCGTGCTTTGTTGAACACAGCAGCGGCCTTTCTTCCAGCTCCAGACCATGGAAGCTCTTCGATCGCTTTTGTCAATTCCTGGGCTGTCATCTCCGGAGGTGGAACGATCAACGCAAGCTCGCTATCCGGGTCGATTCGAACTTGTTTGAGAGGCGCTTTGCTGACGAACTCCAGAACGTTGACATCCAACTGGCGGTCGGTGACTTTTTGCTGGGACGTTCCGTCTTCAAACCAGGCGACGACGGGCACGGGCATTTTAATTGTTCCGAGGCGCTCAACTGAAACGGTTGAGACATACCGGCCATCGCTTTCGATGCTGTTCTGAGAAGCGACCTGATATGAGAGATACTTGTTCGAATGCACCCATTGATCGAAGAACCATCCTAAGTCTTCTCCGCTTTCCGATTCGCACATATGCTGGAACTCGGCCGCCCCTAACCGGCCTCCACCAAACTCCTTCAGACAGCGCAGGTAAATCCTATTGAATTTTTCTTTCCCCAGGTAATTCGCCAGAGCGCTCACGATGCTGAAGCCCTTTCCGTGTGTCACAATATTGTTGAAATCAAAATCTATATCCTCCCACTGCTCGGGCGTAATGGCAACGGTCGTATTCACATGCTGTAACACCCCTTCCCGGTATCTTGCCATAAGTTCCCTGTGCATTTGTAAACTCAATCCTCTGGCACGGACGTACTCTCTGTCGGCGTAGATTCCTAATCCAATCCAGAGCCAGCCCGGGACATCTTTTTCCAGGACGTATGCACCCCAGTACATGTGGCCGATTTCGTGTGCAGTGATCCAACGCCAATGAATCTCCGGCATTTCAGACATTCGCCCTTCCCCGTGGATTACGCTCAGAGATGTCGCCGCCGGATATCCTCCCATAGGTCTTTCGGCCCCCGGAACGATGTCCAAACTCTTGTATGGATAGAATCCAAAATACTGGCGGTAGAAATTGATGACATCGACGGCAGTTTTAAGAACGAGACGCGCACATTCTTCACCGCGCTGGGTGAATAGACATCGGACGAGCACGTCGCCGGCATTCGCTTCGGCAACGTGCAAGCCTTTACCGAGAAATAATCCGAACGTAGCAACGTTTTCGGCATGATAGGCATGCGTCTTCTCATTCAGACGACCGCTTGTTGCCAGTGCATACCCCGGAGGGACCTCGATCTTGACATCGAAATCATCGTGGGTATTAATCCCCCACCACAACCTTGGGAACCATTCTGTCCACGTTCTATAATGATTCTCGCCGGGCAGCGACAGTGAAAGGCTGAAGTTGATTGTAAGTGTTATTTGTTCACCTGCCGAAATTTTGGGCGGCAAGTCAAACAGGACGGGAGAAGGGATAGTGGCCTGTCCTGAATCCGTCAGTATGGGGACCGATGTTCCATCGATGAGAATTTTTAGAGTTTGGCGGCTGTTAACCGACCAATCCAGTGCCAGCCGGGAGAGCCGCTCTGACGATTTGTTCTCGAAACGTATAACTTCAGTTCCGATCAAACTTTCTGAAGCGGTGTCGATACGGCACTCAATCGAGTAATAGGCTCGCGGAGGAACGCGAGGGACCCAAAAACCAGCTTTTGAGGTATTTTCCTCTTTGGCTACTCCTATTTCCAGAGTAATGCCGAGCAATAGAGGGTATATCATAATGAGGAAGAGATATCTTCTAAGCATGATTAGTTCTCCTTTTGTTTTTTTAGGTCCGGGGCTTTTCGATAGCTGGCATATAACGGCTCGCAAACTAACGCAACAGTTTTCTGAATCTATGTATAAACTAATCGCCGGTGAATAAAACTGACGAGCGAGGCTTTATCTAACCGTGACCGTTCGAGCGTCTTTAAAGTGTTATGCGTTCATGGCCGCGAGCGGGCAGTTGCAAATGGTTCACAAATTCGTTAACTTTGACGGTACTTCATTTCTAGTTCTGACAAGTGGGTTCATGAAAAAACAACAGAAAACCCCTTTGCGCGAGATCGAATTGGCGCGCGAACGGCGGACCGGTTATCTTCAACAGAAGGAACAATTATGAGCGATGTCGAACGATACATTGAAAAGCGTAAGAAACGTAGTCCGAAGTTTGCCGAGAACTTTGAATCTGGGTACGAAGCGTTCGAATTCAGTGTGATGCTCCGCCAGGCAAGAGAACGAGCAGGTATCACGCAGGAAACGATTGCGAAGAGGCTTCGCACGAAAAAATCTGCTATTTCTCGAATTGAGAACCATGCCGAGGACATACGTCTTTCCACTTTAGAAAAATATGCCAACGCTCTTGGCAAAAGACTGAAAGTTCAGCTCGCCGATTGATCTTTCCACGCCGCGCACGGGCATGACGCTGAACGTTTCGGCAAACAACGCAATACTTTTGTGAACTTATTATGTGCCTGTGACCGGCGGCGGCCGTAGACAATCGTGATAGGCTTCAGCTAATGCTTCTCATAGCTTCGAGACGTGTTCGAGCAGCAGGATCAGTCTCGAAATGTTTTAGAAGCTTCTCACACGCATAGTCAACACAGAAAGCACAGTTCGTCAGCTTCTTGTCGATTGCACACCTTCTGATTTCGCATCTTGCGCAACCCGAGAACAATCTCTCCGTTTGCGAACGGCATCCATCGCAATCGGTAACGTCTTGAGGTTGAAGGTTCATGCCGTACTGTTGGGAACAGATGCGAACGATTTCGAGCCTCATCGTTTGCTGTTTGGATCGGTTCTGCTCCAAAGTTGCCAGATGAATTGGGCAACTCTCACAGTCCAAACCGCAAAATGCTATCATAGTACCCATATGTGGTTAGTTGCAGTTGCCGCGTTAGAAAGTCGCTCCAAGTAAGATTTCAAAAGATCTGTTCTTCACCGTAAGGTTCTGATTTTGGAAGACATTTCCAAAACTTGGACTGAAACGACCTTCAACGAGGAAATCGGGAGCAGAGAAAATGGAGAATTGAATCCCACCTCCAAGGGCCGCTCCAGCATCAGTTGACGAATAATTCAATGACGCGTCGGTTTTCCCTAACAACAAGTCAAGACGAGGACCAAGAAAGACATAGGGAGTAAGGCCGCCGATATCAAATTGAACTTTCCCTAATACGGGTATCGAAAGATAATCGAGTCGTGGCCTGATCGTTATGTATCGTCCCGTGCCGTCGGGTTGAGCAGGTGTAGTTTCCTGTAGGGAGGTTGAATAGCCTTTTTGAATGTAATGGAGTTCTGTCAACAAACTCAGGTTTGCGACACGAAAACATTCCACGAACCCTCCAATGTCTAGACCCCAACGATACGACGTGGGGTTGGAAACTTTGATTGTGTAGTCAAATGTCTCTGTGGCCGAAATTGTACCGGCTTTGAAACCGTAGTTACTGACGATTTGAGATTCGACAACAGATACAAGAAGAATCATCAATACAAAACTTATTGCAACATTTGTCATAACATTACCTCGTGGCAATTGCAACCAACGTTTACGCAAACCGCCAGCCGATCCAATTGCAGTTCCGGCTACATAGTCGCCAGAACCCGCCCATCCGTTGTTAGGTTTCACTACGATGTTCCATCGTTATTACTACTTTTCCTCTCGCGTGTCCTTCTTCAAGATAACGGAGAGCTTCAACCACGTCGCTTAACGGGTAGCGTCTATCTATGACGGGCACAATCTTACCGGCTTCCAGAAAATCTTTCAGAAGAACCAAATCCGTCTTGTTTAGCTTCGCCACAAAGAAACACATCTTCCTGCTCCCGATGAGTGAAAGTAACGGTCCCAGTAACATAGCTTGGAAAATTTGAGCCCACCCACCTCCGGCCATGACGTAAATCCCGTCCTGACCCAGCGCACGCCTGTAATCGAAAATCGAATGATATGCGTTGGCAGCAATAATCAGGTCATAACGCTGCCCATTTTTGGTGGAATCTTCTTGAGTGTAATCAATGACTTGATCTGCGCCAATCGATCGCGCCGTGTCCACATTCCTCGTGCTGCACACGGCAGTGACTTCAGCCCCGAACGATTTGGCAATCTGGACCGCGAATGTACCCACACCGCCAGACGCGCCATCAACGAGAACCTTGTGGCCTCGCCGGATGCGTCCCTTGTCACGAAGACCCTGAAGGGCAGTGATTGCCGCCACAGGGACAGAAGCCGCTTGCTCAAACGTCACGTTAGCTGGTTTCATGACCAATGCCGACTCGGAAGTGCACGCATACTCGGCAAAGGCCCCACGGCACGAGCCGAACACCTCGTCGCCTGGTTTGAACTGGGTTACGTTCCTGCCGACCGCTTCAACCTGGCCGGCCACATCAACGCCTGGTCGTGTGACCTTCGGTTTGCGCAAGCCCCCGATCATAAGGCGCGTAAACAACGGTTTACCTCTCATGATGCGCCAGTCAAGTGGATTTACGGATGCCGCACGAATTCTTATCAAGACCTCATCGTCCTTCGGGGCAGGTTTTGCTACCTCCGTGTACTGAAGAACATCAGGGGGCCCGTATTCCGTGTATATGATCGCTCTCATAAGTCCTTCCTGCAAACTATTTCGACCGGGTGGTTTTTTGCGTGTAGCTTATTGTTTGATACGTGATGCCGCAAAACGCCTTATGAAAATGAATCCTTGCTTGCACATAACGTTCACCAAGACAACGCAGTGCCGCTGCGAACTATGAACGATTTATTTTTTATGAGCAGCGGCATTGAGCGACCTCTATAATCATCTATCAACAAAGAGAGCGACGTTGTTTTGGTTGTTAGCTGCCGTTTGCATTCACGACCCCCGAAAGATCGTTCCTTCGCGCTCGAAAATCCAGGCACAGAAAACTAGACTGACGGATGCAACGGCGATCAATGACAGATAAACCTCAGCAAGCAGGATCGGAGTAAAGGTATCCGCGATGATTGCTTTAGTTGTAAGTGACACATTAAGAATCGGAATCAACGCTGTGATTGTATTCAGAGTGATTCCGGGCATCAATCCGATAAATGCGGGAACGATAATGACAATCATCATTGGAGTTATGATGCTCTGTGCTTCCTTGTACGACTTTGCAAATATCGAAAGCGATATCAGGATGGCGGCGAAGAATACGGATAGCGGTATCAGAAGTGAAACAAGTAGCAGGATATATCGCAACTCCAGAATCCCAAGAATCGTCCCGAGCAAAGCAGAAGGAATTTCCCGCACTTGCACAACGCCGATATAAAGACCGATCAAAGCAATCACAACGGATAGTATTCCCGTGAGCACTACAACACCAAATTTACCTGCGAGTATCTCCAACCTGCTCGCGGGCGAGGTGAGGATTGTTTCGAGTGTACCTCGTTCTTTTTCTCCCGCCGCAAGATCGATTGCAGGATACATGCTTCCAAGGAAACAGAAGATGATGAACAAATAGGAAAGTGCTCCGCCAAAAACTTCAGCGAGTTTTTCCTTTTCCGAGGCAAGATTCTCCTCTCGAAGATGAACTGTTTTGGTTACTGACTCATCGATATTAAGCGCCCTGAACCGAGCCGACCTCAATGCATCTTCAAACTTGTTGAGGAGTTCGATGACACGTGTTTTCTCAATATCTCTTTTCTCCGCAGTCTTGTAGTACAGCGTGATGGTTCCTGGACCAAGAGCCGCAATCGTTTTGTCGAAGTCTTCGGCAAACTCAAGACAGGCATCGAGACTGTCTTTCTGTATCAGGGAACGAGCTTCGTCAAGTAGGATGCCATCGAGAAGTCGAATCCGGCTTTCTTTGAGAAGCATCTGCCTGAATTCCTCAGCATTGCCGTGTGTTATCAGAGCGATGTTCAAGACCTTTTCTTGTGCTTCTCGTATCTGGCTGATCATAACCCGCGAAGAGATTCCGATGAGCAGCGGGAATATGAGTAATGGGATGAGGATCATGCTGACCAATGTACGTCGGTCTCGAAGCGTATCAGTCAATTCTTTCTTAAAGATTACAAGGACTGTTCTCACGGTTGTGTCTCCCCGACAAGTCGAATGAATTCCTCCTCGATGGATGGAGTTTGCATGGCACGTCGGAAATCCTCAAACGCGCCGTTGTAGCACAGCTTGCCGTTATGAATGATGGCGAGGTCGTCGCTCAAAAGGCTAACTTCGCCCATAATGTGTGTGGAAAAGAGAACCGTCTTCCCGGCTTCTTTGCAGCTCCTGATTAGGTCTATGATATGTCGTGCTGTGATGACATCGAGACCCACAGTTGGCTCATCGAACACCACTATCTCGGGATCGTGGATCATCGTACGAGCAATCGACACTTTCTGGCGCATTCCGGTGGAGAGTTTGCCGATGCGCCGACGGGCAAATTCGTGAATACCCAGGATGGAGAAAAGTTCGTCTTTCCGTTGTGTGAAATGATGAGTACTCATGCCATGCAAATCTGCATAATATTTGACGATTTCTTCCGGGGTCAAGCGCTCGTACAAGCGGGTTGTACCGCTCAGGAACCCGATTTTTCTCCGGACTTCTCGCGGCTGAAGCACGACATCAATGCCTGCGACGGTGATCGATCCAGAGGTGGGTTTCAATAACGTGGCAACCATCCGCAGGGTTGTGGTTTTCCCGGCTCCATTTGGACCAACAAGCGTGAATACCCTTCCAGGCTTGCACGTGAACGTTATGCCAGCAACTGCGTTGACAGCGTGACCGTCGGTTCGCGTTTCTTTACGCTGCTGACGATCAAGTTTGAACGTTTTCCAAAGCTCATTGACTGCTATCATATTATCACTATTTGTTATAGTGATCGAGTTTCAGAATGCAAATGGCAGCTAACTCCAGCAACAACGCATTGCTTCATTATGACCGACGGGACGTGTAATGACGCATATGTCCCCGTCGCCGGGTGGTGGTGCGGCATGCGTTGCTCCCGACGATACCTTGCCGATAATATACCAGTGACATTGTTCAATGTCAAATGATATCAAGCATTGTTTCGAAGAGGCACGGCATTTTTCGGATAACGAGCTCTGATTCTTCAGGGCTCGTGGGAAAGGGTCTGAACCATGATTTTTGGGATTATAGGATTACCGTGATAAAACATGAAGAAGGTTACCTTCTGCCGGGCAAGGACAAGGCTGAAGGTAACCTTCGCCGTCAGCCGGCGCGAGCTCGCCGGCCAGAGAGAAACCCACGGCTGAAGCCGTGGGGAAAGGAAATGTCAAACACTGAGGAACCGTTTCAACGGTTTATCATCTGGAGGCACTCTGACGGCGGGCACAATTAAGAAAGCCCCACCCCGATGCTATCGAGGCAGGGCCTCCCCAAACACTGGATTATCTCCGGCGGCCTTAGGTCAACAGGCCAAGAAAGCGGCCCATGCCACGGATTATCTCAGCAAGACAAGTTTCTTCGTTTCCGTAAACGTGCCGGCTCTCAGACAGTAAAAATACACTCCGCTCGGCATTTGCCCTGCATCCCATTTTACGGAATACTCGCCGGGCTGCCTCATCTCATTTACCAGAGTTGCCACCTCTCTGCCGAGAACATCGTACACCCCAAGTGTTACAAATGACCGATAACTAATGACAAATGACACTGTTGTTGTCGGATTAAACGGGTTGGGATAATTCTGGAAGAGCTCGAACCGGCCCGGCGGGTCGACGATTATTTTCAACTTTTTCTCCAGGTATTCACCTGTCGGCACCGAGAAGGCAAGGATTGCCTCCATTTCCTTTCCAACCGGTGCCGTTCTATCGACCGAGAAATCGAATCGAATAACCGCCAACCCCGCAGCAGTGTCCCGGCTTTCCACGGTTTGACCATTGCCGGTCCAATGTATCCAGGCCGGAGCGCTGACCGACGTAATTCTTGCCTCCTTTGAAAAACCGACCTCACTCCCATCGATGAAGAGATCTATCCGGTTTCCTGCCGAGGCGAATGGAACATGGTAGGTCGTTTCCGTCGATGAGACCTTTGAGTGGAGCGCCTTCACCCGGCGTGGCTGTTTTACCTGCGGGGGCACATGAACTTCGATGTGCTCGTTCTTGAGGTCATAACGAAAAACGGGGGCAATGTGGTTCCTTCTCCATTCCTTCATAGCACGGATGATGCGCCGGCGCTCTTCCATGGTCTTCGCCGCGCGTAGTTGTCGAACGAAACGCTCCATCATATCCTTATCGGCGATCGGCGTTGGAAAGAGTCCTTTTCTTGTATCTTCACCGCCTGTACGCGCACTCTTAACTTCCCTGCGTTGGGCTTCCGCTGCGTGCTGTTTGTTCACCTCGGCTCCGAAAAGGCGCTGTGCCGTGAAACACGCGGCAAATGCCGGCAGGAGGAGCATCGTTTTGCCGGTGACCATGCTCTTCATGCTGTGTGTGTTTTTCATTGCCATCCCCCCAAAGCGTGTCTTATTGCTCCTGACAAGGCTGACCTGCGCGCACCCGGATTTCAAGGATGCCCGTTTCCAAACCTTCGATCTGTTTACTTGTTGCGTCCGTAAGCTCCGCGTCCGGCTGGCCCGGGCGTATGAGCCAGTACTGCACATTGTTCCGTGGATTTTCGTTCACGGTCAGCACCAGGGGATAAGATGCCTCCCGGACCCAAATCTTTATAACGGTAGCCGGCTGGCCGGGAGAAACACTCTCGACCGATTGTCGCGATTGAAACCCGGAAGCCAATGTTCCCGTGCCTGCTTGTGCTGCCAGCAGACTGTCGTTCAATCCCGCCGCCAACGGACGATCCGCGTTGCGGACGAGCAATGTCTTCCGGTTCCCGTTTGTGTCTGTCAGCGTAAGCCGGTCGACCGATGCCGGTGCGTCGATGCAGCATGGAGGCAGGCAGGGAGTTTGGTTGAAACTTGCCGAGATGGTATGGCTCGAAACAATCTTCGTGAACGTGTAAGCCCGGATTGAGCCCCGGGAAACCCCGTCCACGGTTACTTTGCCGATAGTGTAACCGGGGTTTGGCGTGATAGTAAAGGATTTGCTGGCTCCGGAAGTGACGATCAAAGCTCCGGCTGGATCGATCGTTCCGCCTGCTCCCGCCGACGCTGTGATCGTGTAGGTATTCGTTCTGAAATCGGCTGTGATTGTGTGATTCGATGTAACGTTGCTGAAGGCGTACGTTGAAGCCGCGGGCCGGGCGGTCCCATCGACGACCAGGCCTCTCACGGCATAGCCGGAATTCGCCGTGATCGCAAAGGATTGACCGGATCCATAATCGACGAACACGGTATCATGAGGGTCGATGGATCCCCCGTCTCCCGCTCCGGCAATGATCCGATACCGGTCGACCGCGAAAAACGCGCTGATCGTATGATTGGCGGTCACGTTCCTGAATATGTACGTCGAATCCGTTCCTACGGAGGTATCCGCGTTGTCGATGAACACTCCCGCGATGTGATAGCCGGGATTCGGCCTGATGGTGAATGTGAGAGTTCCTCCATCGCCGACGCTATTGCCGCCCTGCGGATGGATCGACCCGTTCACACTGGCGGTTGCCGTGATTATATAGCCTACCGGTGCCGGAGACATTTGCGCCAGGAGATATTGCGCGTTGAAGAAGATGAGCGCGAACGCCTCACTCGATAACACGCTCGCGCTATCGGCAACGGCGTGTTGGATGACGGTATCCAGCGCGCGGTGGGCTGATAGAGAATCATTTCGTTGAAGCCGTGCCTTCGCGGAGTCGATGAGCAGAGCGTAGGTATCCGCGCTCGATTGGCTCGTGATCCACCCAAGCGAGCGGGATTGCAAGACATAAGATTTGAGTGAGTCGAGGAAGTTGAGACGGTTGAAGGGTGAAGGGGGATCTTGGGCAGCGATCGTGTACCCCTTTATAGAATTCGTGAGAATGTCATTCTTCAAATCATTTTCACTGAGGTCTGTTGAATCAAATACTGCATTCGATTCTGGACGGTATCCTTGAACATAATACTCTACGATGGCAGGCAGGGATAGGCTGTTGATTTCAAAACCAGACGCGGTCTGCCCGGGGTTGATCATGCTGCTCTTGAAGTTATCAAAGACGTACCATTTCCGCCCGTGTACGCGCGAGGAACTTAGAGGTTCCCAATGTACAGGACCTGTCGCGCCAACAGCTTGCCTGGTATTTCCAAGGTAGATTGCGCGGATCCGTTGCCTACTGGACTGGTCGTTTCTCCATGCATATTGGTAGCGGCAGGAGTTTCCACTGGACGAAACGACACATTTACACGAGACACTCGCCAGATTGGCAGGCAGGAACTCTTTCCCAGCGACTTGGTGAATTGATGGCCAAAACCCGTACAGTGAGCCATTCCATCCGTATGTCACCCATGGAAGAGTCGGCCCCTGCAAATAGGTGAAATCCGTTTCCACAAATCCTTGACCGACTTGACCCCGGATTCTCTGAGTGCTGTCCTCTGCTATTTGAAAAAGTTCAAATAAGCCACCTTGGGAGACGATGACCGATTGGCCATCTCGAGGATCGATGTCATTGAGAACTCGTCCCCTTAGTCCATTCCAACTGAAGATCCACATGTAGCTCAGTGTCCATTGATCGCTTAATTCGTCGTACACGCTCAGCACATCAACCTCGCCATCGTGGTTCAGATCGGTTGCAGCAAATATATGACCGAACGAACCGGATCTAACGTGATCATCGTACCAAATAATTTGTCCATTCTTGAAAACCCCGACAATAAGGCTATCTATGGTCTCCAAACTATCCACCGACCTACGAGTTTCAAAGAAAACGCAGCCCTGCAGTGTTTGGTAAGGATCGATGATCATCTCATCGTTTGGCTCCAAAGTTTTTCCTACCAATGAATCCATCACAAAAAACTTGACCGTGTACTGGCTTCCGAACATCGCATGAACCTGTGCCTCAAGCGCTGCTCGGATTAAGCCGTTTGGATCGTTGGGATTTTGCTGCGCGCAGAGAGTGTCAAAGAAGAACAGACCTAAGATTACAGCAAACGACAATAATGATTTAATTGTTCCGATGATCATACGCGGCTCCAGTCAGTTCGAGGGCTTAAAATGCTGTGAATTCTGTACGACCTTCTTACCATATCCTGCCTCCCCGCTGTTGTATCTCTGTACAGCGCCTGTCCACGTGGCATCATAACCCTCTTGCCATTGACACTCAAGAATATGCAAGCCAGGAAGGTAGTCCTTGGCCTTCAAACCGAAATACGCCAGCACCAATTTCTTTAACAATAAGTCGCTGTATCGAGGCAACAAAAAATCATACTCGTTTAGCTTTTCAGGTGGCGGGCTATCTTGTGCGCGGGTCATATATCTAGTCTTGTACTGGGCATATCTATTCTGTGTTTCGTAGAAGGGGTTATCAACAGCCGATACATAAAGCATCTGAATGAATCCGTAAGATGTAACGGTTCGGGTCTGGGCGGGATCTAGATATCCTCGTCCAGCAGACCCGTTCATGAGATTCTCTTTGAGCCTTTCGTGTGCTGCGTCCTTTGCTTGAGCCTCGTTAAAACCGTCAGACGAATCTCTAAAGAAATAATACAATTCTGTCCAGGCATTCGTAAGTTCATAGCTGCCGATGATTCTATCCAAGCCGTCGTCCAAATGCTGTACATAGCTCGAAAACCAATTCCGGGTCGCAAATTCTGCAATTGTAGTCGGGGACCGAATGTAATCTACAGGCCTTACATTGCTGTGGGGCGGCGTGCTGTTGCCGTCCGGGATAGCATCGCCTGATCCCATGCTCGGTTGAGAATCACTGGAGACAACAAATGGTAGGCCATTTGCGAAGTAATCATCCCACCGACTCTTTTGAAGAGAATAGTCGTAAAACGGTTCATATCTCCACGACGGCTGGAACGAGGTCTCTTTTTGCATTTGTCCTTTGATTATCTGCGGGGGGATCCCATTCTCACCGGCGTATTTGACAATAATGCTGTCAAGATTAATCTGTCGATTTGATACATCGGTGGTCGTATTATTTGTCGATCCCAACCGCTTTGGCCTCTTCACCTCAATCACAATCGAGGCCGTGTCGGCGTAGATAGCCCTCAACCTCACCCTGTAGGTCGAATCTTTCTGCCAGTATCGGCCCACGAGCCGGATCTGATCGGTGGGTAAGGGAGCACCCGTCGAGTCTTTGTATTCATAATACACTCCGAGCTTGCTGCCGGAAACTGTGTCAACGTGGAACTCCACACCGCTGAGGTCGCTGTCCTGTGGTGTGCTGTATTCCTTTATGACCGTACTGTAATCGAAAGGATCCAGCGTCGCCTGATAATACTTCGTCTCGCCGAGCAGTATGTCGTTGTTCTTCACCGTCACCGCGCCGCTTGCCCGGACGGTGTCAAGCCCATCGTATGGATACAGATACGGGAGCTGCCTCGGATATATTGTGCAGCAGTCCCCCGTTTTCTCGACCGTGAAGTGTATCTGCACGCTGTCCGCGGGCGATTGTTCGTTCGCCAGAAATTTCAGCGACCTTCCAAGGGAAGCGTCCGGCCCGTCGATGATGACGTCGCACAACGAATCTCCGGTTTCGGAAAAGTATCCCCAAAAATCACCGTACGACAACGTTCCGTACTGCGTGCTGTCCGTGATACGGATGCGCGCGTACGGAAACAGTAACGGAGAGTACGGCGCTCCGTCCGCATCCACTATTTGAAGAATGATTCTCGCTTTCTCTCCAACGGGAACAAGTGGAGGGTCGACGAGCACGGAGATATGGTACGGTTTGACAAGCACAGACGTGGTGCGCGTGATCCCGTTGGCCGACGCTTCGAGAACCACTGTTGCACCCGAATCGGTAGGCAAATGGCCATCGGCGACGAGGAGGAGATTGTTCATCTGCGCTGCAAGAGCGGTAATGACCGTTCCGCTGACCTTTGCTCGGGAGATATTGTGCCATGAAACGTAATCGGCACCGGAGAGAATTCTGATGGTGACAGAGTCTCTTGCCGGATCCCACGAGTCGTAACTGCAGTCGCTTTCTTTGCTGATACTCAATGTCAGTGGATTCTCGTAGAGCACCGTCGCCCCAATGCTGAGCTTGAATCTTGAAGGTAGAGGATTGGCGTAGGGCGGCAAATCCCAGGGAGTGTACAGGGGTCCCCCATTTCCATAATTGCCGAAAATGGTGGATTCATTAATCACGGTATCGGCGCCGATGCTCGCCTTGAAGTAAGCGGGGAAACTTTGTCCGAGCGGTACATCCACCAGTATCTGGAAATCAAACTCGTATTCTCCGGCACACAGCGGCACGTCACCCGACAGACTCGAGGTGCCGCGGAATGTCCATAAATCGCATTGCTCGACGTATGGCTCGAGTGTCCGGTACACGTCCACTTGGGCGAACGAGGCCGAGTTCCAGCACGCGCTGATGTGCATCGTTCGCGTCGAAGATACTTCCCGGACGGTATGCAATGTGAACGTGGATTTCTCCTTCATGGTCACCTGCCCGATGAGAGAAGAATCGGTGAACAAGAAAAGATTCGTAACTAATACCCCCATGATACTACATGCGCGCCTACGCATTGCTGCTCCTTCTACCGGATAGATTCCCCACCAACTTGTGAAGCATCGACCGTGCCCCCTCGCCTCAACCGTCTCCCGCCACGTATGGCGCCGACCCCATTCGTACGACTCGCATCAACGGTCTCGTGACTGCGAGGAAGTGCTCAGCAAGAACTATTCAAGAACCAAAGTGTCCAAGGAAGAACGATCAGTGCCGCTTGAGGTAGAACGCACTCTGCCTCTCCGTCTACCTAAGCCTGGGCCTCAGGGTGATACGATGGGAAGATAAAACTTTTTTGAAACAATGTCAAGTATTTTTTCGAATATTTTTAATAAATTGCGGACAACAAACTCCGATTATTCTGAGGTCGTGGAACGGTCTGAACCATGATTTTGGGGATTCTCTGGATTACCATGATAAAACATGAAGAAGGTTACCTTCTGCCAGGCAAGGACAAGGCTGAAGGTAACCTTCGCTAGTAGTCGGCGCCAGCTCGCTGGCCACAGAGAAACCCACGGCTTCAGCCGTGGGGAAAGAAAAAGCCGAACGTTGAGGAACCGTTTCAACGGTTTATCAAACGGAGATACCCCGGCGGCGGGCAAGCCCTCGGGTGGAACCGCTGAACCGCCTACCGGGTTCTGGCGGGGAGGTTGCTGGGAAGAATGATAAAACCCACGGCTTCAGCCGTGGGGAAAGAAAATGCCAAACTCTGAGGAACCGTTTCAACGGTTTATCAAATGGAGACACTCCGGCGGCGGGCAAGCCCTCGGTGAAACCGCTGAAGCGGCTGCCGGGTTCTGGCGGGGATCTTGCTGGGAAGAATGATAAAACCCACGGCTTCAGCCGTGGGGAAAGAAAAAGCCGAACGCTGAGGAACCGTTTCAACGGTTTATCAAATGGAGACACTCCGGCGGCGGGCATGCTCTCGGCTGAAACCGCTGAAGCGGCGACCGGGTTCTGGCTTCTCGTGCTCTCCCATGACCAAAGTCGTGGGTAAGCGCACGGATTTCGTCAGAGCGGGTTTCCCCTTTCTTTTTGCGAACGCGCTCTTTTCGTAACCGCTCTGCTTTTCTAAGGGATAACCATCTTTGACCCACGCATCAATTGCTTTTCCGCCAACGAGGTCCTTGAGCAGAACTCGCTTGTTGATGGTTGGAATATTCAGTGAATCAGTCGCAAGAGAATCTCTGTACACCATGATATGGGGTACACCCGCAATCTTCGACCGGTTCACGTGTTCGAGCATTAGTTCGTTATCATAGAATTCGCCGATCGAAACTTCATCCCAGCGGCGATACTTCTTGATGTACTGCAGCCCCCGCTCGATGTCTTTGTCCATGACGACGAGGACAAACTTCATCGCTCTCCCTTTGTAGTGTTTCGGCAGTTCCGACCTCATCTTGTTGACGTTCTTGATATTGGCCGGAAGATTACAATAACCGCAATCGGAACCGCCGAAGTAGAAAATAGTGAAACGGGTCTTCGCGGTCTCTTGCCCTGACATTGATGCAGTGAAAAGCAGCATGCACACAATTATGAATCTCATCGTAGGACCTTACAGTGTTTCGATTGAAATGGAGTCATGCCGGCCCCGAAAACTCGTGTCCTGTCTCGGAAATAGATTGATTAACTGACGATGCGCAAGACTATTCTCGATGTCCGAAATCATGACAAATCCTAAACACTAAATCCGAAATCTTAAACAAACTCAAAATACTAATTTCAAAACCCTAAACCGTTTTACCAACGATGTCATGGGAAGTTCTCCCCGTGTCTCGAAGGCCACAAAGCCTCCGGAAGAAGTCCTTGGGGCCTTGCAAACGAGTTTAGGATTTAACGCTTCGAGTTTGGGATTTGTCCCGCTTCTGGATTCCGCTTACGTTGGCGGGATTCTGAAAAGCGGAATTTAGGATTT
>JBEKTW010000034.1:0-23893 GCA_049515655.1 Bacteroidota bacterium
AGTGACTGGGATGGATATCCCAGCGCTCAAGCTCTCAACGTTATGACCTTGCTCACCTTGCTCCCGACCGCGTCCTATACCCGCCGAAGTGCTCTGCACGTAGGCGGACTCGCGGTCGGCACCCAGCCCGTAAGCGCTGCACACTTCAGCGAGCACCCTGAATAGAAGCGTTTCAGGGCGGGCCCTGAACTGAAGCGTTTCAGGGCAAGCGTTGAGGTAAGCGCGGTAGGTTTAGAATCGCCCTCATTTTCATTTTATCCTCAAAAACGCTACATTGACGACGAAGTTTTTTGCCACACCAACGGTCAAGCATGGAATTCGGCAAGCATATAGGCAAGGGACTGTGGGCGTTTGCGGACAAAGCCCTCCCGGCGATTTACGGTCTCGGGTTTGTTTTTCTCGTCGTCCGGTTCCTGCCCCAGAAAGAATTCGGCGCCTACGCTCTTATCCAGACTATCTTCGGGGTGGTTGGAGCGGCGGGAACGGCCTTCGCGCTCCAGCCACTCATCAAGTTCGCAGCGGAGACAGAGGAGCGTGGACCCTATATCGTTGCAAGTCTTGTCATGCAGTTTCTCCTGTTCCTCTTCGTTTCAGTTGTCGTCCTTGTCTTCAGGGGACCCCTTGCGAACCTTTTTGACCCCGGGCATCAGGTGAACCTTCTTCCATTGTTCGGTTACCTGCCGCTGCTCTTTGCCGCCTCGTACTACAGGAATTTTGCCGTTGGTTTACTCCAGGCGAGCTACCGTGTGCAGCGCATCTTCTGGATCGACGCGGTGTATTTCATGGGTGTCCTGCTTGTCGTGTACCTTGCCCGAACGGTTGGAATGTTTCAAACCGCGGCAGACATGCTTTCCATCAACGTGATGACCCTGGCGTGCTCGACGCTCCTGGCGATCATACTGACATGGCGGGAGATGTCGGTGGGGCTCGTTCCCCGGTCCGAGGCTTTTGCCAAGATGTGGCACTTTGGAAAATATACGTTTGGCGGCAGCTCGATATACATCGTTTTTTCCCAATTGGATGTTTTCTTTGTGACCTCGTTCGCGGGCATCGTGGCGGTCGCGATGTACCAGGCAGCGAAGGTGATGACGCGATTGAATGATGTACTGGCACAGGTCCTGCAGATGTTCCTTATTCCGTTTTCCTCGAAAGGATTTGCCCGCGAGGACACTGAGAAACTCACCGTTGCCGCTGAGAAAGCGATTTGCTTTTCGACACTGTTATTCTTGCCGGTCTTTCTCGCAATGTTCTTCTTTCCGGAAGTAATTCTTCATCTTCTATACAAGGGCAAATATGACGACGCAACTGCGGTCGTTCGTGTGTTGAGCTTCCTCGCGTTGACCGTTCCCTGGAATGGGGTGGTGACAAGTTACATGGTCGGCATGGGGATGGTCAGGCAGGGCCTTTATGCCAGCATAGCTCTGCTTGGGATCGCCCTGCCGGCGTATGCACTTCTGACCCCGGCATGGGGGCCGGTCGGAACAAGCATCGGCCTCGTAGGGTCATTCTTTGTCATTACGGTTGCGCTGGTAATTTACCTGCGGAGGTTTATTCCCATCAACTTGCTGAATGTACTCAAACGCACGGAGGACGCCTGGACGTTTGCACGAACAAGATTTTCTTCTCCGCCCAAGTAGCTTGATTTTTAATAGGTTGCGAGGAGCTGGCCGGCGAATATTTTTTCGGCTTGCCGAAGAATTTGACTTTCACGGAACTCTTGCTTATCGTAGAAAGGGTGGTTGATCTTATCTTGGAGAAAGGAATGCGAGTATGAAACGCTTTTTGTTTGAGACAGGAGTCAGCATCATTCTTCTCTTTGTTCTTTCCAACCGTTCCGACAGTCAGATTGTTTGGCAGCAGTCTTCACATAACCCTGTGCTTGCCCCATCGGGTAACTATGTATATCTCTTTGAGCCGTATGTACTTTATGACAGCATCAACGGTTACAGGATGTGGTGTAGTTCACGATTTTTGGGTGAGGATGGAATCGACATATCTTACGCGAGCTCTGCCGACGGTCTCAATTGGAATTTGTATCCACAGAATCCCGTCCTAACACATGGATCGGGTGCTGCATTTGACCGCCGACTGCAAACACCATCGGTGATATATGACGGCACTCAATACAAAATGTACTACACGGGTGCAAATGCGAATGATGATACGATTCAGATCGGGTTGGCAACGTCGCCGGATGGGATTGCATGGACCAAGTACAGCGGTAATCCTGTAGTAACGGTCGGCGAACCGGGATCATGGGATTCGCCGGTTGTCGCATTCTGCGATGTGCACTTCGACGGTTTTCAGTATGTCATGTGGTACTCGGGAAACACCGGTGCAAACACTCGCATTGGTCGGGCAACGTCAAGGGATGGAATTCACTGGGTGAAAGATCCTCAAAACCCCGTATTTACTGAAAACGCATCCGGGGGCTTTGATAGTTATACGGTCGTAGCGCCGAGAGTTGTGGATGTCGAGGGTGTCCACTACCTCTTTTACCTTGGCACGGCAGTGTCCGGTTGTTGCGACCTCTCACTGGGCTGGGCGTACTCCACAGACGGGACCACGTGGACACGATACGCCGGCAATCCCGTCATTCCCAAGGGCTTACGCGGCAGTTGGGATGACTGGTCGCTAGGGAATTTTGATGTTGCTGCAATCAATGACACTTTTCACATCTGGTATTCCGGTTATTCGTATTCAACGGGTGAATGGCAGACCGGATATGCGACGTCGCCCGTTGTCAGCATCGATTCATTGCCAAAGCTTGACCCCAATGTGGTTGCACTCTGGCATTTCGACGAAGGAAGCGGAAATATTCTCCACGATGCTTCCATGTACCACAATGACGGACAGATTCATAACTGTCAATGGGTGCCGGGCAAGTTTGGCCCCGCGCTTCATTTTGACGGGCTGACATCGTATGTCGTGCTTCCAAACTCGCCATCCTTGCAGTTGGTGGGGCAGTTCACCATTGAGGCATGGTACTCACTGGACACGCTTCAATTCGATTATATGAGTCCGCCTCAGGAGGGCGGGGCGACATTGTTATGTAATTACGGACCAAATTACTTGACCGACGGCGGCTATGGGCTTGGGTTTTGGAGTGGGGCTCAAGAACATTTTGGTTATCGCTCGCATTCGGGTGTCGGCCATGGCACCGCAGAAATTCCTGTTCCCACGGCACATTTGTTCCATCACACTGCCGTGGTGTACAAAACAAACGTTGTGGGCAGTGACTCCTCTACGGTTTTGAAAATGTATCTGGATGGCGTACTCCGGGACAGTTCGGCATGTGGAGTGGGAGTCCAGTATGCAAATACGCCATCGTTTTATATCGGTACTGAACCATTGGGCCGCGCAGTTGGTGGTTGGGCAGTTCGAGAATTCCCTGGCATTCTTGATGAAATCCGCATTTCCAAGGTTGCCCTTGACCCAAGCCAGTTCGACATGCCTCACGGAGAATCCCTGGTGGCTTTGCATGTTCGGGATGCAGGCAACGGGTATGCCGAACTTCAGTTCGGAACGATGCCGGGAGCTACGGACGGGCTCGACACTGCGTTCGGTGAGCAGGAACTTCCGCCGAAACCGCCGAAGGGGGACTTCGACGCACGCTGGCAGATCGCCGGAACGCTGGGCTCTCTCCTCGACCTCGAGGATACGCTCGGCGGCAGCCGCCCGCAGAATGAATACGCCGCCACTGCCCAGCCCGGCCCGGGAGGGTTCCCGATAACGCTTCAGTGGGATCCCAACTCGCTGCCCGCCGGAACGTTTGAGCTTGTGGACCAGGTGTCCTACGGTAACGGTTACATGGTCAACATGCGGGTACAGAACTCCTTTGTTCTGTCCGACACATCCCCGCAGCCTTTCGTGATTGTATACAACAACACGCCAGCGTTCGTGGGAGGCGTGTTCCCGGCGTGGAACATGATTTCACTTCCGCTCACCGTCCCCGACCGGAGCGTCAAAACCCTGTTTCCTATGGCGTCCTCGGAGGCGTTTGGCTATCAGGGGGGCTATGTGCCGGTGGATTCGCTTGCGTACGGTCTCGGATACTGGATCAAGTTCGACACCGTGGAGAACATCAGTGTCAGCGGTTCGTTCATCACCACCGACACAGTGAACGTTGCAGCGGGATGGAACATGATCGGCACGGTTTCTGCGCCAATGCCGGTTGATGGCATCGTTCAGATCCCGGCCAACAACGTGCTATCGCGGTACTTTACTTACCAGGGAGGATATCAGTCTGCGGCGAGTTTGGTTCCGATGCGTGCCTATTGGGTGAAGGTCAATAGCGACGGGAAGCTTGTTCTGAACGAATCGGCGAGCAACGCGGTTCTGCGGCCGGCGGCCCTCCGGCAAGACGGCGCCGGTTTGAGCCGGCTCGATATTACTGATTCGAAGGGGAATGCCGGCACGCTCTACGTTGCCTCGCGTCTGGAAGTCGGCGACCGGTTTGACGCATCGCAGTACGTTGCCCCTCCTGCGCCGCCGGCGGGAGCGTTTGACGCGCGGTTTGGTGCCGACCAGCTTGCCGCCCTGTACGAGGTTGGCCGGACGGGCCCGCAGCGGTACGAAATAGACATCCAGGCGGCGGCATACCCGGTGAAGATTTCGTGGAGTTTCGTACACGCCGGGTCGGCGGTGTTCGCGCTGCTCGACGCTGCGACGGGCAAAGAGATCGGGCCGAATATCAGTGGAACAGGTTCGGTCCTTGTGACCAACAAGTCGGTCAATAAGCTGTATTTTGTTGTGAACGCAGGCGTGAAGGCCGATGTTCCCGGACAGTTCGCGCTCGAGCAGAATTATCCCAACCCGTTCAACCCGACGACAATGGTTCAATATGCGCTGCCGAAGGACGAGTTTGTGACACTCAAGGTATATAGCCTGGTGGGACAGGAAGTCGCGATACTCGTCCTGGGCCGGCAGTCAGCCGGATACCACACGGCGCTCTGGGATGCGTCGAACGTGCCAAGCGGAGTGTACTTCTGTCACATGGCTGCGGGAACGTACACGGCCGTCCGGAAGATGGTGCTGGTGAAATAACGAGTTCCCGACAACATGAGGAACATGCTGCGATGCGGGGGGACTGAAGCAGGAAACTGATAGACGGGTGACTTGAACGCACCCTGAACCTTCTCAAGGTTTTCCATGACAAAGGTAACCTTCAACCCTGAATTTACCGGGCAGAAGGTTACCTTTTACTTTACCTGCCGACCCTGCGAAGGTTTACTCTGCATGGCTGCCCTCGCCGCTCCCGACTGGATAACCCTCTACCCCCACCTGCGGTGGACAAGTCCACCTTCGGTGGGTAAACCCTCTGCCTCCCCTTCCCCCATAAATGTGGGAAGGGGAGTATACGAAATGACTGAGATGGTAGTGGCAACAAAGCGCTCTTGTCTGGGAGGAAGTTTCACTCCCGACCGTTTGGAAATCAGATCGGCGCCGTAGAGTCCGTTTCGTAAACGGACGAGGCTGCTACGCGGGTGGGTCGGGAGTACACCTGTCCGCCGTCTATATGGCGGAGATCCCTCCCAGCGAGGCGGCGCTCCTGTCCGTGCGGGAAGTTGCTATGCCCCTACTCGTCTCCGCTTGGGAACGTATCTGGACCTCCTCAAGGTTTTCCATGACAAAGGTAACCTTCAACCCTGAATTTACCGGGCAGAAGGTTACCTTTTACTTTTCTTGCCGACCTTGCTCAGGGCTTGATGTCTAAATTGGATCTTATGATTGAGCATTTTTCAAGGATTGTTCGCTTCTGGTCCCTATTCCTCTGGACGCGGAGTTTTGATTGTAGGGGAAATTGTCGTATTATTGAAGAAAAGTCAAGTAACTACGGCAATTGTGGACGACAGAGTGGTATCGCCGCAGTCAATTAGATATATGGTGTCGATCAAACCGCTAAACGGGGATACCTAAACAGATTAGCTGCCTCGGATGCATGCTCCGTGGTACTCGCGTCTTGGAAGACTTCTTTGCAGCACCACAATGTCATCAAGAGCTACCCAAGGTCTGAGCCTGAGACAGATGGCGCGCCGCGCAATCCTGGTTCATGGCGACAGAAACTTAGAAGATGAAGAGCATAATAAGCATAGCTTGTCCAGAAATAATCGGCCATTGCATCTTGTTCGCTTTTGCTGAAGAAGTGGTGATCGACTGAATGTTGCATGCTGATGCAATATCTTCCTTCTCGACCGAAGCAGTTGTTGGGTTACTATGGCGGAGGGTAAGCTGAAAAAACTACTAAAGAATCTTGCTCCTCAGAGAACTTTGGCTCAGTTTCTTCGGTATGTGGTTGTCGGCGGCGTGGCATTTGCTGTCGATTTCAGCTTTCTTGCTCTTCTTACGGAAGTGGGAAAGATCAACTACTTGATCTCGGCAGCGATATCGTTCTTGTTGGGACTCGTTTGTAATTATGTGCTGAGCATAAAATGGGTTTTTAGCGAAAGGAAATTCAAAAACAAGTTGCTGGAATTTGCACTGTTTTCAGGAATTGGAATTGTTGGCGTCGTGTTGAATGAAGTCTTTATCTGGCTCCTTACTGAAAAGGTTGGTATATACTATCTCTATTCGAAAATTGTGACTGCAATGATAGTTCTCAATTGGAACTTCCTCGCACGGAAATTCGGATTGTTCTCGATGGCAGCCCAAGAGAGAGCGCAAGGATGAAAAGGGCAATAATCATCGGCGCTGGCCCGGCGGGTTTAACTGCTGCATATGAACTGATGGAGAGAACCGATATACTTCCTATCATTCTTGAGCAGAGCAACGATATCGGCGGCATCTCAAAGACCATTAACTACAAAGGTAATCGGATTGACCTTGGCGGGCACCGATTCTTTTCAAAATCAGATCGCGTCATGCAATGGTGGCAGAGAATCCTGCCACTCCAGGGAGCTCCTTCAAAGGATGATCTATTGCTTGATATCGCTTATCACGGCCGCAGGCGAAAGATCACATTGAGTGAGAATGGCCCGGACCCGGAAAAAGTCGACAGGGTTATGTTGGTGCGCAAGAGATTATCGAGGATCTTTTTTCTGCGACGTTTTTTTAATTACCCCGTTTCGTTGAGTCTTGATACACTCAAGAATTTGGGATTTATCAAGGTCATAAGAATTGCTTTCAGCTACTTGTATGTCAGGGTGGTCGCACCGGTACGGGAAGAAGAGACTCTGGAGGATTTCTTTATAAAGCGGTTTGGGAAAGAATTGTACACCACGTTTTTTGAGGACTACACCGAAAAAGTCTGGGGTGTGCCATGCAATCAGATAAGCGCGGAATGGGGTGCACAGAGAATCAAAGGGCTTTCTTTCACAAAGGCAATAGCTCACGCCTTGCGTCGTCTCGTTCCGAAGAGACATTCGTTGGAGCAAAAAGAGACTGAAACCACTTTGATCGAGCAGTTCTTATACCCAAAGCACGGTCCCGGCCAAATGTGGGAAGAAGTGGCAAAAGCAGTCAAGGACAGAGGGGCACAGGTTCATTTGAATCATCAAGTTGTCGGCATCAACCAAAATCAGGAAAGAATTGAATCGGTTACTGTAAAAGATGTCGAGCGGGGAACGCTTACGACGATTGCGGGTGATTACTTCTTTTCGACGATGGCCATCAAAGACCTTGTTAACTGTATGAACGGGACAGTTCCGTCCGACGTTCGGGCAACCGCTCAAGGATTGGTCTACAGGGACTTCTTGACAGTCGGTTTGTTGCTGAAGAAGTTGAAAATCAAGAATGAAACAAATATTCCAACTGTCAACGATATTGTGCCTGATAACTGGATCTATGTTCAGGAGCGTGATGTAAAAGTCGGCCGATTGCAGATATTCAATAACTGGAGCCCCTACATGGTGCGCGATTTGAACACGGTCTGGATGGGGCTTGAATATTTCTGCAATGAAGGGGACGAAGTGTGGAGGAGGACTGATGCGGAGCTGAAGGATTTAGCAATCGATGAGCTGGTGAAAATAGGTCTTGCCAACCGGGAAGACGTTCTTGACGGCACCGTGATAAGGATGCCCAAAACGTATCCTGCATACTTTGGTAGCTACAAGGATTTTCACATTGTGCGTAAGTATCTCGATCATTTTGAGAATCTGTTTCTCATCGGCAGGAACGGAATGCATCGTTACAATAACCAGGATCATTCCATGCTCACCGCGATGATTGCCGTAGAAAACATTGCTCACGGTATTGCCTCCAAGGACAATATCTGGTCGGTGAACACGGAAGAAGAGTATCATGAGGAGAACAAGCAAGACAATTAAGAGTTATGCATTCGGTGTCAAATTCAGTTTGTCAAGTAAATTCGGGAAAGAGCATCGATGAAAAAGGTTCTAATAACTGGCGGTGCGGGTTTTTTCGGCGAGCTTTTAAAGAAAGAGTTGCTTAATGCTGGATACATTTGTGTTAGCATTGATCTTGAGAAAGATACGTATGAGCATAGTAACCTAAAAGCCATTCAAGGTGATATCCGGAACATTTCTTTGCTGGATACAATTTGCAGAGAAACGAAATTCGATGCTGTTTATCATTGCGCAGCGATTCTTGCTCATGCAATCAAGGATAAGAACTTCCTATGGACTTCGAATGTGGATGGAACAAGAAATGTTGCTGAGATTGCAAAGAAGCATAGTATTCCTCAGGTAATATTTACCTCTTCAAATTGTCTGTGGGCAGAGAATTTCGGTAGACCAGTCAGGGAAGATGATGCACCCAGGCCGGTTGAGATTTACGGGAGATCCAAATGGGAAGGTGAAAAGATTTTGGAAGAATACAAGGATTGTTTCAATGCCGTAATTTTTAGGTGTCCGACCATCATGGATGAGGGGCGTTTAGGTTTACTTGCTATTCTTTTTGAGTTTATAGATGAAGGCAGAAAAGTCTGGGTCGTTGGAGGAGGAGATAATGTATACCAGTTCATTTATGCGAAGGATCTGATTGTTGCTTGTATAAAAGCACTTGACTATAAGCGGACAAGAATCCTTAACATTGGGTCTGACAATGTAAAACCTTTTCGAGATGTCTATAACTACGTCATTGATAAAGCTCAGACAGGAGCAAGAGTGGCATCACTGCCTAGAAAATTAACAATATTCGGAATGGAACTAGCGCACAAACTCAAAATATCGCCTCTTGGCCCTTATCAATATAAAATGATAGCGGAAGATTTTGTTTTTGATACAACGAGAATTAAGAATGAACTTGACTGGAGACCGACATTAACAAACGAAGAGATGCTATTCAAAGCATACAAATATTATCACGAGAATATTCAGGATATTAAAAACAGAAAAGACGTTTCTGCTCATAAACAAGCAGCCCCCATGGGGATCATTCGACTGCTTAAATGGATATCATAGACGTAAGTTAGGATTTTAGATGGAATTCTTTTGCACAAACATTTCTCCTAAAGCGATCGAGCTTGTCAAACGAACTCTGGAATCTGGATGGGTCAGCGAAGGACCCATGGTCAAGGAGTTCGAGACTTCGCTTGCTTCACGCCTCGGCATGCGAAATCCGATTGCGGTTAACAGCGGTACAGCCGCGTTGCACTTGGCGCTGGCGCTTGCAGGTGTCGGTCCCGGTGATGAGGTGATACTTCCTCCGCAGACATTCGTCGCGACGGGATTAGTCATTCTGATGCAGCATGCCACCTCTGTCTTTGCTGATATCGAACCGATGACAGGGAACATTTCTCCTCAATCGATCAACGAAAAAATTACTCCCCGAACGAAAGCAATCATGCCTGTGCATTGGGGTGGGTACCCATGCGACCTTGACGAAATCAACGCGATCGCGAGGGAGCACGACCTTGCTGTAATAGAGGACGCCGCTCATGCGCTCGGCGCCACTTATAAAGGAAAGCCTGTCGGAAGCATCTCGCGCTTTACTGCATTTTCATTTCAAGCCATCAAACACGTTACAACCGGCGACGGAGGCGCGCTCTGCTGTACGGACGAGATTGACGTCCGGGGCGGATTGGCGCGGCGCTGGTTTGGTATCGACCGCGCAAACAGCAAGCCGTCAATTCTTGGTGAACGCGAATACGACCTCAAGGACGTTGGATACAAGTATCACATGAACGACCTCGCGGCGGCTGTGGGGTTGGGGAACCTTGACGATTTTCCGAAGCAGCTCAAGAGAAGACGTGAAATTGCGTCTCGGTATTTTCAAGAGTTAAAGACTACTCCCGGCTTGAGACTGTTGAACTATATGAATGACCGTGAAAGCGCGTACTGGCTGTTTACCGTTCTGGTCGAACGCAGGGTCGATTTCATTCGAAAGCTGCAGGCCCACGGCATTCCCGCATCCGTCGTCCATTTGAGAATTGACCGCAACTCTGTGTTCGGTGGGCCGACCAAGGGCTTGCCCGGACAAGAAGAGTTTAACGAGCATCAGGTTGCAATACCGGTTCATCATGGCTTGACCGACGAGGATGTAGAGACAGTGATTAGCGCAATCAAAAGCGGCTGGTAAGAAGATTCTTTCCGCTCTCATGGCATCCATCACGACATTGGGTTCGTCTACACGAAGAATAGTCACGGCTGCATTAACGGCATCAATTATCTTTGCAGCCGGAGTGGCACTTCTCAACCAACCGCTTCTGAAGCCGGAGAAATTCTGGAGTGCCGCGTCTAGCGACCAGGACATGTACATGGGTTACATGCTGAAGAAATACGGCGAGGTGACCTATGTTAAGGATTTTTCCTTTACCGCATCCCCCAATATCTATCGACTCTACAATCCGCTGGAGCTTTTTATTCTGTATAAAACATATCTTTTGTTTGACAGAAATTTTCCGGCTGCATTCTATTCGCTCCTAGTTCTCTTCTCATTGATCTATTTCTTTTGCATCTTCGTTGTCACGTATTATTTTTCTGGATCCTATTTTGCTGCATTCCTGATTTCACTTTTTTCGAGTGCCTGGAGGTACATGGGCTTTTGCGCTGACGCATGGGGGATGGCTGTGGTGCAGAATGCTCGCTCTGCGTACTACGTTCTGCCGATTCTGGTTATCTCGGCGCTCGTCGTATTTCGCGCCTTTGAATCGGGGAAATCCTGGAAAAATTTTGCATCATTCTGTACAGTGGGGCTGGTAGCATGGATGCACCCTGTTACCGGATACCACTGGATAGCTGTAAGTTGGACTATCGGATTGATATACGATCTTGTGATGAGGAGACGTTATGTGTATCTTTCGAGCATAAGAATTCTTGGAATTCTTGTTGGGTCTCTGCCGACCCTCTTTTCGCTAGTTCAGAATAAGCTGTTTGGCATTGGGAGTCCCTCGCCGGTAGGAGCCTCACCGCACCAAATTCTCGATGCAACTATAAGAATCAACCCGACGTTCTATTGCCATGTGATGCCGTACGTGCTGACACGCTTTCCACGTCCACTGCAGCCGTTGCTGATCCCTGCCTTCAAGGTTATCATCATCGTGGCTGCGATTGTCTTCTTGTACGTTATCATCCGGTTGGTACGAGCTGGTATCAAACAGTCGTTGTCTTTTCCCGCGGAACGGCGAGTGTTCGTTACGTTCTATGTCGCCGTTTCCTTACTGTTCATCGGATTCACGGCATTGAGCAATCCCGTGGATTTTTTCACGGGTGGATTCGGACTGTATGGCTCGTATGCGGTTTTCGTATTTGGTGTTGCGTTTGTACTTGGGGCTAACTTATTCCGGATGTTGAAGAGTGACCGACCATCGGTTGTTGACATTCTCCTTCTGGGTATCATGAGTTTTAGTCTGCTGTTTTCAGTTGCCGGTTCTTGGATGATTAACTTTGTTCTTGATCAGATCAATTCTCCGCAGAGGTTCTGGGAACAAATACGGGGAATCAGAATCGCCTACATGGTTTTCTTGTTCTGGTCCGCTTCATCGTTAGCGTTCTACCTCGGATCGGCATCGCTGCGTCGGGTTGGTTTTTGCCTCGCTGTGTTCTTTGGTCTGTTTACTCTCGGTTTCTACGCAAAAGCAATTCAGACTAATTACACTGAAGTTACGAGAGAAGATGTGAACTTTTTCCAGATGACTGCTTGGGTTCGATGTCATACCGATTCGAGCTGCTTGACGGCACTTCTGATTGGGGACCCGTGGCAAAAAGCGTCTGAAAATGCTCGATTCAGAGTATTGGCACAACGAAGCATGACTTTTTCGTACGACTGTTATCAGCTGATGTTTACTGATCTTGCCGCGGTCATACCTGCACGCGAGCGGATGGACGCCATTACAAAGGCTTCCGACACTGCGCATGGTGTCGATGAGTACCTCGATCAGTATGGGCCGGACTATGTCGTCGTGACGAAAGATCAGCTTCAAATGAATTCCGTTAGAAATATCGTCTATCAGGATGAGACCTATGCTGTGGTCAAGCGATAGACGCCATGGAACTGAGCAGGGATGATATGAGTGAAAACGTCGTTTATAGGCCGGCTCGGGAATCAGATATCCCCATGCTTGTGAGTCTCATTAATTCCCAATATATTAGGAAGAAAACCGGCGATTATTTCCATTGGCAATATTTCAATTCCTGTTATGAAACGGTACTAATGTGCGCTTTTAAGAACGATGCTCTGATAGGAACATTTGGTTTGCAGAAGCGGATGTTACGGAACCGCCTGATCTCCGGTCAAGCGATCGATCTTCTCGTTGCCCCCGAGTGGAGAGGAAAAGGAATTTTTGGGGAGTTGGGGCGGCGAGCGACCGAGTTTTTTCAAGACCTTGACATTCTTTGTGTTCTTCCTAATGCAAATGGAAAGATCGCCGCGGAAAGAGCTCTTGGCTGGAAAACGATCGGGAAGATCGACTCGATGTGCAAGAATGTATCCAAGGAGGATGGAGCTCGTGAGATGAAAGAGCATGAACATTCTGTAGTCTTCGATCGCCATGATTTCATGCAGTTTGTCTACAGTGCAACAATTCGAAAATGGAGATTTGAGAAAAACCCCATTTATAAGTATGATTATGTCAAGTTGGACTCCGCGTCATTTGCGGTAACGAAAATCTTTGAAGATCCGGTGACGCATAAGCGCTATGGTGATATTGTCGATTTTGAATGTCAACTTCTTGATCCAGACAGGCTGGCTGATCTCTTCAAAGCTGCAAGCAAGCATTTACAACAACAACACGTGGACACAGTAACAACATGGGCCTTGCCCGGAACACCATTGTTGCAGGCAATCAAGTCGCTCGGATTTACTGTGTCGCCACAAGAGAGGTACTTTTGTGTTAAGGCTTTGAAACCCCAACATGAGTTTCTCTATGATTATTCGTGTTGGCATCTTGTGCAAGCTGATGCCGAAATATATTAATTACATATAGCAAAGTTATGAAAATCTTGGTCACAGGCGGTGCTGGATATATTGGCTCGATTTTGGTGCCAACCCTTTTGAGCGAAGGATATAAGGTCAGCGTCCTTGACAATTTCTTGTACAATCAAACGTCACTTGCCGAGTGCTGCTCAAATTCTAACTTTGAAGTGATAAAAGGGGATGCCCGGGACGAAGAAACGGTTAAACGAGCAATGAGAGACGTTGATGTCGTTATCCCCCTTGCCGCCATCGTTGGCGCACCGGCCTCCAATTTGGATAAGATCGCTGCGCGCTCGCTCAATTATGAGGCTGTCGCCCTGATTAACAAACTCCGTTCAAAAAACCAGGCCGTGTTGTATCCTACGACCAACAGCGGTTACGGCGTGGGACAGGAGGGAGTCTATTGTACGGAAGAAACGCCGCTGAATCCGCTCTCGCTGTACGCCAAGACGAAAGCGGAATCGGAAAAATTGCTCCTCGATACGGGCAATTGCATTTCTTTTCGCCTGGCAACTGTTTTTGGGATGAGCCCGCGTATGAGGCTGGATTTGCTCGTAAATGATTTCACCTACCGCGCGTTCTCGGATAGGTTCATCGTTCTCTTCGAAGCCCACTTCAAGAGGAACTACATCCATGTCCGCGACGTTGCGAAAGCCTTCATGCACGGCTTGAACAACTTTGAAAAGATGAAAAACAATATTTATAACGTCGGGTTGAGTACCGCCAACCTGTCAAAATTCGAATTATGCCAGGAAATAAAGAAACAAATTTCCGATTTTCACTTTACCACGGCCGAGATGGGAAAAGACCCCGACCAGCGAAACTATATCGTCAGCAACGAGAAGATAGAACGTACCGGCTACCTGCCCTCGTTTTCCCTCGAGATGGGAATTAAAGAACTCATCAAGGGATTCAATATTCTACGGAATAACAAGTTCACGAACCTATGACTCCTTCCGCGCACGATACGATACTTGTCACAGGGGCGACCGGATTTCTTGGAATGAATTCCGTCCCGGTGCTGAAGAATCGGTATCCGGCTTCAAAAATCGTGACTGTCTCGTCCAGGGAGTTTGATTTACGCCGTGCGGATCATTGTAAAAAAATGTTCGACACAATCAGACCGACAATCGTGGTACACTTTGCGGCGAAAGTGGGAGGCATTCTGGCAAATAAGAAATATCCGGTGGAGTTCTTCAACGATAACATTCTTATCAACACGAATGTTTTCAAGTGCGCATTTGAGGCCGGGGTGAAGAAGTTTGTAACCGCAATGGGGGGATGCTCATACCCCTCGACTGCGAAATCCCCGATCAGCGAAGAACAAATGTGGAACGGTTTTCCGCAAAAAGAGAGCGCCGCGTATTCGACTGCAAAGAAGATGGTGTTGATACAATCCGCCGCATACCGTGAGCAGTATGGCTTCAACAGTGCCGTCATGATTCCTGGAAACGTGTACGGCGAGTATGACAACTATTCGCTCGAGAATTCGCACGTCATTCCTGCAATGATCAGAAAATTCTGGGAGGCGAAAAGGGACGGAAAGACACCCGTTCCGCTGTTTGGCACCGGAAATCCGCAGCGCGACTTTGTCTACGCAAGGGACGTGGCCGAAACGCTGCCTTTTTTCATCGAGAAGTATGATTCTTCCGACCCGGTCAATATTTCCTCCGGCGTTTCGACACGCATCAAGGACCTTGCTGCAATGGTTGCGCAGTTCGTAGGTTACAGGGGCGAACTCCAATGGGATACATCAAAGCCGGATGGGCAAATGGTCAAAATATTCCATACACGACGGATGCGTGAGTTAGGCTTAGAGTGCAAGACAACCCTGGCAGAAGGCTTACGAAATACAATCCGTTGGTTCGAAGAGAGCGTTCCCCGAAATATGGTGCGGATGTGAATTCTGGAACCGATGTGATGGATACGTCTCCCAAAATCTCCGTTGTCATTCCCACGAGGAACCGGGTGCATACACTGAAGCGGATGCTGGATACATTGCTTCAAGACCCTTATCCTGCTCTGGAGATCATCATCGTCGATGGAGCGTCGACAGATGGAACAGTAGAGCTTATCAAGTCTTACGGAAATAGAATCTCGAAGTGGATATCGGAGCCGGACAACGGAGAGTACTATGCACTTAACAAAGGAATCAAGCTTGCGTCCGGAGAGTATCTTAAGTTGATGAGCGATGATGATGTGTTACGGATGGACGTGTTTCATAAAGTCGCCGATTTTCTTGCGACTCATCCTGAAGTCGATATTGTGTTTGGTCAAACCGAAGTGTGGGATGAACAAGATGGTGCGCCTGTGCGGCAATTCCAGACGATCATGATGGATGAATCGAAACTTTCCCTCCGGCATTGGCTGCGGCAGAAGCAAACGGTGATGAGCCTGGCGTCGTTCATGAGACGGAACGTGTTCGACCGCGTCGGCATGTTGTCCACGGAATTCGTCAATGGGGATGTGGAGTTTTGGGCAAGGTGCGCACACAGAGGATTGAAGATGGGATTGATGCCCGACATCGTCGTCGACTACCATTACACGGGATACAACGGCGTGCTTGTGAAACGCTGGGGTGCAGCCAAAGGAATGGTAGGAATTTGTGCCATGTACGGCACAGGGTCTGATGTTGCGTATTCGATCTATAGAAACTTTGTCAAACCGTTCACGTACCGCCCGCTGGCGCTCACGTTTCGCTGGGGCTGGAAGAAGATTTTCGGCATTGATCCGGCAACATATTTTCATTCGAAGCATGGCATCAAAGCCTGACGATCGATCTCTGAAATGATGCTGACAGTATACAAATTTCTTGGAGCTCTTCTATATTACACGTATAATGCGGTCATTACCCATGTTCCGGTGTATTGGATCCGCCATTTCTTTCTGCGGATGTTCTTAAAGATCAAAATAGGAACGAAGAGTGCTGTCCACATGGGATGCTTTTTCACCGGCAGGAACATCACGATTGGAAATCATACGGCGATCAATCGAAGGTGCTACCTGGATGGAAGAACAAGCCTGAAAATTGGGGACTGTGTCAGCATTTCCCCCGAGGTATATATCATGTCGCTCACGCACAATCCGCAGGACCCTGCGTTCCCTGCCGTAGGGAAAGAGGTCGTCATCGAAGATTATGTTTGGATCGGAGCCCGCGCCATGATTCTGCCGGGCGTGACAGTTTCGAGAGGATGTGTGGTCGGGGCGGGAAGCGTGGTCACAAAAACATTTCCTCCGTACTCGATTATTGCAGGCATGCCTGCCAAGGTGGTCGGAGAACGCAATCAGAACCTGAATTACCGGGTCGACTATTTCCCCTTCTTCAATACTGATCTAGCGAGACCCAAGGAATAAAATGCACGTGTTCCAGGATCGCAATCGGCACCGTGGAAGGGTACCGGGTACATGAAGATTCTGATCGTAAGTCCGTATCTTCCCCATCCGCTGTGCGGTCACGGCGGGGGAGTCTACCTCCACAAATTGATCCAGCATCTGAGCCTCAAGCAGGAGATCACGCTTGTGTCGTTTTGTGATGAGCATGAACTTGAGCTTGTGAAGGACCTTGCGCAACTTCCTTTCCGCATTTATCCTGTCAGGCGGGCCAAAGGCTCACAAAGGAAGACGCTTGCGAGAGTGGGTCTCAGCCTGCATCGGATGTTACAACTTGCCTCAAGCATCGTCCGATGGGAGCCGTACTACGTAAGCAAGTATCGTAATTCCCGAATGACCCGGTTGATTCGAGAACTGACCCGTAAGGAGTCATTCGATGTCGTCCAGGTCGAGTTTACGCAGATGGGACCATACCGTACGGCCATTCAAAGCGGCAAGACGCTGCTGCAGGAAATTGATGTTTCCTTCCGCCCGGCGTATCGCCGGTTCAAGCATACGCGCTCGCCGATAAGGAAGGGAATAAACTATATCGAGTGGTGCAGGTGGGCTCGTTATGAGACAAAGATCGCCGGCGCCTTTGACCATCTTCTCAGCGTGACGGACCAGGATCGTATGCTGTTGGAGTGGCTGACGAAGAAACACCATATCAGTTATCTTCCTCTTCCGACTGAAGCGGATGAACATCTCCCGGACTACGACTCGAGGGAGGCGCTAAGTCTTGTTTTTGTCGGAACGTTTTTGCATTCTCCCAATGTGGACGCCGCCATCTGGCTGTGCGAGAAGATCTTTCCGTTGGTCTCTAAAGAGTTCCCTGAAGCGAAGCTGTACGTCATTGGTCCGCATCCTCCGGCGGCGCTTTCGACAATCGCGAGCCGTCAGCCAGGAATTCATATCCTGGGATTTGTTGAGGACGTTGACAGCTACCTGCGCCGGGGAAGCGTTTTCGTTGCGCCCCTGCGTTTTGGAGGCGGAGTGAAGACTAAAATCCTCAACGCATTGGCACATGGTATTCCCGTGGTTACAACAAAAATCGGCATCGAAGGGATCGAGGGTATTGACAGCAACAATATACTCGTCGCCGAGTCACCGGAGAAATTCGCTGACGCAGTTCGCAGCCTCTTTGCGGATTCATCGCGTGCGTCAGCTCTCGGATTGAGGGGATGGGAACTCGTAAAACAGAAGTACTCCTGGGGACAAGCAGTCTCCTGTCTGGAAGACATCTATCAAAGGGTTCTTAACCCATAACTATCGTACTTCAATAACGAAATCCAAAGAAGCATCATGGCGAAAGCTAAACAACCCAATCCCAGACAACGCGAACAACAGCCCTCCTGGTTCGACAAGCTCTCCCCATTGAAGAAGGACCTCGTCTGCATCGCGGCAATGTACGTTCTGGTCCTGATCCTCTTCAATAAGATCATCTTTAGCAATATGGCATTCACGGAGGGGGGTGACAATGCCAACGCCATTGCATGGCAGAAGGCGGCAGATCATGTGATTGATACAGAGCACAATGCCCCGCTATGGATTCCATACGCATTCAGCGGGATGCCGGGGTTCGGAAGCCTGGCGGTGTCTAACTGGCCGAAAAGCGTGACTTTTCTTGAATCACTTCTCTTGATCCCAGGTCACCTGCTGACACTTTACACTGACTCGGGATGGGAAGTATGGCACTATTTTCTTGCGGGGGTTTTCATGTTCCTGCTGGCACGAGGGTTGAGGTTCTCGCAGATGCCGTCCCTGCTCGCGGCCTTGACGCTGATGCTGAATCCCTACGCGATCGGGTTGTCCCAGGCCGGTCAGGGATCAAAGCTCATGGCGCTGAGTTACATTCCCCTGTTGTTTCTCCTGACGTATCGGTTGTTCCAACAGCGCAACATTCTGAACTTCGGTCTTCTCACTGCGGTGGTCGGAACGATGCTGCTCACGAATCACGTACAGATGGCGTTCTACGGTTTTCTCGTCATCGGTTGTTATGTCTTGTATGAGGTTATCCTTGAAATCAAACATCAGCCGGTCGAGTCGATCAAAAAAGTACTCCTATTCACATGCGCGCTTGCAATCGGTTTCGCGATCTCGGCGTTCGTTTATCTTTCCGTCAACGAATACCAGCCGTATTCGATTCGCGGCGGCGGTGAAGCCGGCGTCTCCGGCGGGCTGAATTACGATTACGCAACCAACTGGTCGTTCCATCCTTTCGAGACGTTGACGTATATTATCCCCTCCTTCTTCGGTTTCTCAAGCGATTACGTCACTGACTGGCAGGGGCAGCAGCAGGCACTTCCACTGTATTGGGGATGGATGCCGTTCACGATATCGACGGTGTACATCGGCATTCTTCCCATCATCCTCGGTATCGTCGCTCTTGTCTACCGGCGGAATCGAATGACCGTTTTTCTGGCGGTTTTCTCTTGCCTGGTGTGGTTTCTATCGTTCGGGAATCATTTCCCGCTCGTGTACAATTTATTCTTCAACTATCTGCCGTACTTTAACAAATTCCGCGCGCCTTCCATGATTCTCCATTTGATGCCGATAACCTTCGGGCTTCTTGCGGCGTACGGCGCAAGTTTCTTGATCGACCTGCCGGACAGGCCGAAGGAAGTGAATCTCGTCCTCATCAGGAAACGTCTGATGATGGCGCTGGGTGTCCTTGGCGGATTACTCGTCGTGGGCTTGATACTCAAGGGTGCGGTCTACAGCGTCCTGTCGGGTTCCATGTTCGTGAAAGAAGGAGACCCGCAGCAGTTCAGCCGGCAGGTTCTTGAGGCCCTCAAAGAAAAGCGCTTCGATGTTCTCTTCGGCGATTACGTGAAGTTTACGATTCTTACCGGAGCGATCGTGGGATTGATCGCGGCGTACATTACCAGAAAAGTACAACGGACGTTCTTTGCGCTCGGGTTGATCGCCATCCTTGTGGTCGACCTTGCGATCCTTGACGATAACTATGTGGATCCGAAACCCCCAACCTCCGTGGAGCAGGCGTTTGTTCCTGACGCGACAATCAACTTCCTGAAGACCGACACGACGTATTACCGTATCTTTCCAGTCGGAACAGAATTGTTCAGAGACCGCTCATACACATTCATGGCCAATTTTATTCCGTCGATTGGCGGGTATAGTCCCGCAAAGCCGAAAATCTATCAGGAAATGATAGACTCGGTCGGCCTTTTCCCTCCGCGTTTTCCGATGAACATGAATGTGCTGAACATGCTCAGTACGAAGTACATTGTTGCTCCGGGCCGCTTGCCGGAGACGAACCTTCCTATTGTGAATGTGGACAAGGCGAGGAGCATGGCGGTCTACCTCAATCCGAATTACCTGCCGCATGCGTGGTTTGTCGACAGCATCGTCGTGGCGCGGAGCAAGCACGAAGTGTTTGAGGTTCTCAACTCGGCGTCGTTCGATGCACGGCATGTGGCGATTCTCGAGAAAGAGCCGGCACTCCGGCCTGCGAAGCCCGATTCCGTTGGGGTAACAATCACCGCGTATCGCTCCCGCCAGATCAAGCTCGACGTATCCACGACGGCGTCATCGCTCCTCGTCCTCAGCGAAGTGTACTATCCGGCGGGCTGGAAGGCGTTTATCGACGGGAAGGAGACTGAAATTTACAAGACGAACTATGTGCTGCGTTCCATACTCGTGCCGCCGGGAAAACACGCCGTGGAGTTTCGTTTCGACCCACCGGCGTATGAATTGGGATACAACATTTCCCTGGGCGCGTGGGGCGTCACACTCGTTCTGATTATTGTCGGACTGTTTCAGATTCCCGCCGTGAAGGCGAGGTTTGGCGGCAAGCGCGAGGAGAAAGAGCCGGCCCCGATTCCGTAGTTAGGTTATTGTGCCTGCTAGGAAGTACGATTCCCCTCTCCTCTCAGGAGAGGGGCAGCCTGCCCGCTCGCCGATGTTCCGAAAAACGGAACTCAGGCGAGCCCGCCGCACCAAAGCCGTGCTTTGGGCAGGCGGGGGTGAGGTCTCAAACGGATGGTGCAGTCCAATGAGACCCAACCTCGATCCTCCCCTAAGAGGGGAGGAAGTGTTCGTGCCCGCTGCAAATAGGATGCTCGTTCCCAGATTCCATTTGGGAATGTTCCCAGCCAACTCTCGCTCTGGGAGGGAGCTCCGCTCCCGACCAACCTGCGTAGAGTCCCTGCCTGCTCGCCGATGTCCCGAAAAACGGGACTTAGGCGAGCGGGCGGTCCCCTGACCGGACATCCAACGTTGTCTTCTTACGGGTGTGAATGTGCAACACCGTCCGTTTGCGAAACGGACTCTACGGCTTCGATCTGCTTCTCATGCGGTCGGGAGTACACCTGTCCGCCTATTTTCTGGCGGAACTCCCTCCCAGAGAAGAGCGCTTTGTTGCCACTACCATCTCAGGCATTTCGCATACTCCCCTTCCCGCCGAAGTCCCGACGACAGTCGGGACGCAGGCGGGGGAAGGGGAGGCAGAGGGGTAGAGGGTTATCCGGTCGGGAGCGGCGATGGCAAGCACGCAGACTAAACCTTCGCAAGGTCAGGCAAAAGGTAACCTTCTGGCCGGTAAATTCACGGTTGAAGCTTACCTTTTTTTCTTAGAAAACCTTGCGAAGGTTCACCTGAGGGAGAAATAAAAAACGGGTCGCTTCTACGACCCGTCTTGTGTTGCGTAACCCGATTACCTCGCGTGTACTTACTGCTGTTCCGTCAAATCACGCTGTGCCCTTCGGATGGCTTTATTGCGTTTTACCCGTTTTTCCACTGAAGGCTTCGTGAAGTAGGAACGCCGCTTCACTTCCTTCAATATCCCTGAGCGCTCATATTTCTTTTTGAAGCGCCGGATTGCGCGGTCGATGTTTTCATTCTCTTGAACAACGATGCCGACCATCGCAGTCACCTCCTTCCGGCTGAAATGTGCGTACCATGATTCTCTACAGTTCTAACTTGAGATTCTCGATGAGAGTGCGTTGACCCTGCTTCTCAAATGAAACGACGATTGCCTGGCCGCCGCTCGACGTTCTTGTCTTGCTCATGACTCTGCCGACATCGTTCCATTCGTTGTGAAAAATTGACTGACCGACATTGAAACTTTCCTGGGGACTGTATATTACGGCTGAACTTACGTCGCCTTTCTTTCTCTCCTCGTTGCTCGCGAGCGCCTTGACGTCAACAAGACTCATATGATGGCATCGTGTGCATCGGTACCAGACTTTCTCCGTACCGGCTTGCATGTCTCCGATGAGTGCCATGCGTGTCGTTTTGTTACAATGAGCGCAGAAGAGCTCGCTATGTTTTGATCGCGTCATGCAGGAATCTCCTCTTATCAGGTTTATGATTCGATGAAAGGTGCAGGAGGTAGAGCGTGGTTCTTTGGTTGCCACAAACAACGGCGGTAAACCCGGTCCCCGGTGTGATGCAAACCGCGTACAGACGAACAGCACCTCATTAAATAATATACTGAATTTCCGTCTTCAAATCAACAACGTCCACCTAGTTTTTGGGGTTTAGGCCGGCGTTCCGGCAGGGGGAACTGCTGTTTTTCCAGTGTTTTCGCTGATTTGAAAGCACAAGATCTGAAGGTCTACTGCTTCACCACCATGCGCATGGGGTGCGCTTCGGTATTGAAGATGACCTTGTCGAACGGCAGTGTATTTTCAGGCGCGAACAGCAGGTAGAGATACTTCAGGGTCTCTGCCAGGAAGAAGCTGTCCATCTGGTTGAGTTGTTCTTTCGTCGTCACATCCTTCAATGCTGCGTAGCCTGATTCTGTTCTGCAGTACTTGACGAGGTTCTGGTAGAACACCTCGCCCATCCTCGAGTATTTAGGATCCTTCGTATAGTGATGCAGATAATAAGCCGATTCGATGATTTCCGGCCGCAGGACGTAGTGGGCATCAGTCACCTTCATCGTCGTGTAATCAATCGATTCGGGTTCGATGCCGTACAGGTTCCACATCCTGAAGGATGACTCCTGGAGTCTCGCGGCACGCGCGGTATCTCCCGAGAGCGCGAGAACCGCGGGGAAGAAGGCGTCGAGCGCCCCGTAGGATGTTCCCGTCCGCTTTCCGGTTCGCATGTTCGCCTGACAGTACCACAAGCCGTTCGCTGTGGAATCGGCAAGATACCTGTTGATCGCCGTGATGCTGCTGTCCCACATGGCTTTGCAATCCTTATCATCAAAAAGAAGCCACGACTTCAGCAAATACTCATAGTAGGAATCGATCATTCCGCTGATGTGACTGGTCGAATCGACCCACGCGCCCGTTTGAATATTGATGAGGGTGCCCACGAGTCCGATTCTTGAGCGCCGATTGAACAATTGCACCACGGCGTTCTTCGCTTTATCGTAGTATACCGGGTTTCGGGTGATCCTGGATACCATGCCGAACTCAATAAGGGCCGTGCCGATCTCGGCCGGATTGTTGAGCGAGTCACGGGTCCTTCCAGTCTGAAGATTCACGTACCGGTACGGCATGCCTGTCGGAGAATTGAAGACCGGCAACAACCGTTTGGCCAGATCTTCCGCCAGCTCCAGGAATCTCGAGTCGCCGTCGAGCTGGTACGCGGCAATCAGACCGCCCAGCAATCGAATGGTAATTTCAAAGCTCTGGACTTCGATGTCTTTGTGGAATGACAAGCGCTCGAAGATCAAACGCTTTGCTTCTTCCGCTTCCTTTTTCAAGCCCATCAACTCCATTGTATCGAAAGCATCGACGGGCGTCATGAGCAGCGGGGTGCTGTACCAATCGCGATAGCCCTTGCTCAACGGTCGCAGGGCGTCGTGTCCCCAGGCGTACTGCTTGTAGGCATTCCATGCATGCAAGAATTCCGTCTTGACCATGTCCGCGGTTACCGTCGTTTGCTGCGAAACGGCCGGAAGGCTTAAGAGAAGAGTCGTGAGTGCGACAGCAAGGAAGCAGGGTAGTAAATATTTCATGGTATATTCCTTCTAGTGGAAAACTCTACAGCAGTACTTAATAAATATAACCGGAAGTTCTTCGATTGTCAAACAGAGTATCTCTGATCAATTCAGCGCCTGCCCTGAAGAACTTTAGTTAAGAGTCCCGCTGAATTGCACAAGGCTTGCAAGCTGTGTGCCGACCGCGAGTCCGCCTACGTGCAGAGCACTTCGGCGGGTATAGGACGCGGTCGGGAGCAAGGTGAGCAAGGTCATAACGTTGAGAGCTTGAGCGCTGGGATATCCATCCCAGTCACT
>JBEKTW010000035.1:0-24488 GCA_049515655.1 Bacteroidota bacterium
AACGCGACGATCCGGATCTTTACTCTGGCGGGGGAACTCGTGACCACGCTCACCAATGTCGGAAGCTCGACTCCCGGAGAAATAGAGTGGAATCTTCTCAGTCAGAGCAACCGCGCGCTCGCCAGTGGTCTGTACGTTTTCACCGTAGAATCCCAAGCCGGCAAGCAAATTGGCAAATTTGTTTTGATTCGTTGACCCTTTCAGATGGAGTGAACAAAATGAAAAACACGTTAAAGTATCTCGCCGCTCTTCTTCCTGCCTGCCCCCGTTTTATCTGCCAACGGGAATCCTAGTTAATTCCCTGTGCAGATCCAAGTTGCTAGAAAAAAAACGGCCCACACGCGCAGGCCGTTAGTTGTTTAGGCATATCCATTCGATCGTATTCTGGCGATAAAAAGGCACGGACGGTTCAGTACTCCAGCGAGGAAATAGGAGAGTAAGGAGATGGTCCGGGAGCTCTTGCGGGAAGCGCAGAAATCCTGAGTTCACACCCTCCACAAATATGAAGCCTTGAAGAAAAAGCCTCTCATGGTTTCCAGGAACCGGTCGCTCGGAACGTAATCGTCGTTTTCCCAGGCGGTTTTTTCGTAAAGCGATCCGTAGCCCGCGTACATAACCGTACCGGGGATGAAAGTGAAGGAGCCGAGAAAATCGGTAAGTAGCTGCCGGCGGTAATTGTTGTATTCGACCACTCCCCGCACGAAGAGGTACCGGTTCAGCTGGTACGTCAGCTTGAAGCGGCTGATGGGATAATTATAGATCATCGATGCATCGGAGTCGCGCGAAAAGTCCGAAAAGGTAAACGTAAACTCCGAGTTCAGTTTTTCGGCCGGCTGGTAGGTCGCAGCCGCGCTGATGATGTTCGATGTGCCCTGGACCGGGTCCGTCGTATAGAGAATGGCTTTGGTCCTGCGGTACAGCACTCCTGCGTAAAATTCCTTCGTCCACTGCCCCTGGCACAAGATGTAAAATCCTCCTGTCCTGAATCTTTCTCCGTTGTAAATCTCGGTGGAATACGAATATTTGACTTTCAGGATCATCGTCCCCCACAGATAGTTCGTAACAGCAATATGATTGAACGTCTCCCAGAGATCGAAAAATTTATCTTTTGTCTGTCCCGTGAACATCTCCAGGTCAATCCTCCGAAGGACCCCCGACGAGGGGTAGAATTTTGGCCTGAGAAGTCCTGTCCCCAGCGTCAACCCGGTCCGGTTGACATATCCGACACCCATCTCGGCATTGAAATTCTCCGCTATGTCCCTGAAGCTCAGATCGTAATCCATGTCGCGCGTAACGGAACTATAGCGCAAACCCACGCTATGTCCGGTTGTCACCTGTGTTGCGGGATCAGCTTTTGCTCCGGATATCATACCGTCATATTCGAACATGCCCGAGGGGGTTAACCGCACCTGGCCGTCGAGAATGGCAAGCCTGTTGTAATGGCCAGTCTGCTCGAAACCTGTGTACATGCAGCCGAGGTAACTATCCTGTCCCACCGCCCGCTTGTAGCGGAGAGCAACGAAATGGTTGTATCTCCCTCCGGCCACAGAAGACTCCTCGGGCAACTGGTCAGCGGCATAAATCGACGCGATCGTATTTTCTCTCCCTATTTTGCCGGTCAGCTTCGCTCCCGCAAGAGGGCTCACGATCGTCCTTGTATTAACAATCGATTGAACAGGATCCAGCTCTGAAGCTGCGGTCCCCGCAACATTGAAAGTCTCGCTTCCTTCCTGGAAAAAAGGCCGTTTCTCCGGGTAGAGGAGGGCGTGGCGAAGATTGACGTCCACCTGACCCGCGTCGGATTCCACTTGGCTGAAATCGGGTTTGTACGTCCCATCGAGGACCAGATCAGGCGTGATGCCGTACTTCCCGGTGAGTCCGAGCTCTACGCTGTTGTCCGAAGTTTTAAGCTCTCCCTGATTAATCTCGTACTTACGGCTATACGTGACGGCTGGAAGGATCTCAATGAGTGCTCCCTGTTTCAGCCCCGTGAATACCATCGGATGCATCTGTGCCAGCCAGGAGGAGTATGAACCGCCGAGTGCAGGATCAAGCGGCGGATAAGTCCCCTGTTCCCTTCGCCGGCTTATCGCCCGCTCAAAGATGACGCCCATTGTCACTGTGTCACGGCCACTGAAACGGATGCTCCGGAGAGGTATCTGTATTTCAACGGTGTATCCATGGTCGTCCATGTGGCCTGCACTGTACCAGACCAGGTCATAGGCCGCGTCCTCTCCCGCGGCTGTGAAGCGCGTATCGGTTTGGACACCGAGTGGATTGACGTAGAGTCCGTAGCCGGCCTGATGATCGAAGAACGAGTCCAGATTGATGCAGACCCAATCGTCCGTGAGATTGTTGTCGCGTGCTGTCATGTTCGCCTTGATCTCGTCCGGCGCGTTGTCGTCGCACCGGAAAGCGAAATAGAGATTCTCACTGTCATAGGCCATGAAAACCTTGGTCTCGCCAAGCATTGCTTTTCCGTAATCGGGCTCACAGGTTTTGAAGCCTGTTACGAAGGGCGCCTCCTGCCAGACGGGATCATCGAGCTTTCCGTCGATGACGGGTGGAGTACTTGTGCAGAGGGGCCTGAACGGTTCAGTCGCGCCTGCGGTTGCGCAAAGAGCTACCGTGAGGAGGAGAATGAGCACCATGGTTCTGTTGTGTTTCATAAATCATCCAGTCGAAATCATGGTAGAACTGTTATGGCTCTCCACTTGTGAGTGTCACCGGTTGCTGCGGGGATTGACATCAGTTCTTCCGTCGTCATACATCCCGACGAGCTCTGTGACTTCCCCGCCCGTGCCACGGTTGAACCTGATTCTGAAATTATCCAATCCTACCAGTTGAAATGTATCATCTCCCATCGGGACAAGACGAAACTTCGGGCGGCTTTCGCGCTGATAGTACAACGAACCGTTCTCCAGTGAGATCCTGCGCGGGCCAAACGATCCTTCAAAAGACGCGAGCGTCTTTGCGTCAACGGTGACCGGATTCTTTTCCAGGTCGAGACTCTTCAATGCCCATGCAAGCTGCTTCTTCCTTGTTGGATTCTGTTCTTTGTCCATGATCTTCTTCAGAGCCTCAATGCGGGCAACGGTCAATGCCTGGTCGGCAGGTACATTGATGTCGGGCGTGACGCCCGTTCCTTCCCAGTTCGTCTTTGTGATCGGATTGATAGCTCTGCCGTACGGTAATTGGAGACTGATATGAAGTGTGGGGAAGTCTTGAATATTCACAGGGTGGGCGCCACCGCCGGTGACCTCGCCGATAATTGTGCCGCGCTTGAGATTCTTCAGGTTGTAAGTAAACTCCTCAGCGCCGGAAAACGTGGCGCTGCTGGTCAGGACGTAAACCGGAACCGCCGTCATCTTCGGTCCTACGACGTGTCCCTGCGTCCAGAATTGCTGGGTCTCATCGGTTTTGCGAATGTAGAAAGTGTTCAGATGGACAGGTTCTTCAAAGAGGTAGCTGGAGATCAGCTGGATCATGGACGGGTTTCCGCCGCCGTTCTGACGCATATCGAAGATGATTGCGTCGGTATGCGCGAGAAAGTTCATCGCGGCGATTGCGGTCGCTGCGGCTTCGCCGAACGACGTTTCGGCGAAGTAGCGGAAGTCTAAGTATCCGATATTCCCCGGCAGGATCTCCACCTTCCGGAATCCGTAATTATCCCTGCGCAACTGCTCGAGCTGGCGCTTCCGTTCTTCGTCGGGTGTCATCGCCGGCGCCCCGTTCTGATCTTGGGAACGAGGCATCTGAAAAAGCAGATGCTTGTCATGACTCACTGACTGCAGATCGCTGGTCAGCTGATCGGTGAATTCAGAAAGTAATTTGATCTTTTTGTATTTGCCTTCCTTAAGGTTGTTGCGGACAAGCTGTTCCATCTTCTTTGCAACATCCGGGAAGACGTAGGCGTCGTTCAGGGCCGCTGTCACAGAATCGATAATTGCGGTCTGGGTCTTTTCGTCGACGGCCGGCTGTTGAGGTGCAACATTCTGAGCGTATACGGCAGCGATGCCAAGCAGCAATGCGATAAGAATTATTGTGCAGCGCGTGATCGTATGGTACTTATTTCTGCGGTTCATTCTGTGTTCCTTATGCTGTGGGTGTGTTCATCCGAGGTAAGTCGAGTTTCATCACAATCGTCGGCCGCTGAAATGGCCTGAGGTCGAGCGGATGCCGTCTTGTCTTCCGGAATCCCAGTGACCTATAGAGATGGTTTGCCGCTTTTAATTTTGGATTTGTGCAGAGGTAAAGTTCTCTCGCTCCGGATTCCTCGGTGCGCCGTATGACTCTCAGCGAGAGCAACCTGCCGATGCCCCGTCCCTGGTGCTTTTTCGTGACCGCCATTTTTGCGAGCTCCATCGTCCCGTCGCGGTGGCGGATCAGCGCGCAGGTGCCGATCACCGCGTCGGATGTACAGGCGAAGAAGATCGAGCCGCCTTTGTTCACGATTGTTCCCTTCGGATTGTCGAGGAGCCTCCGGTCGGCGTTTTCGACTGAAAAATATGCCTCGAGCCATTCTGTATTAAGCGAGCGAAAATATTTTTTCAGGGAAGCGTGGTACTCCCGTATCTCGATATCCGCCGGGAGAGTGCCATGGAGACGCAACCATACGCGTTCATACATGTTGCGGAGGTCAAGCTCGCGCTCGATCTTTTCCATCCCGTCCGGGAAGCTACCGCCCGTTGAATCAAGAAGGTCTTTCGTTGCGGCTCTGATCTCGTTCCAGACCGGTGTCAGCGCCTTCGCGGTCCTGCGTCCATGGTCGGTCAGGCGGAGATGCTGCTGCCTCCGGTCATGCCGCCCGGCGGACCAGGCAACCAGGCCGTGCCGGTTAAGTTCTTTGGCGATCTGGTTCACTGCAGTGTGACTGATGCCGAGAAGTTCAGCGGCTCCGGTGATTGTAAGGGAGGACCACCGCGTGAGTGCATAAAAGAGCGAAAACCAACGCGCTTCAAAGTCGATGTCAAGTTTATGATAGAGAAGCGAGACATCCCTTGCGAGCCGGTCACTGATCCTCCGCAGTCTGCTGGCGAAGGCAAGTTCCCCGAGTGTGGTGATGACGTCCATGCAATCTTCCTTTTCTGAATGTACGGAATATTATGAAAGAGGTTTCATAATATTTTCGTACTACGCAAAACATCGAATATCGTGGGAAATCTGGTTTCTTAAGCGTTATTTTCTGGCTGATGGAAGTGGATTAAGGAATGTTCCATACCCCGTGTCAGAACGACAGGCGTTTTCGCAGCCGCCAATCGGACAACGACAGAAGCCGCCTGGCCTGCGGCGTGCGAAAAATGATTGCGGGCGCGGGTTCCTCCGTTGAACGTCCCCTTAACGACCTCCGGGGCGGACAAGTTTCTTTCCTGCGGGGGCCGTTTGAGGCTTGGCCGTTCCGCGAATGCAAGATACCAGAGCATGATGATGTTCGCGGGAGGGACGATCATAAAGAGGCTCAGCGCGGGAGCAACCTGTTCATATTTGACAAATTGCCCAAAAAGGTTATATTTTTGTCGTGAAGAGAAGATCCAGGTTTTTGAACAGTAGTTGTTCAATGACATTTTTTCAAAACAGTGCAATTACTCTTTGTGAACTCACAATGATGGAGAATCCATATGTTTGAAACAGCGGAAATCGGGAACAAGGTAGACAAAGAGACGTTTGCCAAAGAAGCACCATTGGTGCGCGAGGGGTTGCTCGTCGCCCAAAGGGAAGTGCTGAACGCAAAGATCCCTGTCATCATTCTCATAGGAGGAAATGAAGGCGCCGGGAAAGGAGAAGTGGTGAATCTCATTAATGAATGGATGGACGCGCGCGGAATCCAGACGCACGCGATGTGGTCTCCGTCCGACGAGGAAAAGGAGCGCCCCCCGTTCTGGCGATTCTGGCGGATACTTCCGCCTAAGGGCAAGATCGGCATCTTCTTCGGCTCATGGTACACCGAGCCGATCATCGACCGAGTGTACAGGAGAATTCATGATGACGGATTTACTCGCGAGCTTGAGCGCATACGCGAATTCGAGAAAATGCTGGTCGATGAAGGAGCGCTCCTCCTGAAATTCTGGCTGCACTTATCCAAGAAAACGCAGAAAGAGCGCCTCATGGAGATCCAGAGCGACCCTCTCACTGCGTGGAGGGTGACAAAGCTCGACTGGAAATTCTTCAAGAGGTATGACAGGTTCAGAAAAATCTCCGAACAGGCTGTCAAGGAAACGAGCACGGGAGAAGCGCCGTGGCACATTATTGAAGCCGTCGACAAAAGATACCGACATCTGACCGTCACCAAACTCATGCTGCAAGGGATGCAGGACAGTTTGAAAAAGGCAAAAGAAACACCGGCTGCGCCGCCCCCCAAGCCGCCACTGCCAAGACCCAGAAAGGTGAACGTGATCAACCAGCTCGACCTGACGAAGTCGATCGCTCAAAAGGCGTATGAAACGTCACTGCTCAAATATCAGGGAAAACTGAACGTCCTCAGCAGAAAATTGCACCAGGAACATGAATCCATGGTGCTGGTGTTTGAAGGAAACGATGCCGCCGGGAAAGGCGGCTCCATCCGCCGCACGATCCAGGGAATGGATGCGAGGTCGTACCAGATAACTCAGATTGCCGCCCCGACGGAAGAGGAACGCGCCCAGCCTTATCTCTGGAGATTCTGGAGGCACCTGCCGCGCCTCGGTAAGGTGACCATCTTCGACCGGTCGTGGTACGGGAGAGTTCTGGTAGAAAGGATAGAAGGATTTTGTCGCGAGAGCGACTGGAAACGCGCGTACAATGAAATCAATGAATTCGAGGATCAGCTCACGGACTTTGGTATTGTTGTCCTGAAATTCTGGCTTTCGATAAGCAAGGAGGAACAGATGCGTAGGTTCAAAGAGCGTGAGGCCATCGCATACAAACAGTACAAGATCACCGAAGAGGATTGGCGCAACCGTGAAAAATGGGATGCTTATGAAGCGGCTGTCTGCGACATGGTCGAACAGACGAGCACAAAGACCGCCCCCTGGATACTTGTTGAAGCCAATGACAAGAAGTACGCGCGGATTAAGATTCTGAAGACGATTTGCGACCGGCTGGAAAAAGAACAGCATTCATAGCATGGCGCGGTTGTTTTCGGCCCTGCCTTCCTGAGCCGGATCGATGGCGGAACAGCTAACTTGTCTATTTCTCCAGCGCTTTCTTCGACTGCATGCGTTCGGAAAGCTCTGGATTTTCCATTCTACTTACCGGTAAGGAATAGCACTTCCGGCGTTCCGATGACCCCAGAAATTTTGGCGGATTCCCCTGCCTTGGATGACCCGGTAAATGCTTCTGCCTTCTCCGGGTCATTTACTTCAAACAACATCAGCACATCATTTGGGTCAGCGGTAACCCGGAGAAGGTGAAGAAGCCGCAGACCCGCTTCTTGCTGGGCTTTTGCGTGAGATGCGAACACCGAATGCCACGTTTCAAAGTTCGCAACCTTGTGGTGAACGAGCAGGTAATTCAAGAATCAATCTCCTATGTCGTGAGAAAGTTGACCGTGCTGGATTTGATCTCAATATGAAATGGCAACCCTGTAGGACAGAAATCCCTTTCTGTCCTATGTGGACAGGATGGAATCCTGTCCTACACCTTAATTCCATTCCCAGATTCCCCACTTCAAAGCGGCGGGAAGCGTAAAGCCGCATTGTTTCATCGTCAACAAGATGCTGCCGCGGTGATGGGCTTCATGCGAAATGAAATACCCGAGCATGGGAACGACGCCGCGTTTGAAATTTGTGACCGCACCGCCTTTCTCGATCCAGTAGTGCAAGTATTGTTCCATCATGGAGCCGGATTGTTCAAACGCCTTCAATAATTTCTTCTTCTCGGGACTCTTACCTTTTCCAAACTTGACAAGGTCTGTTTTCAATTTCTTTGAGAACGGTTCCAACCGCCAGACGCGCACCATGTGGAGGTGTGCCAGCTGGCGGGCGACATCCCTGCCTCCGCGCGTGCTCAATGTCGCCTTCATCGCTTCGTCGGGAATACTCTTGATCATAAAAAGAAGAATGCGATTATGGATGCGCCACGTTTCAATGATCTGGTTATCGATAGTTGTCATGGAAGAGGTATCCTACTGTTCAGATATTTGAAGCTATTGTCTTGTGCCGTGGATGTGTGGTCGCCCGTGAGTCTAATCAAGGTGGGACAAGACATCCTTCGACAAGGGTGTTCTTGTAAAGCCGGGGCCCTGCCATTCAACAGTCAGCCCGATGCTGTCGGAACATTGATAAAACTTCACCTGAAAATGGTGAAAACCTTTTTTCAATGCCGTCGATGCCTGCTGGGCGAAGGCCTCCGATTTGCGCCCGTCGCTTTCGAACTGTTCTTCTCCGTCGATATTCAATTGGCAGCCGTCGTTGGCGGAAATAAAGAACGTGTACTCGCCGTCTTCTGGAATATTGATGAGGCCGTGGAAATCCAGACCGATCCATTCGTCCCGTTTCCGCATAGTGAGCCCGGGCACGTCCGCGATTCCGGTCGCGGCCGGCGGATCGGCGGAAAAATCGTACACCGAGCGATAGATACCCTCGTAGTAACTGTAGCGTAATCCGGGTTGAGGATTCTGCCGGGGTGACAGGGGGATAGATGCTGCCTTCGTCAGCGTACGCTTCACGACATACCCGGGCGCACGGCCCTCGGAATACGAACGCATTTGGAGTACGGTATTCTCCCGGATCTCAAACGGACCGACGAACTTCTTGCTCTTACGGTCCGGTGTCGATCCGTCGAGGGTATAATAAATATCCGCTTTGGGGTCGTCACATTTCATTTCAACGACGAACTTGTCGATGAATTTGTCTGTCGGGTTACTCAAGTAAACAATATCTGATGTCCGGGTGTTCTCGCCCGGTACCGGCTGATGAATTCCCCAGGCCTTATTCGGCTGAGGTCCCATGTCAAAAACCAATTCTCCTCCCGCCATGATCGTCTGGTGGCTGATTGTCGTCTGGTTCAACGGTGCGTCATTCAGACGGGCGTGCTGAATGTACGGTCTGCTGGCGGCGTTGCCGTTCGCCTGTATGACAAACTCTTTCCCGTTGTCCAGGTGAATCGTAGCTTTTTCAAAGAGCGGGGTGCCGATCGCGTATTCCTGCTGACCGGGACACACCGCATACAAGCCAAGCGCGCTGATCACATACCATGCTGACATCTGTCCGCAATCTTCGTTGCCGTCGAGTCCGCCGGGCGTATCGTCGTATTGCTCATTCAAAATGCGGCGGACCATCTGCTGGGTCTTCCACGGCTCCCCTGCGTAGTTATAGAAGTACGCCATGTGATGGCTTGGCTCATTTCCATGCGCGTACTGTCCGATCAACCCTGAAATGTCGTTTTCATCGCCGAGATTTACCTCCATTCTCACGGTGAACAGAGAATCGAGCCAGACGGAGAGCGCCTTCTGGCCTCCAAGCAATCCGATGAAACCGGAGACATCGTGCGGAACAAACAAACTGTACTGATAGGCATTCCCTTCAGTGTAGTTGTAGCCGGGAGCTTTTGGATCAAACGGTTCTACCCATGTATGATTGTCGGCCCGGCCGCGCATGAAGCCGACCGAACTGTCGAAGACGTTCCTGTAAAATTGTGACCTACCGGTGAAGTAGGTGTAATCGTCCTCTTTGCCTAACGCTTTCGCAATCTGGGCCACGCACCAGTCGTCGTAGGCATATTCGAGCGTCTTGGAAACACCTTGACTGCTTTTGTTCGAAGGGACGTATCCCAGGGTCCGGTAGGCTTTCAATCCGCGCTTGTCGATCATGGCTGTTTTCTTCATCTCGTCATAGGCCTCGGCGAGGTCGAAGTTGCGGATGCCTTTGGCGTATGCATCCGCGATCACGGAAACCGCGTGATAGCCGATCATGCAGCGTGTATCGTTTGCGGCTAATTCCCACATCGGTAATTCACCGTACTCTTTGCTCTTGTGAACGAGCGTTTTCACGAAATCGACGGTCCTGTCAGGATCCAAAATCGTCAGGAGCGGATGCAGTGCTCGGAACGTATCCCAGAGGGAAAAGACAGTATAATTCTTGAACCCTTCTGCATGGTGGACGCTGCCGTCCATCCCGCGGTAGTTGCCGTCAACATCGGAGTAGAGATTGGGTGTCAACAGGCAATGATAGAACGACGTGTAAAAAATCCGCTTCTCTTTAATGGGGCCTCCTTCGACGTCGATCATCGAAAGATATCTGTTCCATGCTTTTTTCGCCAATACTCGTGCCGCATCAAAATCCACACCGTTGCCTTCAACTTCCAGGTTTTTCCGGGCTCCCTCAATGCTGACTGCCGAAAGAGCGATTTTCACTTCCAGTTTCTCATCTTTCTCGACGGAAAACGAGGCAAATGCCTGCAAGCGTTTGCCAACAGTCTCCGTTGCGGAATTTTCCTTTCCGTCGCTGAAGATTCTTTCGGCTTCGATCGGTTTGGAAAATTCAATCGCGAAGTAATGGTACTGGTCTCCCGCCCAATACTTTGCCCGCCTTAATCCTTCGATGCGGTTGTTCCCGACAAAATGGATGGATGCCTCGATCACGGGGTCGCGGTGAATTAAGTCCAGCAATACATTCACCGTTCCTTCCTTCTCAAAAGTATAGCGGTGATACCCCACTCGGTCGCCGGAAGTCATTTCCGCCTTCACTCCGTAGTCATCCAGAAAGACGGAGTAGTATCCGGGCTCGGCCTTCTCCGTCTGGTGACGAAACGAAGAACGAAAATCGTTCGACGCCCCCGGGATGAATTGATGAATTCCGGTGACAGGCATAATGAGGATATCGCCATAATCGGACACGCCGGTTCCCGACAGATGCGTGTGACTGAAACCCAGGATCGTGGAGTCGGAGAAATGATAGCCGGCGCACCCGTCCCATGAGCCGTCGTTTCGCGTATCCGGACTCACCTGAACCATCCCGAAGGGCATGGTCGCGCCGGGATAAGTGTGGCCGTGGCCGCCCGTTCCAATGAACGGGTCGACGAATTGTGCGTTGTCTCGTTGCGCAACCAATGAGGCGTTGAAGCACAATGAGAGGATAAAAAATTGTGTAATGTGTTTTGGTGCCATGATTGTTCCTGATCGCTTTCTTGCCCGGGTTGCCCCTGCGAATCCTTCAGAATCCTTCCATGGACAGGATGGAATTCGTTTAAGGGACAGGACGGAATCCCGTATTGCCCTGTGTGGACAGGATGGAATCCTGTCCTACCGGGGGTTGAGGGCTTGAAAAATTCCTTCCGGGTCGTTTCTCGACTTCATCCGGAGAAAATCGGCCCTGCCTATCGCCAATTCACACTCGTCCTTGTGAAGTCCTTGAATGGTGGCAAGTGCCACTTCCTCAGGTTTGATTCCTCTGTCGGACTGGCCCCGTCTTGCCCTTGCGCCTTGGTCGAGCTCGGTGTCCACCGTTGGCGGTATGATCTCGAAAACCTTTATCGGCGTGCTCCTGAGCTGATGCCGTAACGAACAACTGAATGAGTGAAGGGCAGCTTTGGTCGCGCAATAGACCGGCATGATCGCGAGGGGAACAAACCCCAATCCCGATGTAACGTTGACGATGGCGGATTCCTGTTGCTTCAATAAATGCGGGATGAACAAGCCGGAAAGATGGACGGGGGCAAGAAGATTTATGACGATCTCACTTTCTTCACCCAGGTAATTGTCCGCCCCCTTTGTGAAATCGATTTGCCGTTGAATGCCCGCGTTGTTCACGAGAACGTTCAGGTTGTTGAAGTTGTCGACTGTCCAATCGAACAATGCCTTTCGTTCCGCCGGATTGGCCACGTCGCATTGCCGGATGTGAACTGCCGGCAGTTTCTCCTTCGCTTCCCGTAGGCGTTTTTCCCGTCTTCCGCAAATAATGACTTTGTTCCCCTCTTTCAGGAATACTTCAGCGAGGGCGAAACCGATGCCCGTTGCTCCGCCGGTGATCAAAATAGTGTTTCCGCGGATGTTCAAGATGGTCTCCTGTGTTTGGTAAACAATTATGCGAAGAAATTATAGAAATTGCCAGAAGCGAGCTTCTCCGGAGACTATCAGGACCGATCATTTTTCTCCCGCTCTATCGGCCATTCTGAGAAGGCGAAAACATTCCAATATCTTTCATTGTTATTTCCTTAAATCGATTGGTGGGGGATGGAATTGCGCAGTTCGAATGTACCGATAAAGAGGGAAAGTTTCAAACATTTCGCCACGCTCCCCAGCAAGTGCTCCGCCTGCCGAAGTGCTCTCCATACATAAGCGGGCCGCGGTCGGGCACCTCAGCATGTCAATCTCGCTCTGTATATTTCAGCGAGGACGCTAAAATGAGCATCCCCACCTCGCTCACGACCGCGTCCCCCAGAAAGTCCGCCAAAGGCGGATGAGCCTCTGGCCCAACGGCGGACAGGTCCACTCCCGACCCAGTCCGGAATGATTAACTTTCTGTCCGGCGGGGAGAGGATGCTATCCCGTCCTACTCGTATCTCAGCGACTCGACGGGGTCGACGCTTGCCGCCCTGCGGGCGGGGAAAAATCCGGCGCAGAAACCGATGAGGGTAAGAATGCCTGTCGTGAGCGTCATTATGCCCGTGGAGAGGACCGGATGACCCAGAAACTGCATCGGCCCGTCACCATCGGCAGGAATAAATCGAACCGCGAAAACCACGATCCATGAAAAAGAAAGCCCGATTGCCCCGCCGATGAAGGCAATGAGTAGGGCCTCGAAGATGAATTGCGAGAGAATATAGTTGCGCTTTGCGCCCACGGCCATCTTGATGCCGATCTCGCGCGTCCGTTCCTTCACAACCACGTACATCACGTTCGCGACGCCGACCCCCGCGATGAGAAGCGTGAGAAATCCGACCGAGAATAGAAAGATCGCGACTCCGAAATTGATTTTCTCAGTGATCTTCTGTTCCTCGATAAAATCCCAGATGTACAGCGTTCGCTCATCGCTCGGGTCAAAATGATATTTGCGCGCGAGCACGCGGAAGATTTCCCTCTTGAGCTCTTCCTGCCTGTTCGGATCGACGGGACGAACGACGAGAGAATTTACGCGTTTGTTGCCGTACATGGTTCTGAAGGTCGTGTACGGCATGACGGCGCGCTCGTCGTCGGGACCGTTGTTCATGCTTGTTTGCAATTTCTTCTGCAGCGTCCCGACAACGGTGAAAGGGACATTGTCGACGAGGAGTACCTTGCCGATAGGATCCTGCTCCTTGAAGATATTCTTTGCGATCGTTCCGCCGAGCACGATCGTCCGGCGCTGGAGTGTGACGTCGAGGGCGTCCAGAAATCTTCCGCCGGCTGCCGGATACATGCGGCGCATTTCTTCAAACGAAGCGTCAACACCCTCACATTCGGCGTTCGTGGAGAATTTCCCGAGTGTCAGCTGCACGTCCGAGCGGTACTGAGGGCTGATCATGGCGATCGCGGGTATCGCCTGCTGGAGCATCGCGGCGTCCTCCTCGACCATTCGGATCTTCCGTCCTTTCGGCATGCCCTCGTATTGCTTCCCGGTCTCACCGCCGTACAGGATCAGGATCTGGTTGCCGGCGTTGATAAGGCCCACCTCCATCTGATGTCCCAGGCCCTGTCCGAAGGAAAGCAGGAGCACCACTGCGACGGTGCCCCACGTCATGGCGATGATCGTGAGAATCGCGCGCGTGCGCTGAATCTTCAGATCGTAGAGGAACTCTTTGAGCAGCTCAATCCACATAATGCGATTGCGGATTGTGGAGTGTGGATTTTGGATTTGAGAACGTCGATTGTGGATTCCGGAGAGTCGAATTCGGATTTTGGATTGTTGATTGCGGATTGTGAAATGCCCACATCGGATTGTGGATTGTCGATTGTTGGAGCGAAGCGGAAATCCCGCACGGAGTGCGGGACGGATTGGGCATGGTTTTCACCGTAAGCATTCGACGATGTTCAGGTTTGCTGCTCGTTTCGCGGGCATGAACCCGGCCGTCAGGCCGATGGCGGCAAGAACGAGCATCGTGGCGACTGCCACCTCGACCGATATTTCCGGAGTTCCCACGAATTCCTTGATCGGGATATACTGGAGCGCCTTGGTGATGCCGAGTGCGATGGCGAATCCGACCGAACTGCCGAGCCCGATGATGAAACACGTCTCCAGGAAGAACTGGACGAGGATGTTGGATCTTTTCGCGCCGACGGCGCGCTTGATGCCGATCTCCCGGACTCTCTCCTGCACGACGATGTACATGATGTTTGCCACCCCGATGCCGCCGACGGCGAGCGTGAAGCTTCCGATCAATCCCATGAAGATGTTGAACGCGAGGAAAAAGTAAAACATGAATTTGTCCATCTCCGTAGTATCCCAGATCCAGACGGCATCCCTGTCGGCCGGATCGAATTTGTATTTCTTGCCGAGCACCTGCCTGACATTTGAGTTCACTTCTTCAGACTTTCGCGGGTCTTTGGGAGTATAGATGATGTTCCGGATATGCGCGGCGCCGAAGACCGAGGCGAAGGTAGATGCTGGAATGAAGACACGGTCCTCATCGCGGCGATTGTACGATGAATTTTGAGTTTTCTTCATCATCACGCCGATGACTGTAAACGGCACTTCTCCAACGTAAAAGAGCTTGCCGATGGCTTCGCTTTCTCCGAACAAAAGCCGCTTCGTGTTGTCGCCGAGAAGCGCAACGCGCTTCCTGTCGCGCAGGTCGATGTCGTCGACGAATCTTCCGCCGGGGGCAGGGTTGATGTTCCGCATCTCGCTGTACACCGGGTAGATGCCCGCAACCGATGTATTGATGCGGTTCTCTCCAAGGCGGATTGGAGTCTCGCCCGAGCTGTACTCCGGGCTGATCTTGTCGATGCCGATCACTTCGCTTTTCAGGATTCGTGCATCGTCCTCGACAAAAGAGATGGGGCGCCCGATGCCGAAGCCTTCATACGGTTTGGTGGTCGAACCGGGAAACAGAATAGCGATGCGCTCGCCGATGCCGTGCATGTTAATGCCAAGCTGGCGCTTGAATCCCATCCCGAACGCCAGCAGGACAATAATGGCAACCGTTCCCCATACAATGCCGAACATGGTCAAAAAAGCACGGAGCTTCTGAGCCCGAAGGTCGGTCAGGAACTCGAGAATCGTTGTGCGGAGAGTGTTCATCTCTTTATTTCGAAGGTCGAATTGGCAATTTTTCTATATTGCGAAAGTCGAATTGACAATTTCGAATTGAGTTTTGCCTTGCAGTTCTGGACGATTCTCAATTGAATATCCGCAATTCGAAATGGAATGTCTCATTTCTTTCCTTTTGCTGTTTTGCCTGCCGCAGTGAATATAGCCGTCAATTCTCGTGCTTCTTTCAGCAATCCTTCCAATACTTCTGTATTTCCCAACTTCAGTTCAATGAGCAATTCGAGCCAGTATTGGGACTCATCCGCCTCCTCCTCAACAATTGTAATCTTTGATACAAAATCAGCCTTTGATCGCCCCTTGCATGCGGCTCGGTAGTTTGCTCCGATGGAAGTTGAAGATCGTATGAGCTGACGTCCAAGAATGTCAGCGCTCTTGGATGTCGGCAATGATTCAATAGACTGTATCGTATGCAGAGCGAAATCCTTCGTTCTCTTCTTAAGATCTTCTGAATTCATCATGCCTCCAATGTGGTTAATTGCGAAAGTCGAATTGTCAATATCGAATTTGGCTTTGCACAATCGATTCGTGCAAATTCGCAATTGAACATTCGCAATTCGAAATGTTAATCGATTTTCTTCACCGGCTTTTCATACACCGAATCCCCCTCGGCGAGGTTCGCAACAATTTCGATGTTGATCGCATCACTCAAACCGGTCTTCACGAACCGTTCCTGTTCCGTACCGTTCTTCAGTACGACTTTCACGAACGCGGAATCATTTCTGAACGTAACGACGCGTTCGGGCAACATCAGGACATTCTCCTTTTTGCTGATGACGATGTTGGCGTTGGCGGAATATCCGGCGCGGAGTGTGGCGTTGCTCGATCTGGGGATGAGAATTTCGATCGGGAATACCGTCGCATTGTCCTTCTTCTCTGCTTTAAGGGAAATCTTCTTGAGCACACCCTTCACGGTGTCGTTCGGTAGAGCGCCGACCTTGAGAATGGCTTCCATGCCTTCCTTCAGTTTACCCACATCAATTTCATCGACCGTTCCCTTGAAAAGCAATCGTTCCATGTTCGCCATTTTCATGAGCACGGTGCCCTCCTGGTAGGAGGTGAGTGGAGTTACGGGATCGCCTACCTGGACGGCTTTGCTGAGGACGAAACCGTCGATAGGTGCTTTGACGATGGACTCGATCTCGGTTTCATCGATTTTGACACTGCCGCTCTCGAGCAGCGCGAGATGCTCGTTGGCGATCTTTATTCTCAGCACGCCCTCTTGATATGTTCGCTGGCAATCCTCGTACTCCTTGTTCGAGATAAGATGCCTGCTCAACATGGAATCTTCCCGAACTTTTTCCTTTGTGAAATTATCGAGGTCGTTTTGCGCAAGCTGGACCTGACGTTTGGCATCTGCAAGCTCGAGCGGCGTCGGGTCGGGTCTCACCTCCAGCAAAGGGTCTCCGGCTTTCACGTGTGTGCCGGCGTCGGCAAAGATATTTTTGACCACGCCGGAAACTATCGATTTGATGGAAATTTCGTTCTCGGGCTCGATGGTGCCCACGGCAAGCGCCTTGTCGACAATCGTCCCTTTTTGCACTTTCACCGTGGGAAGCGAGCTATCCGCGGAACTCTTCGAACGTCCAAAGATGAAAAAGCCTGCGATGACAAGGGCAACTGCGGCGACCGTGGAAATGATGATCTTTTTCTTCATATCATGACCATGACAAAAAGGAGTAAGCGACCGTGACTTTAGTATCTTCAATACGTCAGATTATAGAGAAATGTTGCGCATCCATCGGTAATAGGCCTCCTTCGACCAAAACACCCGATTCCGCGGAAATTGCTTTTGTTTGAGCATTTTCTATATTTCAAGGTGAAATGCGTAGCAGTGAAAATGTTTGATTCTCACGATTTACGGATATGTCCACGGTAATAATAGCCGGCAGCATCATAACGGGCGACAGAAGTGGGGGGATTCTATCCAACCACGCTGTTGTCATCGAGGGGAATCGGATTGCCCGGATGGTACCCACGCAAGAGCTTCGTCCGGCGGCAACCGATGAGCTCATCGATGCCCCGGAACTGGTCGCCATCCCCGGTTTCATCCAAACGCATACTCATCTTTGCCAGACGCTCTTTCGAGGGCTCGCCGACGATCTGGAACTTCTCGATTGGTTGCAGAGAAAGATTTTTCCCTTTGAAGCGGCTCACACCTCGGGTTCAATGTATTCTTCCGCGATGCTGGGAATCGCCGAGCTCGTTCGTTCCGGTACGACGACGATTCTTGACATGGGAAGCGTGAATCATGAGGACGAAGTGATCCGTGCAATCAGTGAAACCGGGATGCGTGCGTTCGTCGGCAAAGCGATGATGGATATCAACGACTTGTATCCTAAACTCAAAGAGCCGACGAAGGAATCGCTGAAGTCGACCCGGGACCTTGCCGAACGGTGGCACAACTCGTCCGGCGGCAGACTAAAATACGCCGTTGCGCCGAGATTCGTTCTCACCTGTACCGATACGCTTCTGAAAGAAGCCCGGGAAATGAGCGCTTCGTTCGATGGAATGTTGTTTCACACGCATGCATCGGAGAATAAAAACGAGGTTCAGGCAGTACGGAAGCGATGTAGGATGGAAAATATCGAGTTTCTTGAATCCCTGGATGTCCTGTCTGAGAAGGCGTGCCTCGCACATTGCGTTCATTTGAACGATCACGAAGTGGCCCTATTGCAGAAAACGAGAACGAATGTCACCCATTGCCCGTCTTCCAATCTGAAACTTGGCTCGGGCTTCGCGAATATCCCTCGCCTGCTTCAGCATGGAATCAATGTGACGCTGGGAGCGGACGGCGCGCCGTGCAATAACAATCTGGATATGTTCCGCGAAATGCGGCTCACGTCGCTCCTGCAGAAACCGGTTCATGGACCGAAAGCGATGCCGGCAAAGGATGTGTTTGAGATGGCAACAATTCGCGGAGCGGAGGCCCTCGGGCTTGAGAAAGAAATCGGCAGCATCGAGGTCGGCAAGAAGGCCGATATTGTACTCCTGAACCTCGCGCAATTATGGAATCCCGTTATACAGGACGGCGACCCTTACTCGTCGATCGTCTACTCCTGCGGGCCCGAGAATGTTGACTCGGTGATGATCGACGGAAAATGGATGTACCGCAAGAAGGAGTACGTGGAAATCGACAAAGATGCCCTCATCCACACGGCGAGAAGAGAACTGAAGCAGTTGTTGGGGAGGATGTCGTAGGTATGCGGTCGACGATCTCCTTTATCCTGGACGGGAAAGTCCGTGAAATAGATTTTGAGCGTGAAAATCTCCCGCCGACGATAACCGTGTTGAATTACTTACGGTCTCTCCCTTCCCATAAAGGCGTGAAGGAGGGATGCGCCGAGGGAGATTGTGGCGCGTGCACGGTGGTGATCGCTGACATCGGTGCTGATGGCAGGCTTCGTTACAAATCTGTCGATTCCTGCTTGCTGTTTCTGCCGATGCTTCACGGCAAACAATTGATCACCGTCGAGAATTTAAGAAATGCTTCCGGCGAACTCCACCCTGTTCAGGCTGCGATGATCGAGACCGGCGGGAGTCAATGCGGCTTTTGCACGCCCGGGGTTGTCATGTCGCTCTTCGCGTTGTACAAGAACTGTGATCATCCATCCCGCGACGAGATCGAGGAAGCGCTCGGCGGCAATCTCTGCCGGTGCACGGGGTATAAGCCGATTGTCGAGGCGGCGGCGCGTGCGTGCGTCCATAGCGGAATGGACCACCTCACTGCCGACGAGCCTCGAATCCTCGAACTTCTCAAATCGATTCCCGGCCAGTCAATCACTCTCGCGACCAACCGACAACAATATTTCCGACCGGTAAGCCCTGGAGAAGCGGTTACATTGAAGCACCAGCATTCCGAAGCGATTGTCATCTGTGGGGCGACTGATATCGCTCTCCGGGTAACAAAAAATCATGAAGTATTGAAGGAAGTCATCGACCTTTCGGGTGTGGAGGAGTTAAAGGAAATTGCCGAGACAGAGTCGTCTATTTCAATCGGCGCGGGTGTGTCGTTGAATGAGATAATGCCCAGAATAAAAATGGCGTTCCCCGCGCTGCATAGCATGCTGTCTGTGTTCGGGTCTCAACAGATCCGGAATCTTGCGACGCTCGGGGGCAGTCTCGGGACTGCGTCGCCCATCGGTGATGCGCTGCCGGTGTTAGTAGCGTATGGAGCGACGGTGATTCTTGAGAGTTTAAACGGCCGGCGCGAAGTCGCGCTCGATGAGTTTGTCACGGGGTACAGAACAACAGTCCGCAAACACGATGAGTTGATCACAGCAATTGTCGTACCGAAATTGTTGAATGGCGCGCGGGTGAAATCGTACAAAATCTCCAAACGGAAGGACCTGGATATTTCCACTCTCAGCGCCGGGTTCAGATTGGATCTGGGCGGAAGCGGCGCCGTTAAGGCCATCAGATTGGTTTACGGCGGTATGGCGGAGAAAACGAAGCGCGCAGCGGCCGCGGAGCGGTATCTTGTCGGTAAAGGGTGGAGCAGGCAGACTGTCGCGGAAGCGATGAAATTCATAGATACCGAGTTCACTCCGATTTCTGACGCCCGCTCGGGCGCAGAATTCCGAAAAGTGGCGGCAAGGAATTTGCTGCTCAAGTTTTTTGAGGAAACAAGGGCGGGGAAGTGACGGGGTGATGGAGCAATGAGTAATGAGCAATGAAGAATGAAGGTTGAACGGCGGAACGACATGTAGAGAATGAGGGAGGAATGGAGTACTGGAATGTTGGAGTAATGGAGGGATGGAGCAATGAGTAATGAGCAATGAAGAATGAAGGTTGAACGGCGGAACGACATGTAGAGGATGAGGGAGGAATGGAGCACTGGAATGTTGGAGGAATGGAGGGATGGAGCAATGAGCAATGAAGAATGAAGGTTGAGGGGCGGAACGACATGTAGAGGATGAGGGAGGTGGTCAATGGGTGGCAAACGGAACATCGTAAGAGAGAAATCATTCGACTTTGCAGTCAGGATTGTTGGACTCCATAGGTATCTTGCTGCTGAAAAGAAAGAGTATGTTTTTTCAAAGCAGGTGCTAAGAAGTGGAACATCGATTGCTGCAAATGTTGAAGAAGCTGACAGCGCAATTTCAAAAAGGGATTTTTCAAGCAAGATTTCAATTTCATGCAAGGAAGCAAAAGAAACTCACTATTGGCTCAGATTGTTGCTAGCGACCGATTATATCAACCAGCGAGAATTCGATTCCTTGATCGGCGATTGTGATGAAATTTGCAAGCTCTTGTTTTCGATATTGAAAACGACAAGAATCAACAAACAATGAGCAATGGGTAATGACGAATTTTTGGACATTACTCATTGTTCATTAATCATTGAAGAATTATGCAATGAGTATTGGCGAATTTCTGGATATTGATCATTATTCATTGTTCATTGAAAAATTATGAAAACCGTTCCTCATGAGTCTGCTGAGCTTCACGTGACTGGCGAAGCCGTCTACATTGACGACATTCTCGTCAACGAGCAGCTCCTCGTCGGACGGGTTGTGTACAGCCCTCACGCGCACGCGAGAATTGAATCGTTCGATCTGAGTGAAGCGAAGAAAGTCCCGGGCGTTCACGCCGTGCTCTGCTACAAAGACATTCCCGGACACAACCAGATGGGTCCCGTTATCAAAGATGAGGTGTGTCTCGCTGAGAACGAGGTGAATTGCGTGGGCCAGGCAATGTTCCTGATCGCCGCTGAAACGGGGGAGCAGTGTCTTGAAGCGGGAAAGCGCATTAAAGTGAAGTTTGTTGAACTCGAACCGATATTGACTATTGAGAGAGCCATCGAGAAAAACAGCCTGATGGGGCCGGAAGCCAAAATCGAGCGTGGCGATGTCGGGGCCGCCCTGAAAAAGGCTCCACACGTGATCAGAGGCGAATTGCGTACCGGAGCGCAGGAGCACTGGTATCTTGAATCGCAGGCATCTTTGTGCATCCCCGGAGAGGGAAGCGAGATGCACGTCTATAGCTCGACGCAGCATCCTTCGGAAACGCAGGCGCTGGTCGCTGAAGTTCTCGGCATCGGCAAGAATCAGGTGGTGGTCGAAGTGCGCAGAATCGGCGGCGGGTTCGGCGGCAAGGAGACACAGGCAAACCACACCGCATGCTGGACCGCCCTCCTCAGTCGGGCAACGAAGCGTCCCGTGAAGATTCGTTTGTTCCGTGATGACGACATGAAAATCACTGGCAAGCGCCACCGTTTTCTGACCAGGTACGAAGCCGGTTTTGACGATGACGGCACTCTCCTCGCGGTAAACCTTGAGCTGAACGGCGACGGCGGCTGTGCATCGGACCTCTCATTCGCGATCATGGAGCGAGCCACGCTCCACGCCGACAATGCCTACTACATTCCCAACTTTCGGGTTCTCGGCCGCGTGTGGAAAACCAACCTTCCGCCCAATACTGCCATGAGAGGATTCGGAGGTCCGCAGGGTATGGCGGCGATCGAAACAATTATTGACAGGGCAGCCCGGCTCCTCGGCAAAGAGCCGGCAGATATCCGGAAGAAGAATTTCTACGGTATCGGGACGCGCGATACGACTCCGTATGGACAGGTCGTTGAAGGCAACCGGCTCGATGCGATGTACACGCAGCTCATTGAATCCTCAGAATACCTGCGGCGGCGGAAAGAGATAGACGAATTTAACAAACGGAATGAGTTTCATAAAAAGGGGATGGCGATCACGCCTGTCAAGTTCGGGATATCGTTCACGACGACGTTCCTGAATCAGGCGGGAGCGCTTGTGCTCATCTACAAGGACGGAACGATTCTTGTTAATCACGGTGGAACCGAGATGGGGCAGGGGCTTCACACGAAAATTCAGCAGATCGCCGCCGCCGAGTTTGGCGTGGGTCCGGAGCGCGTGAAAGTCAATGCGACGAACACATCGAAAATTCCCAATACTTCCGCAACCGCGGCATCATCCGGAGCTGATTTGAACGGCATGGCAGTCAAGAATGCCGTGGATATTCTCAAGTTGCGAATCGCGGAAGCAATGGCGCAAATCTGGAATGAGGAGGATTCAAACGTTCAGTCGAAAGCGCGAGACGTCGTTTTCGAGGGTGGCTGGATTGCCGATACCAAGCATCCCGGTAGAAAAGTCCCGTTCGAGGAGGCCATGGCGCCGTTGAACCTTCGCCAGGTTCCGTTGAGCGCAGCAGGTTTCTACAAGACGCCGACGGTTGGCTGGGATAAGAAGGCCGGTCGCGGCAAGCCCTTCTTTTACTTTGCGTTCGGGATGGCGGTGACGGAGGTCCTGGTCGATGTGCTGACGGGTTCTCACACGATTCTGAGGACCGACATCTTGCACGATGTCGGCGATTCGTTGAATCCGCTGGTCGACCGCGGTCAGGTGGAAGGGGGATACATTCAGGGCGTGGGCTGGTGTACGACCGAGGAAATCAAATGGGATGGCAGGGGAAATCTCATGACCCACTCTCCCGACACCTACAAGATTCCGGCGGTTCAGGATGTCCCCCGGGATTTTCGGGTAAGTTTTCTGGAGAATGTCCCGAACACGGCTGATACGATACGCCGAAGCAAAGCCGTTGGCGAGCCGCCGTTCATGCTCTCACTTTCCTGCTGGCTTGCAATCAAGGATGCGATCTCAGCAGTCGGTAATCACGAAATTGAGCCGGAGTTTTCGCTTCCCGCGACGAACGAGGTTATTCTTCTTTCAATCGAGAAATTAAAGAAAGAAATGGGACTGGGCGACAAAACGGCTGGAACCATGACCCGGGCGTAGTCATTCCTCTTCTGGGGTCCGTTCTCTAAGTTGTGTCGCACTGGGACCGACGATGCTGCTCATAGCTAAGAGGTGGTCTCAACCCTCAAACCTCTAACCTCTAACCTCATGGCTCAAACCTCAACCTCACATTCATAATTTCCGGTGTGTTCCCCGTTCGCACGGGCGGTCCCCACGTGCCCACCCCGCACGAAACGTAAAAGTGGGTATTTCCTTTCTTCATGTAGCCCCAGCCGAAAGCTGCAGGTCAACGCCATTCTTCACAGCTTCATCCAGCTGGAAGGGCTGGTGGTCCATCAGGATGATGGGTAAACTCTTGTCGACCGCGGCCATGATTTCTTCAAGCGGCTTGCGTCGCTTTCCTTCAAACTGTCGTAGGCTGCGATCCTCCCGCCCGACGAGCGTGAAGCTCCCGGCGATTTCAATAGAGGAGTCTCTCAGCATGACGATGCCGTGCTCGGTGAGATAGTGGCAGGCGGCTTCGACACCCCCAATATATTCGTGATTCCCCGTGATGGCGTAGACGCCATATTTCGATTGAATCGACCTCAGTGTTTCTCCCAGGTTTTGCCTGATGACTGGACCCAGGTCTTCATCGACAACATCTCCGGGCAAGAGAACGATGTCCGGGTTGAGGGCATTAATGTCTCTGACGATTTCTTCCAGACGGGCTTTGCAAACAAGTGTGCCAAGATGGATGTCGGAAGCGACTGCGATGTTCAAGCTCTTGAGTCCGTGTGAGTTTTTCGGGATAGTGAGGTCGAGTGTCTTAACGCGCGGCGACCGGGCGTTCAGGTATCCCGCGAGGACCGTGACTGCAACGATCGCGAACACAGATGCCACAGTGACCTGTCGTGTTTGAACGGGATTATTTGTTATGATAGACGGGAAATAAGGGATGATATAATTGATGAGACGCAACAAATCGATGCAGAGAAGAATCAGAAAGAAATACGCCATTGCCGCCAGCCAGAATGACCCGACCCAGACGAGTGGATCACTCAACCAGGTAATCCCGAACCTTTCTACGAATCTGCCGACAAGAAGCGACGCCGAGAAAAAAATGAAGAGCAATGTGTACCAGGACCTGTATTCTCCAGGAATGCCCGACCGGCCTGCGAAAAAAATGTGTACGTTGATTGCCGCGAAAACGGCAATCGCAATAGAGAAGAAAATAATAAAATTCACGGTTCGACGTTTCATTAAACTGTGCTAGAAAAAGATGAATTGGGCTGCCCGGTTATGAGCGATGAGCTGCGGGCCGGGCCCTTGATTAAATATGTGCGCTCAGTTGAATCGGAAAAACAATAGCGATTTTTCTGCAAAAACGCAAGAATCGGCTCAGGAGAGACTACATCAAGAAAAGAATAAACCGCAGAGATCGCAAAGCCTACGCAAAGAACGCTAAGGTGGTCAATTGCTACATGCCATCTCCTTTGCGACCTCGTATGTTACAGACTAATATTGTACCTTTTGGATTGACTATTGGCATCGGGAATGGGAGAGTGATTTGCGTGGAGGTCCGCCAGAGCGTGCGAGGCCGTCGCAAAGAGATGCTCCCCAT
>JBEKTW010000036.1:0-22606 GCA_049515655.1 Bacteroidota bacterium
TCATCGCATCCTGGGGCTGGAGAAGGTCCCAAGGGTTTGGCTGTTCGCCAATTAAAGCGGTACGTGAGCTGGGTTCAGAACGTCGTGAGACAGTTCGGTCCCTATCCTATGCGGGCGCAGGACATTTGAGGGGAGTCGCTCCTAGTACGAGAGGACCAGAGTGAACGGACCGACGGTGTACCAGCTGTCACGCCAGTGGCAAACGCTGGGTAGCCACGTCCGGTTGGGATAAGCGCTGAAAGCATCTAAGTGCGAAACCCACCCCAAGATAAGATGTCACTCCGCTGTAAGGCGGACTAAAGACCCGTAGTAGATGACTACGTTGATAGGCCACAGATGTAAATGCTGTAAAGCATGAGTCGAGTGGTACTAATCGGTCGTGAGACTTAACCAATAATTTCTGTTGATTCACGGAGCTCACTCGCTCTACGATTCTTCCAACTTGAAGGTCGTGGACCTTTGAAGGGTTACGCATCAATCGGTTTGAATATCGTTAGGTTTGAAGTAGATGAGAATGTATGTAGTTGGGTGGTTGATTAGTTGAGTAGTTGAAAAACTCGCTATCTCATAATCTCAACATCTTACTATCTCAACGACTCTTCTAAGTTTTTCTGGCGACCATGCCGCGGGTGAAACACCTCTTCCCATTCCGAACAGAGAAGTTAAGCCCCGCAGGGCCGATGGTACTATACTGGAGACGGTATGGGAGAGTAGGTCGTTGCCAGGAAGTTTTCGAGAAGCCTCGCTTGGATCTCAAGCGAGGCTTTTTTTATTTCCCACTTTGGCGGACAAAGGTGGAGTACTCTGCTGGAGAGGGTCCCGCCAACAGAAGGTGGGATAAAATCCGGTCGTTGCCAGTCCCAATTCAACTGAACTTAGCTTCTTTTGCTAAGTTCAATGTTGAATTGAGGATCCCGCCGAAGGCGGAGAATTATTCGAAAAGCCTCGTTGCGAAGCAATCCCTTTCGGGATTTGAATCTCAAGCGAGGCTTCTATATTTTGTCCCGCAACTTGATTCTATCGACAAACTTCCTTAAGTTGAATCATGCGTCTCGAGCATTACTCAACGAAAAGGCTACAAAGCGAAATCATTGCTGTCCTTCGTCGCCATCTCGACCTGCGGCAGCACAGAGTCTTCTTTTTCGGTTCCCGTGTTGCCGGCAGAAGTAACGAACGATCAGACATCGATGTTGGCATTGAAGGACCAAACGCCGTGCCTTCGCATGTCATGAATCGGATCCGCCAGGATGTGGAAGATTTAGGTACTATGTACACCATCGAGATTGTCGACTTTCAACGAGTTTCACCCGAGTTCCGGGCGGTGGCTCTTCAACACGTTGAGCCCTTGCCGGTGGCGTCTTCATGACGAAACTTGAAGCATCGGTAAGCCAGTTTCGGTCAGCAGTACGGAGGCTCGAGGAAGCACTCGCGCTGCCGAAGAGCGAGATCGTTCGCGATTCCGCCATTCTGCGCTTTGAGATTGCCCTCGATCTTGCTTGGAAAGTTCTCAAGAACTATCTTGAGGCCGTCCATGGTGTGGTATGCCTTTCACCCAAAGGATGTTTCCGCGATGCCTTCAGACTGGGTATACTCGAGTACGAAGACAGATGGCTCACACTCATCGATCTCAGAAACCAAACCGCCCACACGTATAACGAGCAGTTAGCCGAAGAAATCTATAGGGAGCTTGTGTCGGCACCCGACCTGTTTCAAGCACTGCTTCAAAAGGTGGCAATGTGATCAAGTCGGTCCCGACAATGCCGGGGCCGATGCCTGTCCGCTTTGCGGAACTTCGGCAGGTAGGAGTAAGTCGTTGGCAGTCCCATTCTGACCAAACTTAACGATCCCACGAAGTGGGAGAAGCCAAGTTTGCTTTGTCGGAATGCGGTGTGCTACAGCCAATGGTCAGGCATGGCCCGCAACTCCGCAACCCCTGCCGAGCACAAGAAAAAAGAGCATCGTGACCAGCGCTGCGAAGAGTAGCCAGCCGTTGCTATGGGCAACGAGGCTTGGCGAGGGCGAGGCGTGAGCTTGCTTTGACCTGCGATAGGCGAGGAACAGCAAACCAACGGACGCTCCAAGGCTCGAGCGCGCCGCCTCTCGTACGGCCAGTAGCACTGGGCCGGCAAAGAATAGCGCCGCAACGCAGGACACCACTCCTGCGACGAGATAGGGCCAAACCAAAGGCGCACCGGGTGGCATATGTGTGGCAACGGCTCGGGCAGAGCGAACGTAGATGCCAACACCAAACACACCCATCAGCAGACGCCATAACCAACGGGGTTCGAGTGAGAGGTCACGTAGCACGAACGCCCAGTCCCCCGTGTCGGTGACGGCAGAGAAGATGAAGTACGCAGCACCCCAGAAAAGGTTGAATGCCATAGCCAAGACGAAGAATAGCCGTGACTGGGATGCCTGTGGCCGATTGCGCGCGAGTGACCAGCAAGCAGCACCCACGATGAGGTTCATCACCGGGCCCGCGGCGTCCGTAAGTGGCCCTCCTTTCGTACACCGGAAGTAGACGGAGGTCAGCAGAGTGACACGGCCTCCGACCGCGAGACACATACCGCCGTGGCCGATGACTTCATGCGCAACACATGCCATGATGAAGGCAACGGCTGCGATTGCACTAAAGGTGCTGTAGCTGCGGGTTGGGAGTTTCATGCAGTGCCTAATGAGAGTTCAGCTTGTTGCGTCCAGGACCATCATTCCTCTAACGAAAATCCCATCGCGAGATATCCAACCCAATGCTTGAGAGAAAATGGCGCGGTGGTCCCCATTCCCGTTTGCCTTAGCGGAAGGACGCCTTCCGAATACGAATCCGAATAACGGAGTATCGTTCCCGTTATCTTTTTCCCGAACGCTTTGCGCATCGTCTTCTCCGCAGTCAAAAGTCCAAATGGAACAGAGAACTTTCCGCACCACACGAGATTCTTCATTACTTCCGTGAAGTGCTGAATTTTCTCCGCTTCAACCACTCCGGAAAGATATTTCTCTGCGATTTGCCGGTCCTGTTCAATCCCTTTCGCATGAGCCGCAGAATCATCGCCAAACGGCACATTGTTGAAATCCCTGCCGTAATGATTTGCATCGGATGAGCAGAGGAAGAAAATATCGCGGCCGGGGACAAGCTGGTTCTCCTTTATATATTCAGAAAGGATGGTGCTCAGCTTTTCAGACACCTCTTCCATCCGCTCAAACGGCATCTGTGTCACCATCACGGGCGTTATTTTTACATCCGGATTGAAGTATTGAAGCCACGGCACCATTGCTTCAATCGAATGCTCCAACACTTGCGCCTTATTGTCCACACGGCAGTATTGTGTGTCAAGCTTGCTTTTGACAAACTCTCTCAGCGGCGAGATCGAAACCTCTCTTCCGCATCCTCGCCAGGACGTATACTCATCAAGAATGAGAATGCCCTGGGGGTTGCCGATTTCCTTCCTCACCGTTCCATGCGTTACACCGAAGATGACCACTTCTTTCGGCTTGATCGACCGAAAGAGAGGAAAATAGACTTGCCCGGCATACAGAAAGTCATCATGGGGAGAAATGCCGGCCACAAAAGCCTGCCGGGCAACAGGTTCTTGCTCATTTGTCGTCACATAATCAACAAGACGCTTCATCTGGTCGGCATCCCAGCAAAAGCCGACGCTATCCCGCACAGGGCGAAGTTCCTGAGAAGCCGAGGACGACATTGAAAACCAAGCCGCTAAAACAACCGTTAGAGTTTTCATCATACGAACACCTTTCAATGTTGAGCGCTTACAAAAAGTTCCTGAAGCCGCGTGCGCGCCCGTTCAACTAAATCTTTGATTCAAGTTTGAAAAGTCACTTGATAATAAAAATAGGCTTAACTAAAAGCAAATACCCCATTCCTATTCCGAACTGACTTGCCTGGCGCAGGACGGGACAGTTTCAGTCCCAACAAAGTCGGAACCAAAGCTCTTCCACCGCAGTCCGCTTTTGGCGGACGGAAGTGAGTACTGAACTGGAGACGGTCCTGCCGAAGGCGAAGAAGTTTTCCCAAATCCCATTCCGATGTACGTCGGGATGAGGTTTCTTTTTGCCCCAGTAGGACAGATTTCCCAATCTGTCCGCATTGGCAAATTGGTGGGACAGATTTCTCGTCCCGTCAGCTTGTCCGACGGACACCTTCGGGGAGCAACCCGGTATGCAGCCGTTGCTAATTTATTTTTTCTTTCAAGATTGTGTCAAATGTGGAGCGTAACTCTGAAAGACGGGCTTTCTTCATACCGGGGGAATCTGTAATCGGTCGAAAATCAATTGAACCGATAAATGTTTCCACATCGTATTCCCCGAGTATCTGATCAAGAAATAGAAAACCTATGCTTCCATGGATATTTTTGTCAAACATTCGCTCATTCCCCAGGAACAATATTAAGTTCACTTTTTCCCCTTCTTGCTCGATGGAGAACCAAACATTTTCGGGCGAAACAGAAACGTTCTCAATTGTTATTGTGCTGATCTCTTCGCGTCTTGGTCGAAATTTTGTAATCTTCCATTTGGGGAGTGCCGGTGCGGTATTAGCCAGGGAAATAACTGCCGGGAACACATTTTTAACGCCACCTGCGCTAATGACAAATTCTCGTTGGTTGTTAATTTCTGGTCCAAATTCAAAGGTGAGGTCGCGATGAACCTTGTGCAGCTCATGAAGAAGGTCATTGAATATTGCTTCTTGATTTCTTTCAAAGGAATATAGAGCATCCTGGTTTTTCGTGAACCATGCCCAGAACCTGTCTTCTGGAGATTTAGTCTGACCGGATTGAGAAGGACCCATCATTGCTGCTGTCACTCCTATGATTGTAAGATCGTCATTAGATAGCTAACCTGTAGAAATGCACTCATTGATCATGTTTTGCCTTTGCCTCTTCACCCTTCTGCCTTTTCCGTTCTACAATAATGCCGATACTTACCCCAATACCAAGCGTGCTGCCTACCAAACCAACAGCATCGACAATACGAGGAGGCTTACCAACCGTATCTGCTGCGGAAGCTATCGCTATGAGAACAAAAAGCACAATTTGAACAAACTCCCGATGTGTAGATAGAAATTTACGCATAATCTCCTTATGTGATAGTTGCCTGACGAACCGGAGCTCCCGCCTTCGTCGAAAGAACGACTTCGGTGGGTAGACCCGCCTTCGTCATAGGACTCTTTAGGAGCGCCTGGTTAAGCCGCACGGGGCGAGGCAATCGCCAGCTTGAATCCGTCCGGGTCCTTCAACCGGAATAAGCGCGCCCCCCATGGCATGTCGGCGGGTTCCGAATCGAGTGTGCCACCGTGCTCTTTGATCCGGTTTGCAATCTTGTCGACATTCTGATCTGTCGTGATCAGGAGCGAGAATCCTTCTCCTTTGACCCGGTTCCATCCCTTGGCTCCGTCATCTTGATTGATGGAGAGCCGCACGTCCCCGGCTTTCAACGCAACCGCTCGCAGTTTTCCCTCACGTTCAATCTTGCGGTCGATGGCGAATCCCAGCACATCGTGGTACCATGCAAGGCTCTTGCCGAGATCCTTCACGGTCAGTGAGACCGAGAGCATGCTGGCATGGAAGGACTCAGATTCGGCGTGCTTGGCGGCGCCGTCAGGGATCGGTGAATTGGTGCTCATAAGATATCCTCTATGATGGTTTGCGAACGTTTTTATTTGTCAACGGACCTGTGCCGATGGTCTGGCTGCTCAATTCAGGTTCACGACACCTCTTCCAACGCGGCCGAACGGACCGGAGCTCCCGCCTTCGTCCGCCACAGGCGGACTTCGGCGGATAGACCCGCCTATGCTCCGCTTCGGCGCACAAGTCGGCGCCATCACGCCCAAGGCGTGACTTGAGCGCCTGGTTAGGCCGCCACGCGCTTCGTGCAAATCCTTCCTCAGCCTTTCAGTGGTCAAAGGTCTTGCCTCTGGTGAACTTCCAGGCACCGTCGATGCGCTCGAGCTGACAGTCGACTCCGCCCGTGATTGTGGCTTCGGACCCGTCATTCTTCACCAATGCCTCCGAGAACCTCGCTGTAAGGTGCATGGCGTTTTCTCCCACAGACTCAGCGTTCACACTATCCCACTTCAGGGTTATTGATCGGTAGAGGGGGGCTTCCCTTTGTTCACCGGCGATGAGAGAGTCGTACGAAGTGTGGACGCCGTTGAATTCCCACGAGAATTGCGGGGAATTGTGCAAGAACGGTGTCCAACCGGTCAATCCGTTGATCCGGATAGAGTCAGCCATGGCATTCAGTATCCGTTGTGCTTCAGCCGTCAGAGGTACGGCATTTGTCTTCGAGGATTGCTTGGCACAACCGGAAAGGATGAACAAAACAACAAGGAGCGCACAGACGCATGTTTTCATGTGATACCTCAGAGTTCGTGGCGGCCTAACATCGTTTATATCGATCTGCATAACATCCGAATACCCTCTCTCGTGCCGTGTAAGTAAGATGTATGCGAAACAAGTAAGGATTGCGCTGGGAATTAACGACAGAATGTAAAAAACCCTTCGATGAATCGCAAATGCGGTGTATGTCGGGATGTGATTTTTTTGTCCCTGGCCAGGACTAGAATCTTAATCAGACATTTTTGTATTATTATTGAGAAAATTGTATATTATTACCAATTCACTGACGTTACGCAAAACAGTGTTGGATCTCCGAAATCCGAAGCACTGAATCCGAAACTCTAAACAAATTCGAATCCCTAAATTCAAAACTGTCCTGAGAAATCTGATTTTTCGAGCTTCAAGCATTCGAATTTTGGATTTATTTAGTATTTCGATATTCGAATTTAGGGTTTTCGGTAACAATCATAGCTCTGCGTAACATCACTAATCCACTCACAATTCAATTAACGAAAGGGGAACAAATGAAAACCATTTGTGCCATGTTTGTTCTTTGCTGCGCATGCGCCCAGGCCCAGATCAGCTTCACGGGCTCCGGCCTTCAAACTGTTTTGCTGAACGGGGAGTATACTCAATTCTCTTATCTCGACACGTTGACGGTCAATCTCGGAACCGCTTCCAATTCCCAGCAGGACATGGATTTTTCACACTTGCCTCTGGTAAGCGGACAGTACAATGATACCAACTACCAGAGCTATCTGCCGCCCGCCGGTCACCTGATGTCCAGCGCTTTTCCCGGCGCTACGCTCTGCCAGACCTTCACGCAGGTGACTACCTTCTCCATCTATACCGGCACAATTACGTTCGTGCAGTACTTAAGGGCGGATAACACCGGGGGATATAACGTCGGTGGTGTCTATCAACAACAGTGGTCTCCTTCCCCCCCTCCCGGAATGTCCGACACAACCATGGTCGTTCATAACAATGCCTTGGGATATCCCATGCCGGCAACTCTGGGAACAACGAAGACGTGGACCGATACAACTTATGACCCGACGAGCGGTGGTACTATGACGATCTCAAGCCAGACGATGACCTTCGACGGTTACGGGAATATCACATATCCCGATGGGAGAACACTTTCTTCACTCCGGGTGCTTGAGGATAGAACGGATAATGGGTTCAATAATGGTGTCTTTCAATACCATTCACGCAACAAACAAGTAACCTATATCAGCCAGGATTTTTCTCAACTGCTCTTCGACGTGGACTCCACCTTCAGCGGGGGCACAACGGTGGCCCACGATTACAGATTTACACCGAAAACAGGTGTGCTGAGCGTGAGGGAAGTTTCCAATTCCGCACCGAAGGAGTTCAGTCTCTCCCAGAACTATCCGAATCCTTTCAACCCGTCAACGAAGATATCCTTCACGGTAGCAAAGAGTGACTTTATATCTCTCAAAGTCTACAATTTACTCGGACAGGAAGTTGGAACCCTCGTCAACCAGCAAATGATGCCGGGCACGTACGAAGCGACATTTGATGCCAGCCATCTTCCCAGCGGACTGTATCTCTATCGTCTCTCCGCAGGCGGCCTTCAACAGGTGAGAAAGATGACATTCATGAAGTAGGCAAACTGTGACACCGATGCAATCTGCATCGTGATGTAAAGTTTCAACCACCCCATCCCGATCGTCGGGATGGGGTTTTTATTTTGGTAGGACAGATTTCCTAATCTGTCCACGTTGGTAAATCGGTGGGACAGATTTCCCAATCTGTCCACGTCTCGTTTCCTTTGTTGTGCAGGATCCGTGTATTTTATCTCCCCTCCACCTTCCGAAATCTCGATGCAGTTTGCATCTCCAGGGGCAACCTTGTATATTATGCAAGATTTCGGGGAGGATTGAACATGACTGCAGACGATACAATTATTCCACCGCATGGCGGTTACCAGAAGCTCAAATCGTACCAGATGGCGGAAATTGTTTACGATGCCACGGTGAAGTTCTGTGCGCGATTCATTGATCGTAGGTCCCGCACGGTCGACCAAATGGTGCAGGCCGCGAGAAGTGGCAAACAAAACATCGCGGAAGGAAGCATGGCATCCGGTACGTCGAAAGAAACGGAGATCAAGCTTGTCAGCGTTGCTCGGGCAAGTCTGGAAGAACTATTGCTTGATTATCAAGATTTCTTGCGCCAACATGGATTTTGCCTATGGGGAAAGGATCACCCCACGGTTCAGCAAATCCGCCAGCTCGCTTGGCGAAGTAGTAAGTCATATTTGACGTATTCGTCCTATATTGAAGAATCCCCGGCAGAATTTGCCGCTAACACCATGATCTGCTTGCTCCATCAAACAAGCTACCTTCTGGATCAGCAATTGCATCAACTTGAAAGACAATTTCTTCTCGAGGGTGGGTTCAGGGAGCGCCTTTACAACGCTCGAAAGAATATCAGAGACAGGCGATAGCCAAGAATTCTCGATTCAGATCTTGCCCGAACTCCCCGACATCACCGTTTACGTCGAAGCCCTTGAACAAAGGATTCTCCACCGTCCGCTGGAGAGAATTCGCATCGCCAGCCCGGTCCTCCTTCGAAGTGTCTACCCCGCGATAACGGAGGCGGAGGGAAAAACCGTCGTCGGTTTGCGCCGCATTGGGAAGCAGATTGTGTGGGAGCTGGAAGATGAATTGTTCCTCGTTTTTCACCTTATGATTGCCGGCAGATTTCACTGGAAGAAACGGGGTGCGAAGCCGGGCGGGAAAGGCGGGCTTGCTGCCTTCGATTTTCCCGATGGAACGCTTCTCCTGACCGAGGCGAGCACCAAGAAGAGAGCTTCACTCCATCTCGTGAAAGGCACGCATTCTCTTTCTTCGTTTGACCGCGGCGGACTCGAAGTCCTGAGCGCCACGGCGGAGCAGTTTCGTACGGCTCTCTTCAGAGAAAACCACACACTGAAGCGGACTCTGACGGACCCACGACTTTTCAGCGCGATCGGAAACGCTTATTCCGATGAAATACTGCACCGTGCCCGGCTCTCGCCACTGAAACTCTCTCAAAACCTGAAGGAATCTGAGGTTGTCCGACTCTTCTCGGCCACGCAGGAAACGCTCGGCGAGTGGATAGAGAAACTCAGAAGCCAGACAGGGAAGTCATTCCCGGAAAAAGTCACGGCGTTTCGCCCGGAGATGTCAGTGCATGGTAAATTTGGAAAGCCATGCCCGGTCTGCGGCACGAGCGTGCAGCGAATCGTGTATGCGGAAAATGAATGTAACTACTGTCCCCGATGCCAGACGGAGGGGAAAATTCTCGCCGACCGATCCCTCTCGCGACTCCTCAAGGACGATTGGCCAAGAACCATCGAGGAATTAGAGGCCGCCCCGGCACTGAATAAATCACCCCAGCCCGATGGCGGCAAAGGATCTAGCAGGGAAAAAATACTAAACTCGAAACACTAAATCCTAAACAAATCCTAAATCCAAATCTCCAAATCCCAAATAAGATCTAAATCCTAGTATGAGACATCTGAAAAATCAAAAAGACTTGTCGTTCTAATTGATGTTTTGATTTTTGGATTTAGGGCTTAGATTTTGTTTAAGATTTCGGATTTCGAGATTGTGATTTCGGACATCTAGAACTTTACTTCATTTGATCCCTCTGTATCTTTCGTCCACAATCATGATCAGTCTTTATGAACCTCGAAGCTGAAATCCTCAAAGAGCACTCAAAACGCCAGACCATCAAGATCGGAAAGTGGGTCGGAAACGACCCAAAACGTTTCAGGCAGCTGATGGCGTTGTTTCTGCGGGGTGATTATCGCGTCACCCAACGCTCGGCGTGGATCGTGAGTTACTCTTCGGATCACTATCCGGCGCTTATCAGGCCGTGGCTGCCCGCGATGGTTAAAAAGATGCAGGAGCCCGGCGTCCATGAGGCGGTTCTCCGGAATGTCGTGCGCATTCTCCAGTGTGTCGACATCCCTCGCCCGATACTCGGGAGGGTCATGGCGCAGTGTTTCGATTATCTCGCATCGCCGGGATATCCCATCGCCGTTCGTGCGAAGGCGATGACGGTTCTTTGCAATATCGCGAAGAAACAACCCGCAATCAGAGGAGAGCTGCGTGCGATGATCGAGCAGATGCTCCCGCACGCGGGAAGCGGACTGTTGTCCCGGGGCAGGAAGGTCCTGAGACAGCTGGATTCACTGAGTGATCGAACCCCCTCTGGAGAAAAGACGGCTCATCATCATTGATTTTACAGCATATTTTCTTATCTTATCTGTGAAAGTGATGGTACGAAGACTCCAGCGCGAAATTCTTTACTTTTCTTAGCCAAATCGAAAATCCTCAATCCAAAATCGCAAATCATAAGTCATGGGTTTCAATTGTGGCATAGTCGGACTTCCTAACGTTGGCAAGTCCACGTTGTTTAACGTGATAACGGCTGCCGGCGCAAAGGTAGCGAATTATCCTTTCACGACCATCGAGCCGCAAGTCGGAATCGTCCCGGTCCCCGATGCCCGTCTTGACAGACTTGCAGCGATGTTCAAGCCGCCGAAGGTCCTGCCGACCACGATCGAGTTTGTCGATATCGCGGGTTTGGTGAAAAATGCAAGCAAAGGCGAAGGACTCGGGAATCAATTTCTTTCCCACATCCGCGAAGTAGATGCAATCGCTCACGTGGTTCGCTGCTTTGATGACAAGGATGTGATTCATGTCGAGAACACCATCGACCCGAAACGTGACATCGAGATTGTCCAGACGGAGTTGCTGCTGAAGGACCTGGAAACGACAGAAAAACGACTTCATGAAGTCGAAAAGAAAGTCAAAAGCGGAGACAAAAAGTTGAAGCTGGAGATCGATTTCCTCAACCGGGTAAAAAATCATCTCGGCTCCGGGAAAACGGTTCGCTCCTTGAATATTCAGCCAAATGAAGTAGAATTCTTCCGCTGCCTGTATCTCCTCACCGACAAACCGGTCATGTATGTCGCCAACGTGAACGAGGAGGGGCTGACGCGTGAATCGGAATACGTAAAAACTGTCAAGGGGATTGCCAAACAAGAGGGCGCGCGGGTCATCGCTGTCGATGCGGAGATGGAAGCTGAAATTGCCGGTATGGCGTATCAAGAGCGGGAGGAATTTCTACGGGACCTTGGCCTGCCGGAATCAGGATTGGACAAAATCATCCATGAGGGCTACTCCGTACTGAATCTCATTACATTCTTCACCCATAATGAAAAAGAGCTTCGCGCATGGACGGTCAGGCAGGGCACGAAAGCGCCCCAGGCCGCGGGGAAAATCCATTCCGATTTTGAACGAGGATTTATCCGGGCCGAGGTGATGAAATATTCCCACCTCGAACAATTAGGTTCCGAACATGCGCTTAGAGAAAAAGGGCTGCTCGCCGTTCACGGTCACGATTATGTCGTTGAGGACGGCGACGTGATGTTCTTCAGGTTCAATGTCTGAACCCGGCTGTATCGCGCCATCGGAATCCTACCTGACGTATCAGCCGTGAACGTCGAGGGAGTTTGACGTTCTGCTTCAAATCACACGAACAGGTCCTCTTGACGTAACTCTTTGTGACGAAAATGGTTCGTCGAGAGAGACACCCCCGTTTTGTTTAGGCCGTATTTCCTGCAGTTCAGTCGGAACAGTTTATCGATCGCTCTCGCCATTTCTCCCTTTCCCTCGAACCGGATGTTGAACCGGGGGTCGTCGAGTTTGCCGCCGTGAACATCTTTGACGAGATGGAGGATCTTGGCAGCCCGGTCGGGGAACTCCCGTTCCAACCATTCGGAAAACAGCTGCTGAACCGGACCGGGGAGACGCAGGAATACATAGGATGCTGACCTTGCACCCCGTGCCGAAATTTCCCTCAGGATGGCCGGTAATTCTTTGTCATTCAATCCCGGGATCACGGGGGAAATGAGAACCTCGACGGGGATTCCGGAGGAAGCGAGAGCTTCGATTGTCTCTAATCGTCTGGAGGCTATCGACGTGCGCGGTTCCATCCTGCGTGTCAGAGTCTCGTCGAGAGTTGTCATGGAGATTGTCACACTGATGAGATTTAGTTCTGCAAGCTGCTTCAGAATATCGAGGTCGCGGGTGACGAGATGATTTTTTGTGATGATGCCCACCGGGTTGCGATACTTCAGGAATACCTCCAGGCATTGCCGCGTGATCTTCAGTTTTCGTTCAACGGGTTGGTAGCAATCCGTATTGCCGGAGAGGCAAACCATTTGCGGCTTCCAGCTTTTCTTTTGGAATGCTTCGCTCAAAAGCCGGGCGGCATCCATTTTCACCATGATTTTTGTCTCGAAATCGATCCCGGATGAGAATCCCAGATACTCATGGCTGGGTCGTGCATAGCAATAAATGCATCCATGTTCGCAACCGCGGTAGGGGTTAATACTGTAGGTGAACGGAATGTCCGGGCTGTCGTTCTTTGCTAAGATAGTCTTAGATGTGTCCTTCAGGAAGACGGTTTGGATCTTACGCTCTTCATCGTCTGGTCCCCATTCGATCTCTATCGGCTCGAGATGTAACTGACTGAAGCGGTTCGGCGGGTTAAATCCTGCCCCGCGGCCTTTCCTGCGGATTGACTTATCGATAATGGAGTCTGGCATTGCTATTTGATCAGAAGCAGCTTTCTTGTTTCAATATAGGTGCCGGCCTGGAGTCGATAGTAATATACCCCGCTTGCGAATTCGGACCCGTTCCATTGCTTTGAATAGCTGCCCGGAGCCAATTGTTCCGACACAAGCGTCGCGATTTCTACGCCGAGGATATTGAAAATCTTCAGTGACACAAATCCCAATTCTGGTACTGTAAACCGTATCGTTGTGCTCGGATTGAAAGGATTAGGGTAGTTTTGGGAGAGTTCGTACGTCGGTTTGATTGTCCTGTCCGGGGCGGAGCTCACGCCGCCGTTTGTAGTATGAAGGACCAGCGCCTGCCCGGATGACTGGCCACAGATGAATCCGACATTCTCGTTCAGGAGCTGGCCTGCTGCGAGATAGACATCTGACAGGGAGTCAACATCTTGTGCCTGCCACGTACTACCGCCGTCTATCGTTTTGATGATAAATGGTGATAAAACCTGGCCCTGGATTTTTTCTCCAAAGACAATTCCGATGTCTGTTCCCTTGACGAATCGGATCCCATGGAGCAGGGTGTTGCTCATCTGGACCGGCATCGACCATATAAAACCTGCAGCGTCGCCCTTGAGAACAAAACTTCTGGTTGCTGAGTCTCCGACGAGATATTCAGAGGACGAGTTCAAATAAACGTCGGGAAAATGAAGGCCGGGACTATCTTCGTCTGTCCAGGTGGCTCCGCCGTCGTGGGTTCTGACGATGATTCCATCCGACGTCACGCTGTCGACACTTTTTGTGCCGACTGCGATGCCGTTTAAGGAATCGAGAAAATAAATGCTGCGGAAGGCATCAAACGAATGAACCCGGTAAGATTCGCTCCAGGTATTCCCGCCATTCGTTGTCTTCAGAATGCCGGAAAACCCGGAATCTTGCGCATCATAGGTGACGAAGCCGTAGGACGTGTCAATAAAACATCCGCCAATCAGATATGTGACGAAGTCCGGCAGCGTACCCCGAGGGCGCCAGGAACTACCCCCATCCGTCGTTTTCAGAAAATATCCGCGATAACCGATTGAGTCTCCTCTGACGATGCCGAGCTCATATCCTCTGTTGCGTTTCGATCTCTCTTCCATTGTGCGAACCCCCAGCCGGGGAAATTCTAGCGCAATCGCTTTCATCGTTGTGGGCAGGTTGTACGCACCGGCAATATATCCTATGTTCGTGTCCGGAAAACATACAGTGACACATGATCGAGTGGACTCCGGCAGTTGGGCGGACTGCCACAACTCGCCACCGTTTGTGGTGTAGATGATCTTCCCGATGAAGAATCCAGCCCAGCCGGCCGCAACGCCGTGGTGTTCGTTAACAAAGGAGGTCGAGAGTAACATGTTGACATCCGGGGGAGTGGACTGTACGTGCCATTGCGCCATGCCCGGGGCCGATATGATGATTGATAGAAGGGTGAATACCACAAAGCTCTGCAGGAAGTGTTTTTTCTTCATGTCAAATCCTGTTCTGGATTTTTTGTTGGCGTGATTTGGTTTGATAACCGTCTATCTCATGGGGGGCAGCTTTCCGGTGTCAAAGAAATCTGTGGGAAGTTGTGCGCCATAGTCTGGAATCGCTGGGCGCTATCGGATTCCCAGCATCTTCCGTGCCTCGTCCGACATCATCGCGGGAGTCCATTGCGGCTCCCACACGATACGCACGTCGGCCTCGTGGACACCAGGAAGGTCGAGCATTTTCTCCCGGATGTTGTCGGCGATGTAATTTCCCATGCCGCAGCCGGGAGTGGTCAGCGTCATTTTCACGCCGACCCAGTCGTCGATGATCTTAATACCGTAAATCAATCCAAGGTCAACAACGTTCACGGGGATCTCGGGGTCGTAGCATGTCTTGAGTGCGGCGTACACCTGCTCTTCACTGATGACCCCGTTCCCTTTCTGTTCAAGGGGTTTCTGCTGGTCCATCATTTTTCCTTTCTATGAGAAGGTAAAGATTTGAGGGATGAATATCAACATGGGCGAATAGTTCTTAGTTGACAGTTCTTAGTTGTTAGTTCATGGTCGTTCGTCATTAATCATTGGTCACTGGTCATTAGTTCGTGGTTTTTGGTTGTTGGTTCTTTGTTCTTGGTTCGTGGTTCTTGGTCACTGCTTTTGGCCTTTGGCTATTGGCTTTTAGCCTTTAGCGGCTTTTAGCTTCTCACGATCTCAACCAAGCAATTTTCCGCCTTTCTCATTGTCTCCCCCATCACTCCATTCACCTTTTCTCCTCCTCACCCATTCACCGTTTCACCCATTCTCACACTCACCCCTTCTCCCATTCAATATCTCATCTATTCAAAACCAACTATCTATGGACATTGAAAAATAACTCCAGAACAGTTACATTTTAATCATTCTCACAAATTCCGAAGGAAAAAGCATGATTGATCTTTCAAATCAAGTTGCGGTCGTCACCGGTGGCTCACGCGGAATCGGAGCTGCCACAGCGGGTCTACTCGCACACGCGGGAGCAGACGTGATCATCATATATAAAAGCAGCGTCAAAAAGGCAGTAGATGTGGCGAATAGCATTGCGTCTCAAGGCAGAGAATGCATCGCGTTGAGAGGAAGACTGGAAAACATGTCTGAATGTAAAAAAATAGTCAAGACGGTCATCAGGGAATTCAAGAGAATTGATATTCTGGTGAATTCTGCAGGAGTCTGGGAATTTGGTGAGATCGGGGCGATGGCGCAAAGAGATTGGAATCGGTCGATTGCAATCAATTTGACGAGCACGTTCAACATGTGCAATCTCGTTGTTCCCTTCATGAAAAGGCAAAAATACGGTAGGATCATTAACATCTCAAGCACGGCAGGACAAAGGGGAGAAGCATTTCACTCCCATTATGCCGCGGCAAAGGGAGGGGTGATTGCGTTTACGAAATCTCTTGCCGCTGAACTCATATCTTCAGGGATTTGGGTGAATTGTGTCGCTCCCGGTTGGGTTCTCACAGATATGACATCGAATGAGCTCGGGAAATCAAAATCCCGTTTGGAGATCCTCAAAACAATCCCACGTGGTAAAATTGCAACGCCTGAGGAGATTGCCGGGCCCATCCTTTTCCTATCTTCAAAATTAGCGGATAATATCGTCGGAGAGGTGCTGAATGTCAATGGAGGCAGTGTCCTCTGCGGCTGAAACCCTTAAAATTTCGCAAGGTTCGCCGTTTTTCCATCCTACCCAAAAATATTGTGTTTTTTTGAAGAATTTGCTTGCTTTTTTTTGAAAATTTTGTATATTTGAGCGGTATTTCAACAGTCCTTTTTTGTCAAAGGAATGAAGCAAGCGAAGTCGAAGTTTCTTAAGGGAAAACAGATAATCCCTAAACCGATTCCTAAGAACATTAAGGTTACTGACCTTATTGATGAATACTTCCATTCGTACAATGCGGGTAGGTTGAGGGAAGCTTGTCATCTGTATTCCGAAAAAATGCTTGCACGGGATTCCACGGTTGGAATGAGCATCACGGGTGCCCTCACGCCCGCTGGTTTGGGGGGTTCTTGCATCGTTCCTTTGATGAAAGCCGGGATGATCGACTGGCTGGTCAGCACGGGTGCAAATCTCTATCATGATACGCATTTTTCGATTGGTCATTCGGTGCATCGTGGGACCCCGTTCAATGATGACAGGATGTTGCGAAAAGAAGGCATTATTCGCATCTACGATGTCGTTTTCGACTACAACGTCCTGCTTTCTACAGATTCGTTCCTCCGGAAACTTCTTCGGCTTCACGAATTCCAGATGGAAATGGGAACCGCCGAGCTTCACCACAAACTTGGGAAGTACATTGCCGAGCGGGAGAAGATGCTCAAAATCAAGAACAGCAGCATACTCGCTGCCGCCTATCACTGCGGTGTACCCGTCTACACGTCCTCCCCCGGTGACAGCTCCATCGGCATGAATATCGCCGAGGTTGCCCTGGACGGCTACAAGACCAGAATCGACGTTTTGTTGGATGTGAATGAAACCGCGGCGATCGTGCTGGACGCCAAGAGAAGCGGTGGGAAGAGCAGTATCGTCATCGTGGGCGGCGGCTCACCGAAGAATTTTGTTTTGCAGACCGAGCCGCAGCTCCAGGAAGTCTTGGGAATCGATGAAAGAGGGCATGATTACTTCCTGCAAATTACGGATGCCCGTCCCGACACCGGCGGACTTTCGGGTGCGACGCCGGGAGAGGCGGTAACCTGGGGGAAAGTCGACCCGGAGAGGTTGCCGGATGCCGTTGTCGCGTATGTCGACTCGACCATCGCGCTACCCCTGTTGACGTCCTATGCGCTGGGAGTTGTGAAACCGCGCCCGCTGAAACGGCTTTATGACAGGCGTGAAGCTCTCATGGGCAAATTGTACAAGGAGTACATCAAAGCGAAAAAGAAAAGGCTGGACAAACAATAATTCACTCCCTCCGGGGACACCTCTCGTTTGGACCGAAACGATGAGGTGAGAACAATAACAACAAATCAACAGAAAGGGATCATATGAGCAGATTCGCAGAACTACGTGACCTGCTTGGCAGCTTCGAGAAGGACTTTGTCAAGTTCTACGAGAAGGGAAACAAATCCGCCGGCACGCGTGTGCGCAAGCACATGAATGAAATGAAGAAAAAGGCGCAGGAAATCCGCAAGGAAATCCAGGAAATGAAAGGTAAGCTCAAGGAATCAGAGGGCGGCGCTCCAACGGTGTAAGAACACCAAGCACGATTCTTCTTCCCGCACGTGCGGGGCAAGAGGCTCTCTCGACCATGCAAACATTGTCGGGGGAGTCTCTTACTATTTTTTTGAACAATCGCGTTGGTTATTGCGGGCGTACCATAAGAAAGGATTCCCTGTGAGTTCCAGGATGTTCAAGCTTCTTGCCGCCCTTGCCTTCTTCATCGTCGGCTTCCAGAATGAAGCCGATTATCGATCGTTGCATTTCAGTGCCACGGTCGTGGATACGCACAACGACGTTGTCCAGCGGGTGCTGGCGGGCGAAGATATTTCCGCTCGCACCGTCCACGGACATTCCGACCTGCCCCGTTTTCTGGATGGAGGTCTGGACGTGGAGATGTTCTCCATCTGGGCTCCGCCGGAAAAAACGTCCTCTTCGTACTTCCATCAGGCCGACGAACAGATTGATTCCATAATGAGCTTCGTAAACCGCAATCCTTCCAAAGTCAGATTTGCACGTACCGCTGGAGAGGTTGAGCAGCTCGTACATCAGGGGAAGTTTGTCGCGATGATGGGAATGGAGGGAGGTCATCATATTGAAAACGATCTCAAAAAGCTCGAACATTTTTACAGCCGGGGTGTACGGTACATGACGCTCACATGGAACAACAGCACCCCCTGGGCCACCTCGGCAAAAGATGAGGATGAATTGCGTGATTCCCTCAAGCATAAGGGATTGACAGAATTCGGACGGCGCGTCGTCCGCAGAATGAATGATCTCGGGATGATAGTGGATGTGTCGCATGTCGGTGAACGAACATTCTGGGATGTGATCACGACAACGAGGAAACCGGTGATCGCGTCGCATTCTTCCGCATGGGCGCTTTGCCATAATCGCCGCAATCTGAAGGATGACCAGCTGAGGGCGATTGCAAAGAACGGCGGCGTGGTGTTTATCAATTTTGCTCCCTGGTTTATCGACAGCACGTTCGGGGCAAAAGAGCGCGCGATGCTGGCGAGAAACAAGTCGAGGATTGACTCATTCCGGGCGACGCTCAAAGGTCATGACGAATTCCTGAATGACATGGCGGTGGCGGAATTTCTGAAGGATCAGTATGATCCGATCCGGCCGGCGCTGAAGTTGTTGATCGACCATTTTGACTATGTCGCAAGGCTAATCGGAGTCGACCATGTCGGCATCGGCTCAGACTTCGACGGCATCACCGTGACCCCGAAAGAGATGGACGATGTCACATTTCTTCCGAATATCACCAGAGAGCTGCTCACGCGTGGCTATTCGCAACAGGACGTGAAAAAGATGCTGGGTGAAAATTTCCTGCGGGTTCTCCGGGAGGTCGAACAGCGTTGACTTTTGGGGCATTTTTCTTTATATTTTGAAAGTTACAATACATTATACAATTCCGCAGTAGCTCAATGGTAGAGCATCCGGCTGTTAACCGGAGGGTTGCAAGTTCGAGTCTTGCCTGCGGAGCCCTTCGACTCGTCCCGTCCATCAAGGATGGGACGTGTCATTTTGGACGGGACTCGCTCAGGGCTCCGCCCCGACGAGACGGACGAGTCGAAGAGTCCCGAGCGACCCCGAGCGAGCGCAGCGAGTCGAAGGGGAGTCGAAGGACCAAAACATAAGACAAGGGAAGCAGCATGCCAGCCTGGTTCTACATCCTGCGATTAAGATCCAATGCTCTATATTCCGGAGCTACTCACAATCTCACGAAGAGAACTCGGGAACATTTCCAGGGTCGAGGTTGTCGCACCACCAAGCTTGATCCACCGATCGCGATGGTCCATTTCGAAGAATACCCATCTTACAAGGAAGCCCTGCACCGTGAGCGTCAGGTCAAACAGTGGACCCGTGCCAAGAAAGAAGCCCTCATCCGAGGCGATAAGGGGACACTTCGCGACCTTGCACGAAGGCGACATTAGTTCCGAACGGGTCTGAATCCAACGTCATCAGACGAGAAGTTTATCCCGCCGAAGGCGGGAAGTCTTGCCTGCGGAGCCACAAGCCCCGACACGTCGATTAAGATGTATCGGGGCTTTGTATTAATGCGAGTATTATTTTTGGATTGTATATCGCTGCAAAATAATGAGTCGGGTCAATATTAGACAAATTAGTCTTATTTCTGTATATTACTATATATCCGGCAGTAGAGATCCTATCCGGTACCGGATTTCAACGGTCCACGACCATGAATAGGGAGTCGCAGGATAGAAAAAAAACCTATTTGAGCAAGGGTATCTGTAATTGATGAGGGAATAATATATCCGTGACAGGGCAGATAATATCACACTATAAGATTCTTGAAAAGCTTGGCGAAGGCGGTATGGGCATCGTCTACAAAGCCGAAGACCTCAAGCTCAAGCGAATTGTGGCAATTAAGTTTCTCCCTAAGCGACTCTCGGTGCACGGTGAAGAACGGGAACGTTTCATCCTTGAAGCACAAGCTGCTTCGGCGCTCAATCATCCCAACATCTGTGTTATCCATGAAATCGATGAAGTAGACGATGAGAGCTTCATCGTCATGGAACATATGGATGGCGTCACCCTCAGAGAGTGGATAAGGAAGAAAGCAGAACAAGCCGATGGTTACAGAAAATTAGGTATGAAAGAAGCCGTCGATCTTGCCACACAAATTGCTGAAGGGATGGAGAAAGCACACGAGAAAGGGATTATCCATCGGGACGTGAAGTCGGAAAATATCATGGTAACGAGCGATGGACGGGCAAAGATCATGGATTTCGGATTAGCAAAGCTCAAAGGTGTGAGCAAGCTGACGAAGACCGGTTCGACTGTCGGTACAATTGCATACATGTCACCGGAACAAGTGGAAGGCATCGAAACAGATCAACGTACCGATATCTTCTCGTTTGGTGTTGTCGTTTACGAAATGCTTTCAGGCCGCCTTCCATTCCGTGCCGAGCATGAAACAGCGATGATGTATGAGATCATCAATGTGGAACCACAATCATTGGCTGATCAGCACAATGGTATCGAGCCGGAATTAAACCGAATCGTAATGAAATGTCTCGAGAAAGACCGTGAAGTGCGTTATCAGTCGATGCGGGAAGTTGTGGTTGATTTGAAGCGCTACAGGCGAGATTCCGATGGAAGGCGTATCGAGCGGAAACCGGACGTTCATGATACGCCGCAGCCTTCAGGCCCGTCTTTGTCGGGGAAACCCCGGGGAGGTTCCCAAACCAAGTGGTTGAAAATCAGCTTGGCACTCCTTGGAGCTATTCTCCTTATCAGTCTCGGAATTTTTATGTTTACCCCCAAAACCGCATCGATTGATTCCATCGCCGTGTTGCCGTTTGAGAATGTTGGTGCCGACCCGAACACAGAATACTTAAGCGACGGAATCACGGAAAGCATCATCAACACGCTCTCTCAGCTGTCCAACCTCAGCGTGATGTCGAGTAGTTCTGTGTTCCACTTCAAAGGTAAAGACATTGATCCGCAGAAGGCTGGGAAAGAATTAGGTGTGAAGGCGGTGCTGAGAGGTCGGGTCATTCAACGGGGTGACAATCTCCAAATAAGTACGGAACTTGTGAACGTTTCAAACAACATGCACATATGGGGCGAACAGTACAATAAGAAACTTACGGATATACTTGCCGTACAGGAAGAAATTTCAAAACACATTTCCCAACAATTGAAGTTGAAATTGGTCGGCGAAGATGAGAAAAAGCTTACAAGACGTTCAACGGAAAACACGGATGCGTATCAACTCTATCTCAAAGGAAGGTTTCATTGGAACAAGCGCAAGCTAGGCGATCTCCAAAAAGCTGTTGACTATTTCAATCAAGCGATCGAAAAGGATTCAGGATTTGCTCTTGCATATGCCGGATTAGCCTCCACATATGCTATATTGCCAGAATATTCAGGATTTCCGGCAAAGGACTACATTCCAAAAACTGAGAATGCGACGCGAAAAGCACTGGAATTTGATCCGACACTGGCCGAGCCCCATGCAGCGCTGGGATTGATCAAAAATGATTATCAATGGGACTGGAGCGGTGCGGAGAAAGAATTTAAGCGGGCCATAGAACTCAATCCTAATTATCCTACAACGCATCAATGGTATAGTGTAAATCTTGTTCAGCAGGCCAGATACGAGGAGGCCTTAGCTGAAATTAAGCGCGCACAAGAACTAGATCCTCTTTCCCTCGTTATTAATTTGTGTGTCGCGGAAGTATTCATTTACATGCGACGCTATGATCTTTCCGTAGAACAGTTAAAAAAGACGATAGAGCTTGATCCAAATTTTCCCGGAGCGCATGATGATTTCGGGATGTTGTATACGCACTTGGGCAAATACGACGAAGCCATCGCTGAGATGCAAATATTCAAGCAAAATGTTGGGGCAGATACTATATACGCAATAGGGGATATTGGTTATGTCTATGCGAGGGCAGGAAAGAGGGACGAGGCGATCCAAATTCTCAACAAACTGTTTGATTGGTCAAAGCAAGGCTACACGCTGTCAGTACAAATTGCCGGAGTCTACGTAGGGTTAGGTGATAAGGATAAGGCGTTCGAATGGCTCGGAAAAGGATATGATGAAGAAAATAACGTCCTTGGATATGTTAAGGTTGATCGTGAATGGGATGATCTCCGCTCCGATCCCCGCTATACGGCATTGCTTAAGAAAATGGGGTTGGGAAAATGATCGGCCAGACAATCTCCCACTATAAGTCCCAAAATCACCCGCGAGTGTTTTTTACGAGCGGTTGTGATTTTGCGGACCCTGACGAATCCGCCGCGGCGGATGAGGAAGGGACTCCCTCATCGTAGGACAGACCGTTTCCCATTACAAGATATTAGAAGAGCTCGGCGAGGGCGATTAGTGGAGCATACCATAGAGTTCTTTGACCGACCTATTGCCTGTTGTGTAGGTGAGCACGCTTAGTCAAACTGGCGTTTGTTCTGGGGGTCCAAACCG
>JBEKTW010000037.1:0-38487 GCA_049515655.1 Bacteroidota bacterium
CAACCACTGGCGTACAACTTGAGCGCGTTCTCTGCGTTGGCCTTCAAATTATGAGGGCCCTGGTCGACAGCGTACCCGCCGACGTAGCACATGACGATATCCAACGTGTCTCCTCCGGGTTTTGCCGGTGATGGCGGACGCAGCGTGTCAAAGGGGCCGAATGAAAAGTAGAAGCGTGTGTCGCTCAGATTGGTGGGCGACTGACTCGGCTTTATACGCTGTGTCGTGTCATAACCAATCCATGCCATACGACCGTAGATGATCGAATCAACAGTCCCCGGGTCATTAAAGCCGTGCCATTGCCAGACGTATTGCAGCTGGTCGAGGGGCCTCGGCGTGTGAAGCACGGTCAACCCTGACGGCGTGGACCCGCGGTCGAGCGGGTTGTGAATGTAGCCGGTACGCAGATCCGGCATGTACGCGGCGTAGTCGTGGGTAGGATAGTTGTTGACGGTGTACGGTCCGACATCAAAATCATTGAACATGCCGACAAAAACTTTCGTAATATTAAACTTGCGAACGTTGATAAACTTATATTCGACGGGCAATATTCCGTCTGCGAAATCCCCTCTCCAGGCGTACGACTTGAGCACGCACTTGATTCCCATCGGGAAATGGTCGGCGACATTACTAATTTTCAGGCTGAAGGTATCCGTGGACGCACAGTACACATCCTGGTCGGAAACTGCGCCGTAGTCTTCATCGACGTGCGGCTCGCCGTGGTCGGGCAGGCCGTTTCTCTCCGTATATTTGTTCTTATCCTTCATCAACGGATACGCTCCGTAGAGATCGGGATGGCAGGAATCATGCTTGGTGGGAAGATAGTCATCATAGGCCGGGTCGGGATTCCTTACCGGGTCAAACCCGCCTTTGCAGCCGACCTCCAGCGAATCCGGCACTCCGTCGGCTCCGATGTCGTCGGTGAGCGGATTCCAGTCTCCATCATTGTCGATACCGTCTAATTCATCCTCATCGATCTTTCCGTCCCCGTCGTCGTCGTATCCCAACCTGTTCATCGGTTTCTTATAGTATCCAGGCCTGTTGGGGTCGTACAGAGTGTCGCCGACAGACGTTATCCACATCTTGTCACGAAGCGTGTCCTGAAGGTTCGGCTGGAATTCCGTCCTTCCGTCGTCGCCGTTGTAACCTTCGGTGACGTGTCTGACCCCATTGACCAGGCCGCCAATCCAGGGACCTCCACCGTAGAGGTGCTCGATACCCAACCCAAGGGGATATTCCAAACCGAACAGCGTCCTCCCGTCGGGTCCTGTTATACCGCAACTGGATGCCGCGACGGCTTCGCAGCCGTTGGTCATTGAGTTCGAAATCCACATCTGCATGTTGAATCCCTGGTGAAAGTACTTCCCCCATGTGGGTGGCACATTGACTTTTAAAAGCCTGTATCCTCCTTCGCGCGAGAAACTGAATTTATCCTTCGTGCGCGCGGAAAGAACAACCGTAACGAGCAGAATACCGGCAAACCACATGACGCATTTTTTCATAACATTGTGTCCTGTAAAATATCTCATTCTTATTCCCAGTTTATCTTTACGCCAAGAAGGATTTGTCTCGGCGAGTCAAACACGTAGGGAGGCACCAGTATATCCATACCGTACCACGGTCTGATATAGTTCGTATTCGGGTCAATATCCCCGTACGAATACGGTCTGCCTAGCTGAGTGTTGAATCCGGTGCCCCCGTCAAGCGATACCACATTCCTGCGATCCAGGACGTTAAGAACATCCAGCGTGACGAGCAAATTGATTTTTTCGTACAGCAAGAATCCTTTGTACAAAGAAAGATTCACGGTCGAAGAGAAGGGACCCGTCTGGCTATTGATGAGAAACACGTTACGTGCATTGTACGACCGGACATACGGGGTATAGGGAAGGCCGCTTCCGTAGGTCCATGTGAGCGACATGCCGTAATTATTGATGAACGGGAGGCCGAGCAACCTTCCCTCCTCCTTCGGACCGACCCGGTACGTGAGAAAGATGTTGGCTGTATTTGTCTGATCCCAACTAAGGCGCGTCTCACGCGGCAGGAATGCTGAATTCGGGTCGAAGACGGAGGCAAGAGGACTCGACGCCCGTCCTTTCGCGATCTGGTACGTGTAACTGAAGCTGGTTGAAAGGTTGCCGGTGAATGCCTGATTGAACGTCAGCTCAAAACCCCGGGCACTGGCGTAATCGAAATTCGACCAGATGTTCATGTAGCCCGTACGCGTAATGGAGGAAGGATAATCGAAAATATCCTTATAGAACGCGTGGAGGCCAAACGACATATCCTCATTGAACTGATCCTCAAAGCCGGATTCGTAGGCAACCGTACGCTGCGGCTGCAGGCCGGGATTTCCGACGGTGCCTCCGGTGGACAGTGTATGCGGATCCTGGTAATAGTACGTCCGGTCGGGATATTGGAGGAAGTGTCCATAGTTGAAATAAAACACAATCCTGTCCGTCACCGGGTAGCCAATCGAGAGGCGAGGGCTGAAATAACCATGGGTCAGATAGTATTGAAATCTTTTCCCGTCACTGAGGAACTCTCCGGGCGATGTCTGGGCGTTCACCCATGACGGCGCAACCTGGAGTGCGGGCGGCAGGCTTCCGTTGACATCCCGCATCCAATCCTGTATGAATTGGTCGTAATACACCTGTCTCCCGACGTCGAAATAATCGTACCGGAGACCGACGTGGAGGTTCAAACCCGAAAACTCAATATTGTCCTGCACATACGCCGCGCCGCGATTCGGGAAATTGTTGAGGACGTAGCGATACTGGCCATAATAGGGATATTCCCCTCGACTCCGATCCTGGCCATAATCCGTTGTATCGGAGAAAGGCGGATACACCACGACCCCGTTGATAGTCGTGGGTTCAGTTGGCCCGCTGATTTGCGTGGAATTAATTTCTTCATAATCGAATTCGAATCCCGCTTTCAGAAGGTGCAGCGGATGCACCTGGCTGTTCAAATCGAACCGTGCCGTCCAGACCCTCGTCAAGGAAGAAGCCCAGTACTGGTCCGAGCCGAGATAATAAAAGCCGTCGCCGTTGGGGTTTTGTTGGGTGTGCGCCGAAGTATACTGGTACGGCAGCAGTCCCGCGACGTCGTTGCCCGTATGAGTCTCAACCCGGCCGAGATTGAGCCGAACGAATGAGTTCGCTCCAAAAAAATGTGTCCACGAGAGCGTATGCTGAGAAGAGAGTGTGCCGGTCAGCCCCGAAGAATCTGCAAGGTATCTCCAGGGATGGTAATACCCGTCGGATGTCGAAACACTGGTGCGATAGGTATAGAAGATTTGGTCCGCGCCGCTCATGTCGTAACGGATCTTCGAGTTGAATGTGAAGGTGTTGTTTTGCTCGTCATTGTACGTAAATCCGAGGCCGTTGAACAAGCCGCCGAGAAAGCCGTTCAGTGCTACCTTGCGTTCAACAGGATTATAGAAGCTGTTGTGAACATACTGGTATGCACCGTTGGACCTATCTGCATCCGCATTGAAGAAGAAAGTAAGCGAACCGGGGATAGTCACGCCAACACTCGACATCAGAAATTTCGTAATGGGCTCGGGTCCGCCGAATGCCATCGAAGAGAACGTCTCGTTTTGATTGGAGGTCTGGAGCTTATCGGTACGAAACATTACCGTCCCGGTGTATCGATCGCTTCCCGATTTGGTCACAATGTTCACAATCCCGGATTGGGCGTTGCCGTAGTCGGCGTCGAATCCGCTCGTCTGGACGCTGACCGACTGAATAGAATTTGCCGAAACCACCAAACCGCTTGTACCGCCTCCGATCACGCCCGAGCTCATGCCGGCGTACAATGCCCCCAACTGCGCATTTGCACTACTCGTGTTCGCCGTCGCAAGTTCCCCACCACCGAGCACGTCATTCGTGGGAATCCCGTCGACGAGGTACTGGACTTCATTTGACCTTCCGCCCCGCAGGAACAGGTTGTTGCCCTGCTTCACAACTCCCGCCTGCATTTTCACGACGTCCTGGACTTCCTTCACGTCCGGGATTTGTTCAATCGCCTTGGAGCTCACGGTCTGCGTGGAAGAGGTCGTCAGAGGGTTCACGAGTTTCTGGTCGGCCGTAATGATAACCGTCGGAAGGGCGACCTCCGTGGAGGTCAATTCAAAATTCAGCTGGGTCGTTTCGTCAGCCCCGATCTTGACCCCGGTGATCTCAACCTCCTGATAGCCGACCATGCTGGCTTTCACCGAATATCTTCCGATCGGAACGCCGATGATGGTGTACTTTCCCTCAGGATCGGTTACAGCGCCGCGCGTCGTCGTCAGAACCTGCACGTTGACACCGAGGAGGGCTTCGCCCGTTTTGGCATCGGTAACCTTCCCGACGATTTTTCCGGTATTGCCCGCGAAGGCGGTTGCGCCGATCACAACCACCAGTAACCCACAGATGAATGAATAACGAAGAAGGTATTTCATCGTCGTTTGCCTTTCTCAGTTTTCACCAATATCGATCAACGTCTCTTGGAGAATATCCTTGGCATTCCAGTACTGACAACAGTACAACGGGAATCCATAGGATATGACGCTATAGGTCACGCCCTGATACCGGGTGCCGATGACCCTCCCGTCAAAATACGTCCAATTTAGCCCCCTGGTACTAGTATCACATTCGGTACTCCGGTAGAAATAGATTCTCTCTCCGAAGCCTATCGGTTTTAAAGTCCAGATATCCCTGATTGCACCGGCCGGACAGAACGTGGTATCTATTTTCTGGCGGTCGAAGACCGCGTTTTCGTATCCGTATCCTTTCGTCGAATCAGCCGTTGCGCTCCCGAGATCGAAATCCCCCTCTCTTTGCGGGTAGTCACCCGGATTCGAGCTAAGATGGATAAGGGCCATTACGGACAGATCCGAATTTGTCACGGCAAGAAAATTGACAGCGCTAATCACGATCTTTCCGCCCACGTTGCAGTAGGTTTGAAGCTCCCGTATGCGTGACGCATTAAACGTATACGTGAAGGGTTCGTCTCCGGGTCCGTAGACTCCCCCGATGATAGGGCTATAGAGCGACTCGGTTTCCGCGACAACGAAGACCGTACTGTAGTTCGCAAGATCTCCCAGACTCGCGAAATCTTTCGTTCCGTTTGTGGAGATTTTTGGAACGTCATAGAAGTCATAGAGACCATCCTTACCAAGGTCGTGGAAGATGGAAGAATAGAAACTCCGGATCATCGTGTGCGAAGGCTGGGAGGGTGAGACATTCGCAGGACTCCAGGGGTACGAGTTGTTCAGAACAAGGTACCGGCGATAGCTCGGGTCCCGGGCGAATTTCGGGAAGATCGTGTAGAATTTCACGCTGGCGACGACTACCGCGACACTGTCGACTTGCGGAAATGTTGGTGGAATGCCGTTGGCGTCGAGAGTCAGTACGCCGGCGACGCCGCCATGGACGACAATGTGTTTCGCCTGAGGAGCAATATTGTCGACGGGCGTGCCGTTGTTGTAGATAAGCATCATCGTTCCGGGATTCGTGCCCGCCTGGCCTACAAGCGCGTAGGTTCCCGCCTTCAGATGCAACGATCCATCCATATCCAACCGGTCTACCACCGTTTGGGTATAACTCTGCAAATTGTTGTTGGCATTACCGGTCGTGATGTTGCCGTAGAAGCCTGCGGTATCGATTGCGCCGAACTCATTTCTGCACCTGACGGAGAATACGTGTTCGGTTTCGTATTTTCTTGCCGGATCGAAATCCGAGGCGTTGACAAAAGCGCTATCAGCTGCTGTCCAGTCGGACCAAATCAATGTGCCGTCAGGGTTCTTCACACTGTCAACATTCCACGAATACTGCAGTGTGCGGCTGTTCGGGTCGATGCCCTTATAGTCTATCTCAATCCCATTGAAGGTGTCCGTGAATTTGTCGATGACGAGAAGGGAATCTCCCGGTTGAGTTAAGTTCCCGTCGTAGCGGATCGCGTTGACCTGGGTTCGCGGGATGGTCACCCGCAGTGTATTGAACGAAAGCTTTGCCGGAGCGCCGACGACTCCCAGGTTGTCAATCGCCTCAATCTCGAACGTATGGTTATTGAGACTGTCCTGCGAATCGAAAATAAACGTCCCGCTGTTTGGATTCACGTGTATCGGAAACGCCACGTTTGCCGGATTGGAGGCAAACAGGCGAAACCCCTGCATCGGCAAAGTGTCACCCCGGTCGAGGGCGTTTGCTATCGATGAATCCAAACCCTCCGGCGGAAGTGTCGCGAAGTACTTATAAGCGGCCGGGGCATACCGTTCGCTCGTCTGGCCGTTGTAGGCGCCCGGCCCGAGCCATCGTGTGTAGTTCGTCGTATCGAGCATGAGCGCAAAATTTTCGGCTCCGCTCTTCACCACACCGATGTTGAGGATGGTCGACCACGGTCGCTCGTGTATGACGCCGTTGATCGGATATGTCCAGCGGTACTTGAATCCCACGACATACCCGTCGGGGTCATCGCCAACCCAGTACAATGTAAGCCGTGGATTTGACGATGTGAGGATCGGTTGTAGGCTCCCCGGCGGCAAGTTTGCCAGGCGTGTAATCGGAGGGATATCAGGAAGAAATCCGCCGCCACCTGTGCAACTCAATCCAACGACGACTGCCGCGGCAAACAAAAAAACTGCCCGGGTCCGGGCACTAAACAGCAGTGCCACTTTGTTATAGAGAAGGGAACGATTGTTACTCATAGAGAATCGAGGAAATGTAGTAGTAAGGTCGAAAATAGAATTTTTCTGCACCACGTACGAGCGTGGAATCAAGATTAATCGTCAGAGTCACTCGCGTCGTTCGTCCCTCGTTCACATCGAAAGGTTTTTCGAATCGGAGAAACGGGTTGAATACATACGGACTTCCGCAAGTCACATCCGTACACACACTTATTTGTCGGTAGGCGTCGAGTGTAATTATTTGGCCCGGCGTGATCAACAAATCAACCGCGACATAATGACCGGGGGGAGCATACCCCAACCCCATGATCTTCACTGAATCACGGGAAAGTGTATCGAGCGTGTTGACAACAGAGGGTGTCCGATTAAAGGCCTTGAGGTCGCCGTAGATCAAGTCCAGTGCACCGTCGTTCCGTTCGGCCTCGACCTGCGTTATCGTCAGGGTGAAATTATTCTGGGGATTAAAGATATCTATAGGATGGGCGATCGTCCGTAATCTCACTTCGATGTAGCCAGGGCCGGGAGAATTGTAATCGTATTGACAACTGATAGCACTGAACAACAGAAAGAGAACTGAAATGAGGATCGCGAAAGAGCGCAGGCGGCAGAAGTTGACGTCGTTCATAATGTCACTTGAATTAAGAATATCAATGTATCATGAGGGGTGGTTGATTCTGTCTAAACGCTTTTAACACCCCAGTATAATGAAAAATTAGATTTTTGTCAAGCAAAAACACTCTATTTTCAACAAAAAATGTTTGGGTACTACGATTTTCTCAAGGAGTCTCTTGACCTGATTTTGAGGACAGCATGCCAGTCTTTTGGGCAATATCCCACAAATTTTGAAATTCTGAAACAATTTGGTATCATAAGCGTAGGAATTAGGAGAAATTAACGCAGGAACAACCGGAAAACAGCTATGGAGAACGTCGTGCAACTACTGAATCGGAATTTGTGGTCAAAAACGCTTTTGGGTCTGGCTCTCATTGGGATTCTCCTGGCGTCAATCCTCGGCTGCAATAAGAGTTCGACTGGCGGCGGGGCGGTGGGTCCGATCTGGGTTACGTTCAACAAAGCGAACCACCAACTCGTAGGTGATCACGTTAATTTCCTGTACACCGACTCTGACGGCATCGTCTGGATCGCAAACGACAGCGGTGCTTCGTACTTCAATCACGGAACGTGGAGCTCATTCGTCACCGACCTCCAATATATGACATACTACAACGGCGGAGAGCAGGCTGCAAGCACTGTCAACTCCATAACTCAAGGACTCGACCGCAGCATCTGGTTCGCTCTCAATGGCGGTGGAATCGCGAGATATAATCAATTCGCACAACAGCTCGTCTGGAGGCGCTATACGACGAGCGTCGGGAGAATTCCTTACGATGTTGTCAATGGAGTCGCTCACGGGCAGATTGCCAGCAGCGGGGGGCTTCCCGGAGAAGTATGGTGCGCAACCCTCATCGGGGTTGGCCACTTTATCCCGGCGGTCAACGAGGGAGGGGTCTGGGTCGACTTCACAACCGACAACAGCACTCTTCCATCGAATACGGTGCGCGCCATTGCGCTCAATATCAATGACAACTCCGTCTGGTTCGGGAGCCAGGACCCGCATGCCAACGGCAGTTCCTGCGTGGTGCACGTTGATGCAAATCTTCAGTGGGAGCCGGCTCAGATCCTCCCTCCACCTTACGACCTGCCGATCGTCTCCATCGCCTTCGATGCGCACAACATTGGATGGTTCGCCAAGTGGCAGGGAGTATCGAGTCTGAACACGAAGACGTCGGAATGGACCCATTACACGAACGAGAGCACGAAAGGGATGCTGCCGCTCGGCAACGTGAACGTCGTGACGACGGATTACGACGTGACTCGATGGTTCGGGACGAACGCAGGACTGGTGCGGATGGTTGATACCACCTGGACAAAATTCAATCGGTTGAATACCCCACAACTTCCCAGTGACACCGTCACCGCGCTGGCGTACGACAGAAGCGGGAACCTCTGGATTGGAACGCCGCACGGCGTCGCAGTGTACAACCCGGCCGGAACGCGATTCTACTAAAAGTGAACTGTAGGTGGTAGGTCAGGGGTGTAGGGTTTCAGGTTTGAGGTTCGGGGTTTGAGTTTTGGGTTTCAAGTTTCAGGTTATAGGTTTCAGGTCATAGGTAATAGGTGATGAGATTTCGGATTTAAGAGTTAGGTGGTTGCATCTATCCATCCGGCGGAGGTTGTGGTACCAGGTTCAGAGTCCTCACTTCAACGTAATGACGATTTCCTTCCGGACGAACTCCTGCCTCGTCTTCGTGTCGAAGGTTACCGTGTACCCGCGAGCCTTCCGTTCGGCGCCACTGACGGCAACCCCTACGAACGAGGCCAAGCCGATATCATACGTCACTCCGCTGAGTCCTTCGACTGTCAGGATGATCTTGCCATCCTGGAGTCTTTGCGAGATAAACCGAAATCCCTTATTCGTTGATCCATCTGAAATCGGATAATTCACCTGGTCCCCGGAATGGGGAAAACTCACTCCTCCAAATCCACCATGAAAGACGGCTTCGACAACGGCTCGGTCCCAAACTTTGAACGTCACCAGGACATGATTATCCTCAATGCCACTCTTTACGCTAAATGGAATTCTCGGTCGGGTGCTATCCCACATTTTCCCTAATGAAGGGCTGAGGGAAACATAATCTACCTCTGAGCCCAGATCCAACGAAGGAGAGAATGCCACAGCAATGCTGTCGGGTCCTCTTTTTCGAACTTGCACCATGGCATTATCCAGCTGGAGATGGATTGTATCATTGTTCAAGTTGACCTTACTGATCATCAGCCAGGACATCGACGAGGCATGCGGTGAAAAATGAATAGTTTTGTGGAGTGCATCCACCTCCAGTCCCAGAAGTCCGCGCACGAGCGGCAGCATATATCCCGTCGTCGAGAATCCCTGATGATGGTAGCCCTCTCCGAGTTTCTCATTGAGTTCACCGGAGAATACCTCGGGCACGACGCCGAGCCCATGGTCGAACACATGCCTGATATTGGATTGGAGGATCTGGTATCCTGACAGCGCATAGTGGTGTTTGAACTGGGCCGTGTTGAAGAATGACGCGATGAACGGCCAGACGGCGCCATAGTTGTAATTCGTCGGGTCGAACAGCGAGGATTTGTTCGAGAGCGTGCGCACTCCCCAATCCGTACACAGGTCAGCCCCGTTGAATGCCTCGATGCTCTTCGCGGTCCGGTCTTCGTCCAGCAATCCGAACATCATCGCAACTCCGGACCATGGAGTCTTTTCATGCACCTGCTCACCCTTTTCGGTCGCGCCGTAGCTGTAGTACCCTTCCTTGTCCATCCAGAATTTTTTCTCGAGCTGCGGCTGCGCCTTCCTGAATTGCGCGTCGGCCTGGTTTGCGGCCGCGGTATCGCCGACCAACTCAGCCAAGTACTTCATCTCCCTGATCGCCTGCACCCAGACGCCGCACGTATAAACATCCGCGTAGATACCGACGAGTTTGCCGAACTCCAGCGCCCCGAGCCCGGCTCCTTTGAGATCCATCAGGCCATCAGCATCGCTGTCCTTGCTCAGGCACCAGTCGTATGCGTGCTTGACAGATTTCCAACTTTGCTTCAGGAACTCCACATCCCCGCTCGTACGGACGTAATCCCCCATCGCCACAATATACCAAGGTGTCGTGTCCGCGTGGTTATAGCCATAGTGGTAATCGTTCCACCAGTCACAAATTCCGTCGCTCTGCGAAAGCTCATGAGCCATCTTGCCAACGTCCTTCGGCGGATCTCCCGGGTTCTTTTTCCTCACCGGAAAATTATCCTGTCGCTGCCATTTTTGCGTGAAGGCAAGGGCGTCGCGGGACTGTTTGAACATTCCCACGCTGTTCATCGTGAGTACATTGATAAACGCATCGCCGCCGAAGAACCACGCGAAACCCGGCCGCTCTCCGCCGCCAGACAGCCCGAAACCCGCGACGAGACCTGTCCCGAGGTTTGGGTTCGTGATGAGGAGATTATCGAGGGCGACTTTCCCCCATTCGTACGCCAGATTGATCTCCCTGTCGGGGGTCGTCACCTGCATCGTCGAGTTCCGGAGGTCCCGGTAGTATTCGTAATTCTCCCGATAGTATTTCTCAGCATTTTTCCATAGCCGCGCGTACGTTGCCTTCACAGAATCCATTTTCATTTTTCTGCTCGCGGAATCCGGTACTGCGCCCGCAATGACGATGGGAATGAATCTGCCGTCCGATTCTCCGGGCCTGACATCGATTTTGAACTGGAGTGGATTGTCGGCAAACATGTGCGCGGGTGGGGCCGCCATCTGTTGTCCCGCAGGCGAGCCGCAAATAAACTCGGCACGCCACTGGCCTTCGGAAATCACGTATCCGTTCACATCATCATCCCAGTAGCTGAATTGTCCGCCTATGCCCGCAGGCCACATTGGCTGCATAACGGGAATGAACCCGGGAATGATGGAAAGCGGGGTTGTGGAATGAACATCCAGAAGGAGTAATGCTCCGGGCTCATCGCGGGGAACGAGGATGTACTCCTTCACGGTGAACGACTCGTACGTGTAGGTCAGGGCAGTAACTTCCGGTGTCACGGAAATTGTTCGAACAATATCCTTCGCGAGGATCGGCTCGGTGGATGCGCCCAGGAGGAACGACAGCTCAAAATTTTTCAAAGGTTTCCACGGCCAGACCCACGCTTCGAATGTTCCGCTTTCGTATCCCATCAGGCCGGCCCGCCTGCCAATCTTGTCGAAATACTGCGTGGCCTGGGCGACCCGGGACAATTCGAGGTCGTTCGACTTGATTTCGAATGCCGGGATGGACTTCTGATCCGGCTTGTTTTCCTGGGGGTAGGCCAGGCTCAGTGAAAAAAAGAAAAGGATGAGATATTTTTTAACCATAGTGAACCTTTTCATTTGGGGGAATATTATATTCGATGGGTTTATGATCCTATCATTCCTTTCATGATTCTGCTCAGGGTGTATTCTCAGTCGGGTCGCAGGATTACATGAACATGGTCGGGCATCACCGTTGCGGCAAGTTGAGCCTGGCAGCACCCAATGCGGCAGATGCCTTCTGGTACTATGTAATCCTCCCTCTCCCATGCTGATTGTCAGACAGGAATGTCTGACCTACGTTAACCGACGTTGCGGAAGGTGGCCTCCCATGAGGTCACCTGACCGTCGACGAGCATCCGACCAATCTCCGCCGACCCGGCCCTGGCGCCGGCGATCTTGATAAACTGGACCTTGAGCGGAAGATGGCGCGGAAACTCCACGTACGTAAGCTTGGGCATATGCTTCTCGTCAAAATTCTCACGCTTGAACTTCATACTCCAGGTTTTGTCGTCAAGGGGCTCGAACGAGAGCGACACGCGACCCCATCGGGTCGGAGTATATTCAATCCGGATCGGCTTTTTCGCGAGCAAATCTTCTTCGACGATACCTTCAATCAGACGCAGTTTTTCGTCCTCTTCCATAATCATGGAGTGGCGCAGGAAGCGAACACATTCCGCGCTTGCCCAGTTGTGGGGCATATCGCCGATATACTCATTGAGGTGCGAGGCGAGCAATGACTGCTCCTCCCGCCACGCATAGAGCGGCGAGGCATGGTTCAGGAAGCCGGCGAAGGTTTTCCGCGCGAGCTCGGGCATTTTGGCCCAGAGGTAGACCTGTGCGACCATGGGCGCGTTATACGGCCAGACCGCGTCGTGGGCGAGCCATCCGGTCTCGGCAGGAATATCCTCCTGGGTCACAGCTTTCATCAGCTCGATATGTCCGGGAATGACCGGATTGTCGCTCTGCAAGATTATGCCGGGGTAGATCGCATGGGAAAGATAGAGTTGCGCAGCTTGCGGCTGGGGGCGTTTTCGCACGTCGGGGTCCGACCAGGCCGGATCCTCCTTCATCAGCATCGGAAGATATTTGAATCCTTTGGGATGGTCACGCATTTCCACTTTGGCCGCTTCAGTGAATAAGACAAGCAAATCCCGGTAGAGATCCCTGACTTCCTCGCGCCGGGCCAGCCCCAGTCTTTGCGCGACACTCACCAACTCCTTTAGCGCGATGATGGTCCAGATCGTGTTCGTGAATTCCGAACGGATTCCACCGATGCCGCTATCTCCAAAACCGCGCGGGAGCAGACCGTATTTCCCATTCGAAGTGCCGTCGTTGACAGCTTTCTCGCGAAGATTTTTCAGGAACATGACGGCTTTATGCGCGTCAGTCCAATTTTCCTGGAGAAAATCCCAGTTCTGGGCGAGATCGGCCTGGCGTGCCAGTGAATAGAGAGCAGCGGCCGTATCCTTCCAGTGATGTTTTCCCGCGCCGGCAAAAAACGCGCCCTCGTCGTTCTGGAGATCCCACATCGCTTCAAGTCCATCCTGGGCTTCCTTGTCATAGCCCATGTACCTGGCCGCTTCCAAGATGAACGTCCCGTCGATGAACCATAAGCCGCGATAGACCGTCGGCCCAACCTGGAACAGTTTCTTCCCGTTTTTGATTTCGCGAGACTGCAGAATGTTCCGGGTACATGCCGTCAGAAATGCCTGATGCTCGGCCTTCACCTGCCAATTCACCTTCCCTTCGAACGGTTTCCACGCTTGCCAGAAGGCGCGCGCCTCAGCCATTAACTGCTTCGGTTCGAGCAGTCCATCTTTCACCATATCGAACGATTGGCCTTCCTGTGGAAAGCGTGCGAAAAACATTAGCTGCCCGGCCCCGGATTTGAGAGCGCAGACCCGTCCTTCGGAGGATTTCTCGATGTCGACCGGAGAATCGACGACCATGAACAACGAATGTTTGTCCCCCTCGAGAGTAACGGCACCGACCTGCTTTCCCGCGAAGCGGGAATCATCTTCATTCTTTGATTTGAATTCACTCTTCGAGCCGATGACAATTAGCGGCAAGAGCGACTGTCCTGAATCCCCCTTCGGCGAGAATTCCACGAGAAGGTTATCGACCCGTCCTTCCCCTTTCCGATTCGTCGCGAAGGACGTGAGCAGCACATCGGCATCGGCGAAATGAAGTTTCGTCGTGATGATGGGAATCTCGGGTGCTTCGAGCTTCTGTTCGACGTACTGTCCCTTCACTTCATTTTTCAGACCGACCCACACGCGATGGGCAAATGCATCAAGCTCGGCCTCCAGGCCGGGATGGCCATACAGCAGCTCCCCGTTCTTGCCGACGAGGCTCTTGTACGGGTCATCCGGGAAGCAATACGTCGATTGCCAGAATGACGGCGCGTATTGGAAATCAATCGGAAATTCACCTTTGATCTTGCTCTCAGCTTGCGGAAGAAACTCTCTTCCTTCCTCATCGAATAACGGACTGGCATTGCCGATATACTTCCCAAAAGCGATCAGGGACCCGGCGATACCAAATTCCTTGAGAAATTTTCTACGATTCTTCTTTTCCATCTTTACGACTCAATTTATTCGGTCAATGCATTATACTAACGAATTATGACAAATTTTCCAAGCAGAATATCCAGACAACGTTTCTTCTCATGATATCCTCCACGGTTGTTCAATTAGACTCTGCCGGCTATTCGTGCCCGGAATTCCTGAAAATCAATTTCTCATACAGCGGAAAATTCGGAAGTGCATCAATTTGAAGTCGTGTCGTCCACACTGACCCCTTCTTGTATTCTCCCCCTTGAGAAAGGGGGAGAAGTTACCTCCCCCTACCAGGAGGGACGGAAGGCGGGGCCAAACGCAGGGCTGTATAACGGGAATGATTCACCGAAAACTCTCTGCCCTAGCGGCCGGAGTCCGCTACCCCCGACTCCCCGGCCTTCAGTTGTTTTCGTCCTTCTTGTCGTCCTTCTTATTCTTCTGCTGCATGTGCTGTCGCATCATATCCCGCATTTGATCCATCGTTTTGTTGATATCCATATTGAAGGACTCTTTCTTGTAATCTTCCGGAAATTCGAACACCTGGCCGGCGATTTTCTTTTGCTCAATCTTCGTGACTTCCTGGGTGGATTTCACCTTTCCGTCCTTCGTCGTGACGGCCTTCAACGGGAAGAGATTCCTGTCGATGAAATCATCTCGCCAATCCGGTGTGCTTCTCCGCATTCTCATTTTCCCAATTTCACCCAATGATTTTGAGAAACCTTTGTACAGATCTCCCAGCTTCGAGTTGCACCAGACGCTCGTTTCACCTTCTTCACCCGTAACGACCCATTCTTCACAGGGATAGCCGAGCAATGTTTCCGTTTTGCCTGTCTTCCGGATGTTTGGCTTCGAAGTGCTCTCCTCGTGCTTCATCGAATCCGGCTGCTGATTCGCTTCGAGCGATCTCTCGATGACCACTTTGCGCCGGTCATCGATGATCCACACAAGCTTCCTGTCGCCGCGCAGGATGATCCTCGCGGCACGCACCGGCGCACCCTCGCTGTTCATCCTCGCGGACATCAATTCGTTCCTGATGAGCATTGAGATGTTCGTCTCGCGCGATTGACCTCCTTCGTTGGCGGTGATTTTCATATCAATCTCGCCTTCGAACTGTGCACGAACGCCGGACCACAAGCACAACACGAGCATGCACATCAGCATCTTCATGTATCTCATTGGAGTTCTCCTGAGTGAAAAAACTTGATTAGATTCTAAATCCGAATATCGAAATCCTAAACAAATCTCAAATCCTAAATCCCAAACAGAACTTGAAACCTGAAACTTGTAACATGAAACCTTACACCTACCACCTAAATCCTAAATCCGAAATCTCAAACAAAACTTAAATCCGAAATCCTAAGTCGTAAACAGATTCTAACAACAAAGAACATCACAATGATTTTTGAATTATTGCACCAAAAATTTTCATCAGTTCAGTCGATTCCCGGATGAGGTCCTGCCGGACATTCTGCTCTCCACCAGCACTTGAGAGGAGTTCGAGCCAATACCGGGTTTCTTTCGCTTCCTTTCTGCAGATTCTTATTCTCATCAAAAAATCTTTCTTGCCCAACGATTCATTGGCTTCGATGTAGTTTGCACCTACAGCACTTGATGAACGCAGCAGCTGCCTGCAGTAATCTACATTCTCAATTGTCTTTGGAATGGCTTTTAAGAATCCCGCAACCTCTATGGCGAACCTCTTGGTTCGATCTTCCAAATCGTATCGTTTTTCTCTACCCATACGGCCTCCCGGCATTGATGTTTTGAATTTCGGATTTCGTGCTTGGATTTTGTTTAGGATTTCGGATTTCGTGCTTCGGATTTCGGGCATGTAGTCTTGTTTTGCGTAACCTCAGTTATCAGAATACTACTGAAGATCGGCAACTTTTCCAAATTCCCGCGGCAATTTTTATACGATTGATTGACGGTGATCTTGAAATCAGAGCTTCGGTTGAGGCGGTGAGAGGGCGTAGGCTTTACATTCGGAATGAAAGTTACTTTTCTTATGGGTTGCGTCACAGAATGGTTTTGTGCTACTCAGTCCGCAGCGACAAAACGAGAGCAAAGTCCGCCCTGCGAGATCATACTTGCTTCCGTCGTGGTCGTAGAGCTCTACGTCTCCTTCGACGCGCAAGGAGCCGTTATTTCGGACGGTGATTTTGACTGACATACTTTTCTCCTTGTCCTGCATTTGGCCTATGAAATGAGACACCCAAACAAATCATAAATCCTAAATCTCAAACAAAACTTGAAACCTGAAACTTGTAGCATGAAACCTACCACCTATGACCTAGCTGGATGAAATCTCCAGCAAATGGGCCTGCTGGTTGTCGGGGTAATGATAGATTTCGCGCGAGACGCCGGTCATTGCCGATTCGACGAGACGAGAAACTTCGAGTTTTGCTTCTGCCTCGGCGACTTCCTTTTCCCTCGCCCATGTCTCCGGTCTGCGCGGGGCAAGAAACGAACAGCAATCGTCGAAGGGTTCTTCAGAAATCTCAAACGTTCCGATGCTGCGCGCAATCGACATTGTCTCCTCCTTATCATTGCCCGAGAGGGGGCGCAGGATGGGATACGTCACCGCGCTGTCGATAATCCGGATATTGCGTAATGTCTGCGAGGCAACCTGGCCCACGGCTTCACCGGTCACGAGCGCCTCGGCCTGCTCCTGTTTCGCGATCGCTTCCGCGATACGAAGCATCATTCGACGGTAAAGAATGACGCGCAACGACTCCGGCGATTTCAGCACAATTTCCTGCTGGACTCCCGCGAACGGGACAAGGTACAACCGGGAATGATACTGATAGCGGGTTAACACGGTCACGAGCTGCTTCACCTGGTTGAGCGAGTCACTGCTCGTGTACGGGATGCTGTGGAAGTGGACGAAAATTACCGTCGCACCTCGTTTCATCATGCGCCACGAGGCAACCGGAGAATCGAAACCGGCCGAAAGCAACGAGACCACCTTGCCGCTCACGCCGACCGGCAGCCCGCCTGCCCCATCGATCCTGGATCGATAAACGTACGCGACTCCATCGACAATCTCAATGCGCACGGTCTCGTCGGGCTCCGACAGATTCGCCCGGACACCGAACTTTCCGCAGAGATACTCGCCGACCTTCGCGTTGACGTCCATCGACGATGTCGGAAATCTCTTGTCGGGCCTGCTGGTATGCACTTTGATGGTCTTGAATTCCCGTCCCTGAAGAAGCTCCCCGGCCGTGCGGCAGAAAACGTCGATATTTTGCTCAACTTCCACACCGGAGCAAATATTCGCCAGGCCGAACACAAGCCGGAGGCGTTCGACAACGTCGTCAGGGTGAGCGTCCGCCCCGAGCTCAAGGACAAAACGTCCGTAGCCGCCGCGTATGATTGGGGTCGGCTGCAGTCCGGAAATCGCCGTACGCACATTCCGCATCAGGACCTGCTCAAAGAACGGGCGATTGTCTCCTTTGAGCGTAATCTCGTGATGATGGACGATGACGACGGGTTTCATATCAAAAAGATAGGATTTTGTGGAGGGAAAAGCAACAGAAGATGATGAGTAGTTGAGATTTTGAGATGGCGAGAAAGAAGAGAAGCAAAAAGCCAAAAGCCCCTTTCTCCTCTCCCACCCTTCGACTTAGCTCAGGACGGGTTCGGGAGAGGGGAATTGAAGGGAAGAGGGTAGCGAGTGCCCGCATCATCGTAAATCCCGTCCGATGTCTGGACGGGACTGTTCGAAGAAAGTCGAATGAATTCGACTTGGTTCGCCGATTTCAAGGCGGAAAGAGCATTCTTCAGAATGCTTTCTTCGTACGGAGCGTTGCCGTTCACGGCAATGCGATTTCAACGTTCCTCAAAATCAACTGGCCGCGTAACGTGAGTGAATAAGATCTTCTGAACCTTGAGAGGGAATGGTATTGGCAGAACCTCGTCCGGCGCAGATGGTTCACAACCGAACATACGCCATCGACTCCCGGGCGAATTAGCCGTTACCGCCTTCCGCTGTCCCTACATCGGGATACAGTTTCTGCCTGCACTCCGGACAAATCCCGTGTGTAAAACTCGCCTCCGAGCGCTCGCCGATGTATTTTTCCATCGGCTCCCAGACCTGTTCGTCGTTCCGGATTTTTTTGCAGTTGCTGCAAATCGGAAGCAACCCCTGCAACATATGGACTTCCTTCTGCAGTGTCCTCTCCCGCGTGGCAGCTTTATCGGTCAAGACAGCAAGGAGTGTAAGCATGAAGATTTGGATGAGCACGTTGACGGTTGCCTCAAACACCGTCCACGGCACTCTCCAGAAGATACTATAGTAGAATCGCGCAAGGGGCATGACGGCCGCGAAGACCAGCGCCCAGGAACGACTTCTATACCAGGCCGCGAGAAATACCGGAAGGACGTAGAACACGGGAAATTGAATGAACGGTCCGGTCAAATGATCTGCGAAGAGAACCGCGACGGAAAATAGTGCCCAGTAGAACGGCGGAATTTTATTGTGTTCTGATTGCCCGGTATGAGTCTGTTTCATGATGGATTCTTCGTCAGAATATTTTTGATCGGTAGTTTACGTTCATCGGACGACGTCTCTTCTTCCCGGCCAACCGCTGTAAGCTCTGTTCAAAAGGCTCACGGGGTGCAGGACTTCTATATTGAGTCCGAATTTTTTGATGCCATACTGGAGCTGGATATGGCACCCCGGGTTTGCCGTGACAACAATGTCGGCATGCGTTGAAGCGAGATTCTTCATTTTCCGGTCGAGTATTTCCATGGAATCCTCAAACCGAACGACATTATAAATACCGGCGCTTCCGCAGCACCATGTCGCCTCTGGAAGTTCGACGAATTCTATCCCTGGAATACCTTGCAGTAGTTGCCTCGGCTGCTGACTGATTTTCTGTGTGTGGACGAGATGGCAAGCTTCATGATACGTTACTCTCACCACACCATTTGAACGGCTCCATCCGGCAGATTCAGGGGAGTCCGATCCGCCGCGAGGTTCGGGCCGCAAGAACCCAACTTCGGGCAGAAATTCTGTCACATCTTTGACCCTCCCCGCCAGCGATGCCGCCCGAGAGGAGTACTTCGCGTCGTCCGCAAGCAGCTTCCCGTACTCCTTGAGGAATGCGCCGCATCCTGCCGAATCGACAATTAGCGCGTCGTACTCGAGTCCCTCGAGGACATCCACATTCTTCCTTGCAAGCGTTCTTGCAGTCTCGTAATCGCCGTTGTGGCCGTGCAGCGAACCGCAGCACTGCAGGCGGCGAGGGATGATGACCTCGAATCCGTTTTTCGATAACACGGCCACCGCGTCACGATGAACACCGGCAAACGCGACATTCATGATACATCCCGACAGAAAAACAACGCGTCCGCGTTTCTCCCCCTGCGCAGCTACGATCTCCGCAGTAGTTTCATCAAAAAACTCTGCGTCAACGACCGGCAAAAGGAGGTGTTTCTGCCGGAGGCGGTCGGAAAACAAACCCAGGAGATTCGTCCGGTCAACCGCTTCCCTGAGCCCCGTCTGCTGATACACGCGGAGAAGTCTTGCGGCAAGTTTCGTGCGTGTCTTGCTCGCAAGAATTCCGCGCAGGAAGACAGACTTGAGCATCCGCAACGCGAACGGGTCCTTCTTGTTTTCATCAATAAGCCGGCGCGCTTCTTCAACGAGTGTTCCGTATTGAACTCCCGCCGGGCAAGCGGTCTGGCACGCCTGACAATCCAGGCAGAAGTACATCTCATCGGCAAAGTTCCGGGTCACGTCCATGGAGCCTTCATGGACATACTTCATGAGTCGAATTCGTCCGCGTGGAGACGACTGCTCCTCGTACGTCAAGTTGTATGTAGGACACACCGGCAGGCACAACCCGCACTTCATACAGCGATGGAGAAGCTCGTCGAGCGCCCGGATGTCGACACGATCGGTCATCGCCGATTTTTCCTCAAGAATGGAGACGAAATCGCTCCAACGGCGAACCCGCCGATATGCGCCCACCATGCCACACCCCCTGCATCCGCGCCGATTCCCAGCGCCATCACGGCGCTCAGCACCTGAAGCAAGAACCAAAACCCGATGAAAACGAAGGCCGGTAAGTCAATGATCTTGAAGAAGAAGAAAATGATGGGGATGAGCGTTGCAATTTTCGCTTTTGGAAACATAAACACAAAGGCGCCCAACACGCCCGCAATGGCACCGCTGGCGCCAACCATCGGAACCTGAGAGGCGGGACTCATATATACCTGCGTGCCCGCCGCCACAAACCCTGCAAGCAGATAGAAAAGAAGGAACGTAAAATGTCCGAATTTGTCCTCGACATTATCGCCAAAAATATGGAGGAAAAGCATGTTGCCCAGAAGATGCAGCCATCCCCCATGAAGAAACATCGAGCTGAGGAACGGGAAGAATGTTCCAACGTCGATTCTTGCCGTATGAATTTCATCGACAAACCGCGCGGGCACGACTCCAAATTCAGATACGAACAGGTTAACGTGCTTTCCGAGCGTCACTTCAAAGAGGAAAACAAGAATGTTCGCGATAATAAGCGCATACGTGATGAAGGGAAATGTGCGTGTGGGATTTGTGTCGCGAAGAGGAATCATGAACTACATTTCCGATTGAGGATTGACGATTGAGGATTGAGGCATTTCGGATTGTGGATTGTGGATTGTGGATTGGTGGCCTGGAAATGGCGCTGATATTTTCGATTTACGATTGCAAAATTTACAATTGCTGGTAGTGACATAGCATCAACGAGTTCAAATCGTAAGTCGCAAATCGAAATTTGTAAATTGTGCAGATGGTGCCGGCTCTCGTTGTCTTCATGTTTTGTCGAGCTTACGCGTAAGCCATTCTGCCAGATCATTCAAGCTATCCTCGCTGATTTCATGAGCCATTGGATACTCGCGATAGACCATGTCGGCTTTCGCCTTTTCCAGGAGGTGCTTTGCAACGACGTCCCACCCAATCGATCCCACTGAAAATTCAATCCGGCCTCTTCGGGGATATACCCGCTGTTCGCCACGACACCCGCAACTTCCCCGGGGTTCGTCAGTGCCATGCAATACGACATCATGGTTCCCATGCTGAACCCCAAGAAGAACACTCTCGACGGGTCGATGGGATAACCTTTCTTGACATCCCCGAAGAACTGCGACAACCGCCGATAACTTTCGGCAAACATTTTCGGCTCCGGTCGTCCCCCTTCCAGGATATCATACCAGGTGAATCCTCCGCTCCATTGGAAATCGAACGGTGCGCGTGCCGCGACAAGAATGTAGCGGGCGTCGAGATGTTCCGCAAGTCCCAACAGATCGTCTTCGTTCGCGCCCCGCCCATGGAGGAGGATGAGCGCAGGAGACCGATCACCGGACGCCTGCCGAGCGGGCAGGATTTTATGGACCAGGGTTGACTGAATGAGATTCATGTACTAGGTCAAGATCGGATTTGGGACGATGAACTGCGGATCGTGGAATGTCGAATTGCGAATTGTCAATTGCGAATTGGGAGTACGCAGGAGTTACTTCTTGTCGAGAACTTCCCTGATCTTCTTTAGAATTTTGTTCGGCTCATACGGTTTCTGAACAAAATCTTGAGCACCTGTTTTCAGCATTTCCCCCCGGAGTTGCGGGTCGACATAGCCGCTGGCGAAGATCACCTTCACATTCGGGTTGATTCTCTTGATCTCCAGAAACTCTTCAAAACCCCCGAGCTTGGGTAATCCCAGGTCCGTCAGGACCAGCGATATCTCTTCCTTGTGTTCGGCGTAAGTTTTTACCGCTTCCTCCCCGTCCCTGGCCGTGAGAATCGTATAGCCCTTCGCCTGACAGATTGTTGTCACCAAATCCAGGAGAACCTCCTCATCCTCAACGATGAGAATCGTTTCCTTTCCACCCACGACGTCTTTCAATTCCTCCTTTGCAACCCCGAGCGATTCATACTTCTGGGAAGGCGCCGGAAAATAGAGATGAAACGTCGTCCCTTTTCCGACGGTACTCTCAACGTCGATATACCCGCGGTGGCTTTTGACAACACCATAGGCAACTGCGAGTCCGAGGCCGGTTCCCTTTCCCCGTGCTTTCGTCGTAAAGAACGGCTCGAAGATCCTGCCGAGCGTGGCCTCGTCCATCCCTTCGCCGGTGTCGGTCACGCTCAAGCGAATGTACTGCTCGTCCTGGGCATCCGAATACTGCTCCAGCAAGGTCGCCCGGTCCTGGATCTCCGTCGTAAAAGTGATTGTCCCGCCGCGGGGCATCGCGTCGCGGGAGTTGAGGCACAGATTGAGTAACGCCTGGTGTATCTGGTTACGGTCGCCGATAATACTCGGGAGCTGCTTGTCAAGCTGCACCGAGAACGTGATGGTCTTTGGGAACGTTTCCTTCAACATAGTGGCAAGCTCGGTCACCAGCTCATTGAGATTGAGGGATTCCAGCAGAACGTCCGTCTTTCTTGCGAACGTGAGAAGCTGCCGGACAAGACTCGCGCCCCGCTGCACCGCCTTCTCGATGGTTTCCAGGCACTGGGACTGCTTCTCCGCGTCGATCTTGCCCTGCTGAATGACAGACGTATACGCGAGGATGATTCCGAGAACGTTGTTGAAGTCGTGCGCGATGCCGCCCGCGAGCGTCCCGATCCCTTCCATTTTTTGAGCCTGCCGAAGCTGGTCTTCCAGCTTCCTTCGCTCGGAGATATCAATATACATTCCGTAGATACCGACGCGCTGGTTTTCTATGACGATAGGGTATCCTGCGATGCTGACCCCTATGAGGCTGCCATCCTTCCTCATTCTGACCGTCTCCTTTTGAACGACCTCCCCGCGCTGGGATTTGACGGACAAGTCTTCTCCCTCGCTTTGCAGGGTCTCGGGCACGATCAGATCGTCAATATCTTTTCCTTTCAATTCTCCGACAGGGTACTGGAACATTTGTTCAAAAGCTCTATTGGCATTGAGTATTTCATTGTTCCTGCCGAGAAGGACAATGCCTGCGGGTGAACTTTCGAAGAGCTGTTGGAAGTAGGACGTCTGCAGCTCGAGAGCCCGCTGGACCCGTCTGCGCTCGCTGATATCGCGGACGACAACTTGCACGGCAGGTTCCCCCCGGAAGGTAAACGGAATCGCCGCCACCTCGACATCGATGGGCTTGCCGTCGAGCCGGACAAATTTTTCCTCAAGCAGGGGTGCTTCCTTGCGTTCCTCCGTCATCTGCCGGACCCGTTCAGTCACGACCCGCCAATAATCCGGATGCACAATTTCCCGCAGCGGTTTGCCTATCACCTCGTCGAGTGTGCTTGCCCCCAACAGCCTTGCTGTCGCTGAGTTCGCAAACACGACCTTTCCATTGCTGTGAACCGCGATCGCATCGGGCGACATCTCGATGAGACGCCGGTAACGTTCCTCGCTCTCACGAATCTTCTCTTCCGCCCACTTGCGGTCGATCGCGCGGGCTACTTCTGAAGAAATGAATTCGAGGATTTGTTTTTCGGGTTCCCTGTACGCTCCCGGATCGGAGTAATGCTGCACAACCATGACGCCGATCGTTTTCTGCTCGGCGGCGAGAGGAACCCCAAGCCAGATCGAGGCCGGTGCACCGACAAGTTCGGCGTCGCCGCGGCGTGCCAGGACTTCAAAGAGCTTTTCATCGCACAGCAGCGACTTGCCCGTTCGCAGGACGTAGGCGGTGAGCCCCTTGCCGACGTTCCCCGCCGGCGGCGTAATATCTACTTCATCGACGAAGTATGGAAAACTAAGAATTTCCGTCTTGTCATCATAGAGTGCGATGTAGAAATTTTTCGCGGGCATCACTCCGCCAATGATCTGATGAACAGCCCGGAAGAGGTCATCCAACGACGCAGAGCTCGCGACCGCCGCAGAGATCCGATAGACCGCGTCCTGGAGCTGCTCCACGCGTTTCCTCTCGCTGATGTCCGTGGATACGCCCAGTATTTGATTCGCGCATCCGTCGTTTCCAATGATCGGTATCTTCACCGTTTGCAGCCAGCGCATTTTCCCGCCGGCAGCGGTAATCCTCTCTTCCGGTATGAACTTCATCTTGCGGGAGTCCATGACTTCAAGGTCCATTCTCCTAAAGAATTCGACCTCTTCGGCATTGGAGTTGAAGTCGGCATCGGTCTTGCCGATGAGGTTCTCAACGGTCGTGCCGTAGGTGTCAGCCACGGCCTGATTCACGAGGGTAAACCGGCCTTCCCTGTCCTTGGCGAAGATGAAGCCCGGGTTGAGGTCGATGACCTTTCTCAGAAACTCCTGCTGGCCTTTCAAGATCTCCTCCGCCCTCTTGCGGTCGGAGATGTCACGAAGGGCTGTCATGCGCAATACGCGGTCCTGGGATGTAATCACCCTCGCCCGCACCTCGACGGGAAAAACGGAACCGTCTTTGCGGCGCGCGAGGTGCTCATAGGGTTCTTCTGAGCCCGATTGGAAGTGCTTTTTGACAAGGTCGAGCGATTCCGGGGCGACAAAATCCACAACGCTTTTCCCGACCATTTCCTGGGCCGTGTATCCAAGCATATCGGCCATCCGATTACTAATATCGGTGATCACGCCGTTCTCGCTAATGCCGATCCCTTCGGACGACGCTTCCGACAGACTGCGGAACCGTTTTTCACTTTCCCTGAGCGATTCCTCCGCCCGGATGCGCTCATGGATCTCTGCCGTCAAGGTTATCGTCCTCTCCCTGACATTCTGCTCCAGATGTTCATTCAGTTCTTTGAGGGCGGATATGTAATTCGTCACCACGATGAAGATGCCCAGGAGCATCAACGCGTTCCAATACGGGATCAATACATTTGAATAATGAACTCCCATCGCAAAATCAGCGATAAGCCATGTAGCGGCCCCCACGATCGAGATCAGGATACCCTGCCACTTTCCGGCAAAACGCGCAACCAGGTAAATTGGCAGGAAGTAGAGGAATAAAAATGAAATCTCCGGGCCCGTCAGGTAGTCCGCAAAGCCCAGGAAGACGAGCATGCCGATACCTAGAATCGTTACCGGAAATTTCCGCTGTCTTCCAAAATATTCCTTCAGGCTGCTCATCGTGAGTTTTTCAATGAAGAATTCATGTTACGCAAAAGTGGGCTGCGGATGAAATCAGTGATCCGAACTCACCCTGTGGTCCCTCTCTAAACTTAGAGAGGGACGTTGGCTTTCCAAACGCTCCCCTTCTCTTGTTTAAGAGAAGGGGCTGGGGGATGAGTTCCGAAAATCGCATCATAAGAGTTCTTTTTGCCCTTCCATGTGTAAGATCACTGAAGAATTATACATCCGATTCGTGTTACATCCATGCGACGTCCTCGAACTTCATGATCTGTCCTCTCTGCCGGGGCAGCGGGCCTTCACACCGCGAGTTCATGTCGAAGACCTTGCCTGGATTCAGGATATTGTTCGGATCCATCATTTGCTTCAATGTCTTCATCATGGCAATCGATGCACCTCCGACCATCTTTTCCAGCAGACGTTTTTTGTACAGGCCGACACCGTGTTCGCCGGTAATTGTCCCGCCAAGCTCAATCGCGGCTTCTTCGACCTCGAAAATGGTTTTTTCCGCCCGCGCGAATGCTTCGTTATCACGTTCATCCGTCAAATAATTTGGATGAAGATTCCCATCGCCAGCATGGCCGAACGTGCCGATCCGAACATCGTGCTTTCGGGCAATCGATTTGATCCGGTCGACGAGTCTTGCAAGGTCGGAGCGGGGAACGGCGACGTCTTCCATGATGGTCGTTGGAGTCACCCGTGCGAGCGAGGTGAGTGCGGAGCGTCGAGCTGCTTTCAGTTTTACCGACTCGCTCTCATTCTGAGAAACTTTAACGGCGGTGGCACGATGTTTCCGACAAATCTCTTCGACCAGGCGCGCATCCTCTTCAACAACCGAAAGCCGCCCGTCGACTTCAATGAGAAGCATAGCCTCAGCATCCACGGGAAGGCCAAGATGAGCGTACTCCTCAACACAGCGAATGGTCATATTATCGAGAAACTCCATCATGGCCGGAGTAATTCTTGCGGCGATAACGGCAGAAACCGTTCTTGCCGCGTCTTCCATCGATGTATAAAAAGCCAGCATGGTCTTGGAGGTTTCCGGCTTGGGGATGAGCCGGAGCAGAATTCTTGTGAAAATCCCGAGAGTCCCTTCAGAGCCCGTCAGCACGTCCTTCAGATTGTAGCCGGCAACGTCCTTAACCGATTTTCCACCGGTGCGGAGTATCTCACCGGTGGGCAACACGACCTCCATTCCCATGACATAATTCTTCGTGACGCCATACTTCAAGCCCCTCAAACCGCCCGCATTCTCCGCGACATTTCCGCCGATCGTACAGATGGTCGAGCTTCCAGGATCGGGCGGATAGAGCAAACCGAGCTTTTCGACCGCCTCATGGAGATTCGCCGTTATCACTCCCGGCTCGACCGTTGCCGTGAGATTTTCCTGGTCTATCTCAAGAATCCGATTCCAGTGGTTGGTCAACAGGACGACAGAATTTTCCAGCGGGATGACGCCGCCGCTGAGTCCCGTGCCCGACCCCCGTGGCACAACGGAGAAGCCTTCCTCGTTGGCGAGCTTGACGATTTGAGAAATCTGTTCCGCAGTGGAGGGCCGGACGGCTGCGATGGGCAGTTGCGGCTTCAATGCGGCTGCATCGTAGGAATACGAAATACGGGCTTCCGGCGAATCAAGCAGGTTCTCCGGACCGACTATTTCCTTGAGCTTCTTTATCGTCTGGGAACTGACCATTGGTTCAACTCAACGTAAGGAATTCGGGCTTGAAAATCAAGGGTTCGCACGTCGTTTCGGCATGAAGAAGGACGCGCAATCTGAGAATCAGTCACTCGTTCTTCCAACTGCGGCGGCAACCGCCCTTACTTGCGCCATGAGCTGTTTAAACTCCGCCGGTGTCAGCGATTGCTCACCGTCCGAAAAAGCCTGGGAAGGGTCGGGATGAACTTCCACAATCAAACCATCAGCCCCGGCGGCAACTGCGGCACGGCTCATGGGGATGATCAGCTCGTGTCTTCCCGTTCCATGGCTTGGGTCGACGATAATGGGAAGATGCGAGAGCTGTTTGATCGCCGGGACAATGTTGAGGTCCAGGGTATTCCGCGTATACTCAACGAAAGTCCGAATGCCCCGCTCACACAGGATGACGTTGTTATTGCCGCCGGCGAGAAGGTATTCCGCGCTCATGAGGAATTCATTCAGCGTCGCGGAGAAATTCCGCTTCAGCAGCACAGGTTTTCCGACCTGCGCGATTTTCTTGAGAAGCTTCGTGTTCTGCATGTTGCGCGCCCCTACCTGCAGACAATCTGCATACTTGGAAACGAGTTCCACCTCTCCCGATTCCATCACCTCTGTCACGATCCCCAATCCCGTTTGTTCACGTGCCTTGGCCAGCAACTTCAGCCCATCTTCTCCCAGCCCCTGGAACGCGTACGGACTCGTCCTTGGTTTGTACGCTCCTCCACGCAGCAGGGATGCGCCCGCCGACTTGACCGCGAGAGCGGTCGCGAATAACTGTTCCTCACTCTCGACGGAACATGGTCCGGCAATCACTGTAATATTCCTTCCACCGATCTTCACGCCCGCCACCTGGATGACGCTGTCATCAGGCTTGAAATCCCTGCCGGCAAGCCTGTACGGCCGGAGAACGGGGATGACGCTCTCAACACAGGGGAGAAGAGAGAATTGTTCTCTCTTGAAGAGGCGTTCGTCACCGATGATGCCGATGATCGTGCGCTCCACTCCTCTGGAGAGATGCGCCTTCAATCCGAGTTCCTCGACGCGCTGAATGACCCGTTGCACATCGACATCAGTCGCGCTTGATTTCATCACAACAATCATACAGATTCCTTTTGAACCTTCGGCTTGCTCGACCGCCTCAGAGTGAGGCGGCTTCAAGCGATCATAAAAAAACCCCGCTGATCACTCGGCGGGGTTCATTGCATTCTCACAACGAAACTCATCTTGATGAAGGACATTCGTGCGCCGAAATCGCGCTTCGCCGAGAGCAATATGAGAAATGTCCTCCCATCGTCTGCAAAGTATACGAAAGCTTTTGGGGAAAGTCAAGATTTCAAGAGCTTGATATGTCGCGAACAAAGCGTTCTCAATTCCGAGAAACAGCTATTAAGGTCTGAATACGAACCATTCTTGCCATAGCCCATTTGCCTTAATCCATTTCTATTTATTATTCCTACGCTGTGAAAGAATGGTCTAATGTCCGGCAGGTCGAGGCTGACTATCCGTTTCCCCGTGAATGTTTCCCCGTGGATGCTCCCGGCACTTGAATTTTCTCACGTTCTCGCGTATCTTACATACTTGATGCCCCAGACCAGGGAAAATGGTTCATGGCCACAAAAATCCATATCAGTCTGAAAAAAGAAGCTGACGATTCCTACGATATCGTCATCGGGACCACACTGACCGACGCTGCAAGAGACATTTTGAGGTTTGTTCCCGGTGACCGTTATTTCGCGATCACAGACTCAAATGTGAAAAGATTTTACGGTACGAAATTCGCCCGTTTGATGAAACGAACCGGCGTGGATTGTCCCTTACTCTCCGTACCAGCCGGCGAGAAGTCCAAGAGCCGTGCGACGAAAGGGCAGCTCGAAGACAAACTCCTTTCGCTTGGCGCGGTCAGAAGTTCCGTCATCATCGCGCTCGGCGGCGGTATGGTAGGCGACCTGGCAGGTTTCGTCGCGTCGACCCTGCTCCGCGGTATCCGGTATGTGCACATACCTACGACGCTGCTCGCCCAGGTGGACAGCAGCATCGGCGGCAAGGTAGCCGTCAACCATCCGCTGGGCAAGAATCTTCTCGGGGCTTTTTGTCAGCCGAAGAGAGTCTGCATCGATATCTCGACGCTCGGCACACTCCCCGATCGCGAGTTCGTCAATGGCATGGCGGAAGTCATCAAGTTTGCCGCCATCCTCGACAGGGATTTATTCTCATACCTTGAAGTTCATTCCGAAAAGATTCTCACCCGCGACACGAAGGCGCTCATTAAAGTCATCACACGATGCTGTGAATTGAAAAGGAACGTTGTGGAAATCGATGAGAAGGAAACCAGTTATCGCCGCATTCTTAATTTCGGCCACACGATCGGCCATGCCCTGGAGTCACTCTCCGGCTACCGGCTCCCGCACGGCATGGCGGTGGCTATCGGCATGGCGGCAGAAGCGAGGATTTCGGTTGCGCGCGGGTTGTTGACCGCCGGCGCGGTCGCGCGATTGGAAAACCTCCTGCACGCATACCGACTCCCGACAAAAATTCCGTCGTCAACCGATATCACGGAGCTGTGCGAGGCGACGCGCACGGACAAGAAAGCCAGAGACGGAAGAGTTCACTACACACTTCTCCAGCGGATCGGTAAAGCGCGGACCGATATGCGATTATCTCACGACGCGGTACGAAGGATCCTTTCATGATGAACATCTGCGTTTCCATCGCCCCGGTTTCCATGGCTGAGGCAGTTAGAAAGCTCTCGAGCGCGGGCAGGAAAGCCGACCTCGTTGAGGTGAGAACGGACGGTATGGCCGATGTGGATCTCGCCAGGTTACTCCGGAGATCCAGACCGAAGGTGATCATTACCAACCGTCGAGCCAGCGAAGGCGGCACATTCTCCGGGACCGCCGATGAACAATTCGATTTCTTCTCCAGGGCTATCAGCAACGGGGCGGATTTTATCGACGTCGAAATGAGCTGGGGCGGCGAGCGTATTTCATCCCTCTCGAAGAATCCTTCCCGGACAAAGATCATCGTTTCATATCATAATTTCGATGAAACGCCGGATAAACTCGAGGAAGTGTACGCGGACATGCGGAAGACCGGAGCCGACATCCTCAAGATTGCGACGACCGCGAATGACATCACGGATAACAGACGTGTTTTCGCGTTGCTCAGACGGGCGAAGCGTGACCGGCAAAAAATGATCGCGTTCTGCATGGGCGAACGCGGACAGGCGAGCAGAATCTTGTCTGCACGGTTTGGAGGGTTTCTCACCTATGCCACTCTGGCGGTCGATGAATGTACCGCACCCGGTCAATTCACGGTTGATGACCTAAAGAATATCTACAGAATGACTGCTTTCAGCTCCCGGACAAAGGTATTCGGCCTGGTCGGAAACCCCGTTTCACAGAGCAAGGGAATATTCTACCACAACACGATCTTCAAACGAAAAGATGTCAATGCCATCTACCTGAACTTTCTCGTCGACGATCTCGCCAGTTTTCTTGACGCTTTTAGCGGCGAGCTACATGGGTTCAGCGTGACAATGCCTTTCAAGGAACGAATCATACCATTCCTGGAGACCATTGACGCAGCGGCCGAGAAGCTGCGGGCCGTGAACACGGTTATCGTCAGCAAAAGGCGACTCACCGGCTCCAACACCGACCTTTCCGCCATCATCCAGATCATGATGAAAAAAATACAGCCGCGCGGTAAACGAATCATCGTGCTCGGGACAGGCGGGACAGCACGGACACTGGCGTTCGCCTCGGCCTCGCTCGGCGCCCATACAACGGTTGTTGGTCGTTCGCCTGATAAAGCACGGGCGATGGCGGCTGAATTTGGCTGTGAATGGAGACTGTTTGATTTCCTTGAGAGTCTGGAGGCCGACGTTTTGATGAACGGGACATCCGTCGGGATGCATCCGGAAACCGACCCCCCATTGGTTCCGAAGAAGTTCTTCCACAGAGGGATGATCGTTTTCGACGCCGTCTACCGGCCGGAAATGACGCCCCTGCTGACAGCGGCAAAGTCGGCGCACTGCCGGGTCATCACCGGGATGGAGTTATTCACCCTGCAGGCACGATTGCAATCCAAACTTTTCCTTGAGGGTCTTGAATGATGGGCGAACCCGCGCGCCGCATCCATCCGACACGGAGAATGGATGCAGAAGTAAATATCCCGCCTTCGAAGAGCTACACAAACCGAGCGCTTATTGTCGCCGCCTTGGCTGAGGGTTCGTCACAACTCGTTCGACCGTCACTGAGCGATGATTCCAGGGTGTTAGTCGACGCCCTGAAGGGGTTCGGCATCGGCATCAGAGAACGCGGAGAAATCCTGGAAGTCGACGGTACTGCCGGTCATTTCCGTGCTCCCTCAAAGGAAATTTTCGTCGGAAACGCCGGAACGGCCATGCGTTTTCTGTCGGCATTCGCAGGACTGGCGGAAGGGACAACTGTCATCGATGGAGACGAGCAAATGCGCCGGCGTCCAATCGGGGACCTCCTGAGCGCGCTTCAATCCGCAGGGGTCAAAACAACCGGCAGGAATGGTTTTCCACCGGTGACCATCGTCGGGGGAAATTTCGTCGGAGGCAGAATCGGCATCAACGCGTCCATCAGCAGTCAATTTGCTTCGTCTCTTTTGCTCTCGGCCCCGTACGCAAAATGGCCCGTAACACTTCATATCACGGATGAAATCAGTTCTCTCCCGTACATCGACATGTCGCTGCACGTGATGCGGTCGTTCGGAGCCGATGTAGAGGTTATCGACCCGCGCAACTATGACGTGAGCAATTCCCAGAAATACATCGGAAGAGAATTTCGCATCGAGGCGGATGCTACCGCCGCATCGTACTTCCTGGCGGCAGCAGCGCTCACCGGGGGGCGGGTGCGTATCCCGGATCTTTCCCCCGATTCGCTCCAGGGAGATTTGAAGTTTCTCAGGGTGCTCTCAGACATGGGGTGTGCGGTCTCTCAACACCCAAGCGGTGTGGAACTCCGCGGCGCACGGCTCTTCGGCGCCGAAGTCGATATGAACGCGATGCCTGACTGCGTTCCGACGCTCGCCGTGCTCGCAGCATTCGCCGAGGGACCGACCAAAATCGGCAACGTGGCCCATCTCCAGTACAAGGAAACAAACCGCCTCACGGCGCTGGCCGTTGAACTCCGGAGAATGGGCACGGGAGTTGAGCTGCTTGATGACGGTCTCATTATTCACCCGCAATCGCCGCATGGTGCGAAAATCGAAACATACAACGACCATCGTATGGCAATGAGTTTTGCGATCGCCGGACTGGAAGTTGACGGCATCGTGATCACGAATCCCGCATGCGTGTCAAAGTCCTTCCCGGACTTCTGGGAAGAGTTCGGCAAAATAGAAGGAAAGGAATAAGGTATGGCAGGTAACGCAACCGGAAAATTCTTCCGGGTGACGACGTTTGGTGAAAGCCACGGTGCCGCTGTCGGCGTGCTGATCGACGGAGTGCAGCCAAACGTGCCATTCTCCACAGCATTCATCCAGAAGGAACTGGATCGCCGGCGACCAGGCCAGAGCGCCGTGACGACTTCGCGCCAGGAGCTCGACCGGGTGCAGGTCTTGAGCGGTGTCTTTAATGGCAAGACACTCGGAACACCCATCTGCATGCTGGTCGAGAATAAGAACCAGGATCCGAAAGCGTACGAATCCATCAAAGACCTCTTCCGCCCCGGGCATGCCGGTTACACGTATCTTTCGAAGTATGGAATACAGGATTACCGTGGCGGCGGCCGTTCGTCCGGGAGGGAAACTGTCGGACGGGTCGCGGCAGGAGCCCTTGCGAAACACATCCTCGAACGCCGAGGAATCCGCATCGTCGCGTACACGAAGGAAATCGGCGGTATTGTCGCCGGGAAGATCGATCTTGACGAAATTGAAAACAACCCCGTACGCTGCCCCGACCCCGAAGCCGCAAAGAGGATGGAGAGGAAGATCCTTCGCGTAAAGAATGAGGGAGATTCCCTCGGCGGCGTTGTCGAAGCGGTCGTGAGAAACTGTCCGGCGGGACTGGGAGATCCGGTATTCGACAAACTCGAAGCCGACCTGGCCAAAGCCCTCCTGTCGATTCCCGCGGTGAAAGGATTCGAAGTCGGCTCGGGCTTTGCCTCGGCGCGGATGAAAGGGAGCGAGCACAACGATGCCTTCTACAAGGAGAGAAGAACCGGCAGAGTGAGAACGAAAACCAACTTCGCGGGGGGAATTCTCGGCGGAATTTCAAACGGCGAAGATATCGTCGTCCGGGTCGCGGTCAAACCGGCGTCATCGATACCGAAAGCGCAGGACACAGTCGACCTCAGGGGGAAAAAACGTACGATCAAAGTGGAGGGCCGCCACGACCCGTGTCTTTGTCCGCGGGTTGTTCCGGTCGTGGAATCCATGATTGCCCTTGTGCTCACCGACCATCTGCTGCGCCAGGAAATGATACGGAAAACCGATTCCATCGCCCGCATCGGGGAAGAGATCGATTTTTTCGACGATATGCTGATGATCCTGCTGAGTCAGCGGCAGGAGCTCGCTCGCGGCGTGCCGACCCCCAGCCCGAAACAGGAACGCAAGATCATCGAGAGCAGACTCGCCCTGGCAGATGAAGCCCGCCTCGACCGATCCTTCATCAAAACAATCTATAGCGCAATACTTGCGGACGCACGCAAGCTCAAGAGAGTTTCCGAGTCTCCCGTATCGAAATAGGTTGTTTGGTAATGTCTCAGTTTGAAGTCGTTTCGTCCAAAGACGACCCCCTCTTGTATTCTCCCCCTTAAAAAAGGGGGAGAAGTTTGACGCTGTCCTAAAAGTCCCAGCGTCATGCTGACATTCTTCTGGTCAGCATCTAAACGTCAGCGGTGACATGCTCGGTTCAGATCCTGACCAAGAGCATGTCAGGATGACGGGTTGGCTTAATTTATGAACAACCTCGCCGGAGGGGTTGAGTCCGGACAACACGGTTCAAACCGAGGAACTGCCAGATTGTTTCGGATGTCGATTTTCTGTACATTAATTCCGTAAGAGTCTATCATTAATGCAAATCGGAAACATCAATATTCCGCATGCCGTGCTCCTTGCTCCAATGGAAGATGTCACAGACATCGCTTTCCGGCTGGTGTGCAAGAACCTCGGCGCAGACATCATGTACACGGAATTCGTCAATGCCGACGGGCTTGCCCGCGATTCCAAGAGGACGAAACAAAAAATGGAGTTCCTGGCGGAGGAGCGACCGTTCGGCATCCAGCTTTATGGCGGGGACGAATCATCGATGGATACGGCGGCGCGGATGGCGGAATCCTTACGTCCCGACCTTATCGATATCAACTGCGGCTGCTGGGTCCGCAAGGTCGTCGGACGCGGAGCCGGTTCCGGACTGCTCCGCGATCTCTCCCAAATGCGACTCCTCATTTCGACGGTCGTCGATGCCGTACGGCTTCCGGTGACGGTCAAGACACGTTTAGGATGGGATGAAAAGACAATTCAAATCGTTGAAGTAGCGAAAATGGTTGAAGACACCGGCGCAAAAGCCCTCACCATCCACTGCAGGACGCGCGCGCAAGGGCACAAAGGAGAACCGGACTACAGTTTGATTCCGGCCGTGAAGCAGGCCGTGAGTATCCCGGTCATCGTCAACGGAGGAATTGATTCGCCGGAACGGGCCAGGATGGTCTTCGACACCACCGGATGTGACGGAGTGATGGTCGCGCGAGCGGCGATCGAGAATCCATGGATATTCCAGGAGATAAAGCACTATCTCGCCACAGGCGAATTGCTTCCACCCCGGACGGCGCAGGAGCGGCTCGATTTGTTGCTTTCCCATTTGCGGCTGGCGGTGAAATACAAGGGAGAACAACGGGCAGTGATCGAATTCCGGAAACACTATGCCGGCTATCTTCGCGAGCTTCCTTGGATCTCGAAACTCCGCGTCGAATTGATGAAATGCACGGAAGAGCAGCAAGTCATCGACCATCTCGATTCATTTTTTGAGACTCTCGCCAAGGGAGAAGTTGTCCCCGGCGGCGAATTCACGGCGGTCTAATCACAGCCCATTGTTCCTCATTTTCGCGCCATGGATAAGAAGGAAATCGCCGACATCCTCGATGAAATCGGGACGCTGTTGGAGCTTCGAGGTGAGAATCCATTCAAGTCCAGGGCGTACCACAACGCCTCCCGAATCGTCGGCGCCCTCACGAAAGACCTGGAGCAGATCGTCGAGACGGGCGAGCTGCAGGACATCAAGGGAATCGGTAAGGGTTTGGCTGAGACAATCACAGAACTTGTCCGGAGCGGCAAGTCGAAGTATCATCATGAATTGCAATCCTCCCTCCCCGCCGGATTGCTGGAGATGATTCGCATTCAGGGCCTCGGCCCGAAGCGCGTGAAGATTCTCTATGATAAATTGAACATCAGGTCGGTCGACCAGCTTCAGAAAGCGGCGCAGCAGCACAAGCTGGCCGCGCTGGACGGTTTTGGCGAGAAGAGCGAAGAAAATATCCTCAAGGGCATCGAAACCCTGAGCAAGCACGCCGACCAGCATCTGTTCCCCCGGGCTGAGGAGGCCGCGACTCATATACTCGATGCATTAAAAAAACAAAAGGGGGTGATACGATGTGAGATTGCGGGAAGTTTGCGACGGCGGAAAGAAATTATCGGCGATATCGATATTGTCGTCAGCGCAAAGCCAGCCGATACCGCGAAGATCATGCGTGCCTTCACCTCCCATCCGGACGTCGAATCTCTCATCGGTCAGGGTGAAACAAAATCAAGCGTGATGCTGAAATCCGGGATTCATTGTGACCTGCGGATTGTGAGCGAGACAGAATTCCCATTTGCGCTTGCATACTTCACGGGAAGCAAAGAGCACAATATCGAGATGCGGTCGCGGGCAAAACAATTCGGCTGGAGTTTGAACGAATACGGATTCTCGGAACTCGGTGCGGATGAAAAACGGGGCAAAGCAAAACGCCTCATACAATGCAAGACGGAAGAAGACATCTACAGGTCTCTCCGTCTTGCCTACGTCCCCCCCGAGCTTCGCGAACACATGGGCGAGATTGAAGCAGCGGCGGACGATGCCATCCCCGAGCTGATAGAGCTCAACGACCTCCGTGGAACTTTTCATTGCCATACAACGTATAGTGATGGAGCGAACACCCTTGCGGAGATGGCCGCAGCTGCGAGGGAATTGGGCTGGGAATATCTTGGTATCGCCGACCACAGCAAAATCGCCGCTTATGCGGGCGGCCTGAGCGACGAGAAAGTGAAACAGCAGCTCAGGGAAATCGACAAGCTCAACGGCGGATTCAATGGCTTCAAGTTCTTCAAGGGAACGGAAGTCGATATTCTTCCAGACGGCAGTTTGGACTGGAATAGCGGAGTCTTGGAGCGGTTTGATTACGTCGTCGCATCGATTCACAGCAAGTTCAAGATGACTGAAGCCGAAGCCACCCGGCGCACCATCAAGGCTCTGAAGAATAAATATGTCGCGATGCTGGGACACCCAACGGGGCGATTGCTGCTTGAGCGCGAAGGTTATCCGGTGAATATGATCGAAGTCATCGACGCGGCAGCCGATTATGGCAAGATGATCGAGATCAATGCGCATCCGTCGCGTCTCGACCTCGATTGGCGATTGTGCAAGTATGCAAAAGAGAAAGGCGTCAAGGTGTGCATCAATCCCGACGCTCACAACATCGACGGTTTAAAGGACGTCCGGTACGGCGTTGGAATCGCGCGAAAAGGATGGCTTGAACGGAAAGATGTGGTCAATACGTTGAGTGTGAAGGAAGTGAGGAAGAGGTTTGAGGTTCGAGGTTAGGGGTAAAGGGATAATGGATGATGGAGGATGGATGATGGACGTTTGGATGTTCGAAGTTGAGTTGGAGGTTAAGGGTTACAGGTTGTAGGTCATAGGTTATAGGTAATGGAATAATCATAAAGAACAAACGGAACAATCATTTATGCGCTACTCATTTTGGGGATTAATTCTCGTCATTTTCGGAGTACTCTTGCTCCTGAACAACCTGGGCATTGCAGATTTCGGGGATGTCATGAGAGACTACTGGCCCGTGCTCATCATTCTCTGGGGAATTTTCATCCTGACCAAACGAAGGAGGGAACATCCGTTGCCGACTGCTGAACAATCACCGCCGGTCGCAGGACAACCACCTCCGGCCGCCGGACAACCCTCCCCTTCACCGCAGTTTGAAGGTGAGCTGGTCCACGATTCGAATGTCTTCGGGGATGTTTTCGTGAACGTCTCTTCCCAGAACTTCAAGGGAGGATCCGTCTCCACAATCTTCGGCGACTGCACGGTCAACCTCTCCCAGGCGGCGTTTGCCGATGGCGAACATATCCTGCGCATCCACGGCGTTTTTGGAGATTCAACGGTGATTCTTCCGAAGGATGCGGCCGTCAGCGTGAACGCGAATTCTACGTTCGGGAATGTGACGGTCTTCGACCAGCACAAAGGAGGCATATCCGCAGACCTCCATACCGCAACTGCGCCCTACGAAGCGTCTTCGAAGCGACTCAAGATCTCCATTACAAAAGTGTTCGGCGATGTAAGAGTTCATTGATGGCTGGAAAGACTTCCCGCGGGAAAGAACATCCCGATGCATTGAAGCGGCGATCACGGACGGTCGTCGCCCGGTTGAAACGTCATTACCCGGAGGCGACCTGCGCACTCGAGCACGTGAATCCTCTTGAGCTTCTCATCGCGACGATACTCTCCGCACAATGCACCGATGAGCGGGTCAACATTGTGACGCAAACGCTGTTTCAGAAGTATCGAACCGCGAAAGACTATGCGACGGTCAACCCTAAGGAACTTGAAGCCGACATCCGTTCAACGGGGTTTTACCGGGCAAAAGCGCGAAATATCATCAACTGCTGTAGGGCATTGACTGAACAGCACGACGGGATTGTTCCCAACAGCATGGAAGAACTTACTCAGCTGGCGGGAGTGGGAAGAAAAACCGCCAACGTCGTCCTGGGGACCGCATTTGGAAAAGCCGAAGGAATCGTTGTCGATACACACGTCAGGAGGATTTCCCAACGCCTTGGATTCTCAAAGGAGGATGACCCCGAAAAAATCGAACGGGACATGATGCAGATCATCCCGAAAAAGGATTGGATCGATGTCAGCCACCTGATGATATTCCACGGGAGGAGAATTTGCCCGGCACGGAAGCCGAAATGCGCCGAATGCCCGGTGAGTGACCTTTGTCCCTCGGCGGCGCCCTAGCTGGGAGGGAGCTGCGCTCCCGACCTGCCCAGACAGTATCCATCTCACATCAGGCATTCCAATCGCGCTTACTCTGTGGTCGGGAGTGAAACTCCCTCCCAGGACAGGAGAGCTGCCACATCTGGGAGGGAGCTGCGCTCCCGACCTGCCCAGACGGTATCCATCTCACGTCAGGCATTCCACTCGCGCTTACTCTCTGGTCGGGAGTGAAACTCCCTCCCAGGACAGGAGAGCTGCCACATCTGGGAGGGAGCTGCGCTCCCGACCGGCCAGACGGCATCCATCTCAGATCAGGCATTCCACTCGAACGATCGTATGATCGCCCAGAATATAATTCCGTGCACTTGAGTACAACCAATGTTCGGGTTTTTCAACGTACCCTTTTCTGACTGGGTTGTTGTGAATATACAAG
>JBEKTW010000038.1:0-20429 GCA_049515655.1 Bacteroidota bacterium
TTCAACGTGGGCAACACGAAGACGGGTGGAATGACGATTGGCGTGCCGACGGATAGCTTGAAGGGATATCTGGCGTGGGTCGTCATGCAGTCGCCCGCGAAGGTCACGGGGTCGCTGTTCGTGAAACCGAGCACCCTCCAAACCGGTACGGCTCGTGGATTGGACTTCAAGGCGCCGGGCGGCGTAGTAGGAGACACGACGAAATCGTCGAACTGGCTGAAGGGTGCGCAGAGCTCACTCTCGCCAAAGTCGACTCAGGACAACGAGTTGTTTGGAAACCTTGTGGCGTTGAAGCTGAGCATCGCGGCGAGCTATGATACGATCACGCCGGTGGGACTTGGCGAGATGATCTATGACGACGGTACGAGCAATCCGCTGAACGGGATGATGGTAAAGGACATCGCGTTGCGAGCGGACACGCTGATGACGGGATACGTGACGTACCGATGGGATACGACGTGGAACACGAAGCATACGGTGCCGAAGGTGAAGCTGGTGCGGATCCGGAACTTTGCGAATGCCGCGACGTATGCGAATCTTGCGGCGACGATCCTCGGTATCGATACGGCGTTTGAAGGGCCGCTGGATACGGTGAGTTTCTCGAGCGCACTGGTGGTCAAAGGCACGCGCCGGCTGGTGGATATAGGGTTCCTGCACGTGAATCCGAGCATCCAACCGTCGAGGAACAGGGGACCGAGATCGCTGGTTACGGCGGAGGACGTGACGCCGGTGGCGTACACGTTGTACCAGAACTATCCGAACCCGTTCAACCCGACGACGACGATCCGGTTCGACCTGCCGCAGCAGGCGGTGGTGACGTTGAAGATTTACAACATCCTGGGCCAGGAAGTGGCGACGTTGTTCGACCGTCAGCAGATGGACAACGGTACGCAGGAAGTGCAATTCAACGCATCGCGGCTGGCGTCGGGCGTGTACTTCTACCGGATGATTGCCGAAGGAATGAACGACGACGGTTTGAAGACGTCGACGTTCGTGACGGTAAAGAAGATGTTACTCCTCAAATAAGGGGAGTATGAAAGGAGTAATCCCGCGTGTTTTTCGCGGGAATGCTCCTCAAGTGATGTAACGCAACAGGAGCAAACCGGCTCCGCAATAGTGGGCTGGTGGAGTTACACAAGCAGGCGAAGGTTGAAATCTTCGCCTGCTTTTTTTTGGCCTTTGCTCATTTCAACGCCTGCCCTGAAATGCTTCAATTCAGGGTCCTCGCCGAACTCATCCCCTCTGATCCCCTTCCCTACAAGTAGGGAAGGGGAAGCGCTTCCGTGGCCAACGTCCCTCTCTAAAATTAGAGAGGGACTACAGGGTGAGTTCGAAAGGTAACCTTCAACGTTGAATGTACAGGGCAGAAGGTTACCTTTTGCGACAGACCCGGCTGGGAGGGAGCTGCTAAACCTTCACAAGGTTTGGCCAGGTACAATCATGGAAAACCTTGTGAAGGTTCACGTGGCAGGGGAGGCAGAGGGTTTACCCACCGAAGGTGGACTTGTCCACCGCAGGTGGGGGTAGAGGGTTATCCGGCCGGGAGCGACGATTGCTATTTTTGTGGTTTTTTGATATGTTAATAACGCCTTTGTCTTGCGCCCGGGCCGCGCCCGAAACAGGATTGGATTAACATTAGCCGATACCGGATGAAATCTGCTACCGAATACCTTTGGTTCAACACGAAGAAAAAGAGAGAGTATATCAATATTACATCCGACGTCGCTCAGGTCGTTCAAAAGAGCGGCGTCAAGGAAGGAATGGTGCTCATTTCCGCCATGCACATCACCGCGGGGGTCTACGTGAATGATGCGGAGGATGGCCTCATTCATGATATTGATGAATGGCTGGAGTCGTTGGCGCCATTTAAGCCCAGTTATCGTCATCATCGCACGGGCGAAACTAACGCCGACGCGCACTTGAAAAGCCTCCTCATGCACCACGAAGTAATCGTTCCGGTCACCGGTGGTAAACTCGATTTCGGTCCATGGCAGCAAATCTATTACGCGGAGTTTGACGGTCAACGGCGCAAGCGGGTTGTCATAAAGGTCATGGGGGAGTGATACCGTGCGAACGGAACAATTGTTCACAACCGGCTCCGGCATGATGCTCAAAGGAACTATTCGGCGGCCCGCATGAAGCATTACTTCGAGTTTGCGATCTTCCAGGTCTTCAGGTGGTGTGTTCTGCTCCTGCCGCTGAAGTCTGCCCAGCGACTGGGCGGATATCTTGGGTCACTGGCGTTTCACCTCTATACTCCGCGCAAGAACATCGCGTTGGAGAATCTGCGTCATGCGTTTCCGGATAAAACGGAGGAGGAACTTCGGAAAATCGCTCAAGGAGCATTCCGGAACTACGGCATCGCGCTTGTGGAATTGCTGTGGTTTCCGAACCTCGACGATAAAGCACTCCGTCGATTGGTCGAGATCGAGAACCTCGAGTTGATGAAGGCGGCGTATGCCCGGGGGAAAGGGCTGATCATGCTTTCCGGTCATTTTGGCAACTGGGAACTGATTGCCCTGGCAATGGGCTACCTGAGCAAGTTGCCCATCACGATCATTGTCCAGACGCAGGCCAATAAGCTGGTCGATGACGTGATCAATCGCAATCGATGCCTGCTCGGGAACAGGGTCGTCCCGATGGGAATGTCCGTGCGTGAAATTATCAGGACGCTCGACGAGGGTGGAGTTGTCGCAATCGCGCCGGACCAAAGCGGGGCGATGGAAGGCGCGTTTGTGAATTTTTTCGGCCGCAGCGTTGCAACCCATAAGGGTCCCGCCGTGTTCGCCCTGCGCAGCGGCGCGCCGGTCCAGATGGGATTCATCACGCGCAAGCCGGGCGGCAGATACACGGTCGTGCTCGAGGAGATTCCCACGGGCGACCTCACCGACAACACGGAAGAAAGCGTGGTGGAGCTGACGCGCAGGCACACCGCACTCCTGGAGAAATACGTCCGGATGCACCCGGATCATTGGTTGTGGATGCACAGGCGCTGGAAGCACACGCAGGAACAGGTCGAACAATTGGAACAATCCTCTGCACGTGCCAGCATCTGAGATCCGTAACGCCCTCATCGTCCAGACGGCCTTTCTTGGGGATGTAATCCTCACGCTCCCTCTCGTCCAGGTCCTGAAGCGCAGTTTTCCTTCCACCGGCATCGACATCGTCGTCACGCCGCAGGCGGCGAAGTTGTTGCAGAACCATCCTGCCCTTCGCGCCGTTCTTGAGTTCGACAAGCGCGGCAAGGATTCGGGAATCGGAGGCCTGATGAGCAAGGTCTCGCAGATCCGGAAAGGGAAATACGAGCTTGCCGTCGTCCCGCACCGTTCGCTGCGCAGCGCTCTGCTCGTACGCCTTGGAAACATTCCTCTCCGTATCGGATTTCACACCAGTGCGGGGAAAATCCTCTTTAATGAAGTGGTCCGGTATGAGAAATCGCTTCATGAAGTCGAGCGGAATTTGCGCCTGCTCGGGCCGTTGGGAATCGAGGAGAAGGGCGCGGAATATCCGGAGTTGTACCCGGCCGACGATGACCGGCGCGCCGTGAACGACTTTCTCAAGCTGGCCGGCATCAAAGATCGGACCAAGCTGATAGCCGTCGCGCCCGGGACGGTCTGGAACACCAAACGCTGGTTGAAAGAACGATTTGTCGAGCTTTCGCGGAAGCTCGTCGAAGCCGGTTGGGGGGTGGTGCTGATAGGAGGTCGGAGTGACGTTTCACTGTGTGATGGGATTGTTCACGACATCTCCTTGCCCGGCGTGTTTTCCACTGCCGGGGAGCTCACTCTTTTACAGTGCGCAGAGCTGATCCGTCGCTGCCAGGCCCTGGTGTGCAATGACAGCGCTCCGATGCATCTTGCGGTCGCCGTTCGAACGCCCGTCGTCGCGGTGTTCGGTGCGACAGTTCCGGAGTTTGGATTTGCGCCGTACGGAAAATACGATACGGTAGTTGAAACAAAAGGCTTGGCGTGCCGGCCGTGCAGCATTCATGGAGGGGAGAGATGCCCGATCTCAACCTTCGAGTGTATGGTAAAAATATCCGCGGACGAGGTATTGCGGGCAGTCATGCAGGCTGTGGAACGGGCCAGGGCGGCGATGAGGGCCTCGTCATGAAAGTAAAGCGCCGCCCTTTGCGCCGCCTCAATTTGCCTTCGAGTGGCTCAGTTTGAGGATTGGCTAAGTCAAAGTATGCGGAAGCTCTATTTGCTTCTTAATTCCTATTCCATTACTATTATATTATGTTAAGTCGTATTGAGCCAAAGATTCACTTCCCGTTTTCCCTTAAAAAGGGGGTGGCAATGCTGCAGTATTTGTTGCAGCAGGTAGGGGGTGAATATACCTATATGGGTCTGCTGAAATTGGCCTTTTTTGCTGACAGATACCATGTCAGAAAATATGCTCGTCCGATTTCGATGGACGAGTATTACGCTTTCCCATATGGGCCGGGCGGAAGTATGTTGAAAGACATTCTGCTTGAACCCGAAGTGATATTCTTTCAACAGGAAAATCCCATAGAACGTTCTTCGGCATATAACGTCAGGCTTGTCTCACAAAATATCGATCTTAAACAGTTCTCAAAAGCGGATATTGATGCGCTTTCTTTTTCGACCAATAATTTTGCAGATATTGGTAAGAGACCAAAGGGTGAATTTATACTTTCTGATATTAGTCATGCTTACCCTGAATGGGACCAATATGCAGACTTGTTCAATTCTGGAAAGACAAAGAGAGAGAGTATTTGCTACGAAGATTTTCTTTCTGAGCCCAAAGAAAATCACCCCATGTTTTTGAAACATCGTTTTATCGACCCATTTGATAAACTCACTGAAGAAGAAAGAACCGACCTGATTGATGAAATGCGAGAATATAGTGCCGTTCTTTCATCATGACTTTAGAAACAGGCAATGTTTTCTTGCTGAGAGAATTTGACCGGACGGGCTACGATCCGCATTATCGGATTGTTGTACACAAAACAGCATCTCAGCAACTTGTTCTTGTTTATCCAAGCAGACAGATTGAAAAAGTAAGAAACCGCTGCTGTCGAAAGTCCCCACCCCTGCCAAATGGGGCCGTTCCCCCCACCTATGTTGAGATTCCAATTGGTGCTTGTGACGCGCTTCCCTCGCTATGTGCTGTTGACTGCAATAAAGCCTATATCAGATCGGAAGCGGATTGTATCAATGGGGACGACTTTAAGCCGAGAGAGGGGAAACTTGATCCACAATACCTCGCAAAGATTAGATATGGAATTGAGCATAGCGATGATGTGGAAGAGGGCGTTATTGATGCTCTGAGTCAATGACATAACAAAGCCGCTTTTCTTCCTTGTTTTCCCCTCTTCAAACTGGACGGCACTTAAGTTTTAAACTGAACCATTCCTATTCAAACTGAGCCAGCACCCCGCCAGGCCAGTTGAATTGCTTGAAAATCTGCCGAATTTTTGCTACATTGTTTGGGATTCGTTGATAGCAGCGCGCGCGTTCGCGGTTTTTGTGAATACAGCCCATGCCATTGCGATGTATCTGAGTAAGTGATGTTACGCGGAGCCATGATTGCTACTGAAGAACTCTAAATTCGAATATCTTCGCCATAGGCGCATCCTCAGCCTCTGGCGGAGAAACACTAAACAAACCCTAAATTCGAAACACCAATTCCGAAACGACCACGAGGATTTTGGTGTTATTGCACCAAAAACGTTTGGCAGTTTGGTCGAATCCCGAGTGATGTTTTTGAATTTTGGATTTAGTGCTTGGATTTTGTTTATGATTTCGGATTTAGTGCTTAGAATTTGTCTATGATTTTGGAGATCCAACATTGTATTGCGCAACGTCACTGAGTAGGTCGCCATGCGCCCGTAGCTCAGCTGGATAGAGCGACAGCCTCCGGAGCTGTAGGTCAGGCGTTCGAATCGCCTCGGGCGTACAAATAATCCAAACAACATTCATATGAACATTCTCGCACGACTATGCTGAAACCCAAGAAGAAGATCACGAAGAAAGAAATGAAGCAAGACACGCTTGTCTCAACGTATGCGCAAATGACATCGTTCTATTATGAGAACAAGAAGTACGTCAGCTATGCGCTGACGGGACTTGTCGCGATCATCGTCATCGCGGTCGTTATTGTCAACAATCGGCGCGCGGCCGATGAGAAGGCCGCGACGGAGCTCGGGAAGGTTTTCACCCTGTTTGACGCGGGCACGAACGACCCCCGTCAATACCAGGCTGCAATCGACGGCCAGCCGGAGCGCGGGATCATAGGTCTGAAGGCGATTGTCGAGAATTACGGCAGCAGCGAGTCGGGGGAACTTGCGCGCTTCTACCTTGCGAATGCCTATTTCAACGTCGGCAAGATCGATGACGCGCAGAAGCAATTCGAGAAGTTCAGCGGCAGCGACAAATTGTTGAACGCGTCGGCGTATGCCGGGCTTGCGGCGTGTTATGAAGCCAAGAAATCGTATGATAAGGCGGCATCGTACTACGAGAAGGCGGCGAACACGGTATCGAATACGATGAACACTCCCGCGTACCTGCACTTCGCTGCCCGTTGCTACGCACTGGCGGGTGACAAGGAGAGAGCGGGGGCATTGTACAAACGGCTGAAGAAAGAATATCCCGCGTCGAGCTACGCCCGAGAGGCGGACAGGTATATCGCACAGTTTTCAGCATAACCAGTTCAGGATAATGAAAAAAACCCATTCTCCAGGCGGGAGTGGGTTTTTTTCTTTTTCCTTCCGTTGTGATTTTCATCGAAAAATCATACCTTGTGTCGTGCCGAAAGTGATGGCATTTTCCCCTACATTGCTGAAAGCGGAATGAAATTTTTGCCCGATAAGAAGTTTGCAAAGGAGATTCTCTACATCGCCACTCCCGTCGTTGCAGCGTTGTCGTCGCAAATGATAGTTTCGATCGTGAATGCCGCGATGATCGGCAGATTGGAGAACACACAGGTACAACTTGCGGCAATGGGACTCGGATTTCTCGGCACGATGGCAGTGACGAGCATGTTCTCAAGTTTCAGCACCGGTACACAGGTGCTCTCTGCCCGAAGACATGGTGAGGAGAACTACACGGAGGCAGGGGAGGTGCTCAACAACTCTCTTCTGATATCTTTGGTTGTGGGAATCGTGTTTGGTGCGCTTGGTTACTTTTTTTCCTACGACATCATCGATTTCTTCTCGAAGAATGAGGACGTCACGCGCGCCGGGGCCGCCTTCATGAAGTATCAATTTCTTGGCCTCCCCTTTTTCCTGCTCATCGTATCGTATCGCGGCTTTTTCTCCGGCATCGGACACACCAAGGTGTTCATGTTCTCCGCCATCATCATCAACTTCTTCAACATTGCGTTCAACTACCTCTTTATCTTCGGCACGTTCGGGTTTCCCAGGATGGAACTCGCCGGGGCGGGGATCGGCTCGTCCGTGAGTATGGTTCTGGGGTGGCTGTTTTTCGTCGGTGTAACTTTTCTCGGCGGATATCGAAGACAATATAGGTATTATTCTCATTTTCACCTCTCCCGGGAGGTGATCTGGCAGATCGTAAGAATGTCGATACCGGTGTCGCTGCAGAATATTCTCATTCTGTTGGGTTTTCTCGTATTTGTCGCCATCACGGGGATCATTGGCATCGGTGCCCAGGCCGCGAGTCAGGTCGTCATCAGCGCGTTGTTCATCTCCATGATGCCGTGTTTTGGTTTCGGCATGGCGGGACAAACGCTCGTCGGACAGTCCCTGGGCAAAGGGGACATCCATCTCGCGCAGCGGTATGGATTTGAGACGGCGAAACTCGGAACGATTTTCACGATCATTGTCGGTGTATTTTTTGTCTTCGTTCCCGATTGGATACTCATGATCATAACGACAAACAAGGAAGTAATCGACACGGCCCGGCCCGTACTGCAAATTGCCGGAGTCGCGCAGGTCTTTTACGCCACGGGCATCATTCTCGCGAATGCGATACAGGCGGGTGGTTCGACCGTGTACGTCATGTTTGTCGAAGTTCTCACGCACTGGGTTATCTTTCTGCCGTTGACGTATTTTTTTGGTGTTCGCCTGGGGCTCGGGCTTGTGGGTGCCTGGCTCGCGCTGCCCGTCTACATCATCGCCTACACCGCTTCGAATTTTTTGAAATTCCGTTCACTGACGTGGGTCAAAGTCAAGCTCTGACATGGCGCGTCCGATCGACGTAAAACCGTTTCGTTCGCGGGTGAAGAGAGCATTCTTTCTCATCACATCCGCGAGCCTCATGTTTGTCGTGTTCCTGACGGACATCATTCGCAGGAGCGTCGATATCGATGTCGGCTGGGTGACGTTTCTCCGGAACGTTTTCGTGATCGCAGCGTTCGTTCTCCTTTATTTCCTCATTGAGGGCCTCTGGCGGCGGGACCAGAATCCCGCCCAAAAACTCGGCTTCCTTCTCGTCGTCAGCATCGTCATCGGGACGGCGATCGCGTTGTTGTCGTTCTTCCCGTCGAGCGGCTTCGACGCCAAGAACTACCTGTTGATTCCGCTTGGATTTGATTCCATCGTTATGGCGAACGTGGTCGGAGCGGTGCTGGGAACGCTGATGCTCGTGATGCTGTTGAGCCTGCGCGATATTATTTTCTCGAAACGCCGCAAAGGTACGCGAAGGAATTTTCTGATTCTTGTCGGATGTGCGGCGGCGACAGCTCTCTCGACACTCTCCGCGCGACCGATGGAGTCCAGTTTTCTGTCGTCCCTGCTCCTTGGATTGACGGTGGTTGCGATGCTGATGAATTCTTTTCGTCTGTCGTGGATTGTGTACCTCTCAAAGCGTGAGAAGCTCTTCAGCATGCTGTACGGCTTTCTCCTGTTCGGCATCCTCGTCGGGTTTGACTACATGGTGTGGTCGAAGACCGCCCTCGGGAAATCGCTGTTGTTCTATTCCCCGCCGCTCCAGTCGTTCGTCTCGGTGGTCTTTTTGTTTTCGACGATATATTTCGGCATGACGTTTCTCAGTACGCTGTTTCACCTGCCGACGGCGGAAGCGTTCGACAGAAAAATCAGCGAAGTTGCGTCGCTGCATAACCTGGGGCGACTGGTGACGCAGGTATTCGACTTCAACGAGCTCGTCGACTCTGTGACGAGGATGACGCTGGAGGTCTGCCAGGCCCAGAGTTCCTGGCTTGAGATTATCAGGGAAGAGAACCCGCGCAAGGCGCTGAACGAGGCGGTCGGGACCGCCGCAGCCGGCGAACAGGTTGAACCGGTGGGACTGAAGAATATTTCGCGCGAGGAGATCCTCGGCATCGTGTCTTCGAAAGACGGTTCCCTGAGGGATCTCGTTCTTGACACGCTGCGGCCGGTGGTGATCGACGACGTTGGAAACGATAAGCGGACTGCGCATTTGCGCGGCGCAAAGCGGAAGTTCGAATCGATGGTCATTGTTCCGCTGCTGTCGCATAACCGGGCGATCGGAATTCTCTACGCCACCAAGGGAATGCCGTTCGGGTTCGACCAGGAGGATATCGGTGTCATCTCGGCCTTCGCAGACCAGGCCACCATCGCGATTGAGAACTCAAGACTGATCGAGAAATCGCTGGAGCGCGAGCGCTTGATGCGGGAGATTATGGTTGCTCAGGAAATGCAAAAAAAACTCCTCCCGCAGAAACTCCCCGTTATTCCCGGCGTCGAAATCGAGGCGCTGTCGTCGCCGGCCTTTGAGGTGGGGGGAGATTACTACGACTTTGTGCAGCTCGACGAACACCATCTCGGGATCATTGTCGGCGACGTCTCCGGGAAAGGGGTTTCAGCGGCGTTCTACATGGCGGAAATGAAAGGCATCTTCCAATGCTTGAGCAAGATTCATCCCTCCCCGAGAGATTTTCTGGCGCAAGCGCATTCCGCACTCTCAGCGACGATCGACAAACGGTCTTTTATCAGCGTCATCTACGCGGTGTTGGATTTGCGTGACGGTACCATGACGGTTGCACGCGCCGGGCATTGTCCCATGCTCCACGTTTCCGACGGCGCGGCGGTTTTCATCAGACCCACCGGCATGGGTCTCGGCATCGGGACTCCCGCGTTCTTCGAGCAGACGGTGGAGCAGGAGAGAATTCAAATGTCGCATGGCGACGTGGCGGTCTTTTTCACGGACGGCGTCACGGAAGCGCGACCCAGCGGGGGAGAGGAATTCGGCTATGAACGATTGTTGGAGATCGGTAAGACTTCCGGCATACAATCCGCCGTCGAAATTCGTGACGCCATCATCATGGCCGTCGACCGGCATATGAACCATCAATCGCCCGAAGACGACCTCACCCTGGTCGTCATCAAATGGCTAAGGTCTTGAACATATTCATGTAAATTAACTGGAGAAATTCTATGAGCGATTTCAAAATCGGTATCCGGGAAACGAGTAATATCAATGTCATTGACCTCAAGGGGTACCTCGATGCCCATACGGCGCCGGAGCTGGAAGATGCCTTCCAGAAGCTGGTCGCGGAAAGAAAATACAATATCGTCGTGAATTGTAGAGATCTTTCCTACATCAGCAGCGCCGGGCTGGGAGTCTTCATGGCGTTCATCGAGGACGTCCGGAACAACCAGGGCGACATAAAACTGTCGAACATGTCCTCCAAGGTTTTCAACGTCTTTGACCTCCTTGGTTTTCCCCTCCTCTACGAAATCACGAAGACCGAAGCTGAGGCAATCGGTAAATTCACGTCACCGAAAAAGTAAGGCAGCATCAGAGGTTTACTTCGAATGCCCTCAGAGGGAAAGAAATTGACATTGACCATCGAAAGCCGGACGGAGAAGCTGCGGCTTGTCCGCGAGTTTATTGCGGACGCGGCGCGCGACTTTGGGTTCGATATCGAATCTGTCCACAAGATTGCGCTCGCTGTCGACGAGGCGTGTACCAACGTCATCAAACATTCGTACAGATTTGCCGAGGACCAGGAAATTGAAGTCGCCGTTCATACCCGCAATGGCGCGTTTGAGGTTATTATCTATGACCGGGGCATTTCATTCGACCCCAACGCCGTTCACAATCCAGACATGAAAGAATACCTTCAACATTATCGCAAGGGGGGATTGGGGATGTACCTCATGCGTTCGCTCATGGACAAAATCGAGTATAAATCAGCGGCACAGAACAGAAATGAAATGCATCTGACGAAGTATCTGCGGAGTCACAAGACCAATTAGGCGATGAAAGACGCAGCGAAGATGAGGCCCGCTCGCACGTTGAAACCACAACGGCGACAACAGGAGTACGAGAGCAAGTTTGACCTTGCTGCGCTGTTCGAGTTCAGCAAGAACATCAACACGACACTCGAACTGAACGTCATCCTCAGCCGCTTCCTTCTTACCATCATGGGGAAACTTCTTTCCCCGAGATCCATCGTCCTCCTGAAAATCAGCGAAGATCTCTTCCAGGTCAAAGAGGCAAAAGGCCTTCCCTCAACCGCCATCGACCAGAGAATGACCATCCGGAAACCTCCCCGACGGCTCGTCTACGCTCAACGGGAAGACGCGCGGAAATCGCCCTGCATTTCCTATTTCCGGAGCCAAGGTATCGATATTCTCGTGCCGCTCATCGCGGGCGAGGAAATTCTCGGGCTCGCCGGGTTTGGGTCGAGAATCGTGAAGAAAAAACTCACCCTGAAAGAAGAGACGTATGTCAAGAGTCTGGCGAACATCGCGGCGGCAGCCATCGAGAATAGTATGGCCGTTCAGGAGCTGAGGCAGGTGAACCGCCGGCTGGACGGCAAAGTCCAGGAGCTCAACACGCTGTTCGAATTGAGCAAGGAATTCAACGCGGTGCTCGACACTGACCGCCTCGTGAAACTGCTGACGTTCTCCATCCTGGGCCACGTCGGCGTGAACAGGTATTTCGTTTGCCTGAACCGGCATGGAACAATGCAGCTCGTTCAATCCCGGCTTGACCGTGAATTCGACCCCGCGCTGTTTAAGTATGTGTGCACGATTACATCTCCGACCAAAGTGGATACACTGAGGCGGGCTCACCAATCCGCCTTGCAGGAAATCGGCATCCGGCTTCTGATCCCCCTCCGCATGGGCAACGAAACGAAAGGAGTCGTCGGGGTGGGAGACAAAATCCGCGGCGGGGAGTATTCGCGGACCGATACGGAGTTTCTCTCTTCTCTCGGCAATCTCGCGATCGTTTCGCTGGAAAATGCGCGATTGTTCCGTGATGCAATTGAGAAACAGAAGATGGAGGATGAGCTCTTAATTGCCCGGGAGATCCAACGGGGGTTGCTTCCCTCCACACTCCCTTCGATTCCTCATTTCGATATCGCGGCAAAGACTATTTCTTCGAAACAGGTAGGGGGCGACTACTACGACATCATCAAGCTTGACGACAACAGATTCATCATCGCGATCGGTGACGTGTCCGGGAAGGGAACCCCCGCCTCACTGCTTATGGCGAATCTTCAGGCGACGATCAGGGCTCTCGTCCCGTTTGGCTACCCGCTCACGGAGTTGACCAAACGGGTCAACGACCTCATGTGCGATAACACGAGTTCGGGGAGGTTTGTTACGTTCTTCTGGGGACTCCTGGACGCCGAAGCAAGAACGCTCAGGTACGTCAACGCCGGACACAATCCACCCTTCGTTTTTCGCACGGATGGCACGGTCGAACGTCTCGACAGGGGAGGGATCATCCTCGGCGTCCTCAGGGCGATTGCGCCGTATCAGGACGGGGAAGTAGTGTTCAACTCCGGAGATCTGCTCGTGCTGTTCACCGACGGCGTCAGTGAGGCAATGAACGACCTGTCAGAGGAATTCGGCGAGCCCCGGCTCGAACAACTGGCGAAGGAAAGTCTCGGTGAATCCCCACAGGCCGTTCTTTCACGCATCGTCGAGGACGTACAGCGTCATAGTCAGAACGTTCCACAATCCGATGATATCACGCTGCTCGTCTTGAAGGCAACGGAGTAGTTTCGTGAGCTGATGTATATTGATGAAGCTTTCGGCGATTTACCCTCACCCCTTTGTCCCCTCTCCCCAATTGGGAAGAGGGGAAACCGCCAACCTGTCAGTTAACTTCGTTGCGGGAGGCGGAGGGGAGAGGGTTGAGAGCAGCACATAATCCGGAGTGTTTATTCGACCAATTGGGTAGATATGCAAATTGGTCGTTTTTCCTTAGGCAGTTGATTCTTGGAGAGGCGCTTCTTATCTTGAGACTTTGATTTCATCCATGGCAGCATCAATCACGACATCTGAAAATACAACCTGGACGGTCTTGTCGCTTCTTGACTGGAGTGCCAGGTTTCTCACCGAAAAGGGGTTTGACAGTCCACGGTTAACGGCAGAGTTGTTGTTAAGCCGGGTTCTCGCGTGCCGGAGAATCGAGCTCTACACGAATTTCGATAAGCCTCTGTCCTCGGATGAACTCGCCGGCTTCAAGTCCCGTTTCAAGCGCAGACTGGAGCATGAGCCTCTCCAATACATTCTGGGTGATTGTGAATTCATGGGCCTCGAGCTCTCGGTCGACCGTCGAGCTCTCATCCCCCGCCCGGAAACGGAAATCCTCGTGGAATACGTCGTGAAGATGGTAAAGGGATCTTCCGAGCCGCCAGGGAAGATATTGGATGTTGGAACGGGTTCCGGCAATATCGCGATCGGTCTCGCAAAATTTCTTCCCGGAGTGTCCATCGATGCGATCGACGCCAGCCCCGAAGCTCTTGAGGTGGCGCGATTCAATCTGCAACGGCATCGCCTCGAAGCGCAGATCCGGCTTATGCAGTGTGACTTCTTGAACGCACATCCGGCGCTTCCCCCGCAGAGCTATCGTCTCATCGTTTCTAATCCGCCGTACGTCTCGGAACGGGAATTCGCCCTGCTCCCGCCGGAAATCAGGGTATTTGAGCCGCGCATGGCTACGACGGACGGAGGCGACGGATTGACCTTTTATAGGGTGATTGCTGAGAAGGGAAAGGAACTGCTGTCCCGGGGGGGCTCCGTTATCGTTGAGATGGCCTATGATCAATCCGCATCGGTGCGAAGGATATTTGAAGAAGCCGGATATCACGACCTGGAAACTGTGGCTGATTACTCCGGGATTGAACGGGTTGTAAGAGCACTGTGGAGATGAAGCGATGAGAGCGTTGATCCAGCGGGTGAGAGAGGCAAGCGTGAGCGTGGATGGTTCTCTCCACTCAAAGGTGGAGAAGGGCCTGCTGATTTTCCTCGGTATTAAACAGGGGGATACGCCCGCGGATGCAGCGTATCTTGCGCAGCGCTGCGCGAATCTCCGCATTTTTGGCGATGAACATGGCAACATGAATCTCTCCGTGAAGGATGTGGGAGGCAGCGCGCTCGTGATTTCACAATTCACGCTCTATGCCGATACACGCAGGGGCAACCGGCCCGGCTTCACGGATGCCGCCCCTGCCGATATCGCAGAGCCGCTCTACCGGGATTTTGCAAAAAGTCTCTCGCTTGAGCTGGGCGATTCCAATGTCCGTACGGGTGTCTTTCGCGCGATGATGGATATCAGTCTCATCAACGACGGGCCGGTGACCGTGATGGTGGAAAGCAAAAGTCCCACGGAGTAGCCGGACGGAGAAATGTCGCCTCATATTCTGATGATTTTCCTGGACGGGGTTGGGATTGGCAAGAAAGATCCCGTTCACAATCCGTTCTTCAAAGTCGAGATGAAAGCACTTGCCCGCCTTCTCGGCGGGAAGATGCCGCATCTTCGGGACGCGCATATAACGACACCTGCCGCATCCGTTGTTCCGCTGAATGCAACGCTCGGCGTTCCGGGATTGCCCCAGAGCGGGACGGGTCAAACGGCATTGTTCACGGGTTTCAACGCTCCCCGGTTCGTGGGAAAGCACTTTGGTCCGTATCCCTATTCGACGTTGAAGCCGGTAATCGCAGAGCGCAGCATCTTCCGGCGCCTGCTCTCGCTCGGGAAGAAACCGTTCTACGCGAATGCGTTTCCACGACAGTTTTTCGAATATATCGGTTCGAGTGCAAAAAAGTCCCGGGTTCCGGTGTGCACGATGTCCTGGTTGTCGTCCGGATTTGAATTGAACGATGCCGCCGCGTTGTCAAAAGGCAGGGCAGTGTCATCAGATATCACCAACAGGCGATGGCCCTCGCTCGGCTATCCGGAGATGCCGGTTCTTACCCCCGGGGAAGCAGGACGACGGCTCACCGGCTTCGTCAGAAAATTTGATTTTGTGTTGTTTGAGTACTACTTAACCGACAAAGCAGGCCACGCCCAATCGATGCAGCATGCAGCGGAGGTCTTGAGCGAGCTCGACGGCCTCCTCGAAGGGGTCCTCAGCGCGTTCGATGATAGTTCGATGCTTCTCATCGTGACAAGCGACCATGGAAATATCGAGGATCTTTCGACGAAGAGTCATACGCGGAATCCCGTTCCCTTGCTGGCAGCCGGCTCCCTGCACAGGGAGTTGACATCGAACGCCGAAAATCTTACGCATGTCGTACCAGCAATCATCAATATGATGAACTGACGATTAGGGGGGAGGCACAAGCAGTGTTGACAAATCGCCCGGCGATGAAGTTTTTATTGCCCTTTGTCATCGGCATCCTCATCGGCACGGAGTGTCCGTTGCCATTGTGGCTTGTCGAATCTCTTCTCGGTATTTTCCTCTTTTGCACTCTGCTCTCCTTACCTCGAACCTCGAACCGCTCCGGCATTCTCAATTCCCTGAGCGTATTCGGATTAATCCTCTGCTTCGGCATGTTCAGGATTGCGGTCGACGGCAGGATACACTCTGACGATAATGTCGCCGGTTTCGTTTCTCCGAAGGCCGAAGTGACACTCCTCGGAATCATCTCCGAGTATCCCAAATCGAACGGCCAGTCGATCCAGTTTGTGGTCGACGCGGAGAGCTTGGCGATCCGGGGCAGGTGGTTCAAGACTTCGGGCGGCGTCATCACGTCCGTTCGCATCAACGGTTCCCGCCCTGGGTTTCTTGATTCGATATCATACGGGAGAATTATCACGCTGGCCGGCCAACTTGTTGCCCTTGGCGGTGAGAGAAATCCGGGAGAGCCCGACCTGCGGCAGTACTATCATGTCAACAACGTTTACGCAAGGTTTCTCCATCGTAACGGCGCGCCGGTTCTCCTCGGGTCGGTCAGGAAAAACTTTCTTTCTGCGCTTGTCTATCCCGTCCGACGGTCGATCGCGTACAGGTTTGAGCGGTTTGTCAGGGGTGAAGAGGCGGCATTTCTCAAAGGGTTGATTATCGGCGATCGGAGCGAAATTCGGCCCGATCTGAAAGACGCCTTTGTCAACGCCGGTGTCATGCACATCATCGCGGTGGCCGGATTGCATGTCGGTATGATAGGTTACATCCTGCTCTCAGTGTTCACGGCTTTGCGTTTTCCCAGAAGAATCCGCCTGCTTCTCCTCGCGGTGTGCCTTTTCTTCTTTATCTTTCTCAGCGGCTCGGCCGAGCCCGTGATTCGGGCCGTTACCATGGCTATCATTTTCATCGGAGGGACATTCCTGGAGCGCAGGATCGATGTCTACAATTCTCTCGCTCTTGCCGGCATCGTCTTGCTGCTCCTCGACGCGAGGAACCTTTTCCAGGCGGGTTTCCAGCTTTCTTTCTCGGCAGTGTTCTTTCTCATCTATCTTTATCCCCGGTGCAAGGCGCTCACCGGCTACCTTCCTGAAGTCATGCGCAAAAATCCTCTCGTGAGATTTACCACCGAGCTCGTCTCTGTCTCCCTTTCGGCGGCAATTGGAACTTTGCCGTTCACGTCGCTGTATTTTGGAAAAGTTTCCCTCATTGGCCTTGCTGCCAATATCGTCGTGGTGCCTGTAACCGGAGTGGTGCTTGCCTTGGGTCTCACAACGGTCGTAATATCGTACCTCTCTGCGTGGATAGGGGCTGTGTACGCTGCGTCGACAAAGCTGCTCGCGCATGTGCTGCTGCAATCCATATCCTTTTTCGGTAATCTTTCGTTCGCATACATCGATTCTCATTTCTCGCTCTGGAGCTCACTCGCATTTTATGGTGTCGTGATCGTGATCGCGAACATCCGGAACAAGGCGCTCGTCCGGAGGTTCGTCATATTGTTCATGGTCGCGGCAAACATGCTGCTGTACCGGGAGCTTGTCTCGGGGGATTCCGGAAACAGGAACCTCAGAGTTACGTTCCTCGACGTCGGGCAGGGGGACGCCGTATTCATCGAGTTTCCTAACGGCAAAAATCTGCTCATGGACGCCGGTCCCCGTACACCGAACGTTGACGCAGGGAATCGATTTGTCGGACCGTTCCTGAAGTCTCAAGGTGTTCATCGTCTGAACGCCATCGTTCTGAGTCATCCTGACGGCGACCATATCGGCGGTGCGCCGTACCTCCTGCGTCACTTCCTTGTTGATCGGATTATCGACTGCGGAACGTTTTCGCGGTCCGGCCTCTCCCAGGAGTGCCTTCATCTGGCCGACTCTCTGCATATCAGGCCGACCGATGCGATTGCGGGGAGTGTGGTCGGGGGATACGATAACGCGCGCCTGTATGTGATGAATCCACAGTCCGTTCTCGCTCCCGCGGATACGACGGTCCGGCTGAGCTTCAACAACCAATCGTTGGTTGTGAAGCTCCTCTACGGTCGAACGAGCCTGCTGCTCACCGGGGATGCGGAGGAGCCGGCGGAACAGCGGATGATTGAGTCCTACGGCGGTTTCGTCGCTTCGGATGTCCTCAAGGCGGGTCACCACGGCAGCAGAACGAGCAGTTCGCCCGAATTCCTTGCCGCCGTCCGGCCGGAACTTGCCATCATCTCCGTCGGGCAAAACAATACGTTCGGTCATCCCTCGAGAGAGGTTCTCGAGCGGTTGGAGAACATTCACTGCGAATACCTGCGCACGGATGAACTTGGCGCGGTTGTTCTGGAATCAGACGGAACTCGCTGGCACGTCGTGCACTGGCACTAGACCTGAGTTTCGAGTCGGGCGGTTCAAACTCGACCCCCTCTTGTATTGCTTACGATACGGGAGGACGGAAAATGGGACCAGCGCGGCACTCAAAAGTGAAAATCATGCACTATCGCGCTGGCGTAACCCTTGAATCTCTGGCCACGATTGTGTATTTTGTTTCATTGTTTTCGATCGACATCAACGTGGACTATTCTTCAGGGTGTTATCATGGCGAAATCACACAATGAACGCAAAAGGCAATTCGAGACTGATTCCGGGATCGCAATAGAGCAGTTGTATCTCCCGGAGGATTTCGTATACAGTGACAAGCTCGGCAATCCGGGTGCGTATCCGTTTACACGCGGTGTCTATCCTACGATGTACCGCGGGCGCTTCTGGACGATGCGCCAGTATGCCGGATTCGGAACGGCTGAAGAGTCGAACAAACGGTATCGTTACCTGCTCGCTCAGGGGACAACGGGATTGTCCGTGGCGTTCGACCTGCCCACGCAAATGGGGTATGATTCCGACCATCCGATGACGGAAGGTGAGGTGGGGAAAGTCGGTGTGGCAATCGACTCGCTCGAGGATGTCGAGACGCTGTTCAGCGGCATTCCTCTCGACCGTATCACGACGTCCATGACCATCAACGCGACGGCCGCAATTCTCCTGTGCATGTACGTGGCAATAGCGAAGAAATGGGGGACGAATTTGCAAAAACTTTCCGGCACGATTCAAAACGACATCCTGAAAGAATACATTGCCCGGGGAACGCACATCTATCCGCCCCAGCCCTCCATGCGGTTGGTGACGGACACTTTCAAATGGTGCAGTGAACACCTCCCGAAGTGGAACGTGATTTCCATCAGCGGATATCACATTCGTGAGGCGGGCTCGACTGCCGTCCAGGAACTCGCATTCACGCTGGCGAATGCCATCGCGTACGTTCAGGCGGCGGTCGACGCGGGCCTCGATGTTGATGTGCTTGGGTCTCAAGTATCATTTTTCTTTAACGCGCACAATAACCTCTTCGAAGAGGTTGCGAAGTTTCGCGCCGCGCGGAGGATGTGGGCGGCGATCATGAAACAACGGTTCGGCGCGAAGAACCCTGAATCGATGAAACTGCGCTTCCACGCTCAGACCGGCGGCTCGACACTGACCGCACAGCAGATCGACAACAACGTGGTGCGCGTGACGCTGCAGGCTCTCGCGGCAGTGCTCGGCGGCTGCCAATCGTTGCATACGAACAGCCGGGATGAGGCGTTGGCGCTGCCCTCCAAGGAGGCTGCCAGGCTCGCGCTCCGCACTCAGCAGGTTATTGCATTTGAATCAGGAGTTGCCGACACCATCGACCCCCTCGGGGGTTCGTATTTTGTCGAACAACTCACGGATGAAATCGAGCAGAAGGCCGGAGAGTACCTGCGGAAAATCGATGCTTTGGGCGGCGCGGTCAAGGCAATTGAACAGAAATTCTACCAGCGAGAGATTGCGGAGAGCGCTTATCGCTACCAACAGGCCATCGAACAAGGGAACAAGGTCGTTGTCGGTGTAAACGAGTTCATGTCGGAAGAAAAGATACCGCCACAGTTGCTCACGGTCGAGGCGGGTGTTCGGGCTCAGCAGATTGAGCGACTGCGGGCAGTAAGGAAGAAAAGGGACGGCGCAAGGGCGACTTCTGCGCTGGGTTCACTGCAACAGGCGGCGCGGGGTGAGGAGAACGTCCTTCCACACATTCTCAATTGCGTTGAATCGTATTGTACGCTTGGAGAGATCTCCGACGCGCTCCGTGCCGTGTGGGGGGAATACACGTAGAGTCCGATCTGCCACTCCTGGGAGGGAGTTGTACTCCCGACCGTGGCGGAATCTCCTGAGAGGGAGTTGCACTCCCGACTCATCTGGCAGGTCGGGAGCGCACCTGTCCGCCGTCTTCTTGGCGGAGCTCCCTCCCAGAACACGAAGCTGTTAACAAAACCGCTGAGAGGAGGCGAAAAATGTCACATTGGAAAATTCTACCGGATGCCGGCGATCAGTTCTACTTCTTAACATGCGGGGTGACTGATCGAGCGTTCATCTTCACATCTCACAACTATTTTCAGATAATCACACAGAGTCTCAAGTACTGTCAGGAGAAGAAGGGCTTACGTCTTGCGGGTTACGTAATTATGCCCAATCACGTCCATTTGATTTGTGCCGCATCATCGGAACATCCACTATCGGATACATTAAGAGACTTCAAACGATTCACGGCAAAGAGAATTATTGAAGAGCTGAAGGTCGAAAATAGGACGAAGCAGCTCGCATTGTTTCGTCACGCGGCTGAACAGGCGGGCAAAGGGAGTGATTTCAAAGTTTGGATGGAGGGGAACCATCCCATTGTACTGAATTCAGAGCCGATGTTTCGAGAGAAACTCTTGTATATTCACAACAACCCAGTCAGAAAAGGGTACGTTGAAAAACCCGAACATTGGTTGTACTCAAGTGCACGGAATTATATTCTGGGCGATCATACGATCGTTCGAGTGGAATGCCTGA
>JBEKTW010000039.1:0-19483 GCA_049515655.1 Bacteroidota bacterium
GTCGTCGGGTTGAACGGGTTCGGATAGTTCTGACTCAACGCGAACTCCTTCGGCATCGGCCGACCTTCCGCGAACCTCAACACCAACGACTTCACGCTCGGGTTCGTTATCTTCATCGAGCCGTTGCCGTCCAACGCCGCGTTGTTCACTACCCGGCCGCCTATCCCATCCGTCAACGTCAGCGCGTGCCCGTTCGTGTTCTGTATCTGCCATTGGATCGTCACCGGGTACGCACTCGTCTGAACGCTGATCGCGTATTCATACAACTTCCCGCTTTCTATCTTGTCCGGATACGTCTCTACCATCCGCTGTGACGCAAATCTCGCATCAAACACGCCCTCGGGGGCTCTCACTGCCAAGATACAATGCCTGCTGGTATCCGTTCGCATCGCTGATCGTGATCCTGTTCAGAACCGTAAGATCTGTCGCCACCGGCGATAGTTTCGGTATCGGCGTCGTCGTCAACTGTAAGGTACCCAGTGCCCTCGACTTCACCCAGTACCCTCTGCCCGGGTCAAGCGTCGTGGCAATATAGTACCCTTTCCTGTATCCGTAGTACTGTGACGACACAATACCCGACGGAGACTGAACAACATTGCTGACGTACACCGGTCGGCCTATCGCCCCTACCATGTTCCAGTCCGTCTTAACGCTGTCAAGGAAGGTAAGTCTCGGGTCTCCGGGCGTCTCATACCCGCTCGTAGCCGGGAACTTTAACCAGTATCCGACACCCGGCAACAGCGTTGCGCTTTGAACGTACCCTCCCTTGTAACCGAACGCCTGCGAGTTCGCAGCACTATATAAATACGTCTTGCTGTAATTACTGTCCGGAACCACTGTCGGCACTGAAATCATGTTCCAACCGCTCGCTACCGCTGTCCCGACGAATGGATGGAAACGAACACAGAAACCGTCCCGCGGCTTCAGGTTCATCGGACCATTATCCGACCCGCGATAAAACTTGTACCATCCCGGATAGTTCCCCACTTCCGTCACAACGCTGTCGGGTCGAATGATCCTTCCATCATTCCCTTGGAAAGCCACCGAGGAGATGGTGTCTAATTTCCAGGCTTCCTGGACATTGTCCCACTGGAAATCGAACGTTCCCTCACACCTGTTCAGAATGATGCGGAACGTGGCTCCATAGGGAATGAAGATATTACCGTCCGGCGGAAGCTCCGCGCCATCGTACTCCTCACCGATAGAATCGTATTCCGCGATAAACCGGCAGCTATCGGATTTCCAGAAGACCCGTCCCGATTGCACGCCACCTGTATCGACATAGTAAAGGTCGTACCACAACGCACCGATAAAGTTCCTCGGCATGTTGCCTGCGCCCGTCGTGTCTCCTCGACCGTAATGTTCGGTAGACGGGAAATCATAGTCGGTATAGTAACCGTTGGAGTTAACATCGATGGTGTCCGTCGCAGTCCTGGAGAGCGCAATCGCACCGTTCAACCCGATCCATGCATAATTCACCGTATCGCCGAAATAGACGAACGGTCCGCCGAGCGAGAATGGTCCCGCGGTCCCGTCGTCCTTAGGAGCTTTGGCTGAACCTGAGTATGGAGGGGGGAACCATGTCGGGTGCGGGCTGCTCCCCAAGGTGCTGGTCGTATCGAGATAATGGCTGCCGGGTGCATCCGCAATGCTTACAGGGGTACACGACACACTCGTATCGGGTCTGTACCATTCATCGCCCCACGACAGAACTTTGTACGAATGCACGATACCGCTATCCATAACCAATCCCTGCGAATCAGCTGCCGCTACATAATATTGGACAGTACGCGAGTACGGCCGCCCGGTCAAGGACGCGACAGCCGGAATCTGTCCGTGCCACGTCGTTCCGCCGAAGTAGTCGAGTGGAATCATCGTGTACTCTCCGCCGTCGACGGAGTACGCCATATGTGCCCAGGCGACACCGGCACTCTCTGCATGAGCAAAATTGCAGTCCTCGATGTTGATAGTAACGTCACGCGGACTGCCTCCTCCGACTGTTGTTCCCAAGTCGGTGATGGAGAGTACGCGAGGAGGGGTATTGCCTGTTACAGTCATCGAGTACCACATATTGACCTCCCAAAAACCGCGGTCGGTCCATCCCGGAATGCCGCAGGTACCATTGTGTTCATAGAATTTCCATGTGTGCGTATGGTAGAATCCATTGGCGTCGGTAGGGGCGTCCCACTTGTATACCTCTGTTCCTGCAGGGTCGTGGGAAGCGTCATTAACATCGTCCCAATGCTGACCGGGGACGACGAATGCAACGAAGATGGATTGACCCGCACTGACTGTCGGCGCACCAATGATATGTAAATTGTACTTGTTCACTGCGCCGGCTTTAAGGTGCCGGAATGGATATCCTCCGAGTCCCCAGACTTCATATCCTGTCGGAGGAAACGTCACCGGCGCATCCGGAAACTGTCTCTGCAACGTCGACACCCATGCCGTAGTATCCGGCGGGGTTGCATCCCCAGGGAATGCAGCGACGCCGCCGACAGGCGGGCTGATATTGTAGGCCTGACCTTCCAGGTCATTGGTGTTCGTGAAATATCCCCAACAGCGGGGGTTATTACCAAGAGTCGGATCCGCAGGCCCCGGGAGGTAAGCCGCGAAAGGACCGAACCCGGGTCCGCTGCCGTTGTAAATGCGAGATGCCATCATCCGCAGGGTGAGGGACGAGTCCGCGTTCATACCCTGCGAGCCGCCCGGGTGGTACGTATAGAAAGTGTCTATCACGCCATCGGTGGGCACCGTAAACCACTCTCCAAACATATCTTTGGCGTATGAGATCCAGACGACAGAGCCTGGTGGATAATATATAGGGTTGTAACCGAACTGCAACGGGTTCGTACACGAGGCTTCCGATATTTCCCTCAGCCCCTTTTCCTTTTGAAGCTGTTGCAGCGCACGTGATGCACTTTCTCCTCTCTTCAAGCGAACGACATCACCGTTGGTCCCCACGAGGAATCGCTTTTGTTGAGCCAAGGCAAAACTGCTCAACAAAAATACACAGAGCAGAAAGTATGTTCTTTTCATCATGATCTTACTCCTTTCGTTTGAATTGTTCAATACACAAGTTGTGAATTGCGTACATTTCGTTTTCTCCCAAACGGGGCAGAGGGGCATCGGGAAGACACATTTCCGGGAAAGAAACGTAAAAACAGTTCTCTCTAGAATTCATAGAGCATGTCGACACGGTGATAATTTGAATATAACAAGACTATCGGGGAATGTCAACTGTCAACGCAAAACAAGGGCCCGGAAAACCCGGCCGTGCCCGTAGGAACGCTAGAATTCCCCGGAGTCGGGCATTTTACGCCATAGTCTTCAAAATTCTCCATTATGAGATATGCCCTCCCAGTTCGTGCGTCAACCACAGCCGAGGGAACATCCGGCTCGCGCCGAGCTAACAGCGCAGGGATCAAGCAAACCTGTAGCGGCGTATGATGATTCTGCTCTCCCGGATCACAACTTTGGCAAACCCTGCTACAGGCACCGAGAGCAGCATTCCCATGATGCCGAAGAATTCTCCGCCGACGATCACGACCAGGAGCACAAGGAGTGGATGCATGTCTACGCTCTTCGCAATGACGATCGGCTGGATGATCGAATCGTCGACAAGCTTTACGATAATGAACGCAAGGACGACGTAGAGGAGGCGAGAGAGATCACCGGTGGTCAGGATGGTCATGATGCTCGCCAGGATTCCGCCGGCGAGCGGGCCGACGTACGGGATCAAATTTGCCAAACCGGCAAAGATGCCGACAAAAAAGAAGTACTTTACATCCAGTATCCACATAGCAAGAGTTGAGAGGATACCGAAGATGAAAGCGTCGAGAAATTGCCCGCGCAGGTACGAACCCAACTGCTGGTCCATTTTGTAGATGAGATTGAGAGAGAACTCAAAATACCTGTTCGGGATAACTGCAAGGAGTGTCTTTTTCATTTCCCTGCCGTCTTTCAACAGGAAGAAAATTACAAACGGGAGAGCCACCGCCTGAGTGACAAATGGTAGGGCCTGGGTCACGGCATCACCGAGAAGCCGTTCACTGACTCCGCTTTTCACTTCCCGGATTCTTTCGGCCAAATCAATTCCCTGCATCCCAAAGAATGCAAGTTTCTGATTGACAAATGTCTGAAGGTCGGAAATGATCGCGCTGGTTTGATTCATCGAAGCGCTTGCCTGGAGGTTCTGGATTTCACGGATGAGCGCCGGTACGACGAAGAAACCAAAAGCGTATATCGCAAGACCTATTCCCACAAAAACAATCCCGGTAGCGGCAAGGCGGCTCAAGCCCCGCGATTCCAGTCCGGTCGCGATCGGGTCAAGAATGTAGGCAAGCAACGCTGCGATAATCAAGAGGCGGACGATTTCGCCGATGGCAAACAGAAAGAATCCCGCCGCCGTTAGCAACAGCAGGATAAACAAAACTTTGACATACCGCGTGGAAACGTCCGACATACTACGTCTTGTCCTTCGTCAACTCATGGAGTTGTTCGTTCATGCCTTTCAGACGATCGCCGATAATGCGGGCCAGGGATACGATAATCTTTACCCCGAGGCGCGGATTCCGCTCTATCATTGAAAAGAGGTCGGGCTGTGAAAAAGCGAATATCTTGGATTCAGTCTTCGCAATCGCGCTTGCCGATCTCGGGGATTCGTCCAGCAACGCCAGTTCACCGAAGAACTCTCCTTCCTGCAATTCCGCCAAAACCTTCCCATCGCTCCCAACCTCAATAAGAACCGAACCGCTCTCTATAATATACATGGCGATCCCCGGTTCATCCTGTCGAAAAATCACTTCTTTCGGCTCGTAGACGCGTTCGTGGAGTATTCGTTCAATGCCGGCTAATTCACGGTCGGTGAGTTGTTCAAACAGCGGGATGCCTCGAAGAAGCTCTTTGATTTCTCCGTTCTTTTTCTGCTTCTTCGCAGCTGCCCAAAAATGGTCCATGGGATTGATTTCCTCAGTATGAGATGTCAAAAGATAGGCAGATTTTCAAAGATTGTCAAGAGCGTAGGGGGCTGCAACAAACGCTTTCTTGTCACGTAACTAATATATGAGACATCCTTTAACAATATCATGAAAGGGCCCATCATGGAGCAAGTAAGATATTTTTTGATTGCGGTTGCCTTTCTGTCCGTTCTTCTCTCCGCTCTGGGGTGCAGTGTGACAGGCTGGACAGCGAAAGAACCCCCCAAAGGACTGAATCTCAATGAAGGCGAAACTATCACGGTTACTCAGAAGGACGGTGGACTGGTAACCGGAGAGTATACGGGTATTGGGACGACTCCGTTGGAAAATTACGTCCAAGAATACGTCATATACACCGAGGAGCCGTTTGAGGGAAAATATCTTCCAGTAATCGGTCAAAAAATTGAAGTCTTAACTTCCCTTTCAGATACAAAAGTGTGGGAAGGCGAATTCCTTGGATTTGACCACAAGAGTCTCTGGATGCAGATGAAGGGCAAGGATCAACCTGAAGAGATTTATTTCAGCAGTATTACCGATCTGTCAAGCCGGGGCGGCACGGTATGGCCCCGTATGATGCTGCGCTCAATGTTCCTCGATGGGAAAATCCCTCTCCGCTCAGCGATCAGAATCAGAAACGCCAATCAAACGATACTGATACCGGTGTGGAACATCAAGGAGATATCGGTACGGTACTCAAATCGGCGTGGTGATCACAGGGATCGATATTCTTACGACGGCCTACCCGCTATCCCTTACTCGTTTTCCTCAACTCGTTAAACCTCTTGATTTTCCCCCCGACCGCCGCCAACAAAGTGCTGCCGCTGAAGGGCTTGGCGATGAAATCATCGACGCCGATTTCCAGGCTCGACTGGTGAATCTTTTCGTCCTTTACGCCGGTGATAAAGATGAAGGGAACGGCCACGAGACTCGGCATTTCTCGAACATGGTTGTAGAGCGAGAATCCGTCCAGGCCGGAATTATCAAAATGTATGTCGCACAGAATGAGATCCGGAACAAATGATTTCAATTTCTCGATTGCCTCCTCCGGCGATGCAGCGGAAACCACCTGATAACCGGCCCCCGAAAGCAACAGTCCGAGCATCTCAAGGTAGTCGGGTTCGTCGTCGATAATGATGATTTTTAACGCAGGGCTTGTTTCCTTTACCTTGCCGGATGTCTTGGTTGAAGCGGAGGCACGTCCTTGACCAGCTTCTTGCTGCTGACTCCCTTCTTGTTTCTTCTTCTCATATTGAATCCTATAGTGCTTGACACGCTCCAGATAGGCAAGAGCGTAGATATTTGCCGGGTCGAGATCGACAGCTTTGTTTACTTCTTCTTCCGCGGCATCAAATTGATTCTTGAGAATGTATTTATCTGCCTGTTTTAGATGATTAGCAACCATGAAGTCTCAGCCTTTCACAATTTCCCTTTCAGAAAAGATACAAAAGGCGGGGGTGAGATTCAAATCGTGGCTATCGCGGCCGCGGGGAGAACGATCAACCCCACCGGCGATGGCACCCTTTTGTGCCATAAGTCATGTCAGTGCAGGGGAAAAATAGCGATTTGGTCCCCTTATTTTCATATCATGTTTCTGTCGGTCTGCCCGACAACGGAAGGTCTCCCCTACGACCTATAACCTACCACGAGAGAATTACCTTCAGGGAAGAATAATATCGTACACGTTCGGGTCGTCGATCTTCCTTTTCCCTCCGCCGACCCACTCGCCTGCCTCAGTGCGGACATTCCGAAATTCTCCAATCCCCGCGCCCCCATGGTCGTCCTGGGCACCGATGAGAACCGTGTATCTCCAGTTCGATGTCGGCTTTCCAAGAATCTCGACCGGAATCGCAAAGGACACCGTTTTTGTCTCGACATTCCCTAATGGATTTCGTTCATCGCCTGAAACGGGCCGATATTCGGCGAGGATATTTCCCTTCGCATCTTCAACGCTTACCCCGCCGCCGAAATAGATGATATTCTCGAAGGCATCCGATTTCTTCAGAACATATTGCGCATTTCGACCGACAACTGTCTGGCCGGAGCCCGGTTGTCCATCCTTGTCGATGGCAATGGCTCCGAACGTCAACTGGAAACCATACTCCGGATGCCAACCGGGATTTGAGAGATTCCTGAATCGCAATAAGAAGTGCACGTTCTTCTTATCAGCTGAGATTTTGAAATACGTGATGTCCAGACTCCCCGGTTTCAGGTTTGGCGTGAGGGGATAAGTGTACGACCCCGTTCCTTTGTCATCTCCAGCCGGATCCGTTACCTCATAGAGTACCGATGCGCCAGATTCCGGACTTTTCACCTCCGTATTCGTCAGCATCCGATACGTCGGTCGCTGAAGCGCTTTGAGATCGGGACGAACGACCGGCGTCGCCAGGCGGATTCCTTCAAATACCGAAGCCGGCACGGTAAGTTTTCGGAACGTCGTATCAAGCTGTTGTGAAAAAGTCGCGGTTCTTTCCGTCGCGCCATGATGATTGACTTCAAGGGTCAGGGGGGTGTTCGGGCGCAATCGTGCAATGAAAACCCTGGTTGCGCCATCGGGAAACAACCACTCAAACTGGATCTCGATGTCTCGAGCATCGGACGCGGACTTCAATATGACTTTCCCTTCATTCCTTTCAATCTCATAATGGACATCCACGGTAGACGTGTCAATGGGAATCATAAAGTCCGCCTGTTTGATTGCCGAAGGGAGGCGGGGATGGAAGTAAATTCGGGGAGCGGCAGCATCAACGGTGACGCCAAGATACGACTGGTAGAACGACCGGATGAATTCTGCAAGACTCCAAGCCTGTGAGAACGCGCCCGAGAGGCGCGGCTCCGATTCTCCGGGATGTGGAGCTGCGTCAAGAAGCTCCGATAGTGTCCCCACTGCACCCCGGTCGAGCATCTGGGTCACCATATTATCGGTCACGGTGAATGCGAGATCGGACAATCCATAGTCGGTCGCCGCATCGACCCAGCGCCCTGCGAGCCACGTCCAGACGATTCCGTTATGATACGCCGCATCCTGAACGTAGAACGGTTCGTGATGGTGATAGGGATGAAAATTCTGGTCTTCCTGCCAGAGCGATGCGACGCCATGCGGATAGACGAGCCGTTCAGTAACCGTCCGGAAGACCTTCGCCTTCACACCCGGGTCTAGGATCATATTCAATGTGAAAAGTTGATTCGGGCGCATCTGGCGGTCTGGCGTTCCATCGGGAAGGAGGTGGTCATAAACGAGACCTGAGTCGCCATTGACAAAATACTTGTTGAAACTCGAAAGAAGAGTCTGCGCGTAGCCATTCCAGCGCACCGCGGTCTGGTTATCCCCTTCGAGTGTTGCCAGCCAGACGCCAATTTGCAATTGCCGGTACCACAGCGCCTGAATGTCGTTCGCGCGATTTCCCCGCGGACTCCAGGCTCCCTCGGGACCGACGGCATCCATCCACGTTTCGGCGTCGCCGTGCGTCATGAATCCGCGCGTGTCCGTATGGTTGGAGATCGCCCCCTCGATGGCAACGTACATCGTCGGATACATCTCACGCGCGAAGGCCGTGTCGTTGGAATACTTTATGTAATCACTGAGCGCGATACTAAACCAGGGTGTGCCGTCGGCAGTATTATACGCGATGGAACTGGTCGTTACAAGATTTGGGATTCTTCCAAACGTCGGACTGCCGGCGTTCCGATCCTGCCAGTCGGAAAACGACTGCAGGATTTGCTTTGCCTCTGCAAAATCTCCCGACACCAGTGCCGCACCCGTCAGCGAGATATAGGAATCTCTTCCCCAATAGTCGTCAAACCACGGGAGGCCAGCGTAGATGCCTTTCTTCACCTGATTCATGATGAGCGCATCCATGGAGATCTTTGCCCAGTTGATGGCCTTGTTGAACCGTTCATTGTCTGTGCGGAGATACGACCCGTTAAGAAGCCGTTCCATCCGGTCTTTTCGCTTTTGAATCAGTTGCTGGTAGCTTGCCGCAACCTCGTGTGCGGAGGTGACGGCTTGAGAGGCGGAATCCGCAGCGACAAAAACTATTGCCGCCGAGGAGCTGGAGAGTTCAGCAGAAAGCTGTGCCGGACTGAATCTGGGGCCAAAGTTCAATGAGTCAAACCGCGTGCGGGAATTGGAAGTCGCCGGAGCAGCCGTCAGTCCAATCCAGACCGGGTAGTTTTCTTTCTCAGTGCGATGAAGATGTCGATTCTTCGCGATGAGGAGGACATTTTCTTCCCATCTGGTAACATAGTCGCCAGAAAGATGTGAATCGCCGAACAGTGGGGCGACAGTCAGATCCTTCCCTTTCGTACCGTCAAGCTCAACCACGAGCGCATCGACGGAATCAAGCAGGGTAACGGTTTCCCGTACGTCGTTCTCGTAGGCGCGCACCAGCTGATGTGGAAACACCTGCGCAACCCGGGCATCATTTTTTATCAGCGGTCTGCCGTCGATCGTCATGCTGTAATCATCCATCATCTTTGTCGACATGATGTGCCATCCCTGCCATCCGCTGCGCAGCTCGCCGTTTGTTTCCGTGTAAAAATAGCCCGCCTGTTTATTGGTGTATGCAACCTCCCGCGACGGACCTTTGACTTCGATCATCAATTCGTCGACCGTCAGGGGTTTTCTATCCATTGGATTCCGACCACACCCGGCGAGGAGGAGTGCAAGGACCAGAATCGTGTTTCTTATCGGCACAAGAGAGTAGCGATAGTGGAAATTAGGATGTTTTCGATATGAAGATACGATATTTTCAGGAAAGGAAGAAGGGGACAGGACGACACTTTCTCCAGCGAATACGCTTGGCTCCTGTTCTTCGTCAGAAACGAAAAATTGGACAGAACGTGAGGATAATTTCCCTCACAATATGTTAATCACCATAATATCATCATCCCCATCAACGTGCCCATCAGCGGTCTCATCAGCGGTCCCGGTGCTTGCTATTCTTTCTCTAATAACTTAAATTTCCCTGTCAATTTCCAAACAACCTCCTTTATAATGGAGAACCATCTTTCATTTCGCAAGGAATCCACAGATATGAAAAACCTCTCAAGATTTTTCCTTCTGATATCCCTATGTATGCTCCTGCATCATTCGGTCGTCAGCGGTGACAAACCAAAGGCGAGACCGGCGCAAGACGATGCAGCCAAATCGAATGACCCCATGTCGTCGGAGACCTTCGGCGGATTGAAATTGCGTCCCATCGGTCCTGCCGTAAGCTCCGGAAGAATCTCATCAATTGCTGTGAATCCGTGCGACAACACCAACTATTACATCGCGGCTGCCTCCGGCGGTGTCTGGAAAACAACGAATGCAGGAACGACATGGACACCCGTCTTTGATAATGAAGGATCATATTCCATCGGATGCGTAACGATCGACCCGAACAACCCGATGGTTGTCTGGGTAGGAACGGGAGAAAACAACAGCCAGCGCAGCGTCGGGTACGGCGACGGCGTGTATCGTTCGGAGGATGGGGGAAAATCCTGGAAGAATACAGGGCTCAAGAAATCCGAGCATATCGCCCGCGTTCTCATCGACCCGCGGAACAACAATATTGTCTACGTCGCTTCCCAAGGACCGCTCTGGGGACCGGGTGGCGACCGCGGGTTGTTCAAAAGCACGGATGGCGGCACAACGTGGAAGAACATTCTCTCCATCAGTGAGAACACAGGCGTTACCGACGTCGTGTTCGACCCCAGGAATCCCGATGTGCTCTATGCTGCATCGTATCAACGCAGACGTCACGTGTGGACGCTGATCGACGGCGGCCCTGAGTCCGCTATTCACAAATCCACGGACGCGGGCGCAACATGGTCGAAATTGAAGAACGGTTTGCCCTCCGATGATGTCGGTCGAATCGGTCTGGCAATCTCACCCGCCGATTCCCGGGTTGTGTATGCAACAATTGAAGCGGCTTCGAAGAAAGGAGGATTCTTCCGCAGCGTCGACTACGGAGCAAGCTGGGAAAAACGAAACGACCTTGTCGCGGGCCCGCCCATGTACTTCGGAACGATCGTGGCCGACCCTAAGAACGTCGACCGCGTCTATTTGATGGATGTGCTCATGATGGTGACCGACGACGGCGGAAAAACCTTCTCACGGCTGGGTGAGAGGTCGAAGCACGTCGACAATCACGCCATGTGGATTGACCCGGCCAATACCAACCATTACCTTGTCGGGTGTGACGGAGGATTGTACGAAAGCTTCGACCGCGCACAGTCGTGGGCATTCAAAGCAAACCTTCCCATCACTCAATTCTACGATGTGTGCGTCGACAACTCAACCCCCTTCTACTTTGTCTACGGCGGCACCCAGGACAATGCCTCCGTCGGGGGACCCTCCCGGACCCGCAACGCATCCGGAATTACAAATGCAGATTGGTTCGTTACCACCGGGGGCGACGGCTTTCAGTCGCGCGTCGACCCCGAGGATCCGAATATCGTCTATAGTGAGAGCCAGTATGGCGGGCTTGTACGTTATGACCGGCGTACCGGGGAAGAGCTGGGCATACAGCCGCTCCCGGAACAAGACGCGATGGGATTGCGGTGGAATTGGGATTCTCCCCTGATCATCAGCCCGCACAGCCACACGCGATTGTATTTTGCAGCGAACAAGCTGTTCCGCAGCGACGACCGCGGGGACACGTGGAAGCCGGTCAGCGCCGACCTCACCCGCCAGATCGACCGGAATGCTCTTCCAGTGATGGGAAAAGTGTGGGGAGTAGACGCGGTGGGGAAAAGTGGTTCGACCTCTTTGTATGGCAACTGCACCGCGCTCTTTGAATCTCCAATGAAGGAAGGTCTGATCTACGTCGGAACCGATGACGGCCTCATTCACGTCACGCAGGATGGCGGTTCAACCTGGACCAAAATCGAGAAATTTCCGGGCGTTCCTGAGCGAACCTACATGAGCCGTCTCCTGGCGTCGCAGCACGATGTGAATACGGTTTACGCGGCCTTCGACAATCACAAGAACGCCGACTTCGCTCCCTATCTGTTGAGAAGCACCGATGCCGGGCATTCCTGGGAATCGGTCGTGGGAAACCTTCCCTCAAACGGACCCGTACTTGCGATCGCCGAAGATTATGTGAATCGAAATCTACTTTTTGTCGGAACAGAGTTTGGACTTTTCTTCTCGGTCGACGGCGGGACAAAGTGGATCCAGCTCAAAGGCGGATTGCCGACGATCGCAGTGCGCGACCTTGCAATTCAGAAAAGGGAAAATGACCTTGTCGTTGCAACATTCGGCAGAGGATTCTACATCCTGGATGATTACGCTCTCCTGCGAACGCTCAAACCCGAAATGCTTGCCGGCGACGCGCTGACATTCTCTGTGAAGGACGCACCGATGTTTATCCTGGCCCAGCCGCTCGGCGGGGCGGGAAAAGCGGACCAGGGGGAATCGTTCTTCACTGCACCCAATCCTCCCTTCGGTGCCATAGTGACGTACTATTTGAAGGACGCGCTGAAAACCAGGAGGGATGTCCGCCAGGACACTGAGAAAGAAGCCGAAAAGAAAAAGCAGCCCGTTCGATATCCTACAGCGGAGGAGCTGCGGGCGGAAGATGAAGAGGAACCGCCAGCGATTATTCTTACCATTACCGATACTGATGGGAAAGTTGTTCGCAAGCTTTCGGGCGCGAACTCAAAAGGAGTCAACCGGATGACATGGGATCTCCGATACCCGCTGCCGGAACTCGCCTCAGCCCCGCCCCCGGGCAGTGACGTGCCGTCCGAAGGCGGCCCGCTGGTGATGCCCGGGAAATACACCGTAACCCTCGCCAAACGGGTCTCTGGCGTCGTGACGCAACTCGGTGAACCGCAAACGTTTAACGTATACGTGCCCGGACAGGCGACAATGCAAACAGAGGATAGAAAAGCTCTCGTTGAATTCCAGAAGAAGGTCGCCCGGTTGCAGCGCGCATTTCACGGGGCAGAACAGGTTGCAAACGAAGTGAAATCACGGCTTGGCTCAATTAAGCGCGCATTGCAGGAAACGACCGCACCCGTTGAAAGCCTGGTGACAGAAGAACTCTCGATAGAGAGCCGGCTCACTACCATTCTCCGTGCTCTTGAGGGCGACATGAGCTTGCGCTCACGAAATGAGAACTCGCCGGTTTCTATCGGCGACCGGGTTAACAGGATTGTTGATGACGAACGGACATCGACATCACGTCCGACGCAGACGGACATTGACGCGTACACGATGAGCGCCGAGTCGTTCGGCAAAGAGCTTGAGAAACTCCACGCGCTCGTGGATGTCGATCTTACCGGGCTCGAGAAAGCAATGGAAAGGGCGGGTTCACCATGGACACCGGGAAGACTCCCGGAATGGAAGCAGGAATGAGGCTCATTTGCCAAGGAACGCTGCTCAGCAACCCCCCGGCTTTGCAGCTTATTGTGCTTTGACCGTTCGGCGGTGACGGCGAACGGAGCGTAGATAGCAAACCCCGGCCAGACATGGCCGGGGTTCTCTTTTTAATACAAGTTCTCGATATCAAGCACGGACTGCGATATTCCGATGCTTCAACCGGGTTGGCCTCACCAAATCTTGACCCGCTGGCTTTCCGGCAGATACATTGGATCACCCGGCTTCACATCGAACGCCTTGTAAAACTCCGGTACGTTGGCAAGTGGACCATTCACCCGTAAAAATTCGGGAGAGTGCACATCCGTCATGACTTGCCGGGCGAGCCGCTGATCGCGCTGGTGACCGAGCCACGAGAGTGCGTAGCCGAGAAAATACCGCTGGTCGGGAGTCAATCCTCCGATGAGTTTCCCCGATTTCGCTTGCTCGGTTTTCCGGAACGCTTCATATCCCAGGATTACACCGCCAAGGTCGGCGATATTTTCACCAAGACACGCTTTGCCGTTGACGTGCATGCTGTCCAGAACCACATAATCGTTAAACTGTTGCACCATCACTCCGGCCCGGTCGTTGAACTTCTTCTCGTCATCTTTCGTCCACCAGTTCCTGAGATTTCCCTGGGCATCGTACTGTCTTCCTTCGTCGTCAAAACCATGTGTGATTTCGTGCCCGATGGTGGAACCGCCGGCGTAGGAGTAAATGAGAGCGTCGTCCGCGAGCGAATCGGGTAACCCCGGTATGATAAAACTTGCCGCCGGGAGCACGATCTCGTTGTTGCTGGGATTGTAGTAGGCGTTGTAGGTCTGCGGCGTCATGTCCCATTCTGTCCGGTCTACGGGCTTGCCGAGTTTGTTCAATTCATAGTTGAACGACCACACGTTCGCCCTCAGGACATTCATCACGTACGAATCCCGGCTTATCGTCAGCGCCGAGTAGTCTTTCCACTTATCGGGATAGCCCACTTTCTTCATGACGGAGGCCAGCTTAGCAAGCGACTTCTCCTTTGTTGCAGGCGACATCCAGTCGAGTTGTTGAATCCGCTCCTTGTACGTTTCCATGATATTGTTGACGAGAGTTTCATACCTCTTCTTGGTAGCCACCGAGAAGTACTTTTCCACGTACAGTTGTCCCAGCAAGTCGCCCATGCCGGCCTCTTCATTATCGAGGACCCTCTTCCAGCGGTCACGCTGCGTCTTCTTGCCTTCCAGTACCTCACCGTAGAATCGAAAATGCTCGTTGTCGAAGGCGGTGCTCAGCTTGTCAGCAAAGGCGTGGATAAGATGCCATCGAAGGTACGTTTTCCAGTCGTCGATACTGACGGCCTTCAGGGACCGCTCCACTTCCCTGAGAAATTCGGGTTGCCCCACGATGACCGTATCGGGGTTCTTCATGCCGGCTCTGGCGAGCAGTTCCTTCCAGTTCAGTGAAGGGGTAAGTTTTCCTAGCGCATCCACTGCTATCTTGTTGTAGTTCTTGTACGGATCGCGGAGGTCTTCCAGCTTGCGTGATTGTGCGGCAAGATCCGTCTCGATCTTCATGATCGTCGCGCTGTGTTTGCCGGCCGTCGCGGAATCTTCCCCGAGCAGCTGCATCGTGCGGGTAAGATGAGCCACATATTGCCGGCGGATGTTCTCAGTTCGCGCGTCCTTGTTGAAGTAATAATCCCGGTTCGGCAATCCCAGCCCTCCCTGCCAGACATGCATCGCCATCTTATTGCTGTTCTTTTCGTCCTGGTAAATGGGCAGACTAAACATGACGTTGATCCGGTAACTCTTGAAGAGGGACACAACCTCCAGCAGGCTTTTTAGGCCGCTGATGGCGTTGATCCTATCGAACTCAGGTTGAAGGGGACGAATACCATTCTTCTCGATTCCCGCTGAATCCATCCCGGTGAAATAGAAGTCGCCGATTTTCTGGAGCGCCGTTCCAGGTTTGGCATTCATGTCCCTCGCGGCGTTCTCACTGATTTCCCTCAGCCGGGCGTACGTTTCCTCCTGCACGAGGTTGCCTATTCCCCAGTGGCTTTCCGATTCGGGGATCGGATTGTTTTTCAGCCATGTTCCGTTTGCATACTTGAAAAAGTCCTTTCCGGGACTGACACTTGTATCGATGTTCGTTTGGAGGATATCTTCGTTCACGGGCGCTTTACGACAGCTGGATAGCATTGCAACTGCGAGAAGCAGCCCAACAAAGAGGAAATGGATGTGGTTTTTCATAAGCCATGCTTGAATTGTGATTCAATTCTTGTGGTTGATTGTCAATTGTGGCTTGTATTGTAGGAAGAATTTGCGAGTATTGCAAGATATGCAAAAGCTGGATAGTGTAGCAATTTCAATCGTGAGTGCTATGCCACCCCACTTTCCGTCCTCCCCTTGGTAAGGGGAGGAAACTTCTCCCCCTTTTTCAAGGGGGAGAATACAAGAGGGGGTCTTGGCGTAACAGTCCACGACCTGACCCCGTACTTGCGACATTATCTCAGGAACAATACCGCTACCCCGGCAACCGCTATGAATGCCCCCGTGATGGCCCGCCAGGTCAGTCTCTCCTTGTAGATGATTCTAACCAACGGCAGCATGAGAATAGGCACTGTCGCCATAATCGTTGCCGCGATGCCGACACTCGTGTGCTCGATGGCAATGAGACTGGATGTTATCCCGAGAAACGGTCCAAAGACTGAACCGATAACGGTCAGCAGAAAAGCTTTTCGGTCGCGGGAGAATGTCCTGTACGGATGACTGTACCGCTTCGTCATAAGCGCAAAAGGAAGAAGAACGATCAGTGAAGCCAGGATCCGTACCGCCGTTGCGACAAATCCATTGAGCGTGGATTCACGGAAAGCCATTTTCGCGACGACCAGCCCGGCGCCCTGGCCTAACGCCGCGAAGAGAGCATAAGTAATTCCAGCGGTGGTAAGTGAAATCCCCGGGGATTCATTCAGTCCCGGCTCAAACACGACGATGCTGATTCCCAACAACGTGATGAGCATTCCGAGAACGCCGGTTATGGAAATTCCTTCACCCAGCAGCCAAAAGGCGAGCCCAGCCGCGATGGCGGGAGCAAGGGACATGAAGAGCATGGTAATCCGCGCGCCAACCTGCTCGTACGCTTTGAACAGGAATGTGTCGCCGAGGGCAAGTCCGATGACACCGCTGACAGAAAGACTGGCGACTTGTGTGACGGACATCGTGATGTCGAACCGCAATGCCGCGATCAGAAGGACGAGATACCCCGCTGCAAGCATCAAACGCGTGACATTGACCTGGAACGTCCCCACGCGTTTGGTGGCGGACGCGAACGCCATCGAGCTGCCGGACCAGAAGCAGGCAGTAAGTAGGGCGCTGAACTCACCGAGAAAGGGCATTCGGTACGCGCTTACATGACGACATAGTGCATTTCCCGGAGTTTTTCTGTTACCTTGACGCGCTGGTCTCCCTGGATTTCAATATTACCGTCTTTCACCGTGCCGCCCGCACCGCAATGCTGTTTCAGTATTCGTGCAATGTCTTCCATAGTCGCAGGATTATGCTGCAAACCGGAGATCAATGTCACGGTTTTTCCCTTTCTGCCTTTCGTGTCGAGCGAAACGCAAACGGTCTTCCCTTTCCCGTCATGCGTTTCCGTTTCCTGATCCATGAGCGTTGATTTCCTACGACAAAGAAGATTCACTCTCTATATGATGCCGGCCGGCAAGCGGGTGCGCAGCATCAAGAACAAAAGGCCTATCAGGAAACAAATCGCTGGCCGGGCCCATAGCCTGATGATGCTGTTCACCTGTGCCGACCCTTTCGGATCCTTGGCATCGTAAAGTACATCAACAGCATCTCCTTCGTTAAAGGCTCCACCAAGCATCCGGAATCGAGTATAAATTTTGAATTCGTACACATACTCATTCCTGTCGTGAAATGAGATTAACGCCGGAAATCCACTCCCGGGTTCTGAAAGTCGGCCGGCAGAGGTCACGGTTCCGCGCGCATGTTCTGCCGAGCGGACAAAGCTCACCGTGCGGAATCCAAAGAACAGTCCGGCACCGATGAGGAGTAACGATACGATAGTAATTAATGTTTTGATCCGTTCCATTCCTTTACTTTCTGTCAAAGAAGGGATTCTTTGCACTCACACTCAACGGGATGCCGAATGCGATCTTCACATCTTCGCCCAGGAGCTTCATTTCCAGCGCCGCCTGCCCGACACTGTACATGATTCTATTGTCAACTCTCGCATCCACTGCAACGCTCACCGCCGACCCGATGGCGATGCCTAAATCCCCGGGATTAAACACGCACGGTACTTCAGGATGTTTATCTCTCTCGTCACAATTTGGAAAGCCGCACATGTTGCACGACCGGAGACCGACACTTTTGAGCCTCGTTCCGATCAGCACAAGCCCGTCTGCCGACAGGATGTTGTTCGCGTCGCGCATGAGATGGGCCATCGTTTCTGCGCGGTTTGCCATTTCCTTTAGCTTGTCGGAAAGTTTCTGAATTCCCTCTTTGTCCACCATCGCGATTGATAGGTTGTCGATCCCTCTTGCTTTGGGAGCGGTTCGGGCGGCAACAAGCATGCGTTCGGCCACTTTGCGGACAGTTTCAGCGCGGACGTTTTCTTCAAGTGTTATTTTCATAGCAAATGATTCCTTTATGGTCGCTGGGGATTAAGGTAGCTTTTGTCGGAGAGAAAATCAACTTCGGGACCACCTCAAATGCAAGAAAAAGCCCAATCGAATCACCCGATTGGGCTGTAGAGTCCGGTCCCCGACCGGACCTACAGGCGGTCCGTTCCGGGGATAATTATCCCTCGCCTGTATTGGATATCACCTTATCAAAACCCCCGCGACGGAACGCGGGACTTCTGATAAAGTGACTTCGTCACTTTATCATCAGCATCTTCTTGACTTCGACAAACGTTCCTGCAGTCAGTCTGTACGTGTAAATGCCGCTTGGCAGGTTCGAAGCATCCCATTCCGCCGATTTGTATCCCGCTTCCTGCATCCCGTTCACCAGTGTCGCCACTTCCTCTCCGAGCATGTTGTAAACTTTGAGCGTGACGTAACTGGCCACCGGAATCTGATAACGAATGACCGTCGAGGGATTCAGCGGATTGGGGTAATTCTGTTCCACCTTAAATTGCCCCGGGATCCCGCTTGCTCCCGGTCGCACATCCATCGTTGACGTCAAACTGATATCGTCAAAGTAGATGTATGACCATACGGAATTTGCCGCTTGCGCTTTGAAAACAAGAGTTGCGGCCTGGCCTTTAATCGCACTCACGTCAATGAAATAATTCGTCCAGGAATATAAATCGTTGTACTGGCAAAGATAACTTGAGCTGATAAGGATACCATTCACACTTACGGAAACCAGGGCGCCGACGAACAATCCTCCGCATTCGGATGTATTGGCTGACCTTGTCTGAACCCAGAAACTCAAGTACAGAGGGGCGGTGTTGGGAAGCATGACCGTCTGCGTGAGTGAATCGACTTCATAGGAATATCCCCCGAGTCGTCCCATCCAGCTCCCTGAACGAGGAGTCACCGGCGGCTGAATCTCGTTCGAAGCAAAAAACGGGCCCGTGCCGATCAGCGTATAGCCTCCGGAAGAGTATTCGGTCCATCCCGAGCCGCGGCCGGATTCAAAGTCCCCGTTGACAAACCCCTGGGCAAAAACCTGAATGGCAACCAACGGAAGAATACTGCAAACCACGATTGCTAGTTTCATAAGATCCCCTCGCTGCTATTTCTTATCGATATCGGCTTATATTCCGGGATGCCCGCGTTTTTCCACTTCACCACAGAGAATTTCCGTTCGTAGAAACGCCCGCCGATGTCCCCCAATAAATCGGCACTTAGGCAAGCCCGCCGACCTGCTCGCCGAAGCGGAGCGTAGGCGGGAGTGGAACGAAGGTGGGACGGCATCGAATACTATTTCAGCATCAATCCCGCGGAAGAACGCGGGACCGCTGATGAACGCTGATAACAGCTGATTCCAGCACTTCGTCATTTTATCATCAACATCTTTCGGACGGACGTATACGTCCCTGCAGTCAGTCTGTAGGTATAAATGCCGCTCGGCAAGTTTGTCGCGCTGAACTCTACCGACTTGTACCCCGCATCCTCAGCTCCGTTCACAAGCGTCGCGACTTC
>JBEKTW010000040.1:0-19222 GCA_049515655.1 Bacteroidota bacterium
TGTCGGCGCCATCTCCTACTTCTTGAGTCCCTATGCTGTCACGAAAGTCCGAGAGATTGAACGCTGGAGCATGAGATGATATTGTCTCAGAGTTATTTGGCACTTCGGCTAACACGCAAAAACACGACATTGGCAATGGCAGAGAATGAAAAGCCTCATTCAATACTTTTGTTCACTGGCGATTGGTCTATGAATAGATTCGCAAAAGCATTGCGTGTTTTTGCGGGACGTTATGTGCCATTTGCAGCTACTCCGTTTGTCGGGACAAGATAATATGGACACTAGGCCGACTGTAAACCGTACGCTGACCTCTCTCGTGCTGGTTGTTCTTCTCATTTGGGGATCGAACCAGATCCTAGCGCAAGATTCCATGTGCTATCGCCAGCGCAACTACGGTTGGTGCGACCTTGGATTGGGTGCTGTTGGCGCGTCCAATTGGGGTGGTTTTGGTGGGACCCTCACCGTATCTCATCTTTCAAATCTCGGCCTCTTCACCGTCCGATTCGTCCGCGCGGACTATTATGGAATTTATCCCGCGATCCCCGTTTACTATCAGTTGGACCACTTGTCTGAATTCGGTGTCCTCTACGGTCGTGCCTTCAACAGAGATTATCTTTTTGCGTCAGCCTCACTCGGAATCGGCGTATCGTCTGCTGAATTCAAGAAGCCACAAGCCTCTGAGAACTTCGTGACGATAGGGTTCCCATTCGAGGCAGGTGTATTCATTATTCCAATCCCGGTTTTAGCCCTCGGGGCTAAGGTCGTCGTGAACGTAAATAACAAATCGACCTTCGCAGGTGGATTCCTTTGCCTGCGCCTCGGCATCTTACGATATGTGAAAATATCCAATGAAGAGTCTATTCTTAAATAGTGAACGCTGCAAACGGCACATAACACGCAAAACAACGACATTGGGATTGTCAACGAACGAAAAGCCTCATTCAACAATTTTGCTCACTTGAATGGCAATTATAAATTCGCAAAATTGTCGCGTTGTTTTGCGGGACGTTATGTGCAATTTGGTGCTACATTATGAATGAAAGAATTACGCCACGAAGAATCGCTACATCCGTGTAGCGGTTGTTAGGCAATCAAGAAATGAATTCACACCCGTAAGGAGATATTTCACAATGGACATTCCAAAGATCTTCAACATCACCGAAAGTGCTCATCGCATCCACAACCCGTTCACACCCGAAAAACTCGCTACTCTCGGCGCGGCGTTGCGCCTGGAACCAGGGACCCGTGTCCTCGACCTCGGCAGCGGTTCGGGCGAGATGCTGTGCACTTGGGCACGCGATTACGGAATCATTGGCACTGGTATCGATATGAGCCAATTGTTCTCCGATCAAGCGAAACGCCGCGCTGAAGAACTCAGTGTTGCCGGCCAAGTCGAGTTCATCCACGGCGACGCTGCCGGCTACGTAGCCGCCGAAAAGGTCGGTGTGGCAGCCTGTCTCGGCGCCACGTGGATCGGCGGGGGAGTCGTCGGCACCATCGAACTTCTGGCGAAAAGCCTCCGCACGGGAGGGATCATCCTCATCGGCGAGCCCTATTGGTTGCAGATACCGCCGACAGAAGACGTTGCCAAGGGTTGCCATGCCGGTTCGATATCCGACTTTCTCATGCTTCCAGAATTGCTCGCGTCTTTCGGCAAACTCAACTACGACGTCGTGGAAATGGTTCTGGCAGACCAAAACGGCTGGGACAGATATGAGGCGGCCAAGTGGCTCACAATGCGCCGATGGCTCGAAGCGAATCCCGATGACGACTTTGCCAAAGAAGTTCGTGTCCAACTGACCTCGGAACCCGGCCGCTACGCCGCGTACACGCGTGAGTACTTGGGCTGGGGGGTATTCGCGCTGATGGCGCGGTGATGAGAAGGTTTCTGGGTGAATCAGAAAATGCTTCCGCTAATCCAACGCTCCAGCATAAAACGTGGCGTAATTCCATGACACGCACCAAACTGCACATAACAAGCAAAACAACGACATTGGGAATATCAAAGATCGAAAAGCCTCACTCAACAGTTACGCTCACTGCCGATTGGTCAATGAATAAATTCGCAAAACTGTTGCGCGTTTTTGCGGGACGTTAGGTAAACGTTACACCGCTTCAGAAAGCAGAAAAGGAAGGAGAGAATACGTTTCTATTCTCTGACCCCCTTAAGATCATACGATTCGGGCAGGCAGAGGAGAAACGCATACAAACATTGGAAAGGTAATAATATTGTATTCGTCCAACGGTTTCGGCATACTACTTTACCGCCGTGACATTTGCGACAGTATTTAAAATTGATTATTTTGAGCTATTCCTAATTTCCGTAGGTCAATCGTTCCGGACCGGATGAAAAGAAAACCCATCGCTCAGCATTCTCTGACTTTAAAAACGAAGCTCCAGCTTTCCTTCTTGCTTATCGGATTACTCTCGATCAGCGTTACCGGCTGGCAAACGTTCGAGACCGCCCGCGACGCGTTGGAAACCCTTACCTCCGACCGTCTTACATCGCTGCGGGAGATGAAGAAAAGGCAAATCGAATCACACTTCGAGCAGATCAGAAATCAGGTCATAACGTTTTCGGAAGACCGGATGATTATCGAAGCGACGAGGAAATTTATCCCGGCGTTTCGACAGATCGTGGGAAATCATACCCTGGACGGCAATCCCGGCAAATTTTTATCCCTCACTTCGAAACAAACTGCACGTTCCGAGTATTTTCGCATTCATTCGTACTACCATCCCATCCTGCAGAACTTTCTGCGGCGTTTTGGATACGAAGATATTCTCATTGTAGATGCCAAAACGGGGAACATTGTTTATTCAGTCATCAAAAAATCCGACTTCGCGACCAGCCTTCTCAGCGGACCGTATCGGGAGACGAATATTGCCAAGGTGTTTAGCGACGCTCAACAAGCGCCCGAGCCGAGCTTTGCCAGAATCGCTGATTTCGCCCCCTACGCGCCGTCCGGCAATGTCCCAGCATCATTCATTGCGTCTCCGATCTTCGACGGCAAGAACAAAATCGGGGTACTCCTTTTCCAGATGTCCATAAAGCTCATTAACCAGGTAATGACCTCCAATAATCATTGGAGGGATGAGGGACTGGGAGAAACCGGGGAAACGTATATTGTGGGCGCAGATTACAAAATGCGGACCGATTCCCGTTTTTTTATCCAGGAACCGGATGAATACTTCCGGCGACTACTCAAAACCGGTACCGACAGCAGCATCATTCGTCAGATTAAGCTGCAGGCGACATCGATTTTGCTCCAGGAAGTTCACACATCCGCTACGATCGATGCGCTCAAGGGGAAAACTGACACAAGAATTATCAACGACTACCGGGGCATCCCGGTGCTAAGCTCCTACACGCCCCTCAATATACCCGGAGTGCAGTGGGTCATCCTCGCAGAGATCGACACCAGCGAAGCGTTCAGCTCTGTCCATCTGCTCCGGGAGCGCCTGATACTTTTGGGTCTTGCCATTCTTTTTGTCTCTGCGGTCGTCGGCGTTGTGATCACACGCACCATCTCAAAACCAATTCTCTCCCTGGCCAGGGCGACAGAGAAGTTCGGGAAGGGAGATCTCTCCCATCGGGCGAGCCCTGAATCCGACGATGAGATCGGCCTCCTCGCGGAAACATTCAATCGAATGGCCGAAAACACTATGCAGAACACCGCGCAGCTTCAGCGCGAGATCATCGAGCGCAGACGCGCGGAAAACCAAGTCACAACATCGCACGAGCGACTGCGAAACCTCTCCGCCCACTTACAGACGGTAAGAGAAGAGGAACGAAAAGGTATCGCACGAGAAATCCACGACGAGCTCGGGCAAGCCCTTACGACGCTCAAGTTGAATCTCGTCTTGCTCAAGGATGATGCGGGGTTTTCTAATCCACGAATCGGTGGAAAGATCTCGTCGATGGTTGACCTGATAGATGCCACGATCAAATCCGTCAAACGAATGATAACCGCATTGCGCCCTCGCCTGCTCGACGACCTCGGCCTTTCTGCTGCCATCGAATGGCAATCCGGTGAATTCCAGCAACGAACTGGGATCGCGTGCAACGTCTCCATCTACCCGGAGAACATCAAAGTCGACCCGGAACGCTCAACCGCGATCTTCCGCATATTACAGGAAACGCTGACCAACGTTGCCCGCCATTCGAATGCAACCAGTGTCGACGTCAGCCTGACGCAAAACGACGGAGAGCTGGAACTCCTTGTAAGCGATAACGGCAAGGGAATTACCAACGATCAAGTGAACGACTCGAAATCTTTCGGATTGATCGGGATTCGGGAGCGCGCGTACTATTGGGGCGGAAATGTCGAGATCAGGGGATCTCAGGGTCGTGGAACAGTAATTGTCGTGCGCTTTCCGTTACGATCGGAGGTTTTCCAATGATTCGGATTCTTATCGTCGATGACCATGTGATGTTCCGCGAAGGATTGAAACAGATCTTGGCCAAGCACAGGGATATGAACATCGTCGGTGAAGTGGGCAATGGCACTGATGCGCTTCAGAGCCTCCGCAGCGATGAGTACGATGTTGTGGTGTTGGATATTTCGATGCCGGGCCAGAGCGGATGGGACATCCTCAACGAAATAAAACTTGAAAAACCCGGACTTCCCGTTCTCATCCTCAGCATGCACCCCGAGGACCAGTATGCCATCCGAATGCTGAAGGCGGGCGCTTCGGGTTACATTTCCAAGGAAAGTGTGCCCGAAGAGTTGATTCTGGCGATAAGAAAAGTCGCCTCCGGCGGAAAGTACGTAAGTCCGGCCCTCGCCGAAAAAATAGCCTACGCATTGGATTCACACGCCGATAAGCTGCCCCACCAACTGCTGTCAAACCGGGAATTTCAGGTGATGAGTATGCTCGCTTCGGGAAAATCACTCAAAGAAATCGCCGAAGAGCTTTCTCTCAGCGAAAAGACCATCACGACGTACCGCGCGCGCATCCTCGAAAAGTTGAATCTTCGTAATAACGTCGAACTCACGCACTACGTCATCGAAAACAAGCTCCTCCCCTGAGCCGCTCCCACTCCCTCCTTCTCCTCTTCTCCCTTTTTCTTTTTCCCCCTTCTTCTCTCCTCCTTTTCACCATTTGTCTCCTACCGCATTTTATGGATCCCTGTAGGGGATTACCTACAAAGATAATCTAAGAATACCTACGGAAATATCAGGATTTGAGGACTATTTTCCGACGAGGATTTAAGGTACAATACCATCCAACTTATGTACCTCAGCTTCATTGCTCATGTGACCTTCGAGACATCGAAGAGTGAAGAACAAAGCGGCCGAGTGTTCTTTTCATCTCACCCACAATAAAAGGAATGGTAATATGAACTTCGATACTGGCAATACCGGCTTCATGCTTGTTGCGACAAGCCTGGTCATGCTTATGACCCCAGGGTTGGCATTTTTCTATGGCGGGTTAGTAGGAAGAAAAAACGTCCTAGGCATCATGATCCAGAGCTTCGTTTCCATGGGAGTGACGACGGTGCTTTGGTACTTGGTCGGTTACTCACTGTGCTTCAGCGGCGGTGAAGGCGGCATCATCGGAGATTTTCGTTATGCTTTCCTGGGCGGAGTCAACCTCAAGACGGCATTCACGGGGTCCAACAGCATCCCGCTGTGGGTCTTCATGGCATACCAGATGATGTTCGCTCAGATAACTCCGGCGCTCATCACCGGTGCATTCAGCAATAGAGTAAAATTCGGGCCTTACCTCGCGTTCCTCGTCTTCTGGCTTCTCTTCATGTACTTTCCCGTGGCGCACATGATTTGGGGTGGCGGCTTGCTCGCAAAATGGGGTGTGCTTGACTTCGCAGGCGGCATTGTTGTTCATGCCATTGCCGGATTTTCCGCTCTGGCGGCTGTTTTCTTCATCGGAAAGCGACGCGTCCAGGATCGCGGGCCCCACAGTATTCCGCTGGTCGCGCTTGGTACCGGTCTGCTTTGGTTCGGATGGTACGGATTTAACGCCGGCAGTGAGCTTCGTGTCGATGCGATCACCGCTCTCGCATTCCTCAATACGGATGTCGCTGCATCGTTTGCGGCTATCACCTGGTTGGTCATGGCATGGATCTTCGAGAAGAAACCGAAATTCGTCGGCCTATTGACCGGTTCGATTGCCGGTCTTGCTGCGGTGACACCGGCGGCCGGATATGTTTCAACAACCAGCGCGGTCATCATCGGCATTGTGGCAAGTATCGTTTGTTATTTCGCCATCTCCCTCAAGAACAAACTCCAATGGGATGATGCTCTCGACGTCTGGGGAGTTCATGGAGTCGGCGGATTTCTCGGCGTCGTGGCTTTGGGGATTTTCGCTGATCTCTCGATGAATCCTTCCGGTTCCAACGGCTTACTCCTCGGAGATGGTCTTTTCTTCATCAAGGAGGTCGTTGCCGTAGCTTGCGCAGCTCTCTACTCATTTGTATTTACCTACGTCATGCTCTGGATCATCGACAAAGTTACCCCGGTGCGGGTGAGCCCTGAAGAAGAAGAGGCGGGCCTCGACGAATCGCTACACGGCGAGCACGCCTATCTCGGCGAAGGAAAAGAAACCTATGCGCTGTGAGGGATTTTTGGCGAGGCCCGGGCATGCACTGTTGCTGGGCCTCGCCATGGTTATTCCCGCAGCCGTCTTTGCACAGAGCGCTCAGGACACAACACGGGTGCGTCCGTGGTACGAGTCAATCTCGGTTGACGCCTTCATTTCTTCCGGCTACACCTATAACTTCAACCGGCCGGATACAATGATAAATCAGTTCCGTATATTTGACTTCAGCGATAACAGCTTCAAGGTCGATGTCTTCGAGCTTGCGATTCAGAAGACCGTAGTGAAGCCGGCTGATGTTGGCTTTCGCGTCGACATGACCGCGGGTTCTTCCATTCCGCGAGTTGCGCGATCCGCCGGGTTTGAAGTGGGCGACCTTGACTTTCACCAGGCGTTCCTGAGTTACATTGCACCTCTTGGCAGAGGTCTACGGTTGGATTTCGGGAAATTCATCACAAGCATGGGGTACGAAGTCATTGAAGGTTACGACTGCTACAATGACAATTACTCCCGTTCATTCTTGTTCGGATATGCCATTCCCTATACCCATACCGGCATCAAGGCATTGTACGCTTTTGACAACAATATCTCGACAGTGTTGATGATCGTCAACGGCTGGGACAACTCGATTGACAACAATACGTCCAAAAGCGTTTGCGGCCAGATTGGCGTGAGTCCACTGACCGGGATGAATTTGTATGCGACCTACATGTATGGGCCGGAGAAAACAAATAACAACTCTGATAACCGAGGCCTCCTTGACGTTGTTGCCACATATGCAGCGAATACAACAATCTCCGTCGGTGTAAACGGGGACTACGGGGATGAACAGCATTCTGCTGGGGATGGAGGCACTGCGACATGGGTGGGAGTTGCGGGTTACCTCCGGGCCAATCTCCTCAGCGAATTCTCGGTCTCGCTACGGGCAGAACAATTTGAGGATAAGGATGGAATCCGAACAGGCGTTGTTCAGAAACTCCGGGAAGTGACCGTCACCCCGGAGTACCACCCGGCGGAACACTTTGTTATCCGCGGAGATCTCCGATTGGACTCTTCCGACCGGAATGTTTTCCAGAAGGGAAGCGGGTGGAGTGACACCCAACCCACACTGAGTTTAAATTTCCTTTATGCATTATGAATTCTTGAAACCGGGAATGTGAAATTCATAAGCTCGGCTGAGAAGATTCACACCGGCATTCTTTCTTGAGCCATACCTTTCTCTCCAGATCGGCTACTCGCCATTCGGGACCTGTGGCGTTGCTGCCGGGTGCGTTATCGCATCGTCATTGCGCCTTCAACTTGAATTGACATTATTCTAAATTCTTAGTACAATCATTCATTGCCGTATCAGGCCGGATACTTCTGCACTGCCTCGCGTCGATCGTAACAACGCATTGCGTAATTGCAGGACGTTCCGCAGCAATGCAAAAAACGATACCCTTTCACATCGAAATAGAATAACCTCTATGAGAAAGATATTGACTTTTTCTGCGATGGTAATCGCACTTATTGTTTCATGCAATAACGAAACTGAAAATCTGAATCAATTAGTTCAGAATGGTGAGTTTTCAAAAGCAATTAGAATAATTGACCTTAAACTACAGAACAAGGCTAAGCTTTCACCTAATGAGGTTAAGATATTACAGAAAAATTTAAATGATATTCAGGCAGTAAGAAGAGAATACACGTTATCTTATGATTCTGTTTGTAAAGAATTAAAGGTCAGAATCCCCGATTTGTCGGAAGTTGATATGAACAAATGGGAGAGTGACTACAGTCTTGAATATTACCTGATCGGTGGTGAAAAAAAATATTTTTCGAACTGTATTTTTGACCTCTTTAAGGTCAATAAAGAAGCCGCCAGACGTGCAAAAATACCGGAAAAAAAAGATTCTGATGTTTCCCAATACCCGCTTGAAACAATTACTTCCTTCGAGAACGATTCAATATCATCAAAACATATAAAAGTAGCATTCAGCTTTTTTCAAGAAATCGGAAGTTTGCCCGATCAGACTTTACTAAAAGCATGGATACCTTATGTCCGGGAAAACAAGTTTCAATCGAACATCAGGATAGTTCATTCAAGCATCGATAGCATAGAACTACCGAAAAGTGATAATCTCACCTCAATGATCTACTTCGAAAAGGTAATGGATAAAAAGAATAACTCAAACACAAAATGGAGAAAGTATTTCACAAAACCTTCACAGAGTTGGATTAGACCAATGAAAAACCCTGCGTCCATCAGCGATTCCACCTTTATCTGTCAATTCATCTATGAATATGAATCAAAAGGGTATTATAAGAATGTTAGCGCCGCCAATATTCAACCCTATAATACTTCAGATCAGGATTATCAAAAGTACACAGAAGAAACAGAGAGTAATTTATTTACACCGTATTTGAAGAATTTGTCCAAAGAAATAGTTGGTAACGAGACTAACGATTACCTGAAGGCAAAAAATATATATCAATGGATTTGTAAAAATGTTATATGGACTGATCCGAAGCCTGTTTTGGGAGACAATGCAGAATACACTGCAAAATATAAGCGCGGGGATTGTGGTGCAAAGTCTAACCTGTTCATTTCTCTTTGCCGGATCAATAAAATACCAGCCAGGTCACAAGGGGGATGGAGGGTTCAGCCTGATGGGGATCATGCCCAACATTCGTGGGCGCAGGTATATTTTGAACCTTATGGTTGGATTCCTGTAGATGTAACTGCGGGAGCCCACCTGATCAATCACAAAGATGAAAGAGTCAGGTATTTCTATTTCGGGAACTGTACTCCATATCATCTGATCATTTATGATGATGACACAGAACTTCTGCCTACAAAAGTCTTTGAATGTGTTTATGGCGGAGGAGCACAATTAGGTGCGTTTGAATGGAAAGGCGGGGATATTGAGCCCAATATAAGGATTGATTCGCATGTTGAATAAATAACAAACGGTCTAACTTATTGACAGGTGCTGCATATAAACGCCCGCCGGTTTTTAACCTCGACCGTTATGCGCGATTGCCACGGCCTTCATCGCTCATCGAAGAGGTGGGATACTGCTTAAAATGAATCCGAGACTCATGGATCGGAGGCTCAAGTCAATCATCAAGAAGACCGTTCCAAAGTTTGTTCTTTACAAATTGTGGGACGGTTTTTCAAGATGGACAACCATAAAAGCCAGGAAAAGCTTTGAACGAGCGCCGGAAACGCCTGTTTGGCTTGGGCAGGATATATTGGAGTCACTTCAGAATGAATATCCTTTCCCACCTGACTATGGTTATGATCCACAGAGTCTTGAGCAAAGGGGGAAAGAACGGGCAAATGAAATTCTCGGTTTAATTCGCACGAAGTCAGAAAAGGTGAACACCTTCCTTGAGTTGGGATGCTGGGACGGAATGGTGAGTTGTTGTTTACAGCGCATGGGAAAGCGAACGACAGCCATTGATAATAGGTCTCAAGGATTCGATGAAAGGGCGGTGCGTGGAGGCGTAACGCTTCTGCAGATGGATGCTGCTCATTTACGGTTTGAAGACGGAAGTTTCGATTTCGTCTTTTCCTATGATGCGTTTGAGCACTTCGCCGATCCGGAATTGGTACTACAAGAGGCTATCCGTGTGGTTAAGAGAGGAGGATACATCTACTTCGTATTCGGACCGTTATATATGTCACCTATGGGCTTACACGCATACAGGTCGATCTCTGTCCCATACTGCCAGTTTCTTTTTCCAAAAGAGCTGCTTGAAGATTTTGTTGATTCAAGGCGATTGATGCCAATAGATTTTGCTCAAGTCAACGGGTATTCGTTGGGAGCATTCCGAAAGTTGTGGATCCGATTTTCTGATAGGTTGAAAACGATCGGGTATTATGAAATTCCCGACATATCCCACCTGGATTTGATCATGAAATATCCTTCTTGTTTTAAAAGTAAAACCAAATACTTCGATAATTTAATTGTCTCGTCTATAGAAATATTGTTCAAGAAAATCAAATGAAACGTCGCCGAATACAGCATCTACTCAGAATCGTTGGCGCACTCTTCCAAAGGAGTAATCGAAATGAATCATGAAAAGTTTACCGAAAGATTCTTTCACAAGAGGTTTCGCAATCGGCCATCCGGCTTCCCTATCGCTACGATTGCGTACTACGGTCCAGACGGCCAAACGGCTACGAAAGTCGCCGTGGGAATTGTAGACAGCAGGGAGGAGGTTATCGAGCTGAAATGCTGGCCCGTGCGGGCTCAAGATGTACGCATTGACAGAGGGATTAATGATGAAATTCTGTCATTCATCAAAGAGCGCAACGTTCAACGTGTGGCAATCGCAGGAAGGATCATCGGTTGTCCTCACGAAGAAGGCATTGACTATCCCGAAGGATCCGTGTGTCCACAATGTCCCTATTGGGCGAAGATCGACCGATGGACCGGTGAGGTACTCAAATCGTAATGCGTCCACCGCCGAGACCAGAGGTGGGAGCGGTGTAAACTCAAGGTAATTACGGTAGGACGGCACAACGGGGCGCGCAGCCGAGGCGAAGAAGCTCAACCCGCCGTTCGCGGACTGCATTGTTTGCCGAGCAGTCATGTGAAATTACCCCAATAAGGTTGGATTAGCCAGCCTAACGAACTCAAAACACCCGGTATCGTGTCGCTCAAATAATTTTAGTAAGTCCTTGGATCGTTATGTCATTCACAACCCTCTCCACCCTCACCCCTTCGATTCCCCTCTCCCATTGGGAGAGGGGAAAGGGGTGAGGGTTAAAAGCCACAAGACTTGATCAACCTATTTCCGAGACAGGACACTGAGTGTCGCACTGCACTGAAAGGGTGCACAAACATAATGGAGAAATCATGAATGATATTCACTACAAACCGATAGGGAGAATTCATTCTCCGTTTCAAAACGTCGAGGGAATGCCCATCCAGGCCTCCGGTGCTGCAGGCATTGCCGGCACAGTGGAGCTTTTTCCCGAGTACACGGACGGATTAAAAGATGTCGAAGGCTTCTCTCATCTTATTCTGCTGTACCATTTTCATCTCTCGAACAACTATTCACTGCAAGTAAAGCCGTTCCTGGACGAAAGACTCCACGGAGTGTTTTCCACAAGAGCGCCAAAGCGTCCCAACCCGATCGGATTATCAGTCGTTCGGCTTGTGAGAGTAGAATCCAACATCCTTCATATTGAAGATGTTGATATCATCGACGGGTCGCCTCTTCTTGACATAAAACCGTACGTTCCGGAATTTGATATTCGAAAAGTTGAGAAGATTGGATGGCTTGAGGGTAAGTCAGACAGCGCTAAAACAGTGAGAGCAGACGGAAGGTTTCGATAACGGTGCTGCGCCCGTCGCTCTGGCTCTCTGTGGAAAGTTACATCATGGCCGTACCCTTGTGAAGGTTTCAAACCTTCACAAGGTTCGCCCAGCTTACCTGAGAAGCAGCATCTTCTTTGCAACAACGTGATTGCTCGTCGCGACGCGGTAGAGATATACCCCGCTGCTCAGCTGTGATCCGTTGCCGGTCGATGGCGGAAAGTCGAATCTGTAGTAGCGGCCGGGTTCAGCGATGCCGTCGAACAACCGCTCAACTTCCTGTCCGAGGATGTTGTACACTGCCGCTTTCGCCCATTCTGTTTTGTCAACCGTGAAGCAAATTATCGTTGTAGGATTGAACGGATTGGGATAGTTCTGATAAACTCGAAACTCGATCGGCGCCCGCTCAATGACGGAAAGAACCGAGACATCGATCATCACCGGCGCAGTGGTGCGTGTTGTGCCGTCGAGGTCGACCTGCCTCAAGCAATAATAGTATTTTCCTAACCCGGTGACGGTGCTGTCGACAAACGAGTACTGCTCTTTCTGTAGAGTTGTGCCGTGACCTGCGACGAAGCTGTTGGGTACGTCGGCAAACGCGGAATCATTTTCCTTGCTACGCTCGACATAGAAGCCGTAGTTGTTTTCTTCGGATATCGTGGACCATTCAAGCAATATCCCCTTCCCTGCAGGGTTTGGCCGCGCAGTGAACGCGGCGAGTTGAATAGCCAATGCGCCGCTCTCCGACGAGGTCAAAGCATCATATCCATCGAACGAACCGCCAAAATACTTTGCGAGGAGAAGCGTCAGGCCGTTGAAATTCGTTATAAGAGTTTGCAGGCTCATGAAGCCGTCAAAGCTGCCGCCAAGATATTTGGCTCCCGTGATTTGCATTGGGAGAGGAAACGACAGAGCGCCGGCGAATCCGTCATAACTCCCGCCATAGAACTTTGCATCCGCCACGATTCCATTCCCCAGACTCGTTCTTGGTGAAAGGATATCGGCGTAGCCATCAAAGCTGCCGCCATAGTATTTCGATACGGCCGTCGTAGAGCCGCTGAGATTGGTCAGCAGTGTCATAAACGCTGCGTACCCATCGTAACTTCCGCCTTGATATTTGGATAACGTTGCTGTTACACCATTGAGATTGCCAAGGGACGCTGCGAGCACGCTATAGCCATCGTAACTTCCGCCATAGTATTTTGATAACGTTAGTGTCGCACCGTTGAGATTGGCGAGGAGTGTTGCGACCACACCATACCCATCGTAGCTCCCTCCGTGATATTTCAATGCGGTCATTGTACTTCCACCTAAATTCGAGAGTGGAGTACCGCTTAACGCATATCCATCATAGCTGCCGCCGTAGAACTTCGCAAGATTCGGAGAAACTCCGTTTGCATTCGAGGGAATCGAATTCTTTCCGTCGTACCCGTCAAAGCTCCCACCGTAGTATTTTGCCTGGTTCGGAATAACAAATGTGATCATGCTATTTGACTCAGGCAACGTCGATAGACTATTCTGTGGTGAGTTCGAGAATGTTCCCGTGTTTGGCGTCTGCTGCGTCAACAGCTCCGATGGCAAGGGAGTGCTCGACATCGTTGAATTATTGATGCCGACAGTATATGTCCCAGAATTGCCGCTGACCGACCCGTAGATAATTTCAATCTTGTTGGTTGTTTCATACAGCCTCACCTGGAAGTTCAAATCAGAGCCCGGATCACTATACAACCTGAAACTTATCCACTCAACCGTCAAGACACGGTTCGGCGCGGACCCCGTCACCAGGTATTTGAACCCGTTGGCGAGGCTTGTTTTTCCGATCAAATCATCGTACAAAGGTGCGATAGCAAGCAAAGTTCCAGAAGGCGAACTGAATTGAGAGTTCTCAAATCCATAAGCCTCGGCCGTTTCTCCATCTGCCGTACTGGACGAAAAATCCATATACCCGTTCGTTGAGATGCTGAACTGGGTATAAGAACTTCCCATATAGGAGAATGTGAACCCGATATCAGTCGGCGCACTCCGGTTATCATCGGTACTCGAGTAGTCCAGCCACGATGCGAAACTATTTCCGGTAGAAGAAATCGAGTTATAGCTGATACCGGTTGAACGGCTGACGCTATAGCTCGAAGCCGACTGCGCAAATGCTATTCCTTCAGCAAGGAAAGTCATGCCCGAGAGGAGGAGCAATATGCTCAAATAGTTCGCGACGCTCTTCATGTAGTATTCTCTATGCAATCCTATATCCTGACACCTCCCACCCATCTCCTATCACCTAAATCCTCAAGCGCCCTCACCGTCTGGTTGCGGGTGGCAGCGTGGTCGGCCCGGCGGGATCTGTGCGGACACAGCGGAAACCGGTGTCTGTACCACGGCTCGTGGTCCATTCGCCCGCATACTCACGATCCGACGTGCGGAGGTGTGAAATATTGCTTGAAGCATCATCGCAAGACCCTCCACGATATCCGGTACCAACGGCATTTGTCCCCGGCCAGTTAGAAACATTAGCGTCACCGCTCCCATCGAGCGCCCCATCGCCATGGGCTCCGGTAAATGATCTGCCCGTCGAATTGCCTACGCAAACCAGTCTTTCCCACAAATTGCCACTCATTTCCATGACCCCGTAGTAAGAGGCACCCGCCTGCTCGCGCGTAGTAGTATTCTTGGCAAAAATGCCGCAGCGAAGAGGCCCCAACCCACCGTCACCGCCACTGAACGTCGTGTTGTTGAAGCAACAATTTGCATTCGTAGTCGTGATCGTTTCGGTACCATCCTCTGTGCCACTGATAGCATCCGCAGCAGTGATATTTGTCGTTCCCCATGCATATTCATTCGCTACGGGTGACTGATCGCCGCGGCAGGCTTTCTCGAACTCCATCTCCGTCATTGGTCGCAATGCCGACCAATCTGCATACGCCGCATCGTCACGACACGACAAGAAGTTACATGCGCGGTCGGGCCTTGAGGCAGAGTACACACTCCCGCTTACAGAGATTGTGTGTCGCCATCCATTCCCGTTAGGAAATCGGTTGCTCGCCTGTGTGCCTGTAAGCGTGTTTAAGAAATCGGCATACTGTCCTTGGCTGATTTCATACTTCATGCAATAAAACGCATTGTAACCCTTTGGAAAACTTGCAGGCAGAGTCTGGCTTGTGCTGCTATTGAAATCATCAGGAACATACATGTTACCGGGATTGTTGTTGCCTAAACTGCCAACACCACCACCTCCGAGCGTGAGCTGCCCCTCTCCAGTTATTTGAAAAGGAGAGGTCCCTGAGCCAGCGACGAATTGGCCAATTTCATTGTTGGTGGCCCCATCTCCCACATAAAAACTTGCCTGCGGCACATACACCATCTCAACTGCAAAGACCTTCACCGTTATCAAATCATTATCGCCCACGCCGTCGGTGCCGTAGTTCCAATGCAGCTTTGCATTCGCAAAGCTATTGGAGCCGCTGCCGTTTGTGCTGCGGTAAATAAAGACACCTTTGCCGTCAGAGGAAGGTGTGATGGTTGAACCGGCGGGTGCCGTATGGTCACTGCCGGTCGCGGAGAGCGTGGCGTGTTTCCAGATGCCGTCGTTACCTTTGTACTTCACGAACACCCATGCGGCATCCCAATTCACGACATCGCGCCACGAATTATCCCAGGTTACTGTAAACTGGACCTGCGTGTAGTGAGTGCCGGTATTCTGACCGGTGAGCACCGGGGTGGTCACCTGAATGTTATTGGACATCGCAACCTGGGGAAGTAATGCAATCATCAGGAGGACGATGGCGAGCAAGAAACAAGAAGAGAATTTCATAACCCTATCTCCTTTGTGTTTGTGAAGTTGTTTGTTATCTGTGGAGCAATTATTCAGTGATGTTGTGCAAAAGTGGAACTGCGGGTAAAATCAGTTATCCGAACTCACCCTGTGGTCCCTCTCTAATGTTAGAGAGGGACGACGTGGCTTCGCCGGTGCTTCCCCTTCTCTAATTTTAGAGAAGGGGATAAGAGGGGATGAGTTCCCAAAATCGCATTATAAAAGTTCTTTTCCCCTTCCATGCATGCCATCATTCACTTATTTCACTTGTCCGTCTACGACGGAAGTACCAGTTGCAATGAACGCATTGTGGATCGGCTGAAGGCAGGCTCCCTTACGAATCGAACGGTCGGCAATGAAGTACACGAGAGGGAGATCCACCTGGGCCCCCCATCCTGCTTCGAGCCGCAAAGTAACCCACTAACAGAGTAACAATTTCGGATGTCTTTTCCAACAAAAAATGCATCGTTAGAAAGAAATAGCACAAAATCAGAGAAACAAGTCTGAATGCGTTGCAAAATTGCGCGGCAATCGAGGGCTTGCTCCCTTCCGGGAAGTGTCTGAACCAGGATTTACTTGATTACAGGATTACCTTGATTAAATGGTAGAAGGTAACCTTCAACTTCGTCAAGACACCGGAGAAGGTTACCTTCATTCTGGGCGACACCTGTCCTGAGCCTTCCGCTGCCCACTCTGCCAACCCGTCCCCCCCAACGTCATCCCGACATCCCGAGCGAAGCCGAGGGATTTGGTCGGGATCTATGCGTTGCCCGCTCAGTTCAGATGCTGCCTTAAAACGTGTCAGCAAGACGTGGGAAATCACCGCCATTGCATCCCCCAAGCCCTGGTAATCAGACTTTACTACCCGAAAATTCCTAAAGGACCTCGAAAAATATCTCTCAGAGTTGACATTGGATAATTGCACTGGTATATTATCGGCAAGGTATCGTCGGGAGCGACGCATGCCGCACTACCACCCGGCGAGGGGAACATATCGGATTGACGCATTGCGTAATTGCAGGAGCTGCAACCGCCGCCTCAGCTAATAGGAGAGAAAACATGAAATGCTTTAGTCTTGCATTTTTGCCTTTTATTTTTCTTGGCCTGTCCCGCTGTTTCAGCCAGGACGTTTCAGTCCACGAGAACAGGATGATCGTGTATGGGACCGGCACTATCGACGCCGCGGCAGATCGAGCTAAGCTTAACTTTACTGTCAGGGGTTTCGGCTCAACTCTTCAGGAAGCCGTGAACATTGCTCGCAATAAAGTGGGCGATATAACCGGTCAACTTCTTTCCCAGGGAATAAAGGGAGCGAACCTTTACACTTCTGCGTTCACGAGCGGAGACAACTTCGGGGGTAAGGCGTTCCTCTCCTCAAGCCGGGACTATCGAGCACAAATCGACGTCATCGTTACAATCGATAGCCTCGACATGCTCGAATCGGTTGTCAGCACGCTGACGAAAGGCGCACTGGAGAAGCTTTCCGATATCTCGTTCTCACTGAAGAGCGATTCCTTGCTCAAACTCGAAGCCCGCAGACTTGCCGTCGAGAATGCACAAACGAAAGCCAGCATCATGGCGAAGCAGCTGGGTGTCGAAGTCGGCAAAGTGCTCTCGGTCGAGGAGCTGCTTTCTTACAGCGATGGCGACTTCTACATTACGGATCCGAACCGACCGCCTGGTATGCAAGCAGGTGTGGTGAAAGTCGGCGGTGCAAGTTTCTACGCTCAACGATTCAATGTTAAGTCAGGAGTGAGAATAATCTTTGAAATTTCCAACCGGGCAAACGGCAAATAGTTTATGATTGCTAAAATCATTGAATCTCTATGATATGCTCGGGCAAGAGGTCGGCGTTTTGGTCGATAAGGAAGAATCTGTGGGCGAACATGAAGTGCTCTTCGATGCCGGAGACAAACTCCCCAGCGGGATTTATTTCTGTCGCCTTGTGGTGAATCCTATCCCTTTGGGACGAGCTGGAGCAATCACTGAGACGAAGAAACCGGTTTTTATCAAATAGAAAAGAGGCAGCCATGTTGAAGTCAACCCTTTTTGCGATTGTTTGTGGTAGCTTAATCTTTGCTACCGATTGTTCTGCTCAAGGAGAATCAGCAGTCCCCTTCCTGCTCATATCGCCGAGCGCAGAGGCGAGTGGAATGGGAGAAACCTCGGTAGCCCTCGTCACCGATGACCCCCTTGGACCCATGACAAATCCGGCTCATCTTGGCATGCTCAGCCTGGAGAACCATTTCTCATACGGCAACAATTTTTCCAACTGGCTTCCTGCATTCAATATACCCGACCTCTGGTATAGAACAATTGCAATCAATGCAGGCATCAATCTGAAAAAGCTGTTGGCCATCTCACCGGAACTGGGTATTGGGCTAGGATATTCTCGCATCTATCTTAATCTGGGGCAATTCGTCGAAACGGGACCCAGCGGTCCCACTCCTATCGGCACATTTAATGCGCATGAAACGTCCGACCAATTTACCCTGGGTGTCGGGATCAACTATTGGGTAAAGGCATCGGCGGGCATTACTCTCAAACACATCCTTTCGAGTCTTGCTCAATTCGACGTTCAACGGCAAGGGAGAGAAGGCTCAGCGACGGTCAATTCCTATGATTATGGTCTGCTCCTGCAGGTACCCGTTGTGGGAGTACTTAATCAATTACGGGAAGAACGAATTCAATTCTCGCCCTATGTATCCCCCTTTTTCGATTTCAGTGTTGGGCTTGCAGAGAATAATCTTGGCGACAAGAAAGTGATTTATATCGACGCTGCTCAGGCCGATCCTCTTCCCCGCTATGCACGCGCCGGCATTGGGTTTGACCTGGGTGTAACATACAATCGAGAAGACTTCGTATGGCGACCCCTGTCTTTTAAATGGACAATTGAATCAAATGATCTCCTGGTTCGCCGCTACGGCAATGTTGTCGATTCATTGGGTAATATTGTGAAGCCGGGCTATTGGGAATATCAAGGCGGACTTGGAGACATTAATTTCTTTGACGAGGTCATCTTAGGGAAGACAAATACTGAGACGATCAAGAAAAGGGGTTGGGAATTGAACTTCTTTGATATCATTGTAGCACGGGGCGGAAGATTTGAAGAAGATTACAACAGGGGCAATCGGCGTTTCAACACATCGGGCTACTCCTTCCGGCTGGCGGGATTTGTGAAAGTCCTCCGGGCAATGGCTGTTCCCATTGCAAACGACAATATCCTCGGGTTCATTGTGAATCATGTTGATGTCCGCTTTACCCGCAGCGAGTTAACACCGGATGATCCGGATAGTCCATTAGCACGTACAGAGTTTAATTCGTTCAACATTCTTATCTCGAACTAGTATTGTGTCACTCAAATGGTTTTATTAACTGATGTTACGCAGAGTCATTATTCTAAGTGATAAATTCTAAATCCGAACTCCTAAATCCTAAATTCCGCTTTTCAGAATCCCGCCAACGTAAGCGGAATCCAGAAGCGGGACAAATCCCAAACTCGAAGCGTTAAATCCTAAACTCGTTTGCAAGGCCCCAAGGACTTCTT
>JBEKTW010000041.1:0-18404 GCA_049515655.1 Bacteroidota bacterium
ATGGGGAGCATCTCTTTGCGACGGCCTCGCACGCTCTGGCGGACCTCCACGCAAATCACTCTCCCATTCCCGATGCCAATAGTCAATCCAAAAGGTACAATATTAGTCTGTAACATACGAGGACGCAGAGAAAAGATGCGCAGAGGTCGCAGGGAGGATTAGCCGCAGCGCTTAATCAGCTTTGCGTTCTTTGTGCCCTTGGCGGTTTAATATCTTGTTACGAGCGGGAGGACGGAAGGTGGGGTTGGCATGGGACTCAGATGTGAAACATGGGGGTTTACCACCGTTTAAACGAAAAAGGCTTTCCGAGAATCAATTTGATTCCAGGGAGTCTTGCCCGTTTTCCGTCAATCTCTCGAAGGCCGATAAAAGACCGGAGGTCTCCGAGGTCGACGAGCACGGGAGTCGATTCCGTGTGCGTATCGACCTGGTAAGAGATTCCGAGGTCGGCAAGAGTCGTTTTGTTCTTTCCATGCTGGACAAGAATGTTTCGAATAATCAGGTCGTACGCTTTCTTGCCGTTGAACGGGAGATTCTCGTAGAGGGAGACATTCGCATGCTTATACTGTTCCGTCGCAAGAGCGTAGAGGCCCGCGAGAATGCCGACCGCATTGAGTCTTCTTACCGAATGTTTTTCCGGGTCGTTTATAGTGTGCCCGGATTCTATCAACACCGTACTCGTACCACACTTCTGCATGTTTTCGCCGAACGCCCGCGGGTCGAACGTGTCGTCGTATTTTGCCAGCCGCCGCTGGCCGACGCAGTGCATTGCCGCCACCAGGCTTGCGGCAAGATATTTCGCCTGTTTTCGGACGGGGTTATCCGACCGTTTGGCATCGAACGCCGGGGCCAGGAGCCCGAGAGCCGTCAGTTGTTTGGAATTCGCGACCGTGCTTAACTCCTGGTCGTGCAGGTTAAGCCCAAAATGCGGGCGGAGTTTCCGCTGAAGCGATTTAAGGATGCGTGCTTCGGGAGTCCGCAGTGCCAGCGCGTCCCGGTTCATGTCGATACCCTGAGCTGTCCGCCGCTGAAAGCATGCCGCCCCGTCGGGATTGAGCATCGGGAGAAAATGTAGTGTGAGCGACGAGAGTATCCGGCGGGCCGGTGGAGCGTCCTTCGCTTTACTAAAATAGCTAAGAACATCCAGGATCGCCATAGTCGCGGTAGACTCGTCGCCGTGCATCTGTGACCACAGAAGGACAGAAGTCTTGCCGTTGCCGACGGTTACCAGCCGCAGCGGTCTTCCCTGAAACGATTTGCCGACCTCCCGAATGACAATCAACCCTCTCGAGTCGTTCGCCAGGGCATCAATCACACGGTGCAGCTTTCCGGGAGTGAATCGTCGCACGGGGAATGCGTCACTTCGATAATGCCGGTATTGCTTGAAAAGCCGCGAGGCAAATGTCAAAAACGTTTCTTTTCTCATAACGGGACTTCCTAATATAGAAAAATCCCATTCTCGTGCAATCCGAACCATCAACAAACCCGCAAACACCTGTAATGCCTTGGTTTGAATGGTGTGGTCCTCGCCTGACCCCCCTTGGTATTCTTTCCCTTGAGTAAGCAAGTAGCTCTGTATCCGATCCCAAAGCTGCGCACGTCCGAACTCACCCTGTGGTCCCTCTCTAAGATTAGAGAGGGACGCTGGCCACGGAAGCGCTTCCCCTTCTCTACTTGTAGACCTGCCTGCCGGCCTAACCTCACGTAACCGCTGTGCCGTGAAGTTCGGCAGGCAGGGAAGGGGGCAGGGGATGAGTTCGGAGCGGGTCTGTGGAAGCCGAATCGAGCAATGTCACGGTTACTCCCCCCAGCCTGCGCGTCCAGAGCGTTGCCGAATAGAATTTGGGAACGAGATAAACCCTTCGCGTGCATTGCGGTCCGTTTTCCTTATCGCAGTCAGTGCTTCGGTTGAAACAGGGCCATACCGATCATTTGCCCTGTCCGAACGCATCATGAATATCAGCGGTCCCTTTGCTTCACTTTTGAAATCTTCGTATATTATACAGATAAACTTCCACACTATTCACTCATCCGTCCCGATAAGCGGGGAAGAGCCGGCTGTCGGGGCATTTTTGTCTCGAAAATGAAAGAAGAAGAAACCATTTCAGCAAACCGGGAAGAAACCAGCCCCGTTCCACCCGATCGAATTCCCACACGTCTCCCCGTGCTCCCACTGCGGGATACGGTCATTTTCCCGTACATGATATTCCCCGTCCTCGTAGGACGGGAGTCATCGCTTCGTTCGGCAGCGGCCGCCGTTGAGCGGGATAAATTCATCTTCCTGGTCACGCAGAAGACCGCCTCCACCGAGGAGCCGACGAAAGATGACGTGTACATCGAAGGCACCATCGGCAGAATCGTGCAAACACTCAAACTTCCCAATGGCTTGATGAAGATTCTTGTGGATGGAGTCGCACAGGCGTTCATCACAACGTTCATTCCGAACTCGCAGTTCCTCGAAGTCGATGTGAAGATCATCAGTGAAACGATCGAGATGACCCCGGAAATCGATGCCTTTGTCCGCCATGTCTCATCACTGTTCGCGGAGTATGTCCATCTGAATCGAAATGTGGCGAGCGAAGTGATGGTGGCGTACGAAAACATCAAAGATCCCCAGCGCAAGCTCTACTATGTCGCCGCGAATATGACTCAAGCTGTTGACGTGAAGCAAAAGATTCTGCGCCTCACGACGCTCAGGGATCAATACCTCGAACTCATTCGCATGCTGGGTTCGGAAATCGACGTGTTGAAAATCCAGAAGGACATCGATTCAAAAGTTCACGACAGCATTCAGAAATCACAGCGGCGGTTCCTCTTACAGGAACAAATGCGCGTGCTGCAGGACGAGCTTGGTGAAGAGGAGGCGGCGTCGCCGGAATTGTTGAAGCTCAAGAAGCAGCTTGATGAAGCGAAAATGCCGAAAGAGGTATACGAAAAGGCTATAGAGGAATTCAACAAGCTGAAGAAAACTCCCCCCCAATCGCCAGAGTTTGGTGTCAGCAGGAACTTCCTCGACTGGCTGATTGCTGTGCCGTGGTATAAACGGACAAACGATGACCTCAAGGTGAAGCACGTACAACAGATTTTGGATGAGGACCACTTCGGGCTCGAGAAACCGAAAGAGCGCATTCTTGAGCACATCGCCGTGCTGAATTTGGTGAAGGAGATGAAAGGCCAGATCCTCTGCTTTGTCGGCCCTCCGGGTGTGGGAAAAACTTCCCTGGGGAAATCCATCGCCCGTGCGCTTGGCAGGAAATTCGTTCGGATCTCGCTCGGCGGCGTACGCGATGAGGCCGAGATTCGCGGACACCGCCGTACCTACATCGGCTCAATGCCCGGGAAGATCATCCAATCGATGAAACGCGCCGGCGTCATCAATCCGGTGATCCTCATGGACGAAGTTGACAAGATGAGCATGGATTTCCGCGGAGACCCGTCGTCGGCCCTCCTGGAGGTCCTCGACCCCGAGCAAAACGTTTCGTTCAACGACCACTATCTTGACGTGGACTACGACCTTTCACACGTCATGTTCATTACGACCGCGAACGTGCGATACAACATTCCGCTGCCGTTGCAGGACAGAATGGAAATCATCGAGTTGCCCGGTTACCTTGAATACGACAAACGAGAGATCGCAAAGCGCCACATTATCCCGAAACAGCTTGTCGAACATGGCCTGAAGAGCACGGAAGTGCATTTCACGGAGAACGCCATCGTGAAGATTATCCAGGAGTACACGCGTGAAGCGGGCGTGCGGAATATGGAAAGGGAAATCGCTTCGATCTGTCGGAAGGTCGCAAAGGAAATTGTCCTTGCAAGGCAGAAGAACGGAAAACGGGCGGCTCCGAAGCTTTTGCGCGTGGACGAAAAGAAGGTCGAAAAGTATCTGGGTGTTCCGAAGATCCGGAAGCGACCCACTGAACGCGAACGGAGGGTGGGTTCGGTGATCGGACTCGCGTGGACGAGCGTCGGCGGCGACATCCTCAATGTTGATGTCACGATCATGAACGGTCATGAGAAGCTCACGCTGACGGGTCAACTTGGTGAAGTGATGAAGGAATCGGCGCAGGCGGCGCTGAGTTACATCCGCTCGAACGCGAGGGCGCTCGGCGTTCCGCAAAACTTCTATCAGAAAAAGGAGATTCATATCCATTTGCCGGAAGGCGCCATTCCCAAGGACGGACCTTCAGCGGGACTGACAATGGCGATGGCAATGGTCTCAGCCGCCTCCAACCGCCGCGCACGCAGCGACATCGCGATGACGGGAGAGATCACACTGCGGGGCAATGTGCTCGCCATCGGAGGGTTGAATGAAAAACTCCTCGCGGCACAGCGCAACGGCATGAAAGTGGTTCTCATCCCGAAGGAAAACGAAAAGGACCTGGTGGAAATTCCGGCGAAGGTGAAAGAAGGCCTGAAGATTATCTGCGTGGAGAAAATCGCCGACGCAATCCCGTGGGTATTCGGCAAGTAACCGCCCAAGATCTGTAAATTCCGGTCCTCCTACCGGCGAGGCTTCTCATTTCAGCCCGACGGTTTCCCTAACATTTTTTTGCACGGAATTCCGTGATGCCTATTTAGGAACTGAGGTTATGCAAAACAATGTTGGATCTCCGAAATCCGAAGCACGAAATCCGAAATCTTAAACAAAATCTAAGTTCTAAATCCAAAAATCAAAACATCAATCAGAACGACAAACATTTTTGATTTCTTAGATGTCTTGGTTTAGATGCTGGCACTTGGTGCTTGTTTGGAATTTAGATATTAAGATTTAGGATTTGTTTAGAGTTTAGATATTCGGATTTAGAATTTTTCACATCGATTAATGACTCTGCGTAACATCACTTAGTAATTGTGATCGCCTCGCCCAGCACGTTCCCCTCGCATTGCGGCGGGGGCTCGATGCCGAGTATCGCCGCGAGCGTCGGAGCAATGTCAATGGGACTGACGGCATCATTATACACTCCCTGCCTCACACCTTTTCCTGCAAGTATGAGTAGAACATGCGTATCGTAGGTATAGGGCATTCCATGGTTGGTTCCCGTCGGGGAGCTGTCGATGATACAAAACGGTTTGACAAGGATGAGAATATCGCCACTGCGGGAAGGATAAAAGGAGCGTTTTACCCGTTCGCAGAAGCAGCCATCGTCATGTTCCTTCGATAGTTCGTCTGCCGTATACGCTTTATCGATGGGGAAGGAATCAGTGAGAGAGTCTTTCAACACGCCTCGAATGTTTTGAAGGGAAAGTCCTTTTTCCTTCGCGGTGTTCTCGTTCAGATAAATCTGCCCGTCGATTGTTTGAGTCACCCACGATGAAGATGATTGTCCAAACGCGTGATCGAGTGCCCGGGTCGCCCGAGCGGTGATTTCTTTCGTGCTGATGCGGGCAGTTCGCACATCCGGGGATTCTTTCATTTTGTATTCGGGTATCGGAGCGATACCGTGGTCGGCCGAAACGGCAATGACACAGTTGTCAAGCCCGATTTTCTGCTTAAGGAATGCCAGGAATTCGGCGATCATTCTATCGGTACGGAGCATGTTATCGAAGACCTCGTGGCTGTTCGGGCCAAACGCGTGCCCGACAATGTCCGTCGCAGAGATGCTGATGCACAGCATATCCGTTACCCCGCGCACGCCCAGTGATTCCCGCACGAACGCTCGACGCGCAAACTGGAGTAGAATTTCCGTCGAGAAAGGTGAAGTGTCGAGCGCCTCGAGGTACGAAGAGGTGAGATGTAAGCTGTCGTTTCCGACGATGTGATGAGGAAATGCCTTCCCGAATCCGGGAACGTCTGCTTCATACGGAGCATCGTCGACATCACAGATTGAGGCGGCCACTTCGGGTTGAAGCTCTCTCCACCAGTTCCCGAAGTTACGACGGAAGATTCCTGATTCATTGAATTCCCTCACCCACGACGGCAATGAGGCCATGTAGTAGGTCGATGTTACGACAGTCGAATCCTCTATCCAGTATGCCGTCCCCGATTTTCCCGCCAGCATTATCGCGCTTCGGTCTTTGTTCGAGATGCCGATGACTTTTGACCGGAAATTGGTTGTCTTGCGGAGCATATCGCCAAACGAAGGAACCATGAGCCAGCGGGGAGAACAACCCTTTCCGTTCTTTCCGACCATGCTCACCGAGTCGTCGTCGACCGAATCGTACGCCTTCTTCCTCACTCTATCATACCACCGGTTGCCGACAATGCCGTTGACGTGACTGTATGTTCCAGTGGCGATTGCCGCATGCCCCGGCGCCGTCTTTGTGTAGGCATAACCGTACTGTGCATTCGTGAAATCAGCCCCGCGACGGAGAAGGTACGTGAAACCGCTGTCGCAAAAGTACGGTTCAAAACGTGCCAGGTAATCATACGGCACCTGGTCGAGCACGATCTCGACAATGAGTTGAGGCCGGTGACTCTGTCCGTCCGGCGGCTGTCCGGCGGCACCTCGGGGGAAAAGCGCGCCAAGGATGATGAGAAAGGTGTATGTACATTTGCTCATGTATACTCTCAGTGGTGGACCGAAAGTCACAAGATACAAATTTTTCTCGACAACCTACGTACCGGTGTCCCCGGGAGCGAGCAATTGTAATCGCTTCCACCGTTCTGTTTGAATTTGATGGGAAAAATTCGCATTTTGAACTACAGAATTTAAACATTCAATGCTGCTCATAATACCTTCGATTGAAATCAAAGACGGAAAGTGCTTGCGCCCGGTTCAAGGTGTCGGAGGATTTTCATACACGGATGACCCGGTTGAACGCGCGAAGTTGTGGCGCAAGGAAAACTCCAAGTCGCTTCACGTAACAGATGTCGATGGTGCGATTGCCGGACGGATGGTGAACTTTGATGTCATTCAGCGGATGGTAAAAGCAGTCGACATCCCGATCGAACTTGGAGGCGGTCTGCGGACGTTCGACGAAGTACGAAAAGCATTGGAGTGCGGGATCTACCGCGTGGTCATCGGCACCATGCTGATCGAAGAGCCCGACGAAGCGAAACGGGCTCTCGATGCATTCGGCGCAAGCGAAGTCGTTCTTGGTATCGACGCTGAAAATGGAATCGCGAAGATCCAGGGCCGGAACGTCGGCTCTGGACTCACCGCGATCAGTGTGGCGTTGAACGCGAAGCAACTGGGATTCAGGCGGGTTGTCTATACCGATGTCCTTGTCTACCGGACCATGCGTGGACCGAATCTCGCCGCGATTAGAATGTTGGCAGAGAAAACCGGCCTCAGCGTGACGGCCTCCGGAGGCGTTTCGGGGCTGGAGGATCTCCTGAAGCTGCAGGAATTGGAGCCGCTCGGTGTGGATTCCGTGGTGATTGGCAGGGCGTTGTATGAGAATAAGTTCTCCTGCCAGGGACTGTGGCGCTTGTGCGAGGCGGGGAATTTTCCGTATACGGCAAAAGTTTGATGCCCGGAATGGTCGGAGGTAGTGTAAAATAAGAGAATGATTTTGCTCATGACAGGAAGACCGTTGTGACCATTACCGTTGTCGGACATCTTTGTCTTGACGTCATCCATCATTCCAATAGCGAGGAAACCAGGAGCTACGGGGGAATCTTCTTCTCTCTTGCGACACTGGCAAACCTCCTAGGTCCGAAGGACACGATTCTTCCGGTGTTCGGTGTCGGCAAGTCCGATTATGACGCCTTCATCGAGCGGCTACATTCGTATCCGAATATCGATACGTCGGGAATTTATAAAATTAATGGTCCGACGAATCAGGTCGATCTCGTATACCACGACGAACATGAGCGTACGGAATGTTCTCAGAATATCGCCGATCCGGTTGCGTGGAAGAAAATCCACTCGTATGTTGAAAGCGACATGGTGCTGGTGAATATGATTTCAGGCTTTGACGTCACGCTTGAGACGCTCGACGCATTGCGGATCGAGGTGCGCGAGAGTCATATTCCCGTGTACATGGACGTCCATAGCTTGACGCTGGGGATCTCGGCTGATGCGAAACGGTTCCACCGTCCGGTCGTTGATTGGCGGCGATGGCTTTTCTGGCTTCATGCGGTTCAAATGAATGAAACAGAGGCCGCGGCACTCACGCCGGAACGGTTTGATGAAACGACGCTTGCCAAACAAGCTCTGGCACTCAATACCAAGGCAATGTTCATCACCCGCGGCGCGAGGGGGTATACGGCATTCATCGATGAGCACAAGCAGACCCAGCGGATCGATGCGGAGGGAATCACCGAAGGCTCTGCGGTCGACGCAACCGGCTGCGGGGACGTGTTTGGGGCGGCATACTGCGCTCATTACCTTAAATCAAAGAACATCCGTGCATCGGCGAGTTTTGCGAACCGGGTTGCTGCAAAGAATGCGTGTCTTGCCGGTTCACGGGAGATTGACAAGTTATCATCGTATCGTTTGCAAGAACAAATCGAACAGGGGCAACCAGCATGAACATTGCACTCATCGGCCATGGAAAAATGGGCAAACAGATTGAGGAAGTTGCCGCCGGCCGCAAGATAAATATCAAACAGATTTTTACCGAGGAAAATAATCTCCGGGGGATCGGCATTAACAAACAGTCCCTGAAGGATGTCGACGTTTGCATCGATTTTTCCGTTCCGACAGCGGTACTTGACAACATCGAATCGGTTGCCGCCTGCGGCAAGAATATTGTCGTGGGGACGACCGGATGGTACGATAAACTCGATGAAGCGAAGCAAATCGTCAAGGCGAAAAAAATCGGCCTGCTGTATGCCTCGAACTTCTCTCTGGGAATGAATATGTTCTACCAGATCGTGTCATCCTCGGCTCATCTCATCGACAAGTTTGAATACTATGACGCGGCCGTTTCGGAGATTCATCATAGCGGAAAAGCCGACAGTCCGAGCGGAACAGCCCTCACACTCGGTCAACTTCTGCTCCACCATCTTCACCGGAAAAAGGAGGTTCTGCATGAGACTCCCAATGCGATGTTGAAGCCCGACCAGCTGCACATCACATCGACGAGGGTGGGGCACGTCGTCGGGACACACCGTGTGATGTTCGATTCAGAAGCGGATTGTATCGAATTGGTTCACACGGCAAAAAGCCGCAGCGGCTTCGCTCTTGGTGCTCTGCTCGCTGCCGAGTGGCTCAAAGGGAAAAAAGGTGTATTCACAATGAAGGACGTGTTGACATAGCTATGAACAGGAAACTCTTATTTCGCGGGACAGGAACGGCCCTCGTTACACCGTTCCGCAGCGACGGTGAGGTTGACGAGGCCGCGCTGAAGAAGCTTGTCGATTTTCAAATCAAGAACGGCGTGGAAGCGTTGCTTCCAACCGGAACGACCGGGGAGAGCGTAACGCTTTCCGACGATGAACAGGCGAGAGTTGTTGAGATTGTGGTTGCGCAGGCCCGCCGCAGGGTAAGCGACGGTCACGTAAAGATTATTGCCGGCGCGGGGAGCAACAGTACGAAGAAGGCGATCTCTCTCTCGAAGCGGGTCATCGCGTGCGGGGCGGATGGCGTTTTAATTGTCGGACCATATTATAACAAGCCGACCCAGCAGGGATACTTTCAACACTACGCGGCCATTGCCGAGGCGATCGATGCTCCGATCGTGGTATACAACGTCCCGGGACGGACGGCGAGTAATATTGAAGCGGAAACCATGCTGCGCATGGCCGAAGAAATTCCGAACGTCGCGGGGGTGAAGGAAGCGTCGGGGAATTTCGGACAGATCATGGAGATTCTCCGCCATCGTCCGAGAGGAGTTGGCGTCTGGTCGGGTGATGATGCGGTTACGCTGCCGCTTGTGGCGCTCGGGGCGGACGGCGTCGTTTCGGTCGTGTCGAATGAGGTCCCTGATCTCTTTTCTGAAATGGTCCGGCTGTGCCTCAAGGGAAAATTCGACCGCGCCCTGAAGCTTCACAACAGGCTGCTGCCCCTCATGAATATCAATTTTGTGGAATCGAATCCAATTCCTGTCAAAGCCGCGCTGGCCATGATGGGAATGATCCAAGAGCACTATCGTTTGCCCATGGTTCCGCTGAGTGAGAAACATCGCCCGAGGCTGAAGAAAATACTCGAAGAACTGGATTTGATCGATTAGTATGGATCTCGAACAGACCATAGAACTGCTGTACGAAATTCCTCCCGTGAACGTGGACCGTGATAAAGCCCTCGAGGCGGTCGGACAGCTTAAGGCGTCGCTCAATTGCGGTGAAGTGCGCGCTGCAGAACATCTGTCAGGAGAGTGGCACGTAAACGCGTGGGTGAAGAAGGGAATTCTTATCGCGTTCCGGGTCGGAAACCTCGTAAGACTTCCCGACGGTGAGACTCCTCAATTCTTCGACAAAGATACGATGGTGTTAAAAAACCTGAGCCTGGAGGACAATGTCCGTGTTGTTCCGGGCGGGAGCGCTATCCGCGACGGGGCCTTCGTCGCGCCGGGGGTCGTGATGATGCCTCCATCCTACATCAATATCGGTGCGTACGTCGACGAACACACAATGATCGATTCGCATGTTCTCGTCGGCTCATGCGCACAGGTGGGAAAACGCGTTCACCTGAGTGCCGGGACACAGATCGGGGGTGTACTGGAACCGGTCGGATCCCTGCCCGTCATCATCGAAGATGACGTTTTTGTAGGGGGCAATTGCGGGATTTATGAAGGTGCGATTGTCCGGCATCATGCGGTTATAGGTGCCGGCGTGCTTCTCACCGGCTCAACGCCGGTGTATGACCTTGTGAAGAAGGCCGTTTACCGGAGGTCCGGAACTCAATCGCTCGTTATTCCTCCGCATGCTGTTGTCATTGCGGGGAGTCGCAGCATCAAGCACCCGTTTGCAGAAGAGCACCATCTCTCGATGTACACCCCGGTTATCATCAAGTACCGTGACGAGAAAACGAATGCTTCCACCGTGCTCGAAGAAGGTCTTCGATGAAAACCCCGGTGAAGCGTGTTCTTATCGTAGGTTGCAACGGGCTGTTAGGACAGAAACTCTCCGAGCTGTTCACGCTCTGCGGCCACTTTGACGTTCTTCTGGCTTCGCAGGAGGAAGAATCTGTGTTCCCTGACGAGGTTCTCCCATATGTGCGTCTTGATATCACGCGCCGGCAGGACGTCCAGAAGGTGGTCGATGAGCTGGAACCGGGAGTTATCATCAATGTCGCCGCGGTGACGGATGTTGATCTCTGTGAGAAAGAACGCGAGCTCGCTTGGCGAGTGAACGTCGGCGGCGTGGAAAATCTGGCGTATGCCGCCAAACTGGTCGGAGCGAGTGTCATACACCTCTCAACAGATTACGTGTTTGATGGGAAGAATGGTCCCTACGACGAGTCGGCGCGCCCGAGTCCCTTGGGATATTACGGAAAAACAAAACTGGCAAGCGAGAATGTCCTCCGCACAAGTGAAATCCCGTACACCCTCGTGCGTACAATGATTCTCTATGGTACCGGTCTCAATGTTAAGCCGAACTTCGCACTCTGGCTGATAAAAAATCTGAGCGAAGGGAAACCCGTTCGGGTTGTCGATGACCAAATAGGGAATCCAACACTTGTCGATGACCTGGCGTATGCGATTCTCAACATCGTCGAATTAAACCGAACGGGTCTTTATCATATTGCCGGACGCGACCTGGTCAGCCGGTACGATTATGCCTTGGCGCTTGCGCGGATATTCAACTTCGATAAGAACCTTATCACTCCCATGAAAACTTCCGCGTTGAAGCAGCTTGCACCTCGCCCGCTGAAATCCGGTTTCATCACTCTCAAGGCGGAAACAGAACTCGGCGCAAAACCATCCGGCATTGACCATGGTCTGGAAGTGCTGAAGAATCAACTCGAAGCGCGGGCGAACAATATCTCTGAGTACGCCGGTTCGCTAAAGCGCCACATGTATCCATCTTAACGACCCGAGAACACACTCATGCTTGATATCAAATTTATTCGCGATCATCCTGACCTTGTCAAAGAAGGGATTCGCAAGAAAGGTGCTGCCGATTGCGTTGACGAGGTCCTTGCATGCGATGCTCACAGACGTGAGCTCTTACAGAATGTCGAAATGCTCAAACAGAATCATAACTTCTATGGCGAAAAGATTGCGGAAATGAAGAAGAAAGGGGAAGACGCATCAACGCTGATTGAGCAAATGAAGCAGGAAAAACGGGACATACAAACTCTTACAAACCAACTAACCCCAATTGAAGATGAAATTCGTAATCTGATGCTTCAGATTCCGAATGTTCCCCATCCATCGGTTCCCGTCGGAAAAACGCCGGCCGAGAATGTTGAGACGGCCAAATGGGGAGAGCCGCCTGTGATCGACTTCAAGCCAAAGCCGCACTGGGAGCTTGCGGAGAGGCTTGATATTATCGATTTCGAACGAGGCGCAAAGATCACAGGAGCGGGGTTTCCCGTGTATAAGAACAAGGGAGCGAAACTTGAACGCGCGCTCATTAATTTCTTCCTCGACGAAGCGACTGCCCGTGGATATCAGGAGATCCAGCCCCCGCTCCTGGTCAACGAAGCCAGCGCCACCGGAACAGGTCAGCTCCCGGACAAGGAGGACCTGATGTACGTCGCGGCAAGGGACGGATTGTATCTTGTTCCGACCGCAGAGGTCCCTGTGACGAACATCCATCGTGATGAAGTGTTGCCGGAGCGCGATTTGCCGGTCAAATACTGCGCGTACACGCCGTGTTTCCGGCGCGAGGCGGGTTCCTACGGAAAAGATGTACGCGGTTTGAACAGAGTTCATCAATTCGACAAGGTGGAGCTGGTGAAATTTGTTCATCCAGGAGTTTCGTATAATGAGCTGGAAAGTCTCCGGGAGGATGCCGAACATGCGCTCCGCTTACTGGGGCTCCCGTACCACGTGCTGCTGATGTGCAGCGGGGACATGGGATTCACGCAAGCAAAAAAATATGACCTGGAAGTATGGTCAATTGGTCAGAAGCGTTGGCTGGAGGTTTCCTCGATCAGTAACTTTGAAGCTTTCCAGGCGCGCCGGATGAACATTCGGTTTCGTCCGTCGGGAACGGGGAAGCCGGAATTTGTCCACACACTCAACGGTTCCGGACTTGCCCTGCCCCGTGTTGTCGCCGCGTTACTGGAGCTGTACCAGACTCCGGAAGGAAAGGTTCTTGTTCCCAGGGTACTCCATAAGTACACCGGGTTTGAAGTGATTGGGTAGCCGAAGCGTTACCATTCCGGCTGTAAAGACAAACGCCCCGGAAGTGAAACGGGGCGTTTTCGTTTTGCCGGCGATCGTGTCATCGTGCTCACACGCGCACGATGTTGTATGCTCGCTTCCCCTTCTGGTCCTGCTTCAATTCATACTGAACGTTGTCTCCCTTGACCAACATATCGCGAAATCCCGTGTTCTTCACATTGCTCTTATGAAAGAAAATGTCTTCTCCGGTCTCTGCTGTGATAAATCCGAATCCCTTTGTTGAATTGTAAAATTTCACAACACCTTGCTGCATAGTTCTTCCTTTTCATGATTAATAAAAAACCCCAGTCCGCAGTAGCAGGCGACTGGGGTTTGATGTTCAAGAGTTACGTTATATCTTCGTTACATTAGCTGCTTGTAATCCCTTGGGCCCCTGCTGGACGTCAAACTGGACCTTGTCGCCCTCACTCAAGGTTTTGTAGCCTTCGCCCACAATCGCCTTGAAGTGCACGAACACGTCTTCTCCGTTTTGACGCGTAATGAAGCCATAACCTTTGGCTCCATTGAACCACTTCACAGTTCCCTGTTCCATGAAAAACATCCTTTCAGATAGATCAATAAAAATGTACCCGAGGCTTCGCGCCAGAACTTTTTGGCTTTTAACTCATTAGCTCCGCTGTAGGTGCACATTCGTATGTGCGGACATACTGAACAGGAATATCGCCTGTCAGCGGTACTTCAGCTAGCGATGACGAATCTCGTGGAGCGTTCAATGAAAGAATGTCCCGCTTTAGGCAGGACTGAACCAAACACGGGAATTACATCTGCAGCTACAACTTAAAAGCGTGGCTTCACCAGTTCTTTCCGATTGGCAAAACCATCTCCCAACATGCTCCAATGGAGCCCTTGGGACAAAAACGGTGTACTGTTATTTGTGCTGTAAACATACGAATTTTCCCCGCCAGAGGCAAGTCAATCCTTGTCTTTTCCCAGGGATCCCCGAAAAATAGCGGGAATTTCGAATATTCGGCTTGATTTTGGGCAGAAAAAATTCGTACCTTGAAGGCGTAAACTTGACGAACAAGAAGTGATTCATCGGAGAGAGCGTCGCTGGCGACCTTGCTCGCCGGTCGCCCATCGCGGGATTATGAGAGTCTCTCAGCCGGCCGAGGTCGTCCGCAAACCCCGTACCATTGAACAGAAGCAACCGGCCAACACTCTTGACCCGAAGACCACCGTCGCTCCGAGCGACGCTTTCAGCAACGGCGCTGAGAGTCTTAACTGTCAGCTTCGACCAGCAGTTGATGACATTGCGATTGACACTGACGCGGCTTGATAGACCCGGCACAGGGCACAACGGGTTCCCGAAAAAATTTTTCCCTTCATAGGTTGAGATATTACCCAAAAGGAGTATGACATGGAACTGAAGATTATCACTGTAGACAAGCCGGCCGATATGAATTTCATTCTCGGTCAGGCGCATTTTATCAAAACAGTTGAGGACATGCATGAGGCGATCGTCGCCACGAATCCCGGTATGAGATTCGGTTTGGCGTTTTGTGAATCGTCGGGACCGGCACTTGTACGATTTACGGGGAACGACAGTAATCTTGTGGAGATCGCGAGGAAAAATGCGCTGAACCTTTCCTGCGGACACTGTTTTATTCTGTTCATGGAGAGCGGGTTCCCGGTCAACATTCTCAACGCAATCAAGAACCTCGCCGAAGTGTGCACGATCTACTGTGCAACCGCCAATCCCGTAGAAGTCGTTGTTGCCGAGACGGAGCAGGGTCGGGGAATTATGGGTGTGATTGATGGAATGAAAACGAGAGGCGTCGAAACAGAAGCCGACATCAAATCGAGAAAAGAGTTCTTGAGAAAGATAGGATATAAATTGTCATGATTTCGGATTGCTGACCGCTGATGAAAAACTGATTACGAGCAAAAAAGAATCAACCATTAGTTTTTAGAACTTAGGAGACCGCTATGACCAACAGATTCTTGATATTCTTGGTAGTGCTATCAACCATCGTTGTTCAAGGATGCCAGACAAACGAGGACCGTATACGTGCAATTGTGAAAGAAGAGCTTGCGTCGGCCATGAAGCGCACGCCGATGCTTGACGCGTACACCGTCGGCCCGTACAGTCCAGCCCAAAAGCTCGGGAATTTTCTTTTTGTCTCGGGACAAATCGCTCTTAATCAGCAAACGGGTGTGCTCGAAAACAAGGACATCGAGGTTGAAACACGCCAGGCCCTCGACAATCTCAAAATGGTGTTGCATAATGCCGGGTTCGATTCCAGCGACGTCGTGTCGACGACAATTTATCTGAAAGATATCGCGGATTACCCGAAGGTGAATACGATCTACGGTGGCTACTTCCAGCAGGGTAACTATCCTGCGCGGGCGACCGTTCAGGTGGCGGCATTGCCGCGTGAAGCACGCGTTGAAATTTCAGCAATCGCTTATAAATCGAAGTGAATCGAATGAGAAGAATCATCCTGCTTCTGGCACTGGTGTATGGCAGCCTGCCTGCGCAGCCGCCGGCGAACACAGCTATCCCATCACCAAAGCAAATCCTCGGGTACGAAATCGGCGAGAAGTATACATCTCATGCGGGCATCGAGCGGTATTTGTTTGCCCTTCGCGATGCTGCGAAAGAGCGAATGCAGCTTTTTTCGTATGGAGAAACCTACGAGGGAAGAAAACTGTATCTGGCGGTGGTCAGCTCACCGGATAATCTCTCGCGGCTTGAAGAAATCAAATCGGATATCCGGAGATTAGCAGACCCCCGAACAATTACTGCGGCGGAATCCGAGCGTATCATCCAATCGTCGCCTGCTCTTGTGTGGCTTTCGTACGGAGTCCATGGGAATGAGGCGTCAAGTTCGGAAGCCGCACTTGATGTACTTTACCAGCTCCTTTCGCGGAATGATGATGCGACGCAATCGCTGCTGAAAAACCTTGTCATTATTATCGACCCCTTGTTGAATCCGGACGGACACGAGCGGTACGTAAACTTTGAGTCGACGCATTCGGGGGTGCGACCAATAGAGGACAGGAACGCAGTCGAACACAATGAAGACTGGCCGTCCGGAAGAACGAACCATTATCTTTTCGACCTCAATCGTGACTGGGCATGGCTGACGCAAAAGGAGAGCCGGGCACGCGTCAAAGTATACCAGGAATGGAAGCCGCAGGTGGTTGTCGACTTTCATGAGATGGGATACAACAGCTCGTACTTTTTCTTCCCGTCCTTCAAACCGATCAACAAGAATTTTCCCAAAAGCACAGTTGAGTGGGGGGAATACTACGGCAAGGCAAACGCCGCGGCGTTTGACGCAAAAGGGTGGAGCTACTGGAGCGGTGAAGAGTTTGACTTGTTTTATCCGGGGTACGGGGATTCCTGGCCATCGTTGAACGGTGCCATCGGCATGACCTACGAACAAGCCGGGAATGTGGGTTTAACGGTCAAGCGCTCCGACGAGACCATTCTGACTCTGAAAGATCGCCTTGAGCACCATTCGACAACATCCTTTGCGACGATGAAAGCCACATCAGAACAGCGGGAAAAACGCCTGCGGGATTTTCATCAATTCTTCAAAGACGGCATCGAGGACGGAAAATCGGGACCGGTGAGAACCTTCGTTATCGACCCGACGAACGGCCCAGCTCAAGCGGCCAGAATGGCTGCGCTCCTGAAAGACCAGGGGGTTGAACTGCTGCAATCGGAGAAAGAGTTCTCAACGGAAGGGATATCGACATACTTCTCGGCGAAGCCGGTCACGAGGAAATTTCCTCATGGAAGCTACATCATTCCGCTCGATCAACCGGCAAAGCACCTGATCATGGCGCTGATGGAGCAGGAGCCCGCGATGAGCGACACCTTTTTCTATGATATCTCAACTTGGGCACTCCCCGTGGCTTACGGAGTGGAAACGTATTGGAACGGAAAATCAGTAAATGTTCCGACAAGAAAAGTCGAAGAGATTGAGTTTCCTCGTGGCGACCTCATCGGCGGAAAGGCTTCGTATGCCTACCTTTTCAAATGGAATTCCAACGACGCCATCAGGGCGCTGGCCTGGCTGCTCCAGAATGATTACAAAGCGCATGTTGCTATGAAGGCATTCAGCTTGAACGGCGAGTCGTTTTCGCGCGGGACCATTATTGTCTTTGTCCACGAAAACAAAGCCGACCTTGATGAGTGCATGAAACAACTTTCACAAAAGTTTTCGCTGAACGTCTACGCGGCAAACAGCGGTTTCACTCAGAGGGGCATCAATCTCGGCTCGGATCGGGTCGTGAGGCTGAAGAAGCCAAGGATTATCGTCCTCACCGGCTCACCGGTGAGTTCTGAATCGTACGGCGCAATTTGGGCGATGTTCGATATGCAGTATGGGATCGATTTTGTTCCTATGAAGGTTTCTCAACTCCGGAATGTGGATCTTCACGACTACACAGCGCTCATTTTTCCGGACGATAACGCAGATGGAAAAGGATATCAAAATCAGCTTGATTCAAATGCAGTTCAAAAGATTAGAACTTGGATCGCGGGTGGGGGCGCCTTTATCGGTATTGAAGGAGGTGCGGCGTTTGCGTCGGCGAGCGTAGGGAAAATCGCGACCATAAAATTCAAAGAAGAGAAGAAAGATACTACCGCAGGTAAGGATGGAAAGCTCTCAGAGGAGGAGTTGCAGAAGCGCATGACGGTCGAAGAACGGGAACGGAAAAGCCGTTTATCTTCCATCCCGGGGACGATGATGCGAGTAAAACTGGATATCTCTCATCCTTTGGGGTTTGGCTATGATACGAGTATTGCAGTTTTCAAAACCTCGGGGACGGCTTTCGAGTTGAGCGGAAAAGGGTACAACGTCGGCATGTATGCAAAATCACCGCGGTTGAGCGGGTACATGTCAAAGGAGAATGAGAAGAAGTTGGAAGACACTCCATTTCTCGTTCACGAACAGCTCGGCTCGGGAAATATCATCCTGTTTGCCGATGACCCCAACTTCCGACTGTTCTGGGAAAGTCTCAATAAGGTATTTCTGAACAGCGTTTTATTGATGCCGAGCATTAGAAACGTCACATTGACGGCGGATGAGTAGCAGTTAATTGTGATTTGAGACCGAGTATCAGCGTCTCAAGCAAAAGATTAAGGCAAAGGTACTGTGTTAAGAGTCAAGTCGGTTGCACGATCAAGTTGTTTGAAACATGCCGTATGTTGCTGTTACGGTAGTTTGGATCATAAGGGACATTTTTCTTCCATAGGATGTAGATGA
>JBEKTW010000042.1:0-15006 GCA_049515655.1 Bacteroidota bacterium
GATTGATAGGAACGTGGAGAAGTCATTTTATCAGAAATCCCGCGTTCTGTCGCGGGATTGATAGGAACGTGGAGAAGTCATTTTATCAGAAATCCCGCGTTCTGTCGCGGGACTGATAGGAACGTGGAGAAGTCACTTTATGAGAAATCCCGCGTGCTTTCTGCGGAAATGCTCCTGAAATAACCCGAGCTACTTCTCCCGAGCAGTAGTGTCCGACCCCAATCAGCGATGGTTGGGGTTTTTTGTCCAATTCATGCGACAATGCAGAATCGTCGCGATGGTTGTTGTTATTCTCCCTACCGTTCAGTAACTTTCAGGTATTATAGAGGTTGTCGTGACTTGATTCCATTAGTGTGGGAAGGATTTAAAGGGGGTGCAATTGGAAATTGGAATTGATAACTGAAGCGAAAAGCAATGCGCAGAAGGATTGTTCTTGTTTCAGGCTTCACGGCTCTGTTTTTCTCATCCTTGGGGACTGCTATTCTGGCAGCAGCGAATTCGAATATTGAAGGATATGTAAAGGATGCCGTCACCGGTGCTCCACTCCCCTATGCAAACGTTGTTATAGTAAGGACCAGATTCGGCGCGGCGGCAGACATAAACGGCAGATATACGATACGAGATGTGCCTGCGGGATCATACATGCTTCGTGCCTCGTATATTGGATATAAGCCCGTTGATGTTCCTATCGGACTCAAAGAAGGGACGAATGTGACGATGGATTTCAAGCTTGAACCCGTCGGAGTCCAAGGTGAAGAGGTTGTTGTGACAGCCCAAGCACTTGGGCAGAAAGAAGCCATCAATGAACAATTGGCGTCCGAGCAAATCGTTAACGAGGTTTCGGCCGCCCGTATTCAGGAACTCCCCGATGCCAACGCCGCCGAATCTGTCGGCAGACTCCCCGGCGTTTCTGTTCAAAGAGACGGCGGGGAAGGAAATAAAGTCGTTATCCGCGGACTCTCACCGAAGTATAACGCGATCATGATCAATGGAGTCCGCATGACATCGACGGATGACAATGACAGGAGTGTGGACTTGAGCATGATCTCCCCAAACATGCTCGAAGGCATCGAGGTCATGAAAGCGATCACTCCCGACCAGGATGCAGACGCACTCGGGGGATCGGTGAACTTCAAAATGAGAGAAGCAAAAGGGTCCAATGGAGGCCCCGGGTTCGATTTGCTGACCCAGGGGGGATACAACAGCCTGGCAACTACGTACAACGACTACAAATTCGTCGGGAGTGTCGACAACCGGTTCTTTGAAGATCGTTTCGGTGTGTTTGCGCAGGCGGATGTCGAGCGAAAAAACAGAATCTCCAACGAGTTGGGGGCAAGCTACTATCTGAACGGGCCTAAACTGGGCGCGCCCAATGAGACGTACCTCGGCAGTCTGAATCTCGCCGACATTCCTCGGGACAGAAAGCGCGTCGGCGGAACCCTTGTTCTGGATTATCGGCTCCCCTACGGAAAAATCTCCTTCACAAACTTCCTCAGTTCCACCGACACGAGAACCCAATCCAGGGGCGAAGGTTATGACCTCGCGGGAAACAATCACTCCTACGCGACGACTGATTCACGCGAGAAATTGAGCGTGATGACGAACATCCTGTATTATGAACAGGTAGTATCCTTCCTGAGGATCGACGCCAGTGCGTCGCATTCGTATTCGGAAAACAGTTCACCCGACAACATGTCGTTTTCCTTCCTTCAGCAATCGGTCGGGTTCAACGGACAACCGTATGGAGGGAATCCCGAATTAATCCCTTCGTTTGCCAGGAACGATCCCTCACAGACATTCCTTCAGACCGTTTCGGATTATGATCAGATTTCGAAGGACAGGGATATTGCGGGGACGCTCAACGTTCAGTTCGATGAGGATCTTTCCAGCGAGATCAATAGCACGCTGAAATTTGGAGGGAAATACCGGTACAAATACCGCTACTACGACCACAACGAAGGAGGGGGCTTGCTGGGCTTGCTGGCGACAGGCGGGAACGTCCGTCAGGCAATACTCGATGCATTCCCCTGGATGAAAGCAACCGTGCCGATTGGTCTGTATCGGTTTCCCATCACGATCTTTGAGGATCAGAATTTTAACTACGGAACATTCCTCGGCGGCGACTATCCGCTCGGTGTTCCGACGAACATCGGACTCATGTGGCAGGTTCTGGATGTTATGAAACAATTCGCAAGTCAGAACCCCGGGTCCTTCGACGCGTACAGCCGAAGTGACTTTGGGTCGACGACAAATAATTATTCGGGAAATGAGTATGGAACCGCAGGGTATGGCATGGCCGATGTGAACATCGGTCCGCAGATTAAGCTCATCCCGGGCGTCCGGTACGAGCGCCTCGCGACATCGTACACCGGGGCGCGGGGGATATCAGGGATCACGGGGGCGTCACACAATTATGTCCATTATGATACGACGCTCGGCACGGCCCACGATTACTGGCTGCCGATGGTTCATCTCCGGTACAAACCGACGGAATGGTTCGACGTGCGGTTTGCCTACACCAATACCCTCACGTATCCCGACTACACAACTATAACTCCAAGAATTGATGTTGGGTTTAATTCCGTTGACTGGAATAATTACCAGTTGAAACCGGGGCATTCGACAAACTACGATCTTTACCTTTCCCTCTATGAGAATACGCTAGGACTGTTCACGGCCGGCGGTTTTCTGAAGCGAATTGATGATTTGATATTTCCGGCAACGGGGAGAATTATTTCTGACCCCTCGTTGTATGAAGGAGTGCCCGCCGGAACGCAGGGTTACACCATTAATACCTATATCAACGACCCCAACAGAGTCGATGTCCTCGGCATTGAACTCGATTGGCAGACACACTTCTGGTATTTGCCAAACCCACTGAGGGGGACAGTGTTAAATGTAAATTACACGCATATCTTTTCCGATGCAAAATATCCGAGAACGACCTACCAATCCCGCTATCTGTTTGATTCTCTTGGCAATCCCATCCCCCCGTATGTCGTCAAGACGATCAGTGACACATTCTACACCGACCGGCTCATCAACCAGCCGGATGACATCGTCAATATTGCGGTCGGGTACGACTACGCGGGCTTTTCGACGCGTCTCTCGATGCTTTACCAGACCGACATCTTTGCAGGTACGAATTTCTGGCCCGAGATCCGAACAAGTACTGCCAGCTACGTGCGATGGGATCTCTCCGTCAAGCAGGATTTACCCTGGTTCGGGGTGCAGGTGTTTCTCGATATCAACAATATCAACGCCGCGCGTGATGTCAGCCTCAATGAGGGATCGAGTTTCCCGGCGGCGGAACAGCATTACGGGATGACCGCGGATCTGGGGCTTCGCTGGCGGCTGTGACTCTCGTAAGACGATATACCGCACTGAAGGGAGGTGATGAAGCGCCCGCAGCTCTATCTACGGTTTCATAACTGGATTTACATAATTCAAGCCAATGGAAAAGACTGCACATCGAAAGAAAGGAGTATTCCTATGAAGGCAACACTTACGTTGTTGCTGGTTGCGGTGTTCGTGGCGGTATTCTGGACGCCACCACGGATGTTCGCGCAGGCACCCGACACAGTGACGATTGCGGCGACACCCGCAGGTAACATCAACACCGTCATCAGCGGGGACACGCTGGGGAATGGTCAGCGAAATAACATCAACCGTGTGTACAAACTCACAAGGGGAGCCAGGTATCTCTATGATGCAACGCTCCACGTGAACTGGCCTCTGAGGCTTATTGCCGATACCGGCTCGACAAAGCCGCCCGTTATCGCGCCGGCGATCCTCCAGGACAACTCGTCACCGGGGGATTTCGTCGATATCAGCAAGGGGAATGCCACGTTCAAGAATCTGTACTTCCTTGGCGTACGTGCAGATCAAATACGCCAGGGTGCGAACGTGCAGGCCATCGCTGTGCTGAGCGACAGCATCAGGCTCACCGTGGATAATTGCGTGTTCGACGGATGGGAATGGCAGGCGCTCTGGCTCACCGGTAATCATGACAACGTCTTCGTGACGAACTGTCTCTTCAGAAACATGCAGCATCCTACTGCGTTTTTCTACGGAGAAGGCGTCCGATTCGACAACGGCTCGTCAACCGACACGGTCTTCATTGTCAATAACACCTTTTTCTGTCTCAATGGCCCTGCGGATTGCCCGGTGGCGATCAATCTGTACAACCGCTTTGAGCATAACACTGTGTTCTTGACTGCAGTGAATCCCATGAACACATTCTACCCGGTCAACGCAATTTTCAAGAATAACATATACTTCGGCACATTAGCAGTGGCCCAATCCAATGCGGAAATCGCACAATACTACTATGAAAACGAGATTTCGCCGTCCTCAACGATAAGTATCGATTCCAACGCCGCGTTAGACGCTACTTTCAATGTCACCGAAGCGATGAGGACCGCGAGTGTCAGGAACAATGCATACTTCTGGCCCAATGATATGACGGATTTCTGGTCGTCGCCTCTCATGGATACGCTGGTCGATCCGGTGTGGATGAATGTCCGGACAACCGGAATGTTCAGCGATAAAACCCACTATCCCGACTTCGTTGCCTCAGGCAATGTCAATGCCGACCCCGGCTTCCCTGCGTCGGTGATGGGACAGGTTGACAGCCTGATCACGTATGCCAGGCAATATCGAACCGCTACACTCAGCAGCACTTCCGAGTGGCTCTTCAATCCCAATCACGATCTCTACGGCGTCGCCTGGCCGGTGCCGGAGAATCTGACATATACCAACACGGCTCTGATGCACGCAGGCGATGACGGCTACGCTTTGGGAGATTTGAACTGGTTCCCGGCACAGAAAGCGACCTGGACGCTGACGGATGTCAAAACGGAAAAATCCGTGCCGGAAGAATTCGCGCTATCTCAGAATTATCCCAATCCGTTCAATCCCAGCACAACAGTCAACTATCAACTCCCGAAGCAAAGCCACGTCACGCTGAAGGTCTACAACGTCCTCGGACAGGTCGTGCAAACACTTGTCGATGGGATGCAGAATGCTGGGTACAAATCAATCAAGTGGAATGCTTCTGCCGTCGCAAGTGGCATCTACTTCTACCGCCTCGAAGCCACGAGCACCAGTGACCCGACGAAGAGCTTCACACAAGTGAAGAAAATGCTGATGATAAAATGACGAAGTCATTTTATCAGAAGTCCCGCGTTCTTTCGCGGGACTGATAGGAACATGGAGAAGTCACTTTATCAGAAGTCCCGCCCGCCAGAGGCGGGCAGGCCGTTCTTTCGCGGGACTGATAGGAACATGGAGAAGTCACTTTATCAGAAGTCCCGCCCGCCAGAGGCGGGCAGGCCGTTCTTTCGCGGGACTGATAGGAACGTGGAGAAGTCATTTTATCAGAAGTCCCGCGTTCTTTCGCGGGTCTGATAGGAACATGGAGAAGTCACTTTATCAGAAGTCCCGCCCGCCAGAGGCGGGCAGGCCGTTCTTTCGCGGGACTGATGCTTGAATGACTGACTTGTTGACCAGAAATCCCGCCGCTGTTTGGCGGGACTGATAGGAACATGACGAAGTCATTCTATCAGAAGTCCCGCATGCTTTCTGCGGGAATGCTCCTGAAATAACCCGAGCTACTTCTCCCGAGTAGCAGTGTCCGACCCCAATCAGCGATGGTTGGGGTTTTTTGTTTGGTAGGTGATAACGGATAAGAGTCAGCGGGTTGAATGGATTCGGATAGTCCTGTTCCAATTTGTAATCCGTGGCTGGTTTCATTTACATTCTTCAGGTATTTTGAGTATAATAGGGCCAGTGGAACAACAGAGCATATCTCATATCATCGAAGTCGCGCGCCTCGTGAAGCGGTTCAAGGATTTCCCCGCAGTTGACGACATATCATTCAATGTCGATGCGGGAGAAATCTTCTCATTTCTGGGACCGAACGGCGCAGGGAAATCCACGACCATTAAAATGCTCATCACGCTTTTCGCACCCACAAGCGGCACGGCCATCATTGACGGGCACGACATCACGCGCCAGGCTCCCGCGGTGCGCAATACGATCGGTTACGTGCCGCAGATGATCTCGGTTGACGGCACGCTCACGGCCCGCGAGAATCTGATGCTCATGGCGAGACTCTACGACATTCCGAGAGCGGAACGCCAGGAACGCATCCGGGAAATGCTCTCGTTCCTTGAGCTCAAAGAGCATGCAAATTCGCTCGTGCGGACATTCTCCGGCGGTATGGTCCGTAAGATGGAAGTGGGGCAGGCCATGCTCCATCGCCCCAAGGTGCTGCTGCTCGATGAACCAACGACCGGGCTCGATCCCGTCGCGCGACAGAGCGTCTGGGGACACCTGTTTGAGCTACGGGACAGATTCGGCACGACCATCTTCTTTTCCACGCACAACATGGAAGAGGCGGACGAGGTGAGCGATCGCGTCGCAATTATGAACAGGGGGAAAATCGCGGCCACGGGCACGGCCGAAGAATTGAAAGCAAGAACCGGAAAACCCGGCGCCACGCTCGAGGAGGCGTTTATCTTCTTCACGGGCAACAAGCTTCAAGAAACCGGAAATTTCCGTGAAATCCGGAAAGCCAGGCAAATCGAACGGCGGCTAGGATAGCCAATCAGAAAGCCATGATTCACTATCTTTTGCAGACAATCAAAAAATCGTATGTGCTCGCGGAGATGGAAACGAGGAAACTCCTCCATGATCCCACGGAACTTATCTCCCGTGCGGTACAGCCTCTCCTGTGGCTTGGTATCTTCGGCGAAGCTTTAAGCAAAGTGCGTGCGATACCGACGCCGGGATTGACCTACCTCCAGTTCATCGTGCCGGGCATTCTCACGCAATCCGTTGTCTTTGTCGCTATCTTCTATGGCCTCTACGTGATCATGGACCGCGACACGGGCATATTACAGAAACTGCTGGTCACACCTGCACCTCGCCTGGCCCTGGTCTGGGGTAAAATGATCTCCGCCGGGGTCCGAGGCTTAAGCCAGGCACTGATTGTTTTCCTTTTCGCCATTATCCTCAACATTCAATTGCACCTCACCGCCTGGTCGATTGCCGGGGTGATCATCATTGTTGTGCTCGGCGCGAGTTTCTTTACCGGCCTTTCCATGATCATCGCTTCGATTGTAAAAACCCGGGAGCGATTCATGGGCATAGGCCAGGTTATCACCCTCCCATTATTCTTCGCCTCCAACGCCATTTACCCGATCGCGATCATGCCCGGCTGGCTTCAGGTGGTGGCGAACGTAAATCCCTTAAGCTATATGGTGGACGGATTGCGCGTGCTCATGCTCTCGGGCGGCACCGAGGGAGTGGGCTTCGATATTGGCGTGCTTGCTGTCGTTGCGCTACTCATATCGATTCTCAGTGCCTGGTTGTACCCGAAGGTGGTGATATGAGATGATAGGGATTCTTCAGTGATTTCTCCATTTCATTTGACATTCTCGAAAAGCTTCTGTACATTTTCGCACAAGTTCAATCGTTGGCGATGGTGCCGGAAGAGCAATGATCGCATGGAGCCACTTACCGAACTTTAACATGTACGACAATACTGCAGCAGGCACAGATTTGAATTTTTTTGCATCATAATTAGACCTCGTCATCTCAATTTCACTAGGAGACCGTTATGGCATACATTGCCCTCATACTTCTGGCAGTCATCGTGATCTGGGTGACCTTGAAGTACAACGCCCTGATCACAATGAAAAATCAAGTGATGAATGCGTGGAAACAAATCGACATCCAGCTGAAGCGACGGCATGACTTGATTCCGAACCTCGTCAATACGGTGAAAGGATATATGGAATTCGAACAAGACACACTTCGTCAAGTGATCGAGGCGAGGAATGCGGCGGCGAATGCAAAAAGCATGGCAGAATCTGCGGCGAAAGAAGGAGAGCTGACACAGGTTCTTTCTCGCTTATTTGCCCTCGTTGAAAATTATCCCAACTTGAAGGCAAATGAAGACGTACAACAGCTCATGGAAGAGATCACAAGCACAGAAAATACCGTTGGCTTTGCGCGGCAATTCTACAATGACATTGCAACGAAATTCAACATCCTGCAGCAGGCCGTTCCAGGCAATATGATTGCCCGAATATTCGGTTTCAAGTCCGTCGAGTTATATGAGATTCAGCGTGCGGAAGAACGGGAAGCGCCAACGGTGAATCTTTCCTTAAAAAAGTAATCAGCACAATCTTATATGCAAAGGAGGATGATCCCGCGTACCGGAAATATCTATGAACAACAGCAAACGAACGACTTGCTGACAGCGCTGTTCGCGGGGATCTTCATTCTCTATTATCTCATCCTCGGTTATGGAACGGATGTGTTCGTTCTGAAAAACGATCCGCTTGGGATCGTCTATCCTGCCTCAGATGAGATTCCTTACGCAACACTTATAGCATTCATTCTTGCCGGCGCTTACACAGCCTATAGCTTTTATCGCGGGGATGATCTTGTCCTAAAATCTGTAAAAAAAATAGATCGCATCTGGTGGGATGATGAATCGAACCGTCTCTTGATCGATGTCATTAAAGAGATGTCGATAGCATCGGGTGTTCCAATGCCTTCCGTTTATCTTGTGCATGATGACGATCCCAATGCATTTTCAACCGGACGCGATCCGGAACATGCTTCGATCGGTGTCACAACCGGTCTTCTCCAAAAACTGGACCGCGAAGAACTTCAGGCAGTGATGGCGCACGAGATGGCACATATTCGCAACCATGATATTCGCCTGATGACGCTCATGGCAACGTTGATGGGAGGAAGCGTTCTCCTGACCGCATATACCGAGGCACGATGGCTGGAATCAATGAGTTTTCTTAGAAGAGTCACGCTCATTGGCGGGGCAACGGTATTCTTCATAGTATGGGTAGGGATGGTAGTATTCACACCTTTGATTACCTTCATGCTTGAGCTTCTAATCTCACACGAGCGTGAATACCAGGCCGATGCGACTGCCGCTGAATTGACTCGCAATCCTGAAGCTGTCGTCAAAGCTCTGGAAAAACTTGATTCCATGGGGGGACCGACGTGGTCAATTAATTCAGCAATGGGACACCTCTGCGTTATCAGCCCGATGGGAAAATACATGAACATGGCTGAACAAACGATCCGGGACCGGATACTTCATTATTATACACACCCGCCAATGGAGAAGCGTATCCAAGCTATAAAAGCGATGGCGTTTGCTCATCAAGCTCAGGGGGAATCCCAATGATTGCATCATGACCTGCCCCCGTTTGACGTGCCGCGCGTCACGCCCGGGTTGTGGGACGAATCACGCAACAGCACCTGGCCGGTCTTTGGGGGTTGACAATCCTTCCATTTTTTCCTAACTTGGTGGTATTCGTGTCGGCTGACGTTTCCTTCTTCGACCTTAGTGTGTTCAATATGCCCATATCCAGAAGGTACGGCGGCCTGTTTTCAATCTTCTTCGTCGCCTGACGCAAAGGCGTTTCTTTCGTTCTGATTGTCTCAAGCATGTGCGGCTTCAATCGGCAGATGCTTATCGCTTCAGCAAATCCTGGCGGGCCTTTTCGACCGGGAAGTTCATCCTCTCTCTCGAAAAGGAGCACCCATCGATGCTAACTGTTCTAATTGGAGGGCCTATGTCGTTCATTGCTACGTTGCACGAGCTTCCTCGCTCGAGGAAGTGCTCTTGCTTGACACTATTTGTCAGTTGCGTTCTTCTGTTACAGTTCGTAAGTGTGCACCATCTCCATGCTCAGTGCTGGGGAGGGGGCGATTACTACGTTCCGTCGGATCTATTTCCCACAATGGGCAGATATATAAGCCCTCCGGAGACAAGCCAGGTCTTTTTCCCCTCTGGCCCCGGAATAATCTTCAAGAACATCGTCCTTCGGAACCAGACCATCATTGGTCATCCCCCGACGCTCGGGAACATCCTCACATACACCACCAGCGGAAGAATTGATTACAAAATTTCATATAACAATGGGACCACATGGCAAAATGGCACGTCAACCGCCACGTGCGCCTATTCGGTCTATCATCAATCAGATTCGGCAGGGATCGAGTTATTCGCTGCCGAGCTTTATGAATGCGACGTCTCCGGCGGAGACCTTCTCGCCGGCGCCATGCTGCGCGAGAGTCCCACGTTACTCTCCAGTGGGCATTTGGAGCTGGAAGGCGGCGGCGGTGGTGGCGGCGGCGGCGTTTATCGGATCAACAGCTTCTTCGACGTCTATCTGCAGATCACCCTCGATGGGGGAGGAACCTGGACACCAGCCTCGGGACCTATCCGGCTTACTTTTTACGTCCCGGGTGAGGAGCAGAACTCCTCGAACTTTGTTCTGCCTTCCGGCGGCGTGTACCGGAGCAAATCAAGCAATACTGTCCAATGGCCATACGGATATTACGCGAGGAATTTCGCCTGGCATAGCTGGTCGGCATCAGTTGCGCCGCCATCGTTGCATGGATCAACAACCTCGTCGTTCACGTCTCAGCTCGACCTTGAGTATTCCACTGATGGCGGAAGCTCCTGGATTTCGGCTCATGTGACGCCCAACAACGGAATTCAGATTACCTCCACGATCGACGACGGCACTGCCCGGTTCTTCAACGTCGAGCTAATTGAAATGGATGTCAGCGGAGGAACCTTGCCTTCTAACTGGCTGATTCGTGAAAGCCCCACACGGGTGTCAATGGGCGGACATGCATGCCATACCATCACCGGCGGTTACGAGTGCGAGAGTTTCTTCGACGTTTACCTCGAGCTCTCCCTTGACGGCGGGTTGGACTGGTCGCCGGCGAGTTCGCCTCCGCTTCGACTTGAGCTCCAAGTGCCTCCGCACCATATCACAGCCACGGCCGGTAGCAACGGCTCCATTTTACCGACCGGCTCGGTTGCCGTTCCCTACGATTCTTCGTATACGTTCACCGTAACCCCTGACCCCGGTTATCTAATTGACGGCTTCTACATTGATGAAGTACGTCAGGTACCGTCGAGCAGTTACATCTTTTCCAACGTCACACGGGATCATACAATCCGCGCGACGTTCGCCGCGAGGGTGACCGAGCTCGGCTCGCCGAATTACTTCGTCCCCTCGGACTACTTCCCCCAGAAGGGCAAGTACATGAGCCCACCAGAAACAGGACGAGTGTTATTTCCCTCCGGCATAATCATCAAGAACATGGTCCTTCGGAACCAAACCATGATCGATCATCCTCCTTCGCTTTACAACAGCAAGTCGTATGCCACGGGAGGTCAGATGGATTACACGATTTCAACTGATGGAGGAGTAACATGGTGGAACGGCACTTCACCCTCAACCAGCTCCTTCAACTTGTACCAATCGGATTCTGGAGGAATCAAGACCTTTGACCTTGAACTGTATACCTGCAGTATTTCCGGCGGAGACCTGCCTGTGTTAATGGATATCCGTGAGAGCCCGACCCGGCTCTCAGCAGGACTGATGGAGTTGGGCCCGGGCGGCGGTGGAGGCGGCGGCTATCAGGTCAATAGTTTCTTCGACGCCTATTGGGAGATCAGTTCCGATGGGGGTGCAAGCTGGAATGCAGCATCGGATTCCATTCGCCTGACGCTGTACGTGCCGGGCGAGGAACAGAATTCATTGAACCTTTTTCCGCCACCCGGCGGCCAGTACAACAGCAAAGCCAGCAACGTCATCCTGTGGGGAAACGGAATGGCCATCAGAAATTGCCGGTGGTACGGATGGTCAGCATCTGTTGCACCGCCGCTCCCGGGTTTTACAACGAGCCATTCCTTTTCCGCAACAATGGCCTTCGACTATTCCCTCGACGGCGGAAGCACATGGTCGCCGGCGAGCGCGTCAGCGAGCTGTTCGGCATGGATAACGGGAACCATCTTGGACGGCAATGCCCAGTTCTTTGACCTCCAGCTCGTAGCGATGAGTGTAAGCGGGGGAACCATGCCTTCGGGAATGCAGATTCGTGAAAGCCCGACGAAGGCGTCGCTGGGCGGCCACTCGATTCTAACCGTTACCGGAGGTTATGAGTGCCAGAGTTTCTTCGATGCCTATCTGGAAGCAAGCGGAGACGGAGGGATGACATGGTACCCGGCGGTTTCACCCCCCTGGCGCCTTGAACTCCAGACACCTCCCAACCACATTACAGCCACAGCAGGAAGCCATGGCAACATTTCACCATCGGGCACCATAGCTGTTCCGTACGATTCGCTTTGCACGTTTACATTCACGGCGAATTCGGGTTACCATCTCGACAGTCTCATCGTTGACGGAGTTCCCCAGCCGCTCGCGAGCAGTTACACGTTTTATGACGTCACCGTGGACCACACCATCCGCGTGACGTTTGCCTCCATCGGTCCGGTCAAGGTGACCATTCAGACCGACCCGAACGGCGTTGCGTTCACCATTGACGGAGCCACGTACAGTTCAACTCAAACATTCCTATGGACGTCGAGTTCCCCGCATACGCTTTCAACGACGTCTCCACAGTCCGGCGGCCCCGGAAAGCGTTATATTTTCAGCAGCTGGAGCGACGGCGGAGCCATAAACCACACATACACGGCTACCGCCCCGGACACCGTCACCGCGACGTACAAAGTCCAGTATCTGCTTTCGCTCAATGCCGGTCCCGGCGGAACGGCCAATGCCAGACCGGGGAGTCCGGATGGCTACTATAACCTCGGCGACAGCGTAATGATCACAGCCGTGCCCGATTCGGCATATTGCTTCTCATGGTGGACAGGATCGGGGGTTCCTTCGTACACCGGCGACGCCAATCCCGTTGTCATCGTGATGAACGGGCCGGTCACAGAAACAGCCGCCTTCGTCCCCGGCGTGCACCGGATGGTATTCTCTTCAGGCTGGAACATTGTGTCGCTTCCCTATACTGTCGCATGCAGGTATAAGGACTCTCTTTTTACAAATGTAGCCTCGAAAGTCTATTCGTTCGCCGGCCACTACATCATGTCCGACTCTCTGCACTACTGCATCGGTCAGTGGTTAAAATTCTCAGCTCCTGAAACCGCGACCGTTCACGGCGCCGGCCACCTTGGGGAAGCGATCCCGGTTGTGCAAGGTTGGAACATCATCGGTTCTGTGTCGGAAGTCATTGCAGTGAATTCGATAGTGAGCGATCCCCCCAACATGATAACCGGTAATGCATTTGGATATCATAAGGGGTATCTCGTTGCCGACAGCATTTATCCGGGAACGGGATACTGGATCAAGGTGCTCCAGGCGGGGACACTCTATCTTCAGGTTATTTCTGCCGCGGAACGTGATGCGAGGAGCCATATACGGATAGTTCCCTCGGCGGAAACACCCCCGCCTCCTCCGGAGGAAACCGAATGGGCGCATCAGCGCGTGACGCCGAGTGAATTCAAGCTTGGCCGGGCTTATCCCAATCCATTCAATCCATCGACGGTGTTCTGCTTCGATTTGCCGAAATCGGGTTACACGACGTTGAAGGTGTACAACACCGCGGGGATGGAAGTGGCAATCGTGTATGAAGGGAATCTCGACGCGGGAAGCTATTCGATGCACTGGAGCGCGGAGAACCTGGCGAGCGGGATTTATTTCTACACATTGCGGTCGGGAGAATTCACCGCAACCAGCAGGATCGCGCTGATCAAATAGCATCATTACGCGCACCGTTTTTGTAACGAAGCCCTGTCATCACGGCAGGGCTTTGTTGCAATTGTCTCGTCCTGAAATATCTTCTTTCCATTCTGTGTTGCGATCTGTGGGTGCACTTGAGCCAGTGCAAAGAAGCTCATCCCGAGACCGTGTAGAGATAGAGCGAACCTTAAGCGTTTTCCCAATCAAACGGAGGATTGGCTGCAGAGTTCCTGACACTTCCTCCTAAAACTACAAATCCCCACCACCTTTCCGCCTGCGTTCCTTCGGAACTTCGGTGGACTTTCGATGATAGGGATTTTTCTGTAGACAGTGTGGCGGGGGCCCGAACTGCATACCGACAAACAATTTGCCGTCACGTAGGAGCGGGAGGAGCATTTCAGAACTCACAATTTTTATTCGGGTGTTTGATGCCCGGTTTGACCAGTTTTCTCAAATGGGTGCGCAGAGAGGGTAGGGTATGTCACAAAGGGAACGGAATGGCGATTCGAACTGTTAGTTGATGGAACTGCCCCAGCGTGCAGGCTGCACGAATCGCAGGTGATACTTCGTACGGTATCAGGTCCTCAAAATCAAAAATACTATTATAATCTCACACAAAGAGGTTCAAGATGAAACATGGAATTGTTTTCTTTTGCGTGTTCTTTATTATATCAATCCCGGCGCTAGCAGTTACCCACACGGTCACAACCGCCGGGTTTGCTTTCTCTCCTGCCACTATAGCAATCACCGCAGGTGATACCATACAATTTGTTCTCTCGTCGATGCACAACGCACAGGAAGTCAGCCAGGCGACATGGAACGCGAACGGCACAACGTCCAACGGCGGGTTTAGCGTCCCATTTGGCGGCGGGGAGTTGATCCTCACGAAAAGCGGGACATTCTACTATGTTTGCACCAATCATGCGGGACTTGGAATGAAGGGGACAATCACAGTCACTTCAGCAACAGGAGTTGTTGCTGGGCATTCACAACTTCCCGGTGAGTTCGCTCTAGAACAGAACTATCCCAATCCATTTAACCCGACAGCCACGATACAGTATCAGTTGCCGACAGACAGCAAAGTGACACTGAACGTGTACAACACATTGGGACAGGTCGTGCAAACGCTTGTCGATGGGATGCAGGGTGCAGGCTATCAATCGGTTGAATGGAATGCCGGCAGTGCCGCAAGTGGTATTTACTTCTACCGCCTCGAAGCCACGAGCACCAGTGACCCGACGAAGAGCTTCACACAAGTCAAGAAAATGCTGATGATAAAGTGACGAAGTCACTTTATCAGAAGTCCCGCGTTCTTTCGCGGGATTGATGGCAATATGACGAAGTCATTTTATCAGAAGTCCCGCGTTCTTTCGCGGGATTGATGGCAATATGACGAAGTCATTTTATCAGAAGT
>JBEKTW010000043.1:0-14529 GCA_049515655.1 Bacteroidota bacterium
TGAACTCCTGAGTCGCCAGCGGAGCGATACTCGCACTCTCCGGAGACACAGTGAAGTCACTGAGAGTGGACGACGCCGAGGAGACCGTGAGCGTCTTTGAGATCCTTCCATTCGTCATTGCAACACTGTCTGTTTTGCTCCAGCCCATTTCCACCTCCCCAAAATCCAGAAACCCCGGCGTTATCGACAGGACGGAAATCGTATCCTTCAGAATCCACCCCTCCGGGTCAAGCTGTATCAATGTGGGATTGTGAGAAACATCGAAAACAAATGTTTGACAGAGCGAATCATTGAAGACCGTCACCGTCGTATCCCATCCCGTCCCGATGATCTTAAGGTCAATCGGCATCGAGAAAAACGCCGGGTTCGATGTTCCAGTTGTTTGGCCCACTCCATAGGTGACCGTGTACCCCTGGGGCGAAGGGCTGGAGGTCCAGTCATAACCGTAACGCGGATATTTCTCACCGTAGACCCATTCGTTGAAGAAATAACTCAGGTCCTTGGTGGACGTAGATTCACAGACAGCCTGAAAATCCGGAGTTGACGCCGTAGAATACATCAGGGAGGCAGTATTCGCGTAGTTACGCATCGCTTTGAAGAACACACTGTCGCCGAGGACATGCCGCAGCATATGCAACACCACGGCGCCTTTGTCATAGACCAAACTCCCGTCGAACAGCTTTCCGACATTGGAAGAATCTGAAACATAGAGGGTCCCGGCTGCTAATCTTGCGGAGCTCATGTCGTTATTCAGAAAATTCCAGTAGGTGCCAGTCCCGTATTTTTGTTCGGCAAAAAGAGCCTCACAGTACGTCGCAAATCCTTCGTTGAGCCAGATATTGGGCCACGTCCTGCACGTGATCATGTCGCCAAACCACTGGTGGGACAGTTCATGGATCAGGATATCTTCATCGAAACAGCAGGTGGACGTCATCGTCTGGTGTTCCATAGCCCCACCCCATCCAAACTGGGAATGTCCGTACTTTTCCTTCACGAAGGGATAGAGTCCGAAGAGGCGGGAGAATATCTGCAAACCTTCCACGGCAGCCGGGGCGCCCGACATTGCGGAAGTGAGATCTACCGGCAGCGCGTAGTTCAACACTTCCATCGAATCGGTCGGCGAGTACTTAAACCAGTTTGAAAATTGAGCGTAGTTCGTCAATGCCACCGATATGAGATAGTTGGAAATCGGATATCGCTCCTGCCAGTGATGCGTCTTTGTGCCATCGCCATTATTGGTAACCGAAACAAGTATTCCGTTCGATCCGACCCTGTAGGTAGAATCACATGTGACAATGATATCTGCGGAATCCGCCTTGTCGCTCGGATGATCCTTGCAGGGCCACCAATCCTTCGCGCCGTAGGGCTCGCTGAGAGACCACACCCAGGGCACCGAACCGTGAGATGAAAATGCGAAGCTTCCGAATCCGCTGCTTCCCGGCTCCCCTTCATAAAATATCTCGACGGCCATCAATTCACCGGCATTGTACGAGCGGTCGAGTGTTACATCGAACGAGCTTGGGTGCTGACTGAAACCGGTCAGTGACCCACCGACCTTCACCGAGTCGATCGTCATGCTCTGCATCAAGTCAAGCGTGACCTGATTGACACCATTCTGCCGGCTGAATGCCTTCATTGTCACGTCCCCCCGAAGGTACTGTGGCGAAGTGGTTATGCGAAGCGCGAGGTTATAGTACGTCACATCAATATTCTGGCCCGAAGTGACGTGCGCCGCACTGCGTTGGAAAAGACTCTTGTACCGCTCTATCTCAAGTTGACGAAAGGTCTTTTCATGCGTCGTCGCCCTGCCATGCTGCAGCTGCGCTCCTGCGGGGATAGTAAAGCTCAGGAATGCAATAATAACTATTGTCCATTGTTTCATTGTTATTCTCCAGGATAAATTGTCTCTGAATGCGCCCTCGGTTGTTTATTCGATAAAGCTCTTCAGTGAACACCGCTATCGAATCAGAACTATCTCTTTGACTTGCATGAAATGATTCGTGCGGTCATTTATACTTGTTGCTTCCAGGCGACAGAAGTAAATGCCGCTCGCACGTGCGCCCGCATTCCACTCGACCGATTTGTAACCCGCTTCTTGCGTTCCTTCCACCAGCGTCGCCACTTCCTGCCCGAGCATGTTGTAGACCTTAAGCGTGACGTAACTGGCAACCGGCAACTGATAACTGATCACTGTCGTCGGGTTGAACGGATTAGGATAATTACCCGCGAGCGCGAACCGCTGAGGAACTTGTCGCTGTACCTCTACGGCGGACTCGTTGGGACATTTGCTCTGATGAGACATTGCAGAATACTGCGCCGTCCCTGAACCAACGATGTCGAACTCAACCGATCCGATGCGAACCGTGGTGTCCTGGTCGTACCTGTACCGTTTCAAATACTGGCGGTCAATCTCCACAGAATAGTGTCCGACGCCCAGACCGAGAAAAGTGGTTGAAAGGTCGTACGTGCAGATACAGTTTGCTATCGGTCCCACCGTATCGGTTTCGGTTATCGTGGCATCATTACTGTTCGACCAAGCGATGAAAAACTCGAAGCGCGAAGCACAGTTCTCCCTGGCATTCTTATCCCATATTGTGACGGTATCGCCGGCCATCTGAACAAACACTGAATCCTGTCCGACCGACACGCCGGAAACCAGGAGAACCACCACAAGAGAAAAGATTGATTCTTTCATGATTGTGTCACTCCTTCCGTGTTAATATGTCATTTTGCATCCCGCTTGCGACGGGACGGGAATATTCCTTTGCTCCTCCGGGTATCATCTCATCAACTCCAAACTCCCGGGATTTTCTCACCGCAGAACTTACACTTATTCTTCACGATATCATTGGAAAGAATGCTGAATCCTTTCCGTTCGATAATCACCTTGCCGCATTTGTGGCAATATGTATTCTCTCCCGAGTGCCCCGGGACGTTGCCGATGTAGACGTAGTGCACGCCGGCATTCATAGCGATCTCTCGTGCCTTCTCCAGGGTTGAAACAGGAGTTTCCGGAAGCTGGTTCAGTTTGTACAGCGGCGTAAACCGGCTGAAGTGCAGCGGGCATTCGGATAATCCATTCGCCGTCAACCAATCGCACATCTTCTTGATCGTTTCGAGATTATCCGACCAGCTCGGCACAACGAGATTCGTTATTTCAAGCCACACCTTTTCTTCTTTGAAGATCTTCAACGTTTTTAAGACGGGTTCGAGTCTCACGCCGTTGAGCTTCATATAGATATCAGCATCAAAACCCTTCAAGTCGATATTTGCCGCGTCGATGACCTTGCATAATTTTCGCAATGGGACTTCATTGATATACCCGGCTGACTTCCAAACATTTTTTATCCCCTTCGCGCGCGCGAGCACAGCCGTATCATAGGCATACTCGTAAAAAGTGTTTGGCTCCGAGTACGTGTACGCGATGGATTCACAGCGGTTGCTCACGCATTGTTCCACCACCTTGTCCGGCATCAAATCGGCATTGGTGGTTTCCTTCGGGCTAAACTGGGAAATTTCCCAGTTCTGGCAATTCAAGCATCTCAGATTGCAGCCTGCAGCCGCGATCGAGAATGCTCTTGTCGATGGCAGGAAATGGAATAACGGTTTTTTCTCGATGGGGTCTATATGGACGGCGCATGGATTGCCGTAAGCGATGGAGTAAAGCTTTCCGTTGTAATTGACCCTGTTCCGGCAGAAACCGGCTTCGTTCACATCCAGGAGACATCCGTGCGGGCATTTCTGGCATTGAACTGCCTTACCTGTCTTTGTATAGAATAACGCTTCCTTGCTCCACTTCCAAGGCTCATCCGGTGACTGCTCGACGCTTAATCCGTTCCCAGTTACATTGGCAAGTGAACCGAGCCGATTGAGCCCCAGGACGCATCCACCAGCGCCCCAGAGACAATACTTGATGAATTGCCGCTTCGTGATCGCTTTTGATTCCACCGTATCGGTCATATTCAACCCTTTCGTAAATTCTTCCGTCTTTTTGGTACCTCAGTTCGAAATCGAGTCTTCCAGTGACCCCCTCTTGTATTCTCCCCCTTGAAAAAGGGGGAGAAGTTTAATAATGTGAATGATGCACTTCCGTCTATTATCTCGCTATGTTGGCATGGGAACATACTTCCTTCGATTAACCAGCGTGACAACTCCACTCACAATGCTCAGCAGGGCGACGAGCAAACCCACCCTGATAACTCCAAGCATCGGTATCAGGTATGCTGTCACCGCTAACGCCCCGATGGCCGAGCCAATAAGGTCGACGCCGTATAATTCCGATGCAACCGACGCAGTTTTGCCCCGCTGCATTCTTGATGCAACCGCAAACTCTATGCCAATCAACCCGGCAATGACGAATGTGAGCAAAAAGAAAATCGCATGGATCAAAAAAGTGCTTGCCGTGATCCCTTGGAGGATGATGAAAACCACCGGCAAGAGGGCCGATGAAATCCCGATACCAAATTGAACACGGATGTAACCGGAAATACTGCTTTTCTCCGATTTCTTATGGACGTAAAAAGACCCAAGAGCGAGTCCCGCCATGAACACCGTGACGATGAGTCCGATGATCTGGTAAACATATCCATACAGTATCTGGAAACCGACCAACAGCAAAACCTCGGCCGACGATGCCGCAAACCCTCCCGTGAACACTCCAAAGGTAATCGGATTAAGCTTGACCCCAACAACGGCGAGCCCAACGGCGCAGAGCGCTCCCCAAATCCACGGCTTAACCTTGAAATAACTCAGCCAGTACTGCACCTGTTCGTAGTAAGAGACGGGCGTAAAATCCGTATTCAAAGGCGCGTTCCCCGACAAACCGCCTGCTATGTAATCGCTCCTTTCTTGCAAGATCCGGTCGTCAAGGTAATACTGATTGACGTACGTATTGTCGAGCCTGCGCTGTTCAGCCAATCGGGAGATGTGGATATCGAGCTTATTGTCCGAAGCAAGAAAGTAATTCTTCATTCCGGGGACAATGAGAACATTCCGGAATTCCGTCTTCAACGTGTTGGCCATGATCGAATTGATCTGCCGGGCTTTGTCACTGACGTATTCTTCAGCCGGCAACAGGCTGAACGAAACAACCGCGCCTTCATTCAGCTTTGCCTTCAGCAAGTGGAGAAACTCAACGGTGAAGAACCGGTTGATTTGCGTCGTGCCCGGATCGGGGACATTGATAAGAACGACGTCGTAATGCTGCGCAGTCTCCTTGACATACAACCGCGCATCCTCATTGACAACGTGAATTCTCCGGTCGGCCAATGCCGCGGTATAATTTCTCCCAATCTCCAGGATCCAGGGGTTCAACTCGACATAATCAATTCTGTCGACGTTGTACTTCAGAATTTCCAATGTAGTGCCCGCAATGCCTCCCGAAATCAACAACACATTCGCAGGATGGGGATGCTGGAGCATCGCGTAATGAACGGCTTCCTCATTCTGGACGACATCATTCGTCGAGAACAGGAGGACATTGTTCTCGTAGAAGTTCTTCTGGTCTGCCTGCTTCGTGACCGTCAAATTTCCGTACGGTGTGTCTTTATAATAGAGAACGTCTTGATCCTTGAAAAGAAACCCTTTCGACATTTTGTCAAAATCGAACGAAACTGCCGTCACACAACAGGCGACGAAGAGAAACGCAACTCTCAGCTTCAGTAGAAGATTCCCGTATTTCAATGAGAGAATAAAAGCGATGGCCAGGTCGAATAACATCAGAAGAAACAGGCTCTGAAAGGTCTTGAGGAAATACATCATTACAAGATTGAAGAGCAGGCCGCCGATGATACTTCCCACCGCCTCGAGCGAATAGATAACGGGAATGGGGGTCGATTGACGTCCTTCCGATACCACGTGCGCGAGAAACGTGAAAAGAAATCCAGTCAAAAGACAGTATGGCATCAGGAGGAGAAATGAACTGTACAGTATTTGAAAAATTCCCACCATGCTACCGACGGAAAAAACGATATTCCTCAAGTACCGGAGGAGAAATACTGTAACGGATGGAAGGATTGCCATGAGGCACAGGGAAAGGATGATGAACGTCATTTTACCTTTCACCCTATCGGCGTACTTTCCGACGAAGGATCCCGCTCCGGTCAACGCCATCCAATTGGCAAGGATGATGCCAATGACGAGTTCGTTGCCGTAGAAAACGGATAGAAATTCCCGGAGGAGGATGATTTGTGTGACGATAGAAGTTATGCCTAAAGCAGCCGTGGAGAGCACAACTTCCCGTTCGATCCTGACTGGCCTCTGCGTGGAAGCTATGTGATTGATTTCGTCGGACACATCATGCCGTATACTGATAACCGTTTGAATCAGAGCGGCATACTCTTCAACTTATTGGCTTTCACCGAAGACGTACGCTTCATAAACATAGATGTCTGCATCTTTCCAACCATCCCAGCCTATTCCGGCTTTGTCCTGAGCGCAATGGCCCAGGAATTCCTCCTTCGACCAGCCTGTCTCTTTGGCAACCTGCGGCAAGAACGTTCCGGAACGCATTCCTTTCTTGATATAGATCCCGTTCTTCCCCATTTGTATTTCATCAATCGAACTGATCTTTCTCATCGGCGTGAGCACGGAGATTTCGATTTCCAGTTGACGCAATTCGCTCTCGTCAACGGGTGGAAACCGGTAGTCTTCCGTCGATGCTGCAACCGCCATTTGTTGAACGACCTTATAGAGCGGTTCAGTCGCATCAAACCGGCCGATACAGCCGCGCAGATTGCCGTTCTTATTGATTGTAACGAACGCCCCCGAGTTGGTCTTCAGGCCGGGAGACAAATTTGCGGTATCAAGGTCGGGGACTGTGTGTTTGGCCACATTTTGCTCGATTGTCCTTCGTGCGATGGAGAGGAGTTCCTTCCTGTCTTTGGCATTGAGATTGAAACCCGCTTCCTCCTTTTTTCTCTCCTTCAACGAAACCGTGATCGCGCAGTACCCTACAACCCGGCTCTTGTCGCCCACCTCCGAATCGCCCGCGTTCCTGTATTGAATGAGATTGTAAGAGAAATTGGGATTGTTTTCCGTCATGTAGAGCAAGGTGAGGACATCCGCATACCCGCACATGCTCGTCACTAGACCGCTGATTCCGCTGATATCATTTGACGTGTATGTCTTTATCAGATTCTCCGGTGAATTGGAAAGGACGGCATCGGCCGTGATTTTGTCCACCTTGTTGGCATCTTCGTAGCTGGGGTAGTGCGAGAAATCCGTGCTGATCACAAAGAGATTTTTCGGTGTAAGGTACGGACGGAGCGCCCCGGCGATCTTCCGCATCATTTCCGGATCCGGTATACCTACAACGATAGGAACGATCTGGAAACTCTTTTTCATCCGGAACTGCAGGAACGGAATCTGAACTTCGACGCTGTGCTCAGCAGCATGGGCATCGGTGCGCGAGCTGAAGAAAGGATACTTGCTGACAAGCTGTTTGCCAAGTTCCGTGTTGACCTTGACGGTTCCGAGTGGCGTTATGAAGTTGCCCTCCGTATAAATCGAAGCCCCCTCGAACCCTACATGATGGCTCGGGCCGAGAACGAAAATGTTCTCGTACTCCTTTGCCGGGTCAATCTGGTTGAAGCTCGAAGCCGCAACGACGCCGGAATAAACATATCCGGCATGAGGGGCAATGATCGCGACGACATTTCTGAAGTTCTTTGATGGAAGCGCCTTCGCGAAGAGATCCTCCAACGTGCTCCGTAATTCCGCTTTCGAAGCGGGATAGAACTGACCCGCGACTGCGGGCTGCCTGTCGTTTTTGTTACTTTGTGGACTGCAAGCACCGGCCGTGAGGCACGCAATCAGAAGAAGCAGGAGTACAAGATTGATCCTTTTCATATTTCGCTCGTCGTTGAACTTATTAAACCGTGAACATCGTGGAACGAGAAAATGGCTACGGAACCCTCGCCCTCTTTCCCTCTCCCGCTCGCGGGAGAGGGATGTCACGGAGTGACAGGGTGAGGGTTAGGAACTACGTCACGTCATTATCGTTTCGCTCTTCGGTCGAGAATTCCCTTCAGCAACTTGTCCATCCCGTGCAACACTTCCTCATTTGAGACCCGGAGAACGCTCAAGCCCCAGGATTCCAACTCGTCACTTCGAAGCCGATCATACTGTTCTTGCATTGGTGCATTATGGACTCCGCCATCGATTTCAATAACCAATTTCAGCTCGGCGCAATAGAAATCAACAACATAACGGCCAAAAGGGTGTTGCCTGGCAAACTTAATTCCTGCGAGACGCCGGTCACGCAATTGTTCCCACAAGAGCTTCTCGGTCGCCGTTGCGTTCTTCCGGAGATTCCTTGCAACGCCAATAATGTGATGAGGATATGGCATATTGAACCTGCTACTAAACCCTCACCCTATAATCCCTCTCCCACTTGTGGGAGAGGGATGTCACGAAGTGACAGGGTGAGAGTTGAAATCACCGTCACTGGAAAAGTGGCGACAACAACTCCGTCAGATCCTGTTCAATCGTCGTTTTTGGAGATTCAATAATCCTGCCGATATCGACACCCCGGTACCGCACGATAAACGTCGGCACGAGCGTGATGGCGTATTCCTGAGACACGCCCGCCGGCAACCGCTTCGTCCTGTCGACCGCGATCAGTTTGATGCGGTCGGAGGGAAACCCGATCATATCTACTATTTTGAAGAAGCGCGGCAATTCCCGCTGACTGTCGCTGCACCACGTGCCGTAGACGACGATGATGTCGATGCTGTCTTTCATTCGCTTAAGGCGGGCAACATACTCCTCCTGCGGATGATAAGCATTGTAGCCGGTGTCGAACCACGCATACGCGGGCGATTGAAACACCGTTCGCGGCGTCCAGCCAATTTCGATGTGCTCGTTCTGCCTCACCGATTGCACCTTCGTCATTGAAGAACATCCGGCGGCCAATGCCGCCAGAAGCACGATACAGGAAACGAGCAGTTGTGATGAATTAAGGAATTTCGAGAATTGAGATATCATAGTTATTCAGTGATGTTACGCACAATTATGGTCCCTAGTGAAAAATTCTAAATCCGAATATCTAAACTCTAAACAATTCCTAAATCTTAATATCCAAATTCTAAACAGGCACGAGGTACCAGCATCTAAACCAAGACATTCAAGAAATCAAAAAGGTTGTTGTTCTGATGCACCGGCAGCAACCCGGTTCTAGAGTCTGGAATCATTCCTACCGAGCGCTAGGATCGATAGAGAACGGTTCAAGAGATCAGCGGATGTGGAAAAGAACACGGCAGTGTGTGATGGCCTTACAGCGCACTGCCTCACCGGCACATGCGAGGCATCACAACGGCTTGGTAGGGAGCGAAATAATTCGTTCGGCTATCAGGTCATATCCAGAAGGTCCAGCGGCCACCCCTGGAGAACGCCTTCGGGAATAGCGCACGCATGCCCGCTTTGAGAACGAATATCTTACTATTTAGAATGTAAAAACAAAATAGAAGAGAGTCAAGCATGTCATCGAGCATCGAATGCTTAATTCCCGGGCGGCAGACCTCATTTCCAGGTCAACTTCAGCGGACGCTTGATGGTGAAGGCATCAACCGAGACGGCCGCCACGCTCCTATTCTTATCCCACGACCAGGAACCTCCCCCTTTCCTTTCTGCGCCCAGGGAACGGCCGTTCAATTTCATGGATCGAGGTTGCGGCATCGCGTGAAGGACGAATGTATACGCCCGTTGTGTCACCTGCCCTTTGAACGTCCCCTTGGTCGGGCTGACAACGATCTGCGACTCTCCGGAACGCAGGGTGGAGAGAGAAACCGACGTCCAAGCACTTTTCCCCGACCGGTAATCCAATGACCGTCCGTCATCTTCATACAGATTGAACGTGTGAGAGCCGGAACCGTAAATATCGATGACCAACGTGTCGAGCGGTTTCTGGTCGGAGTACGCCCGATTTGGTTGTTTCGGAATCACCGACCCGGCTCTAACGAACACAGGAATGTCGTCGACCGGGAAAGTGTCGTGGAAAACATTGTCTCCCTTGTAAATTTTGTCAGTGAACATGTTGACCCAGTCTCCGGGAGGCAGGTAGACGTCCTTTTCGGTTGTAGAGTCGGTCACCGGCACGACGAGAAGTTCGTCGCCGAAGAAATATTCACCCGGATACGCATAGGCTTTTTCAAGCGCCGGATGTTCCAGGTATAGCGGGCGAACCAGCGGAACGCATGAATCATGAGCCACTCTGCAAAAAGTATAGATATACGGAATGAGACTGTAACGGAGTTGAAAGTACTTCCTCGCGAGATTCATTCCTTGTTCGCCGTAGGTCCACGGCATGCGGAGATTGCCGTCCTTCGGATTTTCAAATTCGCTGTGCAAGCGCAGGAAAGGACTGAACGCCCCGCACTCGACCCATCGGGCATACAGGTCGAAACTGACATGCTCTCCCAGAAATCCTCCGATGTCGTGCGTAACATACGGCATGAGGACGTTGCCTCCGCTTGCGGTATAGGGAATCTGTTCGGCAAGAACCTCCCAATCCGAATAAGTATCACCGGTGAAGAGCGATGGGTAGCGATGATTTCCCCATCCCCCGTACCGGCTGAACTGAAACGCTCGCACGCCGGTATGTCTTTCGGTGTAGTCATAGAAAACCCTGTTCGTCCACATCTGGCTGTTCAGTCCGGCCATATCGCATGAGCCGCTGCCGCCGTCAATCCACCAGAAATCCACTCCCTGATCGATGACCGGGTTGTGGACGACGTTCATGAACACTTCCGCGTTATGCTTGTCCGCCAGATTGAACCTGATACCCTCCGCCGGCTTCCGGTCGGAGAGGGCGACGGGAAGGCGGACAAGTCCACCGCCACCACCCCAGTCATTCACGCGAACAGCGATCAGATTTTTCTCTCCCGGTCTCACAGAAGAAGAAATATCGGTGTATGTGGTTCTGCTATAGACACTGTTGTCCGGCCGCGAACCATGGTGGGCCACCTTTTCGCCGTTGATGAAGAGGTCATACTCATCATCGACTCCACCAAATATCAACAGCAACGGGCGCGGGAATTCATTCGGAACAACCACCCATTTCCGGTACCAGGCGAATCCATCATAATCGGGAAAACCCTGGTCTTCCCACAGCACGCCGCCCTGAAGCGTTTTCCAACTGCTGTCGTTGAACTCCCTGGCGGACCATTTGTTTTGCATCCCTGTGTCCTTCGGGTCGGTTTGGAATTGCCAATCCTTCGCGATGTCCATGAAGAATGTCGGCGCGGGCGGGAGAGGCTTGTTCAGCTCCTTTCGCACTTCGGCCGCATGGCTGTCTTCATCGGCGAGCACGCTTTCCTTCCCGTAACCCGGATGGTCATTCACGGTGACCTTCATCCCGTTGCGGTGCGCCCAATCAAGAAACTCTTTGGGATTTGGGAAGATCGGACTCCAGTCATATCCTCCCTTCCAACCGTAATTGTGCCAGGCAAAATCGAGGACAAAAATATCGAGCGGAATGTTCGACTCACGAAATCGCTGCACGGTCCCTTTGAGGTCCTCTTCCGAAAAGCGATACTTGTCCACCACTTCCGTCCCGGGGAGATACTCATAATTCAAATCGGTGATCCATGCGCCAAGCGTGTAGCGGGGAATCATAGGAATTTTTCCGCAGAGCTCGCCGTATTCCGTAAGGGCATGACGATAGTCTTGACCGTACACGAAACAATACAAATCCTGATTTTCCTTTTCCGGCCGCGGGACAATCCACTCAGAACTCTTGTCCCACACCGGCGTCCTGCTGTCGTCAAGGACGAAATAGCCGCTTCGACTCAGAATTCCCGGCCGGAATTTCGGAAGAGCTTTCTTGCTCGCACCGTCAAGCGACGAGCTGATCCCGCCGAGGTTATTGATATCCGAATCTCCCAGCGACCAGGAATGCTCTCCCCGGACATCGTTCCATGAAACGCGAAGATTCTCTTTCGTGAATTTATCTGAACTCGGGAGATACCGGACAATGAGTTTGCCGGTCGTCGCGACGATCCACCCTTCTTGAGGAGCGATGTCGACTTTAATTTTTTTCCAGTCGCGTTTCACGACGACGGCGGTCGGCGCATCGGTGAAATGACCGGACGGGGAAAATTCCATTCTGACGAGGGTCGGTGTCAGGAATTGAAAGCGGGCATTCTGCACAACAACGGAATTTCCGACCTGCCGATATTTCGGTGTCTCTCTTTGCTGCGGCAATAGAAGGCCGTTGAAAAGGAAAAGGAGAACGCATAACAAACGGACTCTTAGCCACAGGCTTAGGGTATGATGTGTCATGATTGTTTCCTTAAATGAAGTACACGAATATAGAACGAATTTTGGTGAATTTCAAGGGGTCGCAGTTTGTGGCACTGCCTCAGTTTGAATCGTGCCCTCAACGCCCGACCCCCTCTTGTATTCTCCCCTTACCAAGGGGAGGACGGAAGGTGGGGTCGCCAAAGCCCTCAAAAAGAAAATTTTGCACTACCCAAATTGTGATTTTCATAGTTGATTCAATGGATTTTTTGACATATCTTTCATTATGATGGCATTCATATCACGCGGCAACCGGGTCCGTTTTGGGATAACCCTGATTATTTTTCTCCTCGTGATCATGGTGCTGGGTGCAGGGGTGAAGAAGGCAACGGTCGGGACGGGCACCGTCGTGGGGACCTGTTCTTTGCCCGATTCGTCCAACTGGAGCGGCATCACGGTGATTATTGCGGGACAAAATGAATCGACGACGACGGACGGAGCCGGCGATTATGTTCTCAATAGCGTTCCCGCAGGCGCTCTCCGCATTCAGGCCGGAAAGATTTTCTATGCCAACGCCGTCCAGGACACATTTCTCGCTGCGAATGAAACACTGCACGTGAATCTTGCGCTCTCTTCGGTCATTGCCGACACGTTCGCGGGCCAGGCCACGCCGGCATTCACGTCAGGGACAACCAACGTCGGGAACCTCGGCGTGCCGAATCGATTCATCGTACCGGGAGATTCCGGCTTCACGTGGTCGGGTCAGCAGCAGCTTAAGGAAGGCTCGCTGATGATCGGCGCCGGAACCGGACAGGTTTCGGATGCCGCAAGGTTCATCTTCGGTCTCGCGCAGGATAATCTCGACCAGGATTTCCAGTCCCGTTCCGATGTGGTCGTGCTTACTTCGGGGATGGATTCCACGGTTCACCTCACTGCGTTCAATGACAGTCGCGCGAATGTGCCCCCGGGGAATCCTTCACAGCCGATGAACATTCTCGTGACGCAAACAACCTCTTCGTTCGGCGCGGCAGGCGACGACGCCTATCTCCTTATCGGCCTCAAGATAAAAAACACCGGTTACCTGCCGGTCAACAACCTTCTTGTCGGATGGTTCGTCGACTGGAACGTCGGAGGGAGCGGGACAACAAATCGCGGCGGGGTGGTCTTCGCAAATCAACAGATCGCGGGCCTCAACAACGGTTTTCCGTTCCCGGTGGAAATTGCCTACCAGCGGCGCTCCACAACAACGGGACCCTTCATGGGGATCGTCCCGCTTTCACAGGCACAGTTCAGGGCATCCCGAATCGCATCCATTCAAAACGAGATCGTCCCCTCCAGCCCCAACGGCGGATTGACGGAAGCGAACAAATACATCTACATGAGAGACCGACGGAGCACAAACAAATACAGTGACCGCGGTGTGGAAGAAGATTTATGCACAATCGCCTCTGTCGGGGGGACGCAGACCGATAACTATTCGTCAAGTTATATCGCGCTGGCACCCGGGGGTACGATCCAGGTCGGGTTCGCATTTGTCGGAGGGCCTGATTCGCTCAACTTAATTCAGAACGCTTTGAACGCCCAAAAAAAATGGATCCGGCAGGGCAACGCGATGGACGTCATCCCTACCACCTGGCAAGTGAATGCCAGGTGGAACATGATATCGATTCCTGTGTTTGTTCAGGATTCAAGCAAGTTAGGACTTTTTCCTTCGGCCTCTTCATCTGCGTTTTCCTACATCCCTAATCATGGTTATGCAATACGGGACACTCTTGGAACCGGTATCGGGTACTGGCTGAAATTCCCTTCTCAGCAGGTTGTCAATCTTTCGGGAGTGATTCGCCGCATCGACACGATAAATGTGGCACAAGGGTGGAACATGATTGGTGCGCTGAGTTTCCCAATCGCCATCACGGCGATCATGACGGTTCCCCCAGGGCTCGTTCAAAGTGGATACTTCGGATTCAACGGATCGTACCAAACAATTGATACGCTCCAGCCCATGCAGGGATATTGGGTAAAAGCGAGCCAAACCGGGCAGATAATCCTGAACGCTCCGCACCCCACCATTTCCCCCAGGTCATCCCACTAGTATCGTGTCACCCAAATAGTTTTAATAACTGATGTTACCCAGAGTCATTATTCTAAGTGATAAATTCTAAATCCGAATTCCTAAATCCTAAATTCCGCTTTTCAGAATCCCGCCAACGTAAGCGGAATCCAGAAGCGGGACAAATCCCAAACTCGAAGCGTTAAATCCTAAACTCGTTTGCAAGGCCCCAAGGACTTCTT
>JBEKTW010000044.1:0-23860 GCA_049515655.1 Bacteroidota bacterium
GAAGCAAAAAGTCGGGCTCCAGGAGGTACGGAGCCCGACCTAAAAAATGTGTGAGTCCGGCAGTCGAATCAAGGGGAGGCGACTTGATTACGACAGGGGGGGCCGGACGCACACAGGCGTAATATACTAAGAAAGAAATCTGAATGCAATTCCAAAACTTTCCCCGTAGCTACCAACCGCAAATCTGGGAGGGAGTTTCACTCCCGACCAATGCAAGGAGGCCTAGCGTCTGGGCAAGTCGGGAGCGAACCTGTCCGCCGTCTTCCTTCCCGCTCCCGACCGCGTCCTCGCGGTCGGGCACCCGGCCTATAAGCTCGGCTTATTTCAGCGGGGACGCTGAAATGAGCTTTGAAGGCGCGGACCCTGAATAGAACCGTTTCAGGGCAGGCGCTGAATTGAGCTTTGAAAAATAGCAATCCTCCCCAGCGAGGCTCTTCTCACCCCGCTCCCGACCGCGTCTTGTACCCGCCGAAGTCCCGACGGTAGTCGGGACGTAGGCGGGCACGCGGTCGGACGCCCCGCCTATGAGCTCAACTTATTTCAGCGAGGACGCTGAAATGAGCATACACCAACAAAAAAAACAGGCGAAGATTTCAACCTTAGCCTGCTTGTGTAACTCCAGCCGCCCGTTATTTGCGGAACCGGTTTGCTCCTCTTGTGTTACATCACATCAGGAGCATCCCCGCGAAAGAACACGGGATTTCTGATAAAATGACTTCGTCATATTCCTATCAATCCCGCGGAAAGCACGCGGGACTTCTGATAAAATGACTTCGTCATATTCCTATCAATCCCGCGGAAAGCACGCGGGACTTCTGATAAAATGACTTCGTCATTTTATCATCAGCATTTTCTTGACGGCCGAGGTCATCTTCCCCGAGCCGCCGGCATCTTCGGTAATGAGCCTGTAGAAGTAGACGCCCGATGCCATCCCGCCGGCGGCGGAAGCATCGAAGAACACGCGCTGGTTACCTTCATCCATGGCAACGTGGTCAAGTAATGTCGTCATTTCCTGCCCAAGGAGATTGTACACCTTGAGAGTGACAACGGACGGCTGAGGAAGATCGAACGCGATGGTTGTTGTCGGATTGAAAGGATTGGGATAGTTCTGATACAGCACGTAGTTCTGTGGAGTCACTTCTTCGTCAACCGCCTGAGGGACAAACGTGGGAAGAACTGTCAGCGGCTGCGGGTTTGGAAGAAAAAATGGAACGGAAAAAAGAGCCTTCGTGGACTTGATCTTCAGCGGTCTGGTCGAAGTACTGTCAACCAATCCGTCGAACGCGTTGTTGACCTGCCTGATGGACGCGGCGATCTGCAGATAGTTGATTCCGGAATACCATTTCCACAGCGTGAGGAGACTATCCACATACGCGGCAACCTGCCGCAGCGATTTATGATTCAGGAGATTGGCCGGGTTAGCGGGGTCGTTGAAAATCAGGTCCCCAAATTGGGAGTCGGTGATTCTAACGTCGCTTGCCGCGATATTGATTCTTAAGGCCAGCAGCTCCCCGAGGAGTCGATTGTTGTACGAGTGCGCGTTGGTGTTTCTCGTGAGTCCGACAAACTTCCGGCCATAGATGCGATCAAACGGCCGCGCGATACCCGTATCGGGCAGGGCATTTTTTATGTTGATACCCTTGTTGAAAATTTCCCATCCGTAGAACTTGGCGCTGTCGGGCCGTGGAATGCCGACAGTAATACCGCTGGGAAACGCTCCGTGCGAGAACACCGAATCGCGAACATTCCCCGCGTTGGGCATCCTGACGGGCGTCTTCTTGTTCACATAAAGGCGAATCGACTTGAGGGCGAGGCTGTCCTGGGTGAAGCTCCGGTAGCAACCGCCGGCGAGTTTGCCGCTGGTGCTCACTCGTTGGGCATAGAGGTCCGTCGTTCCCGTGCCGTCGCGATAATCCGACCAGGCAATGATGGCTCCCTGGAGGCCGTCTCCGACGATCTGGGGAGTAATCTGGTTAGCCGGGTAGCTGACAATCGGAATTCCGTCCGGCGCCCACTGAGGAACGCCGCTGAGAATCACGCGCTGTGCGAAGATGTCGTAATCCGTGCCATTGCGTTCGTCCTGCCACGTCACCAAAACGCTCTGGCCGTCAACGACGAGCTGGGGATTATACTGCTGCCCCGCAGCGACACAGAGGGGCTGGCCGTCCGAGGCCCAGAGAAGCTGACCCGCTGCGTTGACACGCTGGGCGTAAATGTCGTAGTCGACGCCGGTCCGGTTGTCCTGCCAGACCGCCACCGCGCCGCCGGCGTTGTCGCTCGCCAGACATGGATCGTATTGAATCCCCGTCGAAGAAGCGAGGGGAATACCGTTGGCCGCCCATGCAGGTGCTCCGGTTCTGTCGATGCGCTGCGCGAAAATTTGATCGGCGCCGCCCGACCGCCGGTCCTGCCAGCAAATGATCGCCCCTAGCGCGTCGTCGCTGACAATCTGTGGATTCCATTGGGTATTGGGTGCCGTGCACACGGGTATGCCGTTGGCTGCCAGCGCCACCTGACCATTCGCCAGCACATGCTGGCAGTAGATATCCGACATTCCGCTGCCGTCCCGATAGTCGGTCCACGTCATGAACGCACCTCCCTGTCCGTCGCCCACAAGGCGGGGATTGATCTGCTGGTTCGTGCTTGTACACACCGCAACTCCGTTCGACGTCCAGACAGCCTGTCCGATGCCATTCACGCGCTGCACGTAGATATCGGCGTTTCCGTTCCGGTAATCCTGCCAGGCGATGATCTCGCCGCCCGTGCCGTCCGACACCAACTGCGGATTGTACTGGTTGCCGGACGCGTTACAGATCACGACCCCTCCGGGAGCCCAGTATTGATTTCCGTTCGATGATATTCGCTGCGCGTAGATGTCGTAGTCGACGTTGCTGCGATTGTCCTGCCATACAACAATGACATCGCCGCCGCCGTCGGTAAGTATTTGGGGGTAATACTGGAAGCCGCCGCTGCCGGAGATTGGAATGCCGCCGGCCCGCCACGAGATATTGCCGGTGCCGTCGACATGCTGGATGTACAACTTATCGGTAACGCCTCCGCGCCGGTCCTGCCACACTGCGTACACCCCCGCTTTCCCATCGCCCGCGAGACGAACATTCCACTGGTTGTTCGAAGCGACGGCAAGCGCAACGCTCAGATTGGGGCTGCAGGGCCAATCAGCGTGGAGCTGCTGGGTCGATAACAGGATCAGGAATAACAACAGTAACAAGAATCTTCGCATTCGTTCCCTGTGTTGTGAACTACTCCGCGAGGAGCATCATGCGTACGCCGGAAGACCCACATCGAATTGCGCAGTTCATCGCCCTCGAGCAGCCCTGTACCCTTCGGCAATCCGGCGACATATGAGTTGCTTACTTAAGGATCAGTAATTTCTTTACTTGACGAAACGTTGAAAAGCTCTGGTCGTTTGCGACTGCAGTCATCATATAGTAGTACACTCCGGACGCGAGTTGAGAAGCATCTGCAGTCACTTCATAGTATCCTGCTTCGTAGCTTGCCTGCCGGAGAAGCGTCTTCACCACCTGTCCGATCTCATTGTAGACCGTGATCGTTACAGACGATTGCCGGGGAACCCCGAACGGAATCTTCGTGACCGGATTAAATGGATTCGGATAATTCTGGCCCAAAGAGAACTCTTCCGGGACCCGCTTTACAGGTGAAACCGTCAAAACCAAGAACGACAGCGGCTTGCTACTGAAGCTCATTTCCCCCTGGTCAGCCAGACGTTGTGTGATAGTCTGGCCGCCACGGGATGTAGTGAGAGTATAATAATTTAATTTGTTAGTTGCAATAGTCCAGCAAATTTTTATTGGATATTTTTCAGCCTGCAAGGCAATGCGAAAATCCGCAGGTTCTGAGAGGCTTGAATCGTGAAATTCGACAAATCTGTCGGAAATAAAGCGTGCGTCAAATGCCCCGGGGGGTGGAATTGGAGGCAAATCGTACCGCCCCGCCGCCGAAACGCCCTCCTGCTTCTGGCCGAACCAGAGTGTTTCCCGGCTGCCGTCTGCATCCGAAACGACCAGTTGATTGAGACCGGCTGGAAGTTCTTGGACCCGGATTTTGGGTGCCTGCGCGGACGAAATGAGGACGAGTTTTCCCGCCTGACTCGCCTTGACCCAGTAAGCTTTGCCGGGGAAGATCGTGTCGGCGATCGTGTAGGACCCGTTGTATCCAAGGTACTCCGATTGCACGTTGTCCGGTGGGTCTTCTATAATAGAGCTGACCGCGACGGGTCCCGTTATCGAGCCGATCATGTTCCACCGCTGCGAAATGGGAAGACTGTCGGTCGAAAGCGGCAAACCGCTCACTGTGTCGATTTCGGCTGACGGAAACTTCAGCCAGTATCCTTTTCCGGCAATGAGGGAATCCTGGATAACGTATCTCCCCTCGTACGCAAACGTGCTCGAAGACGATGACACGTTCGGAAAAACTACCGCCCGGCTGGCGTTCGCCACTTTCACCGGAATAGACACCATATTCCAATCCTTCGACATCGCTATGGTTTTCGCGACCGTCGCCGGATACTTTCCCACGCCCTGCACGCTCACGCTGTCGGGGCTGCCGGCGGCATTGTGCGTGATGAAGAGCTTGCCGCCCTGGGCGCCGGGGACCACCGGTGAAAACGTCACAACGAATGTCTGTGAGTCCGAGGGCATGATGGCCGCGCTGTCGGGCACGACGGTGAACTGCGGGCTCGACGAAAGCACGGAGGAAATTTTCAGGAGCGCAGTGCCCGTGTTCCTGACCTTGAAGCTGTCCTGCTTCGACGTACTCGTGACGACGGTGTCAAAATCGATGGCAGCGAGGGTCTTGAGAAAGACCGGGATGCCGGCCCCTCTCCCCTGGACCGAGATGGTATCGGGAGTCCCCGGGGCGTTGTGCGACAGAACGATCAAACCCGTCTGCGGGCCTGTGGCCAGCGGAGAAAACGCCACGACGAATTTCTGCGACGCGGACGGTGCAACGCTCGCGCTCCGGGGCGTGACCGTGAACCGCGGATTTGTCGATGTATCGGATGAGATCGTCAGGGCGATGTTGCCTGTATTTGTCACAAAGAAGCTGTCCTGCTTCGAACCGCCGACCGAAACACTGTCGAAATTGATCGTCGATTTATTGCACGAGAACAGCGCGGAGGAACTGACCCTGATTGAATCCGTCCCGCCGGCCTCATAGTACCGGGCGGCGAATTCCTGGAGATAGAGGTTTGCAGCCCTGTTGTTCTGGAGGATGAGAGTATTTTCGTCATTCGATTGTTCGGCGGCGTTCGAATAATTGTGCGACCCGGTCATGAGATAGGCGGGCCCGACAAGCTGATCGCCATCAACCACCGTATATTTATGATGGAGCAGACCGGGACTGAATCCTTTCAGATGAACATCGACGCCCTGACCCTGCAAATACGCATATTGATTGCCGGTGTCGGTATTGTTATCTATGACAACCCTGGTTTTGTTGCCGGCCGCTTTTCTCGCGACAATCGAATCCGCCAGATCTTTTCGCGTGAAGGTAAGGATGCAGGTCGAAACTGAATGTTGCGCCTTCGCAATCGTTGTAGCAAGATGCGAGGTCGTCTGATCCGATGGGCTAAAATACAGGCTGACCGGCACTCCGTTGACATTGAAGTTATGGGGTGTGTTGTCCGTCTTGCGGGCCCCGAATCGCGAGACGGATGCATTCGGAACATCCGTGGTACTTCCCCACATCTCATTGAACTCTGTCGTGTACGCATTGGCGAGCGCGACATCCTGGATCTCGATGGAGTTCTGATGGTCCTGCGTCGTACCTTGGCCCGTTGGGTTCCAGGAACCGCCCCAGATCCACACGCTTTCCGGCGGAGCACCCCCGCGTCCGTCGAACACGAAGAATTTGTTATGCATTAAGCCGGCGCCGTTCCAAACGACGTCAAAAGCATCGTCGATGAGCGGGACACCGTTGGACAGGAGATTCTGAAACCCGCTGTACGATCTGTTGTCATGTTCACAGATCACGCGGATTTTAACGCCGTGGCTCCTGGCAACGATCAGAGCACTGGCAATCTGGTCGCCCTGGCTAGCCCCGCTTAGACTGTACAGGCAAACGTCAATGGAGCGGTGCGCACTATTGATGCGCGTGAGAACCCGGGATACGAGATCCTGGCTCCCGAGGGCTTTCTCCCCGAGGGAGACGGTGGTATCGACGTTGAAATTGAAATACACATTGATCCGTCCCGTCGTGCCGGATGGTGAGGAAGTGCTCACAATCAAGTCGCCGGCATAGCTCGTATCACTGGCGCCGTCATCGGAAAAAGCCTGAACGTGATAAACGGTGGCGGGTGTTAGCGCGGTAACATCCACGGCATGAGATAACGTCAGCGAGTTGTCCGGAGCAAGGAGTCCCAGCTCATGGGACGGTGTGAGGCCGTAGAGAAGCCTGGTTGTGCCGTTGTTCACCGTTGTCCAGCTCACGCGGAACGATGTGGGCTGAAGGTTGCTCTCCACCGGCGATGTCGCGAAAATGGGACCTTGGGCAAGGATGTCGCTTCTCGAACGCGGCATCAACTGATATCCGCCAATATATGGCGAGGTAGCTTTGTATTGACTTACAACACCGATGACGTCAAATGTCCCCCCCGGGGCGGGATCGCCCGGAGCGCCCCCGTAATTGACATTATTGTCAACGCGGATCTCTAATGTGTCGACCGCGTCCTGGAGCCGGTAGTTTGTTCCTGAGCCACTTACAGTCCAGTTTGATATTGAACTGCCTTGCAGATTCGTCACGATGACCTGGTTGATGCGCACCAGCATTCCTTCATACTGTTCGATGCCGCCCTGACCGTCGTTGTTTACTTGTCCGCAGTTTACGAGAATCGGTTGGACGACATTTCCCGAACTGACTTTCCGGATGATCGTTGGACTGCCGAGTTCGTTTAATCCATTGAAAGGACTCACAACCCCCACGATTTCGACTTCATCACCCACCACAATTTGGGATGACGTAATAACTCCGTACACCGCGATACCGCCGGTCGCATCCTGAATATATGAGGGACTGCCGAATTCAGCTCCCACGGTGACGATTCCCAGAATCGTTACCTCCTTGCCATTCCAGATTGGAACGCCATTGGCATCGTTGACCTTGATATCGCCGATGGCGTGAGGAGTGCCGTAGACAAGCGCCGATGGCTGAATTGGAAGTGCAAGGATAGAATCCGGTTCGGTACCCGTCTGTGTTGCAAATGTGAAATTATCTGTCGAATCGGGTGGAGTTATATTATTGATCGTTACCTGGATACTGTCTGTACCGCTGACCGTCATACTTGAAACTTCTATGGTATCCCCGGAGATAGCAATCGAGGGACTGCCTCCGCCCGTCAGTACAACGTCGCTCGTCGAGTGGGACCAGGTCCAGGTTGAAGGAACGACCACGTTTGTATTGGTGAGCGTGTACGGTGATTGACCGTCCACCGTAACGGTGACAGATTGGCTAATACCTCCCTGGACCATTGCCGGCGTAATGGATGCCGTCCCTTTTCCCGGGGGCGCAACAACCATGTTGAATGACATTGTTAAGTCATCGATCGCTAACAGCGCATCATTGCCAAAGTCGTTATTATCACTCCATCGGATCCACATTGACGTGCCGTTCGTCCAGGTTATTCCGGACATCGTTCCGCTAATACTGGTTTTATTAGCAGGATCATTGCCATTCTTTGCTGCATTGTCGGTAGCCGAAGTTAGTTTCTCCATCAAGTCCATCCCGGAAAGTCTCGTCCATGTACCGGTTTGAAGACTTGTCGCGTCAAAGCTGTAAGCGAATGTGTCGATTTCATTCGCAGAAGAGTTGCTGCCCGACCTCCATTGCTCCATCATGCCCGCGAGATTGATGAGTGTGATAGTGACGCCGGTATTATTCACAAACTGAGCGCCAATTCTTGGAACTGTTGAACCTGAGGCGATCATCCCTAATGCCCGGTCGGAAGCGCTGGTGGTACCAACATTGTAAACAGCGCCTGTATTAGAACTGCCATCACTTACAAGAAGAGTCAGCGTTGCCCCGATCGTACCGGTGCCAGCGTATCTGATCCCAGTCCATCCCGTGAGATAGGATGTACCCGATACACCCATCCCGTCAAAATTTTCTGAGTATGATGCGCCAGTTGAAGTTATTGAGATCTGACCGAACAGAGGAGAACGCGCAAATCCAAGGAGCGGAACAACAACGATGGCCAGCAGATATATTCTTGATTTTAACGAAGAAGTCATAAGAGATACCGTCACTTTCTGTCTATCTGTTTTCCCTCCCAGAACGTTTTCTTAGGTAAATTTACGAAAAAAACTTGAAAGATGATACTCTGCATGCCTACCCCGCTCCCTACCCCGCTCCCTACCCCGTCCTCGCGGTCGGCTAACCCAGTATGAAAGCCCAAGCTCTGTGCAATTCAGCGGGGACGCTGAATTGAGCTTTGAAGACCGCTCCCGACCGCGTCCTCGCGGTCGGACACCCGGCCTCACCCTATTTCAGCGAGGACCCTGAATAGAACCGTTTCAGGGCAGGCGCTGAAATGAGCTACCCACCCCGCTCCCGACCGCGTCCCCGCGGTCGGCTAACCCAGCATAAAAGCCCAAGCTCTGTGCAATTCAGCGAGGACGCTGAATTGAGCTTGGAAGACCGCTCCCGACCGCGTCTTGTACCCGCCGAAATCCCGACCGTAGGCGGGCACGCGGTCGGACACCTGGCCCATGAGCTCGGCTTATTTCAGCGAGGACGCTGAAATAAGCCTTGAAGGCTCATCCAAAGAGTTCCCCTGCATCATCAATCGGGATCAAAGGCGGCATGCCTCTATCATAGTAGCACGCAGACGAGTACCTGTACTGCCATCGTTCCTCTGCGAGTTTCCAACCTTTTGCAACCGGATTGTTGTGGAGGTATTCCAGCTTCTGTCTCAGGAATGCAGCCGAATAAATATTCTTAGCCTGAATTTTCTGCCATATACGATGCTCTTCTCCTGAATTCGCGCGAAGCGCTTGCCCGTGAAAATACCTCACGAGGTCGAGACGATTCTGATTTCGCAGTTCATTCAAGATCCTGTGCGCCGTGTACGAACCGAAACTCTGGAGTATCCCGGATATCGTCTGGCCGTCCATTGGTTGTATCACCGCATGAACATGATGCGGCATAATAACGAATGCGAACACTTTACATCGCCGGTGATCCCGGTGCCATGTCAGAGAATCCAACACGATCTGCGCAAAGGCCTGCTCCTCAAATAGCCTTCTCCATCCAGCTACTGTTGCCGTGACAAAGTACAAATCCCCAGCAACATGTCGTGGCTGAAATGTCACACATGCCTCCTTAGACTATTCTTCCCCACCCCGCTCCCGACCGCGTCCTCGCGGTCGGCTAACCCAGCATGAAAGTCCAAGCTCTGTGCAATTCAGCGGGGACGCTGAATTGAGCTTGGAAGACCGCTCCCGACCGCGTCCTCGCGGTCGGCTAACCCAGCATGAAAGTCCAAGCTCGTCCAATTCAGCGGGGACGCTGAATTGAGCTTGAATTGAGCTTGGAAGACCGCTCCCGACCGCATCCTCCCGGTCGGCTAACCCAGCATGAAAGTCCAAGCTCGTCCAATTCAGCGGGGACGCTGAATTGAGCTTGGAAGACCGCTCCCGACCGCGTCCTCGCGGTCGGCTAACCCAGCATGAAAGCCCAAGCTCTGTGCAATTCAGCGAGGACGCTGAATTGAGCTTGGAAGACCGCTCCCGACCGCGTCCTCGCGGTCGGCTAACCCAGCATGAAAGTCCAAGCTCTGTGCAATCCAGCGGGGACGCTGAATTGAGCTTGGAAGACCGCTCCCGACCGCGTTTTCGCGGTCGGACACCCGGCCCATAAGCTCAGCTTATTTCAGCGAGGACGCTGAAATGAGCTTTGAAGGCGAGGACCCCGAATAGAACCGCTTCAGGGCAGGCGCTGAAATGAGCTTTGAAGGCGGGGACGCTGAATTGACCTCCTGGGGCAGCGAACGTTGCCAAATGGAATTATTTGATCAATACAATCTTTTGCTGAACGGTGAAGAGCGGACTCTGCACGACGTAGAAGTACATTCCGCTGGGGGCTCTCTTGCCGCTCTCTTCGACGCCGTCCCACGAGCCGATGTTCTTCACCGTCGGTTGCCCCGGTATTACATTCACACTGAACGGTATTTCTCTGATTCTCCTGCCAAGAATGTCATAAATCGTGATCGTTCCGACGGTCGAATTGCTCACTCTCATCGTAAAACTTGTTGCGCCCTTGGCCGGGTTGAAGGGATTCGGGTATGTCTGCAGCGAATCGATCGAATTGACGGTTCCCACAGGCGGGGGCGTGATGATGATTCCGGTCCCGCCGCCGTCATAACTCTTCAAAATCGTTCCTCCATCCCCCATAACCCAGCCCACAGATGATCCGAGGAAATGGACTGCGGACAACTTGTGGTCGGTACCGCTGAGGAGGCGAGCCCAGCTGAAACCACCGTCCGTCGTCCTCAAGATAGTCCCTCCATCGCCGGCAACCCATCCGAGGCTGTCATTAACAAAATGCACTGCGTAGAAATCATCGGTCACCGGGCTAGGCAGTAGACGCCATGTGTGGCCCATGTTCGTCGTTCGAAGTATCTTTCCACTATCTCCGGCAGCCCATCCTTCATTCCATCGCTGGAAGAAAACGGAATTCAGCCTGGGCGCAGGTTGAATCGGCGTCTCTATCCAACTGTTACCCTGATCGGTGCTCGTGAAGATCCTTCCCGCGTTCAGGGCGTCACTGCCGACCGCCCACAATCGATTGGAATCCGAGACACAAAGTGACGCAAAATTGATTGACGTCCCGAACTGCGGTGCCGTCTGCTGCCAGTAATAACCGCCGTCCACGGTCTTCAGGACCGTTCCCTTGTCCCCCGCAGCCACGGCATCAAGAGAGTCGAGGAATTTTACGGCCCTTAATGGTACGGGTTCGCCGCCGTTACCGGCGAGGAACCAGGTATTCCCTCCGTCGAATGTCGTCGCGATGACCCCCGAATCACCGACTGCAGCTCCCTGGCTTGGACTCCAAAAATCCACCGCGCTGAGTTTTTGTCTGATGTGACTGTTTTGGGCAAGCCATGTGCTTCCTCCATTCGTCGAAACCATAAGCGTGCCGCGGTCGCCGACCGCGAACAATTGGTTAGTCCCAACAAGAACGAAATCCGTCAGTTCAACGATAGGCCCGGAGGATTGGGGCCTTAAGACAATTCCGGGGGGAACGGCAGCGGGCGAGACTTGCCACATTCGCCCGTTCTCCCCGACAATCCATCCAGAGAAAGCGTTTGTCAACGAAAGCGCCGTCAGACCGACGGCAGTGTCGGCGAGAGTGGTTGTCCAGGAAGAACCGCCGTTGGAGGTTGATATCACTGTGCCTTTCTGGCCCACAGCTATTCCCTGCGTCGAGGTCGAAAAACGAATTGCGGACAGCGAGGCGCGCGTGGCGGTCGAAAGTCCTATCCACGTCGTGCCGTTATCGATAGTTTTCATCACGGCCCCGCCGCTTCCGGCAAGCCACCCGACATTCGAATTATAGAAATCAATGTCCTTGAGATCGTTACGCGTGAACGCAAGTGAGCTGCCCCAGGTATGGCCTCCGTTCGAGGTTCGCTGCAGCCTTCCAGAATCGCCGCAGCTCCAACCGACATTAGGGGTCACGAAGAACACGGAAGTAAGATTCGTGACCGTGCCGGAATTTTCCGCGCCCCATGAAATACCGGCGTCGGCCGTCCCCAGAATCGTGCCCCCGGCTCCGACCGCCCAGCCATGATTAGCATCGAGAAATCTTACCGTCTGAAGCGTGAAGGTCGAGCTCGTGGGAAAAGGCCTGAGCCACGAAGCCCCTCCGTCGATCGTTCGAAGAAAAATTCCCGAATCTCCGACGGCCCATCCGTCGACATTGTCGGGAAAGAAAACAGAGCGCAATGAGCCTCCGACATTGGCCACCTCGGATTGGATCTGCCATGTGCCTCCTCCATCTGTTGTCCGGATGATTGTCCCTGCGCTCCCGACCCCAATCGCCCTGAGCGTGTCAAATGCAACTATGCCAAAGAGGTTGTTGCCCTGAGGCAGCGGGTTCTGCCAGAACCATCCGGAGGAGGTATCATGTGGAACGGGGGCACAGAAGGCAGTGCTGCGAAAGGCAATGGCCAATGTCAGGAACTGAAGAACAATAACCGCTGCGGGCACAATACGAAGAGCGGCAATCGTTCGTGCGCTCTTAACGCATATGTTGTCGCTGCAAACCTGCCTCTCAGTTGTTGTCACGCGGCAGTTCAGAAAGAAGCGTATACCCTCCACACACGCATAGCGCCCCATATTTGTACAAGCTATTTTACCAACACCATTTTCTGCGCCACACTGAATTCAGGTATCTCAAGCTGGTAAAAGTATATCCCCGCAGAAACCCTGTTTCCCTTCTCGTCTCTACCATCCCAGACTATATCATTGTGTCTTCCGACCCCCGAGTAAGAAAAAAGAAATTCTTTGATTCTTCTCCCGAGAATATCGTAAATCGTAACAGAGCCGCTCACCGGCGCCTGTAGCACGTCAATCGGAATGACAGTCCCGGGATTAAACGGGTTAGGGTAGTTTTGCATGAGCTGTATGACGACGGGGAGAGAAGGCGGAGGCAATTTCACCCCTGCACCGCCGCCGTCGGTGGTTTGCAGTATTGTCCCATTGAAACCGGTTACCCAGCCATGCAGTGTATCAATGAAGCAAGTCCCGTGCAAATCGTTCGGCGTCCCTGTGCTCAACGATGCCCAGGAAGAACCACCGTCATTCGTTCTCAATACAGTGCCGGTTGAGCCACATATCCAGCCGTGTAAAGGGTCGACAAAGTGCACACCGTAGAATGAAGCGGCGACCGGACTTTGTTCAGGTCTCCACGTTACTCCCCCGTCGGTCGTTTTCACTATTGTCGTGGGCTTCCCTACAGCCCATCCGTACGTCGCATTGACAAACGTGATCGATTCTAGTGCCCCAGAAAGGAAATCGCTCCCGCTCCACGAGATGCCGCCGTCGACCGTTTTAAAGACCCTGGAGATAATGTATCGCTCCGATGTCGCAGCAATCCAACCCGTATGACGATCGAGCAGACAGATCGAATTGAGCATGGCGTTCGTATCAACATCCTGCCGCGTCCAGGATCGCGCCCCGTCCGTTGTCAACAAAATCCTGCCATTCGTACCGACAACAATGCCAAACAAGCTATCGACAAAATCGAGACCAAGCAATTGAGTGGTCGTATCCACACCCGACTGCGACCAACTCTGTCTCGGCACGGCAATCCAGGAGGCACCTCCATCCGTCGTACGAAGGATCGTACCGGAGTTTCCGGCCACATACCCGGCGTTGGGTGTCGGGAAAGCGACGGCATTCAAGACCTGGTTCGTGTGGCTCTCCACGCCGGTCCAATGATTCCCCCCATCCGTCGTGTGCAAGATGGCACCGTTCTGACCTACCGCCCAAACGTTCAAGCTGTCGATCATCAGAATACCATTGAGTATCGAAATGACACCGCTTGTGGTGGCGGTCCAAGTTCTTCCGCTGGTCGCCGTCAAGGAAATCGCGCCGCCGGTCCCCACGACCCACCAAATGCTTCCCTGTTCAGCAAGTACCATATCGGCAAAAGTATAGCTCGAATCAATGAGGCCGGTTTTCCATGATTTGCCTGAGTCGGCTGACTGTATGAATCCGCCGTTCCAGGTTTCGAGCAAATCTCCCTGATGAATCTTCTCGCCGTTCCAGGCGATGACAGTACTCCCTGACCGAAAAGCAAGTACCCCCTGGACCAAACCCACAACCTGACCCGCCCCGGCTGCTCGAAGAGCAACGATTTTTACGGCAGGGAGCGTCGTATCTTTCCAGACCGCACCTGCATTGGTCGAACGGGCGATGAATCCACGATCCCCGGCAACCCAAATTGAGCTTGCGTTGCGAAGATAGACTGCGTAGAGGTTCCGTTTTCCTTGCAGCAGCATTCTTCCCCATGTGATGCCGCCGTTCCTTGTCGAAATCACAGTACCGGAGTCGCCGGCCAGCCAGCATGTGGGCTCGTCGAGAACATAGAGGCTATGGAGGTCCTGCGTTGTGAGAGTTGGTTGCGGCAGCCAGGTGCCCCCGCCATTGGTCGTCTTGAGAATAGTCCCGTTTTCCCCCCCTATCCAACCGACACTTTCGTTAGCGAATCCGATCGCGTATAGTGAGTTACTGGTGTGCGGCTTGTCGCTTACGCTCCATTGTTCACCGCCGTCGTGAGTTTCGAGCATGTAGCCATCATCGCCGACTGCCCATCCCAGACTGTCATTCACAAATGTTACAGCTCTCAACGTCGGGGCATTTTGTCCGCCCTCAAATTGGACTGACCACGTCGCACCTTCATCAGTCGTTCGAACGATCGTAGCGCCCGCGCCGACCGCGATCACCTCACTCCGCGAGAAGGCAAAGGCTGCCTGCAGGTTATTTCCTTGCGGTTTAGGGTTCTGCCAGCTCCAGGAATTGGCAGAGAAAGCCCGTGGGGCACTGACAAGTAGAACCAACGTGATCACAAGATTCAGCCAGGCCCTCCTGTAGCACCAATACTTCATTTGAGCAGTAACATTTTGCCGGTAATAGTCTGGGTCGCTGGTTGAGATGTCACTCGATAGAAATAGACGCCCGAGGAACGCTCGCCGGCTCGGAACTGGACTGAGTGCCAACCCGCGCCAAACTGCTGATTGTTCACCAACATCGCGACCTCTTGACCGAGGATGTTGTAGATGGTGACAGATATAAGGCCTTTCTCCTTCAATTCGAACGCCACGTTCGTTATCGGATTAAACGGATTCGGATAATTGCGAACGGAAGAGATTGGACCGCCTGAATGCGCTTTCCGGGTCAGGGGAGAAAAGGAAGTATCGATGGATTGCAGAATAGTGCCATTCATTCCCACCACCCATGCGATTGAATCCGAGCTGGTCACTGCCATAAGATCTCTTATCGTCGGAGAAACTTCCGCGTTCCAGGTGGCTCCGCCATCCGAAGTGGAAAGAATCGTTCCAAATTTGCCGACGATCCAACCGTGCAGGCCGTCCATCATCCGGACGCCATACAGTGCTCGCGTCGTGCCGGATTCGACGGAATCCCACTCTGCACCGCCGTCTGTTGTCCGCAGGATCACGCCGTGGTCTCCGACAGCAATTCCCAAATCCGGTGAGACAAAGTGAATGGCATTAAGCCCAAGCTTCGTCGGCACAGCTTGTTTCGTCCAATCAGAACCTCCATCGGTCGTAGAGACGAGACCCCCACCGGCGCCGACAGCCCATCCGGTATTGTTATCAAGGAAGAAAACAGAGTTCAGCGTCCCCGTACTTCTCCGCTGTTGCCTCACCCATGTTTCTCCGCCGTCCGTCGTCTGATATACCAGACCAAACGTCCCGACCGTCCATCCAACCATTTCGTCGACGAAAAAACATGAACGCAACGCGGATATTCCTTTTATGGTTGCAGATTGCTCCCACGTCGCTCCACCATCCGTTGTTCTAAGCACATTACCGGCGCTACCCACGGCCCATCCGGCCAATGCGTCAAGGAAGAATACCGAGTTCAACTGATTTGTTATCGGGCTCGTTTGCTGCGTCCATTGTACGCCCCCATCCGTCGTCTTGAAAATCGCGCCCGATAAGCCGACAGACCAACCCACGGAAGTCGCAGGAAAACTCACCGCCCTCAAGTTACCCTGAACGCGACGATCAATCTCTTGCCAGTTTTCTCCACCGTCCACCGTCCTGAGTATTGTGCCGGCCATGCCCAGAGCCCACCCGGAGGAATCATTCACGAATTTTACTTTTACGAGCCAGTCAGTCGTTATGCCTGAAGTTTGCGATTGCCACGTTGTGCCGCCATCTACAGTCGCAAAGATTGACCCCTGGCTTCCTACGACCCATCCAGAATCCGGATTGACAAAATACACGCTCGACAGAGACAATGATGTCGTTATCATGCTCGACCAGGACGCCCCACTGTCGGTGCTGTGAAGAATCGCCCCACTGTCGCCTACAACCCATCCCACACTATCGTTAAGTAACTGAGCTGCATCGAGATTCCGCGTTGTGCCTGAGGTCAATTGTACCCAGGTGGTACCTCCGTTGGTTGTTTTGAGGATAGACCCCTTTGCGCCCACTGCCAGACCGGTTGTGTCATCGACGAACTTTATGTCGTACAAATCATGCGCAATCCCGACGGTGTTCACCGACCACGTTACACCAGCATCCGTCGTTTCATAGATCGAACCATTAGTCCCGGCAATCCACCCGGTATCGGGATTCACGAAACTCAATGCAAGGACAATAAAGTTGAAGCCTGTCGGCACATCGACCCAGGTGAGCCCTCCATCTGTCGATTTCAAAAACTCCGAATTCCAGCCGACGGCATATACGGTTGAATCGTTCACGAACTGAACATCTACGATTGGTCTCGAAAGTGAGGCGGTATTCTGGATGACAGACCAGGAGCTGCCACTATCGCTCGTCCTCAGCACCGTCCCGGCAGCCCCCACGAACATGGCGGAATCCTTATCGACATCAAAAGAGTAGAGCAGGTTTCCCTGAGGACATGGACTCAGCCATGCCCATGGCGAAGCGAAGGAAGCAGTGATCCCGGCGATTCCCGCCGCGCTGAATTCCGAATCGGCTTCCACCGGGCAGATGGTTTTCCATTTGCCCGCGTTGGAAGGCTGCGAAGATCCCCCGAAGCCGGTAAGCCAACACAGAAGGCAAGCCACTCCGATGCACAGCAGACGTCGCGATCTGCCAAGGTGAATATCCCCGCATCTCATCACTGTCTCTTTCATTCGTTCATCCGTTCCTATACAAGCCGTCGATCGAAATCCTATTTATGCAGTACAAAGTTTACACCTTGGACAATGTCGCCCGCAGGCAGCGCCCGTATTTCGACGGTCTGCTCCGCAGGCTCGCACGTCACTCTCAAGAAAGCCAATTGCTGCGGATCCAATTTGACCGTATACTTTCCCGGAAGCAGAGGAAAATACTCATACTCTCCCGTCGAAAATGTTTTCACCACCCGGGCTGCCGTCTGTTCCACGGCAAGAGGAGTGATGCTTACATTGATTCCCTCAAGAGCCTTTTGTCTTCCATCCAGGGACTGTTCGACAGACCCTCGAATAGTGCCGCCCACCACGATTGGGACGTCGATGCGCTGAATACGATTGGGCTTTGCGACGACAGCGAATGTTGAAAACTCGGGGACCCACAGCGGGTTTGCCAACCCTTCGAGTCCGAGCATGACTTTGTATTCACTGTAAGGACGAGCACGCTGAAACTCCATCGCATCATCCGACAGGCGTATTGGAGCAACCGTTGCACCCTCAAACGAAGCGAGCGAATGCGGGAGCTCTATGTTCTTCTCGCCCGGATCCTTGACGCCGTTGTTGTTCTCGTCGACGAAGGGGTTGACCAGCACGTCTCCAAATCCCAGCCAGTTTGAATACGAATGAAAGAGAACGTCGCGCGTCTCCGACGAGTACACAACCGAGCCGCTAACATTCTGCTGCGAAAAAACAGATCCGCCAAAATCCTCGACGACAGCATGGGCAGTAGCGAGCGGCAGAACATAGGTCAGGTTCAACATGTACTGGTCGTTCCGTGCGGCAAATTGACGGGTGTATTGTACCGTGACCGATAGCATGTCAATTCTTTTGCCGATCGCGAACTGTCCCTGAGAGAACTTACGGACAAGATGGTCGTAGCTCATATTTCCAAAGAGCAAGATTTGGTCGGGAAGATGCCCGACGATACTGTATTGTGTGAGCAGCAATTCGCGCACAAGAGGACGGTCAAGCTCGTCACCCCATTCCCCTATCAGCGCTGCACCCAGTTGAACGTTCTTTCGAAACATCGTCAGCGCGGCATTGAGATTACGGTTTCGTCCGACCTCAGACAGGGTTTGCCGGATTGATGTGGAGCCGAACAGAGTAAGTCCGTTGGTACGAATCGGCACAGCGCCGGTGACTGCCATCTCACTGATCATCTCACTGGGGTTCAGGAAAGGATTGCGCAAGTATTGCGTAAATGAGAATGATCCGCTCGCATCCGAAGGCAAGATAAGGTCAAGGGTGGTCGTTGTACGTGCGTTGGGAACATGATGGAGCTCTGCAACCAGCTCATTGGAGAGCCGCGACACGGCGAAGATGGAAGGATACATCTTCGCAGGTGCAAAAGAATTCAGGTACTCGAGCCCCGTTCCCAATGTGAGCCGGTTATCAAACCCGTATTCTGCAAAGCCCGTTCCGTACCATTGATTATTGAGGTCACGCAACTGGCCGAGGCTAAGACTATATCGAAACTCATCGGGGCGCATCAGCGAGCTTGGAACAGTCGGTCGAGACCGCATGATCCTTTCAGTTCCCCACGGATCGTAGGTGTGAAATTCGACGGTATTCGACTCGTACCACAGCGGGATCGGCATCCGAAGGTCCCCTGTCTCCGTTGCCGACCACGTGCCAGTCAACCTCCCTCCGCTATAGATATCAACCACATTTCCAGAATCCTCATGTTCCACGAACATATCCGTAGCGAACGCCGCGTGCGCCGTCGGGGGTCGGTTGGTCACTTCAACGCCGAAAGAGGTCGGCTCCATTCCCAGCGTTTGGCCAAAATCCCCGATGATTACCTGCCGCAACCCTGGATCTGAAAATGTATATGTCAAATTCCCCCGAAAGTTTTCCTTGCGCAGAGGTTGGTTGAAAAAGCCCGTGATGTATGCCTCAAGGTCACCTCCGAGTGTTTGCAGTCCGGGATGAAAACCGTAGGAATAACGTTCCGGCCTGTTCCGAACACCCATGCCATTAAGCGTCCAATCAAGGGTCCCCGCACCCAAGAGAGGCGCCTTTTGATCGAAAATCCTTTGAGCTTCCGGCAGAACCTTCTCTCCCGCCAAAAGAACTCTTCTCCTCCTTGCACGAGCCTGCTCAAGCAGCACGGGCAAATCCGACGGCGGTGAGAATAAGTCGAGAGAAAGCCTTCGCTTGCTGTAGATAAAACGAAGCCCGAACACTTCGTTGAAGAGCTCGAGGCGCAGGTAGAATTCATCTGAGAGCGCAACGTAGTCGGTCGCGTTCAGCGTAAAGCGTTTGCCGGCTAGTTCAATCACTCCTTCTTGGGCATCGATCCGGAACTTTTGATCGGGGTGTAGAAAGAAACCCTCCAGGATGACCGGCGTGGGGTCATAGTCAGACTTGATATGCAAGTATTTGAAGATGGCAAGACACGGAACGAACAAACTCTCGCCTTGGACGACCGCGGTGATTTCTTGCCGCGGCACTCCCCGGACGCCAAGCCTGAGCGGAACTTGCTGCTCCGGAGGCACCGTCCCCAGTGTGCCCGCCCAGCCAAGAAAAGAGGTAAAACATATCAGAAGAGCAATCAATCGCATTTTCGATCGCGAATGTGAATGCACTATTCAATGAGGACTGGAGCCGACTTACTGAACTCCGGCACTTGCAGAATTGCTTTCGGCACAACGTCCGTCCTCTTGTTGGAAAAATCCAGCTCCAGCGTGTATTGACCTCTAGGGACATTTGTAACGTCCAAGAATGAAACGAACCGAAGGTTCTGATATACCGCTATTTTCTGCTCTTTCGTCGAGACGGATTGTCCATTATTGTCCAGCAGCCGCATCGTCACCTTCCCCCAGTAGGCTGAATTTCCCTGAAGCGCAAAGTCTGAGACAACCCTTAAGAAGGTACCGTCGACAGTGCCTTCGACATTGCCCACGGCAAGACCGGTGAATGCATGTCCGGTGCGGTAGTGAAACGGTATGTCAACTCCAGAGAAGGTAGACACATTCGTACGGACCCTGTCTGTAAGAACCTGAATGCGACTCGTCAGTTTTGTGGCAACGATGACGCGCGCCCAATATTCACCATCACCCAATGTGCCGGGCGGGTTGCTGATAATCGTCACAGTCTGGCTCCCCCCGACCTCAAGGAAAAAACGCTGGGGATACGCACGAAGCCAGGATACGGCACTGCGGGGCGACGCGGTCGATGAGTCGTACACCATTCTTACTTTTCCGCTGTCATCCATGGCAGGAAAGCCCAGCCGAAACTCGACCCACGCCTCGTACGATGAATCAGCCTGATTAGCCACGACAAGGCGAGCGTTCTGGGTTGGCGCATTAAGGAAAATTGCATTGGGACTCACGGTGAATTGACCGTACAGATTCCCGGTGAACGCAAGCACAAGGACACTCATCGAGACGGTTAACCACGTAGATGGGATACGGAAAGATGGGCGCACCTGTTTACTTCCTCTTCGCATGTCCGGATGTCGTTCCTGATCGTAATACAATTTCATACCCCGCGCCGTGAGTGGACCAGAATAACTTCTCGAAACTACTCCACGCTGCATGAATAAACTCTCCCCCTTGTATCGGGAGTCTTTTCCAACCAGCAGCGATATTCGGTAATTTCTACTACTTCAACAACGGTTATCATAGGAAAAAGGGGTTGCTCATTATCAACTGCAAAGCAACCCCTTCAATCCCCAAAAAGATGGTCTTGCGCTTAGAAACCAGTCACAGCGGCGGTCAAACCGAAGACCGCATCATACGTATCAGCATCCGCTGTCGCAGGAATGTGCACCTCAAAGCCCAAGCCCACATAGACTCCACCGCTTCCACTATTTGGACCCATCGTCACCACATATGGAGACCTTGGATCAAAATAGACGCCCGTCGTGCCGTCGGCGCTCTGATTGTCAGCCAAACCACTCAATGGACTGTATGTAATTGGCAAAGCCGTTTGGTTGGACTGCCCAATAAATGCCGGCGGTAGAATGAAGCTTAGCAATATCGGTGTGCCCTGGATTGGACCATCGACCGTCCAGAATGGACCTGAAGCGATAGCCTGCGCGGCGGTCGGTGGAGTGCCCGCCAAGAATTGGGAGGCCTCGACGATCAGTGTCTGACCCGCGGTTAACGACAAACCAGTCAGGTCAGCTGCGGTACCCGTGATAACCAACGCGGGTGCTGCGACCGTGAACTCCTCCTCGACAAACACAGCGTTCTGAGCCATCGCGACATTCAAGCCGAGGCAGGACATCGCCAGTAGCGCAACAACTATATAGCTTTTCATGTGTAACTCCTTTGAAGATATTTGATGAATTGGTGGATTAGAAATTTAATTGTGGTTTATGTGTTTTGTTCAAAGTTTGATTTTCAAATTTCCCATTGTTCCCATCCTCACAGATCTTCCTTTCCGATAGTGATGATAATACGTAAACTTGACTTTAAAAGCAAGCATTCACGGTCTGATTTCCGTGGTCTTCTCTTTTCAGGAAAAGACCACGGAAACGACCATTTTTCAGACTATTTGACCAACATCATCTTGCGAACTTGCTGGAACTTCAATGCACCAGTTCCCAGGTCGTTCACGAGGAGGCGATAGAAATAAACCCCCGACGCGTAACGAGCTGCGTCGAACTGGAGATGGTTGATGCCCTCAGCAAATTGCTGGTGGTCGGCTAATTTCACGACCTCTTGCCCCAACATATTGAAGATAGTGACCGTCACGACCGAAGAGGCGGGCAGTTTGAACTCGATCGTCGTGGTCGGGTTGAAGGGGTTGGGGTAGTTCTGGTATAAGGTGTATTCCACCGGCACCGAGGGACTCGCCTGGCGCAACGGAACCATTGACGGATGCAACTGATTTCGTTCCAGCCATGGAATTTCGGCAATGTAGACCGACGGCTTGAGAAGCGGCTTCGCACAGGACCAGCTTACCGTATCCAGCGGACCTTGAAATACGCAATTGATGTTGTGCAATATCGTGAGGAAATTGGCGATCGTCACGCCTGCCATGGCGGGATCGAAGAGCTTACCATGCGTCAAGAACGTATCCGCTTCGGCGGAGATCTGCGATATGCTCTTACCAATGAACAAGCTCGAAGACCCGTTTCCCGTATCAGTGACCACCACGTTCCCCAAATTATGGCTCTGCACGACCAGCCCGCTGAACAGGATGTTCACCTTCAGCGTCAGGGCTTCGGCAAACAACGGATCGGGGTTCTTGTCGGGCAACAGGGATTTCTGCGCCTTTTTCATGAAGCCGGTGCTGATGGCAAGGTCGTGGTAGAACACATGCGACGTTCCGGAGTGAGTGGTCGATACCGTTTTGTTCCACTTCACAAGCGATTTCTGGACATCCGCCCACTTCGCATGATACACGTAGTACGTCGAGTCCTTTGGCTTCGCATGGGATTGATCACCGTGGAAACTCGGGTCTCCAATGATGAGTCCCTCGGCCGTCGCGAATGTCGTGTTTGCCCACGCGTAGGCGCCGACGTTGGTGATATCGGGCTCAGGAAGCTGCAGGATACTGACCACGACGGAATCCACCTTGGCTGAATTCTTTCCCTTCTTCGGGACGGGGGCACCGTGGTAGAAGGCCAACAATGTGAGTTTCATTACCGCCCCCTTCTGCCCTATGCCGCTAATACTAAAGGTATGAAGGCTATCGACAGTTGCTCCGGAGAATTTGAAAACCTTGTGTTTCGTATCGCCGGAAGCTATTGTTGTGAAGGGTGAGGTCGCCAGCGTCGAGTCGTAAACCGCATTATTAAACGTCCCGACCAGGCTGTCCACATGAGCGGCGAACAATTGGGTTTTCGTCACCGAAAACTTCACCGTGATCGCTTTGGCTTTGTTCGCCGTGGCGCCTTTTCCGGTCTGGTCTTTGTCTGCCGCCATCGTTTCATAGCAGAAGGTACCGAACTGGGAGTTGTCCGCTTTGATGATCCATACCTGGGTAACGGTGAGCGGAATCGTTGCAGAAGTCTGATTTGCCATGTTGACATTGAGCAAAGTTCCCCCCGTGGCAGCATCGACCATTCTCCAGTGTGTACCGCCCGCGGCGGCCCAGTTTGTGTCAATGTGCGAAGCCCACGACATCGCCGCATGGCGATGCCCGGCCACTGCGAGGGAGTCTCTCATAATATCTACTTCAAATGTATCATACTGGCCTACCCACGCGAACGGGCGAAGGTCGAGCACCAAACCCTGTCCCGTAGCATAATTGCCTCGCGGGTCGACCAGGCGAACATCAAACACGCCGGCTGGAGGAAGCGGGGGTCTTTCCTTTTCCCCGAGTGTTGTTGAGTCTATGCCGTATGTTGCGAGCGAGTTCACTCCGATCGCCAACGATGCCGTATCGCCCGCAATGCTGTCGGTACACGAGATGTACGTGGCGAAGTTGGTCTGTGCCTGCATCGGTGAGAACGTCGCCAGGAAGAGCAGACAGACGCATGCCAGCACGAACAAACCAGTAGTTCTTTTCATGACATACCTCTTTAACATGATGTTATAGGGTTAATTATTTGTTACTATCTTCATCGCATTCTCCGGAATGGAGCGCCCACCGTCCTGTTGAGCGATGGGCGCTTCACCTGGTCTCTAAATTACTTCAGCATCATAACCTTGCGGACCGACGAGAACTCATCCGCGGTCATCCGGACGAAGTACATCCCGCTCGGCACAACCAGTCCATGGACATCCCGACCGTCCCACTCGATCGTATGGTATCCGACCGATTGCATCCCGCTCAGAAGCGTCGCAATCTTCTGCCCGAGAATATTGTACACCACGATCTCCACGTTCGTCGCCTTCGGCACATCCACGTTGAACCGTGTCGTCGGGTTGAACGGGTTCGGATAGTTCTGACTCAACGCGAACTCCTTCGGCATCGGCCGACCTTCCGCGAACCTCAACACCAACGACTTCACGCTCGGGTTCGTTATCTTCATCGAGCC
>JBEKTW010000045.1:0-16361 GCA_049515655.1 Bacteroidota bacterium
TGAGTTAGCGGAGCTAACTCATAGGTCAATTTGAGAATCCCGCCGAAGGCGGGATCGAGAACCCAGCGGCAAGGCAATGCGGGGATTTCAGATCCGCCAAAAAGACGGCGGATCCTGAAAATTTCATAACACTTAGCTTCATTCGCTCCGCTCATTCGCTAAGTGTTGAAATTTTCGGACAGGTAGCTCAGTCGGTAGAGCAACGGCCTGAAAAGCCGTGTGTCGGCGGTTCGATTCCGCCCCTGTCCACTTCGAAAATGACACGAGTTAGCGAATCCCGAAGGGATGAAGCTAACTCGTTTGTCATTTTCAGAATCCGCCGAAGTCCCGTAGGGACGTAAGCGGATGGACCATAATCGCTTGAGATTTGCCATCTTTACAACCTGGTGTTGGCAGCTGCTAATCCCGCCAGGGGCGGGACTAACACCTTTTCGTTTTTCCGGGAGAAGGCGCAAGCGTGCTTCCGTCCAAACAGCAGAAGATCCGTCTGGCCAGACAGCCAAAGCAGGCATGTCGATCAGTGTGTCAATGGGGAGTTCAGAATAAAGTCTCTCATGATACAGTGACTCGTGGTTGTGGGTAAAACTCGGTGCAGTCGCAAAGAGCATCGATGGGTTGTCCTCCAGCCCGAACTCGGTTATATCCCGCTCCAGTACGTAAACCAGAGTGATCGGGCTTAACTGTCCAGGGGCCGTTAAATTCACCCACCTGATTCAGGAGTATCCCCCCACTTCCTGCATGGTTTAGCGCAAGTACATTGAACCTTTCGCCGAGAGTCAAGGTGCACAGATATTGGTGTGTAACCTCTTTTTTTTGTACTATTGAGGCAGGATAAAGATTAATTGGGGCCAGGTCAATTATGTATTTAAAGAATATTATTTCGTCCGGTTTCTCAACATGCGGGGCAGCTTGTCTCTTCCGTCTCGTGGTCCTGTTCTTCGCCACCGTATCATCGATGTACTCACAGACCGGTGGAATATCTATGGCCGAGGATCTGAAAGAGGCATTTAAAAATCCCCCCGATTCCGCTCGTCCCGGAGTGTATTGGTACTTCATGGATGGTAACATGTCACGGCAGGGAATCACCGACGACCTGGAATCGATGAAGCAGGCCGGCATCGGCAACGTTATATTCCTTGAGGTGAACGTGGGCGTCCCGCGCGGATCGGTGGACTTCCTGAGCGAGGAATGGCAGGAATTGTTCAAACATGCGGTCAGGGAAGCGGAACGGCTCGGTATCAACATTACTTTGGGATCCGGCCCCGGATGGACGGGAAGCGGCGGCCCCTGGGTGAAGCTTGAACAATCGATGCAGCACCTCGTTGCGAGTTCAATCGAGGTCAAAGGTCCTGTGAAATGCGATACGGTTCTGCCGGTGCCTGATCCCCGCACACCATATTTCGGACCCGGTGCGCTCGATGAGCATCTGACACAGAGATGGAAGAATTTTTATGATGACGTCGCCGTCTTGGCCTATCCGACGCCGACCCGTGGTAAGCCAGTAACGGATATAGACGAGAAAGCCCTCTACTACAGAGCCCCGTACACCTCGGTACGTGGGGTAAAACCATTCTTGCCGGCGCCCGCTCGGTTCCCCTCACTGGCACCCGGCAGGGTCATTGACAAAGAAAAGATCATCGATCTTACTGCATTCCTTCAACCCGACGGCCATGTTGCCTGGGACGTTCCGGCGGGGAACTGGACGATCATGCGGTTCGGCAGGCGTAACAACGGAGCGGTGACCCGCCCGGCGCCTCTACCGGGTCTGGGGTTTGAGTGCGATAAATTTGACACGGCTGCATTAAACGCGCACTTCGAAAACTATATTGGAAAACTTCTTGATAAAACGAATCCCCGGAAAAATGGGGCCAACGGCGGCTGGACCATGCTGCACATCGATAGCTGGGAAATGGGAGCGCAGAATTGGACCGAGAACTTCCGCCAGGAGTTCCAACATCGCCGCGGCTACGACCCTTTGCCCTTTCTCCCCGTGTACACCGGATCTGTTGTCGGGAGCTTGGAGTTGAGCGAACGTTTTCTCTGGGACCTTCGCGTGACAGCCCAGGAACTCGTTCTTGAGAACCATGCCGGGCATCTGAAAGAACTCGGGCGCAAGTATGGCTTCGGGCTTTCGATTGAACCCTACGATATGAATCCGTGCGCTGATCTCGAACTAGGATCATTGGCCGATGTGCCGATGGGAGAATTTTGGAGTAAGGGATTCGGATTTAACTCGTCCTTCAGCTGCATCGAAGCTGCTTCGATAGCTCATACCGCCGGTCGTACAGTCGTTCAGGCGGAAGCGTTCACCGCGGGTCCGGGTGAGGCGTGGAAACTATACCCGGCCGTTTTGAAAAACCAGGGTGACTGGGCGTTCTGCGCGGGCATCAATCGACTGTTCTATCATACGTTTGCGCACAAACCCTTGGGTGACAATCTCCGTCCGGGTATGGTGATGGGACCTTATGGTGTGCACTGGGACCGGTACCAGACCTGGTGGCCTATGGTCTCTGCGTATCACCGGTACATCACCCGCTGTCAATTCCTATTGCAAAGAGGGACAGCCGTCGCCGATATAGTCTATCTGACCCCGGAAGGAGCCCCCCACGTGTTCCGTCCTCCGTCATCGGCGATGACACTCAATGATACTATTCCCGACAGACGTGGTTACAATTTTGACGGATGCTCTCCGGGTGTGTTGATCTCAAGAGCCTGCGTGCAGGACAACCGGATCGTTTTTCCCGGAGGAACATCGTATTGTCTTTTAGTATTGCCTGCTTTTGAAACGATGACCCCGGAACTGCTTGATAAGATCGTATCCCTGGTGAATGAAGGTGCTACGGTGGTCGGCATGCCGCCCGTGAAATCGCCGAGCTTATGCGGTTATCCTGATTGTGACCAAAGAGTCCGTTCGACGGCGGAGGCACTTTGGGGCAGTATGACACATCCTAAGACGGTGACAGAACGAACCTACGGCAAGGGGAAGATTTTCTGGGGAGGGGAGTGTTCGAAAATATCTCCCCCGGGGCTTTACCCCAGATACGCCGCCACCGCCGCGATATTAGAGAAGACGCGCGTCCCGGTAGATTTTAAATCTACCGGATCTGTGCGATATACCCACCGGCGAACCGATGATCAGGAAATTTATTTCATCGCGAACCGCACCGGCCGATCGTTTCAGGCGAGCTGCTTTTTCAGGGATGGAAAGAGTGAGCCGGAGTTATGGGATCCCCTCAATGGAGAAACGCGCCGGCTGCCGGAGTTTAAAAGGGACGGAGAATATACGGTTATCCCTGTTCGATTTGAGCCATACCAGAGCTTTTTCATAGTGTTCGGGAAGAACGGAATCCCGGTCGCAAAGCAATCCGCGGCAGCAAAGAACTTTCCACTTATTAAATCCGTTGCTCAGATTAAAGGGCCCTGGTCTGTATCATTTGACCCGAAGTGGGGCGGGCCTGATTCTGTGACCTTCGAGAAACTGTACGACTGGTCGAAGAGGCACGAGGAGGGAATAAAATTCTATTCCGGCATCGCGGTCTATCGGAAGGTTTTTGATCTCCCGGAGGATCTGGAGATAACGGGGAAAGTTGATCTTTTCCTGGATCTTGGGAGGGTCAACAACATTGCGAGGATTCATCTCAATGGAAAGGATCTCGGCGTGGTCTGGACGGCACCATGGCGGGTGAACATAACGGATGCCGTGCGACAACATGGGAATATCCTTGATATTGAGGTGGCGAATCTCTGGCCGAACCGGCTAATTGGCGACGAGCGGCTTCCTGAAGACGGTATCGCCAACGGTCAGTGGCCCGAATGGCTGGTCAAGCATCTGCCGCGCACAAGCGGGAGGTACACTTTTACGACGTACGAATACTATAAGAAAGATTCGCCCTTGGTAAGCTCCGGATTGTTAGGCCCGATCACTCTGCTGCGGTCTAATGACTAATAAAATTGGTTTCGGCGGTTACAATGTTCTTCCAATAAATACGGCTCTTAGAATTTAATGGTGATTTTACTCCCGTCGTATTCTACCGCCCTGTCGGGTTTCAGGTTTGTCTCAACGCCCGTGCCTTTCCCCTTCGCCGCTATTGTAATATAAAAGACTCGGTGGCGCAGCATTCCTGGAAAGGATCCCTTCCTTTCGCCGATTTCCATGGTTCTCCTTGCATCGTTCCAGCGGAGGTCGATTGTCGAATATGCCCCCTTCTCGTAATCGTAACCGTCACCCCCATCCTCATAGAGCGTGAAAGTGGCACTCGCTCCCGGATAAACGCGCACTTCAAGTGTGTCGTCTGGGTTTTCCGAGCTATACTGCTTCTCGGGTCCCATCGGAAGGACAGATCCTGAGCGAACGTATAACGGCATTATGTCGATAGGGGCTTCCCGATTGACAGCCTGTCCTCCCTCATGCTTTTCGCCGGTCCAGAAATCATACCATGACGCTCCGAGGGGAAGATAGACGCTGACGGTGTCGTTTATCCGTCTTGTCTTCCTCTCCCTGAAATCGGAGGGGGCCCGCCATCCGAGCCTAACAAGCGCCTCGCCCTTCGCCTGGTAATATTCGAGATCAATCCGGTACATTTTCCCCGCATCGAGCCATGCCTGGTATTTATCGACCGTTGCAGAGTGCTCGGTCCAGTTGTCAATCACGAGCGAATCGTTCATGCGGAGCCGCACGCCGTCGTCGGAAGTTACCGAAATCTCATGGATGCCGGCCTTTTGCGGAACCAGGAAGCCCCTCCACCGCGCGCTGAAATCGAACCGGCGTCCGGCAGGAGAGTTTGAATTTGACCAGTCAAAATTGACGGACGTATCGGTAACTCGTGCAGCCAGCGTGTCAAAGTTCTTTCCCAGATAGTAAGCGGCGGTCAGTCCGCCGGGCGTCCCAGCCGAGTCGGCGAGATTTGCCGCGTTAATTGCCTCGGCAGGCATTTCGCGTGAATAGAAAATTTCTTTTGTGACAGGGGCGACAAGCAGCGCGTGACCGAACATGTACTGGTCTCCTACACCAAGCGCATTTGGATCTCCCGGGAAATCCATCGCAAAACTCCGCATGATAGTGGAGCCGCGTGAGCTGACAGCCCAGGCGTTTGAGTATATGTAGGGCAGCAGCCGGTACCTCAGCCTGTCGAACTTGAGAATGGCGTCGTACGCCCACGTTCCCGGTTCGCCGAATTGCCATATCTCCCTGGGTGTACCAGTCCCATGCGAGCGCATGATGGGGCAAAAGGTGCCGAACTGGAGCCACCGCACATAGAGTTCCCTGTAGGCGGAGTCCTTGACACCCGCAGGGTACCCTCCGGTGGCATCAACAGGGAAAAATCCCCCGATGTCCGTGTTCCAATAGGGATTACCCGCAAGAGAGAAATTCATCCCCCCGGAGATTTGATTTTTCAGTACAGAGAAGCTCGAATTGATATCGCCTGACCACGTGATGGCGCCCGTGCGCTGCTGCCCTGCAAAGGCGGAGCGGGTGAGGATTGTCACTCGTTTTTTATCCGTTTCTTTCCGCTGGTGCTCGTACACTCCGCGCGTCGTGAAAAAGGGATACGTGTTCAGATAACGTATGAACGAACCGAGTGTGTTGTACCCCAGGCCGCTGATGTTCTGGCGGGATTCCATCTGGTTGCTCGCCCAGGCAACCTCCGGTTCGGTAGCATCAAGCCACCACCCGTCCACGCCCACTGAGAAAAGTCCTTTTTTCAGATGTCTCCAGTAAATGTCGTTTGCCTCCGGGCTGTACGCGTCGTAGATCCAGCCCGCATTCCACGACTTATTGTCCCTGAAGAGGAAGCCTTTCCCGTCGAGCTCCTTACCCGCGGGCGAGCTGGGGACAACCTGCGGCCATACGGAGATCATCATTCTGCAATGGAACTGATCGTGAAGGGAATCGAGCATCGATTTCGGGTCCGGATAGCTGGACTCATCCCAGAGCATGGAACTCCAGCCGTATTTTCCCCAGTACTGCCAGTCTTGAACAATCACATCGATTGGAACCCGGCGCTTTCTGTATTCCGCAGCGACACTTAATACTTCCTGCCTGCTGCGGTAGCGCTCCTTTGACTGCCAGTACCCGTATGCCCAGCGGGGGAGCATTGGAACGCTCCCGGTCAGGCGGCGGTAGCCGGCGATGATGCTGTCCAAATTCCCACCATAAATGAGATAATAATCGACCTGATCGCCGACTTCCGACCAGAATGAAAATCCTCTGCCGGTGGATTGAAACTCGGTAAAGGAATAATTGTCCCAGTATATCCCGTAATGATTCGTCGAAACGAGGAAAGGGATGCCAACCTCCATGTTCCTCTGTATGAGGACCACCCTGTGGTTTCTCCAGTTCATGACCCCGTCCTGGTATTGACCGAGTCCGTAGAGCGCTTCATCGTTTCCCAGCGAGAACAGTTGTTGTATGCTCAACCCGTCCTTTTCCTGTACCCTCGCCGGCATAAATATCCTTCCACCGCTTTCCTGTTCTCCAAGAAGTTTTTTCCCGCCGGTTTCGTAGAACTGGACGGCTCCGGTTGTTTTTCCAAGTCGTGCGATCACGCTGGAGGTGATGATCTCCAGATCGTTTCTTGTCTCCGTCAATCGCCACTTCGCAGCAGACGGCTGTTCAAGTACAATCGGGCTCTTTCTGGTGGAAAATTCTTTTCCAGGAACTGCGGTAACGCGGATGATGGAAGGTGTGACAACCTCTATTCTGATTCTCCGGTCGTCGACTTGCAATTCAATCCCTTTTTCGGTCTTTTTCCATACGGTTTGACCATCAGCGGTAAGAAAGCATGAAAGAAAAAACAAAAGGAAGAGTGTGGATTTTTTAAACGATGAACGGATCATAATTGCCTCATTATTATTAGACATGGGATGATGTCTACATCGGAACCTGGCTAAGAAAGATAGGAATTTACTGAGGGATTATCAATCGCAGCAAGCGGATTTCGAAGGCGAGGGGCGCTTGGGGAAAATCGAGAATGCTGAAATTCGTCGTACTGTCAACAGGTATGAAAGCCGTGTGTCGGTCCCGACCGAAGGTCGGGAATTCCGCCCCTGTCGACGAGAAAGGGCCTACACAGTGCGTTGAGCATCGAGGGGAAAAATCCTTCCACCGGCCGGATCTGCCGCATCTTTTTTGCAGTCGCACCTGGCGCTACTGCTCAGCTAGCAGGTGCCCGCCCTCAATTCCATTTTTGACACTCTCTCCTGAATTCGTTACCTTCTTGCAATACGAATTTGGGGCGAATCATGATGTTATCAGATCTTCCAAAGTACCCCCTTGTGCTGTACATGGCACGGCAGGTTTTTGCGTTGTAGGGATAATCGCTTGCAAAACTAACTCACAAAATCATTCAGCCTCCCCATGGAGGGCATATGAGATGTAATCTTTTGCTGCAAACTTCAGCGGTTAGTCTGCTGGTGACAGTGCTGTATGTGACTCCCGCGCTCGCACAATGGTCCAACAACCCAAACATCAACAACGCCATCTGTACGGCCGCAACTACTCAATATGATCAGACTATTGTCTCAGACGGCTCGGGCGGCGCCATTGTTACATGGGAAGATGGTCGCAGCGGCAACTATGACATCTATGCCCAACGCGTGAGTGCTTCCGGCGTTCCGCAGTGGACAACCAACGGCATTCCCATCTGCACGGCGACAGGCGATCAACAATATCCCACTATCCTCTCAGACGGCTCAGGCGGCGCCATCATTACATGGCACGACAGTCGCAGCGGCAGCAGCAACGAGGACATCTATGCCCAACGCGTGAATGCTTCCGGCGCTGTGCAGTGGACGACCGACGGTGTTGCCATCTGCACGGCAACAAGCAATCAACTATATCCCACTATCGTTTCAGACGGCTCGGGCGGCGCTATCATTACTTGGCAAGACTATCGCAGCAACAGCAGCTGGGACATCTATGTTCAACGCGTGAATGCTTCCGGCGCTGTGCAGTGGACGACCGACGGTGTTGCCATCTGCACGGCGACAGGCGATCAACTCCGTACCACTATCGTTTCAGACGGCTCGGGCGGCGCCATCATTACATGGATGGACTTTCGAACCGGCATTAACTCTCATATTTATGCCCAGCGCGTGAACGCTTCTGGCGGCCCTCAGTGGACGGCCAACGGCGTTGCCGTCTGCACAGCGACAAACGAGCAATTGTATCCCACCGTCGCTTCAGACGGCTCGGGCGGCGCCATTATTACCTGGAACGACTACCGTAGCGGCAGCAACTTTGATATTTATGCCCAGCGTGTGAATGCTTCCGGCGCTGTGCTATGGACGACTAACGGTGTTGCCATCAGCACGGCGACAAACGATCAAGAGGATCCCACTATTGTCCCAGACGGCTGGGGCGGCGCCATCATTACATGGGATGACAGTCGCAGCGGCACCCCGGGCATCTATGCTCAACGGGTGAATGCATCCGGCGCTGTCCAGTGGAAGGCTAACGGTGCTGCAATCTGCACTGCGACAGGCGGTCAAGCGTATCCCACTATCGTTTTAGACGGCTCGGGCGGTGCTATCGTTACATGGGAGGACTACCGCAACGGCATTGACGAGGATATCTATGCCCAGCGTGTGAATGCTTCCGGCGCTGTGCTATGGACGACAAACGGAGTTGCTGTCTGCACGGCGGCAAACGGCCAATACTCTGCAATTATCGTTTCAGACGGCTCGGGCGGCGCTATCATTACTTGGCAAGACTATCGCAGCGGCAGCAGCTATGACATCTATGCGCAGAATGTTGACAAATGTGGCAATCTCGGTAACACAAAATCGACCATAGCTGCTGTGACGGACATACCTAACGACCAAGGAGGGAAGGTTCGCGTACGGTGGTGCAAGGGGGATGCCGATACATCAATTGCGAACTCTCAGATCATCAGTTACGGTCTTTGGCGCAAAATTCCACCGTTTCTTGCAGCGAGAAGTGAGCATCGAACGATGAAAATTATGGATGATACACTCGGTGTGTTGTATGATTTTATTACGAGCGTTCCTGCTGTGCAATCTCCACAGTATAATGTTGTCGCTCCGACGTTAGACGATTCTTCTTCAGCGGGAACTCATTACTCCATATTTCTGGTGACGGCACATACGAGCAATCCCAATAACTTTTACATATCGATTGCCGACAGCGGCTACTCGGTCGACAACCTGCCGCCCGGCGCGGTGATGGCGCTCGCAGCACAGTCGGAGGCCGGTCCCTCTGTTAATGTCCATTGGAACAAAGACATTACGGATCCCGATGTCGGATACTACGAAGTCCATCGCTCGACCACCGATGGTTTCACTCCGGGACCTTCGACAAAGATCGGCCAAACCTCGGATACAACGTTGGTAGACGCGTCCCCAAGCCCCGGTACGGTAAACTACTACCGCGTAATTACTGTCGACATCCATGGGAACAAAAGTACCCCATCCCAGGAGACATCGGTGGGTGTGCCAGTCAAGGCCCAGTACAGTGTTTCTGACAGATGGAACCTCGTCTCTGTCCCTTTGACGGTTCCTGACTACAGCAAATCCGCGCTGTATCCGGCGGCAGTCTCCAACGCCTTCGCCTACCAGGGTGGCTACGCCACCGCGGCAACACTTGCTAATGGTGTCGGGTACTGGCTGAAGTTCAACGGTGCGCAGGCTGTTCCTATGAAGGGATTGGTGCGGCAGCTGGATTCAATTGCTGTCAAGGCGGGATGGAATTTGATTGGATCGATCAGTTCACCAGTAGCTGTGGCAGGCCTTGGCAGCATCCCGGGCGGCATCGTGGCGTCCCAGTTCTTCGGGTATAGTGCAAGGTATCAGGTAGCCGATTCGATTCAGCCCGGCAAAGGGTATTGGGTGAAGGTGTACCAGAGCGGCAAGTTGATCCTGGCATCGGCAGGAGAGCTGGTGCCGTCAACGCGCATCAGGATCGTACCGGATGGTGAGAATCCTCCTGCTCCCCCGGGGGAAGAAGCCTCGAATCTCATTTCCGGAACCCCGAACCAGTTCGCCTTACAGCAAAACTACCCCAATCCCTTCAACCCAACGACGGTAGTTAGTTATCAGTTGCCGGTTGCCAGTTACGTCATACTTAAGGTTCACAACATACTTGGACAGGAGGTGGCGACGCTGATAAACGGTGTGCAGGATGCCGGATACAAATCGGTGGAGTTTAGCGCGGCAAACTTAACGAGCGGGATTTACACCTACAGGTTGACTGCCCGCCCAACAGACGGCGGGCAAGCAGGGACATTTGTCGAAGTGAAAAAAATGTTGATGATAAAATGACGAAGTCATTTTATCAGAAATCCCGCGTTTTTTTCGCGGGACTGATAGGAACGCGGAGAAATCACTTTATCAGAAATCCCGCATTCTTTCGCGCGATTGTTATTGAAAATGAACCGGGCACTCTTCACCAATATATAAAGCAGGTTATGAAAACATACAAAACAATCGTGATGCTTCTGGCGATAATTGTTACGGCTGGCTGCGTGCATGAGCGTCCGACAGGAGTCCGCGAAGTATGGACCAAAGGGCAGGCAATGGAATGGTACAAACGGGTGGGTTGGCTGCGCGGATGCGACTTTATTCCGAGCACTGCCGTGAATCAACTGGAGATGTGGCAGGCTGAAACATTTGACACGGCAACCATCAACAGGGAACTGGGTTGGGCAGCTTCCATCGGCATGAACGCGATGCGCGTGTACCTCCATCACGTAGCGTGGCAGACAGATCCGTCGGGTTTTAAGGAACGCATGAATCAGTTTCTGACGATTGCTCATCGACATGGCATAGCAACGATATTCGTTTTGTTCGATGACTGCTGGAGACCGACCTGCCAGGCCGGGAAACAGCCCGACCCTAAACCCGGGATACACAATTCGGGTTGGGTCCGCGATCCAGGTGATGTGCTGTATACCGATTCCACCGTCGTTCATGTTCTCGAACAGTATGTGAAAGACGTCGTGGGCACATATGCCTCCGACAATCGCATCATTCTTTGGGATCTCTACAATGAGCCCGGCAACTCGGGTTATGAAAACAAATCCATGGGATTGTTGAAAAAGGTATTTCAATGGTGTCGCGAGGTCGATCCTTCTCAACCGTTATCCGCCGGAGTCTGGGACTTCGGTCTCAGAGACTTGTTTGAATTTCAGATAGAGAATTCAGACGTTATCACGTATCACAACTACGAGAACGACACGCTTCACCGGGCGTGTATCGACACGCTCAAACGATATGGAAAACCGTTGATCTGCACGGAGTACATGGCCCGTAAACTTGGCAGCCGTTTCGATAATATCATGCCGATGCTGAAGGCTGAAAATATCGGAGCTATTAACTGGGGCCTGGTTTCCGGCAAAACGAATACAATATATACATGGGGCGATAAATCCCATCCCGACGGGTCTGAACCACAACTCTGGTTCCATGATATTTTCCGCAAAGATGGCACTCCGTATAAGCAGGAGGAAGTGGATCTCATCAGGAGATTGACCGGGGAAAAGTGAGGAGAACCATTCGTTACGTTCTCTATCATTTGGGTAATCTTGTCAGGAGATGAAAAAATGAGTGACAATTTCCGATTTTCGAGACGCGATTTTCTTCTGCGGTCGGGCACGGCATTCATAGGACTGGCTGCAGGAGCCAGATTGGGGATGCTGCCCGAATCCCTGCGTGCCGATGAGCCATCAGCGGCGGGACCGGATTTCTTAAACGGGATCATCGATCCGGAAGTACGCGCCGGTTTAGACGCAGCAATCAATAAGAACCTGATCCCCGCCGCGACCGAGCAGGCGTACCCCGGCCATTTCAACATCAGCGCGGACGGCGGCGCGTACGGCGGCAATACGACCTGGCCCGGATTGGATTCGTGGCAAATGGCGGGGGCATACCTTCTCCTCGGCCGCACCCGACTCGTCCTGGATTACTTCGATTTCGTACAGGCATCGCAGCGCGGGGACGGCAATATACCTTTCGCCATTTTTCCCGGCGAGACGCGTCCGGACAAGACCTACCTTTCGGGTATGAAATACCCGGAAGATCTTTTCACCTACAAACCCCCGAAGCGCGATAGCCTCGCAGCGTACAGCCAGGAGACACACGACTGGATGCGGCTGTTCGTACACTGGCAACCGAAGGCAAATCCCTTGAGTACGCTCGGCCCGATCTGCTACATCCTCACGGCAGCCGAGATCTTCGACACAACAAAATCTCTCTCCTGGCTAAAGGGGAAACTTCCCTCTCTGGAATCTGCGGCAGAATATCTGCTGAGCCGGAAGAGCAAGAACGGATTGATCAGCGGTTCGGGATTTTATATGGAGCTTCCGCCGCGGTACGAATGGGATGGCATCAACGAGTGCTACGCCATCCATGCCTTCCGCGAACTAGCAAGACTGTACCGAGCGACAGGTGAAACGGCAAAAGAAACGACCTGGTCAGCTAACGGTGATAAACTCACGAAGGATTTCAAATCCATCTTCTGGCAAAAAGACCACTTCGCTGAGTACGTTCACCCCGAACACGGGCTCGTCGATTCACATGGGTTATCGGACGTGAACTGGGCGGCAGTCGCGTTCGGGATTGCCGATAAAGATCAGACCCAAAAGCTCTGGCCGTTGCTCATGAAGGAGCCGGGGTTCTGGTATGCCGATATGCCGACACAGCTAGTCACCAAACCATTCACTTATGAAAAGTGGGAATACAACGAGTCCGTTCCCTTCACGGTCCCTCCGTTGCAGGACGTGGCGGCGATGGGACGGGTCTGGTTCGTTGAAGCGACCGCGTGCACGCGAATGGGCGAACACAAACGTCTTATAGAGTCGGTACGTAAGGTGTGGCGTGCCGCGAAAACTGAAGGTTACTGGGGCGAGCGGTATCACCCGCATCCTGACGGCACAGTTACAGCCGATGGTGCACAAAAGTACTGCGAGTACGCGGCGGTGCTGACACGGATCGTACTGGGCAACCGGGAAATCTTTTTCAAGTGAATCCGATCAGCCGCCGGGAGTGGATGTGAGACAGCTGAGGGAAGGACAACGGATGGCGCGGAGAGCATCATCACGCGAAACGTTTGAAATTCTAACAACGCTATTCAGAGGTGTAAAATGAACAAGATACGTGTAGCCACGGCCATCCTTTTTCTCTCAATGTTCCCATTCTTCCTCAATGATCCGGCCACGGCGCAGACAACAAAACCGGATATGAGCCAGGAGAAGAGGATGAAGTGGTGGAGCGAGGCGCGGTTCGGTATGTTTATCCACTGGGGTCTTTACGCAATACCTGCCGGTGAGTGGAAAGGTAAGAAGATCCCCGGCCTCGGTGAATGGATCATGACCGACGCGAAGATCCCCTTTGATGAGTACGCTCCCCTGCGCCATCAGTTCAATCCTGTCAAATTCGATGCTAAGAGATGGGCACGCATCGCAAAAGAAGCCGGCATGAAATACGTAGTGCTGACCTCCAAACACATCGACGGCTTCTGCATGTTCGATTCCAAGCTGACGGATTACGACATTATGAGCACGCCGTTCGGGCGGGACGTGATGAAAGAACTCTCAGAGGCCGTCCGGGGCGAAGGATTTCATTCAGTCAGCGACTTCCACCATCCCGACTACACTCCACTCGGACCCGGCAGTTCATGGCCAAACGTCGCTCCACTCTCAAGACAGCCCGACTTCAACCGTTATCTCGAATACATGAGCGGACAGCTCCGCGAGCTGTTAACCAATTACGGGCCGATCGGCGTTGTCTGGTTCGACGCCTGCTACGACCATACCGCAGAGGATATTCACGCGACAGAACTGGTGAAAATGATACGGAGTATACAACCGGATGTAATCATCAACGACCGCCTCAACTGTCCGCAGGACTTTAATACACCGGAACAATCCATCCCTGCCACGGGTATCCCCGGCCGCCATTGGGAAACCTGCATGACGATCAACGACACATGGGGCTACAAAAAGGACGACCACAACTGGAAATCCACGTCTACGCTTCTGCGCAACCTGATCGATATTGTCAGCAAAGGAGGTAACTATCTGCTAAACGTCGGTCCGACGGCCGAAGGTGAGTTCCCTCCCGAAATCGTCAGCCGGTTGGAGGGGATCGGCCGGTGGATGAAGATAAACGGCGAAGCTATCTACGGTACAACTGCCAGTCCTTTCAAACATCTCGCGTGGGGTCGCTGCACCCAGAAGCCGGGCAAGCTCTATCTGCATGTCTTCGATTGGCCAACTAATGAGCTGAAAATTCCCGGCCTGAGAAACAAGGTCCCGAAAGCGTACCTGCTGTCCGATCCGGATAAAAAATCTCTTGTCATTTCCCGGAAGGGGGACAATCTGATCGTAAAGGTTCCTTTACAGGCACCAGACACGATCGCTTCGGTTGTCGTGCTTTCCGTCACAGGTCCGGCCTATGTGACACCCTACTCTATTATCCAGACGCCCGATGGCTCCATAACGCTCCCGGCAATCGATGCTACGATCCACGGCACCACCGCCCGTGTTCAGTCCACTGAGGGAAAAGACAACATCGGGTACTGGACCGAAGCAAAGGATTGGGCCGGATGGGATCTTACGGTCAGGGTGCCCGGCACTTTCGACGTCGAGGTCACTTATGCCTGCGAGGATGCCGCAGCCGGAAGTGACTATATCATTGAACTGGCCGGCAGAAAGCTGACGGGTAAAGTCGAAGGGACTGGCGGCTGGGACAAGTTCATCACAAAGAAGCTCGGGAGATTTCGGATCGACAGTACAGGCCGCCGGACACTCACCGTCCGCGCGACGACAATGCCCCGTGGGGCAGTGATGAATCTCGCTGAGGTCAACTTAAAGCCAGTCCACTAATCTATTGAAAGGTTCGTTATGCCATCCGATCATGCGCAACAGAGTCGTTGTATTGTCGTTGTCCTCTCAGGATTGATCGTTCTCTGGTCATCAGTGTACGGATCGACCGGGAATTCAGTACAGCTGGTTCGGAACGGTCATTCTGCTTACCGCATAGCGTTATCCGGGAATGCGTCGGAAATTGACAAGAAGGCAGCCGGTGAACTGCAGAAATATCTCAATGAGATCTCCGGAGTTAGTCTGCCGATTATTACCGCTCCAGACCAGGCTGATGACTCATTGATCTGGATCGGGAGCGCGGATCATATTCAGAATCTTCCAACTCGATTGGATTGGCAGAAATTCGAGGACGACGGTTTTTGCATCAGGACTGAAGGGACGAGTCTCATCATTGCCGGCGGAAAAGCGAAGGGCTCTCTGTATGGTGTCTACTCGTTTCTTGAGAAGTACCTCGGCTGTCGTAAGTTCAGTCCGACAGTCGAAGTGATACCCAAAAGAAAAACGATCACGCTTCATCCGATCGATGATACGCAGGTTCCCGTCCCGTTCTCAAATACCGGGTGGAACTCTTCTACGAGCCCGGATACGGTGACTGGCACAAGCTTGATATGTATACCGACAATTGGGGGCTGTTCGTTCATACCTTCAGCACACTTGTTCCACCCGACAAGTACTTCAAGGACCATCCGGAATATTTTGCAAAACGTGCCTCTGGAAGGATCTCTGATGGTCAGCTCTGTCTGACAAATCCCGATGTCCTCCGGATCGTCGTTCAGGAATTGAGGGAGCGGATAGCAAAGGAGCCGAACAAGCAGTTCTGGTCCGTTTCACAAAACGATACCTTCGGCCCGTGTGAATGCGATGAATGTAAGAAGATAAATGATGAGGAAGGGTCCCCCTCCGGCTCGCTTCTCGCGTTCGTCAATAAAGTGGCGGATGAATTCCCCGATAAGACGATATCGACGCTCGCGTATGAGTACTCGCGATCTGCCCCGAAGCATATCAAGCCGAGAAAGAATGTCAATATCATGCTCTGCAGCATCGAATGTAACCGGAGCAAATCGCTGGAGGCGGATACGGGAAGCCGTTCGTTCGTGAAGGATGTAGAAGATTGGACGAATCTCACCAGCAACATCTATTTGTGGGATTATGTTGTCCAGTTCAGCAATTATTTCGGTCTTTTCCCCAACTTCCGCGTCCTGCAGCCGAACATCCGGTTCTTTGTGAAACACGGGATAACCTCCGTCTTTGAAGAGGGGAACATCGCGATGGAGGGTGAACTAGTGGAACTAAGGACCTATCTCATCGCGAAACTTCTCTGGAACCCTGATATCAATGTTGATTCGGTGATGAATGATTTTCTCAGAGGATATTACGGGAAGGCCGCGCCATACATCCGTAGGTACATTGATACAATGCATGACGCGCTCGAGGCGTCGGGTGAGAATCTCTCGATCTACGGTTCTCCGCTTCCTTCGAAAAAGGGATATCTCTCGCTCAAATTCATGAAAAAGTATGAAC
>JBEKTW010000046.1:0-11028 GCA_049515655.1 Bacteroidota bacterium
AGCCGGGTGCGTACAGCGTTCGATGGAATGCTTCGGGATATCCGAGCGGGGTGTATTTGTACCGCTTAAGCGCTGTGGGAAGCAACGGAGCGGCTCAGAACTTTCAAAGTGTGAAGAAACTGGTGCTCGTGAAGTAGGTGCGTAGTCCGACACCTGGAAATCGCCCCCCGGTGTAATATCAAGAAGCCCTGTCCCGATTTTATCGGGACAGGGCTTCTGTTATTTAGAACTAGTATCGTGTCACTCAAATTCCCCTCTCCCACTTGTGGGAGAGGGGATAGGGGTGAGGGTTAAAAGCCGCAAAACTTAATCAATCTATTTCCGACACAGGACACTAGATCCAGCCGGTGTTTAGTCCCCTTTGCGAGACCCCATCTCCCTGTCGAGCATCAACAGCGCCGGCCCATGTTCTCCGACTACATCGAGCTTCTCGATGATTGCAGCCGCGTTTCGCTCTTCCTCAACCTGCTCCGTGATGAACCACTGGAGCAGAATCTGGGTCGGATAGTCCTTCCCTTTCAGTGCGAGCTCATAGAGCTTCGTTATCATCGCAGTGACCTTCTGCTCATGCTCAAGAACATGCGTAAACACGTCTTTCGGCGACTTGAACTTCGTCGCGGGCTTCTCGATGGCATGCAGCTCTACGTGACCTCTCTGGTCATGAACGTAGGAATAGAATTTCATCGCGTGCTCGTTCTCTTCATTGCTTTGAACGCGAAGCCACTGCGCAAAACCCGGCAGGTTCGCTTCTTCACAGTAGGTTGCCATGGAGAGATAGAGATACGAGGAAAACATCTCATTCTTGATTTGCTCATTGATTGCGTCTTGAATTGCTTTGCTTAACATATATCTTCCTTTCGTGAGAATATTGACTGTTTCTTTGCTAATTCACCATAAGAGAGTTTTGATGCGCGCGATTCCGCAACGGGAAATCCTCGCGATCAACGCTGACGGACGGGTTCCTCTTTGTACACGGGACAGCACCAATGGCGGTACTTCTGCACCCGGCCGCGGACGACATTAAAATACAGGTCGCGCAGGTCCTTCGTGATGTTCCCCATCTTTCCGGTGCCGACCGGCCTGTAGTCTATCATGATCACGGAGGCAATCTGCACACCAGTTCCGACAAAGAAGATTTCATCGGCTAAGTACAATTCCGACCTGTCGATCTGGCGCTCGACGACGGTCAAATGAAGTTCATCCTGAAGAAGCGTGATGATGCTCCGCCGTGTTATACCTTCCAGAATGTTGTCGGTCACTCCCGGGGTAACGGCAACGCCGTTTTTCACCATAAACAGATTCTCCGCTGAACCTTCCGCGACATGCCCGTCCTGGTTGAGCACGATGGCCTCATCGAAGCCTGCGCGTTGAGCATCCGTCTTGATAAAAGCGGAGTTGACGTACGCGCCCGCGATCTTTCCCCGCGGCGGAATCATATTGTCGTCGACTCTGCGCCACGAAGACACGGTTACATGCGTTCCTTCTTCTTTCTCGACATATCTTCCGAACGGGATCGCCACGATCCCGAGAACCGGATGAAGGTTATGAAGACGGACACCGATGATCTCGTCGCTGTAGAACGCAAGCGGACGTATGTAGCAGTCCTCATGAAACTGTTCAACGAGCAGGAGGTCCATGAATGCCTGGAAGAGGCTCTGCTCGTCAAACGGGAGTTCCATGCTGAGCAGCTTTGCCGACTGGAGAAACCGGCGGCAGTGATCCTGCAGGCGGAAGACGTGCAATTGACCTTCCTCGTCATTCCAATAACCCCTGACGCCGCCAAAGACGGCGGTGCCGTAGTTCAACGCGTGCGTCAGAAGGCCAACCTTCGCGTCCTCGTAAGGGACAATACGATCTTTTAAAAAAGCGTGTTTTGGCAATGGCATATTAATATTTCCTTCAAGTTGATTCGTTTTTGAGCAGAACAACGCGACTGAATGCCGGACCGAAGAAGCCCGTTTTGATCGAGTTAGCCGGAACAGAAGCCACCATTCAACCATCGGGCTACCGGCCCCGACCACAGGAAATATAGCAAAAATCCTCTGAGAATCAATCTCCCCCCGGCTGTCGACCCGACTTAGGTGCTCCATTCTCTCCGGAGGGCGTTGAGTAGTACTCCCAGTTGATCCGGACTCTCGCCCGACATTTTCCTGATGGAATAGAGATATGCGTAGGCAATCGGTATCCGCTCATTCAAGCGGTCGGCGAAGAACACGTCCACCTGGTGAACAATGTCGGTCATTGTAAAACCGGAGAGAACAAGGCTGTTCCTGCGTTCATCGATGCGGTCCCACTCATTTTCCGAACCCGTTTCTTTCATCATCTCGTTTGCCAGCAGATTGACACCTCCCTGGAGGCCGGAGAGATGGTTGGCTTTGCCTTGCTTGTCGAGAAGACCCCAGAATTTGCCGTTTGCCCACCCTTTGGTTGACGTGACATCCTCCCCCGTCTGGCACAAAACCGTCCAAGGGAGCAAGATGATGAGAGCGAGGGAACTCCAAGCGATGCGTTTCACAGTTTCACCATTGAAAGTTGATACCATTGGAACTATATTTTGAGACATCTGAAAGATCCTTGAATGACGTCCTGCAGAAAATCCTAAATCCGAATCCCTAAATCTTAAATTCCGCCTCTCAGAATCCCGCTACCCAGCGGAATCTTCCGTTTTCGCGAAACGAAAACGAGAATGCTCGTTCCATCTGCCGTATGGAACGGCACAGAAGCGAGACAAAATCCAAGTTCTAAATCCAAAAATCAAAACATCAATAGGTTTCAGATCTTGTTTGCGATTTAGAGATTCGGATTTGAGATTTGTTTAGGATTTAGTGCTTCGAGTTTGGTATTTTCTCCACCGCTAGATCCTTTGACATTTGTACGCACCACTGATTAAGTCTTGCAACGGAGATGACGATCCAAGAACTTACTAAAATCATTTGATGGACACGATACTAGTTCTGGATCGCCTTGAGGATGGCGGCAGACTTTCGGAGAGTGTCGATGCGATATTGGTTTTCACAATCAGTCCATTCCTGATGTCCAAGAATGGGAGTAACGATGAGCATGAGGACGGAAACCAACGCAACTGCATGCGGGCCGGGTGAGAAATACGCCGGAGCTGCATACACAATGATGAGTACCAGTCCCCGCAAGAGAACATACCACGACACAATAAAGAACCACTTACCACGCCGGCGGATAATCTCCCACCGAGCCAGGCGTTCAGCATGGGTCCAGTCCTCTGCCCACTGCAAAAGACAAAATGCAACGCAGAATATCACGGCCGGCACCAACCGGGCAAATGTTATCGGCGACTGTTCCTGCATGACGAAGCAGAGCCCAAACCCGAAAACGGACCCGCCGAAAAAGAGTGTCCAGATAACCGACTTTTTCATTTCACTTCTCTCCAATCTTAAATACTGTCCACGGCTCTGAGGGGCGGTCCTTCAGGATGCCGGCCATCCAGTCGAACTGAGTATGGTCTTCCAGAAATTTCTTGGCATCGAACGGCAATCCGCACGCGGCACCCCAGCGAGCCAGGAACGACATCTCCTTCGCCATGCTCGCATCGATAACCTTGCCGTCAATCGTTCCCCCAGCATCGAACGGAGTATCCGTACCCGACAACATCGGGTCAAATTCGTAGTGGGCGCAGAGCGATCTCTCGCTCAGAGTGCTTGAGTTCAAGTACGTGTCATAGTGGTCCGCTTCAAACGACTTTGCGAGCTCAAGGTTGATTTTGCCGGCATTTTCTTTCATTAACTGCTTCCATCGCACCCGCCGGGCGACGGAGGAATGTTTGATATTCGTCTCTTCGACTTTCGTCTCAAAGCGCAGAATTCTTACGTCTTCCGGAACATTCGAGCCGACGAAATAGCCGTCCTTCTTCTTTTCATATCCGACATACTTCAAACCCAGTTCAAGCCGGGCAATTTCATTCGTCTTAATGTCTCCCAGGAGCCAGGCATTAGCGTAGCCGCCGCTGTTATCCTTCTTGATCATTTCGCACCACTCATCGATTGAAGACGCGTACTGGGTCGCGTGCCGCATGCGGGAAAATTCGGGAGCCCCTTTCGGGTCGAACGGGAAAAATCCTCCAAGAGTCGTCTCCGACCCGACGAGGCCCGCGTCGGTAACGAAGAAGTCCGTTCCGCTGTGAATGAAACCTGTGAAAGCCTGCATCAGAATGCGATGCCCTTTGTCCGGCAGAATATCCAGAATGATGTTGCAGAAGGGATCCTGATATGAAACCATGGAATTGTGTCCGAGCACGATCTTGCCGTCGGCAGTCATGCTGCCCGTCGCGATGAACGAGCTGCACGATTGTTTCTTCGACTCGGGCGAATTAATCTTCAGCGAGTCTTTGACCTTGGGCCACCAGTACCACATAAGCTCCATGTAGCCGTTCAGTGCCACAAGCTCATCCCGCGTTGTCGACACATTAGCCGCTCTCATGCCTTCAACCATGCCGTCGATCTCGGCAAGATTCTCCGGGTCGACTTTCGGCGTAAGTATTTCTCCAGCTTTCTCAACGAACCATGACCACTCGAGAGCAGTTTTATATTTCCATTCCACGTCCAATACCCGGATCGCCTCCTTAATCTCCCCGGAGAGAAGATAACCGTGCTGGAATCCCCGCTCTCTCGGTGCACCCTCGATATGAAGGTAGATCCAGCCATTCTTCTCATGCCGGTTCGCTTTGGCGAGCCACGATTGTTGTTCTGGAGTGAGGGAATTTGCCGCCTGCGCAATGGGTAACAGGTTGTAGAGGAGGAACAATACTACGCCGGGTAACAGACGTTTTTTCATCGGTATATCTCCTGGATGTTGTTACGAATTTACCGAACCGCGCGGCGAATTGCAAGTGCATCATTCTCATTGTTCAGTGTTGTGCCCAGACCCCTCCTTCCGTCCTCCCCTTGGTATGGGGAGGAAACTTCTCCCCCTTTTTCAAGGGGGAGAATACAAGAGGGGGTCAGGTAAAGGCGACACGACTTCAAACTCGGGCGCTCTTGCACGTAGGACAGCGGGAGCAATTCCAAAGAAATGCCGGTTATCCCGGCGTCTGAAGGGGTGGTTTCTATCCGATTGCAGGGTGATTACCCTCACCAATTCTGCCTCCTTTCCGCACGCATTCCGGAACGAAGTTTACTCACCGGTTTGCGCAGGGCTGTTACCTCTGTAGTTGCATCTTCTTCGTTGTCGGACTTCCATTGACCGTAAGCCGGTAGATGTAGATCCCGGAAGCGACATTATGACCGTCGCTGTTTCTGGCGTCCCAGGTAACGTTGTACTCGCCAGGAGCTTCCTCGCGGTCAACAAGCTGCCGTACTTCCCGACCGATAACGTCATAGATGGTCAACCGCACTCTCGCAGGCTCACGGAGAGAGTATGCAATCGTCGTAGTTGGATTGAAGGGATTCGGGTAGTTCAGGAGCGGCGTCTGAGAATTCACGGCCATCGTTGATGATACCGTCACTTGCAGTCCTTTTCCCTCCGGACTCGCCAACACCGCACCGGCGAGTGAGAGTTCTGAGAGGTCGGCTACGCCCGACCTGGTAAGCCCCAGTATGAGTCTGACAAGAGTTCCGGAACCCGGAAGAATGCCTTTCCCACCCATATTCAACACTACAACCATCATCGTTGAATCGTCTGTCCGATTGTATTGGAGATCCCAATTCGGATTTTCGATGAGATCGGATTTTTGAATAGTCTCCAACACTACTACGGAGGCACTATGGATCGAAAACTGCAATGCAGCGATGGTGTCCGAATTGGCAAGCTCGATGCCGATTTGATCCTGCGAGAGCCTGGTTAACGAAAGCCTGTTCTCAGCCAACAAGTTGATTTGAGGAGCAGATAGAGACAACGAGACCGCCAGAACACTCTTGATTATCGAATTCCCGTGATTCAGTTTCATTGGAGTACCATTCATCTTTAGCAGCTACAGCGAGATGATGCACACATCATACCGGATAAATGAGCCGAGACCCTTCACTACGGAAGAGAGTTCTAACTGATTCATTCTTAACGGATTAAGGCATGCCGGCGGTATCTTACCGAAGCCAGGAGGAGCCCCGGATTGCAGATATTACAAGGATTCGATTGTATTTTCTACAATGTTTAAAATACCTCGTTTGGCAGGATCAAGCGGTCAATTCCGCTTTCGGCGGATGGAATGACTGACGGCGGTGGGTTGGAACGAGATTAATGTTGATGAAAATCTAAATCCCAAATTTCAATCGACACTGCCTCCCGATTGGTGTTTTGAATTTGGGATTTTGTGTTTCGAATTTGTTTAGGATTTCGAATTTAGAGCTTAGGATTTGTGTATGATTTCATGTATCCAGCACTTGACGCAATGTTCTGAGCAGGACCTCCGTTGTGTACGGTTTCTTAAAAAACGCGTGTACGCCCGGAATTGAATTCATTGTCATGCCCTCGACTGCCGCCCCTCCGCTCGTTGCGATGATCTTCGCGGTTGTTTTCATCAACTGCAGAGCTTTGATGGTGGCAATCCCGTCCATCCCCGGCATGACCATATCCATGATTATTGCCTTGATGGCTCCCTCGTCTTTTGCGTACTTCGACACCGCCTCCACACCGTCATTTGCAGTTATGACCCGGTACCCGTTGTTCTCCAGCGTCACTTTTGTTATTTCACGGATGGATGCCTCGTCGTCAACCACGAAAATCAGTTCGCCCTGTCCCTGGGGAAGTTCCGGGCGCTCATCGGCTTTGACGATTTCTTGCTCCTTCGTTTGCGCCGGCAGGTAAACTTTGAAACTCGTTCCTCTTCCCTCCTCACTGTACACATTGATGAATCCGCCGTGACTTCGCACGATGCCAAGCGCCGTCGACAGGCCAAGCCCCGTTCCCTTCCCGACTTCTTTTGTCGTGAAAAACGGGTCGAAGATATGCTCCATGATGTCGTGAGCGATACCCGTTCCGGTGTCGGCGACCGTTACGACAGCGTACGGTCCTTCTCTTGCTTCAATGTTCATCTTGGCGTAGTATTCATCGATGTGAAAGTTCTCGGCGGAAACGGTCAACAATCCACCATTCGGCATCGCATCTCTCGCGTTGACGCAAATATTCAACAACACCTGATGGATCTGGGTCGGGTCTCCAAGGATCGTCCAGAGATTCTTTGGAACCATTATCTTCAGTTGAATAGACTTCGGAAATGTCTCATGGACAATTTTCTCCATTTCACGAATGATGTGCTTTGGCTGGAAAAGAATGCGTTGACTCTCGACGCCCCGTCCGAATGCCAGGATCTGATTCACGATGTCCGCCCCCCGCTGGGCGCTCGCGGCAAGGGCTTCGAGAATCCGCTCGCTTCGCTCGTCCACAAGTTTATCCCGGAGTACGTCGATCGCCGTCACGATTGGCCCCAGCACGTTGTTAAGGTCATGGGCGATCCCGCCCGCGAGTGTTCCGATGCTTTCCATCCTCTGGGCACGCAGGAACTGTCTCTCGAGATGTTTTTGTGTCGTGATATCCCGGATGATACCGCGGTGCGCTACAACATTTCCATGGTCATCCCGAACAGCTGTCGCGGTTTCAAGGACGGTGATTCTTTTGCCGTCTTTCGTTTTCAAATCCAGCTCATAGTCCTGAACGTATCCCTGGAGCTGCATAAGCTCAACAAATTTGGCGCGGTCCCCCGCATTCCAGTACAGGGCAAGCGCGAGGTCGAGCTTCTGCATTTCCTCCTTGGTTGAATAACCTAACAATTTCAAACCGGCGGGATTGACATCCAGGATTTTTCCTTCGATAGAGGCCGTGAAGACCATATCCTTCGACTCCTCAAAAAGCGTGCGGTACTTCTCCTCGGATTTGCGCAGCGCCTCCTCCGAGCGCTTCAGTTCTGCAATGTCGGTAATCGTACCGAGGATGGCATTCTCATGCTCGAAGGATATCAGCTTCGTCGTGATAATCGCCTCGAACCTTGTTCCGTCCTTCGCGACAATGGAGTACTCGTGAGAGACGACTTCTTCCCCTCTCAAATGTTTGGCAAAATTGTCTTTTATTTTTTCCGCATCCTCCCGCGAAATCAGCGTCAGGAAATCGAAATCAGAAGTGTAGAACTCCTCTTTGGTGTACCCCATCACTTCTACGCATTTTGAATTTGCGTACACCACCCTACCCCCCTTGTTGATAAAGATCATGCTGGGCGACTGCTCGGCGAGAGTGCGGAATTTGTCTTCGGACTCTCTCAGGGATTCTTCCGCTCGCCTCTGCTCTGTAATATCGCGAAAACTCCAGACTCTCCCGACCGGGTTCCCCGAAATTCGCTGTGGACGCGAATAGCGCTCGAAACATCGTCCATCCTTGAACTCGAGTATATCAAAGCTTTCTTCCTCGGGATGAGAATATAGCTCATTGACCTTTGTGACAAAACCGTCAGGGTCGATCAATTGGTCAAGCACGAAGTTTATCGCCTCCTGGTCATCATGTGAAGCCATGATGGCGTCGGGGATATGCCACAGTTGAACGAACCGTTGGTTGTAATCCGTAATCTTTCCTGTTCGGTCGACCACCAAAATGCCATCCGCGGTCGATTGCAGCGTCGCCCGCAACAAGGAAATGATCTCCTCTCGCTCTCTTTCAACCTGCTTGAGCCCGGTGATGTCTTCCTTGACGGCGAGAAAGTGGGTGATGACTCCGGCCGCGTCGGTGACCGGCGAAATGGATGCACTCTCCCAGTAGATTTCCCCGTTCTTTTTTTTGTTGCGAAATTCTCCGCGCCATTCGCCACCCGAAGTAATCGTATCCCACAATCGTTTGTACTCCTCGGGCGTCGTCGTTCCGCCTTTCAGGATACGTGGATTCTTTCCTTTCGCTTCCTCAAACGAGTAGCCCGTCAATTGTTCAAATCTGGGATTGACGTATTCGATCGCGCCGGTGGTATCTGTGATAACGATGGAAGCGGGGCTTTGCTCGACTGCACGTGACAACGTGCGTAATTCCTTCTCTGCGCGCTTGCGGTCGCTGATATTGTCAAATACGGTAATGAAGTACCCCGTCTCGGTGCTGTAGACAGAAATTGAGAACCAGATTTTCAAGGCTTCAACGTAGGTTTCCACCCGCTCCGGTTGGCCCGTCAAAGCCACTCTCCCGTAAATTTTGAACAATTCCGGGGAGGATTCTTTGAATCCTGGAATAACTTCGGAGACCTTTTTCCCGACAACGTTCTTCAGCCCCGTTAATTTCTCAAACGCCCTGTTCACCTGGATGTAGATGAAGTCGTCCGGTTTGCCGTCCTCATACAGCATCTTGCAGTAAGCGAATCCTTCGATCATGTTCTCGAACAACGAATGGAAACGCTTCTCACTTTCCGATGAGGCCTCCTCTGCCCGTCTGCGTTCCGTGATGTCTTCAACAAGAACGAACCTTGCAGGTTTGCCATCGAACCTCAAATCGTGAGTTGTAAGGGTCACGTCGATAATCTCACCGCTCTTTCTCCTGTGTCTCCACGGGCCGGATTTCCGCAATACCCCGGCTCCTTTTTTCACGGCTTCTTCAAGCACCGGGATATCCTCCTCAGGCAAAATGTCTCTGATCGTCATTGCGAGAAACTCGTCTCTGGAAAAGCCGTAGTGATGTACGGCAGAGTAATTGACGGAAAGGAAAGCGAGTGTGTCGAGGTCGTACACCCACATCGGTCGAGGATTCGCATCGAACAACAATCGATACGGCTGCACCTCATCGGCTGACTTTGACGTCTTTATGTGCTCACTCTTCATTTCGTTTTTCCCTGCCTTCTACGACGGCCATTCGAAAAGCTCTGGATTATTCGAACAAGCAAGCCTCATTCGACCGAAAAAAAAACCGCCGGCACGTTACACTTGAACTCGGCGGATTTAGAAAACCTCGTAATTTCTGGGATGTCACGATCTCAAAATCTTCTTTCTTCGGGACCGGCCTCCTAGAGTTATTGCGAAAACTGGTAGCCCAAAGGTATAGAATTGGCAGCACAGAGTCAAGAGCCGGGGCATTTTTTTGTGTGATAGTGGTCACTAGAGAATGACGCAATACGCCTTCTCCGGCGGTGTTGACATTGTGCGCGCGGTTTGGTACTTTCGATTGGTCTTCCAAGACAAAGAACACTGTCCATTCAGAAATGAAGAATTTGAAGGTCATTGTCGTTTTCCCCGCATACTTTGCGGAGAAAACACTCGAACAAACTGTCAAGGGGGTCCCGAAAGAGATCGTTCACGAAATGATCCTTGTCGATGATTGCAGCAGTGACCAAACCGTTGCCATTGCACAACGCCTGGGTCTGACGGTCCACCGGCATGAAAAGAACACGGGCTATGGAGGCAATCAAAAAACGTGTTATCAGCTGGCGCTGGATCGAGGAGCCGATATTATCGTCATGCTCCATCCCGACTACCAGTACGATCCCAGGTTGATTCGATACTTTGTCGACTATATTTCGGATGATTATTTTGACGTCATGTTGGGAACGCGGATTCGCTCACGCAAGGAAGCTCTGGCCGGCGGCATGCCCAGGTATAAGTACTTTGCAAACCGTGTCCTCAGTCTCTTTCAAAACATCATCACGGGACAGAATCTTTCGGAATGGCACACCGGCATGCGGGCGTACAAGAGAGAAGTCCTGGAGAGTATTGACTTCATGAAGAATTCCGACGATTTCGTTTTTGACAGCCAGGTCCTCTTCCAAATTGTCGCCAAGGGATTTCGCATCGGAGAAATTCCCGTACCGGTGCGTTATTTCCCGGAGAGCTCAAGCATCAACTTCAGCAGGAGTGTCCGGTACGGATTCGGCACAGTGCTTGCCGCGTTGCGATACCTCTTCTCACGGAAGAGATGACGCGGACTCCCCGACGGAGGCACCAACGAACTAGTATCGTGTCACTCAAATAGTTCTAATAGGTCATTGGATCGTTATGTCACTCGCTACCCTCTGCTATGTACAAAAGCAAATTGAGGGTAAAGAAAAGATGTTAGTTGTGAATTCAAACCAATCTGCTATCCGTGGTTCTCTCCTTAAAGAGACCA
>JBEKTW010000047.1:0-10605 GCA_049515655.1 Bacteroidota bacterium
ATGTCCCGTAAAATATCTCATTCTTATTCCCAGCAATCCACATCCTTCTTGCAAATCTATGACAACTGATTGCCGTTATAAATGAACCATACTTTTGCCCCGAAGGTGTTACTGTTTCGGTTTTTTTCTGCAATACAAAAAGCCGACCGGCGATGAGGATGAGTCGGCTAGAGCGGCCACCGGACTGGCTGCTTTTTCTATGTTAAAGGAAACTGTGAGCAAAACCGTTGAGCTTCATGGAATCAACCGAGCGCGTCGTGTTGCCGTGTTAGGCGCAGTCGCATGCTCATTATCGAATGATTTCAAGTGGATGAATTAGTTGTCGAATTGGCATCCGCATCGACTTTCTCTACGTGTGTATTTCTCCATATACTATACGTAAAAGCAGTGAATATCACAAGCATCAGAACACCCTGAACTAATCCCACACCAGTGCCAAAGATTGCGGAGAGCTGTCGGTACGAGCCTACAAATACAGCGAGTAAGGCGATCATCGGAATATAGAATAACAAAAATCGCTTCCGATAGCCAGCAACACGTAGAAGTGTCCCGCAATGCTGGCACATTAAGTTGCCCTGAATGCTCTTGGAGCGAGAAACACCTCGAAAGGAAAAGGCGCTTCGAAGTAGAGAAGATGCTGATTTGTTGCAAGATGGACATATCATATATGACTCCTTGTTTATTGTTATTGATGCAAGCGGTTGCGGCTAGCTACTGCAATGACGCAAAATGACACTTCTATTTCTAATCGGTCGAGTTCCCAGAACTACCGTGCCCATCCCGCGCCGTCCCAATTCCTCCAATATCCTATCTGTTAAACCTTGCGATAGCTTCAAACATTGCACCGATGTTTTGGGGCGGCACATCGGGGAGGATGTTATGGACCGGTGTAAAAACGAAACCGCCGCCTTTAGAAAATATTTCCAACCGTTCGGTGACATGTTCTTTGACCTCTTTCACGGAACCGAGATTCAGGATCCTTCTCGTATCACATCCTCCGCCCCAGAAGGTGATGTCCCGTCCGAATTCCCTTTTCAACGTCGCGGGATCCATGTTCCGGCTTGATGTCTGCACGGGATTGATGATCTCGAAACCTGCTTCGATCAGATCCGGCATAAGGTCATGGATCGAACCGCACGAATGGAGAAACGTATGCATATGGCTGTTCTTCTTCACATAATCGCACAGGACGGCATGACGGGGTTTAAAAAACCTGCGATACAGGTCGGGTGACATGAATGGTCCTGTATTGGTACCAAGATCGTCACCGAAACGGATGATATCAACCACATCACCCACAGACCGGCATACAGACGCGAGCGTTTCGAGATGAATTTCCAGCAAGGCATCGAGCAATTTTTCGACCCTGACAGGTTCGAGAAGCAGGTCCATCAGAAAATTATCGATCCTGCGTAAGAACGTCCCCCACTCAAAGAGATTGCATCCGCAGACGATCGTGACACTTCGGGAGCTTTTCTCCCGTAATGTGACGGCGTTCGCACGCAGCCGCTCCCAGAAATCCGGCGCACCGGCGCTATCCCATGGACTATGAGCGAGCGCCGCCCAGTGCACCTTTGCCATGGCTGATCTCAGGTTCTTAAAGTTCGGTGGATAATCGTCGATATATGGAAAACAAGTTTGATCATAGAAGTTCATGCCCGGCAACATGATGGCGATCTCCGTCCCATCGACAGCGTATGCTCTCTGTTCTCCGACGTCGTTTTTCCGTGGACGGAACCATGCCGGATACTGTGCACGACTTCCGTCCGAAAGGATGACGTCATACCAATCTTCATCCTTCATATTGAACATCCGGCCCAGATCAACAGCGTCGATATGGAAACGATCGAGGATTTCGTCCTCTGGTTGCGCGAGTTGCTGAACGACATCGTAAATCCGTGTTTTCCCCTTCTGTATGTTCAGATACGTTTTCAGGTTATTGTAGGCTATCGCGGATATTCCCGAACTCGGCGTTGAACCGAGATCGACCGGAACATGGTGCGGTTCTTCGTGCTGAATGCTCCTGAGAATTCGTTCACGCGATGTCATAGATTTTCACAATCCTTTTTCATCATACCCATCATTTCCTGAAGATTCTTTATCGATCGCAGTAATCTTCTGATCCGGTCATCTGAAAATAATGTATAAAACGACCATCACAAAGAACAAGATCGCTGCCAACACCTTATAATTTCCCAGACCTTTCCATCCCGGGGTCTTCAATGATTCCAGCGGATGATCCCATACCAGCCTGCCGCTTTCTTCCGTATGCACATGGGGCCGTAGATATGATAACACTATGAGTAACGCGGAACAAACAATAAACAAATAGAACGCCGCCATCATGAAGGGAACGCTCCAGCCCGTTATCTCTTTAAACCAATCCATCAGAAACACGACGAAGCCGAGCGCCGTCCCCGCCCATAACGTCCGCTGCGCCGCATACGAAGAAGCCCGCCGCCAGAAGACACCCCACAGAAACACTGTGGTGATCGGAGGCGCGATATATGAGATCATCGCGTTGATGCCCTGGAAGATGCTTTCAAACCGTCCGAGGAACGGTGACCATAATACTGCCGCAACCATCGTAAAAAGCGTGACAATCCGTCCGACAGATACCATCCTACGTTCAGTCGCATAAGGACGCCGTGGTTTATAGAGGTCATAGGTAAAGACTGTGGCGACGGAATTCAGCGCGCCCGAAACTGTGCTCATCAACGCTGCGAGGAGCGCGGCGGCAACGATGCCTTTCAGACCGACCGGTAAAAGATTGCTAATGAGAAAAGAGTACACATCGGAGGAGTTTTGTAAAGTATCCGGAAGTTTTCCCTGCTTGATGAGAGCGAGTCCGAGAAGCCCGGGGAGGACGAAAAGGAACACCGGGAGTATCTTGATGAAACCCGCAAAGAGCGGACCTACCCTCGCGTGATTTTCGTCCTTTGCGCCAAGAACCCGCTGGACGATAGTTTGATCTGCGCACCAGTACCAGAGTCCGATCACCGGATAACCAAGGAACACTGCATAAGCCGGCAGGTGTGACGCATCGTCCGGTCCGCGTAGCATGGTGAGCTTCACGGGATCGACAGAAGCGGCAAGACCAGTCCAACCGCCGACGTCGATATACGCGATCGCGGTAATGCAGAATGCGCCGGCCAGCATGATGATCGTTTGCACAGATTCGGTGACAACGACAGCCATGAGTCCGCCGACGATGGTATACAATCCGGTCAGTACCGCCGTGAGGATGATGCTCCAGAGTATTTCGATTCCGAAGAGACCACGCAGTACCACAGCACCGGCGTACAGCGAAAAACCAATATGGATGAAAATGGCCGACACGATCGACAGGATCGCGAGCCAATCGCGGCATGCACGGTTATACCGTTTTTCAAGAAAGTCCGGCAAGGTGGCAACCTTCGACCTGATATAGAAGGGGGCAAAGAACAATGAGAGGGCGATCAACGTGAACGCGGCCATCCACTCAAAGTTACCGTACGCCAATCCGTTCACATAACCTTCCTGCGCCAGGCTAACGAGATGGACCGTTGAAATGTTGGTGGAGAAGAGCGCAAGCCCGATCATCGACCACGTCAGCGTTCCTCCTGCCAGAAAATATCTTCTGCCTTCTGGCGTGTCGAGCCTTCGTTGCCGCAGTCCGGCCCAGCATCCAAGGCCCACGATACCGACCAGGTAGACGATAATGATCGTCAGATCCGCGGAGCCGATGCCAAGTGTGGAATTGTTAACGGTCAATCTTTAATTTTGAATTTCTTCTTGCCCATTCAATAACCATCATCACTCCTGATGAAAGACCTCTTCCATGGAAGCCCACCATTCACCTTGTTTTCGTTCCGCTAAAGGCGTCTGGCACGGGTCGGTCAGTTTCCACCAGCGCTGCGTATTGGAATCAGCGGCCATCGACACCATGTCCGCTCCAAAATCGGATCCTGTATATTCGAAGTAGCTGAACAGATAGTAATTCCCATCATCAAGTTTTTTAAGATAGATCGAATAGTTCCGGATGTTGCATGCGGAGATCTTTTTCGCGACCTCGGGCCAGACATGAGCGTGAAGTTTTTTATAATCATCAAGCTTCTTCGCCTTCAAGCCGATCACACTCCCATATCGCTGAACCCTTGGATCACGCCCATCCGTAGATTCCGTTTGCCACGAAGCAGAGAGGAAGATAAGGAAAACGATGATTGATGAGAGTATCCTCTGCGCGGATATTGACATAGTAGTCCCTCTCCTCTCTAGTTTATTCTTCTTTCGGACGATGAAGTGGAAAGAAATCCGGACAGTGCTACAGTTCCATACTGCGGAACGAGACGGGTTTCGCCTAATTTTTCCAATATCTTGTAATGGGCAACGGTTTGTCCTATCATAGAAATTTGTTCATTGTCTCATTATTTCATTGGCTCAATGGTTTAATGGACAAATGACACAATGAATCAATCCGATAATGGTCTGGCCGATCATCACGGCTCCACGGAACGATGGGGAAAGGTAATAAAGATTCCACGAAAGGTCAACTTATCCGAATTTTCTCCTTTTTCGCATTATTTGCAACAGAAATGCCTCAAACCTGGCGGGCTAAGAGAAACAAAAGCCGACCCGCGATGAGAACGAGTCGGGTTGCGTGATAACGATAGTGGAAGCGAGATTACTTCAACAACAACATCTTCTTTACGTCCGTGTGACTGTCTGTAACAATCCTGTAAATGTACAACCCACTGCCGACCCGTGAACCGTCGAAGGTCAGACGATAGTAATGCCCCGGTTCAGCTGCTCCGTCAAAAAGCCTTGCAACTTCTTGTCCGAGCATGTCATACACGATCAGCGCTGCATGCTCGGCATGTTCAACGCTGAACTTAATGGTCGCCGACGGATTGAAAGGATTCGGGTAGTTCTGGAGAAGCTGGAACTTCTTCGGCGCCACCTCGCCACTCACACCCAGAACGACATTCACCGTGATCGGCTGGGAATACGATAACGAACCATTCAAATCAACTTGCCGGACCCGATAGATATAGTTCCCGTCTGTAACCGTGCTATCGACCCACGAGTAATGGTGTTGCGATAGCGACGTGCCGGCACCAGGAATTAACGTGCTCACTGTCCTGAATACCGTGCTGTCCTGTCGATGCCGCTCCACGTAAAAGCCGTAGTTGTTTGTCTCGCTGACCGTTGTCCATTCCAACTTCACGCCGCTTGTGACCGTGGCGGCTGTGAGACTGGCAAGCTGGATCGGAAGAGTCGAAAGAGTCGTAAACATCGAGTCGTCTCCGTGTGCAGAACCCCCTCCGTTCGAAGCGTCGACCCTGAAATGATAGACTGAGGTTGCAGAGAGACCTGAAACGTATTGATAGACGGGGATGTCTCTTGCGCCCGGCACGAATGTCGCGTTATTCAGAGTCGCGCTATCGCCGTAGGAACTCTGGTCGTGCGCCGTTGTCCCGGATGTCTCGTTGAAACACCAGTAACCGACGAGATGGCTGTAATCGGGGTGCGACGCGGTGACGGTCTTGCCCATCCAACGCTTGATCGTCGAGTCGGCGAGCACCGTATTCCAGATGCGGATCTCGTCGATAAGCCCCTTGAAATACCATCCGGCAACATAGTATCCCATATACAGCGTATCCGTATTTTGTATTGCGGAACCCCACCCCCCAAAAACTGTTTCTTCATAATTCCCATTCACGTAAAAACGAGCGTCTTGGTTTGTAGCCAATACCACGGCAACATGGTACCAAACACCCGTGTCAATGTAGGAATTCGTTGTCACATAATCATGAACGCCGAACGACGTGTACCAGATTTTGCCATACTCATCAATGCCAAGACTGTAACCGGTGCCGTGCCCATCAACTACCTTTGAGAGAATTCTCGCTACCTGGAGGGGGGGCGTTAGAGAGTCGTGCCTGAACCAGGCCTCAAGCGTAAACCCATTGATCAGCCTCAGTTGCTCTTCATCGGGAACGGTGGCGCGGGCACCCGCGCTGTCCAGACAGAGCGCATTGCCCGGGTCATTGACGCTGTCGCCAGCCGTCGTAGTACCGTATGAGGAATTTGCGCCGTATTCAAACTGCCATGCTGTGGTTTGCCCCATGGACTTAACCGTCCCTGCGAGAACCGCGGAAGTGTCAAGGATATCCTGCGCCGCGCCGGTGCGGGCGACAGGAGACTGGGGGTACAGCATTGCCGTAAAAAGAAAAATGGTGAGACTGACAACGATAAGTTCTCTCTTCATGATGTAGTGCTCCTTTCCACGCAATTACCGGATTGGCATAACAGCCATTGCAGAGGGGCTCAAATTCTCCCCTGCGCCGGGATGCCTTTAGCGAAATGCATAAGCGCCAAACCCGAAGGGTTGGGCTTTTTCAAGAATCCTACATTGAACAACAGGCGCCACTGCAGGTAGCGCCTTCTGAGTATCGCCAAAGTAACAATAAGGCAAGAAAAATGCAAGCCGACAAACAAGTTTTTTCCCTTCTGTAAATTCAGTCTCCGCACAAACGCTCATTTCGGCTTTTTCCCACCATATTTCGGCTCCGCCGCAAAAATATGGCAATATCATTTTGGCCGACAGCCCCGGGCCGGAAAAGCAGCTTAAGGAAACTTGTTTTTATGCTCGTCAGTTGTTATAGTTACCAGCATGAATTCGCTTCAATACGCAGAAAGGCCTCGCCCGGGAGCCGGGAAATGCTTATCATCTTTTAAGGACTTACCGTGATCTATTCCTTACCGCGGTCAACGTTGTGCCTTGTTGTCGGAGTTCCGGCCAGCGGAAAAACATCGCTCGCGCAGGAGCTCGTCAGGAACGTACGGGACGCCTCTTACATATCAAAGGACATGATCCAGTCCTGCTTCACGTCAAAAGAGCGGGTCAGCGGGCAGACGTATTCCATGATCCAGGGTCCGACATTCGGCATCCTGGTCAGCTTTGCGGGTACACAGCTGAAGCTGAAAAAACATCCCTTCATTGATGCGCCCTTCTCGGTCAACAATTGGCGGCGCGATAAGTACAGCAACTGGGTGACGCTGTTCAGAGATGTGGCGAAGGAGTATGACGCCCGTCTGGCAATCATAAGGTGCATGCCGCCTGACCTGGACGGGCTCAGGAGACGTATAGAGAAGCGGCACTACGAATGGGATAAATGGAAGCTTGAACATTGGACGGAATTTCTGAAGCAGGAACCCGTGGACTTTCCCATTGAACATGATGATGTTCTTGAGATCGTGACAGACCGCCCCAATGATAAGATCGCAGGTGATGTCCTGACGAATTATCTTAAGGCAAAACAGATTACCGGTAAGTCCTCACCATGAAGACCCTGATTTCCATCAACAGATTCCAAGCACCTGCCGTCACCAGCTCCTTTGAACGGAAGCCCCAGCGAACAACTGGGGCTTTCTTGTGCCGACCCGCGATGAGGACGAGTCGGCTTGCGTGATAACGACAGCAGAAGCGAGACTACTTCAACAACAATCCCGCCAAAGAACGCGGGATTTCTGATCAAGTGATGAATCACTTGATCATCAACATCTTCTTCACCTCAACAAATGTGCCCGCCGTTAATCTGTACGTATAAATCCCGCTCGGTAAGTTTGCCGCATTAAATTCCACTGACTTGTACCCTGCATCCTGAGTTCCGTTCACGAGTGTCGCGACTTCTCTCCCCAACATGTCGTACACTACCAGACGAACATACTCTGCTTTGGGCAGTTCGTAATTGATAGCCGTTGTCGGATTGAAGGGGTCCGGGTAGTTTTGCCCCAGTGCAAACTCCGTGGGCAAAGGCTTTGTATTGCCAACTCCCAGCACGCCGCTCACCGTTACCGTGATAACACTCGAATATGAACCGCTGCCGTTCCTGTCAACCTGATGGAGGCGATAGTAGTACGTGCCGGAGCTGACATTGTTATCCGTATAAGAGTAGTTGTGCTGTTCCAGCGACGTCCCGGCGCCCGCGATGATGACGGAGTTGACCACAGTGAACGGTCCGGTCTTGCTGCTGCCGCGCTCGACGTAAAATCCCAGCGAATTCGTTTCACTTATCGTCTGCCATTCCAGCTTCACACTGTTGGAGATTGCGTTCGCAGTAAGCGAGGCAAGCTGGATGGGGAGCGCTCCGGGATTTCCGATTATCACGGACGAGAGCAATGTTACCCCGCTAACCGTTGTGACATTCGGTGTTCCGGCTGAGGTTGTTCCTCCGAGTTCCACCCATGCCGTTCCAGTGTAGTACCAGGCGACTGCGCTGCTAGGAGTGACATTCACGCCAGCGTCTGTTGTCAGCCATGTGAAAAAAAGGCTCACGCCAAGGCCGTCGGTAGCGGTACCCGTCAGAGTCCATGTCTGATTCCCGGCCTGCGTGTTATCCGCCGTCGTCGGATTGTCGCCAACCGCCACCTTCGCTGTGTAGGTATTGGTTAAACCTGTATTGTTGTTCATGCTGACAGGGTTGTACGCTGTGGTCGACGGACCGATTGGGAATGTGAAGCTTCCGGCATTAGCCACACTGCGGGAAACGTACCCGCTTCCATTCGTCACCACGCACGTTCCTGCACCAGCACCGGTCACCGAGCCGCTGAGATATAAATCGTATGAGCCTAGAATGAGATTGCATCCACCGAGGGTGAGATTGGTGTAGACACTGGCAGTTCCGCCAAGGCTTGCATCGCCATTGTTTTGGCTGATGTATAGGTTATTGTAATTGCCGCCGGAAACAGTCTGGCTTACGCCGAGGTACTGGACCGTCCCGGTTTCGATTGGGAGTCCGTTCGTCGAGCCGCGGAATTGGACGGTACCGCCGGTGTTGTCGATTGAAGAGGCAGTCAGAGAATAAGTACTCATGTCCAGCGTGCCGGGATTCGTAAGAGCGCCGTTCACAGTAATGTTCCCGCCAGCAGTTTTTGTCCCCGAGCCCGAGAACACAAGGTCGTAGTATGTCAATGGTTTCACTGTCTGCGCTGAGTACGATGTATACTGGACAGTGCCGCTACCGGGGTAAAATGCATACAGGTTGCCTGTAAAACTGCCCCCGATAACGAGTGTACCGCCGCTGTTCATATTGATGATTGCAGAATCACCGCCGACAATGTTGCTGACCACGAGCGAATCTGTACTTGCTCCAAAGACTATCGTGCCTTTGCCTATCCACGTTGACCAGCCGAGAAAAATACTTCTGCACTTTGCTGATCCGATATCAACAGTAATGACACGATCCGCGCGGATAAGAACGCTGTCAGTGGCCATTGGCACAATTCTCGCTGCGTACGCAATCCCGGTCCACTTAGAGGAGTAACCCGTCACGAGCGTTAAATGCTGATTATTGGCGATACTCGCAATTGTCCCAATTTTAACTCCTCCGGAAAAGTAAATATCGATCCCGGGGGCAAGTTCAGTGGTAAAGTATGTTCCCACGCCTGTAACAGCAGTGGCGCCTGAGTCGAACGAGATCGTCCCCGTCTTGCCTGAATTCCAAGTGTTGTTATCACTCCAGTTGCCTGTCGCTCTTGCTTGGGCTAAATTCTGTGCCATACCTGCGGAAACGGCCAGGAGTGCGAGCATCGAAACTACAACAACTAACCTTTTCATGATTATCCCCTGAGATTGTGGACGAGTGATTACAAATTAAGCAAAAGTGTAGAAAAGAGTTTTTCTTCAAAATGATAAATCCGGGCGACAGAGCATAGGCCCTGCGTAGAGCTGATGAAGATCGTATCGGCGGCAAGAATTCCATCGCTTGTTCGCCGCGTGAGTACAATATATTACAAATGATCAGGATAGTCAATGAGAATCTATGAAGAAATAAAGAAAGCGATTTCCGGGATGAAGTGGCGAATTTTGCGCCAACGAGCTATTATCGACGACGCATTCTCGCCCAACGTGGGAAAACCGCAAGAAGCTGTGAGCGAGTCCCGTCCGAAATGAATCGTCCCATCCTTGATGGACGGGACGAGTCGAAGGGCTGTGCAGGATGATGTCCATCAGGGAGCTATCTTCGTCTGCGTGTAAGGCGATGAAGCATCTTCATATCACCGCGGATGAGAGCTTCTTTCTTGGCGTGGGTCCAGCGTTTAATCTGGCGTTCGCGCCGAAACGCCTCGGAATACGTTGAGAATTCTTCCTCGTATGCGACTGCAACAGGTGGGTGTAATTGTGTCGTTCGGCAACCGGTTCCGGCAAAATGATCTTCGCATCGCTTCTCCAGATTTCTCGTTGATCCGACATAGAGCTTTCCTGACCGAAGGCGAAGAATATAGCACGATGCAGGCAATGAGTCTCCCTCCACGAATATGTCTCCCAAAACAGCTATTCCACCTTGCGTAATTCGGCAACGGGGCCTTCGATTCGTCCCTCCCGTCAGGGCCGAGCCCTGAGCGAGTCCCGTCCAAAATGAACCGTCCCATCCTTGAAGGACGGGACGAGTCGAAGGGCTCCGCGAAGGTCTCCGATGTGCACCCATGCCTAAGACTCCGGCTACCCTTAACATTCTGCAGACTACCCCACGGAAAGTTGAAATTCACACTCGATTTAAAGAATATCACGCGCTACCTAGAGCTGGCCCCCGCCTGGATCAACATGATGCGCCAACGGTT
>JBEKTW010000048.1:0-9572 GCA_049515655.1 Bacteroidota bacterium
GCGATGGAATTTGCGCCGGAGGTCGTCTGCTTCTGCACCTTCGCCGCAAGACGCACAATTTCCTCCGACGCGCCGAGGTAACCGATGCGCCAGCCCGTCATCGAGAATGCTTTCGAGACACCATTTACGGTAATGACCTGATCCCGGATTGGCTTGATACTCCCCATGCTGAAGTGCTTCACAGCATCGAAGATGATCTTTTCATAAATTTCATCGGAAATGACATAGATTCCGGTCTGCCGCACAACGTCTGCCAACTCCTCAATCTCCCCCTGGGAATACACAGCTCCGGTGGGATTGCAGGGGCTGTTGAACATAAGAGCTTTCGTTCGGGCGTTGATCGCCTTTTGCAACTGCTTCGCGCTCATTTTGAAACCGTCGTCGGCCGATGTCTGCACGATGAGCGGCCTCGCTCCTGCAAGTTTGACCATCGGTACATATCTCATCCAATGCGGCGCAGGGACGATCACTTCATCCTCCGGGTTGCACAATGCAAGAAGAGCATTATAGAGACTCTGTTTCGAACCGCTCGAGACGAGAACTTGTGCCCGGTCAAATTGCAGATTATTGTCGCGTTTGAATTTCTCAATAATGGCATCGACGAGCGCGGGGATTCCCTCAACAGGAGTATAGTGCGTGAAATCTTCCTCGATCGCCCGAATGGCCGCCATCTTGACGTGCGGCGGAGTCGGGAAATCCGGGTCGCCGACCGTGAGGTTGACGATGTCGATGCCCGCGGACCGCATCTCCTGAGCACGCTTTATCAGCGGGACCGGCAGAGATTCTTCGACCCGGGGTATTCTCGCCGAGAGAGATTTCATGTTGTCAGCGTTGCTTGCCTATGGATTGAACTTTTTGTGCCAGCGCTTTCCCGACGTTCGGGGGGACAAACTCAGACACATCTCCTCCCAGCAGAACGATCTCCCTCACGAGACTTGAATTGAGATACGTATACTTTTCGTGCGGCATGAGGAACACGGTTGTGATGTGTTCGGCAAGCTTGCGATTCATAAGCGCCATCTGAAATTCATATTCAAAATCAGAGATTGCACGTAAACCGCGCACAATCGCCGTCGCTTTCTTCTTTCGCGCATAGTCCACGAGCAAGCCCTCAAACTGGTCGACCTTCACATTCTCGTATTTCCCAAGAGTATCCCTTAGTAATTTCAAACGCTCCTGCGTCGTGAACAACGGCTTTTTCGTCGGGTTATGGGCGACAGCGACGATCACTGTATCAAAGATCTCTACCGCGCGCTCGACGACATCGATATGCCCGTATGTTATCGGGTCGAAGGTACCCGGGTAAATTGCAGTCCTCTTCACGTTACGTGTCCTTTGTTCGATGATTGAAGAAACTCACTCTCGTGGCGCCAAATTCTTTTTGTATCGACAACTGAAATGATTCCGCGTCTGCGAATCTCGTATGCTTGGAATGTTCAATGATAAGAAAACCGCTTCTCTTCAGCAATTCATGCCGGAAAACCGATTCCGGGATCTGATGCGTAAGCTCGAATGCGTAGGGCGGATCGGCAAATATAAGGTCGAAGCGTTCGTCGCAGTGGTCGACGAATTTCAGCGCCTCGGTTTGGAACACCTCGCAACGGTCGGAGCAATTGAGTGTCTTCACATTTTTCGAAATCATATCGAGGGCCAAGCGATTCGAATCGACAAACAGGACGCGTCCGGCCCCCCGGCTGAGCGCTTCGAAACCAAGACTTCCGCTGCCTGCGAACAAGTCGAGAACTCGAGACCCGTGCAGTGCCAAACGATTTTGGAGCATGTTAAAAATCGTCCCCTTGACCCGGTCCGTAACGGGGCGCACGGTGCGGTCGCTCACCGTCAAGAGAGACCGTCCTTTATATTCTCCGGCAATGACCCTCAAGCGGTCAGTTCCGCAGTGCGCTGCCGACACAGGCGGCAAAGCGGTGTTCGCGGCCATTGAATTGTTTGAAATTCTGGCAGGACGACGCCACCACCATATGCCGGAAAGGATTCAGGTCCATCATCTTGGTGCCAAATGCGGCACGAAAAGAATTCATCCATTCTGCCGTCGCGGCAGGACCGTGAAGGAAGATGTTCTGCATATTTGCCTCCTGCGATGATTCCTTGAGAGAATTGATCGCCTCATCGACGGGAGAAATCTTTCTGTACAAATAGTCCGCAAGTCGACCGTTGGAGAGTATGCCGATATCTAATCGTCGATTCGAGATACCGACCATTGTAGCGGTTGTCGTTTTGACTTCCGGGTACGCAAGGAGCAGCGCATGGGACACGGAAAAGACGTTGGCTTCGACAGTCTGCAAATTCAAATCCTGCTCAGCAAGATATTCATGAAGCTTGAAAAGAAATGACCGTTTCACCGCTGCCACAAGAATATCCAGGAAATGTTCGCGGGCGTGTGTTCGCAGGATATGGACATCGTTGATATATTCCTGCGGTTTGTAATCAGCAATGAAGTGCGAAAGTTCCCACCTGATCTGCTCGTTTTGCTCTACCTGCGTCAGCAGGTTGTCAATCGGGAATCGATGGAAAAAAGCTTCGCTGTTATCCATAGCAACCGAAACTCTCGAAATCTTCCCCAACGTTCTCTTTTCGAGCGAAAGGAGGTCATCCAGGAACCAGTACTCCAGCATGCTCTCTTTGGAACGTTCTTCAATGTGGCGAAGCTCGACGCGTCGATCATGAAGTTCGACAACGACCGTCTGGGCCGTGTCGTCGGTGAAACTTATTCCCGCCCGCAGTTCCTTTGCCATAATTCACTTTCCAAGTGTTAAAAACGGTGCGATGCGCTCCAACTTCTTTTTGCCAATACCCTTCACCCCGAGCAAGCCATCGATTGTCCCGAACGGTCCGTGGTCATGCCGGAATTGGAGTATCTCTCCGGCGGTTGCTTCGCCAATCCCCGGAAGTTTCATGAAGTCGCTTTTCGACGCTGAATTCAGATTGATGCTGTGCGGCGATAGATGCACACCGTGCGATTTCGAGGGATGGGCGAACGACCTGTTCCAGAAGCGAACACTATCCGGCCGGCGATATGCAGAAACCGTTTCGGCCGAAGCCACGAATCTCGACCGCGCTGCGAACTCAGAATCGGAACTTGTATAATCGAAGATGGGTTCCCGGTGGGCAGAGACCTTGAACATCTTGATAGCACCACCGGCAGCGAAGGCAAGGACAAGAAACACTACAACCCGGATTTCATTCGGCGTGAAACCGATTGCCCGATGTACTTTGTCCACGATTTTCATTGAGTCGAATGCGCCATCGGCACTATTTGGATTTCATCTTTTGGAAAAACTCCTGTCGGAGTTGGCGGAGTGGTTTTCTTCATCCGGCCGGATGTTCTCTCCTTCCTGCATCTTGCGGAGCAGTTCCTTTTCGCTTGCCGACAGTCGCGTCGGTATCCACACATTGACGCGCACGAGCTGGTCGCCCTTGTGATACCCGCCGAGGTGAGCAATTCCTTTCTCCCTCATGCGAAGGATCTTTCCTGATTGAGTTCCCGGCTCAATCTTTAGCTTCGCGCGACCGTTGAGGGTCGGTATTTCGACTTCGGTACCGAGCGCCGCCTCGGGAAAACTAATCAAAAGGTCGAGGATAACATCATCGCCGTTCCGCACAAAGATTTTGTGGGGTTCTTCTTCGATCTCCACGATGAGGTCGCCCGGTGCGCCGCCTCGCTGGCCCGCGTTCCCCTGTCCGCGGATCGGTATGTAATTCCCTTCCGAAACGCCAGCGGGAACGTTCACTTTGATCGTGCTCTCACCGTGGACACGTCCCTCGCCGCCACACGAGGGGCACCGGTCCTTGATGATATGTCCCTCGCCGTTGCAGTTGTCACAAGTCGAAACGTTGATGAATTGTCCAAAGACTGAGCGCGAAACATGCCGTATTTCACCCGTGCCACTACAAACGGGACACGTCGTTTTTCCGCTGCCCGCTTTTGCACCGCTTCCCCGACAGGTTTCACATTGGACCCATCGCTTCACCTTAATTTTCTTCTCGACGCCGGTTGCAATGTCCTCCAGAGATAGCTTCAGGCGCACTTTGAGGTCGCTGCCCGGGGTTCCTGTCTGTTGATACCGTTTTCGAGACCGCGAGCGGCCGCCGCCAAAGACCTCCTCGAAGACGCTGTTGCCAAAACCACCGCCAAAAATGTCGCTAAAATGGCTGAATACGTCGTTGATGTCTGTGTAGCCGTGGAAGTCGGCACCAGGCCGCATTCCCTCATGGCCGAATTGATCATAGCGCTGACGCTTGTCGGCATTGCTCAATACCTCGTAGGCCTCCGTTGCTTCTTTGAACTTTTCCTCGGCTTCCTTATTGTTCGGATTGCGGTCGGGATGGTACTTCAACGCAAGCTGACGGTACGCTTTCTTTATCTCTTCTTCTGTCGCACCGCGGCCGACGCCCAACACCTCATAGTAATCTCTCTTTTCCATTGCTACGTGCCCTGTCGCCCGCCGGACGCGGCATCGCCCTGCCTATCGCTATCCGCATCATCGTCTTTTCCACCGGCTGCCGGACCAGCATCAAGGTCTTCCTCCCTGGCTGCGACGATGACCTTCGCGTGGCGGAGCACTTTGTCATGGAGCATGAACCCTTTCTCAACTTCTTCGATGATTGTGTGCGGGGGAACGTCGTCCCTGGGCATTTGCATCAAAGCGTCATGGTAATACGCGTCAAACGGTTTGCCGACAACCTCATAGTGCTTCAGACCCTGAGCTTCCAGGATTTTCATAAACTTTTGGTAAATCAGCTCGACTCCTCGGGAGAAAAGCCCATCCTGGCCGGCTGAGCTCCGGCCTTTAATCATCCTGAGAGAGCGTTCGAGATCATCGACGACAGGTAGCAGCTCTGCCAGCAGATCCTCATTGGCAAACTTGATCCTCTCGATGTATTCGTTTTCGACCCGCCTCTTGTAGTTTTCAAACTCTGCCGCTTTGCGAAGGAGCTGGTCCTTCATTTGACTGAGAGAGGTTTCCAGCTCGCTCATTCGTGCAGCCAGATCGACTTCCGTCTGGGGGGGCACCGCCTCCGGGTTCCCGTTCTCGGACTGCTTCCCATCGACCGGCACGGCACTTTCCTTGGATTCGATGGGAGTATTTTTTTCCTTCTGAGTTTCTTTTTCGGCCATGATTCCCCGTCAACTCAACATCATTGAAACTTCTTCAGCGATATAATCCACGACAGGAACGACCTTGCCGTAATGCATCCTCTTTGGTCCGATGATGCCGATCTTCCCGGCAACCCCGCCGACCTTGTACTCTGAAACGATGATGCTGTAATTCTTCAGTTTCTCATCTCGATGCTCCTTCCCTATCGAGATGACCACATTTTGACCCGCTTCTCTGGGCTCGGGAAGTTCCATTACTTCAATCAGAACACCTTCGTTGTTGAGCAATTCTATGATAGTACGGAAATTATCCGGATTCCCGTATTCCGGCTGTTCAACGAGAGAGTGCGTTCCGCCGATGTGGAGCTTCTCCCGTTCTTTGCTGTCGTCAAAAATCCTGTCTGCGGAGCGAATGAAAAGGTCGATCAGACCGGTGCTCTCATCCTTAAAGTCTTTCACCCGGTCGGCGAACGTACTCCGGATGGTTTCCAGAGTCAGTCCATGCAACCGCTCGTTGAGAAGCCGGACGACGCGGCTCAAATGCTCCTGGGTGATTTCCGAGTGAACCTCCATAGTAATCGTTCTGACAATTCCCGACCGCACAGTCAGGACAACCAAAATTCTATTCGACGAAACCGAAATAAGTTCGAGGTGTTCAAGAACGGCGGCGTGGAGATGGGGAGCCGCCACAACGCTCAACTGATGCGAGATGGCCCCAAGCAATTTCGCCGCTTCGTGGAGCAATTCCGTCGGATCGTTGACTGAATCGAGTTGCCTCTTGATATTTTCTCTTTCTTGAGCGGTAAGAGGCTCGATTTCCATCAGGCAATCGACAAAAAAGCGATACCCCTTATCCGTCGGCAGCTTTCCGGCAGATGTATGAGGATGCGTCACATATCCCATGTCCTCAAGGTCTGCCATTGTGTTACGAATCGTAGCCGCGCTCAGGCCTAAATCATTGTGCTTAGCGATGTAGCGTGATGCGACCGGCGCGGCGTTCATGATGAAATTCCACGCTACGCATCGCATAATCTCTCTTTGGCGGTCGCTTAGTTCATGTTCCATTGTGATTCCAGCACTGAAAACTCGTTAATTCCACTCAAATAATAAGAATTTTTTGGTACTTTGTCAAGGAGGGCGGGGCCGGCTCATCAAAAAGCTCCGTGAAACGGGATATATCGCATCAGGACTCACTTGTTTAGCCTCAGTTCGGCAGTGCATCATTTCCATTTTTGAGCGCTGCGCCAACCCCTCCTTCCGTCCTCCCGCTGGTAACAAGATGAGACATTAGACTGCACAGGGCGCAAAGGAACGCAAAGGGTTTATCTCGTTCCCAAATTCCATTTGGGAACGTGCGCGGCCACAGTCATGGACAACACGATTCAAGCTGATGCACTTCTCCTCAGTTCCCTTGACTTTCTGCATTCCGACCCGTAAATTGTTGAAGCATTGACAGCGGTCGGAATTGTGGGCTGGCAGGGACTCCCCGAAGTTCACTGATTCAGACCTGAGAACGTTTCCTACTGGTTGTCTCCTTTCTCAAACGCTCCCATCTCTCCCTCAGCGAACAGCCCAACATAAGTCTTGGAAAATTATTGGCAAAATCTGGTGGCTCTAACTCACTAAAATCACTCACTATCCTCATGGAGGGTATATGAGATGTAGTCTTTTGCTACAAACGTTGGCGGTCGGTCTGCTGGTGACGATGCTGTATGTAACTCCCGCCCTCACCCAGTGGTCCTCCGACCCAACCGTCAACACCCCCATCTGCACGGCGACAGGCCAACAATATTATCCCACTCTCGCTTCAGACGGCTCGGGCGGCGCCATCATTACATGGATGGACGTCCGCAGCGGCAGCTGGTGCATCTATGCTCAACGCGTGAATGCTTCCGGCGATACGCTGTGGCAAGCCAACGGCGTTGCCATCTGCACGGCGACAGGCAATCAAGAATATCCCACCATCGTTTCAGACGGCTCGGGCGGCGCTATCATTACGTGGGAAGACTATCGCAGCGGCAGCAACTATGACATCTATGCTCAACGAGTCGATGGTTCCGGCGATACGCTGTGGAAAGCCAACGGTGTTGCCATCTGCACGGCAACTGGCAATCAAAATAATCCCATTATCGTTTCAGACGGCTCGGGAGGCGCCATCATTACATGGCCAGACTATCGCAGCGGCACCGACTGGGACATCTATGCTCAACGCGTGAATGCTTCCGGCGATACGCTGTGGCAAGCCAACGGCGTTGCCCTCTGCACGGCGACAGGCGATCAAACGTATCCCACCATCGTTTCAGACGGCTCGAGCGGTGCCGTCATTACATGGCAAGACTATCGCACCGGCAATTGGGACATCTATGCTCAACACGTGGATGTTGACGGCAATCTGAAGTGGACGCCGGCCAACGGTGTTGCCCTCTGCACGGAAACACACGATCAAACGTATCCCACTATCGCTCCAGATGGCTCGGGCGGCGCCATCATTACATGGCCAGACTATCGCAGCGGCACCGACTGGGACATCTATGCTCAACGCGTGAATGCTTCCGGCGATACGCTGTGGAAAGCCAACGGCGTTGCCATCTGCACGGCGCCACACATTCAATATTATCCCACTATCGTTTCAGACGGCTCGGGCGGCGCCATCGTTACATGGCAAGACGATCGCGGCAGCAACCTCGACATTTATGCTGAACGCGTGAAGAGCGACGGCACTGTGCTGTGGACAACCAACGGTGTTGCCATCTGCACGGCGACAGGTAACCAACAATATCCAACTATGGTGACAGATGCCTCGGGCGGCGCCATCATTACGTGGCAAGACTATCGCACCGGCAATTGGGACATCTATGCTCAACACGTGACCGCTTCGGGAACTCCAGATCCAAATTGGACGGCCAACGGTGTTGCCATCTGCACGGCGACAGGCGATCAAACGTATCCCACTATGGTTACAGACGGCTCGGGCGGCGCTATCATTACATGGGAAGACTATCGCGGCAGCGACTATGATATCTATGCGCAACATGTGGCTGCAGATGCCACACTGCCGATCCAACTCGCGTCGTTGACTGCCACAACGCTGACAACCGGCCTGCAATTGCAATGGACAACCGTGAGCGAAGTCAACAATCTGGGCTTTTATGTCGAACGTAAGGCTCCGAACGCCGGGGCGTACGCGACCGTGAGCAATTTGATCCCCGGCGCCGGGACATCGTTGCAGCAGCACCACTACCAATGGACGGATACGAAGGTAACGGACGGGAATTACAACTATCGCCTGAGACTCGTCGACCTGAGCGGCAATGCTACGTACTCAAGTGTCATCACGGTCACGGTGAGCGGCGTGCTGGGAGTCGGCGAGAAGAAGTCTTTGCCGAAGGAGTTTGCAGTACAACAGAACTATCCGAATCCCTTCAACCCTTCGACGGTCATCAATTATGAACTGCCAAAAGCAGTATACGTTCGTCTGGTGGTGTATGACATGTTGGGGAGAGAAATTGCGACTCTTGTGAACGGCGCTCAGGATGCAGGGTACAAATCGGTGGAGTTCAATGCGTCAAACCTACCGAGCGGCATTTACACCTACAGACTGACTGCCCGCCCAACAGACGGCGGGCAAGCAAGAACGTTTGTCGACGTGAAGAAAATGTTGATGATAAAATGACGAAGTCATTTTATCAGAAATCCCGCCCGCCAGAGGCGGGCAGGCCGTTCTTTCGCGGGATTGATAGGAACTTGGCGAAATCACTTGATCAGAAATCCCGCCCGCCAGAGGCGGGCAGGCCGTTCTTTCGCGGGATTGATAGGAACGTGACGAAGTCACTTGATCAGAAATCCCGCCCGCCCAAAAAGAGGCGGGCAGGCGTTCTTTCGCGGGATTGTTGTTGAAGTGATATCGCTTCTACTGTCGTTATCACGCAAGCCGGCTCATTCCAATGGGCCGGCTTGATTGTTTCTCTCGTTCTGAGTAACCATCGCGCACAGCCCCAGTTGCGAGCGCGAGTCCACCCAACTCGTGCTTGTTTGCCTTTCCCCTATCGGATTCTTCATCTTTTTGCTCCCTTCGCTTCGATGAGATTTCTGTCCTTCAGGTGCATGTGTTTTGTCACCCGATACCGTATCCATCGGGAATGAGAAAGAATGCTCACGTTTCCTCAATAAAATGGAGACCAAAAGGTGAAGAAAGGACTCGCTGATCTTCCCGACCTGTCCTGATGGACCGCCCCATCTGTGGCACCAGTAAAAAAAGGTGCGGCCCGTTTGGAGTCAAGCCGCACCCGTGAATACTCTGCATCTATTTCGTCAATTCCATCGTTACAGTTCCGCCGCCCATTTGAGTTGGAAGGACAGATTCCGATCTGACGATGGTTCGGGTATCTTTGGTCACCCAGGTAGTTGTCATCGAACCATCCTCATCTTTTGGCCTGACCTCAATCTTCCATGTATT
>JBEKTW010000049.1:0-6669 GCA_049515655.1 Bacteroidota bacterium
TGAAAACAGCGTGCATCGACCCGCGGAACATAGTTATCGGTGAAGGCATACTGATTTTTGTGGAAAAGGAGCTCCGGGACCTGCTTGAGATGAAAAGTTACGGGGATCCGGATGCTGAGGAGCGGCTTCTCAGGCGGCTGAAACGCGATTTGATCGAGCGTGGGCGCTCCATAGAGACTGTTATGCAACAATATATCTCGACTGTCAAGCCGATGCATCTTGAGTTCGTAGAGCCGAGCAAGCACTGGGCAGACATCATCATTCCGAAGGGAGGCGAGAACGAAGTTGCTATCGATATGGTGGCGGTAAAAATAGGGGAAATGCTCCGTTCTATCAAGTAGAAGCCGCATTTGGTTAATTGACTATCTTTCGGATAACCCAACAAAATGAGAAACCCACTGCTGGGACGAAACCCAGATGGTGGCGAGGAACTCGTGGAGAGTGGTATGTCGTCGCTCAAGATCTCCTTGGCATTGTCCTGCTTCTGGGTCCGCGTACATATCCCGGTTGGCCCGCGTGGCCTTCCTTCATCGTACCGGTTGCCGCGGCGGTGGGGAAAATACTCGCCGGCGTGGGAGTATTTCTATTCATCCTGGGAATCGTCGCACTCGGGAAAAATATAACTCCGCTCCCGCATCCGAAAGAGAACGCGGAGCTGGTTGTGACAGGTCCATATCGTTTCGTCCGCCATCCGATTTACGGAGGATTGATATTGATCTTCATAGGCTACGCGCTCATCGTACACGGATGGCTGACATTACTCTACGCAGCACTCCTCTTTATCGTATTTGATCTCAAATCGCGCAAGGAGGAAGAATGGCTGCAGGAAAAATTTCCCAACTACACGGCATACAGTAGGCGTGTGCCCAAACTTATCCCCTTCCTTTATTGATATTGCTTTCCAAAATCACAGCTGAATGAAATAACATCAAGCGCGAGAATCGACAACTCACGCTGGAAGGTCGCAGTCCCACCTGGCAGGCCTCACTTGGCATTTACCCCAGGCGAGTATCTATCTTAAGTGAAGTCCGGAAAGGATTTTTTTTGCCGGTCCGTTGGCGGGGTCGACGGCAAGAAGACTCATCGCTTCGCGGTACGCGCTTGACGAGTCGCCGCAGGCCGCGTACGCCTCTGCAAGGCGTTGCATGACGTCCACGTTCCATTTGCTGCGGCCATTGCCTCCCGCCTCGGCGTCGGCTTTCAGCGCACATCGATAGAAGATCACTGCACTGTCGGCTCTCCCTCCCTCCTTGAACAACGTCCCGAGACGTTCATACACAAACTTGTTGGCTGATAATGCCAGTGCCCGACGATAGAATCCCTCCGCCGCAATTTTTTGATCCATGTTCATATTCACGTCACCGGCGAGCATAAGAGGGTGATAATCGAATCCGAGCACTTTCGCAAGCGCAAGGTACTCACGGGCGGCCTCTTCATACCGACGCTCTGCATTATACTTTTCTGCAAGCTGGTAGTGCGCTTGCTCCCAAGTGACTTCCTGCCGCAAATATTTCATCGCCAGCAGGGCCTCCGGTGTTGCCGGTTCGTACCGTGTAGACTCGGGCTCAGTGAACGGCCAATGGTGGACAAGATTATCGGTGCGGAGAATAGACGCCTCGAAATCAAATTGCGTCATCATCGATTGTGCCTTCAAGATGTCATCCGGCATCGGCGCGTGCCAGTACGCTTTCGGGCGAATACAATCGTTCTCCTGCATGACACGGGCGTATTCCTTGGCGATCAAGAAGTACCCATCGAGGTTTGGATGAACGTGCTCAAGCATCAACGAGTGCCCAATGAGCGAATCTTCAGAATTCTGTTCGAAAACGGGCACCAGGTCTGCCAGCATCAGGTGTTTCTCAGCGGCGACATCGCGGATCACACCGTTGAATTCGTCGGTCGCCCGAAAACGGAGCTGGTCAAAGTCTCTTGCCAGCAAGAGATGTCGTTTCGCCTCGTTCACCCTGCCCACCGCCGCACAGCAGAGCCCTAGACTGTATTGAAGGTCCGCTCTCGTGCTGTCAGTCGACGCCGCCTGCACATATCCTGCCAAAGCCTCATCGAACCGATTCAAGTTCCTGAGCGAGTCGGCCTCCTTGACAGAGGCCTCCCAACGGATCCTTGCCTCGGGGCTTGTTGTCTTTGAGAACCCGGATATAAAAGGAGATTGGTCCAGGAGATTGCTAACCACGGTACTGACCATGAGCGGGACGCCGTGGGCGTTCGCAATGTCTGCGATTTCCAGGAGGTTATCCCTGAACACCTCCTTGGCGTCAAAGTACAATTCACTGTGGTACGGAATCGACTGCTCGCGTGCCAGTAGCTCCATGAACGTGACGGATGGCTGCCCGGTGTCTCCCTTTCGGAAGACCGAGGCGATGTCCGACACAACGGCCTGTACCAGATGGAAGACCTTCAAATGTTCAAGCGCAAGATAGGTTTTGATGAACATCCGGTTTCTGCCGAGATATTCCTGCGACCCCACACCCAGCGAGCCATAGAACTCATTGTGACCAAGATAGACGATGATCAGATCGGGCTGATAGTTGACGACGTCCTTAATCAGGTCAAGGACGGCGTAACTATTCACCGCGGTGATGCCGAGGTTGACGATCTCGATTCTCCGGTCGGGGAACATGGACATCAGCCGGTCGGCCAGCAATCGGTGAAGCGCGCCGTTATACTCGTACGGATAGCCCTGCATCGTCGATTCACCCAGCATAAAGACACGATACGCTGACGGAGATTTTCGGTACTCAAAGGTACAGTCGTACACTCCAGGGATGGAGATAGACTCCCGCGGAAAGAATCGACAGGCGACTGTGCGGTTAATGGTATAGTATTTCTTCCCGTTGATTTCTTGCACGAAGGCGAGGTCGGTGTCCTTACCGTAGTGCGCCAACCGGAGAGCAGACTCCACCACCGTCAGGAATACCACAGGAACGGAGAGGGTAAGAACCCAGAGTAGCCGCTTGTTGATGTCAGCCATCGCTGATTGTGAGAGTGTTCGCCGTTGAGAGCAGTCGTACACTGCCGGAAATCTGCAGTGAATTTATGAAAAAGCCAGTCCTGTTTACCAGAACCGGCTTTTCCAAGACCAACCTGAAGGATCTATCGGGACTTCTGGCTGAACCAGCCGGGGATGGGCACGTTCGTCAGGTAAAATGACTGGGCCGCGCTTTCGGTAGTCGGGTCAACGACAAAGTCATTCCCGTATCGCGCGAGAGACCACCATTCCGGGATGTATCCGGCCGCAACATTATTGGAATCCGCGGGGGCTTTATAAGAGTAGTAGTCTGCACTATTGGGCTTCCCATAACCCTGGAGCGTCCCATACCAGATAGTGATGGTACCAAAGTTAGTCGTCGACGTGCCCTCCTTGACGGGAGTTCCCGGAACGCGGAACGTGCGAGCCAGAGCCTGAAGCTGCGAAATATCCGGCTTAAAATTTCCATACCTCACAACATCAATTTCCTGAGTATACGTGGTCGTCGTGTCAACCAATTCATAGTAATCGTTAGTTTTCGTTTGATGAGGTACAATGCCCAGATACTCCTTCAACAACCTGATTTCACCCCGCGGCAGAAGGGTCCACAGAACGAATCCTCCTCCTGTGGCGTCATTATAATAACCGACAGATACGTTCGCAACCTGAGTGCTTCCGGGTCCAAGATTGAAATGATCCTGGAATTTTCCGCTATCGCTATTGACAACCACAAAGCCGCCCGGGTTGATCGGACCGATGGTGTCCTGGCCCACGAGAAACGTTTCAGTCGGATCATAGAAGACGTACCCCGTATCGATGCCTGTAATGAAATCATAGTTCGGATTGACGCCGGGGGTAAAGTTCGAAAATAGATCGAAGTAAACATGCTTCCGCTGTGCGTACATCAAGAGAACATACTTGTAGGAAACTATGTGAAGCGAGGTAATAGGATAAAAATACGCACCATAGAGGTTCGCCGTGGTGCCGCTTGACTGGAGTGACCAGCTTTCCCCGGCGTCGTGGGTGTAAATGATAGTTCCGTTGTCGCCGAAAGCCCATCCACGAAGACTATCGACAAAGCAGACCGAATTGAGCCGGTTGCTTGTGGGGACGAAACCGGGGTCAATTTTTCTCCACGTCTTTCCGCTGTTGGTCGTCTTAACGATAGCAGCGCCATCGCCTACGGCCCACATCTCCCCGGTCATGAAGGGTGGAGGAGTCTCGTAGTCCGGCTTGGAAACGAAGAGAGAGCGAAGGATTCCGGATACATGCGTCGATTCCATGGCGAACGTGCCTCCTTCATCCCGTGTCACAAAAGCACTGCCCATCGCCCCGGCAACCCATGCCGAATCTTCATTCGTCCCGACCGAATAATAGTCATAGTTTGGATTTGCATTCACCGGACCCCACCCGTACCCGACACTTTGTGAGGCGAAGACTGCCCCCCCATCTCCGCACGTGTACAATATGCCCATGGCGCCTGTTGTTTGCGTGAACCCATCGATCGAATGGAGCGAGGACTTCGTAGCCGGTGAGGTGGACGGCTTCACCCAGCTCGCCCCATTGTGAAGCGTGATAAGAACCGTGCCGCTATCACCGCACACCCACGCGTTCTGGCCGGCCGTGATGCTACCGCCATGAGCCGTGAGAACCGAGTTCAGATCAACCGTCACGCCGCTCGCCTGTTGAACCCAGGAAGCCCCTTTGTCCGTGGTCCTCAGGATCGTTCCGTTCGCGCCGACGGCATAACCGGAATCCGGCTCACGGAATGTGATCGAGTGCAGGTCGGCGGACACCGGACAGCTAACGGTCGACCACGTGCTCCCACCGTCTTTTGTGACAAGTATGGTTCCTCCGCTTCCGGCCGCAAACCCGACAGCGGGTGTGGCAGTGCTCGACCACCGGAGGGGCCTATTGGTGGGGTTCATTAATTCAATCCAGGAAAAAGCGTAGTACTTGTCGGGGGGAACGGCGAACACTTCATTGATCACAAGGTTATTCCCCAAGAGTCGACTGGCGTTGCCGCCGTGGTTGTTGGTCGTCAGGTCGCATCCCGAGAGGACAAGTATCCCCAGTACTAGAAGAATAATCGTCGATTGAGTCTTTTCCATTGAATAAATTCTCCTCATATGAAGTTCCACGTGACGGCCGGCTACCATTAAAAATCCATCTCGAGAGTGAACGAGTGAGTTCCGGGGAGGTACACAAAATTATTGAACCCGTAATCAAGCGATCCATTCAATCCCAGAGAAGTCAGTCTTACACCAAACCCGAACGTCCAATTCTCCTGATCGTACGCGAATTTTCTCCCGCCGCGAAGCGCGACAAGGTTGTTGAACACATACTCGACACCGAGATTGTACTGCTCGTCGGCGTCGTTGAGACGAGAGATCTGAAACGTCGTCACCAGGCTCTGGTCTGTACCCTTGATGACGTCGACGAGCACACCGAAACGCAAGGCCGTGGGAAGCGAATACGTTTCGTTAATGAACTGTATGTCCTTGCCAATATTCGTCAATGATACCCCGAGGCGGCTTCGGAGGATAGGAATATCGTACAACGTTCCGATGTCGAAGGCGAACGTTGATGCTCCCAGTTCCTTGTTAAACAAATACGATTGGATAACCTTCCCGTTGATGCCCACCCTGAATTGGTCCGTGACCTGGCGCGCGAACGCGAGACTGAATGCGAAATCGCTTACGCGGAACGTCCTCCCGGTACCTTCGGGAAATTGCGGGGTCGTTTCGATCATCTCGTCCGTCGACAGAGAAATGATGCTGACGCCGAAAGCGCCGACATCGGGGATTCGTTTAACGAGACCGGCATAGCTGTGAGAAATATTCGCAAACCAGGACGTATAGCTCGCGCCAAACCCATAGTCATTGACCGACAGGATTCCGGCAGGATTATACCCGATGGACGCAGTGCCCCACGCCAGAGCGACCTCGGCTCCTCCCATTGCCACTGTACGAGCATCCAGAGGGAGCTTCAGAAATTGCTCAGAAACCGTTCCCGACCGGTCTCCGGCAGTCCCCAGGAATGGCACTGCCAGCACCACGGTAAGAAGAACGGCGAGATACTTTAACGTGTTTTTCATTTTGTTCACTCCATCTGAAAGGGTCAACGAATCAAAACAAATTTGCCAATTTGCTTGCCGGCTTGGGATTCTACGGTGAAGACGTACAGACCACTGGCGAGCGCGCGGTTGCTCTGACTGAGAAGATCCCACTCTATTTCTCCGGGAGTCGAGCTTCCGACATTGGTGAGCGTGGTCACGAGTTCCCCCGCCAGAGTAAAGATCCGGATCGTCGCGTTATACGGAAGATGGATGAACTTGATGAGGCGCTTGGTTTCATTCCACTCCCTCGCACGCCCTTCCCATCCGCCGTTTTCGAATGTGTAATCCTGGTCGACGCGATAAGGGTTTGGCACGACGAGCACTCCCCCAACCTTGCTCGATGGCGAGAACGGAAGGTCGATCCTCATGGGAATCTTCGGGGATTCGCCGTTGGAGGCAAACAACGTGTCATAGGTTGTGTTGCCTGCATTATCCTTGACGGAAATGATCGTCCTGTCCGGAATGCCGTACGCAGTGACCGCATACCAGTACGTTTTTCCCCGGACAAGGTTCGTATCGATCAGGTAGAAACCTGAATCCGAACATGAGCAGGTGTAGGTGATGG
>JBEKTW010000050.1:0-5483 GCA_049515655.1 Bacteroidota bacterium
TGATATACTCCTTTTTCGACTGTTTCGTCACCGGTAACCTCATAGTATTTGGGTTACCTATATTATGAGGCAACGAATCGTTTTTCAAACCCTTTCGGTTACCTTTTTTATAGGGCAATTCGCCCCTCGATTGAGGATTCGTTTTTTTCATTTCTTTTTACTACATTTTCCACCGTTCGGTGACTAGACCAACCGGACATCGGCGAAAGAGCGGACATTATTTCCGCCCGCCGTCGTCGATGAAGTTTCATTTCACCGGTTTCCACATTTGCGTTAACATGAAAGGGTGAGTTTGCCTTATGGAATTATCACTTGTTCTTGGGATTAGTTTCGTCGGCCTGTTGTTTGCGGTCTATCTCAGCCGGAACGTCCTGAAGCGCGATACCGGTACGGACGCCATGCGGGAGATTTCGAACGCGATCAAACAGGGCGCGGAAGCGTTTCTGCGACGCCAGAACCGCACCATCGGCACGCTGGCCATAGCCCTCGCATTGTTGATTTACATCCTTTACGCATTTGTCCGAACACCGAATCCCCACGACCCGGCAACTCCCGGGGACCTTGCCCTTTGGACGACGATCTCGTTTATTCTGGGAGCGGCCTGTTCCGTCGCAGCGGGATACATGGGAATGTGGGTCGCGATCCGCGCGAACATCCGTACCGCTTCCGCCGCCCGGACGGAAATGAACGGTGCGCTTCAGTCGGCCCTTCGTGGGGGGGCTGTCTCTGGTTTTTTCGTGGTAGCGATGAGTTTGCTGGGCGTCGGCGGCTTGTTCTCGGTGATCAGCTCGCTTAACATCGTTACCGGCGTGGAAAAGATTCCTCTCTTGATTGCCGGATACGGATTCGGGGCGAGTTTTGTCGCCCTCTTCGCGCAGCTCGGCGGCGGTATTTACACTAAAGCCGCGGACGTCGGTGCCGACCTTGTCGGGAAGATTGAGGCTGGAATCCCCGAGGACGATCCACGTAATCCCGCGGTGATTGCCGACCTTGTCGGTGATAACGTTGGCGATTGTGCGGGGCGCGGCGCCGACCTTTTTGAGTCCACCGCGGCGGAAAACATCGGCGCGATGATTCTCGCGGCGGCGTTGTATTCCGCGAATCAGAGCGTGTTCCAAACGCAGGGTCTCTCGCTGGTCGGTGTACTGCTGTTTCCGCTCGTTGCCCGCGCGTTCGGCATCCTCGCATCGATTGTCGGAATCATAAGCGTGAAGACGAACGACAAGGAAGACCCGATGAAGGCGTTGAACCGGGGTTATTTTGTGGCTGCGGTTCTCGTGATTGTTGGATTTCTTGTAGCGTCGCGATGGCTGCTCGGTCCCGAGTACTACTTCAACTTCTTCTTGTGCGGCGTGATCGGTGTGTTGACGTCTGTCGCGTTTGTGTTCATCACCCAATACTACACCGATTACCGATACCGCCCCGTGAGGACGATTGCGGAAGCCTCGCAGACCGGTCCCGCGACGAACATCATTGCGGGTGTGGCCGTCGGGATGGAATCGACCGGTTATCCGATTCTCGTGATCGGCGCGGCAATTATTGCGGCCTATTTTCTCGGACAGCATTCGGGTTTGAATGAAGCAGGGCTCTTCGGCACTGCCGTGGCGACGATGGGCATGCTCGGGACGGCCGCCTACATTCTTGCCATGGATACGTTCGGCCCCATCACGGATAACGCGGGCGGCATCATTGAAATGAGCAAGCAGCCGGAAAACATCCGCGCGCGGACAGATCGGCTCGATGCCGTCGGAAACACCACAAAGGCTTTGACGAAAGGATACGCTGTCGGCTCCGCAGCGCTTGCCGCGTTTCTCCTCTTTGGCGCCTACATCGACGAAGTCCGCGCCTACAAGCCTGATTTTCAGCCGATCATTAACTTAGACAAACCCGAAGTGTTCGTGGGCGCGCTGCTGGGTGCCGTCCTCGTCTATCTCTTCTCATCGCTTGCCATCAAAGCGGTCGGAAAAGCGGCGTACGCAATTATCAACAACGTGCGCGAGCAATTCAAGAATAATCCGGGTATCATGCAGGGAACCTCAAAGCCCGATTACGGCCAATGCGTCGACATTGCGACGCGAGCGGCGCTCGGGAAAATGGTGGTGCCGGGCCTTCTGGTTGTCGGAATGACCGTTGGCGTGGGAATCGTTTTTAAGTATTTGTACAACGTGGGAGGGCAGCTCCCAAACGCCGCGACCGGTGCCGAAGTCGTCGGGGGATATCTCATGGCGGGTACGATAACGGGAATCCTCATGGCGCTATTCCTGAACAACGGCGGCGGAGCTTGGGACAACGCCAAGAAATATATCGAGGCGGGCGCGTATGGCGGAAAGAAATCTGAGCCACACAAGGCTGCCGTTGTAGGGGATACAGTCGGCGATCCGTTCAAGGATACAGCCGGTCCATCGCTGCATGTGTTGATTAAGCTGCTTTCGACGATTACGCTGGTTCTCGCTCCGCTGTTTATCTGACCGCCCTCGGACTCTTCGAGGCGAAAGTGTTGATTCACGGGGAGGCATCGGTTCCATGTTGTTTTCGATGGCGTTTTTTTGTAAAATGTGCCAAGTAAAATGGCATCAAACACCCCCAACATAGACCCCTCCAAACCCTCTTCCCGGCCCGCGGGAGACGAGACCCGCAAGCTTGCCGCCATCATGTTTACCGACATCAAGGATTTTTCCAAGAAAATGCAGAAGAATGAGAGTGCGGCCATGCGCATGCTGAAGGCCCACAATCAAATCCTTGATGAGACCGTTGCCAGAAACGCCGGGACGACCATCAAAACGATTGGTGACGCGTACCTTGTCTCATTCGATAGTGTCGTGAGCGCCACCATCTGCGCCATGGAGGCACAGCAAGCATTCCATCAGCATAACAGCGAGGCGAAATCCGAAGAAGAGAGGATCGATGTACGGATCGGCGTGCACCTTGGCGATGTGATTGTCAAGGATAAGGATGTGTTTGGAGACGGTGTAAACATCGCTTCGCGCATCCAGTCGATTGCTGAGGTCGGCGGCGTCAACATTTCGGACAGCGTCTATCAACAGGTTCGCAACAAGATCAATATTCGCGTCCTCAATCTTGGCGTTCCCCAACTCAAGGGAATCGAGCAGCCGATCAAGGTCTACCAGGTGATCATCGTGCCGACCGACAAGGCGCGCGGGAAGCTCGCGACGAACATCTTCGTCCTGAAGACTATCCTCAAGCGGAAAAAGACAAAGCGTAATCTCGGCTATGGATTTGGAATTGCCGCGGTTTTGGCATTCGTGTGGATGTACCTGTTGTCGCCCGCTCCACCGTCAAATTCGCTCGCGATTCTCCCGTTCCAGAATATGGGAGATACCACGAATGAATACATCGCGGATGGATTCACGCAGGATTTGAATACGTATATCTCGAAGCTCGGGGAGGTTCGCGTACTCTCGGAAGGCAGTACACGCGAGTTCAAGGGCACGAAATTGAAGGATATAGATATTGCAGAGAAGCTTGGCGTTCGGTACCTGCTCACCGGAAGCATTGAGGTCCAAGGGAATAGGGTTAAAGTCAGGTGTCGATTAACTGATCCCGCGAAGAAAAGTGATCTCTACGTAGGGAATTTCGACGACAACTCGCGTGAAGAGATTCTTAACAATGAGCATGAGATTTTTCGTCAAGTTGCCTTGCGCTTTCAATCGGAGCTGGCAGATTCCAGAACCTCGAAAACCTCGATGGATGTCTATGACCTCTATCTGCGTGGATTGGAGTATGACCGTCGAGCGCACAAGGAGGATAACCAACTCGCCATTTCGCTGTTCCAACAAGCGGTCGAGAAGGATACTACGTTTGCGCAAGGATACATTAAATTGGCGAGCACTGAGCTGCAGCAGCACGAACAAAACTGGGACAATAGTGAGAGGTGGTTGGTCGACGCAGAGCGAAATATCAAGCGGGCGCTTGCGCTTGATTCAAGTAATGCTGAAGTGGATTGGCTTCTCGGGCGGCTTTCTCTTGCACGGGGAGATCGAAAGCAGGGGATTTCATATCTTCAAAAGTCCATTGACAAAAATCCCAACCTAATGCGATCGTATATCTATTTAGGTAATGAGTATCTTTTCAACCTGAATGACCCTGCTAGAGCAATCATCTACTTCACGAAGGCGTTCGAGCTCGAGCCGACCAACTATGCCAGCGCAACGAATTTGGGTGTAGCTTATGGGGTTCAGAGGAACTATCCGGAAGCCATCAAGTCGTTTCAGCGAGCAACGGCTTTGAACGCTTCTCAGGAGGATCCATGGATCAATTTAGGTGTGCTATTCGAGCGGACTTTCTCTTATGATAGCGCCGAAGCAGCATACAAAAACGCACTCCAGCGAAATCCGAAAGATCCTGTAGCAGCCGAATACCTTGCTGCGTTGCACGTTATAAGGGGGCACCCGGGTGAAGCTGAGTCGGTGCTCAACTCATGCCTCCGATATGAACCAAATAACTACAGCTTGCTCTACACTCTTGGGGTTGCAAAGTTCCAACGAGGGCAGAAAGATACCGCAACCATGGTCTGGAAGGATGGAGCCAGGCTTGCAGAGGCAGCGACCTTGGCGAATCCTAATGTCTCACAGAACTACTTATACGTTGCATTTTTCAGTGCAAGACTTGGCCTGGTGGACTCAGCGATTGCTCATGGAAAACGCGCAGTCGTCATTGACTCGTCTTATGACAATGTCATGGGAATGGCGCGCATTTATTCCATCCTTGGGCAAAAGGGGGAAATGATAGATTGGTTTAGGCGTGCTCGTGCGATGGACCCTGAATACGATGCCTCATTTCTTGCAACAGATATCGATTTTGAGAGGTATCGATCCGACCCGGATTTGCTGATTGCTGCAAGGCAATAGATAGTAACTCACGTTACGCAGCCAGTTGATTTCGAGGAATGTTGAAATCGCATTGCCGTGAACGGCAATGCTCCTTACGAACAAAGCATTCTGAAGAATGCTCTTTCCGCGTTGAAGTCGACGAACCGAGTCGAATTCATTCGATTTCGTTCGAGCAGTCCCGTCCAGACATCGGACGGGATTTACGGTGATGCGAGCGCGGCGGGAGAGCCATTTTTTGTTCTCTTTGCGTAACATCACATAGTAATTCTCAGAATTCTCTCCAGAAACGAAAGTCCCATTCCGAGTCATCGGATTGGGACTTTTCTTGTTTGGAGCATTTGTCAGTGTCTTGTGACAGAAGAAAGTTGTTCCGACGTTAAACCCTCACCCCTACCCCCTCTCCCGCAAGCGGGAGAGGGGAACTGAAGGGGAGAGGGTTCTGAATGACACAACGATCCAATGACTTATTAAGACTACTTGAGTCACACGATACTAGCGCAGCAGGAGCATCTTTCTTGTCTGAACAAAGCTCTGCGCGGAGTGTTGGGGCACTCCCTTCATCGCATTTGCAATGATCTGATAGAAATAGACTCCACTCGCCAATCGCGCGGGGCTGAATTGCTCTCCATAACT
>JBEKTW010000051.1:0-4641 GCA_049515655.1 Bacteroidota bacterium
AACCGTTGGCGCATCATGTTGATCCAGGCGGGGGCCAGCTCTAGGTAGCGCGTGATATTCTTTAAATCGAGTGTGAATTTCAACTTTCCGTGGGGTAGTCTGCAGAATGTTAAGGGTAGCCGCAGTCTTAGGCATGGGTGCACATCGGAGACCTTCGCGGAGCCCTTCGACTCGTCCCGTCAGCCTTGGGGTCAAGCCATCGCTACAAACAAAAAGCCGGCTCTGTACCAGAGCCGGCTTGCCCGCGTCTCGTTAGAAACCTACGCTCACTTCAGTAACAACATTTTCTTCACTTGCACAAAGGACTTCTTCGGGTCATCGAGGCCCGTTGCACTAAGACGATAGAAATACATTCCCGATGGTTTGGCGGGCTGCCACGAGACATCGTAGTAGCCGGCTTCCTGCTGAGCATTTACCAGGATCGCCGTGCTCTGCCCAAGCGTGTTGAAGATTTCCAGTCGTACCGTGCTCGCCACGGGTATTTCGTAGTGTATGAATGTTGACGGATTGAAGGGATTGGGATAGTTCTGCTTCAAACTGAAAACGCGCGGAACTGGTTTGGTCTTCACGTCCAGGACAACATCGACGCGGATCTCATGGGAATAGCCAAACGCTCCGTTGAGATCAACCTGCTTGAGACGATACACATATGAGCCTTTGCTTACGGATTCATCCGTCCACTTGTAATGGTGTTCTTCGAGTGTCGTACCCGCGCCCGGGATCAGACCGCTAACCGTTGTGTACAATTGTGATGAGTCCGGACGGCGCTCAACATAGAATCCATACGTATTTACCTCGCTGACTGTCGACCACTCAAGAGTAACGCCGTCGGCAGAATCAACCGCGGACAAAGAAGCCAGCTGTATCGGCAACGCATCGTTGGTCCCGATCATGAACTGGCTGAACGATGTTATGCCTGTGAATGTCAACGATGTGCCGGTAATCGCACTTGCCCCGACAATAAGCGGAGTCCAGCCAGTATCACAATTGTCGGACCTGGCATACAACGTATAGAGCGCCGAATTTGCAGAGCCATTGTTCGTAAACGTCCCCGGAACAGTGAATTTCATGGACACCGAGAACGAACCCGGAGTTCCAAAAAGATTAACCACCCAGTACCTGTCCTGGAGATATGTTGATGAACCGGATGGAAGCAGGTTCGGAGCTGTGTTGATCTGAGTGACACAGAGGTCGATGGGGTTATCAAACGTATCAGCCGCGGTTGAGATCGTCAATCCGCCGAAATCCCACGAGCCGCTGGTGACGGATGAATGGGTTGTACTTGTACCGGAACCGAGAGGTATGGTTGATTGTACCCAGCCGCTGGATGATGTCATATCAAAGTTGTTGAGTGTTGCGTCCTTCGACTGAGCGTGATCCACGGTTGTAGTTCCACCACCTTCGTCGAACTCCCAGTACCCCAAGAGATCAGGATCTGCCGTATTCACCTGCCGGTGCATATTCTCCCGGATCTGCTGTTGAGTGCGCGCGACCTTCCAAATGCGAATCTCGTCAAGGACGCCGTTTGTCCACTCTGAAGATCCATGGAATGATCCAAAGAAAACGTCGTCACTGATCACGGGGATTGACACGTCCGCCGAGGCCCTCTGATTCACAATGGAGCCATCGAGGTAACTTGTGAATCCGTTTGAGGAGTTGCGTTGCCATGTCATTGCGACATGATGCCAGTTGCCGTCAGTTGCTGCGCCTCCTACCGATACCCCGCTAGATGTCCCCCCATCGACCGAGAGAATGTGGATCCCCGACCACCCCGCCACAATATAATTAAAGTCGTCCTGCTGACGCACAGCGGACTGGAGAGAGGAGCCTTTGAACCAATACTCAATCGTAAGCTGATCTCCGCTCAAGTCGTTGAGCTGCGTTCTGACATAATCGTTGGTGCCGTCGAATCTAAGCGCATAGCCGGCATTAGAGGGACGGAAACATCCCCTGCCGCTAACATTAACCGTATCATGTGAATTTGTCGGATCGTTATTTTCGATCACGATAGCCGCTGACACGTTCACCGAATCAACAGGTGTAAATGTTATCCGGAGATCATGGGAACCCGATGGGCCCACGGTAAACACGGAATCAATGGGAACAAATTGTGTTCTGTTTGAAATCACGTTTGTTACATTCAACGTGGTGGTTCCGTTGTTGGTAATCTTCAACGATGCCGTTTTCGACGATCCAACGAAGACGCCACCAAATGCCAGCGATGACGGCGTCACTGACAACCCGGCCGCATCGGTGACACTCATTTCCACCGGAACCTTGACAAGCGAATTCACCGGATCGTCGGAGCTGATGTAAATCGTGTCACGATAGGTTCCTGCGGAATAGCCCGAGGGATCGAAGGTCACAAGCACCGTATCGACCGCGCCCACAGCCAAGGCCCCTCCGGAAGATGAGAAACCCACAAAGCCGGCATGAACAAGCGTGTGCGGGCGCTGTTTTGGAACCAGAAGAGGTGCCACGGTGGAAAGCGTGTAGTTCAGCGTTTCGGTACCGGTGTTCGCGACAAACAGTGAATCAACCTTCGTATCACCGGCATAGATGTTCTCTGAATAGGATGCCGGGTTCGAGTGTATGACAGGTATTCCCCTGGTGGCAAAACTCTGCTGGCCGCCGTACGACGTTCCGGAGCCGTTCGATGCCGTTACCCTGTAGTAATACGTCGTCGTCGGGTCCAGCCCGCCGAGATCCGCCGACACCGCAAAGCCCCGCGCACCGTCGATCCAGGGACTTCCGTAATTGATCAATGCCAGGTTGTGGCCATATCCACTGGCATCATTCACGGTCAACCCGGATCCCTCGTTAAACCTCCAGTAGCCCCGCAGAGCAGAATAGTTCGGATGATTTGAATCGACATTCCGGCCCATCCACCTTCGTATCGTTGCCCCATCGAGTGCGACATTCCAGTACCGTAGCTCATCGACACATCCGCCGTACATATAGTTGTACGAATTGCTCAGCCAATATCGGTCCCCGCCCTGCCATACCGTACCGATCGCCTGCGGCGTTCCCTCCTCTCTCCCGTTGACGAACAATCGCGCATACCCATTCTGCTGTGCAATGATCGCGACATGGTACCATTGGCCTGTAGTATACGTCGTCGCACTTACAATCGTGTGGCCCGACCCATCCCACGTATAGTAGGCAAACCGATGGTCTGTAGTGGTATACAGCAGGGGGGAATACGCCCCGCCCCAATACCCGTGGAAATTAGTCCGTATGAAGATTCCCATATCATAGTAATAATCCGGTCTGACCCACATTTCATAAGTATAAGATACACACTGCGACGTGTCATAGATCTCTCCGTACTGACTGCTGCCCGGGAAAACGACCGCATAGCCGGGAGGGTCGATGGTATCAGCTTCCGTCACGGAACCGTATGAACCGGTTTTTCCAAACTCAAAGTATACCGTTGTCCGGGCATAGTTTGGATCTACCGAACCCTTAATAACCGCAGAGGATTTAGTGATATCCGTTGCGCCACCGGTCCATACGCCAGGTTGCCCTAGCGCAACCGCGCAACTGACTAGTGTAAGGGAGACGATGCAAAGCCAGTTTCTGATATTCATTGTACATTCTCCTTGTTGTTATTGCACGATGAGATCTGATAGTGTATCTATCGGCTGCAAGCCGAAAAATACTCTGAATCTTCCGGGAGAAACCCGGAGGAGATTCTTCTAAGTCAATGAGCTGAAGATTTCTTCGTCAGCATGTAGCTAACCTTCAGCCATCTTTACAGACTCAAAGACCTCTGGTTCGATCGTGAAAGATAGCAAGATATTTGGGGAGTGTCAAGAGAACCCACGCCGGATCGCACATAAGTCGCACGAGGAGAGCAAAATGTCACATGAAACAAATGATTAGCAAAGAAAGTCCCGATGGGCAGTAAGCCGGTCGGAACCTCTGGTTTCGTCTTTCATAAGGGCGAAGGAAGCGCCCATCCGCGGTGATATAAACACACTTCACCAGCTTGGCCGAAGACGGCACTAGGTTGACTCTTTTCCGAATCCAGCGCTTCCAGAAAATCTCCCCTAAATACTCTCAAAATGCACATCGTCCGAGTGATATGCTTGGGCGGTGCTGTTATAGAATGGACCACAAACCCCGGTCTACTCAGTTCTTTTCACCGCTTCCGCTCGCCTGGGGCGCCTATTGACTCCAACCATCCAGAGTACTATATTTCCACCATACTTTGGGATAGTAATCTGTGATCGGTCAAATTCCAAAATTGCCTGCGAGTGTTTTCCAACGAGCAGGGACAAGTTTGAGAATCCCGCTGTTTTTTTCAGCGGGACCTAATGTAGAAGAATAGCTCGATGATTGGAAAAACCATATCGCACCATGAACTCACCCTGTGGTCCCTCTCTAATGTTAGAGAGGGACGAAGTGGCTTCGCCGGTGCTTCCCCTTCTCTGATTTTAGAGAAGGGGGTGAGAGGGGATGAGTTCGGAAAGGGGTGTTCTCTATGATCGGCCAGACAATCTCCCACTATAAGATTTTAGAAGAGCTCGGCGAGGGCGATTAGTGGAGCATACCATAGAGTTCTTTGACCGACCTATTGCCTGTTGTGTAGGTGAGCACGCTTAGTCAAACTGGCGTTTGTTCTGGGGGTCCAAACCG
>JBEKTW010000052.1:0-4882 GCA_049515655.1 Bacteroidota bacterium
CGACCACGGGTCCGATGACCTGGATAATTGTCCCTTCGTTCATGAACATCCTTTATTGTTGTACGTGACCCCGAATCCTGCTCCGGCGACATCCGGGATGAGGTTGAAGCTTCGATATGGAAGAAATAAACTCAAATGCGGGGATAATATAGCGATTTTGATGGCAAAAATCAATAAAAGCCGCACAAAAAAATGTCAGAAACCTTAAGCTTAAGGCGCGCTTTTTGCAACCAGTGAAGTCAACCCTTGCCATGAAAACTCGATACTACTTGTTAACACACGCTGAGTAAACAATGAACTGCAAAACAATACCCGCACATTTTGACGGAGAGAAAATCTGTGTTGATACACCCGTAAAGAGATGATGACCAACAATGGCACGTCGTTGCGCTACAGGGGCTTTCCCTTGCGTATGGAGCGGATGAACCTGATTACGTCGTAAGAATTCGACATTCCCATTTTGAGAAAAAAAATCCTGTCACGATGGAACGCGACAGGAGTTGCACGCTGAGAGCTGGCGGTGGGACTTTCCACCTACGGTTCGCTTCCCTCACCTTCGGCGGATAAAGAACCTACGACCTGCGGTTTATCCCGACAATCTTTCCCTTGCAGCTCTTGAGCTGGCGGTGGGACTTTCCGCCTACGGTTCGCTTCGCTCACCTTCGGCGGATAAAGAACCTACAACCGACGGTTTATCCCGACAATTTTTCCCCCGCAGTTCTTGAGCTGGCGGTGGGATTTGAACCTACGACCTGCGGTTTACGAAACCGCTGCTCTACCACTGAGCTACGCCAGCCAAGTTATGAAAATAAACCGAACTCTTTTGGGTTACCCCTGATCAAACACGATTTTGCTCTTACGCGCCGGTGCTCCGGCCGGTTTCGCCGGTCCAGCGAGTCGAGCTTCTGTCACTTCTATTCCTTCCTCGGACATTTGGTTCAATTCAATAAACGAAAATTCTTCACGATTTTCAACTTGTGCGTCGGGAAGGCGATTCAAATTCCGTTGAAGATGCTCTGCAGAATCTCGGAAGCCCGCACCGCGAATTCCTCCGGTACATACAAGTCTACTCCTTCAGGGAGACTGATACTCCCGAGTCCGACGATACCCGTGTCGGATGCCTGAACCAGCGAGGGAATATCTTCAAGCTCGAGACTTTCTCGCGCTTGTTCCGCCAGCAGACGGTTGGGAAAGTTTTTCACCAATACCATTTTCATAACCGGTCTCTTTCGAGTGTTGTCTTGTATCGTGTCACACAAATAGTCTTAACAGGTCCTTAGATCGTTATGTCACTCGCTACCCTCACCTCTTCAATAATCTATTTCCGAGAGACAGGACACTAGAGACTGACCGGCTCCGAAAACTTCGCCAATTCTATCGCTGAAGCTTTGTCGACATCCGCATGGAGACTGTTACCGTGCGCATCCATCGTGACGATCGCCGGGAAGTCTTTCACCTTGATGTGCCACATCGCCTCGGGAATGCCAAAATCGAGGAAGTCCACTCCCTCGACATCCACGATGCACTTCGTGTAGTACTGCGCCGCGCCCCCGATCGCATTGAGGTACACCGCGCCGTGCTCTTTGAGCGCTGCAAGGGTCTTGGCGCCCATGCCGCCTTTACCGATGACGGCTCGCAGACCGAATTTCTTTATCACGTCGGCCTGGTACGGCTCCTCGCGACCGCTCGTTGTCGGACCCGCGGCATTCAGAAACCACTTGCCGTCCTTTTTGAGGGCCACCGGACCGCAATGATACAACGCCGCGCCACGAAGATCGACGGGCGAATCATGGGTTAGAAGATGATGATGGAGCGTATCCCGGCCGGTGTGCATCATCCCATTCAATAGGACGACATCACCGACCTTCAAACTGCGGATCTGCTCCTCCGAGATCGGAGTCGTCAGGGTAACTTCCCGTCCGGTTAGCGGCAACTTGCTTTCCTTCGCCATCCGGCGCGCGGGCGTGTCGTCTTTATACAGCCATCGCTTGATCTTTCCGGTGGAAGCGTCGAGAACGACTCCAAGCCTGCGAAAAGCCCAACAATCGTAAGCGACCGTCACAAAGTAGCATGCCGGCAAACGATTGTACACTCCGATTTTGCAGCCAATAAGGCTCACCTTGCCTCCGAAGCCCATTGTGCCGATACCAAGTTTGTTCGCATTCTCCATGATATAGTTCTCAAGCTTCGCGAGCTCCGGATTCGGGTTAACATCATCGAGCGTGCGGAACAATTGCTGTTTCGCGTAATAGTATCCTGATGCCCGGTCGCCGCCGATCGCCACACCGATCGCTCCGACGCTGCATCCGTGTCCCTGGGCCTGGTAGACCGCGTGCATGATGCACTTGCGAACTCCGTCGAGGTTGCGGTCGGCACGACCGAGGTTCGGTAATTCGCACGGCACCGAGTATTGAATGTTCTTATTCTCGCACCCTCCGCCTTTGAGGAGAAGCTTTACCTCAATCTCGTTATTCTCCCATTGCTCAAAATGCATGACGGGCGTTCCTTCACCGAGATTATCTCCGCTGTTCTTTCCCGTGAGCGAATCGACAGAATTCGGCCGGAGCTTTCCCTGTTTTGTGGCCTCGGCGATCGCTTCTTTGATCTGTTTCTTCATGGTTAGGTGATTTGTGCCGACCGGCGTTTTTATTTCAAATGTCGGCATGCCCGTGTCCTGACAGATCGGGGCAACATCGCTGCACGCCATATCAACGTTTATTGCGATGGTTTGTAGAGCGAGCGATGACCGGGTGTCGGGTGTCTCCATCTGCATCGCGCGCTCAAGCGCCCTGCGGACATCGGGGGGAAGATTGCTTGAGGTCTCCACTATGAGCTTGTAGATACTATCTTTAAAGTGTTCCATCGATGGGCTCCTTCATTTCGCTATTCATGGTAAACGGTCAGATTCTCAACGGATAGACCAGTCTTTCTTGGAAAACAGCTTGAGAATATACGAAAATTGGCAGGGACATTCAAGGTGCATGGCAATGAAATGGCCTCCGGGCATCCGTTTGTCCCGGAGGTGTTGACTTTCGGCAGCCGATTTATTACTTTTGTGTGATAGTCCGGTAACGCCGAGCACGATCAACCCGAAAGCTCGTTCTTTTCCGCATGTCTCATCATACAAGTCCAATAAATGTATGACGTACAGAAAGGTGAGGGTACTATGAAACACGTGTTTAGTTGCCTGCTGCTGCTATTGATCCTTTCGCAAGTGTGCGCTTCAGAAAGAAAGTCAATTCCCCGCTTCAACAAGATTACGAAGTCGTGGGCATCTTATTCGTTCGTCTCCATCCAAGATTTGCAGTACGTCGGACCGGATTCATTGCACATGGCAGATTCGGTTCAGTTCGCCGGATCTACAACCCATTGGTTGTCACAAGCCTCTCCCTACGCACGCACCGCATTTCCAGACACAATCACAACCGTAGGAATAGTGATCTGTCCTGCGAACGTCATCACGTACACGGCGAACGGATATACAATGCTGCTCCACGACACTGCAGCAAATTCAAACTCCTGGGGCGGCATCCTTGTTCGAGAGCAAACGGACAGTCTAACGAGTTATCCGGACTCAATTCAAGCTATCGCCGACGGGTTCTTGGCAGCCCAGATGGGGGATGTCGTTTTGATAACCGGGGTCGTTTCGGAATTTCCTACAAATTCCATGAACAGTTCAACGCAATTTCAACCCATCTATGGTATTTCGATTGAGGTTATAGGAACCGCGCCAATTCCGACTGCAACGCACGTCCAGGTGACTGATTTCAATCTTGGATCGTACAACAATACGACGGCGAAGCAGTATTCCAAGGGCGAACAATGGGAAGGAAGCCTGGTATATCTGACAAATCTCACGGTGACAAGCATTTTGAATCCAACACGCGGCACATGGGTGATGACGGATACGATGGGCAACCAAATCACCGACTATGATATTTCTCATTATTATACGTATGGCCATGGCGGTCCGGTCACAATACCCGGCGACCCTTCCTTTCGTCCACCTCCGATTGGAGCAGTCATCGGCAAAATTGAAGGCACGATCGTCTCGTCAGCAGGGGCAGAGAACGTGGACGGGTACCGCATATGCCCCCTCTACCCTGGAATCGATTTACAGGGTCCAAGCTCGATCAGCGGCACGACCTTCAGCGACCTCAACGGCAATGGTGTGAAGGATCCGGGGGAGCCGGGGATGGCAGGATGGAAAATCATTCTGCGGCAGGTTCCGGCAACTACGTTAACATCCTCCGACACGACGGTATCGGATAGCGCCGGCAATTATGTCTTTGGTGGATTATTCGACGGCACATACACGGTGAACGAAGTGTCACAGGACGGTTTCATACAGACTTCTCCGCCCGCACCGGGGACGTACCAAGTCACGATTACAAATGGAGCATCAGTTGCTGACCTTGATTTCGGTAACGCTCCGACCAGGCAGTATGTCGGATCCTCCGGAGGCTCCTGGTCAAATCCAAGCAACTGGCAAGGGAATCTCGTCCCAGCGGATACTCAAGCGGTGGAGCTCAACGTCCCAGTTTTGTACGACGTTACAGTTCCCAACAGTATTGGCGCGTTGAAGCTGGATAGCGGTGCGACACTGACATTCAGTTCAACCGCAGGTTCGCTGACCGTAAAAAAACAACTCACCTGCGCTGGGGATTGGCTGAATCACGGGACATTCGTCGCCGGACAATCCACCGTCGTTTTTGCCGGCGACAGGCACAAATCCATCGACGCAACTCCTTTCTGGAATTTGACCATCGCAGGAGACAGCACACATACGCTGGATAACATTTCCATTGGGCACCAGCTTTCACTCAACAGGACACTACTTGTCCGGCCGAGCGATACGCTCTTCGTGCGCGACTCCTCCCTC
>JBEKTW010000053.1:0-3166 GCA_049515655.1 Bacteroidota bacterium
TCAATGTTTGTGAGGATGGGATTTCCAATCATCTTCGAACTTATTGCTGATGAAATTGACAAACACATGCCCCAGTTTCCCGTCACGATTGTACGTCTTCTGAAGGATAATGGTAGTGCTTTTGAATCTCCACTCGAGGGAAGTGGCATGGGTCATTTCATCCACCGTGCTTCTATCCGGCTTGAAGAACCTGTTCGTCAGCACTCTCCTGAAACATGCAAACACACTATCCCCATTACTCGGGTCATATTCACCATGCCAATAATGAACGACCTTGACCAGACGGTTATTGTTGAAGATGAAATCCTTGTTGATCTTTATCGGGTTAGGAACTTCTACGCATGATAACTTGACGACAGCTTCGATGGCGAACAAGTCGACATCCGACAGGATTATTTTCTTCGGCTCGTCGATGCCTTCTTTCTTGAGGTCCGCGATCACGTCTTTCGAAGTCGGTCTCCCCCAGACGTAGTTCTGGTAGCCATAGACATCGAAGGTTTTTTCAGGGATTGTTTCCTTGGAAGTGAACCTTCGCAACTCCGGGGACATCAAGCTGGTGTCCTGAGCCAACGACGCATTGGAACACAACATAAGCAGAAGGATCATTTGTTGAGAAAACCAAACCGGGGGCGGTAGAAATCTTGGAGGCATCGAGTTCCTATGGCAGTTTTTCAGCAATGAAAGGTACAAATATTCCCGGTTCGAGTCAATTTTTGTAGTTCCGCCAAAAAAGCCGTATATTTTCTCACTTATTGAGGGTGTCACGCACGGCAATGATTCTTCCTGAATCATTCCAAATTCGAAATTCTGAATTCGAAATTGTCGTGCGTATCATCACTCATCAATTGGTCTTAGTCAAACTGACGTAAATTCGCCGGGCACGTGGCGGAACTGGCAGACGCGCTAGCCTTAGGAGCTAGTGGGGCAACCCGTGGGGGTTCAACTCCCTTCGTGCCCACGAAGGTATTGGAGATGGGACAACCTGCCGGGATGCATCGGGTCGGGCGCATCCGGCAGAGCTGATCCGCCGGGTCGAAAGCCCATCACGATTGGCGGCATGTCACCGGCCGACGATCTCTTGTGCCCATCCAGAATCTAAAGAAAGGTCATTTTTTGTGGAAGTCGCTATCACAGACATCACCGACGTTGAGAAAGAAATTCAGGTTCAGGTCACCGCGCAGGAACTTGTGCCGCATTTTGAAGACGCATACAAGCGAGAGCGGTCGAAGATAGAGGTGAAAGGCTTTCGGAAAGGGAAAGCCCCCCTTGAACTTGTCAAGAAGATGTACGGCGAGAGCATAGAGTACGATTCACTTTCGAAGATCGCGAACGATCTCTATCGCCGGCTCACCCAGGAAAAGAACATCGAACCCCTTGGCGAGCCCGTCCTCACCGACATGGATTACAAACGCGGTGAAGAATTGCGTTTCAAGGTCAAGTATGAAATCAAGCCAAAGTTTGAACTGCATACGTACAAAGGCATACTCCTCGAGAAGGTCATTCATAGAGTGAACGAAAAAGAAGTCGAGGATGAGCTGGGACGACTAAGGAAAGCGAACAGTTCGCTGAGCGAGGTGAACTCAGCCACCGACGATGAACACATTTTGACTGCCGACGTTCAGGAACTCGACCGTGCGGGGACGCCGTTGATCGGCCAAAAGAATCCCGGCATGAGAATTTACCTGGCTGACGAATCGATTCATCCGGAGGTCAAGAAAGCCCTTCAAGGTGCTTCTGTCGGTGATACTCGCCGGGCATCATTCGAGACCGAACGGGATGGACGGAAAACGCAGCATCACATAGAATGCACGGTAAAGAAGGTGGAAAAGGTATCATTCCCCGAGCTCAATGATGATTTCGTCAAGAAAGTGACAAAAGACAAAGTGTCAACCCTCCCCGAGTTTCACCGGCAGATCCGGAACGACCTGGAAACGTACTGGCAGGAAATGGCCGAACGGAATATCACGGACGCTCTCATCGGCGAAATCGTCCGGCAGCATGATTTCCTCGTCCCGGAGTCTCTGACGAAAGCCGTCGCCGACGGCTATCTCGAAGAACTGAAGGGTCAACATCCCAAGAAGCAGCTGCCACAAGATTTCGATGAGACAAAGTTCCGTGAAGAATACCGGCCATCGGCCATCTTCCAGGCGAAGTGGTACCTCATCCGGGAGCGGATCATTGAGGCCGAGCAGATCAAGGTCGAAGACGCCGACGTGCAGCGCCGCGCCGAGCTCGACGCACCGACGATGGGCATCGAAAAGGAGCGTTTGACGGCATTCTACAAGAATTCCCAAACTGTGCTGGATAGGATCCTCTCCGAGAAACTGATGGCATTCCTGAAGGCGCAGTCCGCGATCTCAGAAAAAGTCACCGATGAATTTCCCAGATAATGTCGCACTATAATCTTTGAACGCACATCATATGCTTGAAAGGTAAAGCCAACCATGGATTCAAAAATCTACAACCAACTCGTCCCTATCGTCGTTGAGCAGAGCGGTCGCGGGGAGAGGGCATACGACATCTTTTCGCGCCTTCTGAAGGAACGCATCGTCTTCATCGGCATGCCGATTGACGACACTATCGCCAGTCTCGTCATCGCTCAGCTGCTGTTCCTGGAATCCGAAGATCCGGATAAAGACATCCATCTGTACGTTAACAGCCCCGGCGGCGGTGTTTCGTCCGGGCTTGCCATCTACGATACGATGCAATACATTCGTCCGGACATCTCGACTATTTGCATCGGCATGGCGGCGAGCATGGCGGCCGTTCTCCTGGCCGGTGGAACAAAGGGAAAGCGAACGGCGCTCCCGAACTCCCGCATCATGATCCATCAGCCGTGGGGGGGCGTGCAAGGGACTGCCACCGACATCAGTATCCAGGCAGAAGAAATCCTGAAGATGAAAAAACGCATCAACGAGATTTTGGCTCGCCACTGCGGCAAGGCAATCGACGTGATCGAGAAAGATACCGACCGCGATTACTATATGTCTTCCGAGGAAGCAAAGACGTACGGACTCATTGACAACATTTTGGTTAAGAAGCCGCGAATCGATAAGAAAGAAAAGTAGACGATGGCACAAAAAACCAAGCGCGAGGAACCGATTCGCTGTTCCTTCTGCGGACGAGCCGCCGAGGAGGTTCACAGCATCATTGCCGGGCCGGATGC
>JBEKTW010000054.1:0-2969 GCA_049515655.1 Bacteroidota bacterium
AGCATAACCATTCGAACCGCGTCCGCGTGATAAAGAGGCACGCGCGTATCTGAGGAAAGTCCTCTGGCAGATGGCAGAAATCGACGAAATTCCCTTTTCTTTGCAGGGTGAAGATCCCGAGAGAGATGGACTTTTCGCACGCATTTTCTTACCTTATGATATTAGTCCGGTAAGCATTGGGAATTGGGCAATTACATTTCAAGACGTGAGAGTTGATTTCCTACGTAGCAGTCGAGATAGCGTGCCCAACAATCGCCCCAGACAGGTTTGTTCCCCTCATATCAACGATTACATCAACCACATCATCAACAATCTTGGGGAGAAGATATGCACAAACTCATATTCATGATCAGCGCCCTGCTTGTTGTCCTCGGGTCGGCAGGATTCTCTCAACTGCCTCCGCTCATTGATCGCGAGATCTTCTTTGGCGACCCGGAGGTCTCCGGCGCCCAAATCTCGCCGGATGGAAAATACATAACATTCTTGAAGCCATTCAAGAACGTTCGCAACATTTGGATCAAGGAGCTCTCCCAGTCGTTCGACAAGGCCCGGCCGCTGACCGCCGACGAGAATCGACCGATTCCAGGGTACTTCTGGTCACAGGACAGCAAGTACATTCTTTACGTCCAGGACAAGGGCGGCGACGAAAATTACCGCGTCTATGCCGTTGACCCGCAGGCGACCGGCGATCGGGTTCCCAAGCCGCGAGACCTCACTCCTCTTGAAAAAGTGCGCGCCACCATCATCGATGTTCCGCGCGTTACCCCTGACGAGATCATTGTCGGATTGAACGACAGGGATCCCGCTCTTTTCGACGTGTACCGGGTAAATCTCCTCAGCGGAGAACGGAGACTCATCCGGAAAAATACTGAGAATATCGCCGGCTGGATGACCGACCTGAAGGGTGAGCTCCGGCTCGGCTTCCGTCAGACGAGCGACGGCGGCACTGAGATTCTTAACATTGACGGAGAAAAGCTGGTACCCATCTATTCCGTCAACGCCGAAGAGTCGGCGGACGCGATTCGTTTCACGCCCGATGGGAACAGTTTCTACCTGACGACGAACAAGGGAAATGATCTGGACAAGATTCAGCTCGAGTTGTTCGACATGAAGGATGGGTCGACGAAGTTTATCGAAAAGGACCCCGAGAATCAGGTGGATCTTGCCGGAGCATTGTTCTCGGATGTCACCAACGAAATGCTTGCGACATTCTACTTCGGCGATATGCGACGAGTCTACCCGAAGCAGGAAGCATTTTCCAAAGACTTCGAACGCCTGAAGAATGAACTCCCGAAAGGCGATCTGAATATTATCTCCCAAACGTTTGACGAGCAAACGTGGCTTGTATCCGTTTCGCGCGACGTTGACCCGGGATCGGTGTATATCTTCGACCGAAAAACGGGAAAGGCCGAACTCCTCTACCGCTCGCGGCCCAATCTGCCGTCGGATCAACTCGCCCCGATGAAGCCGGCTCACTACCAGGGACGTGACGGCATGATGATCTCCGCCTACCTGACCGTGCCGAAAGGCCTTCAGCCGGAAAGACTTCCAACCGTAGTGTTTGTCCATGGCGGACCATGGGCCCGCGATTATTGGAGCTATAATTCCATCGCACAGTTCCTCGCGAACCGCGGGTACGCCGTTCTCCAACCGAACTTCCGGGGGTCGACGGGCTACGGCAAAAAGTTTCTCAATGCAGGGAACAAGCAATGGGGCACGGGCTCCATGCAGCACGATATCTCCGACGGTGTGAAGTACCTTGTCGAACAGGGCGTCGCGGATCCCAAGAGAGTGGCAATCGTGGGCGGATCGTACGGCGGCTTCGCGACGTTGGCCGGACTGGCCTTTACGCCCGACCTCTATGCCGCCGGATTTGATATCGTCGGTCCGTCGAATATCATTACGCTGCTCAATTCGATTCCACCCTACTGGGCGCCGATGCAGAAAACCTTCGCCGTTCGCGTGGGAGACAAGGACAACCCCTCCGACCGGAAGATGTTGGAAGGACAATCGCCCCTCTTCTCAGCAAAGAGTATTAAGGCGCCGCTGTTCGTTGTTCAGGGAGCAAACGACCCCCGCGTGAAGAAAGCCGAGTCGGACCAGATTGTTGTCGCTCTGCGGGACCTCGGCAGAAATGTTGAATACATGGTCGCGCCCGACGAGGGACACGGGTACAGCGGCCTCGAGAACCGGCTTGCAATGTACACGGCGATGGAAAAATTTCTCGGAAAGTATCTGAGCGGACGCTCCCAACAGGATGTCAGAGAAGCAATTCAGAAGAGACTCGATGCGATCACGGTAGACATCAAAACCGTAGCGCTGCAAAAATCGACTGACACGGTGTCCACCGCGGCTGAAATGCCCAAATTCGATGGCGGCCTCATTCGAACCGGCGTGCTCAAGTACACGATGACCGTCGAGGCTCGCGGACAAAAGATTCCCATGACCCTCACCCGCACAATCCAAAAAACGGCATATAACGGCAAGGATGTCTGGCGTGCAATCGATGACGTCACAGGGATGATGGGTGGAAGCGATACCGTGGACATCGACGCGAAAACGCTGCTTCCCGTACGGCGCTCGGCCAAACAGGGCGGCGGGATTGTCGAGCTGGCCTTCACCGCGAATGCCGTTGATGGCAGGATGAGAATGGGCCCCCAGGATATGCCGGTCAAAGCGCAGTTGTCCTCACCGGCGTTGCCCGACGGCGCGGGCACCGACCTTCCCATGAGCACACTTCCGTTCGCCGACGGGTACAAGGCCACGCTCATGATCTTCGACATGATGAGTGCAAAGGCAAAGGCGATGTCTCTCGTCGTAAAACCAGGAGAGCCTGGGTCTGCCGGCAATACATGGAAGATTGAGGTCAGGCCAAAAGATGAGGATGGTTCGATGACAACTACCTGGGTGACCAAAGATACCCGAACCATCGTCAGATCGGAATCTGTCCTTCCAACTCAAATGGGCGG